>CBFHKZ010000001.1:0-633714 GCA_965656545.1 Flavobacteriaceae bacterium
TTCATGTAATTTTTCTACAACAATTACTTTCTCAGGTGCAATTACTCTAACAGTATTTTTAAGCTGGGAATAAGCTGTTCTTACTAAAGATATTTTACTATCCTTTTTATGAATAGTGTTCCACAACAATATTGGGTGGTTTTTTATAAAAGTTGAAACCCTACCTCTATAGTCACCTATAGATACAGCATCACATTCCCTAAGCTTGGAAGAAATATTGAACACCTCTGTGACCTTAGATCTTGACTTATTCTTACCCATAATTATTTTTTGTATTAGACCAGAAGCTGTAAAGCTAATAAGGCAGTACCCCTCATTCCAAATTTTTAAACTTATAGATATTAACACCCATATCTGAAAAATGGGTGAAAATCATCAAAAATGAGGTTAATGAAATTGAGTCAGCATCAATTGTGTTTAACACCCTGTAAATCAATTAGTTAAGATTATTGTTTCTATTGTTAATAACTTTTTAGGATCTGTATGTTAAATGCTCAAAGTTTCCCAGTAAACTGCTCCCCACCTACAGCTTAAACGTGTGTTACCCCCTGTATGGTAAGCCAAAATTACCCATTTCATTGACTCTGGAGTTATTTTAGAAATTGGAGCACATTAAAATATATATATAGCTAACATCCAATCCAATTTCCTTAACTTTATGATATGAAAAAAGGTCTGTTTTTACTTCTTCTAATTCCAATGCTTAGTTTTAGTCAATCTAGTAGTGACTATTTTTTATTAGCTCTTGAAAAACAAAATAATGGGGATAATGAAGGCGCTTTGTTAGCTTACAACCAATCCATAGCGTTGGATTCAATGGCTCCTGGCTCTTATTATAACAGAGCTGTAGTAAAATTTTTCCTTAAAGACTACAAAGGCTCTGTATTGGACTTTACCACCACAATTAGATTAAATCCTACTAATAATGAAGCATATTATAATAGAGCTGATGTAAAGGCCATACTAAAGGACTATAAAGGGGCTATTCAAGATTGTACTAAAGCTCTGGAGCTTGTTCCAACAGATTATTACACTTATTTTAATAGAGGACTGTATTATTCAAAAATATCTGATTTAAAAAATGCTATTGCTGATTATGATAAAACAATTGGCTTAAGTTCTAAGTTTATTCCTGCCTACAGACAAAGAGGTGTTGCCTACTCTAAGTTGAAGAATTATAAATCTTCTTTAAAGGATTTTAATGTTGTAATTAGCTATTATTCTGGTAACTTTGAAGGTATTGATGATAATAACCCAAACAATAAATCAGGCGATTATTTTAATAGAGCAGTGGCAAAATTAAATCTGGGGGATAAAATAGGTGCTTGTAAAGATGCAGAAATGGCTGAAGAGTTAGGCTATCCAATACACAAACTCAAGGACTTTTCCTGTAAATAGAATGTACTTTCAAAAAGGAGGGTATTTATCTATTATGGATTTAAACCTTAGATCTTCCTTAAATTGACTCTGATAATCTTTTTTGTTATAATCTTGCCCTCTTTTTTGTAATTCTAATTTCCTTTTCTGTTTGCTCCAATGCTCTCTCTTTTCCTCTGACCAAAACTCATCTGGATGAGGCAGTCCTTTAGGACTAATTTTTACAAGATCATTGGCTGATTTAAAATAGTATGAGTAATTAATTTCAAGTTTTGACACGTCTATTGGGCCTTGCCCAGCAATATTTAAAAGTTTATTAATAAGCTCATTTCTCTCCTCAGTTGAATTGGTATAAAACCTTAGTTCAATAAATGGCAGCTGTTTTATTACCCACCCATTTGTAAACTCTAGCTCTAATTTTATAATGTTGTAGGGTTTATTACTAAAATATTCTATTAGCTCAGCTGTATTTTTATGAAGCTTACGCATCTTCCTAATGGGGTGTTTGGTGTTTTTGCGCTGTCTAATGCCATTATCAACTTGGTAATATATTGTCCTATTTTTAATTTCTAAATCTTTAAAATGTAAAAGTAGCCACAAGTTTCTTATGGTATCAACTCCTAAGCTAAAGCTTTTGTGGTCTGAGTAGAGTTGAATATTATTAATTAAAAATAACCACATTCTTTTTTTTTTTAAATTTACATAATGAAACGTTTAATTTTACTTCTTTTTGTTGTCAATCTTAGTTTTAGCCAAACTTACAGAGTAAAAACTGAATATGACCCTTGGTTGGATGTTTATAATTCAACAGTGACAAAAGAAAACAATAGTACTCCTTATGGTAGACCAGCATACAAACCTGAAATAAAATCATTTGTACCTAATTATGAATTACTGAACAGTACCCTTAATAAAAGAGAAGAAAATTATGAAAATAATTGGAGATTAGTTAACAGCGCATACAGTCAAGTAATGAAGGAAAAACTAATAAGTAAAACTGGTATGGCTAATTTAGAAAGTTGGCAAAATCACATTGAAAAGTTTTTAAAAAACTTAAATGTTGATTGGTCTGTAAACAAAAACTATGCATTACAAACCAGAAAATGGATTTTGAGTATATATGAATATGAAAGTATTAAAAGTGAAATTATGCTTTTGAATGCTATAAATGAAAATTGGAATAGAATAAAAAAGAAATATCCAAATAGTTTTCATAAGAATGCAGCCTTTGTTCTTTTAGATAATTCTAATCCAGATTTAGAAAAAATATGGAAAAGAGCAGTGGACCCTTTGATGGAACTCGGTCAAATTGAGGACAATGGAATAATGTCTTCAATTGACGGCGTTGGTCAAAAAGATTCTTATTTGGCTAAAAAAATCCTTGAAATTGGGTATAAGTACAAATTATTTTGATTAAACCATAGGCATATCCTCTTCTTTTAATTTAGCTATTTCTAAACCTCTTAAATAAGTTAAAGATACATTTATAGATGAATGTCCCATAGCTTTTTGTAGCTTGGTTATTGAGCCTGTACGCTTGAATATTTCTATAGCCCCTGTGTGTCTAAAAGAATAAAGTGTTTGGCCTTGTTTAAGAAGCTTTGTTTGTTTCTTATATCTGCTCCACAGCGTTTTGAAATAGTCTGGGTTCCTACTATTCTGCTCCCCAGTAAAGATGTTGTCATATAAACCTTTTGGATTTAAGTAGAACTTTATAAAACCAGGCACTGGTACAATTCTGTTTCTACCTGACTTATTTCTAAATCCAGAAAGTGTAATGTAACTTAAGTCATTAGAGAAATCTCCCCATGTCAACTCCCTCACTTCCCTATGTGGTCTTAATAAACAACCATAAGTTAATAAACAACACAAATGAAGGTGTTTATTAAAGGCTTTTATATCCTCTAATATAGTAGCAATATCATCAAAGGGTTTGTGCAAAACAGCCTTGGATTTCTTGCTCTTTATTTCTGTCATTGGATTGTGCTCCAAACCTAAGGATACAGCCTCATTTATAAGCACATTTAGATGTCTTTTAAGGGTGTTGTGAGAAACTCCAGAG
Organism: Flavobacteriaceae bacterium; assembly: GCA_965656545.1. Taxonomy (GTDB): domain Bacteria; phylum Bacteroidota; class Bacteroidia; order Flavobacteriales; family Flavobacteriaceae; genus UBA7446. The sequence continues at coordinate 3,440 of CBFHKZ010000001.1, forward strand.
CAATACCTTGAAAGAATATTTTTTAGCCCTCTAACAGAGAGTTTTGAAGAGCCTATTTCTTGCTTTAAACAGTTAAAACTAAACTGTAACATAGCCTTGTATTTCTTGGAATAATCACCAGCTAGTTTTGAATCCAATGCTTGTTTGATATAATCAATATCTGAGAGCTTACCAGTCACCACATTTGAGGATCTGTAGGATAGTAAAACACCACCATTTAAAAGGTAGCTGTAAATCTCAGCAGCTAGAACTTTAGCAATGGATAATCTTTGGTCAAGAGGATAGGAATTAGGATCTGTGGTTGAGTTGATTCTCTTGCCATTGTAAAGTCTGTATCTCTTACCACCAATGTAAAAGGATACAAATACTTTATTTAAAGAATCAGTATGAACTTTAGGAAATTGTAGTGTCATTTGACAGTGCTTAGACAGTTAAACTTAATTATCTGTACAATACGCTGTAAATGAGTGATTTATGAAAGGGGACCTCTTGACTGCCAGTCAAGCGCTCTAGCCAACTGAGCTACATCCCCTATTACTTCAATGTTCGTTCCCCACCCGTACCGAACGTTACGTTCGGGCGGGTAGCCAACTGAGCCCCGCCAGAATGACTTGTCGGGAGTACAGCCCCAATTAAAGCAAAAATAAACCATTTTTTGTTCTATTGCTTTATTAAGGCAGATAAATAGCTAGGCAAGGCAGCAATAGACGCCATAATACCATCGGGCGTAATTGGACTTTGTTCCAGCAGTGCTTTCCGATACTTACCTGTTTGCACCAATACCGCATGATAGCCCGCATTTTGGGCACCATCAATATCATTGATTAAGTCATCACCCACCATAAGCAATTCATTTGCAGCCGCCTTTAAAAGCGCACTACCCATCTCAAAAAAAGCAGCGTTGGGCTTGCCCACTACATGCGCCTTTTTTCCTGTAGCATGCTCCAGTGCCGCCACAAAAGCACCACTGTCTAGCATCAGTCCTTTGTCGGTTTGAAAATAACGCCCCTTGTGTAGTGCAATCAGCTCAGCGCCTTCAAGCAGTTGATTCATTAAGCTGTTTAGCAAATCGTAATCCCAATCGTTGCCAATGTCGCCAACAACAATCGCTTCTGGATCGTCCTCAACAGAAGGCGGATAGTCGGCTTGTGCAGCCTCAGCCAGCACCAATCTACAGCGAGTCAGCCCCATTTTTTGTAGCTGTAGGACGCCTGCATAGTTGGCACTCAACAATTCATTTTCGCTAATGTTAAGACCCAAATGTTGGAGTTTAGCAACAAGCGCACTTCTAGACAAGGTGGTATTGTTTGTTACAAAACGATATCCAATACCCTGTGCACCTAGCCAAGCAAGGGTTTCGTTTCCGCCAGGAACCAATTTGTCCCCCACATAAAACACCCCATCTAAATCAAACAATACGCCTTTAATGGATTTCATAACCTATCAATCGTTTATTCCGTATTTTTGCCTCGTTGCTTAACAACAAAGATATGGGGAATCAACACATAAATGAAGGAGTACATGTGCACAATGTAGCTGCTGTAGCTACCATTAGCTTTGCACACCCCAAGCACAATTGTTTTCCGCAAGCACAATTAAAAGCACTCACCGCAGCCATTGACACTTGCGCTCAAGACGATACCGTTCGAGTAATATTATTGCAAAGCGATCCCACAAAGGCCTTTTGTGCTGGCGCATCTTTTGATGAACTATTAGCCGTACAAACACCCCAGCAAGGCAAAAGCTTTTTTATGGGTTTTGCCAATCTAATAAATGCCATGCGCCTGTGTTCCAAGCCCATTGTTGGCCGTATTCACGGAAAGGCAATCGGTGGAGGTGTGGGCATCGTAGCAGCATGTGATTATGCCATTGCGACTACTAGCGCAGCCGTACGTCTTTCAGAACTGGCTATAGGGATTGGTCCTTTTGTGATTGCACCTGCCGTAGCTCGTAAAATGGGGTCAGCCGCACTTGCTTCTTTAGCACTGCAACCGAAAGAATGGAAAACAGCTGCATGGGCCTTATCACAAGGGTTGTATGCAGAAGTACACCCTGATTTTGAAACCGCCAATAGCGCTGCTATGGCCTTGGCAAAACAGCTCGCAACCTATGCGGCAGATGCCGTAGCCGAACTCAACAAAACCCTTTGGGCAGACACCGACCATTGGGCCGAATTACTACCAAATAACGCCGAAATTTCTGGGCGGCTCTTATTGCTTCCAGAAACACAAGCCACTCTCAAACAGCTTAAATCAAACACATGAGCAACATTCGCATCACCAAAAGTTTTTCATTCGAAACAGGCCACGCCCTTTATGGCTATGATGGCTTGTGTAAAAACGTACATGGACACAGCTATAAACTGGATGTTACGGTCATTGGCACACCCATAAAGGACAGCAACAATGTTAAGTTTGGAATGGTCATTGACTTTAAAGACCTCAAGAAAATAGTAAAATCCGAAATCGTAGAAGTTTTTGACCACGCTACGGTATTTAATCAAAACACCCCACACGTGAAATTAGCCAAAACCCTAGCGGATAGCGGGCATAAAGTTTTGTTGGTAGACTACCAACCTACGAGTGAAGAAATGATCATCGATTTTGCAACTAAAATAAAGGCAAAACTGCCCAATTCCATCCAACTACATCATTTGCGTTTGCAAGAAACGGCCACCTCTTTTGCAGAGTGGTTCGCTGCAGACCAGTAATTCGTACTTTTGCATTATGAATATACCCGAGGGTAAAAAAGTATACTTCGCTTCTGACAATCACCTGGGCGCACCCACAGCCGAGAAAAGCCGCACACGCGAAAAGCAGTTTGTTGCTTGGTTGGATAGCGTCAAAAAAGATGCAGCCGCCATTTATCTTATGGGTGATTTATTTGATGTTTGGATTGAATACAGGCGTGTTGTTCCCAAGGGATTTGTGCGTGTATTGGGCAAACTAGCCGAACTTACCGATAGCGGTATTCCCATCTATTTCTTTGTGGGCAACCACGACATGTGGATGAAGGGGTATTTTGAAGAAGAACTGGGCATTCCCGTCTATTACGAGCCCCAAGAAATTACACTCAATAACAAGAAATTGTTTATTGGTCACGGAGACGGATTAGGCCCTGGCGACAAGGGATATAAGCGTATGAAAAAGGTATTTTCCAACAAATTAATGCAATTCATGTTCCGTTGGATTCATCCAGATTTAGGCTTGCGTTTCGCACAATACCTTTCGCTTAGAAACAGATTGATATCAGGAGACGAAGACAAGAAATACGACGGACCAGACAGTGAATGGCTGGTGCACTATTGCCGAAAAAAACTAGAAACTAGAGACCTAGACTATTTTGTGTTTGGCCACCGTCATTTGCCGCTTGATATTGAGCTGCCTAAAAATGCCCGTTATATCAATTTGGGCGACTGGATTGAGTACAACACTTACGCCGTCTTTGACGGAGATAAACTGACCCTTACCACTTGGGATGATTGAAAATAAAGAACACGATTACGAATATGCCGTATTGGTAGGCATCATCAATCAGGAGCAATCCGCACAGCAAGTCAGTGACTATATGGACGAGTTGGCTTTTTTGACCTTGACCGCAGGAGGTGAGGTAAAAAAACGCTTTACACAAAAGCTAGACACCCCACACCCAAAGACCTTTATCGGAAGCGGAAAAATGGAAGACGTGCGTGCTTATGTCAAAACACATGACATCAGCACCGTTGTTTTTGACGACGAGCTAACACCTGCCCAGCAGGCCAATATAGAAGAACTATTAAAGTGTAAGATTTTAGACCGCACCGGATTAATCTTAGACATATTTGCGCAACGCGCCAAGACCAGCTATGCGCGCACCCAAGTGGAGTTGGCACAATATCAATATTTACTCCCTAGACTAAAGGGATTGTGGACGCACTTGGAACGTCAACGCGGTGGTATTGGTATGCGTGGTCCTGGTGAAACGGAAATTGAAACCGATCGACGAATTGTCCGTGACAAAATATCCTTATTAAAGAAAAAACTCACCACCATAGACCGTCAGATGGCAACCCAACGAGGCAACCGAGGATCGCTGATTCGTGTAGCATTGGTGGGGTATACCAATGTGGGAAAATCTACCTTGATGAACGTGCTTAGTAAAAGTGACGTGTTTGCCGAAAACAAGCTCTTTGCCACTTTAGACACCACCGTTCGCAAGGTTGTGATTGGTAACCTCCCTTTTTTACTATCCGACACTGTTGGATTTATCCGCAAGCTGCCAACGCAGCTCGTAGAGAGTTTTAAAAGCACCCTTGACGAGGTACACGAGGCTGATTTGTTGCTGCATGTAGTCGATATTGCCCACCCACAGTTTGAGGCGCATATTGCTTCGGTAAACGAACTGCTGGCAGAGCTAAAGGTTCAGGACAAGCCCACGTTGATGGTTTTTAACAAAATCGATGCCTATAAGGCCGAAGCCTATGATGAAACGGATCTAGTCCTTGAGCGTGGCAGCGAACACTACAGTTTGGAAGAGTGGAAAGAAACATGGATGTCCAAAACGGAAGGACATGCTGTGTTTGTTTCAGCTGCCAAAAAAACCAATATGGAATATTTTCGGAATCGTGTGTATCAAAAAGTACGTGAACAACACATTACGCGCTTTCCCTTCAATCACTTTTTGTATCCAGAAATAGAAGTGGAGGAGTAAGTTTACTTCAGCTTCATACGCAGCCCAATTCCAAATACTTGCCTTACCTGAAGGTTTTTTACTGCATTGTCATCGTATACCAATTGTATGATGAGGTTGGTTGAAATACGGTCATTGACTTTCATTTCAGCACTTAACTGATAGTCTAAGTCCACATTTTCAGCCTTATCTAGGTAGTCTGAATACAGCCCTAAGCGTTGTTCGAGGGTGATGTTTTCTAGTGGTGAAAATTTATAAAAAGCATTAACCGAGGCACCCAATTCAAAGCGGTGGTTATCACCTTTTCGCACACCAAAGTATTCTTGTCCTTCTTGCAAATCGGCGGTAAACTTTCTGCTCACGAGCGTAAGTCGTTGGGTAAAGGGCGCAATGTTCACCCAAAGGTCTTTGGTTTTTTTCCAGTACAAACCAACACCTAATTGAATATATACAGGAGAGAAAAATTGCGTTCTCAAGCTTCTGGTTTCTTCACCTCCGCTGTCTTTTCCAAAAGTATAACCGCGGGCAAACTGCGTCTTTACGCCAAAAACCGTTGAGTAACTCCATTCTTTAGAGAAGCTTTTCCCTAAAAATGATTGCAAGTCAATTCGGTCGTTGGTTTTACGTAAAAATTTGGTGCCAGTGATTTTAGTCAAACCAAAGTCTCCTAAAAACTTGGTATCCCAATTCCAGCCATTTTTTTTGAAACTAATATCATAGTCCGTGTGGAAGCTAAGCGAAATACTGTTTTGTCCTCCAGACGCCCATTCGCTAAAGGCAGATTGGTTGAATAAAAAAGTTGCATTGCCGCCCCTTTTCCAGCCCTCATCTGAAGGAGCTATGGAATCATTCTGGGCAATTAACAGTTGTGAAGCAATTAAAGCGATAAAGAGATATCTCATCTTATATAAAGGTTTAGGGTTTCTTATACAAAGGTACAGAAGAACAGGCTTCTCCGTAAGATAATTTTTTAACAATTGGGGTTAATTTAGCAGCCAACAGTCCCAGCGCTTGTTCTGGCACGGGCTTGTTTGAGCAGCCTTTAATCATCACCAGGCCATCTTGGTAGGGTGTAAAATCCATATGCGCCAGTTGCTCGGCAAAAAGCTGTTGTTCCAAATCAGCCGCTGTTCCCACCACAACATACTTAGCCAAGGGCTGTAAATGGGTAACCACCAATAGTGTTGCCCATTGCGGTACCAGAATATCATCTGGGCAATGCACAGCTACAAATTGATTTTGATATTTCTTCCAATCGTGAGATTGAAGTCTTTCGCGGAAGGTCTGCTCGCGCAAAACAACGCCGTCATCTAAAAAAGCAGTTATGGAAAGCAGGGTACGCGTTCCTTCTTGATAGAGCTCTTCCAAGTCAATAACTTGAAGCGCACTGTTTGCCACACGATTGACAATTTGGTCACTCATTATAAAAACCCAAGTTCTAGTTTAGCTTCTTCACTAATTAAATCTCGTGTCCATGGCGGGTCAAAGGTGAGCTCTAGTTCAACCTCATTGACTTCGTCCAGTTCACGGACTTTTTCTTTTACTTCTTGCGGCAAACTTTCGGCTACTGGGCAGTTGGGCGTGGTGAGGGTCATCAAAATTTTGACATCATTATCTTCATTGACAAAGACGTCATAAATGAGCCCCAGCTCGTAGATATCAACCGGAATTTCAGGGTCGAAGATCGTTTTGAGTACACGAACAATTTTTTCACCAAGTGCTTCAGTATCCATAGTTAAGAGAGTTGTGTTTGATACGCCAAGGCGTACATTTTAAGTTGTTTTATCATAGACACCAATCCATTTGCTCGAGTGGGTGACAGGTGTTCTTTGAGTCCAATTTCATCGATAAAAGTGGTTTCGGCAGCCAAAATTTCTTTGGGAGGTCGATTGGAAAATGCACGAATCAAAATGGCAATGATGCCTTTGGTAATAATAGCATCGCTGTCTGCTGTGAAAACAATCTTGTCCTTGTCCAGTTCGGCGTGAACCCAAACCTTACTTTGGCAGCCTTTGATGATGTTGTCATCCGTTTTATAGGATTCTTCAATAAGCGGAAGTGATTTGCCGAGTTCAATCATATACTCATAACGCTGCATCCAGTCGTCAAACATGGAAAATTCAGCTACAATTTCAGCTTGTTCGGTTGCTATACTCATAGGATAAAGATAAGGATTAACGCAACATGCCCACTGCTTTTTCTACACCAGCTATAAATCGTTCTACTTCTTCGTGGGTGTTGTAAAAAGCAAAGGACGCCCTAACGGTTCCTGGAATTTGGAAATGATCCATGATGGGTTGGCAACAGTGATGTCCTGTACGAACAGCAATGCCCATTTTATCTAGCAGTGTGCCAATGTCATAGGGGTGTAGTCCTTCCACATTGAAAGAAATTACGGCCACTTTGTTGTCGACATCACCATATATATGCAAGCCCTCAATTTTTTTAAGCTTTTCGGTAGCATGGCGCATCAAATCGTTTTCATGTGCGGCAATGGCATCAAAACCAATGTTGTTCATATAATCCACAGCAGCACCAAAGCCCACACCGCCAGCAATATTGGGCGTTCCTGCCTCAAATTTGTGAGGTAAATCGGCATAGGTGGTTTTTTCAAAAGTTACTTGATCTATCATTTCACCGCCTCCTTGATAGGGGGGAAGTTTGCGTAACCACGCTTCTTTTCCATACAAAGCACCCATGCCTGTAGGACCACAAATTTTATGTGCCGAAGTGGTATAAAATTCCACATCTAATGCCTGTACATCGGGAATCATATGGGGAGTGGCTTGCGCTCCATCGATAAGTACGGCAGCGCCAACGGCATGTGCCTTTTCAATAATTTCTTCAATGGGATTGATGATGCCTAGTGCATTGGACACATGGTTTACAAAAACCACTTTGGTTCGTGCCCCAAGCAAATCGGCATAGACGCTCATGTCCAAGGTGCCGTTTTCGGTAATGGGAATTACCTTTAGCTGTGCCCCTGTACGCTCACAGAGCATTTGCCAAGGCACAATATTGGCGTGATGTTCCAATTCTGAAACGATGAGTTCATCTCCCTTTTCCAAGAACGACGCAAAACCATTGGCAACAAGGTTGATGGAATGTGTTGTTCCTGAGGTAAAGATAATTTCATGCGCCTTTGCGGCATTAAAATGCGTTTGTATTTTTTGTCGCGCCGCTTCAAACTGATCCGTTGCTTCTTGGCTAAGCGCGTGAACGCCCCTGTGAATGTTGGCATTGGTATGCTTGTAGTAATCGCTGATGGCATCAATTACGGCAAGTGGTGTCTGCGAAGTCGCTGCATTGTCTAAATAGACCAACGGCTGCCCGTTTACTTGGCGTTGTAATATGGGAAAATCGGCGCGTATTTGCGCGATATCAAGTGTAGTGCTATACATCAAAACCAACATTTACACCCAGTTTTTCGGCAATCAATTTATTGATGCGCTTTTTAACCGAGTCGATGTTAACACTTTGAAGCACATTGTTGGCAAAGGCATAAGTCAATAAGCCTCTTGCTTCTTTTGTGGGGATGCCACGTGTTTGCATATAAAACAACGCATCTTCGTCTAACTGACCTATGGTACAGCCATGACTACACTTCACGTCGTCGGCGAAAATCTCCAACTGAGGTTTGGTGTTGATGCTTGCCTTGTCATCCATTAAAATATTATTGTTCTGCTGAAAGGCATTTGTTTTTTGCGCTTCTTTCTCTACAATGATTTTTCCGTTAAATACACCCGTTGATTTTTCAGCAAAAATCCCTTTATAGTCTTGGTGGCTTTCGCTATTTGGTTGGGCGTGGTGCACCAAGGTGTGGTGATCCACAAACTGGCTCCCTTCAATAAGTGTAATGCCTTTCATCGTGGAGTTGATTTCCGGATCCTTATGATAGAAATTCAGGTTGTTTCGGGTTAGTTTTCCGCCAAACGAAAAGGTGTGCACTTTGGCATGACTGTGTTTTCGTTGCGAAATATAGGTGCTGTCAATAAGCGATGCTGTTGTTTGGTCGTTTTGGATTTTGTAGTAATCCAATTGCGCATTTTGCTCGGTAAAAATTTCGGTTACCACATTGGTAAACGTTTCGTTTGTTGTCAAGCTTTGATGGCGCTCCACAATTTGTATTTCCGCATTTTTCTCAACCACAATGAGGTTGCGTGGTTGCAGCAATAGACTTGGATTTTTATCCGTGGTAAAATGGATGATTTGCACAGGTTTCTCTACCAGTTTTCCTTCTGGAACATGAATGTATGCCCCCTCTTTTGTGAAGGCAGTATTGAGCGCAGTTAACGAAGCGTCTTTTTCTGCAATTTGGTTGAAGTATTTCTTAATCGTATTCGCATACTTTGGTTTGGTGAGTGCCGCCGAAAGCAAGCAAACATCAACGCCTACGTGTGTGGTTTCCGATAGGTAAGCGTTATAAATACCGTCTACAAAAACAATCTTATAAGTGTCAACATCTTGTAAGATGTATTCTTTTACCTCGTCTAATTTTAGACTTACCTCCTCTTTTGGGAAAACCGAATAGTTGGTTTTGATGAGGTTACGCAAAGGCGTGTATTTCCAGTCTTCTTCTTTTTTGGTAGGAAAGCCTTGCTGTTCAAAAACCTCAATAGCAGCCGCACGCTGATCTTGCAGCTTGTGTTGCGGGCCATCTTGGGCGTCAAACGCCAAGTATGAAGACAATAAGGTTTCTTTTAAATCCATTAGGCGCCTTGTTTTATCCAGTCGTAACCTTTTTCTTCCAATTCAAGCGCCAACTCTTTGGTGCCTGATTTTACAATCTTACCCTCGTGAAGCACGTGAACAAAATCGGGAATGATGTGATCTAACAACCGCTGGTAGTGCGTGATTACTACTATGGCGTTGTCCTTTCCTTTGAGTTTGTTTACGCCATTGGCGACAATACGCAAGGCATCAATATCCAAGCCCGAATCGGTTTCGTCCAATATGGCAAGCTTGGGCTCAAGCATGGCCATTTGAAAAATTTCATTTCGCTTTTTTTCACCACCAGAAAAACCTTCGTTTAGTGAACGCGACAAAAACCGGGAATCAATTTCCAAAAGTGCGGCCTTTTCACGAATTTTTTTGAGCATTACGTTGGCAGGCATGTCTTCCAAGCCTTTTGCTTTTCGGTTTTGATTGATGGCTGTTTTTATAAAATTAGTTACTGTTACGCCAGGAATTTCAACGGGATATTGAAAAGACAAAAAGATGCCTTTGTGCGCACGTTCATCTGCGCTTAAATCAGCAATATCTTCACCTTCAAACAAAATTGTTCCTTGGGAAACCTCATAATCTTCATGACCAGCAACAACGGTCGAAAGCGTACTCTTTCCAGAGCCGTTTGGCCCCATGATGGCATGTACTTCTCCAGGCTTTACGTCTAGATTTATCCCTTGTAAAATGGTTTTGCCTTCACAGCCGGCATGTAAATTGTCTATGCTTAGCATATATTAATTGTTGGGTTTGATAATTGATTTGTCCGTCGGATTCACCAAAGAATCGATATCGGTTATTCGAATGAGCTTGTCCCAGCCCTCTTCAGCAGTATTGTCTTCCACAATTCCTTTGATATACACAGGAATCATGTCATATTCGTCGCGCTTAACGGGCGTACACAAGTCGTGTAGCTCGTGCATTTTTTCGTCAATAATAACGCCGTATATTTCAGTACCAGTATTGAGTACAGCAGCATCAGCCAGATATAGAAATTCTCCAAAAAATGGCGGGTTTTCAGCTGATTTTTTTGGTGTTTGCGAGCAAGAGACCACAAACGTTAAGATTAAAATAAAAATGGATTTTCTCATGATATAGGGGGTTTATCCAACAGAGCCTTCCAATGAAATCTCAAGTAGCTTTTGGGCTTCCACAGCAAACTCCATGGGTAGTTTATTTAAAACTTCTTTACTAAAACCATTTACGATAAGCGCAATGGCTTTTTCGGTTTCGATACCACGCTGGTTACAATAGAATATTTGGTCTTCGCCAATTTTACTGGTCGTGGCTTCGTGTTCTATTTTGGCGCTTTTACTCTTTGCCTCAATGTATGGGAACGTGTGTGCCCCACAGGCGTTGCCCATCAGCAGCGAGTCACACTGCGAAAAGTTCCGTGCATTTTTGGCATTGGCACCAACTTTTACCAACCCTCGATAACTATTTTGCGATTGCCCTGCCGAAATACCTTTCGAAATAATGGTACTCTTGGTGCGTTTGCCCAAGTGAATCATTTTGGTTCCAGTATCGGCTTGTTGGTGATTGTTGGTAACGGCTATGGAATAAAACTCGCCAATGCTATCGTTTCCTTTCAAAATACAAGAAGGATATTTCCAAGTAACAGCAGAGCCTGTTTCTACTTGCGTCCATGAAATTTTGGAACGTTCGTGACAAATACCACGCTTGGTTACAAAATTAAACACGCCTCCTACGCCGTCTTTGTCACCTGGAAACCAGTTTTGGACGGTAGAATATTTTATTTCAGCATCGTCAAGGGCAACGAGTTCCACCACAGCTGCGTGCAGTTGGTTTTCATCACGTGCTGGTGCAGTACAGCCTTCTAAATAACTCACATAACTGCCTTCATCAGCAATCACAAGCGTACGTTCAAATTGTCCTGTTCCCGCTTGATTGATGCGGAAATAGGTAGACAGCTCCATGGGGCAGCGAACGCCCTTAGGAATATAGCAAAACGACCCATCAGAGAATACGGCTGAGTTAAGCGCTGCGTAGTAGTTGTCGGTTCGTGGAATCACAGAACCAATGTATTTTTTAACCAGTTCGGGATGCTCTTTGATGGCTTCTGAAATGGAGCAGAAAATAATACCTTTCTCTGCCAAGGTATCTTTAAACGTGGTGGCAACCGAAACAGAATCCATTACGATATCTACGGCAACTCCAGCCAATTTTTTTTGTTCCTCTAGCGAAATACCCAGTTTTTCAAAGGTTTTAAGTAGTTCGGGGTCTACTTCGTCAAGGCTGTCGTATTTGACCTGCGCCTTGGGCGCAGAATAATAAGCAATGCTCTGTAAGTCTGGCTTTTTGTAGTTGACATTTGCCCAATCGGGCTCTTCCATCTGTTGGAATTTTTCAAAGGCTTCTAGGCGCCATTTGGTCATCCAAGCGGGTTCGCCTTTTCGAGCCGAAATCGCACGTACAATATCTTCATTAAGCCCAATAGGGAAAGTATCCGATTCTATATCGGTATAAAATCCGTATTCGTACTCTTTTGTTTCGAGCTCTTTTTTTAATTCTTCTTCTGTGTATGCCATAGCATTTGTTTAAAGCGAAAAACTCTCTCCACAACCACAGGTGCGGTTGGCGTTTGGATTGTTGAATACAAATCCCTTGCCATTTAATCCACCTGAGTATTCTAGTGTAGTTCCAACAAGATACAAAAAGCTTTTTTTGTCTACCACAATGCGCACATCGTTGTCTTCAAAAATTTTGTCGTCCTCACTAAGAGAGGCGTCAAACTTAAGCTCATAAGACAAGCCCGAACAGCCACCACTTTTTACGCCTACGCGTACAAAGTGCGAGGCAATATCCACGCCGTCGCTCTGCATCATCTGCACTACTTTTTCTTTTGCCTGTGACGAAACTTTTATCATAACTTTATTTGGATTAATTCCAAAGTACAAATATACATATTTTGGGTTGATAGTATACCTGCTCGCATCAGGTTTATATGTCGTGTTATTTGCCTTTTCAATCAACGCTCAATTTGTCAACCTAAAATAACCTAATTTTGCGCCATGCTAGAAGAAAAAAAACCATCCAAAACCGCTCTTGAAGATCTTGGAGAATTTGCCTTAATCGAACACCTCACAAAATGGGCTACTACAGCCTTGCCCTCAACCTTACACGGCATTGGCGACGATGCGGCGGTGCTCAAACACGAGGACGAAATAGTGATCAGTACCGATATGCTTGTCGAAGGCGTACACTTTGATTTGGGCTATATGCCGCTCAAACATCTTGGTTATAAAGCAGTGGTCGTAAACCTTTCAGACATTTACGCCATGGGCGCACAAGCCACACAAGTATTGGTGTCGATTGCGGTTTCCAATCGCTTCACCTTAGAGGCCATGGAGGAGCTTTATGCCGGTATTCACTTGGCGTGTAAGACCTACGGCGTTGATTTGGTTGGTGGCGATACCACCTCTTCCAAGCAGGGCATACAGATTTCGGTTACCGCTATGGGTGTTGCGCCCAAGACGGGTGCCATCATGCGCAGTGGTGCTAACGAAAAAGACCTTTTGGTGGTTTCGGGAGATTTGGGAGCCGCCTATATGGGCTTGCAAGTGTTGGCACGTGAAAACGAAGTGTTTAAGGCCAACCCCAACCACAAACCCGACCTTGATCCCTATACCTATTTGGTGGAACGTCAGCTAAAACCCGAGGCACGAAAAGATATCGTAACGCTTTTGGAAGCACTTGAAGTTACGCCCACCTCCATGATAGATATTAGTGATGGACTATCTTCGGAAATCTTGCATTTGTGTAAGCAAAGTGAGGTAGGCTGCCGTCTGTACGAAGATAAAATCCCCCTTGACCCGCAGTTTATTGCTGTGTGTGAAGAATTTAATGTGGACAGCACCACATTGGCATTAAGTGGTGGCGAAGACTACGAACTCTTGTTTACCATCAAACAAGAAGATTTTGAAAAGATTAAAGCCAATCCCAACCTAACGGTTATCGGATACATGACCGACAAGTCTGACAGCGCAAATTTGGTTACGCGTGGCGATGAGGTGATTCCGCTTAAAGCCCAAGGTTGGAAGGCGTTTTAGGGATTCATCAACGCCTCAATTTCATCTGGGTCTATCGGAATATTGGCCATTAAATTCACAGGCGCGCCAGTAGCTTGCACCACCACATCGTCTTCCAAACGGATGCCAAAACCTTCATCAGGAATATAAATCCCCGGCTCAACCGTAAAGACCATATTGGCCTCCATGGGTTCGTCCAACAATCCGTAGTCATGCGTATCCAAGCCCAAATGGTGGGAGGTACCGTGCATAAAGTACTTTTTATAAGCCTCGGCGTTGTCCGACACCTCCTTTTTGGTTAGTAGGCCTATATCGACAAGTGCACTGCTCATCAGTTTGCCTACTTCTATATGATAAGCTTTCCAAAGCACACCAGGCATCAGTAGCTGGGTGGCTTCTTCTTTTATTTTGAGCACGGCCTCATACACCGCACGTTGGCGGGGCGTAAATCGGCCAGAAACAGGGATGGTACGTGTCATATCGGACGAATAGTTTCCGTATTCGGCACCAACGTCCATCAATATCAATTCGCCTGCTTGACACTGCTGGCTGTTTTCAATATAGTGCAATACATTGCTGTTGGCTCCAGACGCAATGATGGGGGTATAGGCAAAGCCCTTGGATCGGTTGCGCAAAAATTCGTGGGCAAATTCTGCTTCAATCTCAAACTCCCAAACGCCTGGCGTTACAAAACCCAAAACGCGTTTAAAACCTTTTTCGGTAATGTCGCAAGCCTGTTGTATGTGCGCAATTTCTTCTGGGTCTTTTACCCCTCGCAATCCTTGTAAAATAAAATTACTTTTTTCGTAAATCTTTTTTGGAAATTGTTCCTTGCACCATGCTATAAAGCGATCTTCCCGCGTTTGGGTTTCTACTTTAGCACGGTAATGCTCGTTGGTGTTGATGTAAATATTATCGACCTGCTTGGCCAATTCCAAAAAGGATGCTTCAAAGTCTGCAGTCCACTGCACATTCTCAATGCCCGTTACGGCCGTAGCCTCACTTTTGGTCAGTTTGTGTCCTTCCCAAACGGCAATATGTGCATTGGTTTCGCGCACAAAAACCATTTCCCGTTGCTTTGGATCTTTCGCATCGGGGCATAGGACGAGGATGGTTTCTTCTTGATCGACCCCCGTGAGGTAAAACAAATCACGGTGTTGTTCAAAAGGCAAAGTGCTGTCGGCACTGATGGGATAAATGTCATTAGCATTGAATACGGCAATGCTATTGGGCTTGAGTTTTGCCATAAAACGTTGGCGGTGTTTGGTAAAAACAGCAGAAGGGAGGCGTGTATATTTCATATCGTAAAGTAAAAAAATTATATTCACATAAAATTACTACCTATGAAACAGCTACTATTTTGCCTTGTTTTTTCGCTGGCATTCGCCCAACCTTCAGCGACTAACCCCGTACATATTCAGCAAACATCCAATCAATTGGATGCACTTGTAGCCACATCATGGGTGGCGGAACTCCCGTTAAAAAATATTGGGCCTAGCGTAATGAGTGGTCGCGTGACCGATTTGGACGTAAACCCCAACGCCACACACGAATTTTATGTAGCATATGCTTCTGGCGGCTTGTGGTACACAAATAATAACGGTACCAGCTTTACGCCGGTTATGGACAACAGCCCCACCCAAAACATAGGGGACATAGCGGTGCACTGGCCCACGCATACCATTTATGTGGGTACGGGCGAAAACAATGCATCAAGGTCTTCGTATGCCGGAATGGGCATTTTAAAATCCACAGACAAGGGCAGCAGTTGGACGCCACTGGGATTGGCCGCTGCGCACCATATTGGAAAAATCGAAATTAACCCCAACAACCCCGACGAGGTGGTTGTGGGCGTGGCAGGCCCGCTCTATTCCAAGAGCAATGCAAGAGGCATTTATAAAACAACAAACGGCGGACAAACATGGGAACAAACCCTTGTTTTGCCTGATCCGACAGGCATTATTGAACTCAGCGTTGTGCCAGGGAATTACAACATACTATATGCGGCAGCTTGGGAAAAAGATCGTAAAGCATGGGATTTCACTGGGAGTGGTGCCAATTCGGGGATTTATAAAAGTACCGACGCAGGCAACAGTTGGACCTTAATAAGCACGCCAGAAAGTGGCTTTTTACAAGGCGAAGGCGTAGGCCGTATAGGCCTAGCAGCATTCGATGCCAATACGCTATATGCCATTGTAGACAATCAAGAGAGAAGACCACGCTTTGACGCCCCCCAATCCAAACTCAAAAAGCAAGATTTTGAGGGGATATCACTCGAGGCTTTTATGGCCATAGACAAAAAACTACTCGGTTCTTTTTTAAAAGACAATGGTTTTCCAAAAGCATACACAGCTGATCGTGTTCGTGAGGAGGTACGCAACGGTAAGCTAAAACCGTCTGATTTAGCACTCTTTTTGTACAATGCCAACGATGATTTGTTTGATACGCCCGTAGTAGGGCCAGAAGTGTTTCGCAGCGACGACGGGGGGCAGACGTGGAGCAAAACCCATTCCGGGTTTTTGGATGATATCTATTACAGCTACGGCTATTATTTTGGTATGGTACACGTATCACCTACCGATAAAAATCACATTTACATATATGGAGTACCGATTTTGGCATCTACAGATGGTGGCAAATCGTTTAAAACACTAGATGCCGCCAATGTGCATGCCGACCACCACGCCTTGTGGATCAACCCCAAAAATCCACAGCACCTTGTGAATGGGAACGACGGCGGGGTCAACATAAGTTATGATGGCGGTCAAAATTGGATAAAAGCAAACCAACCCACCGTAGGGCAATTTTATACGGTCTATGCCGATACTCAAAAGCCTTATCACGTCTATGGCGGTTTGCAAGACAACGGCGTTTGGGAGGCCGTTCATACCGCAACAGAAAGTGTGCGTTGGCACCAAAGCGGACATAACCCTTGGACGGGTATTATGGGAGGCGATGGCATGCAAATTCAAGTCGATAACCGCAATCCTAATATTGTCTACACAGGCTATCAGTTCGGGAATTATTTCCGCATTGATCGTGATACTGACAAACGCAAATACATTCAACCCAAACACAAGCTGGGGGAGGCACCTTTTCGATTCAATTGGCAAACGCCTATTCTGCTATCTGCTCATAACAATGATATTATTTATCTAGGCAGCAACAAACTCCACCGTTCGTTGAACCAAGGCGACGATTGGGAGGCTATTTCTGAAGACCTTACAAAAGGTGCTAAAAAAGGAAATGTGCCTTATGGAACCCTGACGGCTATTGATGAGTCTCGAGATGCTTTTGGAACGCTAGTGGTGGGTTCAGATGATGGACTTATTCACCTTACCCAAAACAGTGGAACAACTTGGCGTTGTGTAAGCGATAATTTGCCGCAAGATTTGTGGGTGAGTAGGGTACAGTTTTCCCAACACGACCCTAGCCGCATCTACGCTACGCTAAACGGTTATCGTTGGGACGACTTCACGCCCTATGTCTATGTTTCAAATGATTTGGGCGCAAGCTGGACTGACATCAGTAGCAATTTGCCCAAGTCTGCTGTGAATGTAATTCGTGAGGATGCAACTAACAAAGACCTGCTGTATGTGGGAACAGACAACGGGCTGTTTGTGAGTATAGACCAAGGAAAAAACTGGCATATTTTCGATAAAAACATCCCTCGTGTAGCCGTCCATGATTTATTTATCCAAGAAACTGCAAATCATTTGTTGGTGGGTACGCACGGAAGATCTATTTATATGCTCGCATTGGATGCCGTGCAGCAATTAGCTGAAGTTTCCGACAAGCCATTTGCTGTGTTGACTCCAGAAGCACAAAAGCACAACAATCGTTGGGGCAGTAAGAGAAGCGTGTGGTATGACGCCTTTTCGCCCAATTTTTATTGGACATTCTTTAGTCAAGAACCCAGTAGTGGCGTGTGGTCTTTGGTTTCTGACAAAGGCGTTGTGGTGTTTGAGCAAGCCGAGAGTCTTGCCAAAGGGCTTCAGCAATTGCCTTACAAATTGGTCATGGATGCTGCGGTAATCAAACAATTTAATCGCAAGCATAAAAGCGACTTAAAGCCCGCCGATGATGGAAATGTGTATCTCCCCAAAGGAACATACAGTTTGTTATGGAACGACAGGCAGTACACAGAACTGGTTTTGGAGTAGTTTAGTTTCATCTTTTCGGACAATTTTAGCATAATATTTGAACAAAAAAGGATGCCTATGTTAGAATTGCCCTAAATAGTTAAAAACCTTTGGTTATCAGTTGTTCAGCACCTAATTTTGTACCACAATAAATGCCAAATCACATGAGTTCACTCTTGTCATCCACCATATTTAGAAAAGTTGCCATGGCCTTGTCTGGTCTCTTTTTGATGGTTTTTTTGCTGCAACACTTTGTAATCAACATTACATCGGTGTTTAGTGCAACTATTTTTAACCAGTTTTCCCATTTTATGGGCACCAATGCGCTTGTACAGTTTCTGCTGCAACCCATCCTTATTGGGGGCGTTATTTTTCATTTTGTCATGGGCTTTGTACTAGAGCTTCAAAACAGCAGTGCGCGCGGAACCAAATATGCCGTATTCAAGGGCAGTGCAAATGCCAGCTGGGTTTCTCGAAATATGATTATTTCAGGAGCAACGGTACTCGCATTCTTGGGATTGCATTTTTATGATTTTTGGGTTCCTGAAATCAATTATAAATACATCGAATTTTTACCTGAAGACCCCAACAGATACCAAGAGGAGTTGGTACATAAATTTGAAGATTTAGGACGTGTTATCATCTACGTGATCTCTTTCTTCTTTTTATCCCTCCACCTATTGCACGGTTTTGCCTCGGCATTCCAATCTATGGGGGTCAATAACAAATACACCCCAGCCTTAAAATCCTTTGGTAAAGTATACGCCATCGGCATTCCATTAGGCTTTGCATTCATCGCTATTTTTCACTTTTTAAATCACTAATATGGCAAGGTTAGACGCGAAAATCCCCGAAGGTCCAATAGCCGAGAAGTGGACAAATCACAAAAACAACATTAACCTAGTTAGCCCTGCCAACAAACGCCAGATAGACGTTATTGTGGTAGGAACTGGATTGGCTGGAGGCTCTGCCGCAGCTACACTCGCTGAACTTGGCTATAACGTAAAGGCATTTTGTTTTCAAGACTCCCCCAGACGTGCGCATTCCATTGCTGCACAGGGCGGAATCAATGCTGCTAAAAATTATCAAGGCGATGGCGATTCTACCTATCGCTTGTTCTACGATACCGTCAAGGGTGGTGATTATCGCTCAAGAGAAGCAAACGTTTACCGATTGGCGGAGGTTTCTACCAACATTATTGACCAATGTGTTGCCCAGGGCGTTCCCTTTGCTCGTGACTACGGCGGACTCTTAGACAACCGCTCTTTTGGTGGGGTATTGGTATCCAGAACGTTCTATGCCAAAGGACAAACGGGCCAGCAATTGTTGCTAGGTGCCTATTCGGCCATGAACCGACAAATTGGCCGTGGTAAAATTAAAATGTACAACCGCCATGAAATGCTAGACCTTGTAAAAGTAGACGGCAAGGCGAGAGGTATCATCACCAGAAATTTGATTACGGGTGAAATTGAACGCCACGGTGCTCACGCGGTGGTGATTGCATCTGGAGGTTATGGTAATTTGTTTTACCTCTCTACCAATGCGATGGGAAGTAACGTAACCGCGGCTTGGAAAATTCACAAGCAAGGTGCCTATTTCGCCAACCCGTGCTTTACACAAATTCACCCTACATGTATTCCCGTTTCTGGCGATCACCAGTCTAAATTGACGTTGATGTCAGAGTCGTTGCGAAACGATGGACGGATTTGGGTACCCAAAAAGAAAGAGGATGCTGCTGCAATTCGCGAGGGCAAACTTAAACCAACCGAGTTGGCAGAGGAAGACCGTGATTACTATCTAGAAAGACGCTATCCTGCCTTTGGAAACTTAGTGCCACGAGATGTGGCTTCACGCGCATCAAAAGAGCGTTGCGACGAAGGCTATGGCGTTAATAAAACCGGCGAAGCCGTTTATTTAGACTTTGCAGATTCCATAGTACGCTACGGAAAAGAAAAAGCCCACGTCAAAGGCTTGGACGAAAACGACATGAACCTTGTCCGAAAGCTGGGTAAAGAAATTATCAAGGCAAAATACGGAAACCTCTTCCAGATGTACGAAAAAATCGTAGATCAAAACCCGTATGAAACCCCCATGATGATTTATCCTGCGGTGCATTATACCATGGGGGGCGTTTGGGTAGATTATAACCTAATGACAACCGTTCCAGGTTGCTTTGCCATAGGTGAGGCGAATTTTTCCGACCACGGAGCCAACCGCTTGGGTGCTTCTGCACTTATGCAAGGCTTAGCAGACGGCTATTTTGTATTGCCCTACACCATAGGTGATTATTTGGCTGATGACATACGCACAGGACCCATAGCTACAGACGCTCCAGAGTTTGAAGCGGCTGAAGCAAGTGTTCGTTCACAAATAGATGCTTTTATGAACAATAAAGGCACCAAAACAGTGGATTATTTTCACCGTAAATTGGGGAAAATCATTTGGAACAAATGTGGTATGTCTCGCAACGAAAAGCAATTAAAAGAGGCCATGAAAGAAGTAAAAGCACTTCGTGAAGAATTTTATAAAGAGGTTTATGTGCCTGGCACTGCAGATTCGTTTAACGAACCGTTGGCCAAAGCCCTTCGTGTAGCCGATTTCTTGGAGTTAGGTGAATTGTTTGCCAAAGATGCACTTGAGCGTTCTGAATCTTGTGGTGGCCATTTCCGTGAGGAGTCGCAAAGCCCAGAAGGCGAGGCCCTTAGAGATGATGCTAACTTCACCTTTGTCTCTGCATGGGAATATAAAGGGGAACCAAGTGAGGCAAAACTCCATAAAGAGGAGCTGAACTACGAAAATATTGAATTGAAAACACGATCGTATAAGTAGTGAGTAGGCAGTAGGCAATAGATAGTAGTGAATAGTTATAAGTTAATAGGTAATGGTTTTGTTAATGAGTGACATAAAAACATTTGAGGATTTGGAATGTTGGAAAAAAGCTAGACGATTAAGAATTAAAATTTCTGAGTTGGCAAAGACATTTCCTAATGACGAAAAGTTTGGACTTACCTCGCAAATTGTTCGCGCTATTAGGTCTGTATCGCATAATATTGCCGAAGGATATGGCAGATTTCACTTTCGTGAAAACGCACAGTTTTGTAGAACCTCAAGAGGTTCGCTGTACGAAGTTTTAGACCAAGTAATCGTAGCCAATGAGGAGGGTTATATTACTGAAAACGTATTAAAAGAAATAAGAAAAGATATTTTAGAGAACATCAAAATTCTTAATGGGTATATAAACTATTTGGTTAAATGTGCCGAAAATAAAAATGGCTAATCAACAACTATTAACTCATAACCAATAACTATTAACTTAATAGGATAAAACATGAAACTGAAACTAAAAATTTGGCGACAAGAAAACGCAACCGCAAAAGGGAGTATGCAAACCTATTCACTAGACGATGTTTCTCCAGACATGTCGTTTTTGGAAATGATGGATGTGCTCAACGAACAATTGATGGAGCAGGGCATTGATCCCGTGGCTTTTGATCACGATTGTCGCGAGGGTATTTGTGGTTCTTGTTCTATGTTCATTAATGGTGAGGCCCATGGTCCAGACCGCCTGATTACAACCTGTCAATTACACATGCGTAAGTTTAAAGACGGAGACACCATTCATATTGAACCTTTCCGTGCCAAGCCTTTCCCTGTTATTAAAGATTTGGTAGTTGACCGCACAGCTTTTGATCGCATTCAACACGCAGGAGGCTTTGTGTCTGTAAATACTTCCGGTAATACACAAGATGCCAATTCACTGCCTATTGAAAAACAAGCAGCAGACAAGGCATTTGATGCCGCAGCGTGTATTGGTTGTGGAGCATGTGTGGCCAGTTGTAAGAACGCTTCTGCCATGTTATTTGTTTCTGCCAAAGTATCTCAATATGCCCTACTGCCTCAAGGACAAGTAGAAGCTACAGATCGTGTGCTCAATATGGTTAAGCAAATGGATGAAGAGGGTTTTGGAAACTGTACCAACACTGGTGCCTGCGAAGTGGAATGTCCCAAAGGGATTTCCCTTGAGAATATTGCACGTATGAATAGAGAATACTTAGCTGCAAACCTAAAAGGTTAGAAGGAAGTTACTTTTGCTGCTTGTTGTGACGTTTTGTTAGTACAATTATTAAAATAATAATAACTGCAACTGTTGAAAGACATAAAGGTATATTCATAACTTTTAGTAGGTTTAAGATTTAAAAAGCAACTTGCTTTTTTTGGTTAGGGATGGTAAAACTACAAAAAATAGTAACTTCATAAAATGAATTCCCTACAAATTGCCATACTGCAACACAATATCGTTTGGCACAATCCTATCGCCAACCAACAACTGTTCGAAAAGCAGCTAAATGAATTACCCAAAGCAACAACCCTAGTTGTGCTGCCCGAAATGTGGGCAACGGGCTTTACCATGAAACCAGAAGAAGTGGCCGAAACCATGGATGGCCCCACGATTCAATGGATGAAAGAAATGGCAAAAACACATCATACCGCAATTTGCGGCAGCCTTGCCATTCAAGAAGGGGAAGACTTTTATAATCGCTTTGTTTTTGTGCACCCAAACGGGAAGTTAGATATTTACGACAAAGTACATCCTTATACCCCTTCAGGAGAATCAAAGGTGTATCGTGCCGGAAAGACATCAACACTAATTGAATATGCAGGTTTTCGTATTCGACCGTTGGTGTGTTATGATTTGCGCTTTCCCGTGTTTGCTCGCAACACAGACAACTATGACCTATTGCTTTGCGTTGCCAACTGGCCAGCAGCCCGCATTCAAGCATGGAATGCCCTTTTGCGTGCACGCGCTATTGAAAACATGGCTTATTGCATTGGAGTAAATAGAACGGGAAAAGATGCTTATCGCCTGTCCTATCCTGGAGCCTCTGCAGCCTATAATGCTTTGGGTGATGAATTGATTTTTATGCACGAAAAAGACACAACTGCTAGCCTCACCATTGATCTTGATACGCTTCGCAGCACACGCAAAAAACTTCCTTTTTTAGAAGATCGAGACGATTTTACTTTAATATAAACTGCTCTTGCAACTCCCAATTGGCACGAACGTCTAACTGCGATTCGAAATGATAAACGGCTTCTGGCTTTTGCTTTTTTAGATAATGACCCGTATCCCATTTGCCATTGGCGTTTTCATCAATACGGACTCTTATGTAATATTTATTTGGGCGTAAATAAGCAAAGCGGAATACACCCCTAGGTTCTGTTGCATAAACAGAGCGCTTTATCTCCTCTTTTTCATCCAACAAATCAATAAAAATGGGAAATGAGGGAACATTGCCCAAACGCAGCGACAAATTGCCATAGTCTACGCGGCTTTTGGTGTTGAGCTTAACCGCAAGGGTGTCATGCGTAACGTCAAAAAAATCAGTAATGGCGCCTGGTAAAAGCTGTAATTGATAATTTTCATTTGGGAAAACATCAAATAGCATTTGAAGCTCGTGCTTGTTGTTTTCCGCCAATTTAAATGGGACACTAACAGAATCTTTATCGAGCAGTGAAATAGCATCGACATCAAAGTCTTTTAAGGGCGTATTGGTTCTGATTTTTAGGGTGTCGACAAGTTGTAAAGTACCATTTTGAACTACGGTGACCTTAAGCGAATCAGGCTCCGCTTTTCTGATGCGATACTCATAGGACTTTGTCAAGGTGTCGTGCTTTAGGGTAAACTTTAATGAGTCTACTTCAATGCCTTTATACCAATAATACACGGTATCCGTTTCACGATCTCGTGAAACAACAGAAGCAAAAGAGTCAGGCAACTCTCCTTCTAAAACGATATCAAAATCAGGGCTTCCCGTATAGCCAAAGCCCACGCGTTGCTTCCCAGCTTGGTAAGCACGCCCAAAAGCAAAATCGGGATCTTCTTTAAACAAGGACAGGGAAAATAGGCTGTCGTTAGGCAATGTTATGGGCTCAGAAATCACATCGATTTTATCAATCGATGGATCAAACACATAATTTTTTGATACGTCTTTTACAGCAGCCAATAGATAACGCCCCTCTTTTAGATTGGGAACGGTAAATTCTACAAGACTATCAAGGGTATTGGTGTAATACAGCGGCTTATTCTTAAAAATCACAGAATCCGTGAAAGTGCTATCCACGGGGTATAACATCACAGAAACAAAGCTTTCAGGCTTGCGAGACAAGGCATCCGAAATACGCCCACGCAACGTTAAAGAGTCAATGGTTGCACCCGTTGAAAAAACATAGGAGAAAAAGGATAAGGGATTGCCCTCGTTGTTGTCCACCACACTTTCTCCAAAATTGAAGGTATAGGTTGTGTTGGGCGCAAGGGTGTCCATAAACGCAACATTAATGTATTTGGCCGCCATGCCTTGCGGTGAAATCACATAAGCACTTTGGTCAAGTGGTGGAGAAATCACCAGTTGATCTCTTAATTTTTTGAGCTTGATATACTCGTCAAAGTAAATACGAATCTCATCGTCTTTGAAGTTGACGGTTTTTTGTGGTGGTTCAGCACGTAGCAGCACTGGAGGCGTTTCGTCTTTAGGACCACCAGTTGGCGAACCACGACGCGCACATTGTACAAACAATGCGCAAATGAACAGTGCAACAAAAACACGTTTAAGCATGGCACAAAATAACGACTATTTTCTTGCTTACGGAAGAATGTTTTGCGCATAGGCCATTCCGAGTACCGAAATTTTTTGGGTGGCTTGTTCAAGTAGTGCATTTCCACAGGCGGTTAGTGTAGCACCCGTAGTAATCACATCATCGACCAATAACAAGTGTTTGTAATTGGTGTTCGTTTCTATATCAAATGCGTTTTTAACTTCTTTCCAGCGCTCTTTTCTGCTCATGCGTACCAGCGTCTTGGTTTCATTTTTTCGCAACAGCATATTACTGAGAAACGGCACCCCAAGTTGCTTGGCCCAATAGTGCCCAAAACGCGCACTTTGATTGTAACCTCGCTGTTTTTCTCGCTTTGGGTGTAGCGGAACAGGAACCACAGCATCACATTGCTTTAGCAAATGGTGTTGTGGCAACAGCGCATAACACTGTTTGGCCATCCAATCTCCTATTTTGGGTTTGCCTTGATATTTGAGTGCGTGCAACAGTTTTTGAATGGGATTATTTTGAGCAAAATAAAAAGGGGCGTAAGCACTTTCTACAGGGAGATGTTGACGCATCATCAGCTTTAGGAGGTTGTTTTTGTCGCCTTCAAAATAGGTTTTGGGCAGTTGGGCTTGGCAATACACACACAGCCATTGCTGCTTTTTTGGCAAGGAAAGTCCACATCCCCAGCAACACTGCGGAAACCATACGGCAAGCAAATCCTGAAGCATAGTAAAAGGTTAAACGATTCGGGAGGTTTAAATTACGAAACTTATCCTATTTTTGCCCCATGGCAAATCAAGAGTTGTTTAAAAAAGTATTGTCCCATGCCAAGGAGTATGGGTTTGTTTTTCCGTCAAGTGAAATTTACGACGGTCTTAGCGCTGTATATGACTACGGTCAACAAGGTGTAGCACTTAAAAAAAATCTTCGCGACTATTGGTGGAAAGCCATGGTACAACTCAATGACAATATTGTAGGCTTGGATGCAGCCATTTTGATGCACCCAACCACTTGGAAAGCTTCCGGTCACGTGGATGCCTTTAACGATCCGCTTATTGACAATAAGGATTCTAAAAAACGCTACCGCGCAGATGTGTTGGTGGAAGATTATGTGGGCAAGCTAGACACCAAAATTGAAAAGGAAGTAACAAAAGCTGCAAAACGTTTTGGCGATGCTTTTGACAAAGCCCAATTTTTGAGTACCAATCCAAGGGTGGTTGGCTACAAAGAAAAAGGAGCTGCCATACTAAAGCGTTTGGGCAAGTCTTTGGAAAAAGAAGACCTAGCAGATGTCAAGTTACTTATTGAAGAACTGGAGATTGTATGCCCTGTTTCGGGTTCTAAAAACTGGACAGAGGTCAAACAGTTTAACCTTATGTTTGGCACCAAACTTGGCGCATCCGCCGAAAGCGCAACCGAACTCTATTTACGCCCCGAAACCGCACAAGGAATTTTTGTAAACTTCTTAAACGTACAGAAAACAGGCCGCATGAAATTACCCTTTGGGATTGCCCAAACAGGGAAGGCGTTTCGCAACGAGATTGTCGCGCGGCAGTTTATTTTCCGCATGCGTGAATTTGAACAAATGGAAATGCAATTTTTTATTCCACCAGGCACCCAAAAGGAGTGGTATGCCCATTGGAAAGAAGCCCGTCTGAAATGGCACCATTCGTTAGGTTTAGGTGAGGACAATTACCGCTTTCACGACCACGAAAAATTGGCGCACTATGCCGATGCCGCTTGTGATATTGAGTTTAAATTTCCCTTTGGATTTAAGGAGTTGGAAGGCATTCATTCCAGAACAGATTTTGACTTGAGCAGTCATGAGGAATATTCAGGCAAAAAACTACAGTATTTTGATCCAGAGCGTCAGGAAAACTACGTGCCTTATGTATTGGAGACATCAATTGGGTTAGACCGATTGTTCTTGGCGGTATTTTCAAATTCCTTACAAGAAGAAACCCTTGAAGACGGCTCTAGCAGAACAGTTTTACGCTTACCAGCAGTGGTGGCACCTACCAAAGTAGCGGTATTGCCATTGGTTAAAAAAGACGGCTTGCCCGATATTGCCAAATCTTTTGTGGATGAACTTAAATGGGAGATGACGGTTGCTTATGATGAGAAAGATGCTGTTGGCCGTCGCTACAGACGACAAGATGCTTTGGGCACGCCCTTTTGCATTACGGTCGATCACCAAACCTTAGAAGACCAAACGGTAACCATTCGCCATCGTGATAGCATGGCGCAAGAACGCTTGACACTAGCCGAAGCCAAAACTAAAATCAATGCAGCGGTATCGTTCCAAAACTGGTTGGGGAAGCTTTAGAAACGCCAGCCAAAAGAGATACCCGCTCTTGGCGTAACGGCTGGGCCATATGTTGAATTAAGGAAGTTTCTTGCAATCCCTCCGTGTACATTGACTATGAAATTTCTTCTAGCCAATAGTTTTACCCCAAAGGATAATCCAATTCCAAACGCTGTAAAACTATCAAAAGATTCCCCATAACTAACCGATAAACAATTGTTGCAACTATATTCGTACCCTCCGTAATAGTCATGTCTTCCGGTTGCAAGCACAGCAAAAGCTTCTCCAAAAAACCCAGCGTTTGGTTTTTTACCAAAATACATACGGTAGTAAGGGGTTAGTGTAAAGCCTTCATAATAATAAATTTCTCCGTCAAAACGACTATTTCCATCTAAAGAAAACATGGTGTTAATCCCAACACTTGCTCCATTGTTGATTGCGCGCTCATAGGTTACATCAAAAGATTTAAACAATAAAAAATTTAGTGCATTAAAGCTGAATTCGTTTTTTGGAAAATCAATCGCCTTTTCAGTTTCATCTTGGGCAGAAACATGCTCCAAACTTACCAGACAAATAAGTATAAAAAGTATTTTTTTCATGATTAAAAAGATTTGGTTCAATACATGTTCAGCAAGTTTTATACCAAAGCAAATTCAATATAGGTCAGCTTCTACAAGAAGAAGGCTCAAGAGTTTAGATATAGCCAGGTTTAGGCTGTATTAAGCGTTTAAAACCGCTTTCCGATAGCCAAACCAAAACGGCCGTGGGCATCTGGGATACCTTCTTGATTAGAGAAATAACGACCCACTCCAGCAAAGGCCTCAAATGAAAAGCCATTGCGGTTTACCCATTTTTTTCCAAGCGCAATTCCCATGGAAAATTGAAATTCCCCCTCGTCTTTTAAGCTCCAGTCATATTTGTGGAAGTTAACAGAGGCGAAGGAACTAAAGACCTCAACAAACATACCACTTGCTCCAAAGTCTTTACGGTTTAAAAAGTAAAAACGGTAATAGGGCGTAAGCGCAAACTCTTGATAGGTTGTCTCATCGTCTCCAAAATTGGCAAATAGTGAAATACCGTAACCGTTAGATTCATCAACAACACGCTCATAATAGACATGCAAAGCAGGATGGACTACCAAGTCCAAAGCATTTAACCTGATTTCGTGTTTGCCAAAGGCATCGGCATACTCCTTAGAGGAGTCTTTGACAATTTCGACTTTGGTGATTGGTTCGTTTTCTTCTTGGGCATAAAGACCCAAAAAAGCCATCAGAGCGAGGGAACAAAAAATAATTTTATTCATGACATTAAAAATTTGGTTACACAAATATATGCAATTTTCACACCATTAGTTCGTATTTTAGCACAGATGAACATCATTTCCTATAACGTAAACGGCATTCGCGCAGCCATCAAAAAAGGATTTTTGGATTGGTTGCAGCACGCCAACCCAGACGTATTATGCCTCCAAGAGACCAAAGCACAGCCGGAACAATTAGACCTCAGCGTATTTGAAGCCGCGGGCTATCCCTACCATTACTGGTTTTCAGCACAAAAAAAAGGCTACAGCTCTGTGGCGGTATTGTGCAAAGAAGAACCCAAACATGTAGCTTACGGTACAGGCATAGATTATATGGATGTTGAAGGGCGTAATTTGCGTGTGGATTTTGAAGATGTTTCTGTGATGAGCCTATACCTTCCTTCGGGCACCAACCCCGATCGTTTGGCATATAAGTTTACCTATATGGACGATTTCCAAACCTACATCAACAAACTAAAAAAAGACCTGCCGAACTTGGTCATCTGTGGCGATTATAATATTTGTCATGAGGCCATTGATATTCACGACCCGGTACGCAACGCCAAGGTTTCGGGCTTTTTGCCTGAAGAGCGTGCTTGGCTCGACGGTTTTATTCAAAGTGGTTTTGTGGACGCGTTCCGACATCTAAACACAGCACCGCACAATTACAGTTGGTGGAGTTATCGCGCCAATGCCCGTGCGAATAACAAAGGCTGGCGGATTGACTACGCCATGGTAAGCGAACCCCTTGCCGCAAAAATAACAAGAGCATACATACTTCCCCAAGCGTTCCATTCTGACCACTGTCCTGTTGGCGTAACCTTAGATTTATAAGCAACGCAAAGATGAAATACACCACCATTCCACATTCCGATATTCGGGTCAGTAAAATTTGTCTGGGTACCATGACATGGGGCAACCAAAACACCCCAACCGAGGCTTTTGAACAAATGGACTATGCCTTAGACCAAGGTGTTAATTTTTTTGATACAGCAGAACTCTATCCTGTCCCTGCCACTGCAGATACTTATGCCGATACCGAGCGTATTATGGGCGATTGGTTTGCGGCACGCAACAACCGAGGCCAAGTGGTATTGGCTACCAAAATAGCCGGGCCAGGGGCATACACAGCGCATATCCGCACTACGGGCTTTACGCCTAGCAGCATTCGTGAGGCACTGGAAGGCAGCCTCACCCGCCTAAACACGGACTATATTGATCTGTACCAATTGCATTGGCCAGAGCGCAATGCCAATTTCTTTGGCAAACGAGACTATTTTCCAGATGCAAACGAGGAATGGGAAGAAAATTTCCAAGCGATTTTGGAAACACTCGAGGCATTTGTTCAAGAAGGTAAAATCAGACATATTGGGTTGTCTAACGAAACGCCCTGGGGAGCAATGAAGTATTTGACCCTTTCTGAACACAAAAACCTTCCCCGAGCGAAAACCATTCAAAACCCATATTCCTTACTTAATCGTACGTTTGAAGTGGGCAATGCGGAGGTAGCCCACCGAGAACAATTGGGACTACTGGCGTATTCGCCCTTGGCCTTTGGTGTGCTTTCGGGCAAATACAGAAACGGCCAACTACCCGATAACAGCCGATTAAAATTATTTCCACGTATGGCACGCTACAACAGCGACCAATCACGTGAAGCCACAGAAGCCTATGCGGCGATTGCTGAAAAGCATAAGCTAACGCTGACCCAGCTTTCGTTAGCATTTGTTACCGATCGTCCTTTTGTGACGTCCAATATCATTGGCGCCACCACCATGGCACAGCTAAAGGAAAACATAGATACGGCAGCCATTACACTATCAGCAGAAATATTAGCAGAAATAGATGCGGTGCATAACCGCATACCCAACCCTGCGCCTTAAAACAAATGCCCCACCAACTCTTGAATGGTTGCTAGGCGGATAACTTCCAAGCCTTTGGGGACGGTTTTTACGGCTTGTGCCACCACCATACGCTCAAAGCCTAGCTTGGCAGCTTCTTGCATACGTTGTTCCATTTTGGGTACGTTGCGCAACTCTCCCGAAAGCCCCACTTCGGCAGCAAACGTGTAACCTTTTGGAATGGCCACGTCCAAGCTACTGGACAAAATCGCTACCATCACGGCAAGGTCTAAGCCCGGATCGTCTAGGCGGATACCGCCCGCAAGGTTTAGAAATACATCCTTGGCGCCCAGTTGAAAACCGGCACGTTTTTCAAGCACTGCTAGCAGCATGTTTAGGCGTTTGTTGTCAAAGCCCGTACTGCTGCGCTGAGGCGTGCCATAAACCGCAGAACTGACCAAGGCTTGAACTTCAATAAGCATGGGGCGTATGCCCTCAACCGTTGCGCCTATGGCATGACCGCTGAGGCCTGCACTTTCGTTTGATATCAGCAAGGCACTGGGATTGGAAACGGCCATAAGCCCTTCTTGTGCCATGGTATAAATACCGAGTTCGGCAGTGGTGCCAAAACGGTTTTTGTGTGCGCGCAAAATGCGATATACATGGTTGCGATCGCCTTCAAAATGCAATACGGTATCAACCATATGTTCCAATACTTTTGGTCCGGCTATGGCACCGTCTTTGGTGATGTGCCCAACCAAAAAAACAGGGGTTTGGGTGTTTTTGGCAAATTGAATCAATTCGGCCGTACAGGCACGTATTTGTGGTACGCTGCCTGCGGTGCTGTCCAACATACTGGAATGTAGTGTTTGTATGGAGTCGATAACCACCAAGGCGGGTTTCAGCGTTCCCAAGTGGTGTAAAAGCGATTGGGTGTTGGTTTCTGTTAGCAAATAACACTCACTAGATTCTTCGGTCACGCGGGCACTGCGCAGCTTAATTTGCTGTTCGCTTTCCTCACCCGAGACATAAACTACTTTTCCTTTTACGGCAAGGGCCACTTGTAGCAATAGCGTAGATTTCCCAATGCCTGGTTCTCCACCAACAAGCACCATAGAACCCGGAACAATGCCGCCGCCAAGTACACGGTCTAGTTCCACATCTCCAGATGACATCCGCGCAACGGCATCAACGGCAACGTCTTGAATACGTATCGGTTTTGCTTTTTGTGTGCTGCTGTCTTGCCACGTAGCCGTGGTTTTGGGTTTTTCTAGCACCTCTTCTTGTAGGGTGTTCCATGCCTTGCAGGAGCTGCATTGTCCTTGCCATTGGGCATGTTGATGACCACAGTTGGTACAGAAAAAAGCTTTTTTGACTTTTGCCATAGGGCGAAGCTAACTATTATTTTTTGGACAAAACAGGCAGTAACAAAAAAGATAGACTGCCAAAGACCACAACCATTACGGTTTGCCCGGTCCACATCACCCAACCAAAAGCAAGTGCTTGCGGATACGGAATATCAAAAGCCTGTAGCACCGCTGCCACAGCTATGGGGTATAAACCAATACCGCCATTGGTGGCAGACATGGCAAAACCACCGGCTACAAATGCGGGGATTAGGGCCGAAAACGACAAACCACTTGTTTCAGGCAAGGCCAACGTAACCACCCAAAACATCATCAAATACATCGCCCAAATAAAAAGTGTATGGCCGACAAAAGCCCATTTGTGCTTGATTTCTCTAATGGAAAGCATGCCTTGCCACAAGCCTGTAAAAAAGCGTATAATTTTCACAGCCAAAGCGTGCTGCGCGCGTTTAAGTTGGCGGATGCCCAAGAAAAACACTGTAGCGGCAAGTACCATCCAGATAAGCAGCATGCCGTCTAAAGATGGATTGCCAATAACTTCTAGCAACAATTCCCCCTGCAAAACAAAGCCCAGTCCAATGAGTGAAAAGAGTACAATAAGGTCAATGATGCGCTCGGTAACGATGGTGCCAAAGCTTTTTTGAAAAGGCACATCGGCATAGGTGGCTAGGGCCGTTGCACGCAACACTTCTCCAGAGCGTGGAATACCTAGATTTGAAAAATACGATATCATCACGGTGAGTATTCGCATCATAAATGTGGGTCGATAGCCCAATGGGCGTAGTAAATAGTTCCAGCGATAAGCCCGCGAAAGGTGGCTAAATGCACCAAACACCAACGACAAAAACACAAACCGCAAATCAGCTTGTTTGATGGCTGCAATAATTTGCATGCGATCGGCTTCAGAAGTATTGGCAAATGAGAAGTAAACAAGGTATAAGCCCAATCCCAAGGGGACGATATTTTTAAGAAGCTTTAAAAATTTGGACATGACAGCTAAACGAGGGTATTGGTCGCTGTATCAGGGAAAATAAGCGTAGGGCGAAAGGCTTTAGCTGCATCAACATTCATACTGGCATAGCTGATGATGATGATGACATCGCCTTTTTGAACCTTGCGTGCGGCGGGACCATTGAGTGTGATTTCACCTGTGTTTTTCGCACCTTCAATGACATAGGTTTCTAAGCGCTCGCCATTGTTTACATTGACCACTTGTACTTTCTCACCTGCCACAATATTGGCGGCATCCATTAATGTACGGTCAATGGTAATGCTGCCGATATAATCAAGTTCGGCACCCGTAACGGTTACTCGGTGAATTTTTGATTTTAAAACCTCAATTGTCATGGGGCAAATGTACTTATTTTAATGCGATATTGTCAATAAGTCTCACCCCTGCTATGGATGCGGCTACAAACAGCCTTGGCTTGTTGGCAGTAGCCAATTCGTTAACTTCTTTTAGGCTGTCTTCTTCGGCACAAAGGACATAGCGTAAATCAAAATTTGGATGTGCATCAAATGCCTGCTTAATGGCGCTGTAAACAGCAGCTTTATCCAAACAGTTGTTTTTGCAATACAGCATGGCTTTATAAATAAATCCAGCTTCTTGTCTTTGTTTTGGCGATAGTTGCGCATTTCTTGAACTCATGGCTAGCCCGTTGGTTTCGCGCACAATGGGGCAGGGCACGATGTTGGTTGGGATGTGCTGTTCCTTGGCCCATTTTTTTATGACTTGCAGTTGCTGAAAGTCCTTTTCTCCAAAATAAGCCTGATGCGGCTGTAGGGCTTCAAAAAGTTTGGCAACTATGGTAATAACGCCGTCAAAGTGTCCAGGCCGATCGGCTCCTTCCATCAGCTTGTCAAGCCCGTCTAAAGTTTGCGCTCTGGCCGCCAAACCTTCTGGATACATATCGGATGCGGTGGGCGCAAAAATATGGATGTCTGGACTTATTTCATGAATAGCTGCTACGTCTGCCACAAGACTTTCGGGATATTTGTCAAGGTCATCTTTTTTATCAAACTGTGTGGGATTAACAAAAATGGTTACCCATACCACTTCGTTCTCGCGCGTTGCTTTTGCGATTAGCGACAGATGGCCTTGGTGTAAAGCACCCATGGTGGGCACCACGCCTAGCGCATTTCCTTTGTAGCTACTTCTCGCTGAATTCAGCGCTTTTAACGTATGGTATAGCGGCATATACTTAGGTATCCTAATGAATTGGCACAAAAGTCGGTTAAATTTTAGTAATTTTGTGACTTAACACGAAAAACGCTTCTTGCCCACATGAAAGACAAAAAGATATTATACATATCATCTGAAGTCGTTCCTTACTTACCGCATAGCGAATTATCGAATTTAGGTTTTGAAATTCCAAAAATGGTAAACGATCGTGGCGGTCATACGCGTATTTTTATTCCTAAGTACGGACTCATTAACGAGCGACGTCACCAGCTACACGAAGTAATTCGCCTTTCTGGAATGAATTTGGTTGTCAACGACATTGATATGCCCTTGATTATTAAAGTTGCCTCCATTCCAAAAGAGCGTATGCAGGTTTATTTTATCGATAACGACGACTACTTTAAAGGTCGTGGCTTGCACTCAGAAGACAACGGCAGTTTGTATGCTGACAACGATGAACGTGCTATTTTCTTTGCCAAAGGGGTAATAGAAACCGTAAAAAAATTAAACTGGTCTCCAGACATTATCCATGTACAAGGATGGATAGCTGCTCTTGTGCCGCTGTACTGTAAATTGTATTACAAAGACGAGCCTTTGTTGGCCAACACCAAAATTGTGACCTCTTTTTACGAAGCACCATTCTCAAATGACCTCAGTGGCGACATGTTTTCAAAAATTGTTTTTGATGGCATAGATGCCGAACACATGGAAGCATTAAAAAAAGGAACACTTGACAATATGTTCGCAAATGCTGCCCAGCACTCTGATGGTATCATTCTTGCAAGTGAATCTGTAACTGATGCGGTCAAGAAAGCGGTGCACAACAGCACCAAGCCTGTTTTGGACTTAAGTAAAGAATCCGATCCTTTAACTGCCCACGAAACCTTTTACCAGACTGATTTTTAATCATACCATGATAAAAAAATGTACCCTACTCTTCACGCTTGTGCTGCTTATAGCCTCCTGTGACAAAAAATTTAATGACATAGGCGCAGAAGTCCTACCCACAAATCCGTTTGTTGGAAAAAGAGCCTATTATCCTGTTGGTGTAAAACACGCTTTGGTAGATGTTGTGCAAACCAACAATACCAGCCCCATGCAATTAGGGGAACGTGAGGACAAATTATTTGGAAATACGGCTGCCGCCATTGTTTCACAATTAAATTTAAGTCAATACGCACCAAGTTTTGGCGCGTTTTCAGCTCAAAGAGAAATTGATAGTAGTTTTAATGAGCTTGAAACCGTGAACGATGTCTGGCTTGAAATCCCTTTTTTCACCAATCAGACTGATGCAGATGGCGATGGCTTGATTGCTATTTATGATATTGATGACACAGATCCAAACAGTGATTCTGACGGTGATGGTGTAAGTGATATTGATGAGCAAACTAACGGGACAGACCCCACCAATACCGATACAGATGGCGATGGTACTCCAGACGGGGAAGACACCGAAACGGTTAACCCTAACCCCGACAAAAGACTTTATGATATAGACTCCTTATTTGGAGACAGAGAAGCAACTTTTGATATTGAAATAAACAAACTCAATTATTTTCTACGCCAATTGGATCCGAATCAAAACTTTGAGCAAGGGCAAATCTATTACTCTGATTTTTCTTCAAGAGTACATAAAGACCAGCTCTTGGCAAGTGAGAATATTACCCTTGACTTTAATGAAATTGTAAAGGACAGTGCCGATAATTTATCTCCACGTATTCGTGTACCGCTCAACAAGCAAATTTTCCAACAGCTTATTTTAGACAAAGAAGGCGATTCAGCGCTTGCTACTTCAGAAGACTGGCGTGATTTTTTCCGTTCCATTTCAATTGAAACAAGCAACTTTAGCAGCCCACTACTCATGCTATTGGACACCAACAGCATGGTCATACGCATTGACTACACCTACAAATCAGAAGTTGCCGATTCCGACCCAGTTGTAATAGAAGACAAGACAGATGAGTTTTTGATAAACACACTCGGCAGCATACGCTTTAATACACTCACAAAAACAACTACCGCAGATGCTGAGTTAAATGATATTGTTAGTGCTACGGTGCCTGACCAAATTGCCTTAAGCGGAGGATTGGGAATGGTTGCCGACATACAATTGTTTGAAGATAACGATGTGCTAGAAGATCTTAAAGGCAGACCGTGGTTGTTAAACGAAGCGAATCTTACGTTTCATGTAGACAAACAAGCTGTTGGTGTTTATGGACATACGCTTCCAAACCGCTTGTACCTTTACAATGCCAATACCCTTGCGCCTATCATTGACTTTGCTCAAGACGGAGTGGCAACCCCCTCGTTGGCTAAAATTGTTTATGGCGGCTTTTTGACTAATGAAGAAGAAGGCGACAAACAGTATTACAAAGTTAGAATAACCAACTTCCTTAAAAACATCATTTCCAACGACTCTATCAATGCTCCGCTAAGAGTTGCACTAACCAATGTGTTGCCCAATCAAACCGAAGTAGCCATGGCCAAGGTCAATGCCGCAGATGTAGGTAAAATACCAGCGGGATCTGTAGCTACTCCAAAGTCGGGTGTTTTTGTTGGTCCTAATCCTTCAAACCCGGATCTTTCGGATTTCAAATTGCAGTTGGAGATTTTCTATACCGAGATTAATTAGTATTTCTGAGTGCTAAATTTTTTTTGCGTAGCTTTAGATAACGCAAATCAATTCCAATGGCACAGGGTCTTCTTATTTTAGCTTTAGTACTTACGCTTGTATTGGTATTTAACTTTTTTACTATCAAGGCCTTTAAACTTCCAGATGCCAAACGCAAAAAATACCGCCAAATCGCCCTGGTTGTTTACGGATTTTTAATGTTGTCTATAGGTGTGATATTTTTAAAATCAGGTGAAAATCCATTTTCAGGCTGGTTTTATGTGCTTTTTGGCATTGGTTTTCCGGCGGTTAGTTGGATGGAATACCGCAACAAAAAAAACTCATAACTCCTTTCGAAGTCGCGCCACAGGGGCTCCGATCATTTCACGGTATTTGGCAACGGTGCGCCTAGCAATCGGATAGCCTTTATCATTCATGATTTTCATCAATTGCTCGTCTGTAAGCGGGCTTGATTTTTCTTCTGCATCAATAACGTCTCCCAATACTTTTTTTACTTCAATGGTAGAAATATCTTCACCAGCCGAATTGGTAATACCTTCGGAGAAAAACCACTTTACCAGTTTTGTGCCATAAGGGGTATCGACATATTTGCTGTTGGCAACTCGTGATACCGTAGAAATATCCATGCCAATGCGGTCTGCA
Organism: Flavobacteriaceae bacterium; assembly: GCA_965656545.1. GTDB lineage: Bacteria > Bacteroidota > Bacteroidia > Flavobacteriales > Flavobacteriaceae > UBA7446. The sequence goes on from CBFHKZ010000001.1 coordinate 39,890, forward strand.
ATATCCTTCAGTATCATGGGTTTTAGTTTTTGCTCATCTCCTGTTAGGAAGTATTCTTCTTGGAAATCCATGATGGTTTTCATGGTTTGGTGCAGGGTGTTTTGGCGCTGCTTGATGGCATCAATAAACCAGCGTGCTGCATCTAGCTTTTGCTTGATAAACTGTACGGCTTTTTGCTGTTCTTTGTTTTTTTGCGTGGCTTCTTTATAGCCAGACAACATATTGCGGTATTCGGAAGAAACGTGAAGCTCAGGGGCATTTCGGCCATTTAGCATCAGGGTTAGTTGCCCGTCAACAAGCTGGATGGTGAAGTCAGGGACTATGTGCGTATTTATTTTGGTATTGCTGCCATAGGTTGCCCCAGGTTTTGGGTTTAGCTTTTCTACTTCCGACATGGCTGCCTTTAGGGCTTCATCATCGATGTTTAGACGTTGCTTTATTTTGCTAAAGTGCTTTTTACTAAAGGCATCAAAAAGATCCTTGATAAGCAAGATAGCATGGTCAACTGCCGTGCTATGTGCTTTTCGGTTGAGCTGAATCAACAAGCAATCTTGTAAATTAAGTGCGCCCACGCCAGGTGGATCTAGCTGTTGTACATCATCCAATATTTTTCGCACCTCTTCTTCGTTGGTGTAGATGTTTTCGGTAAACGCCAAGTCATCAACAATATCAATCAGTTCACGTCTGATGTAGCCACTGCTGTCAATGCTGCCAACCAAAAAAGCTGCAATGCGGTATTCTTCCTCATTAAAAGTAAAGGTGTCTAGCTGTGCCATGAGCTGTTGGTGAAAACTGATGCCTGCGGCATAGGGCACATGTTTGTCTTCGTCGTCTGCACTGTAGTTTTGACTGCGTAGGCGGTATTCTGGTATTTCATCATCGCTCAAATAGGCGTCAATATCTATGTCATCGGCTTCAATCACATCGCCACGATCTTCTTCGGAATTGCTAAACTCGTCTTGGTTGTCTTCTTTTTCTTTTCCAGAAGCCAATGCGGGGTTTTCTTCAATTTCGCGTAGTATCTGCTGCTCAAAAGACTGTATGGGCAGCTGTATCAACTTCATGAGTTGAATTTGCTGTGGCGATAGCTTTTGTGAAAGCTTAAATTGAAGATGTTGTTTTAGCATGAATTATGTTTGGGTATTTAAATGTACGAAAAACCCACGCATTGCTCCCTAAAACTCGGCACTTAAGGGCGTTCTTGGATAGGGAATTACGTCTCTGATGTTTGACATCCCCGTTGTGTAAAGTACCAAACGCTCAAACCCAAGACCAAAACCGGCGTGTTCGGCGGTTCCAAAACGGCGTAAGTCTGTATACCACCAAAGTTCTTTTTCGTCTATGTCCATGGCTTTCATGCGTTCAACAAGTTTGTCTAGACGTTCTTCACGCTGCGAGCCACCTACCATTTCACCAACACCTGGGAACAGTACGTCCATGGCACGAACCGTTTTGCCGTCATCGTTCATGCGCATATAAAAGGCCTTTATTTCCGCTGGATAGTCAAAGAGTATCACTGGACTGGTGAAGTGTTTTTCTACCAGATAGCGTTCGTGCTCACTTTGCAAGTCGATGCCCCAACCGTCTACGGGATATTTGAATTTTTTCTTTTTGTTGGGCTTGGAGTTTCTAAGGATGTCAACAGCTTCGGTATAAGACACTCTTTTGAATTCGTTTTGCGTGACGAACTTAAGACGTTCCAAAAGTCCCATGGGACTGCGCTCTATTTGCGGCTTTTTGGCTTCTTCTTGTGCAAACCTTTGGTCTAAAAAGCCCAGGTCTTCTTTGCAGTGTTCAAGGACATACGCCAAAACCGACTTGATAAAGTCTTCGGCCAAATCCATATTGTCGTCTAAATCGTTAAACGCCACTTCAGGTTCAATCATCCAAAACTCAGCCAAGTGGCGTGAGGTGTTGGAGTTTTCTGCACGGAACGTAGGACCAAAAGTATATACTTTTCCTAGCCCCATGGCATAGGTTTCTGCTTCGAGCTGACCCGAAACGGTTAGGTTGGTTTCCTTGCCAAAAAAGTCAGGCTTGTCATCTGCTTGCTCTGGATCTTTGGTGGTTACCCGAAACATTTCCCCCGCCCCTTCGGCATCACTTCCCGTAATGATGGGCGTATGCACTTGATAGAAACCGTTCTGGGTAAAATAGTGATGCACGGCAAACGATAAGGCCGCACGTACACGCATTACCGCAGCAAAAGTGTTGGTGCGCACTCTTAAATGCGCTTTTTCTCTTAAGAATTCTAGTGAGTGCTTTTTGGGTTGTATGGGATATTCATCTGGATTGGAAGTGCCTAGAATCTTAACGTTACTTGCTTGAATTTCAAAGTTTTGTCCTTTCCCTTGACTTTCGACCAAGGTACCCGTAATTTCAACTGCCGCACCCGTATTTATTTCCGCCAGTACGTCTTCTGACATCTGTTCAAAATCCACAACACATTGCATATTGGCTAGACAAGAGCCATCGTTGAGGGCAATGAATCGGTTGGCGCGAAAGGTGCGTACCCAACCACGAACGCATACCTCTTGATTGAGTTGATCTCCTAAAAAAAGCTGGCGAATATCCATATAGTGTTTTAAAACAGCAACAAATATAGCGCAATTATTCTGCTTCTTTCTCGGGCAAAATTTGAAATTTGGGTTCTTTTAATGTGTTCTTGTTTGCAATCTTCTTTTCTAGCGAAAGCAACAATGACGGCAATAGGATAAGATTGGCCAACATGGCAAACAACAGCGTAGCCGAAACCAATCCGCCCAGTGCTACCGTACCTCCGTAACTGGAAATCATAAACACAGAAAATCCAAAGAACAATACTATCGAGGTGTAGAACATACTTACGCCTGTTTCGCGCAAGGCGCTATAAACCGATTTTTTAATGTTCCAGCGGGTCGCTTTGAGCTCTTGGCGGTACTTCACCAAAAAGTGGATGGTGTCATCAACCGATATGCCAAAGGCAACACTAAACACCAAAATGGTTGAGGGTTTTATGGCAATGCCCAAAAAGCCCATCATACCAGCTGTAAGGATTAGCGGGATTACATTGGGCAGCAGCGAAATAAGAATCATGCGGAACGAACGGAACATATAAGCCATAAACAGCGCAATCAACAAAATGGCAAGCCCCAAAGAAACAACCAAGTTGCGGACTAAAAAGCGCGTTCCTTTGAGATAGCCCAAGGCCTTTCCAGTAATGGAAACATGAAATCGATCAGCGTCAAAATGCTTGTCTATGCTTTTTTTTACTTCCATTTCAATGGCTTCCATACGTTCTGTAGTAACGTCTTGCAGCATAACGGTCATACGCGCAAATTGCCCCGTTGGATCTACCAAGCTTTTAAGGAAATTCACTTCCCCTTTTAGGTTTTTTGCGTGAGCTCTAATAAAATTGTCTTGCTGCCTTGTTGGCAGTTGAAAATACTTGGGATTCCCATTGTAATACGACTGCTTTAAATACTTTGCCACTGAAACAGCCGAAACGGGGTTAGAGAGCTCGGGAATTTCTAGCAAATCGCTTTCTAGACTATTCATGCGGTTTAGTGTGCTTAGGCGTGTTGCGCCATTTGCCCGCTTGGTATCTATCATGATTTCAATGGGCATAACTCCTTTAAAATGGGTTTCAAAGAATTGAATATCTTGATAGAAATCCGCTTTTTTAGGCATGTCGTCAATGATGGTTCCTGACAGCCGAATTTCATAAATACCAACAATGCTAAGCATCAGGGCAAGAACCGAAATAAAATAAACGGACACCCGGCGATGCTTTACCATACGCTCCATCCATGTGACAAAACCAGACATCCATTTCCTGTTGAGGTGTTCCAAATGTTTTTTATTTGGAATGGGCATAAAGCTGTAAATGATGGGAATCATCAACAAAGACAGCAAGAATATCATCATGATATTTATGGAAGCTACGATACCAAACTCACGCAATAAACTGCTGTTGGTAAGCGTAAAAGTTGCAAAGCCACATGCCGTAGTCATGTTGGTCATCAGCGTAGCGTTACCAACTTTGGAGATAACACGCTGAAGCGAGCGCGCCTGATTTCCGTGCTTCTTAATTTCGTTTTGATATTTGTTGATCAAGAAAATGCAATTGGGTACGCCAATGACAATGATGATGGGCGGAATAAGCGCCGTAAGTACGGTAATCTCAAAGCCCAATAATCCGATAATTCCAAAAGCCCACATGACCCCAATCACCACGATGGACATGGAGATAAACGTGGCCCTGTATGACCTAAAGAAAAAGAAGAAAATAAGGGTGGTCACAAGGGTGGCCATAAGTACAAACAACCCTATTTCATCCAAGATCATTTTGGCATTTAGGGTACGTATGTATGGCATACCCGACACACGGATATCAAGCCCCGTTTGTTTTTCAAATGCAGCAACGTTATCTGCAAGCAAGTTGTCTACAAATTGCTGACGTGCCCCGCTGTTAACCACTTCTGTTTTTAGGTAAACTGCTGTTTGAATAACCCCCGTTTCTTGATTAAAAAGGAGGCCGTCATAAAGCGGTTGTTGTTTATAGAGCCATTCTTTTAGGGCATTTGCCTCTGCTTGGATCTTGGGGCGTTGGTATGGCAAGGGTGCAACCTCAAAGACTTTTTTTCTATCGTTGCGTTTGAGTTGCGTAAGCCTACTGACATCAACCACATTTTCAATACTGGGAGATGCCGCCAAACTATCGCCGAGTGCAGCCCATGCGGCTAATTTTTCAGGCTCAAAAAATGCCTCGTCTTGCACGGCAAGTACGATCAGATTTCCTTCTTCGCCAAAGCGATCTAGGAATTCCTGATAAAAGGTGTTAAACGGATGATTGTCGGGGAGTAGGTTGGCTTCAGTAAAGCTAAAACGGATGTTGCTCCACTGTGTGGAGAGCAAAAATGTTGTGCCCAAAATGGCCAACAAAAAAACAATACGGTTGCGGAGGATAAGTCGCGCCACGCTTTCCCAAAAGCGTGTGTTAATCCATTTTATCATAGCAACGATGTGTTCACGAACTGCTTACACAGTCATGATTTCTTTTTCTTTTATCTGATACCTGTCGTCTATTAGGGCGATAAATTTATCAGTAGCTTCCTGAACATCAACTTCAGCATTTTTGAGTTCATCTTCAGAGAGTTCAATTTTTTTGAGTTCTGCATTAGCCTCTTTTCGCGCACTGCGCACCCCGACTTTGGCGTGTTCTGCCTCTGCCTTGGCGAGTTTTACCAATTCACGGCGGCGTTCTTCGGTTAGTGGTGGAATGCTGATGATGATCGATTCTCCGTTGTTCATGGGGTTAAAACCCAAATTGGCCACCATAATGGCTTTTTCAATTTCAGGAATTAGGGTTTTTTCCCAAGGTTGAACAGAAAGCGTTTGCCCGTCGGGCGTATTGATGTTGGCGACCTGACTCAGCAGCGTTTGCGAACCGTAATAATCTACTTTTACGGTTGATAGCATCACAGGGTTTGCCTTGCCCGCACGAATGTTGATAAACGACTTGTCTAAGTGTTCAAGTGCATTATTCATGGCTTCTTCAGCCATTTCCATAATAAGATTTAATTCTTCCATGATTTAAAGATTTACCAATGTTCCAATGGATTCGCCCATAACTACTTTTTTGAGGTTCCCCGGTTTGTTCATGTCAAAAACAACAATGGGCAGCTCGTTTTCTTGACTGAGGGTAAAGGCAGTGGAGTCCATAACCTTTAAGCCTTTGCTTAGCACGTCCTTAAAGGAAATGTTGTCAAACTTTTCAGCGGTCTTGTCTTTTTCTGGATCGGCCGTATAGATACCATCCACACGGGTTCCTTTTAGGATCACGTCTGCATTTACTTCAATTGCACGCAAGACTGCTGCCGAGTCTGTCGTAAAAAATGGATTCCCCGTGCCTGCTCCAAAAATGACCACGCGCCCTTTTTGCAGGTGACGTACGGCACGTCGCTTGATGTAGGGTTCTGCAACCGCTTCAATTTTGATGGCGGTTTGTAGTCGGGTGGGTACTTCTGCATCTTCGAGAGCACTTTGCAGTGCCATTCCGTTGATACAGGTTGCGAGCATGCCCATATAATCGCCTTGTACGCGATCCATACCATTACTGGCAGCTGCAACGCCCCTAAATATGTTTCCTCCTCCGATGACAACAGCAACTTCTACCCCTAGCGCAACAATCTCTTTGATGTCTTGGGCATATTCGCTTAAGCGTTTTGGGTCAATACCGTGGGTGCGGTCTCCCATGAGTGCTTCGCCGCTTAGCTTTAAAAGTATTCGTTTGTATGGCATGGAGTGTATTTATGCAAATATAAGAAGTTCGGTGGGATACTCCGAGTTGTCTCCAACCTATCCCAATAAAATACTTATTCTACAGGCAATCCCGGCATAAGCTCACGAATGGCTTCCAGCGAATAGTAATCGGTTGGGAGTACTGTGTGGATTAATTTCAAGACATCGAATTCTTCCTTGGAAATAGGGGTAAACGAATTGAAAAAGATGTTTGCTTTTTGAACTTCTTTCATACTCATGTTAACGTCCATAGCCAATACATTTTGCCTATTACGCCCTTTGACCACCTTGTTTTTTTCAATAATTTTGATGGGCCTTTTTAGTCCAAAGGTTGATTCTTCTTTTTCTTTTATCTGATATAGTGTGTATTTCCCCAATTGATTTTTGACAAATACATAGGTTCTGTTATCAAGTCGCTCTTCAAAAAACAATCCCAACAACTTGATTCTAAATGCGTGTTTGTTGTTGTGGTAGGATATTTTATGTACCCCAAAATCAACCACATCCACCAGCAGGTAGCCACTGTAATCTTTTCTCTTTTTTGAGGTGAAACGCAATTTATAGGTGGGCACGCGTTGGTCATAGACGATGCCTTCGTTGCTAAGCGTGTATTTATTTGGTTTCTCTAGAAAGGGAAGTGCCCAGTTTTTTTCCTTAAAAAGTAAGTTGTTGACCCTTCGTTTTAGCATGCCGAGTTGCCTTTTGGCAAAATCCTCGGGTGTTGTTTTTAGGCTGTCCTGAGCTATTGAATCTACTTCTTTAGCATTGTCGTTATCGACCTTTATAGAAATAAGGGGCCCTGATTTTACCTTAAAATAGGAATCTTTTTTGACGCGTTTTTTTAGGATGCCTTCGACGGTTTCGTCCAGGGAGGCATAGGTTGCTTCGACCAGAGAATCCTTGAGGTTTGCCGCCTGTATGACTTCTAATTTGTGCAGCTCTAGTCCTCCACTATCTCTAAGCCACTTGCTTTGCGTGTAGTTAGTGCTCTCTTCGTTCTTAGGCATTTCTTGAAGGATTTCATCAACAAATGTTTGATCCAATTCCGGGATGGTAGATTTTTTAATCTCGATATCCATTTTTTGGGTTTCGTGGGAATTTTTGTACTCCACAAACACCTCGCTAGACGACAGCCCAAAATCCATGTTGTTGGGGGTGTTTTCAAGTACGCGCGCCATGATTTCTTTTGCCGTTAAGGTTCTGTTGGATACCACGATGGGCGCAAGCGCCAAGGCTTTGGGCATCAAAAAAAGGGAATCTTTGAGTTGATCAACTCCAATTGTTTTAGTGGCATAGCCCATGCAAGACAAGGAAATGGAATCTGTGGTATTGCTTTGCCAGTAAAATTCGCCTTTGCTACTACTTATGACCCCTTTGTTGCCGTCGTAAACATGCACAAATGGAATGGGTTCTTGGGAGCTGCTGTCCAGCACGGTAATGTGTTGGCCATATGCAGCTGTTGAAAAGCTGAAAAGCAACAGGAAGACAGATGTTTTCATTGCATATGCGGATTTGGATACTGCCAATATAAAAAAAAGACCACCATAATGGTGGTCTTTGTTTGTTTTTAACAAAGGTTTAAGTTTTCCGTTTGTTTTCTTGCGTTCTGGTTTTTTTCGGCAAAATTGATATTAATGAAATTAGCAATCCAAGATGCATAAATTCAATTGGAGTCCCGTCAATAAATATGTACGTTACAATTAGTAGTAAGCCTAAAATTGAAAAAATGAGATTCATAATATATCTAATTTAATGAAAAATAATTCAAATAAGGAAATGATTTAAATGTAAACCACTTCCCGTCCGTTTAGATGCGTAATCACAGGATGTATTTTAGTTTAAAAAATCGACTATAGCATGAATTCCGTACCCAAAAAAGTATGCGAGTATTATAGCTGATACATAATAAATTAGGTATTTTTTGATGAGGGTAAAAAATTGTGGGATTTTCATTGGTTCAGAGATTCTATTTATTCGTAAGCCCTCCAGCCCATATGCGGCTTTAGGACTAGCAAAGTTCTAGTAGTGTAAAAGCCACTCTTCCAAACAAGTAAATAAGCACCAGAATAGAAGCTAAATTTACTACAAACCGATATACCTTTTCAGGAATAAAATCTTCTTCTTCTGAATTCATTTTGTGCGTTTAATTAATGATTAGTTCATAAATCATGCGCGCAATACCGCCAGAAGTGTATAAGATGCCCATGATACATGCAGTAAAAATGAGTGCTTTAGTTATGTTTTTAGGTTTCATTTTGTACTCTTTTAAAATGGTTTTTAATTAATCCATAGGATGTCATAATTCTAAAATCAATTTGATTAAGTTGTCGTATTGTGTTAACACTACAAGGAGTATTAAAACAATAAAAAAAATGTATTTCATTCTTTTCATAAGAGCTGTTTTTAACAAAAAAATGTTCCGTAGATATACCCAGCTCCGTAAGACAACACATGCAGAATAACAAATACAAGAAGTATGATTATCGTATTGTTCAAAAACACATAAGCACTGCCTTTTTCTATTTGCATGGCATTGCCAGAAAAAGTTAAAAAAGAAGCGGAATCCATAGGGGGCTTTGCTTTTAAGCGTTTAACTAGCGCATAGCCAAAAAACGCAAGACTCAGCATTAAGTAAACAAAATAAAAAGGCGGCTCAACAGTGCTACTGTTTAATAGTTCAATAAAAGATGTTTGTCCGGGGGTAAAATAAAGCAATGCACTTAGGACAAAAACATGCAGATATTTTAGCAAGCTAAAAAGCATATAGGATGCAACGGGAATGGGAATGATTTTGAGAAATGTAGCCATACGCGAAGGTTTTGGGTCGTAAAATTTGGGATTTACTGATTCGAATATATTTAATTTTTTGGAAAAAGGCAAAAGTGGATTCGCTGCCAAACAAAAAAAGACCCCCATAATGGAGGTCTTTGTTTTTTAATAAAGGTGTAGGGATTAGCCTAGTGCCAATCGCTTAAATCCTGTTACGTTAAGGTCAGCGTGCACCGACTTTACGTAAGCGGAAACGCTTTGTTTGCTGTCTTTGATATAGGCTTGATTAACCAGCGTATTGTCTTTAAAGAAACGCTTGATTTTTCCTTTTGCGATATTATCGAGCATGGCTTCGGGTTTACCTTCTTGACGCAATTGGTCTTTGGCAATTTCGATTTCCTTTTCGATAACCGTAGCATCAACGCCGTCTTCGTCAAGTGCGATGGGATTCATGGCAGCAGCTTGCATGGCCACGTTTTTGGCTGCTTCAGCAGCACCTTCCACCGCAGCAGAAAGACTAACGAGCGTGGCAATCTTGTTCCCCGCGTGGATGTACGAACCTACGAAAGGTGCCTCCAAGCGTTCAAAACCACCAATTTCAATTTTCTCACCAATGACACCCGTTTGCTCAGTTAGCTTGTCGGCAACGCTAAGGTCTCCCTCAAAGGTTGTTGCTAAAAAGGCATCTCTGTTGTCTTGGGTTAACGCAATATCAGCAAGTTTGTTGGCAAGAGCTAGGTAGCTATCGTTTTTGGCTACAAAGTCTGTTTCGCAGTTAATCGACACCACAACACCTACGGTTGCATCGTCGTTGACACGTGCGATTACAGCACCTTCAGAGGAGTCACGGTCTGCACGGTTTGCAGCAACCTTTTGTCCTTTTTTACGTAGCAACTCAATGGCGGCTTCAAAGTCGCCACCAGCTTCTACAAGTGCTTTTTTACAGTCCATCATACCTGCACCAGTGCTTTTGCGCAGTTTGTTTACTTCAGCAGCAGTAATTTTTGACATAGTCTTTTTTTTATTTTTCTTCTTTAACTTCGGCAGGTTTATCTGCTTCAGCAGGCTTGTCTGCTTTTTCAGCAGGCTCAGTCGCCACTTCGGCAGGTTTATCTGCTTTTTTGGTCGCCTTTTTCTTTTTGGCAGGTTTACCTGCTTCAGCAGGTTTATCTGCTTTTTCAGCAGGCTTGTCTGCTTCAGCGGAAGCGGCTTCCTCAGCAACTACTTCTTCCACTACTTCCTCAGCAGGTTTATCTGCCTCGGTAGGTTTACCTGCCTCGGTAGGTTTATCTGCTTTAGTAGATGCAGTTGGTGCAACAACTTCACCTTCCGTAGCAGCGGCATCAGCATCTGCTTTGTCTTTTTGACGTTCTTTTAGTCCTTCGGCAACAGCCTCAGTAACCAAAGTCATGATTTTTTCAATAGATTTTGACGCATCGTCATTCGCTGGAATCACATAGTCCACGTCACGTGGGTCTGCGTTGGTATCCACCATAGCGAAAATCGGGATGTTCAATTTTTGTGCTTCCTTAACGGCAATGTGCTCACGACGGATGTCTACGATAAACAAGGCGCCAGGCAAACGCGTCATGTCCGAGATAGAACCTAAGTTCTTTTCGAGTTTGGCACGCAAACGATCTACTTGTAGTTTTTCCTTTTTGGATAAAGTATTAAAGGTACCGTCGGCTTTCATTTTATCAATGGCTGCCATTTTCTTTACCGCCTTACGGATGGTAACAAAGTTGGTCAGCATACCACCAGGCCAGCGCTCGGTGATGTACGGCATGTTTACGTTAGCTACTTTTTCAGAAACGATATCCTTTGCTTGTTTTTTGGTAGCAACGAATAAGATCTTACGACCAGACGCAGCGATTTTTGACAAGGCTTCGTTGGCTTCTTCGATTTTAGCAACCGATTTGTAAAGGTTGATGATGTGAATCCCGTTGCGTTCCATATAGATATATGGGGCCATGTTGGGGTTCCACTTGCGGGTAAGGTGACCAAAATGCACTCCGGCATCCAATAGGTCTTTGACTTCTATTTTAGACATTGTTGTAATAGTTTACGTTCCCTGATTAGCAATATCCAAGTGGCGATGTTTTCGGCCTTGGGCATTTAGATGCTAAACTAATGGCAACAAATTAATGATATTTAAATGAACTTGATGTTGCGCAAGCGCAACGTTAAGGTTAACGTTTCGAGAATTGGAATTTTTTTCTTGCCTTCTTTTGACCGAACTTTTTGCGCTCCACCATTCTTGGGTCACGTGTAAGCAGGCCTTCTGGCTTTAATGCCAAACGATGCTCTTCATCAATAGCACAAAGCGCTCTTGAAATAGCAAGGCGTACTGCCTCAGCTTGTCCGTTAGGCCCTCCACCTACAACAGTTGCAGTCAGGTTATACTGTCCTGCTGTTTCTGTTAGTGCAAATGGTTGGTTTACTTTATATTGTAAAGTGGCAGGTGCAAAATACACAGCCAATGGCTTTTTGTTTACCGTAATTTCACCTTTACCTTCAGATAGGTAAACACGTGCGATGGCTGTTTTACGACGACCAATTTTGTGAATGGTTTCCATATTAACTTAACTCGTTGATGTTTAATTCTTTTGGCTGTTGACCCCCGTGATCGTGCTCAGCACCTGTAACAACGTAAAGGTTTCGGAACAATTCAGCGCCTAATTTGTTTTTTGGAAGCATACCCTTAACGGCTTTTTCAACAACACGTGTTGGGTCTTTTTCAAATAATTCTGTAGCAGTAAGCGAACGCTGACCACCAGGATAACCTGTGTAACGGATGTAAGACTTATCGGTCCATTTGTTACCGGTTAATTTAATTTTTTCTGCATTGATTACAATGACATTGTCTCCACAGTCAACATGCGGCGTGAAGCTTGGCTTGTATTTGCCACGCAATAGCTTGGCTACTTTTGAAGAAAAGCGACCTAGAATCTGGTCGGCAGCATCAACCACAACCCACTGTTTATCAGCGTTTTGCTTGTTGATGGATACGGTTTTATAACTTAATGAGTCCACTATATACGTTTTTGCTCGTTATCGCCATATAGGATTTACCTCTGTTTGGCGGGCTGCAAATGTACAAACTATCCCCAATATTGCAAACGCTATTTTTAGATTTGTTTTTTGAACGTAGTCTAGTGTTTGTTTTCTAAGCAACTTTGAATTCTGCTTCATTCATTTCCACACTAAATTTCACATTGGCTTTTAAAGCTCGAAATACTTTTAGAATCGTTTCGATAGTTACGTTTTTTGTATTCCGTTCTAATTTGGAAATTTGAGATTTTTGGACGCCAATTAATTCTCCAAGTTGTTCTTGTGTTAGCTTCCTTTCCTTTCGGACAGATTTAATCATTTTACCCAACAACTCCATTCGCAAATCAAACTCATATATGTCTCTTTCAGGTATTCCTATTTTACCAAGATCTCTATCTTTTAGTTGGTCAAGAGTCATCATTTTCATCTTTTTATCTTTTGTTATCATAATCTATTGTTCAAAATAATCTTTCTTAATTTGTTTAGCTTTTATAATATCAGATCTTGAAACTTTATTCACCTTTTTGACAATTCCATGAGTTGAAACTACAAGAGTTTCAGTATCGTGAGTTTTATCCCAAAACGCAAAAAATCGGTATTGTAATCTTCCATATTTAGTTCTGAATTCCCAAATATCATCTGTCAATTTCTTGAAAAGTTTTGGATCAAGTCCGAGTTTAGCTTTATCAATGTTGTAATAGATTTTCTTTCTAGCTCTTAAGTCTAGACTTTCCAAAAAATCAATTGCTTGCTCAAGAAAAATGACTTCAAACCTTTGTTTCATCCAGTTTTTACATTCCTTAATAATTGGAACAAAGATAATAAAAAGTTGTACTATATGGAAACTTTTAAGTTGTTTCGCTAAACGGAGTTACACTCTGGGTCAGAATATATATCTTATAAGTAATGATTTTAGGATAAGCGTACAAACTATCCCCAATATTGCAAACGCTATTTTTAGATTTGTTTAAATGGCCTAATGCGCCTCCAGCCAGTTTTGTCCAATACCCATGTCAACCGTCAGCGGAACTTGTAGTGAATAGGCCGCTTCCATTTCGGTTTTTACGAGTTGCTTCAATGCATCTAATTCCGACTTTGGACACTCAAAAACCAATTCGTCATGCACCTGCAGCAGCATTTGTGCCTTAAAGTCTTGTTGTTGCATCTTGTCATATATAGTAAGCATGGCCAGCTTGATGATATCCGCAGCGCTTCCTTGTATGGGTGCATTTATGGCATTGCGCTCGGCGGCACCTCGCACAATGGCGTTTCGAGAATTGATATCTTTCAAATAACGACGTCTGCCCAATACCGTAGCCACATAGCCGTGCTCACGTGCAAAGTCCACTTGTTGACCCATATAGGCTTTTAACTTTGGATAGCTTTCATAATAAGCATCAATGAGCGCCTTGGACTCCTTGCGACTAAGCGTTGTTTGATTGCTAAGCCCAAAAGCCGATACGCCATATATAATTCCAAAATTGACCGTTTTGGCTTGACTTCGCTGTTCGCGGCTTACTTCTGCGAGTGGCACACCAAACACCTTGGCGGCCGTTGCAGCGTGAATGTCTTCGTTGTTGTTAAAGGCCGCAAGCATACTGGGGTCTTCACTCAGCGAGGCAATGATGCGCAATTCGATTTGTGAATAATCCGCAGCCATCAGCACATGCTCATCGTCTTTGGCCACAAAGGCCTTACGCACCTGCCGACCTCGAGGCGTTCGAATGGGAATGTTTTGCAAATTGGGATGGTTGCTACTCAAGCGTCCTGTGGCAGCAACCGCCTGGTTGTACACCGTGTGGATGCGCTTGGTTTTTTCGTTTACGTCATCTGGCAAAGCAGCCACATAAGTATTGTTGAGTTTTTGCACGCTGCGCCATTCCAAAATATCGGATACTATAGGATGATCTTTGGCAAGCGTAGACAGCACTTCTTCAGCCGTGGAATATTGTCCTGTTTTGGTTTTTTTAGGCTTGTCAACCAATTTGAGCTTATCGAATAAAATAGGCCCCAATTGCTTGGGCGAAGCCAAATTAAAGGTCTCGCCGGCTTGCTCAAAAATACGTTGCTCCAATGCAGTAGCTTCTTGCTGCAAGACGTTGGACAGATCATTCAAATAAGGCACATCAATGCTTATGCCTGCCAACTCCATGGCGGCCAACACCCGAACCAAAGGCAGTTCTACCTTGTCCAGCAAAGCGCGTTGCTCGTTTTTGCCCAGCTCCTTTTCAAAGTGTTCTTTTAGTTGCCAAGTAATGTCGGCGTCCTCGGCGGCGTATTCGGTTTGTTGGTCTATGGGCACATCGCGCATAGAACCTTGATTCTTCCCTTTTTTACCGATCAAATCTGTAATGGGTTTGGGGCGATACCCGAGATAGGTCTCTGCCAACACATCCATATTGTGACGCATATCTGGATTGATAATGTAGTGCGCGAGCATGGTATCAAATAATTTTCCTTTGACCGAAATGCCGTGCTGCTGCATCACTTTGAGGTCATATTTGAGGTTTTGCCCTACTTTCTCAATGGCTTCATTCTCAAAAAAAGGCGCTAGGCTATCAAGAATTGCCTTGCGCGTATCGGCATCTTCTGGAATGGGCACATAGTAGCCCGTGTGGGCTTGCCAGCTAAATGCGATACCAACGAGCGATGCACGCACAGCGTCTAGTCCTGTGGTTTCCGTATCGAAGCAAACACTTTTTTGACGTTGCATGGTCTGCAACAACAGCTTGCGCTCCAGTTCGGTTTGCACACATTGGTAGTGGTGTGGCACATTGTCAAGCGATTTGAATGTGGACAAGCTTTCAATTTGTCCACTGCCAGGTTGATTAAACAAATCAAAGGCGGCAGGAGCCGCTTTGGTCTCGGGTTTGGTTGCTTCAGTAGCGGCTTCGGCGGGCTTAAAGACCTTGATAAAAGTTTCGCTCAAACGTCTGAATTCCAATTCTTGAAACAGTTCACTAACCGCAGGCACATCAGGGTCTGATAGTTTATAGTCGTTTGCATCAAACTGTACAGGCACGTCCAGCATAATACGGGCTAGTTTTTTAGACAACAGCCCAAGGGCTTTATTGGCTTCGATCTTTTCTTTCAATTTGCCTTTGAGATCGGCTGTATTGGCCAGCAGCGCTTCCATGCTGCCGTATTGTGCAAGAAATTTTTTGGCGGTCTTGTCACCAACACCAGGTAGCCCAGGAATATTGTCAACAGCATCGCCCATCATACCCAAATAATCAATGACTTGCTCGGGATGTGTTATTTCAAACTTTTTTTGCACTTCGGGGATGCCCCAAATTTCAATACCATTGCCCATGCGCGCAGGGCGATACATGAATATGTTTTCGGAAACCAACTGGGCAAAGTCCTTGTCTGGCGTGACCATAAACACCTCAAAAGCTTCTTTTTCAGCTTGCTTGGCTAGCGTGCCTATGATGTCATCGGCTTCATAGCCTTCCAGCTCAATGATGGGAATGTGCAGGGCTTTGAGTAGTTGTTGGATATAGGGAACAGCAATCTTAATGGCCTCTGGGGTTTCTGATCGATTGGCTTTGTAATCAGAAAAAATATCGTTTCTAAATTTTGAGCCTCCCTTATCAAATGCAACGGCCAGGTGGTCGGGGCGTTCTTTTTTGATTACATCAAAAAGGGAATTGGTAAAGCCCAATATGGCACTGGTGTCCATGCCTTTGGAATTGATTCTGGGGTTTTTGATAAAAGCGTAATAACCACGGAAAATTAAAGCATAGGCATCTAAAAGGAAAAGGCGGTTTTTGGACATAGTTGTTTTTAAACTGTGTTAAAAATAGGACTTATAAGCCGAAAGGGAAAAAGGAATTTTCAATAATAAAAACCTTTAGATAACGTTCATATTCGTTGAGTTGTGGAAAAAATGTATTTTTGAACAATCAAATAATACATCATGTCCAAGTTTGGAGAATTAATTGATGCTAATATTCCCCTTCTGTTGAGTTTTTATACCGACTGGAATGACCCCTCTGTGCAAATGCATGCCGTGCTTCGGGACGTAGCAGCTGCCATGGGCGATAATGGGAAAGTAGTAAAAATAGATGTTGACAAAAATCCCAAATTAGCCGAAGCCCTACGTGTCAAAGGACTACCTACGCTGATGATATACAAATCAGGAGAGATGGTTTGGCGACAAAGCGGCGAACAAGATGCCAATACACTTATTGGTCTGATGAAAGATTTTGTCTAATCCTGTTGATAAGGCGCCACAGCTTTTCTAAAGGACTTATTGACTTCTGATACGAGCCCTAAATCTGGCTCTACCATTTGATAACTTTCAACCAACTCTTGGTACCCACTAATTTCATAGGCGATGCTTTCCTTATAATAGGTGAGCTCTTCATCGGGCACTTGACTAAATAGCGCAAGCCTGTTTTGATAGACTTGAGCAATGGCATCAAATAGCAAACGCCCTGATGCTTCCATTTCCGCATCAAATAATACAGTAACATAAGGCGTCATGGGTGTGTAGTAATCATAGGCTGAATACAAGGGCGCAAAAGTCCTTGAACTTTCAATAAAACCTTGAATTAAGCCTTTGGCAACGGCAAAGTGTTCAGCGGCCACCGTCGCATCTACAACTGCACGATAGCGCTCCATATCTGTTAGTATGATTTCTGCATAAGCCCGTTGGTTGGCATCTCCAATGAATGTATAATAATGGAGTTTGTCACGGTATTTGTCAGCAATTTGTTCAGCCAAGGCACCTGCTTTTTCATTCGCATCGGCTTGATAGTACGCGGCAACAATTGGCGTTAACAGGCTGTAATATCCAAAATACTCAAATGGCATTTTCTCCATTATTAAGTCCAAAATAGCGATCGCTTTTTCAGGCTTATTTTCTTTGGTTAACTGCTCCGCCAGTCGCGTTAAGTTACTTCTAAAAGAAATGCTGTTTTTACGAGTTTCTGGATCGTGGTAAACGTGGTCGCTATCTGCATTTCCCCAATCCCATTTTTTGACAATGTCATACATTTTATCAGCATCGATGCGCCCCATTTGATAAGGATTGATGGGATTTTCGGGTGTTTTTATGGGCACCAACTTATAAACCAGTCCATCCAATTGTAAATAGTCTTTCATCCAGATATACTCTTGATCCTCATAACTCCCCCCAGTAAAATATATAGGGCGCTTCCAATCGTTGTTATACAAGATGTCTAGCATCATTAAACGGTTTTTATACAGACCAGATTTAGGCAAGTCAATGTCGATATAATCCACAATTAAATCAGCATCTTCTGGCTTAACCGCACCACTCTTCAATACATTTTCTTTGTTGACGGGCACCCTGATTTTATTCGTAGGATAGTACACCATGTCAAGCGTCTGCTCTGGTATTCTATCTAAATCTACTTCGTATTGTTGTAGCAAATGCTTGTAGCGTGTACGCGGGTTGTCACTGGAAACCCAAGTCATAAAGTCTGCCAAATCCCAACGCACACTGTCGTTTACCGCCTCAAACTTGATATAATCACGTGTTCCGTAGGCATACTGTTTATGGCTCAGTTGTGATGGAATGGGATTGCTTTCGTAAGTTTTGCGTTTTAACTGGTCGATATACCAATCGGTCGCCAGCAGTTGTGTATTGATGCTTCGCACATCGGTACGATAGCCTTCAATTTCTTGCGCATACCAAATGGCAAAAGTGTCGTTGTCACCGATGGTAAAAATCATGGCGTCTTTGTCTTCGTCAATAGAATCTAAATAGGCTTTTGCAGTTGATTGTGCCGTATATCGGTTTGAGCGGTCGTGGTCGTCCCAATTTTGAGAGCCCATAAGCACAGGTACTGCCAACAAACAAAGCACAACACTCAAAGGAGCCGCCACACGGGCTGAAAGCACTTTTTTAAGGCTGTCGCCAAGGGCTACTACGCCAATTCCAATGCACATGGCAAACACATAAAAAGAACCAACAAGTGCGTAGTCACGTTCGCGCGGTTCAAAAACACGTTCGTTGAGATATACTTTTAGTGCCAAGCCCGTGAAGAGGAAAAACACCAGCAGCACCCAAAATTGTTTTTTGTCTTGTTGGTATAAAAATAAAGCGCCCAGTAAGCCTAAGAACAAGGGCAGCATAAAGTAGGTATTACGGCCTTTGTTGTTTTTTGCATCTTGGTAGAGGTTGTTTTGTGGCCCTAGCCTGATGCTGTCCAGCCATGATATGCCGCTGATCCAATTGCCATTAAACGGGTCGAGTTCCCCTTTTTCGTCATTTTGTTTGCCGGCAAAATTCCACATAAAATAGCGGAAATACATATAATTTATTTGGAAGTCAAACAGATAAGTTAGGTTGTCTACTAAAGAGGGTTTTTCAATGTCAATATAGGAGCCAAAGCGCTGTAAAAACTCGTGATATCCTTGGGCATCAACTTCATTGTTGTTAACTCTTGAAATAAAGTCATTTATTAAATCAATAAGCTTTTCTTGGTTTCGGTATTCGGGCTTGATGTCAAAATCAGGTGCGCCGTAATAAGTGATGTAGTTTACCGCATTTCCGGAGCTCCACATCCGGGGAAGCAATCCTGTATGTTTATTATTGGCATTGATGCGCGCATCTTTCCAAGCATTGACGATTTCATACCGCCCTTTCTTTAGGTCTTTTTCGTATTTGGGCTTGTCGTCTCTGTAGGGATCATCCTCATTTTGCCCTGCATACATATCCGTATACATAGGGCCATAGAACAAATGGGTTTCGGGATATTGCTCTAGGTTGTAATAGGCCAATAATGCACGCGCATCGGCCGGTGCGTTTTCGTTAATAACGGTATTTGCGTTGGCGCGAATGGGCAGCATAATCCATGAAGAAAAACCGATGAGTATAAAGGCAATACACCAAAGTCCTGTGTTGAGTTGAACCCATTTCTTTTGCTGGGTGAAGCGCAATCCCCAAATGAAAAAAGCAATGATGGATAAACCAGCAATGATGGTTCCTGAATTAAACGGCAATCCAAATGAATTGACAAAGAAAACCTCAGCATTTCCAAAATAGGCGAGCGTTAGCGGCAGCAGGAGTTTGAAAACAAACAGCAAAACGGCAACAGAAACCACATTGGCGATTACAAAAGACTTCCAAGAAAAGGTATAGTTTCGAAAATAGTACAACATGCCAATGGCAGGCACGGTAAGTAGCCCCATAAAGTGCACGCCAAAAGAAAGCCCAATGAGAAATGCAATCAATACCAGCCAGCGATCGCCACGAGGTGTGTGTATTACTGCTTCCCACCTTAGGCCAAGCCAAAACATGACAGAAGTGATAAACATGGCCATGGCATATACTTCTGCTTCAACGGCATTAAACCAAAATGAGTCTGAAAACGCATAGCTCAATGCGCCAACTGCCGCTGCGCCCAGCACCAATATTTCATTTGATCCTTTTGGCTTTTCGTCTTTAATAATAAATCGTGTAATGATGCGTGTAAGCGACCAAAACATAAAAAGTATGGTAAAGGCACTGGCCATTACCGACATCATATTTACCCAGAACGCTATGCTTTCGGGTCCACTGGCAAATGAGGAGAAAAAGGCACCCATCATCTGGAAAAGGGGTGCGCCAGGCGGGTGTCCAACCTGAAGCTTTGCCGATGTAGCAATATATTCACTACAATCCCAGTAACTTGCTGTGGGTTCAACCGTTAGGTAGTAGGTAGTAAAGGCAATAAAAAATACAAACCAACCTGTTAAAGTATTTCTTTTGGTAAAATTCATAGGTCTCGTAAAGAGCACTAAAGTACAATATCTGCTAAAACTTGACATAAGATTTTTTTAAACTATTGGCACAACAAAAACTTTGTGCTATTTTTGCCATCCGTTTGCACATAGCATAATGGTAAAAGTTCGCTTCAAATTTTTTAAATGAAGCCTGATATATTGGCCTATGGTGTAACTGGCAACACATCTGATTTTGGTTCAGAAGAGTCTAGGTTCGATCCCTAGTAGGCCAACAAAGCCCACTCAAAATATGAGTGGGCTTTTTTTATGTGGAATTTCATTTTAAATATCAGTGATGACAATCACAAATAACGGATTACCTCGTCTGTTTCATAGACCTTCATCTGTCAAGTAGTTAAAGTCAGCTAAGGGCTTGTCTTTTAGCTCTTGTGGCATAAGGGCAGATTCTTGTGTTTCTTTAAATTCGATAGCAATAAAGTTAAGTAGCCCTCGTAATTCTTCCCAGTTTTTAAATTCTTTTTGCGGAAGAGGGGTACCCTCTTTTATTGTAATCGTAGTCATCTTTGTAGGATTTAAATGTAAATATAAAAAATCCAATTTTATTTCTATATTTGCATCGTTTAACGGGATAGTGGTAGGGGACATTGTCCTCTTTTTTATTTTATGGATTTTAATAAACGCGTACACGAATTACTCAACGAAGCCTTGGCCGAGCAGCCCACTTTATTTTTGGTGGACATAAGCATCGACCTAGCTTCGCACATCCGTGTTGTACTTGATGGCGACGCAGGGGTAACCCTTGAGCAGTGCATGCAAGTGAGCCGTCATATTGAGCACAACCTTGATAGAGAAGAGCACGATTTTTCACTAGAAGTAGGTTCCGCTGGTGCCGCCGCACCGCTTATGCAACCGCGTCAGTACAAAAAACACGTGGGTCGTATTTTAAAAATCATCACCAATAGCGATGAAGAGCTAAAAGGAACCCTAACAGCTACAGACGATCAAATGATTGCGCTGCAGTGGAAAGCACGTGAACCAAAACCCGTTGGCAAAGGAAAACACACGGTAACTAAGGATGCGAAAGTGTCCTATGCCGAAATTAAAAAAGCAATCGTTCAAATTCAATTTAACAAGTAATATGGAAAATCTCGCCCTTATAGAGTCGTTTTCGGAGTTTAAAGACGAAAAGTTTATCGACCGAGTAACTTTAATGTCAATCCTAGAAGAAGTGTTTCGCAATACCTTGAAAAAGAAATACGGAACAGATGATAATTTTGATATTATTATCAACCCAGACAAAGGGGATTTGGAAATATGGCGTAACCGCATTGTTGTGGAAAACGGCGAAGTAGAAGATCCCAATGAGGAAATTGAACTTTCAGAAGCACAAAAAATTGAACCCGATTTTGAAGTGGGTGAAGATGTTTCGGAAGAAGTAAAACTAGCCGACCTAGGCAGACGTTCTGTTTTGGCACTACGTCAAAACTTGGTGGCACGTATTCACGAACACGACAACACCATCATCTACAAGCAATTCATTGACCTTGTTGGTGAAATCTACACAGCGGAGGTACACCACATACGCAACCGCGTAGTGATCCTGCTTGACGACGAAGGAAACGAAATCATTCTGCCTAAAGACCGACAAATCCCATCTGATTTTTACAGAAAAGGAGACAACGTTCGCGGGATTATTGAAAGTGTAGAACTTAAAGGAACCAAGCCAAGTATTATCATGTCGCGTACTGCGCCAAGATTCTTGGAAAAATTATTCGAACAAGAGATTCCTGAGGTATTTGATGGCTTGATTACCATCAAAAAGGCCGTTCGTGTACCTGGAGAAAAAGCCAAAGTAGCTGTTGACTCCTATGACGACCGCATCGATCCAGTTGGGGCTTGTGTGGGAATGAAAGGTTCTCGTATCCACGGCATCGTACGTGAATTGGGGAATGAAAATATTGATGTAATAAACTACACCAACAACACCCAACTTCTGATTACAAGATCTCTAAGCCCAGCCAAAGTCACTTCGGTCAAAATAGACGAAGAGACCAAGCGAGTTGAGGTGATGATGGATCCAAGTGAAGTGTCCAAAGCCATCGGACGTGGAGGATTTAATATCCGCCTTGCCGGGCAACTAACGGGCTATGAAATTGACGTGTACCGCGAGGGCATGGAAGAAGACGTTGAGTTAACTGAGTTTTCTGATGAAATTGAAGCTTGGATTATAGCGGAATTCAAAAAGGCAGGATTAGATACCGCCAAAAGTGTATTAGAAGAGGACATCGAAGATTTGATAAAACGTACCGATTTGGAAGAAGAAACCATTTCAGATGTGCGAAAAATATTAAGCGCAGAATTCTCTAACGAATAACCAAACCAAGCAATTTTTTATTTTTGATTGCGCAAAAGATTATATGGCAGATTTAAAAACAATTCGAATTAACAAAGTACTCCGCGAGCTAAACATTTCGTTGGACCGTGCAGTGGACCACCTATCCGAAAAAGGATTTTCAGTGGAAGCGCGCCCAACAGCCAAAATTTCGCAGCAGGAGTATGAACTTCTTTTAGATGCATTCCAGACGGATCGCTCCAAAAAAGAAGCTTCTCACGAAGTATTCGAAGAGAAACGCAAAGAAAAAGAAGCCATTCGCGAACAGGCACAAAAAGAAGAAGCGCCTACACCTCAGCTTTCTAAGCCAACAAACGTAGTCAAGGCACAAGCAAATTTGAGCGGCTTAAAACCCGTAGGTAAAATTGACTTAAACCCGAAGCCAAAGCCTGCTGCAGCTCCCAAAGCAGCAGCGCCAAAAGAAACAGCACCAGCACCAAAAGAAGCTGTTGTGCCCAAAGAGGACGCAGCATCTGCTAAAGCAGACAAACCTACCGAGGCAGGTAAACCTACCGTGGTAGACACCCCTGCTGAAGCAGATAAACCTACCGAGGCAGGTAAACCTGCAGAAAAAGCAGACATCCCTGCTGTTGAAGCTAAAAAGGAAGCGCCTGCAAGTGCAGCAACGCCTGTTAAAGCAGCAACGCCCGCAGAACCAACGGCTGAAAATTCCGGAAAGATTGAAACCCAATACAAAAAGTTAAGTGGTTTAAAATCGGCTGGTGAGAAAATCGACTTATCAAAATTTAAAAAACCTACACCAAAGAAGTCTGCTGATAGCGATAACAACAAGCGCCGCAGAAAACGTATTACTAAAGACACAGGCCCTGGAAACCGCAAGCCCAACAATCAAGGAAATAGACAACAGCGCCCAGCGGTAACTAAGGAAGAGCCTACAGAGGAAGAAATTCAAAAACAAATTCGCGAAACGCTCGAAAAGCTACAAGGAAAGACTTCCAAGTCAAAAGGTGCCAAGTACCGTCGTGAAAAGAGAGACTCCCACCGTCAAAAATCGGAGGAAGTAGAAGCATTACAAGAAGCGGAAAGCAAAATCCTTAAGGTTACAGAATTTGTAACTGTCGGAGAAGTGGCAACCATGATGGATATCAGTTCCACACAAATCATCTCCGCTTGTATGTCGCTAGGTATCATGGTTACCATGAACCAGCGCTTGGACGCAGAAACACTTTCGGTTGTTGCCGAAGAGTTTGGTTTTGAAGTGGAATTTGTAACGGCTGATATTGAAGAAGCCGTTGAAGTAGTCGAAGACAAACTAGAAGACCTAAAACACCGCGCGCCTATAGTTACGGTTATGGGACACGTTGATCACGGAAAAACATCTCTCTTAGATTATGTGCGAAATGCGAATGTAATTCAAGGAGAGTCTGGTGGTATCACGCAGCACATTGGTGCGTATAGCGTGAAAGTGAAAAACGGACAAACCATTACCTTTTTAGATACACCTGGTCACGAGGCCTTTACTGCCATGCGAGCACGTGGAACACAAGTAACTGACTTGGTTATTATTGTAGTGGCTGCCGATGACGATATTAAACCACAAACCAAAGAGGCCATAAGCCACGCACAAGCGGCTTCGGTGCCCATAGTGTTTGCCATTAACAAAATGGACTTGCCAACGGCCAACCCTGACAAAATCAAGGAAAGCTTAGCCGGAATGAATTTATTGGTCGAAGATTGGGGTGGAAAAATTCAATCCCAAGACATCTCTGCCAAGACAGGCCAAGGCGTTGAAGAGCTTTTAGAAAAAGTATTGTTAGAAGCAGAGTTATTGGAGCTAAAAGCAAACCCAGACAAGGCTGCTCAAGGTTCTGTAGTTGAAGCATTTTTAGACAAGGGTAGAGGATATATCTCTACCATATTGGTACAATCTGGCACATTAAGTATTGGAGATTATATTTTAGCTGGACGTCACAGCGGTAAAGTAAAAGCGATGCAGAACGAGCATGGCAAGGAAATTAAAAAAGCTGGTCCGTCTACGCCCGTTTCCATTTTAGGACTTGACGGCGCACCACAAGCGGGTGACCGCTTTAATATTTTTGGCGACGAAAGAGAAGCCAAGCAAATTGCCGCAAAACGCACCCAATTGGTACGCGAGCAGTCCGTAAGAACGCAACGACACATTACGCTGGATGAAATTGGAAGACGTATTGCACTGGGTGACTTTAAAGAATTGAACATTATCCTGAAAGGAGACGTGGATGGTTCTGTTGAAGCCCTAACGGATTCGTTCCAAAAACTTTCTAACGAAGAAATCCAAGTTAACATTATCCACAAAGGCGTTGGTGCCATAACTGAATCAGATGTATTGTTGGCTTCGGCTTCCGATGCGATTGTTATTGGCTTTAATGTACGACCTATGGGAACTGCACGACAATTGGCCGAGAAAGAGGAAATCGATATTCGAAGCTACTCAATTATTTACGACGCCATCAATGATCTTAAAGATGCTATGGAAGGCATGCTTTCACCCGAGTTCAAAGAAGAGATTAGGGGTAATGCTGAAATTAGAGAAACCTTTAAAATATCTAAGGTGGGTACCATTGCTGGTTGTATGGTTACAGACGGTAAAATTATCCGCAACTCAGGTATTCGTATTATTCGTGAAGGGGTTGTTGTTTTCACGGGCGAACTGGAATCTCTCAAGCGTTTTAAAGACGATGTGAAAGAGGTTACCAAAGGCTACGATTGTGGACTTCAAATCAAAGGATATAACGACATCAAGGAAGGCGATGTTGTGGAGTGCTACGAAGAAGTAGCCATCAAAAAAACGCTTAAATAACTTAAGGCTTTAGTACAAAAGCTGAGCGAAATCTCCGTTTTACTTTTTCTAATTCTGCCAAGGCTTCCCGCTCAGTGGCAAAATTCCCTACGCGTATTTTGTAGTTGGGTGTTTCGTGAATCAGCTGTGCAATCATGTTTGGAAATAAGGTTTCAAACCTTAATAACTCTGCAGTAGTTTCCTCAAAATTGCCATAAAATACTTGAATGGTAAATTGCTTCTTGGCTGCATTCAAACGGTCTAAGGCTATTTTTTTCTGAAGTAAGCTGTCTAATTTCTGTGGTGCACGTAATTGCGTTTGTGCTTGCTGTCCCATCAAGTAGGTGCAGTTTATCAAAACACAAAAAATAAAAAAGAATGTTTGTGGGCGCATGTTGAATTTCATTACAGGCAAAAATACACCATTATTTAAATTATTTTTTGTTAAAAAGATGCTAAACATTATTTTTGTATATTATTGATTTACAATAATATAACACATTATTTAGACAGAATATAAATTAAAACTTTGATAGCTATCTAGTTTTTAAAATGGGGGCTGTGTCGTAATTTTGCTGACAGATTCATAAAAGTGTGAATTAACCAACAACTAACCTCGTATGTTCAAGGACAGCTTTCTAGCTCACCTTCCATTACTGCTTCTAACGCTCTGCTTCAGCTTCGCTGTAAATGCCCAAGAGCCTGATATCCAAAAAGGAAAATCCTTATTCAACGCCAATTGTGCTGCTTGTCACAAACTCAATAAACGCGCTGTGGGCCCTGCCCTAGCAGGCGTATCTGCCAAGTATGACAAAGAATGGCTGTACAGTTGGATTAAGAATTCGACTGCCATGGTAAAGTCTGGCGATGCCCAAGCGGTTGCCATTTATGAAGAGTACAATGGATCTGTTATGACCTCGTTTCCACAACTTTCTAACGAGGACATTGATAATATTTTAGCTTACACCGACTATACGCCTCCCGCACCAGCTGCTGCTGCCATGACTGCTGCTGCTCCTGCTGAGTCAGGTGGTGGCTTTACCAACGATTTGATCTTAGCGGTACTGATGTTGGTTTTGGCTGCTTTGGTAACCATGTTGTTTTTGTTTAACAAAACACTAAATAAAATCGCAGCGGCTAACGGCGTTGAAATTATTAAGAAAGAAAAAACAAACCGTACACCACTATGGAAAGCCTATGCACAAAACCCATTCTTGGTGTTTGTCACGGTTATATTCTTATTGCTTTCAAGTGCTTATGTTGGATACAGCTATCTGATGCAAGTAGGTATCGACCAAGGGTATATGCCCATACAACCGATTCACTATTCTCACAAAATTCACGCTGGAGACAACCAGATTGAGTGTAAGTATTGCCACTCTTCTGCACGTGTTTCCAAGCATTCCGGTATTCCGTCACTCAATGTGTGTATGAACTGTCACATGAACATTGCAGAATACAACGGAGAGGAAGATTTAGAAAAAGGATACACCAAAGAATTTTATACCAACGAAATCAAAAAGCTTTACAAGGCTGTAGGTTGGGATGAGTCTACGCAAAGCTATACAGGAGAAACAGAGCCTGTGAAGTGGGTACGTATTCACAACCTGCCCGATTTTGTGTATTTTAATCACGCACAACACGTTTCTGTTGCGGGTATCGACTGTCAGAAATGTCACGGTCCTGTTGAAGAAATGGAAATCATGTATCAGCATTCATCGCTTACCATGGGATGGTGTATCAACTGTCACCGTGAGACAAACATAAATGTGAAAGACAATGGTTATTATACCAAGATCCATGAGGAATTGTCAAAAAAATACGGAGTAGATAAACTAACCGCTGCCCAAATGGGTGGATTGGAGTGTGGAAAGTGTCACTATTAAGAAATTATATATGCCCAATCAAAAAAAATACTGGAAAAGCGAAGTAGAGTTAAACGATCAGTCAACTTTGGCGGATGATTTGGCTCAAAAAGAGTTTGTTCAAAAACTTCCTGAAGACCTTTTGGGCAACTCTGAATTGCCAGAAAGCGATACTTCTCGTCGCGACTTCCTAAAATATATGGGCTTTAGTACTGCTGCAGCAACACTGGCCGCATGTGAGGGCCCCATCAACACTTCTATTCCTTATGTAGTACAGCCAGAGCAAATCATTCCAGGTATAGCCAACTATTACGCTACTACACTGATTGATGGTTTTGACACGGCGAGCATACTTATCAAAACTCGCGAAGGACGTCCTATCAAAGTAGAAAACAACCCTGATGCTCCTGTAAATAATGTTGCAAATGCAAGGGTACAAGCTTCTGTGTTATCGCTTTATGACAGCATGCGTGTGCAAGGACCCAAGCAAGCAGGTGTTGATGTGAGTTGGGATACACTTGAGGCAAATGTTGCCCAGCAGCTTATGACGCTAGCTGAAAAGGGTGAAGAAGTAGCGCTGATTACGCCTTCTTTAGCCAGCCCAACGACGAATCAAATTATCAAAGATTTCCAAGCTAAGTTTTCCAACATAAGCCATCACGTATACGATGCACTTTCGGAAACTGCTGCACTGAACGCATTTGAAAAAGCATACGGCAAACGTGCGCTACCTAGCTACGACTTTAGCAAGGCGAGTTGTATTGTTTCTGTTGATGCAGATTTCCTAGGTGACTGGCAAGGTGGTGGACATGATACTGGATACGCCAAAACTCGTGTGCCCAAGGGCAAAAAGGGTAAGGCAAAAATGTCCAAGCACTATCAGTTTGAGTCTAATATGACTTTGTCTGGTGCCAATGCGGATTTCCGCATACCCACTACCGCAACCGAACAACAATTTGTATTGGCAGCACTTTACGGCGCATTGACCAATACGTCTTATCCGACTTCGCTTTCCAAAGCGCTAAAAGCAAAAGTATCTGAAATTGCTGCTGCCTTGAAGGCTGCAGGCAAAGGGGCTGTTGTGGTTACTGGCTTACAAAATGAAGATGCCCAACGCGCTGCATTGGCCATCAACGAACTATTAGGTTCTGATGTAATGGACGTAAGACAGAACACGTCACTTCGTCAAGGAGATGCAAGTCAAATAAACCAATTGGTAAACGATCTTAACAGCGGAAAAGTGAAAGGTGTGATTATGGCAGGGGTTAATCCTGCATACACGCTACCTAACGCAGATGCTTTTATTGCTGGCCTTAAGAAAGCAGATTTGTCCTTGAGCTTTAGCATGAAAAATGATGAGACAGCAGTGCACTGCCAATGGGTAGCTGCGACCCCTCATTATTTGGAATCATGGGGCGATGTGGAAATGAAAATGGGTCACTATGCATTGATGCAGCCTACCATTCGTCCACTATTTGACACCAAACAATTTCAAGAGGTATTGCTTAAATTAAGCGGTAGTTCACAAAGTTATGACGATGCCATCAAGGCGTACTGGAATGCCAACATTCTTGGGGGCGCATCTTTTAACGAAGCCCTTCACGACGGATTTTATGTAACCACAAGCAGTAATCGCTTAGGGTACCGCGACAATGTAGATGCGTTAATGCAACGCCTTATTCGCGCCAAATCTAAAGCAGGATTGGAATTACACCTGTATACCAAAACAGGAATTGGCGATGGTCAACAAGCCAACAACCCTTGGCTACAAGAATTTCCTGATCCCATCTCTCGTGTTACTTGGGATAACTATTTAACCGTTTCTAAGGCCGATGCAGAAGCACTAGGATTAAAGAACGTTAACCAGTCAGATGGTGCGCTTGACGGGAGTATTGCTGAAATCAAACTCAACGATATTGTAGTAAAAGCGCCTGTACTTATCCAACCAGGACAAGCCGTAGGCACTGTTGGATTGGCATTGGGTTATGGTAAAACAGCAGGGATGAAATCTGAAATGCAAGTTGGTACCAACGCGTATCCACTATATCAGAACTTCAATCCAGTACAAACCGTAACCGTGACGGCTACTAGCGACATGCACGAATTTGCTTGTACGCAGTTGCAAAACACGCTTATGGGTAGGGGTGAGATTGTTCGTGAAACTTCCCTAGAAATATTCAATACCAAAGACGCTAAATATTGGAACGCGATGACCCAAGTGTCTCGTGACCATGAAGAAATTGACGTAACCTCTGCAGATGCAGATATGTGGCAAGCTTTTGACCGTTCTATTGGACACCACTTTAATTTATCTATTGACTTAAATTCCTGTACAGGTTGTGGCGCTTGTGTGATCGCCTGTCATGCTGAAAACAACGTTCCAGTTGTTGGCAAGCAAGAAATTCGTAAGTCTCGTGATATGCACTGGTTGCGTATTGACCGCTACTACTCTTCACAAGATACGTTTGAAGGAGATATAGAGACGGTAGAAAACATCAGTGGGTTGGGAGATTCCCTATCTACCTTTAACAAAATGGAAGATCCTTCGGCTAATCCGCAAGTAACCTTCCAGCCGGTCATGTGTCAACACTGTAATCACGCACCTTGTGAAACGGTTTGTCCAGTGGCTGCCAGTTCTCACGGACGACAAGGCCAAAACCACATGGCGTATAACCGTTGTGTAGGAACACGTTATTGTGCAAACAACTGCCCTTATAAAGTACGTAGATTCAACTGGTTCTTATACAATAAGAATGACGAATTTGATTACCACATGAACGACGACCTAGGACGTATGGTGTTGAACCCAGACGTAGTGGTTCGTTCAAGAGGGGTAATGGAAAAATGTTCAATGTGTATTCAAATGACACAAAAAACCATTTTAGACGCGAAACTTGAAGGTCGCGAAATAAAAGACGGCGAATTCCAAACAGCATGTTCAAGTGCTTGTGGAACTGGTGCCTTGGCTTTTGGTGACATCAATGACAAAGACAGTGAGGTAGCACACCTCAAAGAAGACAATCGAATGTATCACCTGCTCGAAAGCATTGGTACAAAACCGAATGTGATGTATCAAGTTAAAGTTAGAAACACTTAAGGAACGATTATGGCTAGTCACTACGAAGCACCCATTAGAAAGCCCTTAGTAACAGGGAACAAGTCGTACCATGACGTAACGGTTGACATTGCTGCGCCCGTGGAAAATCCACCCAACAAGCAGTGGTTTATCGCTTTTGCTATTGCACTCACTGCCTTCCTTTGGGGATTGGGTTGTATTATTTATACCGTTTCTACAGGAATTGGCGTTTGGGGATTAAACAAGACCGTAGGTTGGGCTTGGGATATTACCAACTTTGTATGGTGGGTAGGTATCGGACACGCTGGAACCTTGATATCTGCTGTACTCTTATTGTTCCGTCAAAAATGGCGTATGGCCATTAACCGTTCTGCGGAGGCCATGACTATTTTCTCGGTAATTCAAGCCGGATTATTCCCGATCATTCACATGGGAAGACCGTGGTTGGCATACTGGGTTTTGCCTATTCCAAATCAGTTTGGCTCCCTTTGGGTAAACTTTAACTCACCACTGTTGTGGGATGTATTTGCCATTTCAACATATTTATCTGTATCGCTCGTGTTCTGGTGGACAGGATTGCTTCCTGATTTTGCGATGATTCGTGACAGAGCCATCAAGCCTTTCCAAAAGAAAATTTACGGGTTGTTGAGTTTTGGATGGAGTGGACGCGCCAAAGACTGGCAGCGTTTTGAGGAGGTATCTTTGGTATTGGCCGGACTGGCTACGCCTTTGGTATTATCGGTACACACCATTGTATCCTTTGACTTTGCTACTTCTGTTATTCCGGGTTGGCACACTACCATTTTCCCACCTTACTTTGTTGCGGGTGCGATTTTCTCAGGTTTTGCCATGGTAAATACCTTGTTGATTATCATGCGTAAAGTATCGCATTTAGAAAATTATATCACAAGACAACACATCGAGTTGATGAACATCGTAATCATGATTACGGGTTCAATTGTTGGAGTTGCCTACATAACCGAGCTGTTCATTGCTTGGTATTCGGGTGTGGAGTACGAACAGTACGCATTCCTTAACCGTGCAACCGGTCCTTACTGGTGGGCCTATTGGGCGATGATGACATGTAACGTATTCTCACCACAGTTGATGTGGTTTAAAAAATTACGTACCAGTATTATGTTCTCCTTTATCATCTCAATTGTGGTAAACATCGGAATGTGGTTTGAGCGTT
This sequence comes from Flavobacteriaceae bacterium, assembly GCA_965656545.1. Taxonomy (GTDB): domain Bacteria; phylum Bacteroidota; class Bacteroidia; order Flavobacteriales; family Flavobacteriaceae; genus UBA7446. The sequence continues at coordinate 70,994 of CBFHKZ010000001.1, forward strand.
TTGTAATCATTGTAACCTCCTTACACCGCGATTACTTACCCTCTTCCTGGACCATGTTCTCGCCAACATTTGTCGATATAGGTATCTTTATTGGAACCATTGGTTTCTTCTTTGTGCTGTTCTTATTATACGCCAGAACGTTTCCTGTAATTGCACAAGCAGAGGTGAAATCAATTTTGAAAACATCGGGAGATAAATACAAAAACACGCATAGCCATGAGTAGTAAATTAGTACATGCCGTTTATGACGATGATGATACGCTTTTGCACGCGGTTAAAGACGTAAAAAAAGCAGACTATCATATAGAGGAAGTGTTTACACCATTCCCTGTGCACGGTCTTGACCATGCCATGGGACTGGCCAGCACCCGCCTTGCGATTACTGCCTTTATGTATGGTGTCCTAGGATTTGCAGTTGCCATTACCATGATTAATTATATCATGATTGTCGATTGGCCGCAAAACATCGGGGGTAAGCCTAGTTTTTCTTTTATGGAAAACTTGCCTGCTTTTGTTCCTGTAATATTTGAAATGACGGTATTTTTTGCCGCACACCTTATGGTCATTACCTTCTATTTACGTAGCCGACTTTGGCCATTCAAAAAAGCAGAAAATCCAATGCCCGAAACCACCGATGACAAGTTTTTGATGCAAGTAGCCTTGTCTGGTGATGAGAAAGAATTAATTAGCCTATTGAAAAAATCAGGGGCTATAGATGTTAGTATTCACGAAAATCAAGACGCATGAAAAAAGTAAGTATCCTTGCCGTTTTAAGTTCATTGTTACTGGTGTCTTGTTCTAATCCATCCAAACCCAACTACCAGTACTTTCCCAATATGTATGAGTCGGTAGGTTATAAAACCTATGCCGAATCTGATGCCTTTAATAATGGTATTGAGGCGCAACTTCCCGTTGCGGGTTCTGTTGCACGCGGATGGGCACCTTACGATTATCCCGACACTAATGATGGGTATGAAGCGGCAAAGGCAAACCTAAAATCACCAATAGCAATTACGGCGGAACACCGCGCCGAAGGAAAAGAATTGTACGGCGTCTATTGTGCTGTATGTCACGGCGCTAAAGGCGACGGTCAAGGCATTTTGATGAAACGCGAAAAGTTTTTAGGTATACCTAGTTATGCCGACAGAGAAATCACAGACGGGAGTATTTATCACGTCTTGATGTATGGAAAAAACGCCATGGGTTCACACGCAGGACAGGTAGACGCAACCGAACGCTGGCAGATTGCCCAACATGTAATGTATTTACGTAACGAATTGACAAAATAATTGGCCATGTATACCTTCACGCAACGACTGAAAATTATCACCTATGTGCTCATGGGACTAGGTCTTATTGGGTTAACGATTGGCTTTTTGAATGCACCTTCCACTGTAGCTGAAGCACAAGCTATGGTTGCCGATGCGCACGGAGGGCACGGAGGCGACCACGGCGATGATCATGCTGATGAAGGCCATGCCGATGACCACGGCCTCGCCGATGACCACGGCCTCGCCGATGACCACGGCCTCGCCGATGACCACGGCCAAGCTGTTGGCCATGCCGATGATCATGCGGGCGATCACGCTGAAGAAAGTACCCATGCCGATGACCACGGAGATGCTCACGGCGAACACCTATTACACCAACTGCAAAACAAACCTTGGGCTGCACTTTATGTAGCTGCGTTTTTCTTCTTTATGATAGCATTGGGAACCCTAGCGTTCTATGCCATCCAACGCGCGGCACAAGCAGGCTGGCCTATATTGCTCTATCGCGTTATGGAAGGGATTACGGCTTATTTGGTGCCAGGTTCTATTATCATTTATGTATTCCTTGTGCTTACTGGATTACACGCCAACCACCTATTTGTCTGGATGGATGCGGAAACCGTTGCACACGATGAAATTATTCAAGGGAAAGTAGGCTACCTCAACGTACCGTTCTTTTTGCTTAGAGCAGCCATCTATCTAATTGGCTGGAACCTTTACCGCTATTTATCGCGTAGATTCTCATTGGCACAAGACAATGCGCTTGTGGGTGATATTCGCAACCATAAAAAGAACTTCCGTATTTCTGCAGGCTTCTTGGTATTCTTCTTTGTTACTGAGTCTATGATGTCTTGGGACTGGATTATGTCTTTGGATCCGCACTGGTTTAGTACGTTGTTTGGATGGTATGTTTTAGCAAGTATGCTCGTAACAGCGGTTACCGTAATTGCGTTGATTGCCATTTATCTTAAATCAAAAGGATATTTACCTAAAGTAAACCACAGTCACTTGCACGACTTGGCCAAGTTTATGTTTGGCTTCAGTGTATTTTGGACTTACTTGTGGTTCTCTCAATTTATGTTGATTTGGTATTCAAATATTCCGGAAGAAGTAACCTACTTCTTGACGCGGATAGACGACTACAATCTGCCATTTTTCGGTATGATTGCGATGAACTTTTTATTTCCATTGCTCATATTGATGAGCAGCGATTACAAACGATCCAATTGGATTATTGTAATGGCTGGAATCGTAATTGTGTTGGGTCATTATATTGACATTTACAACATGATTATGCCTGCCACTGTTGGCGATCAATGGTTTATTGGATGGGCTGAAATAGGCGGATTCCTCTTCTTTGCTGGACTCTTTATGTTTGTGGTATTCCGTGCCATAAGCAAGGCTCCACTCGAAGCTGGAGGTGATCCATATGTTGGAGAGAGTGAACGATTTGTGTATTAATTAGGAAACAAATAAATGACTACAGTTATTCTTTTTGCGATTTTGGTTTTAGTGGGTATTGCTATCTGGCAAATCACCAAGATTTTTGAATTGTCGCAATTGCGTCAAGACAGAGACGACTCACAAATTGCTAACGATAAGGACAACAACTGGAACGGCCAATTGATGTTTGCCTTTTTGGTGTTTATTTATCTGATTACGATTTATTCGTTTTGGGCATGGGGCGATGTGTTGCTTCCAGAAGCTGCGTCTGAACACGGTCAAGACATTGACCGCCTGATGTGGATTTCTTTTGCGCTTATCTTCTTTGTGCAAACGGTGACCCAAGCACTACTGCATTATTTCTCTTATCAGTATCGTGGTAAAAAAGAGCAAAAAGCCTTTTTCTATGCTGATAACGACAAGCTAGAATTTATTTGGACGGTTATCCCCGTGATTACCCTAGCTGTTTTAATTATGTATGGTTTATTCACTTGGACTTCCATCATGAATATCGAAGAAAATGACGAGGCATTGGTCGTGGAACTATACGCACAGCAATTCAACTGGAAAGCTCGCTATGCGGGTCAGGACGGTGTTTTGGGTGATGCCAACGTTCGCTTCTTACAAGACTATGACGGACGTAATTTGGTAGGTATTGATTCATCAGACCCCAATGGACTAGACGACGTTGTCGTGCAAGAATTGCACTTGCCAAAAGGACGGCAGATTATTTTCAAAATGCGTTCACAAGACGTATTACACTCGGCCTATATGCCACACTTTAGAGCACAGATGAATTGTGTACCAGGGATGATTACGGAGTTTTCATTCACACCATCTATGACAACCGAGGAAATGCGACAAACCCCAGATATGGCAGCTAAAGTAGCCAAGATCAACAAAATTAGATTTGATAACAGCAAGGCTTTAATGGCCAACGGAGAAGAAGCACTCGATGCATATCAGTTTGATTATTTGTTACTTTGTAATAAAATTTGTGGTGCATCGCACTACAATATGCAAATGAAAATTGTGGTAGAAGAAGAAAAGGATTTTAACAATTGGCTGGCAGCGCAAACTACCTTTGCACAAACCATCCAACAGTAAAAAGATAACTATGGGAGCAGATCACGCACATCATAAAGAAACATTTATCACCAAATACATCTTTAGTCAAGACCATAAGATGATTGCCAAGCAGTACCTTATTACAGGACTGATTATGGGGATTATTGGTATTGCGATGTCTTTGTTATTTCGCCTTCAGTTGGCGTGGCCAGAAAAATCTTTCTGGGTTTTTGAAACATTTTTAGGCAAATGGGCACCAGAAGGTGTTATGGATCCTAATGTCTATTTGGCATTGGTTACCATTCACGGTACACTGATGGTTTTCTTTGTACTGACCGCTGGATTGAGTGGTACGTTTAGTAACCTGCTTATTCCGTTGCAAATTGGTGCTCGTGATATGGCTTCGGGTTTGCTAAACATGATTTCATATTGGTTGTTCTTCTTGTCATCAGTAATCATGATTGCCTCTCTTTTTGTAGAGTCAGGACCTGCTGCTGCCGGTTGGACCATTTACCCACCGCTTAGCGCCTTGCCACAAGCACAACCTGGTTCTGGACTGGGAATGACGCTTTGGTTGGTGTCTATGGCTATCTTTATTGCATCGTCATTGTTGGGATCGCTTAACTATATTGTTACGGTAATCAACTTACGTACTAAGGGCATGTCCATGACACGCCTTCCACTAACAATTTGGGCCTTTTTTGTAACGGCTATTATTGGTGTGGTTTCTTTCCCCGTATTGTTATCAGCAGCTCTGTTGTTGATTATGGACAGAAGCTTTGGCACCTCGTTCTTTTTGTCTGACATTTTCATTCAAGGAGAAGTGTTACACTATCAAGGTGGATCACCGGTATTGTATGAGCACTTATTCTGGTTCTTAGGTCACCCCGAGGTATACATTGTACTGCTGCCTGCACTGGGAATTACTTCAGAAGTATTGGCAACAAACGCACGTAAGCCTATTTTTGGTTACCGTGCCATGGTAGCCTCTATTTTGGCTATTGCATTTTTATCTACCATCGTTTGGGGACACCATATGTTTATCTCAGGAATGAACCCATTCCTTGGATCGGTATTTACCTTTACAACCTTATTGATTGCGATACCCTCTGCGGTAAAAGCCTTTAATTATATCACCACACTGTGGAAAGGAAACCTCCAGATGAATCCGGGGATGTTGTTCTCCATTGGTTTGGTATCTACCTTTATTACGGGCGGATTGACGGGAATTATTTTGGGGGATAGTACCCTGGATATTAACGTACACGACACCTATTTTGTGGTCGCACACTTCCACTTGGTAATGGGTATTTCGGCATTGTATGGATTATTTGCTGGGGTCTATCACTGGTTCCCAAAAATGTTTGGGCGTATGATGAATAAGAACATGGGCTATATTCACTTTTGGGTGACGGCTGTTTGTGCTTATGGCGTCTTTTTCCCCATGCACTTTATTGGTATGGCAGGATTACCAAGAAGATATTATTCCAACACAGCATTTCCATACTTCGATGATTTGGCAAACATCAACGTCATCATCACCATTTTTGCTTTGATCGCAGGTGCTGCACAACTGGTGTTCTTGTATAACTTTATCAGCAGTATTTTCTACGGCAAGAAAGCGGTTCAAAACCCATGGAAATCCAACACTCTTGAGTGGACAACGCCTGTTGAGCACATGCACGGTAACTGGCCTGGAAAGATACCTCACGTACACCGTTGGGCATACGATTACTCCAAGCCTGGACAAGAAGAGGATTTTGTTCCTCAAAACGTTCCACTAGCCGAAGGCGAGGAAGAACTTCAACATTAAAACAAAAAAGCCCCGGTTCTCGAGCTTGCCGAGAGACGGGGCTTTTGTTTTTTTTCTAATATTTGCGCACATTCATATTGACTGCCTTGCGGTCTTATTTCCAGATGCTCTATTGCAGGAGATATATAAGGTATCCCAATACTTAAGCCACGTAAAATAAGTAGTAAGCCCACCAGCATAGTGGTTAGCGGCAAGGTAAAACGCATTACTTTTTTTTTGGCGGCAACTAGTGCGCTAGGAATAAAAAACATCAATAGAAGTGCTGGAATTGTTCCCAGTCCAAAAAAAACCATAAACAGGGCACCTTTTAGGGGATCAAAATAAGTAGCACTTGCTGCCAGTGCCGTGTAGACCAAGCCACAAGGCAAAAGTGCGTTTAATACGCCTAGGGGAATATAGGACGTTGAAGAAAGCCTGCTATAAATACTGCTTATCCATTTGTTGACGTAACCCCATTTTTTTGGATAAAGGAAATCGGGAAATGGCAACAGCGCAGAAAGTGCAGTATAGATCAGCAATCCGCCCAAAACGAGTGACACATAGCGATGCAAGGAAGCCAAAGAAAACCCATACCCAACCAAACCCACAATGCTACCTAAAACAGCATATCCTAATATTCTGCTTATTTGATGCAGCGTAAATTTTTGAAAGGAATAATTTTTTCTGTTGTGTCGTAAAAATAGAATCAATGGCCCGCACATAAACATGCAATGAGACCCTCCTAAAAGTCCGATAAGAAATGCCGCCAACATACTACAAACGAAATGGGTAACTGACATTGAACAATGAGTCATTGTGCTCCCAATCTAAATGAAGCTCCCAGCCTTGTTCTCCAAAATAGTGAATTGGGATTTTAACATGAGGCATTTCAGCGTCTGTAACTTCTGTCTCAATGGTAAAATCCAACGTGACTTTTGATTGGCAATAGCCTGATATGGTAATGTGCTTCCCTTTTGGAAGGGGCCCTAATAAGACGTAAGCATTATCACTGGTATGGGTGAGGCTACTGTTCCACAAATGCGCATTTTTTTTTGCTTGAATGAGCTCGTTTAAGGATTGCTCTTTTTGATAATAATTTGGGGTTACCAGTTCGTGCTGATACGCAGGATCTTTAAAGATTTGTATGACCATATAGCCAATAAAAGAAATAAAAAGGCCAAAACTCAACAGTAAAAATACGCGCCAGCTGATTTTCATTTGGTATATTTTCTAGGTCCTATAAATCGAATCTTTGCTTTGTCGATTAAGGTGTTATTTTGATAAATGCCGATTTGTAATTTTTTGGGCTTCCCTTGCCATGAATTAAGTGGTAATTCGACAAAAACAGTACCGTCTAAAATTTCTTCTGCGGCCAAGTCTATGTTTTGCTTGTTGACCGCATAGATTTTTCCATCGGAGATATTGATTAGTTTAAATTCAAGCGCGTTTAATGGTTCGGTAGATTTGTTTAAAATCTTAAACGTAAATACATTTTGTAAACTATTGGCTTGTTTGTCAACCGTGTACAGTTGCCCTGGAAGACGAAAAAAGTCGGTTTCTACATAACTTCTATTTAATACAAAAAAAACAAAAACACCAAGGAGAAACACGAGTGCTGCGGTATATGCCTTGAGGCGAGTTGTCCAACGCTTACTATCCCGTTGTGTAATTTCACGTAAGGATGCATACTTAATCAGATGCGGCTTAAATTTCACCTTTTCCATTACTTCATTACAAGCGTCAATACAGGCTGTACAATTAACACATTCGAGTTGGGTTCCGTTGCGAATATCAATGCCTGTTGGGCATACGTCAACACATAGTTTACAATCGATGCAATCCCCTTTACCCGACGTTGCTCGGTTTTCTTTTCGGTTTATTTTACCTCGCCCTTTTTGTTTTTCGCCCCTTACATGGTCATAGGCAACCACAACCGTGTTTTGATCCAATAACACGCCTTGAAGCCTTCCATATGGGCATGCGATAATACAAACCTGTTCTCTAAACCAAGCAAAAACAAAATAGAAGACACTTGAGAAAATCAGCCAAAACACGAATGTCGGGATATTTTCACTTGGATCACTTAGTCGTTCCAAGACACTACTGCTCCCTAAAATATAAGACATAAATACCGCCGAAATGGCAAGTGAAATAAGAAAATACAACCCCCACTTAAATGCCTTCTTTCTGATTTTTGAGGCATTCCAAGGCTGTTTGTTAAGACGTATTTGTGCATTTCTGTCTCCTTCTATCCAATACTCTAGGGGCCTAAATAGCATTTCCAGAAAAATAGTCTGTGGACAAATCCACCCGCAAAAAATGCGTCCGTAGGCAATGGTAAATACGCTCACAAACACAACGCCAATAATCATGAGCATTACCACCAGATGAAAATCTTGTGGCCAAAAGGGTTGTCCGAATATGTGAAACTGTCGTTCAAAGAAATTGAACAGCAAGAACTGATGCCCATTTATGTGAATAAACGGGGCTGTAAAAAGGAAAGCAATCAAAAAGAAGGCTACGTATTTTCGCCAGTTTGTGTACGGTCCTTTTGGTTTTTTTGGGTAAAGCCAAACCCTTTTTCCAGAGTGCTCTACAGTTGAGATTGCATCTCGAAACGATTCTTCTTCTACCTCATGCATATTTATATGGAGTCAATTGCCAAAGAGTCAATTGCTGTGCTAGGTGTTGTTTCTATGATAAACTCCTCTCCTTGAGGTGCTTTGGGATTTGGCGGGTTGGTCCCCCGCAGGCTCATAATATAGTTGCTCACTTCCTCTATTTGTGTTTTGTTTAAGGAGTTTTTCCAAGCAACCATTCCTTTTCCTGGACGTCCTCCGTTTGAAATCACGTCATAGACATCATTTAGTGTTCCGCCCATTATCCAGTATGCGTCCGTAAGATTGGGTCCAATGCTGCCTCCACCGTCAGGCCTATGACACACTTGGCAATACATGGTAAAGATTTTTTTACCTGCCGCTAGCATGGCTTCATCTTCGCTGATGACCAAGTCTTTTTCTTGTGGCAAACTCGCTTGATATTGCTCAACTTCCGATTGTGCCAACGCCATTTTAGATTCAAATTCTTCATATTGTGTTGGTCCATCCAAAACATGAAAACGAACCATATACACAGCACCAAAAAGTAAGGTTCCATAGAACAGGTAAAGCCACCAGGGTGGAAGCGGATTGTCTAATTCGCGTATGCCGTCATAGTCGTGATCTTCAAGCAGTACACTTTTATCATCAAGCGGTTTTGCTTTCCACAGATGTTTGAGAAGCCGCTTGAACCAGGTGTTTGCCGCCCGTTCTTTTTTAGCTTCCTCCAGCTTTGCTTTTTGCTCTGCTGTAATCATTTGGTCGGCAAGCCCTTGAATAGCACCTAATACTGTTTCCAATGCGATTAAAATCAACATAAACAGACCCAGTCCAGCCAAAACATAGGGGTTAAGCAAGGCTATGGGGTATGCTTCCGAGTCCTCAATCAATATTTCACAAATAACATAAGCGATTGTAAGGAAGAGTAATACACGGAAATAGGAGGCAAAATTTCTCATAAGTAGGGTTTAATCGTCTAAGGGGATATTTTTTAAATAATCGATTTCTTTCTTTTTAAGGCTAAAAGCCCTCCATAGCAGCCCAACAAAAAACGCGCTAAACAAAAGCAAGGCAATTATTGGAAAAACAGCCACACCATCTATATCTGCCATATATTCTTTAACAAAGCGCAACATCAGTTATCTTCTTTTTTTTCGGGTTCTAATGCAGTTGAGAGGTCCACACCTAACCGTTGCATATATGCTATTAGGGCTACAATTTCCCTGTCTTCAAGTGGAACAAACGCTTCCATATCACTGCTTAGTTGTTCCTTCTCTTGTTGATAGGCTTCTGCAAACTGAGGATCCTCAAGGATGTTCGCTGCAATTTGATTTGCCTGAGCTTCCATATGGTCATTTGCAGTAGCTATGTCATTTTCGGAATAAGGCACCCCAAGCTGTATCATAACTTCCATTTTCTTTAGTGTCATTGAAGTATCTAGTCTATTGTAAATAAGCCACGGGTAGGCAGGCATGATTGAGCCCGGTGAGGTAGTCTGCGGATCGTACATATGATTAAAGTGCCAACTATCAGAATACTTTTTTCCGACGCGGAGTAAGTCAGGCCCTGTACGTTTACTTCCCCATAAAAAGGGATGGTCATAGACATATTCACCTGCTCTTGAGTATGGCCCATCATAACGAACCACTTCGCTCCTAAACGGACGGATCATTTGTGAGTGACATGACACACAACCTTCCCTGATGTAAATATCCCGACCCTCTAATTCTAAAGGGGTATAAGGTTTTACTTCGCTAATGGTTGGAATATTTGATTTTACCATTATGGTAGGTACTATCTGTACAATTCCACCAATCAGTATAGCAAAAGTTGCTAGAATCATAAGTCTTATGGGACGTCTTTCTAGCCAAGGGTGATAGCTTTCTCCAGCTAGTCTCCTTCTACTTATTTTGATTAGGGGCATGGCACTGGCTTCTTCGTCAGCTACTGTTTTCCCTTTGCGTATGGTCATAAACAGGTTATATCCCATTATCAGCGCCCCTATCACATACAAGGTACCGCCTATGGCACGCATCCAATACATGGGTACTATTTGCGCTACCGTCTCTAAAAAATTTCCATAGACCAAGGTACCATCTGGATTGAATTGTTTCCACATGGCAGCTTGGGTAAATCCAGAAACATACATGGGAATGGCATAGAGAATAATACCGAATGTGCCTATCCAAAAATGCACATTTGCCAGCTTAATGGAGTGTAATTTGATGTTGGTTAACTTTGGAACAAGCCAATAGAGCATTGAAAAAGTTAGAAACCCATTCCAGGCTAAAGCACCAATATGAACGTGTCCAATAATCCAATCGCTAAAATGCGCGATTGCATTGACACTTTTTAAGGACATGAGCGGTCCCTCTAGCGTAGCCATTCCATATCCAGTTATGGCTACTACCATAAATTTGAGTACCGGGTCCGAAACTACTTTATCCCAAACGCCTCTGAGCGTTAATAAGCCATTAATCATACCACCCCATGAGGGTGCGATAAGCATGATTGAGAATGCGACACCTAAACTTTGTGCCCATCCCGGGAGTGAAGAATACAACAAGTGGTGTGGTCCTGCCCAGATATAAATAAAAATCAAAGACCAAAAGTGAACAATGGATAAACGATAGGAATAAATGGGTCGTCCAGAAGCCTTAGGGACGAAGTAGTACATCAGTCCTAAAAAAGGTGTGGTAAGGAAGAATGCTACTGCATTATGCCCATACCACCATTGCACCAAAGCATCTTGAACACCAGCATAAACCGAATAGCTTTTAAACCACGAAACGGGCAGTGAAAGACTGTTGAAAATATGCAGTACTGCTACGGTAACAAATGTGGCAATATAGAACCAAATGGCTACATATATGCTGCGGACGCGTCTTCGTAATATTGTGCCAATCATGTTAACCCCAAAGGCAACCCAAACCAATGCAATGGCAATATCTATGGGCCATTCAAGTTCAGCGTATTCTTTGGATGAGGTTATGCCTAAGGGCAAGGTTACAGCGGCAGCTACGATGATAGCTTGCCAGCCCCAAAAGTTGAAATTACTAAGAAAATTGCTGTATAACCTTGCCTTAAGCAATCGTTGTAATGAATAATAAACTCCCGCAAATATGGCATTTCCAACAAATGCAAAAATGACCGCATTGGTATGTAAAGGACGTAAACGCCCAAAACTTAACCACTCAACTCCGTAGGTAAGATTTGGAAATAAAAACATAAACGCCAATAAAAGGCCTACGAGCATGCCCACCACGCCCCAAATAATGGTTGCGTAAATGAATTTTTTGACGGTAATATTATCGTAATAAAAACGTTCTTGTTCCATAGTTATTCGGGGGTTTTATTTTTTTTGGACGATGTAAATAAGTTTGCGGAAGCCTCTTCTAAATCGTCAAATTCACCGTGTGAAACACACCACCAAAACAGCCCTAAAAAGACTGATGCTATCACAAAACTTATCAGTAAAAGCATTAAAAGTACGTGCATGAAATAATGGTGTTCACATAAGAAATTACAGAGAACCAAATTATTTTGCCTCGCCTTAATAAAAAATGATATAAATCAGTAATTGAGCTTTTTTTTGAGTTGCTTATGTAGGACTGAAGTTGAGAGCGAGGCAAAAGCAATGACACTCACTGAACTCAAGGGCATGAGGATGGCGGCAATAATTGGACTTAAACCACCCGCAACGGCAATACCAATACCAATGGTGTTGTATGCCAGAGAAAACCCAAAGCTGATGTAAACCAAGCGAATGCTTTTTTGCATACCTCTGTGTAGTACTCCTAGTGCGGTCACTCTTTTCCCTTCCAAAATGGCATCGCACTTTGGCGTAAACATATAGGTGTCGTTACGCACGGCTATTCCAGCGTCACTCCTAATTAGCGCGCCAGCATCATTTAACCCATCGCCCATCATCAATACTTTTGCTCCTTTTGCTTGCAAGCTTTCTATGTATTTGATTTTATCAAATGGATTTTGACGAAAGCGATAAATGACATTTTTTCCCGCAAATTTTTGAATGGCCTTTTTGTCTTGCGTTCCGTCTCCAGAAACAATACTTAGGTGTTCAACAGCCGTGTTTTTAAATAAATTTTCAAGATTAGAACGGAACTGCTGCTTGATCTGGTAGCTGCCACGATACTTGTCGTTTATGGATATGTGAATGGCAGAACCACTGTCATCAGCTGTTTTGGCCTTGGTGAAAGAAGCAGCCCCAATCCTAAATGCGTCCTTCCCGTGTTGCGCGCTTATTCCCAAACCGACAAGGTGTTTTGCTGCAAGCGATTGCATCAAGGGCACGTCTTCTAGATGACGGAACAGTGCCTTGCTCATGGGATGTGCAGATTGATAAGCCATAGAGCGAATGACTTTCTTTTCTTCCTTTGATAACGGACTGCTACCTGTGTATTGAATTTTTGTTTTTTCTGTATTGGTCAACGTCCCTGTTTTATCAAATACCCAATGTGTTGTGTGTGCGATTTTTTCAATAGACGCATTGTTTTTTAGCAACAGCCCCATACGCCCAAAATGACGCACCATATTCCCGTAAATAAACGGGCCAGAAAGGGCAATGGCACATGGGCATGCAACGATAAGCACCGCCACAACGACTTCTACTGCTCTTGAAGCGTCGAGATATAGCCAAACGATGCCTGCAAGCATGCTTATAGATAATACTATGGGCGTAAAATATTTGCTGATGCGATTCGCAAAAGCAGCGTGTATTGTTTCAGATGAGGCCGTTATCCCGTCTTTTTTCCAAAGCTGAAGCAAGAAACTCTCATCCATGATTTTTTGGACCTTTATGTAGGCGACTTGATTTTTGATGCGCCCTCCAGCATACACCGCAGCCCCAACTTTCTTACTAACTGTTTCCGATTCTCCAGTAACAAAGCTGTAGTCAATATGTGCTTCTCCCTGCTGAATGATCCCATCGGTAGGAATAATTTCTTCAGGGCGTAGCAGCATTACGTCATCCTTTTGAAGCGCCGCCACCGGTCGAATACATTCTTTTTTTTCAGACGTTATAACCGTTACACCAATGGGAAAAAACGAATGGTATTTGTGTTCAAAGTCTGTTGCTGCGTATACACTGCGCTGCATGTATTTTCCCAAAAGAAGAAAGAACACCAAACCAGTAAGGCTATCAAAATAAGGCAACTCGTGCGCAATAAATACCGCATGGGTACTTTTTAGAAAAAGGACACTTATGCCTATGGCAATTGGTATGTCCAAGGACCATATTCTTTTAGAAATGCTTTTAAACGAATTGATGAAGTATTCTTGCGCCGCATAAAAAACAACAGGGATACTCAACAAAAACATCAACAAGTCAAACCAAGGCCTTAGACCGTCTAACCAAGGCTCTTGCTTTTCAAAATAGGTGGGCAATGCCAAAAACATGGTGTTTCCGAAAGCAAAACCCGCAACGCCAATTTTTAACCAGAGACTTCGCTTACGACTATGCGCTGTTTTTAGCTGTTCTGCACCCACACTAAAATCGGGAGTGTATCCCATTTGATCCAATAGTATGGCAATGTCCATCATGCTTTTTTTACCCTCATCAAAAACAATATGCACCATCCGTTTTGAAAACTGCACATGAGAACTTACAACAGCAGGTTCTATTTGCTGTAAGTGTTCCAGTATCCAGATACAGGCACTACAGTGAATGTTTGGAATAAATAGCGATACGCTAACTGTTGTCCCCTCACGAAATTTCACCCATTTTTCCCACAGCGATTTGTTGGCTAAAAAGCGGAATTGCTGCTTTTCCTTTTTTGGGGCAACTCCCTTTTCGGGGAAGTGTGTGTAAAAGGCACTTAAATCATGCTGCTTAATAATTTCATAAACAGTAAGACAACCGTGGCAACAAAAAAGGAGGTCTTCTTTTTTTACGATTTTATTAGAAATGGGATTTCCGCAATGGTAGCATTTGTCAGTTGACATATATGACAAAGGTCATAAACAAGGGAAGTAGAAAAAATGACAATTCTCAACTTTTACGTAACTTTACAAGACCAAATCTTATAATAATGAATAGTTGCTCCGATTGCGCTTTTTATGCGTCTGTATGTACCAAATCCAATCCTAAATATTTTCCGCCCAAGGCCACTATTTTTCACGAAGGCTCTTCCTTAAAAGGTGTTTACTGTATTGAAAGTGGGGTCTGTAAGATTTTAAAACTAAGTGAAAATGGAGATGAGCAAATCATACAATTGCTCGGAAAACGAACCTTACTCGGAATTCGAAGTATAGTGAATGATGAGTGTACCAATTTAAAAGCCCAGGCCCTTACGGCTGTTAGCGCCCAATTTGTTCCAATAAAAGACATAAAAAAGGCCATAAATAAAAACCCGCTTTTTTGTACATTTCTACTTCAAAACTTCGCAAAATACATTAAGGATGCTGACAATCGGATTGTAAGCATGGGGCAGCATCAATCGGGGGAGCGATTGGCATCACTGCTGCTGTATATCAAAAAAGAATTTGGCCTCAACCCCGATGGCTCACTTAAGATTTACCTCAAACGTGCGGAAATGGCCAATTTTATAGGCACAGCCACCGAGTCTATGATCCGTACACTTAAACGATTTGAACACCATGGATGGGTAAGTACAAACAAAAAGAAAATATATTTAAAAAACGAGGAAGCACTAAACCTTTTGATCAAAGGCTACCGACCGCATGTTAAAATTGCCTAAAGGCTTTAGTTTTCCGTATCTTTGGATAGATGAATGAACATCTAGATCCCACTGGAGAGCACTTAAGTCATGAGGAACACGACATCGATCGTGCCTTGCGGCCGCTTAGTTTTGATGACTTTAACGGCCAACCACAAGTACTCGAAAACCTAGAAATTTTTGTTGCCGCCGCCAATCAGCGGGAAGAGGCCCTTGACCACACGCTCTTGCACGGACCACCGGGATTGGGCAAAACCACCTTGGCGCATATCTTGGCACAAGAGCTAGGCGTAAAGCTCAAGCTTACTTCTGGTCCTGTACTGGACAAACCCGGCGATTTGGCAGGCTTGCTTACCAACCTCGAACCTCGAGATGTTTTGTTTATTGACGAGATACACCGGCTTAGCCCCATAGTTGAGGAGTATTTATACTCGGCCATGGAGGACTACCGCATTGACATCATGATCGAAACAGGGCCCAATGCCCGTTCGGTTCAAATCGAATTAAGCCCCTTTACGCTAGTAGGTGCCACCACCCGTTCGGGTCTTTTAACAGCACCCATGCGTGCGCGTTTTGGCATCAACAGCCGATTGGAATATTACTCCACAGAAGTACTCGCAGGTATCGTAACACGAAGCGCCCATATTTTAAACATTCCCATTGCAGACAAGGCAGCTATTGAGATTGCCAGCAGAAGTCGCGGTACGCCCCGTATTGCCAATGCGCTTTTACGTCGCATTCGTGACTTTGCACAAATAAAAGGGGACGGCACCATCAACCTAGATATTACCCGAATTGGGTTAAAAGCCTTGCACGTAGATGCACACGGCTTGGATGAGATGGACAACAAAATCCTTATCACACTTATTGATAAATTCAAAGGCGGTCCTGTGGGGCTTAACACCCTTGCGACGGCTGTTTCTGAAAATGGCGAAACCATTGAGGAGGTCTATGAACCGTTCTTGATTCAAGAGGGGTTTTTGATGCGCACACCGCGTGGCCGCGAGGTTACCGAAAAGGCATACAAACACCTTGGCAAGTCCATGCCAAGCAACCAAAAAGGCCTGTTTTGAGCAGCGCAGCACGCCATGCTGCTGTAGTCAAAGAGATCGCCCAGCAGTTGGGTTTTATGGCTTGTGGGATTTCCAAAGCCGTATTTTTAGAAGAAGAAGCACCCCGATTGGAATCGTGGTTAAATCAAAACCATCACGGACAAATGGGCTATATGGCCCGCAACTTTGACAAACGCCTCGATCCAACAAAATTGGTACCCGGCGCCAAGAGTGTCGTGTCCTTACTCTTTAATTATTTCCCAGAAGATGCGCCCGCAGATGAAAGCGCACCCAAGATTGCACGCTATGCCTATGGCGCGGATTACCACCACGTCATCAAGGACAAGCTCTTTGCATTGATGCATCATATTCAAGAACAAATTGGCGCGGTGGGTGGACGTGTGTTTGTGGATTCTGCGCCTGTACTGGAAAAGGCATGGGCAGCCAAAAGTGGTTTGGGTTGGGTTGGCAAAAACACCAATCTTATCCGCAAACAAAACGGCTCTTATTTTTTTATTGCCGAACTTATTTTGGATGTAGAATTAGAAGCAGATGGCGCCGTAACCGACCATTGTGGCAGTTGCACGGCTTGTTTGGATGCCTGCCCCACAGATGCTTTTGTAGCCCCCTATAAATTAGACGCCAGCAAGTGTATTTCCTACTTCACCATTGAGCTAAAAGACGCCATTCCAAACGAGGTAAAAGGCCAATTTGACAACTGGGCTTTTGGTTGTGATATCTGTCAGGAAGTATGCCCTTGGAACCGTTTTGCCACACCACACGACGAGCCTGCTTTTCAACCAAAACCTGAACTCATGAACATGACTAAAAACGATTGGAACGAAGTTACGGAGGAGGTCTTTAATCGCTTGTTTGAGGTGAGTGCCGTACAGCGAACAGGTCTTAACGGATTAAAGCGAAATTTAGAGTTTTTAAAATAGATAGAAATCAATACCTTTCCCCACTAAATTGCCAAGTGTATGAGCAAAGAAAGTAAAAGACGTGAAGCCCTGTTATATCACGCAAAACCTAAGCCCGGAAAACTAGAAGTTAACCCTAGCAAACCCTACGCAAGTCAGCGAGATTTGTCTTTGGCCTACTCACCCGGAGTAGCTGAGCCCTGTTTGGAAATTGAAAAGGAAACAGGTAATGTTTACAAATACACCAACAAAGCCAATTTGGTTGCCGTAATTTCAAACGGCACTGCTGTATTGGGTTTAGGCGATATCGGACCTGAAGCTTCCAAGCCTGTGATGGAGGGAAAGGGATTACTTTTTAAAATATTTGCAGGTATCGACGTTTTTGATATCGAAGTTGACACCAAAGATGTGGATGCTTTTGTAGCAACGGTAAAAAATATTGCGCCCACATTTGGGGGAATAAATTTGGAGGATATCAAAGCACCAGAGGCTTTTGAAATAGAGCGCAGGCTGGTTGAAGAACTCAACATACCGGTAATGCACGATGACCAGCACGGCACCGCCATCATTTCGGGTGCTGCCTTACTCAATGCGGTTGAACTGGCCGAAAAAGAAATGTCAAAAGTAAAAATGGTGATTAGCGGTGCAGGAGCTGCAGCCATTTCTTGTGCGCGACTTTATCGTGCTTTGGGTGTTTCTCCAGATAACATGATGATGACCGACAGCAAGGGTATTATCAGAGCAGACAGAGACAATCTTACTACACAAAAGGCAGAATTTGCTACAAAAATAGATGTGCACACGCTAGATGAAGCACTGGTAGACGCCGATATTTTTATCGGACTTTCAAAAGCGGATATCATGACGCCCGACATGCTAAAATCCATGGCAGCAGATCCAATCGTTTTTGCCATGGCCAATCCTGATCCCGAAATTGACTACAACCTCGCTGTTGCCACACGCAACGATGCGATTATGGCTACTGGCCGATCGGACTTCCCCAATCAGGTTAATAATGTGCTTGGTTTTCCATTCATATTTAGGGGCGCACTGGATGTGCGCGCTACCAAAATTAACGAAGCCATGAAAATGGCTGCCGTACATGCACTTGCAGCCTTAGCCAAAGAAACGGTTCCCGAGCAAGTGAACATTGCCTATGGGGCAACCAAACTTGCCTTTGGAAAAGATTACATCATCCCAAAGCCCTTTGATCCAAGACTCATTACAACAGTACCTATGGCTGTGGCAAAAGCGGCCATGGAAAGCGGGGTTGCTGCTGCGCCAATCAAGGATTGGGAAAAATATCAAGAGGAACTTCACGAACGCACAGGCTCTGATAAAAAACTTGTCCGCTTGATTGTCAGTCAGGCCAAAAGCAATTTGCAACGTGTTGTCTTTGCCGAAGGGGATGAACTGGACGTGCTCAAAGCAGCGCAATTGGTTCATGAAGAAGGCATAGCCATTCCTATTCTGCTTGGCGACGAGGAGCACATTCGCGAAATGATGGCTACCATAGAATTTGAGGGCGATGTGACCATCATTGATCCGAAAAAAGAAGCCGTCAAAGAAGCACGTGACGCCTATGCACATACCTATTGGCAATTGCGTCAACGAAAAGGCATAACGCTTTATGATGCGCAAAGACGTATGCGCGAACGCAACTATTATGCTGCCATGATGGTACGTGAAGGGGATGCCGATGCCATGATTTCAGGCTATAGTCGTAGTTATCCAAACGTATTAAAGCCGATCCTACAAGTTATTGATACTCAAGAAGGGGTAAACCGTGTGGCCACTACTAACTTGATGATTACCAACCGCGGGCCCTTGTTTATTTCCGACACCTCGATTAACATTAATCCCAACGCAAAGGAATTGGCAAAGATTGCGCAAATGACGTCTTATACAGCCGCTTTGTTTGGTATACAGCCTAGGGTTGCCATGCTCTCGTATTCCAACTTTGGTTCCTCAAAAAACGAGGATGCTCAGAAGGTGAGTAAAGCCGTAAATCTGATACACCGCTTTCTGCCTGACATTGCCGTTGATGGCCCTGTTCAAGCAGACTTTGCGCTGAACAAAACTATGCTAACCAATAAGTTTCCGTTTTCAAAAATTGCAGGTGCTGCCGTAAATACGTTGGTATTACCCGATTTGAATGCGGCAAATATTGCTTACAAACTCATCAAAGAATTAGATAACGCACTTTCCATAGGTCCCATTATGATGGGACTAAAACACCCTGTGCACATACTGCAGTTGGGTGCTAGTGTTGATGAAATTGTTCACATGACAGCAGTTGCTGCCGTGGATGCACAAAACAAGAAAAAATGATAACGCAACTAAACGGGAGGCTTGTTAGCAAAACGCCAACAACCATAGTGGTAGACTGCAATGGTGTGGGCTATGAAGTACATATTTCACTGAATACGTATGGGCAGTTACCAGAAGACGAGCTTATTCGTATTTATACGCATCTGCAGGTTCGCGAGGACGCACACAACCTCTACGGCTTTATGCAAAAAGTTGAGCGCTCGGTATTCCGTTTGCTTTTGAGTGTGAGTGGGATAGGTGCCAATACGGCACGCACGGTGCTTTCGTCTATGAACCCCCAAGAAGTGGTGCAGGCCATACAAACCGATAATGTGGCTGCCATTCAAGCCGTGAAGGGAATTGGCGCTAAAACAGCCCAACGTGTTATCGTTGATTTAAGAGACAAGGTCACAGGTCTTATAGGTGATGAAGAAATAGCCTTGGTCTCGAACAATACCCAGCGTGATGAAGCGTTATCTGCATTAGGAGTTTTGGGTTATCCCATGAAGCAAACCCAAAAGGTCGTTGATGCTCTCTTACAGGTAGAGCCCGACATGCCCGTAGATCGTTTGATTAAAAACGCGTTGAACAAATTATAATGCGAACCATAACCAATAAAAAAACAGGATTACTTTTGGTGCTTTTCAGCGCCCTGTTTTCTGTTGGTTTATATGGTCAAAACAACACAACAAACGCTGCTGCCAGCGTTGTTTTAGCACAAAACCTTAAGCAAATAAGTCTTAAAAATAAACCCAGCGCCTTTGCCACATCCTATACATTTGACCCAAAACTTAACTTGTACTTCTACAATGTTAAAGTTGGCAATATAGATGCAGAAAAGCCTTTGGTACTTACGCCCGACGAATACCAAAAAAGGGTGTTTTTAGAAAAGTCAAGAGCTTATATACGCGAGAAACAAGAAGCCATAGCTGGAATTAGTGGGGATGAAGAAACGCAAGAAGACCAGTTGCCGGATTACTATGTCAACTCCAAGCTCTTTGTGAGTATTTTTGGCAGTAATGAGATTGACATACGCCCGCAAGGATCTGCGAGTATCGACCTGGGAGTTCGTTACCAAAAATCAGGCAACCCCAGCCTTTCTCCTAGAAATCAAAGTAATTTTGCTTTTGATTTTAACCAACGCATCAATCTAGCGCTTACAGGTACGGTAGGTACCCGTTTAAAAGTAAATGCAAATTACGACACCCAGTCTACTTTTGATTTTCAGCGTGTGGTCAAATTAGAATTTTTTCCAGAAGATTTGGTGCCGAGTAGTGTGCAAAACACCATCAATAAAGGCAAAGATCTGGTTAATAAAGGAAAGAACTTGGTCAACAAAGGCAAGGACCTGGTAAATAAAGGAAATGATCTTGTCAATAGCGGCAGGGGCAAGCTTAACGACATCCAAAATCTTAGAGACCAAGGCATAAGCGGGAATGAGGACGGTATCCTTCAAAAATTAGAAGTGGGTAATGTTAGTATGCCCATAAACAGCTCGCTAATTACTGGTGCACAAAGTCTTTTTGGGGTTAAAGCAGAATTGAAATTTGGGAATACAAACATAGCCGCCGTAATCTCAGAACAACGATCGCAAAGTCAAACCATCCAAACCAACGGAGAAGGGACACTTGAAGAATTTTCATTATTTGCACTCGATTATGATGATAACAGGCACTTCTTTTTAGCCCAATATTTTAGAGATAATTACGACAAATCGGTTAAAACCTATCCGTACATCAACTCTCCGATTGACATTACCCGACTAGAAGTTTGGGTCACCAATCGATCGGCACGTGTAAGTAATGTGAGAAACCTTATTGCCCTTCAAGATTTGGGAGAAGCTAATCCAGATGCCACCATACTCGATGATGTTACCAGCGGTTTTTTTAATGCAGGACCCAACGCTTTTCCTGATAACGACGTAAACAAAGTAGACCCTCTTGCTATTGGAGGCGCGGGAATTCTCACAGATGATATTCGGGATATTGCCACAGCAAAAGATGGCTTTGGCAGCCTTTCACCCCAAGTGATAGAGGGTCGTGATTACGCTATTTTAGAAAGTGCGCGAAAATTAAATCCAAACGAATATACCTTACACAAGCAGTTGGGTTATATCTCATTAACGCAACCTTTGAACAACGATGAAGTATTGGCTGTTGCCTTTCAATATACCGTCAAAGGTCAAGTTTATCAAGTAGGTGAATTTGCTGGCGATGGTGTTGCGGCAACTACCGTTTCTGGATTGCCAGCCGCGCCAATTGTAAGCAATAACAGTTTGGTGGTTAAAATGCTTAAAAGCTCGGTGCTCGATGTGGCACAACCCGTTTTTGATTTGATGATGAAAAACGTCTATAACATCGGCGCATTTCAGCTAGACCAAGAGGATTTTGTTTTCAATATTGTGTACACTGACCCCTCACCAACAAACTTTATTACTCCTGCAGCTGAACAAGGCGCAGAGAATGCATGGCCTGCAGGAACAGAGGAGCGAATTTTACTTAACCTTTTTGGCTTGGATAGACTTAATATTTATCAAGACGCACAAGCCGAAGGAGATGGATTTTTTGATTTTATCAGCGGGATTACCGTACTTCCAGAACGCGGACAAATTATTTTCCCAAGTATAGAGCCTTTTGGCGCGTACTTATTTGAACTGTTGAAGAAGGATCCCAGTGAAGATTATTCCAACAGAAGTTTGTACAACGCAAACCAAAAGAAGTATGTCTACAAAGAGATGTACGATATCACAAAAGCAGATGCGGCGGACTACCAACGGTACAATAAATTTGAATTAAAAGGGCGCTACAAATCAACGGGTGGCGGACAAGGAATAGCACTTGGTGCTTTTAATGTGCCACGCGGTTCTGTTCGTGTTACCGCCGGTGGTAGGTTGCTTCAAGAAGGATTAGACTACACGGTAAATTATCAGTTGGGACGTGTAACCATACTTAACGAGGGTGTGAAAAATTCGAATATACCAATTGAGGTTTCTACTGAAAGCAACACCCTTTTTGGTCAACAGAACAAGCGCTTTATGGGCTTCACTGCCGAACATAAAGTAAATGATGACCTCTTGCTGGGTGGAACGTATTTGCGCCTGAGCGAGCGACCCCTAACCCAAAAAGCAAACTACGGTTCAGAGCCAGTAAACAACACCATGCTTGGATTGAGTGGAAATTTCTCAAAGGAGATTCCTTTCCTCACAAGAATGGTAAACAAGCTTCCCAATATTGATAGCCGAGTAGCATCAAATGTTTCCATTCGTGCAGAGGCAGCTTATTTAAAAGTGGGACAACCAAGAGGCACCCAGCTTAACAATGCTGCCACCACATACATAGATGATTTTGAAGGAACGCAGACCAACCTTGACATTAGAGACACCTACTCTTGGTTTCTCTCCAGTGTGCCCGCCCCCTCACAACAATTGCCTATTGCTGGCTCAAATGTAAATGTAGATGACATAAGTGCAGGGTATCAGCGCGCCAAACTTTCATGGTACAATATCGATCCCTTGTTTTATTCCAATAGAAGGCCAGGTGGCATTACTGACGATGACCTTTCGACCAATGAAGCAAGGCGTATTTTTATTGAAGAAATCTTTCCTCAGCAAGACATTGTTCAAGGCCAGTCTATGGTGCAGTATACTTTTGACTTGGCTTATTATCCAGACGAACGCGGGCCCTATAATAACGCCCCTTCTTTTGGATCAACGCCAGAAGACAATTGGGCAGGAATTACGCGTGCCATGTCTACCACTGACTTTGCACAGTCCAATGTGGAGTATATTGAATTTTGGCTGTTAGACACTTTTTCAGAGCAAACGTCTGCAACGGATGATTTGGGCGAATTGGTATTCCATTTGGGTAATATATCGGAAGACGTATTAAAGGATGGACGCAAGGTTTACGAAAACGGACTTCCAGCCTCCGGTCAAAATACGGCCACGTACAATACCGCTTGGGGAATTACACCAGCTACGCAGTCGCTGGTTTATGCTTTTGATGCCGATGGGCAAAACCGCAGCTTGCAAGACGTAGGTTTGGACGGACTCAACGACGATGAAGAGCGTATCATATATACCAACGGGCCGACGGATGATCCCGCAGGTGACAACTACAGCTATTTTGGTCAAGGCAGTGGGTCTGTATTGGATCGCTATAAAAACTACAACGGTACACAAGGCAACTCCCCAATTGAAGTTACAGAACAATTTAGGGGCTCATACACCACACCAGATGCTGAAGATCTAAATCAGGACAATACGATGAATACCATTGACAGGTATTATCAATATCGTATTCCCATTCAAAAAAATATGCAGGTTGGCAGCCATCCGTTCTTGGTTGATGTACGTGAAAAAGACAATATTGCATTGCCAAATGGACAGGTTACTTCTTCACGCTGGCTACAATTCCGTGTTCCTGTTGTTCCAGAGTATTACGACGCTCCACAGAAGAGAAATTATTTTGAACCCATAAATGGGATGAATGACCTCAGGTCAATTCGCTTTATGCGGATGATGTTAACAGGGTTTAGCCAGCCAACGATTTTCCGTTTTGGCACATTGGACATTGTCCGTGCCGATTGGACACGGGTACCCACACCACTTAATACCAAGCAAATTCCGCACCCAAACACCCAGCTTGAAGTAAGTGCGGTCAATGTGTTGGAGAACGAAACAAGAACACCCATACGCTATAAACTACCACCGGGAATTCTGCGTGAGACCTTGAACAGCTATAACAACCTGATTCGTGAAAACGAACAATCCCTGTCTTTAAGAGTAAGAGATTTAGCTCCCGAAGATGGACAAGGGGTATACAAGCACATCGATTTGGATATGCGTCAATACAAGCGTCTGCGTATGTTCTTGCATGCCGAATCACTGCCTGACGAAAACCCCTTACCAGGCGAGGGCGCCAATGACGATTTAGATGAACGTATGGTGGCGTTTATTAGGCTGGGAACAGATATAGATGAAAATTATTATCAAATTGAAATTCCGCTTAAGCCAACGGCCTATACCACTGGCGTGTCAAATAATTTAACCGCCGAGGAGGTGTGGCAAGTGGCATCTAACGAGATAGATATTCCTGTAGCATGGCTCACAAAAATTAAGGCCAAATCCATAGCAAGCCGAGAAATAGTAGGCGCTACCTATTTTGATGAGAACCTCGACCGCATCAATGAATTCACACCAAGCTCCACTTTGCCAGGGGATAAAAAATACAAATTAGCCATTCGTGGTAACCCAACGCTTGGCGCCATAAGAACCTTGGTAGTGGGTGTTAAAAACCCCAGTACTACCGTAGGGAACAACCTTGATGGCGAGGTATGGTTCAATGAACTTCGCCTGTCAGAAATCGACTCTAGTGGCGGTTGGGCTGCTATTGGCTCGGTGGATGCGAACCTAGCGGACTTTGCAAATGTCACATTAAACGGTGCCATCTCAACGGTAGGGTTTGGTGCTATTGATCAGTCACCAAACATGCGAAGCCAAGACGACACCCGCTCTTATGGTATAGCCACAAGCATTAATGCGGGGATGCTGTTTCCTGAAAAATGGGGACTAGTACTGCCCGTAAGCTACAGTTATAACCAAGAAGTTATCACACCAAAATACGATCCTTTTTATAGGGATATTGAGTTACAAGACAGACTAGACACCGCTGACAATCAAGACCAACGCGATGCCATTCGCGATCAGGCCGTTAGTGTTGCCAAACTCAAAAGCATCAATCTTATAGGCGTGCGTAAGCAGCGCGCCCCAGATGCCAAGCAAAACTTTTTTGACATTGAGAATTTAGACCTCTCCTATTCATACAACGAAGAAAAGAGAAACGATTTTGAAATTGAAAACTTTGCCTTTCAGAATGTGCGTTTGGGCGCAGGATATAACTATTCATTCAAGCCGCTGTCGATAAAACCACTCGGAAAGGTACAGGCCATAACCAATAAGAAGTATTTGCGTTGGTTGTCTGAAATCAATTTGAATTTGATGCCCAGCTCGGTTTCACTTGCAGCAAATATCAACAGAACCTTCCAAAGCCAACGTTTCCGTCAGGTCTTTTTGGATGGCATGGATGCTTCAAGCCAGTTGCCCTTGCCCGACCTACAACAACGCAACTACCTATTTGATTGGTTGTTTACGGTTAATCATAATCTAACCAATTCATTCCGCATTGATTTTTCTGCTTCTAGCCGAAATATCGTTCGTAATTATTTGAAGAATGGTACTGCGGGCAGTACACAAATAGACACCTCACTGGATGTTTGGGATGGTATTTGGGACACGGGCCAAATGGATCGTTTTGACCAGTCTATTGGCGCTACTTATCAGCTGCCATTTAAGTATATTCCACTGCTGTCTTTCTTAGACGGAACCTATTCTTACACAGGTAATTTTAATTGGCAGCGAGGCTCCACTGCCTTGGCCAATGTGGTTGACGAAAACAACAATTCACTTGGTATAGTTCACACGCTACAGAATGCCAATACGATACAATGGAACGGAAGCGCCAATATGCAAGCGCTTTACAACAGCTTGGGCTTGCGAAAAAACACCAAGAAAAGCGACAAAAAGAAAGCAGGAGTGCAAATCAAGAACTCTTTGATTGGGGCAGTTACCGCATTGAGACGGGTGCAGTTTTCGTATAGTGAGAACAACGGAACCGTGTTGCCGGGATATACCCAAAACATAGGCTTTTTAGGAACGGCTAACCCAGGAATAGCATTTGCCTTGGGTCGTCAAGACGACATTCGTTTTGAGGCTGCCAAAAGGGGATGGCTTACGGAATTCCCAAATTTCAACCAGGCGTATACAACCGTACACAACAGCGAAATCTCCTACAACGCTGAGATTGGATTGTTGCAAGGATTGCAACTTGACCTAACGGGCAACCGCAGTTATTCAGAAAACAATTCAGAAAACTTTAGTGTTGTCAATGGGGTTTACAACGCATTGTCGCCACGCTTGTTTGGTAATTTTGAAATTTCAACCATCATGTTGCGCACCTCATTTAGCGGAGATGGACTGGCATCAACAGCCTTTGAAGATCTCAAAACAAACCGATTGGTTATTGCAGAACGATTGGGTACTGCAAGAGGTATTCCAGCTGGAAATGTTGATGCAGACGGCTTCCCAACAGGCTATGGAAAAACCAATCAAGCAGTGCTTATTCCTGCATTTTTGGCTGCCTATACTGGAGCAGACCCCAATTCGGTTAGTATGGATGCAAAACGCAGCTTCCCATTGCCCAACTGGAACATGCAGTATACTGGATTTATGCGCTTGAAATCATTTAAAAAGCGATTTAACCGATTTGCAATTTCACACGGGTACCGCGCCAGCCATACGCTCAATGCCTTTGCCACCAACCTTGAGTATCAAGCGAACGGCACCGATCAGTCAGGGAACTTTATGAATAAAATTTTATACACCAACGTAAACTTGGTGGAGCAATTTAACCCATTGATTAAGCTTGATTTTGAACTTAAAAACAGCTTTCAAATTTCTGCTGAAGTACGCAAAGACCGCGCATTGTCCTTGTCTCTTGACAATAATTTACTCACCGAAACTTCTGGTGACGAATGGATTGTGGGTATGGGTTACCGCATCAAAGACGTAAAGTTTAAAACCAATGTTGGCGGTAAGTCAACCAAGCTCAAAGGAGACATTAACATCAAAGGGGATTTATCTATTCGGGATAATATTACGCTTATTCGAAACTTAGATCTTTTGAGTGATCAGGTTACTGCCGGTCAACGCTTGTGGTCGCTAAAAGTATCAGCAGATTATGCGCTTTCTCGTAATTTCAACGCCTTGTTTTTCTACGACCACGCATTCTCAAAATTTGCCATATCAACGGCTTTCCCGCAAACCAATATTCGTGCTGGAATAACCGTGCGCTACAATTTTGGAAATTAGGGTGTTTGCATTACATTTAAAAAAAATTTGAGAGATGAATATTCCGCAGGATTTAAAATATACCCGAGACCACGAATGGGTTCGCATTGAAGGTGAAGAAGCAACTGTTGGCATTACCGATTTTGCGCAAGGCGAGTTGGGAGACATTGTATACGTTGAGGTCGAAACCATAGGCGAATCGCTAGATAAAGAAGCGGTTTTCGGAACAGTTGAAGCGGTTAAAACAGTATCCGATTTGTTTTTACCACTTGCGGGTGAAATCACGGCTTTTAACGAAGAACTTGAAGACACACCAGAGTTGGTAAACGAAGATCCTTATGACCAAGGATGGATTATAAAAATGAAAATCAGTGACCTCTCTCAGATAGAAGCCTTGCTCACACACGAGGGATATCAAGCTGTTATTTCATAAATTAAGTACTCTTTATACGTTATTTAACTATACTTCTATTAAAATTATTATTTTAGCTTTTCAATAAACGTTTCAAATGCAACCGAAAAAAAATCCTGACGCTGATTTAAGAAAGAATGCCAAGCTCTATTTTGCCATTGGTCTTTGCTCAGTACTCCTAATTTCCTGGCAAGCAATCGAATGGAAAACGTACGACAAGTCCATGTATGGCTATGAGGCACTAAATGTAGATGATGACGATGATGAACTTGTTCCGCTCACAGAACAAATCAAAACGCCACCACCGCCACCGCCACCACCAGCACCAGAAATCATTGAGGTAGTTGAAGACGAGGAAGAAGTAGAAGAAACGGTTATCGAATCTACGGAAACCACCCAAGAAGAAATTATTGAGGAAGTTGAAGTGATGGAAGAGGATTTGGACGTTGACGTTCCCTTTGCCATTATTGAAGACGTACCCTTGTTTCCAGGTTGTGAACGTGTCAAAAAATCAGAACGCAGAAAATGCTTCCAAGAGAAGATACAGCGTCATATTGCGAAAAACTTTCGCTACCCCGAAATTGCACAAGAAATGGGTGTTCAAGGACGTGTATATGTTCAATTTATCATTGGAAAAGATGGTAGCATCACAGGTATCAGAACCCGTGGACCAGACAAGAATTTAGAGAAAGAAGCCAATCGTATTATTGCCAAGCTTCCAACCATGACACCAGGAAAACAACGCGGACGGCCTGTTCGGGTTCCCTTTAGTATTCCCATCACGTTTAGGTTACAATAACAACAGCCCGGCACTTGCCGGGTTTTTTTTTGGCAAAATTTTTGTAATTGTATTTATGAACTTTAAATACCTATACGATGAAACCCAAAAAAAACCCAAAAAAGGACTTGACAAAAAATAGCAATCTATATTTTGCTATTGGACTTTGCTTAATACTGTTCACTTCTTGGCGCATAGCAGAAATCAAAACTCCCCAAAGTATGGACAGTTATGAGCTATATAAGCCTGTAGTGGATACAGAAGTGTTTATGCCTGTCACAAAAGTACAACCAAAGAAGCCAAAGCCAATTAAGCGCGACCCAGCTGATTTTGAAATCAAAAAAAACGAAGAGGAGGACAATGAAAGTAAGATAGTTTTCTCTGACCCTATTGACGATGGCATTATCGATGACGTTATTTCAATCGATCCTCCAATCGAGCACGATATTCCTTTTGAAATTGTTGAAGACGTTCCCTTGTTTCCAGGTTGTGAGCGTGTCAAAAAATCTGAACGCAGAAAATGCTTCCAAGAGAAGATGCAGCGTCATATTGCGAAAAACTTTCGCTACCCCGAAATTGCACAAGAAATGGGTGCTCAGGGTAGGGTATATGTTCAATTTATCATTGACAAAGATGGTAGCATCACAGGTATCAGAACCCGTGGACCAGACAAGAATTTAGAGAAAGAAGCCAATCGTATTATTGCCAAGCTTCCAACCATGACACCAGGAAAACAACGCGGACGACCTGTTCGGGTTCCCTTTAGTATTCCCATCACGTTTAGGTTACAATAACAACAGCCCGGCACTTGCCGGGTTTTTTTTGGCAATTTTTTTGTAGGTTTGATAACCCAATCTTAATACCTGCGTTATGGACCCTAAAAAAAATCCTAAAGTTGATCTAGCTAAAAACAGTGCCCTATACTTTGCAATAGGCCTTTGTCTCGTTTTGTTTTTGTCTTGGAAATTGGTCGAGCACAAGACTTACGAGAAGACATCCATAGATATTGGAATGTTGACCGTTAATGATGATGAAATTGAAGAAGTTCCACTCACAGAACAATTGAAGACGCCTCCACCACCACCGCCACCAGCTGTAGTTACACAAGTATTGGAGATTGTAAAAGACGAGGAAGATGTGGAAGAAACCGTTATTGAATCAACAGAAACGACCCAAGAAGAAATTATTGAAGACGTAGAAGTAATGGAGGAGGAGGTAGAAGCAGACGTCCCCTTTGCCATTATTGAAGAGGTCCCCTTGTTTCCGGGTTGTGAACGGGTTAAAAAATCTGAGCGTAGAAAATGTTTCCAAGAGAATTTAGACAAGCATGTGCTTAAAAATTTCCGCTACCCTGAAATTGCCCAAGAAATGGGCATACAGGGGCGTGTTTTTGTCACTTTTATAATTGATAAAGACGGTACCATAACAGGCATTAGGACTAGAGGTCCTGATAAAAACCTAGAGAAAGAAGCCGCACGTATTATTGGAAAGCTTCCAAACATGACACCAGGTAAACAACGCGGGCGTGCAGTTCGCGTGCCTTTTAGTTATCCC
Source organism: Flavobacteriaceae bacterium (assembly GCA_965656545.1). Classification (GTDB taxonomy): domain Bacteria; phylum Bacteroidota; class Bacteroidia; order Flavobacteriales; family Flavobacteriaceae; genus UBA7446. The sequence continues at coordinate 100,795 of CBFHKZ010000001.1, forward strand.
ATAAACTTTCGTTTACAGCAATAAAAACAACTGCGTTCTTTTGTGCAGATTGCGTTGCGTAAGCTGCTTTTCTACAGTATCTTTGCAAACGCAATTGCGCACATTATATGTTAGTTAACACCCAAAAAACTCCTGCGTTGTCTCTTTTTGTGACCGATTTCCTGTTGCTCACCAAATCGCGGTTAAGCCTTACGGTCGTTTTTTCTTCTATAGCGGGCTATTTACTAGCAGCGCAAGTGCCATCGGCGGTGCATGTTTTTTTGCTCTCCTTGGGAGGTTATGGTTTGGCAGGCGCATCCAATGCGTTTAACCAAATCATTGAAAAAGACATTGACGCCAAAATGAAGCGGACGCAAAACCGCCCCATTCCGACAGGGCGTATGTCAACACAAACCGCATTTGCCATTGCCACTTCATTACTAATCATCGGCTTGGTGATTCTTTACGGCTTCAACCCAAAGACAGCTATGTTTGGTGCTATTTCGGTTTTTCTGTATTGCTGTGCCTACACACCGCTGAAAACCATCACCCCACTATCTGTATTTGTGGGCGCCATTCCGGGTGCCATTCCTTTTATGTTGGGTTGGGTTTCAGTCACGGGAAGTTTTGGTATTGAGCCGGGCATCTTATTTATGATTCAGTTCTTTTGGCAGTTTCCACACTTTTGGGCCATTGGTTGGTTGATGCATGAAGATTACCAACGCGCGGGCATCAACATGTTGCCCACAGGAAAGCGTGATCGAGCCACCGCATTTCAAGTTATTTTATACACGCTTTGGACCATAGTGATATCGATTTTTCCAGTATTGGGATTGAGCGGTACATTGACACTGACAATTCCCGCTGCCATAGTGGTAGGTATTATGGGTTTGATATTTTTGTGGTATGGTTTCTTATTGTACAGAAACCAATCTGAATCAAGCGCTAAAAAATTAATGATTGTAAGCATAATATACATTATGTCGATACAATGGATATATGTAATAGATAAATTTATATAAATGAGTTTTCATCCTTCTTTAACAACACCTCTGTCTAAAGCAAAAAAAATGATGTTGTGGTTTGCCATGATCAGCATGACCATGATGTTTGCTGGCCTCACCAGTGCCTATGTCGTAAGCAAGGCACGCCCAGATTGGCTAGATAATTTTACGCTTCCAGCCGCTTTTCACATCAGCACATTGGTCATTTTATTGAGCGGTATCACCTTTTGGTTGGCGTTTAAAAACCTAAAAGCAGGCAATTCGTCTGCGGTCACGCGCTACACGCTTATTACGCTTTTATTGGCTGTTGTATTTTCTATTACCCAATGGATTGGGTTTAGTGATGTGGTAGCAGATGGATATTTTTTTACAGGTTCAGAGAGTACAGTAACCACCTCATTTTTATACGTATTGGTTTTAACGCACTTTGCCCACCTTATCGGAGGAATTATCGTTTTAATCATTGTACTTCTTCGTCATCTCAAGGGAATTTACTTAGATGCCCCACTTGGTTTTGTGCTTGCACATACCTTCTGGCATTTTCTGGGTTTTTTATGGCTCTATTTATTTGTATTCTTATACTTTTTAAGATAAACTTTAATGCGTAATTTTGTAACCAATTTAACCAACAACCACTCATGGAAGCAACAACAGACATAGTAGAAAACGAAAGTGTTTGGGGCGGTGGCAATAAACCTTTAAATGCATCATATGGAAAAATGATGATGTGGTTTTTTATCGTTTCCGATGCGCTCACCTTCTCAGGATTTTTGGTCGCTTACGGCTTTTCTCGTTTCAAAAATATCGACTCATGGCCCATTGCAGATGAGGTGTTTTATCACTTTCCGTTCTTACACGGTATAGATGCACCAATGTATTATGTGGCGTTGATGACCTTTATCCTCATCTTTTCTTCTGTAACCATGGTACTTGCTGTAGATGCTGGGCACAAAATGCAAAAAACTAAGGTGGCCATATATATGTTGCTGACCATTATTGGTGGTGCCGTATTTGTTGGCTCTCAAGCATGGGAATGGAAAAACTTTATTCAGGGTGAATATGGCGCTGTCGAAACAAAAGGCGGTCAAATACTACAGTTTGTTACTGCTGACTCTGGCGAACGCGTGACGTTGGAATCATTTGCCAGTACGTTGCCAACCGACCGTTCTCAGCACACTGGAGACGAGGGTCTTTGGTTTGTCAGCGAATCTTCACTGCCAACCTATAGTGTTGCCGAAGTACAAGAGGGCTTTTTGGCCAATCCAGATTTGCTGATTAAAACAGAAATGATTGACGCTGCAACGGGACACAAAATTGTTTTAGATCGTGCAGCATCAGAGGAAAAAATTGCACAAGCCGTGTACGTTGTTGAAGGGGCTAATCTTGTTCGAAACGAATATGGGAACCGTCTCTTTGCCGATTTCTTTTTCTTTATCACAGGCTTTCACGGCTTTCACGTATTTTCGGGTGTGGTAATCAACTGCATTATTTTCTTTAATGTATTGCTGGGCACCTATGACCGCAGAGGGCATTATGAAATGGTTGAGAAAGTAGGCTTGTATTGGCACTTTGTAGACCTCGTTTGGGTATTTGTATTCACATTCTTTTATTTGGTATAACATGGCACATAAACTTTCTATTTTTCGTGGACTCGTAACATTCAAGTCCAATATTCAAAAAATTTGGGGCGTACTTGTTTTCCTATCTATCGTAACAGCAGTAGAGGTTGCGCTAGGTATCATCAAGCCTTCGGTTTTACTAACGCCTGTTTTGGGCATGAAAGGATTGAACTGGATTTTTATCATCCTTACGTTGGTAAAGGCCTATTATATTGCTTGGGACTTTATGCACTTAAGAGATGAAAAACGCAGCTTTACTTCATCCATTGTATTGCCGTTGCTTATTCTTATTCCTTACCTAATGTTCATTCTACTTGTTGAAGCTGACTATATTTATAACGTCATGTTAGACGGTTTTGTAAGTTGGAATTTCTAAACAAGTCATGAAAAAATATATCGTCCTTGCCATCTTATTTGTTTTTCCGCTGGCGGTATATTTATTTTTTGCGTCTGGTGTCAATCACTTTGCCAAACTTCCTGTACTCACACAAGACATTGAAGAAGTAGCACAGTATTCGGAATATCAATTTAAGGATCGCATTAGCATCTTGGCTTTTTTCGGCAACAACCTTGAAGACAAAAAGACGTTGGCGTTGAATCTAAATCAGATGATTTACAAGCGATTCTACCAATTTGCTGATTTTCAGTTTCTGATTGCATTGCCCGCAGGTACTGAAGTTGCCGCCGAACAGCTCAAGGCCGAAATCGCTGGTGTCACCGGAACCGATATGTCGCGCTGGAATGTACTGTTCTTACCTGAAGATCAATTGCAAGGCCTTTTTGGAAGTCTATACTTGCCGCTGAGTCTTGATCAAAACCTTTCAAGTCCCTATGTGTTTATCGTGGATCGCGATGGTAATTTACGCGGTCGTGACGATGATGATTTTGTTGGTTACGACGCGCGTTCTGCAGCAGACATCAACAACAACATGGTGGACGACGTTAAGGTCATACTCGCCGAGTACAGATTGGCGTTAAAAAAATACAATCAAACACGAAAACGCTAGCTCATGCGTCGTTACTCTTATATAGCTGTTGCTTTTATTATTTTAATTTTTGGGATAATTGTGGTACCTCGAATCGTTACCCGCATTCAAGAAGCCGACCGCGTGGACAACACAAGACTCAGTGCTGAAATGCCCCTTGCATTTATTGCGCTCAATGGCGAAGCAAAACGCGTTCCCGATTTTGTGTTTACCAATCAAGACAACAGGCTTATTTCAAACGAAGACTACCTAGGTAAGGTTTATATCGTTGAGTTTTTCTTTACTACTTGCCCCACCATTTGTCCAATCATGAATACCAATATGAAGCGTTTGGAAAATGCGTTTGGCAACCGTGATGATTTTGGTATCGCCTCTTTTACCATAGACCCTGAAAAAGACACACCCGCACAATTGAAAAAATATGCCGAAAACCTTGACGTGTTTAGTCAAAACTGGCATTTTCTCACGGGCAACATCGACAACATTTACGATTTAGCAAACAAAGGCTTTAATATTTTTGCTGGAATTAACCCTGCTGTTGCGGGCGGGTTTGAGCACCAAGGCTACTTTGCCCTTGTGGATAAAAATGGCTACCTTCGTTCGAGAACTGATCAATTTGGCAATCCTATTGTCTATTACTTGGGCATACCCGAGGATGAGATTGAAGTGCAAGGAACAGATATGCTGCTTGAAGACGTTCGAAAATTGCTAGAAAATGAATAAGAAAATAAATAAAACCTATAATGCGGTTATTATTGTTGTATCCGTCTTGATACCAATAGTAGTTGCCGTTTTGTCAAGGGTACGTATACCCAACGTAGCTGCCTTAGACATGTTACCACCCATATATGCGATCATTAACGGCATCACGGCTATATTGTTAGTTGTTGCTGTTATGCAAATCAAGCGCGGGAATAAAAGGAAACACCAAATATTGATGAAAATCAATATAATGTTATCGCTCCTTTTTTTGATTATGTACATTGCATATCACGTTACTTCTGATATGGCTATATATGGAGGAGTAGGCATAAGCCGTAGCATCTATTACTTTATTTTGGCATCCCATATTATACTTTCAGGTATACTGGTTCCGTTGGTGCTATTTACCTACAAGCACGCTGCTTTAGGTCAATATGACAAGCATCGAAAGTTGGCAAAAATCACATTCCCCATTTGGTTCTATGTGGCCGTTACGGGAGTTGTAGTGTACCTTATGATCTCTCCTTATTACAATTAATATGGACGCACTGTTAAGCTTGTACACAAACTTGGCAAATGTGCAGTGCGCCATGTGCAGGGCGGTCTTGGAGACTGGCGCAGATGCTGAAACTGCGAAAAGCCTCAACGATGGGATTGTCTACCTTATGGTAGTGCCTTACATCTTGGTTGGTATTGTCGGCTACTTCGTTTACCAGCAGCTTAATAAAAAGTAATAATTTTGTAACATAAATGGCGCTCCCTCGTTATACGAAACAGGGGATATATGCCAATGCCTATTTTACTATGATAGAAATTAAAGAATTGCACAAGTCCTATTCCATGGGCAAAAGCACCTTACACGTTTTAAAGGGTATTAACTTTAACGTGGCTGAGGGTGAGATGGTTGCCATTATGGGCTCTTCGGGTTCTGGGAAGTCTACATTGCTCAATATCTTAGGTATGTTGGATGTCGCAGAAGAAGGCACCTACAACCTTGATGGAAAGGTGATCAAAGACCTAGACGAAACCAAGGCGGCTATCTATAGAAACAAGTTTCTGGGCTTTGTGTTCCAATCTTTTAACTTGATATCTTACAAGACGGCACTGGAGAATGTCATGCTGCCCTTGTACTACCAAAAAATATCACGGAAAGAACGCCAAAAAAGCGCCCAAAAATATTTGGAAGATGTTGGTCTTGGCCCTTGGGCAGGTCATCATCCCAACGAATTATCTGGAGGTCAAAAGCAACGTGTGGCCATTGCTCGTGCTTTGGTTTCAGAACCCAAAGTCTTGTTGGCCGACGAGCCTACAGGTGCCCTAGACACCAAGACATCTTATGAGCTTATGGATCTGCTTCAAAAAATAAACGATGCAGGAAAAACCTTGCTGATTGTCACTCATGAACTAGACATAGCCAATATGTGTAAACGTATTGTACATCTGCGTGATGGCGTCATTGTGGAGGACAAAAAAGTCAACCAAGTCAAAGCGAGCCAGTATGTGGAGTAGGGATCGTTGGCAAGAAATGTTTTATACACTGCGCAAGAACAAATTGCGCACAACCTTATCGGGCTTTACCGTAGCCTTGGGGATATTCATTTTTGTCGTCCTTTTTGGTTTTGGCAATGGGCTTAAAAACTCATTCGAGCAGTTTTTTGTGGATGATTCAACCAATTCAATATGGTTATATCCAGGCCAAACAGAAAAGCCATACCGAGGCTATAAGGCTAAGCGACGCATCATTTTTAAGAATGATGACTTGGCAGATATCAAGCAAAACTTTTCCTTTTTTATTGATTATATCACACCTAGAATTTCTAGAGGGGCATTGGTGAAATATGCAAAGGAAAGTAACAATTACACCATTAGGGCTGTGGCACCCGGACACCAATTTGCAGAAAAAACCATGGTTACTGATGGGCGTTATATCAACGAACGAGATGTAAAAGAAAAAACCAAGTATGCTACCATTGGTAGACTAGTAGAGAAAGATTTGTTTGGCAATAAGCCAGCACTTGGAAAAAACATCAATGTTGGTGGCATTTCATTTAAGGTCATAGGCGTTTTTAAAGACGCAGGCGGAGATAACGAAGAACGCCTAATATATATTCCATACACCACACGGCAGCAAATAGAAAAAAGCAACGATAGGGTAGACCAAATAATGGTTGCTTTTAAACCTGAACTTGGTTACGCTGGTGCAATGGCTTTTGAGAAAAAACTCAATACGTTTATGCGTAAAAAACATAATATTGCCCCATCAGATAGGGGCGGTATTTACGTTCGGAATGTTGCTGATGAATTTAGACAAACCCAAAACATAGGTTCCGTACTGCAATATGTTGTCTTGTTTATTGGAATAGGCACACTTTTGGCGGGTATTATTGGCATTTCAAACATCATGGTTTTTGTGGTCAAAGAGCGCACCAAGGAGTTGGGAATTCGCAAAGCCATTGGCGCAACGCCCAAGTCCATTGTTGGTATGATACTACAAGAGTCTGTTTTTATTACGGCAATTGCTGGTTATGCTGGTCTTCTTGCAGGAGTTGGCACCTTGGCACTTATTGGCGATTCATTGGAAGATTATTTTATTACCAATCCATATATAGACACCATTGAGGCGATTGGCGCAACGGTAATATTGGTTATTTTCGGTGCTATTGCCGGGTATATTCCAGCGCGGCGCGCAGCTAAAATTAAACCCATCATTGCTTTAAGAGACGAATAATGTTAAGAACCCTATTTGATCGCGATACATGGCAAGAAATTTTTGGATCTATCCAAAAAAACAAATTGCGCACGGTGGTAACCGTGATAGGTGTGTTGTGGGGTATTTTTATTTATATCTCCTTATCGGGTGCCTCAAAAGGGTTGGATAATGGTTTTGAGCGTGAATTTGAAGAGGTGGCCATCAACAGCTTGTTTGTATGGGCACAAAACACCAGCATCCCTTATGACGGTTTCCGAACAGGAAGAAGAATGCAGTTAAAACTCGATGACAAGGCATTTTTAGATAAGCGTATTCCACAGCTGCAATATATTGCGCCACGAAATGCTCGCGGTGCTTTTGGCGGTTCGGGCTCAGCGGTTAAGCGCAAAGGCAAAAGCGGCTCTTATGCTATCTTTGGCGACTTTCCCATTTTGGTTAAAATTGCCACCAAAGACATTTATGATGGTGGACGTTTTATCAATCAATCCGATATCGACTACCAACGGAAGGTATGCGTAATTGGCGAACGCACACAAGCTGAACTTTTTGAAGCTAAAGAAGATCCAATAGGCGCATTTATAGAAATTGACGGGATGTATTTTAAAGTCGTTGGGGTGCATAAGTTTACGCCTGGCGGTGGATTTGAAAGCGACAGCGATATCTTTATTCCTTTTACAACCTTTAAGTTATTGTACAACACAGGTGACAGGGTCAGTTGGTTTGCTATGGCAGCCTATGACGACGCCGATGTGGTTGCTGTCGAAGCAGATATTAAAGCCGCATTGCGCGTAAAACACCGTGTGCATCCAGATGACGAACGCGCTTTTGGGAGCTTTAATTTGGGTGAGATCTTCAACAAAGTAAAAGGATTCTCAAACGGTATGTATATCCTATCATTGATTGTGGGGATTGCTACTATTTTGGCAGGAGTTGTAGGCATTGGAAATATCTTATTGATTTCGGTACGAGAACGCACCAAAGAACTGGGCATTCGCCGTGCCTTAGGTGCCACGCCGGGCGAAGTACGGTCACAGATCATCATTGAGTCTGTTTTCCTTACACTCATTGCAGGGATTATCGGGATTATCTTGGGTGCTTTTGTACTAGCGCTTCTTGGTTATGCATTCAAAGACCCAATGATTCCTTTTGTAAACCCAACAGTACCCATTAAATTTATTTTAGGCGCACTTGTATTGATGGTCGGATTAGGTACCCTAATTGGACTTATCCCAGCACAACGCGCCGTTAGTATCAAACCCATAGACGCATTAAGAGAAGAATAATAAACCCTTTTATCATGAAAATAATCAAATATCTCATCATCGCATTTCTTGTTTTTGGAGTGCTTTTTTCTGCAGCATATTTTGCAAAAACCAACAGTAAATCTTCTGTAACCTACGAAACAGAAAAGCTGTTTAAAACCACCATTGAAAAAGAAACAGTCATCACGGGAAAAATTATTCCCGAAGACGAGGTAGAAGTGAAGCCACAAATCGGTGGGATCATTGACCGCATTTTTGTCAAGGAAGGGGACAAGGTTACTACGGGCGATCTGATTGCTCGAATTAAAGTAGTGCCCAATGAACAAAACTTAAATGCCGCTCGAGGCCGTCTAAAAAAGGCGCAAATAGCCTTGGAAACACGCGCCAAAGACTTTGCTCGCAATAAAAAACTATATGATAAAGGGATCATTGCCAATGCAGAATTTATTGGGATTGAACTGCAATACAACCAAGCCAAGCAGGATGTGCTAAACGCCAAGAGTGATTTACAAATTATTCGCGAAGGCTCTATCGGAGGTTCTAGTGCAGCAAACACTGATATCAGAGCAACGGTGCCTGGAACAGTGCTTGAAATACCAGTAAAAGCTGGAGATCAAGTAATTGAATCTAACAGCTTTAATTCAGGTACTACTATTGCCGCCATTGCAGATTTGTCAAAAATGATTTTTGAAGGCAAAGTAGATGAGGCGGAAGTTGCTTCTCTTCGTTTGGGTACTACGCTTAAGGTTAGCCTTGGCGCAGTTGAAGACCAAGAGCTTGGCGCAGTCTTAAAATTTATTGCACCTAAGGGCACGGAAGAGCAAGGTGCCGTTCAATTTAAAATTGAAGCGGATATGTTGCTCAACGATAGTATAGTGGTGCGTGCAGGTTACAGTGCAAACGCTTCCATTGTTTTAGAACGCAAAGAAGATGTATTGGCACTCCGAGAGGCACTCATACAGTTTGACCGCAAGACACAAGAGCCTTATGTCCAAATCATGACAGGCGATCAAAAGTTTGAACGCAAAGACGTAAAGCTCGGCATCTCCGATGGTGAAAATGTTGAAATACTAGAAGGCGTTGAAGAAGAAGATGCTGTTAAAGTATGGAACCGCACAGAGGAGTTAAAGGATGAAAATAAAAACACAGATACCGATGAAGATGATGCCTAAATACTTATCCATACTGTGTTTTACATTGGTTGCTTTTGGCTATGGGCAGCAATCCGCGCCATGGACCTTGGAAGCAGCCGTAGAACACGCTGTTAAAAACAACCTACAAATCCGAGCAGCTTACTTGGACGTAATAGACGCAGAAACCTATAAAAGTCAAGCCATTGGTAACTTTTTGCCTTCGTTGAATTTGTCTGCTGGTCATTCGTGGAATATTGGTTTAAACCGAAACCTAACAACAAACTTGTTGGAAGATTCGACAAGTCAATTTTCAAATGGCGGTTTGGACATGAGTTTGGTTATCTACAACGGAAGGCGTAATGTTTACCAGCTTATGAGTGCTAATTTGGGCGTCTTGGCGCGGCAATATCAGCTTGAAGACATGAAGGAAGACGTCATGCTCCTGGTGGTAAACAGCTTTTTACAAGTGCTGTTCAGTAAGGAAAATTTAGCTGTACAAAATAATTTGCTTGAAGTTGCCAAAACAGAACTTTCACAAACCGAAACCCTTGTTGACGCAGGTGTATTGCCCAAAGGCGAACTTTTTGAACTGCAAGCCACTGTAGCTTCTCAAGAGCAGCAGGCGGTAGCGGCATCTAACAATTATGAGATTGCACGTATTTCCTTAGCCCAACTGCTGTTGATCGATGATTATAAAAACTTTTCCATTGCCGATACCAATTACGATATGGTTGCGGCTACGATTCTAGACAAATCTCCAAAGGAGTTGTTTGAAAAAGCCCTGGAGTCTAGGAATGATATTATGTTGGCAAAAACCAATGTTGAAATTGCACAGACAAATCTCAAGACAGCCAAATCGGCTTATCAGCCCACCTTAACAGGTTATTATGGATACAGTTCGCGAATTTCTTATGCCGACAGATTGGTCGCTACAGGGACTTATTCTGCATATCCTATTGGTGTGGTTTCTGGAACAGGGCAACAGGTACTTGCACCTAGAGCAGATACGGAAGTAGCCAAGTATTTACCACTCGCCGATCAATGGAAACAAAACGACGGTCATAATTTTGGTGTGAATTTGAGAATCCCCATCCTAAATGGATTGGCAGTGAAGAACAATGTGCGTCGCAATAAGGTGAGTGTTGAACGCTCCAATACGTTGTTGTCTCAACAAAAGCAAGATTTAGAACGTACCATTCAGCAGTCATACGCGGATGCCAAAGGAGCCATAATTGCCTATGAAGCTGCGCAAAAAACCACCCTTGCCAGAAAACAAGCCTATGAATATGCGCAAAGTCGTTTCAATAACGGCGCTGCTACATCTTTGGCCTTTTCTCAAGCAAAACAGCGTTTTGACGCTGCAGTATCTGCTGAGCTTCAAGCAAAGTTTGACGCCATTTTCAGGATTAAAGTTTTAGAGTTTTACTTTGGCATACCGCTAACGCTCTAAAGTAGTATTTTTGCCTCGTGGCAAATATCCTACATATCGAAACCTCTACAGAACAGTGTGGGGTAGCCCTTGCTCAAAACGCCACTATTCTTGGTAGTAGAGAAGTGCTGGAAAACGGTTTTACACACGCCAAACAATTACATACATTAATTGACGAAGTCTTATCTGAATGTGGGCTTTCACCAGATCAATTAGATGCCGTTGCCGTTAGCGAAGGTCCGGGATCTTTCACCGGCCTGCGCATTGGATGCGTTGCAGCCAAAGGCCTCTGTTTTGCCCTCGACATTCCGCTTATTGCGCTCCCTACGCTACAAATTTTAGCAACACCACATTCGAAAAACAGCATGGTGGTGTCATTGCTTGATGCTCGCAGAGATGAAGTTTATGCCGCTGTTTATAACAAAGGAGGTGCATTAAAAGGGGAAACCCATGCCCATATTTTAACAGCAAGTTCATTTGCTGATTTGGCAGCCAATCAGGTTTCTTTTGTAGGTACTGGTGCTGAAAAAACCAAAGACCTATTGCCTTCAAACCCCAATTGGAAGTTTGTGTCAAGCCATCCATCTGCTACGGCAATGCCTACATTGGCGTTTGAGGCTTTTGAAAAAAAGCAATTCGCAAACATTCACAGCTTTGCTCCAGCCTATTTAAAACCCGTTAGGATCACCGCATCCAAAAAAGATCCTTTGGGAAGGCCTACGTAGTTATCTTTTAATTTTTTAAGTAAAGTCCGTTTCTGTTGTAGTCCAATACCGCTTTGGTTGCTTTTAAGATATCAGCACCAAGAATGCCATCAACAGCCTTTACGCCCAGTTGTTCTAAGGCGCTATTTACACTTGTCATATCAAATAAGATGATTTCCAGTTCTCGTCCTTCCCATGCGCCTACTTCCAACACATTGTCTTCGCTGTGGCGTGTTTCCATTTCCGTACTGCTGGCAGATGCAGCTTGCTGCTCGGCTTTGTTGGCGTTGAGTTTAAAATGGGCTTCTTTATCCCATGCCACGCAAGTGTGTGAGGCGCCCGTATCAACAATAAAGTCTCCTGAAACTCCGTTGAGTACTGCCTTACATATATAATGACCCGAAGCTGCTTTTTTTAGTGGCACACGCACATAGCCTTTGCGCTTTAATAAAGTAGATAAGCTGTATTTCATGATGTAAAGATACAGGCATTGGTGTATTTTTGCCCCATGTTGATTGATACGCACACACATCTCTACGTTTCTGAATTTGATGCTGACCGCCCCGACATGATAAAGCGGGCTTTGGACGCAGGCGTTGAGCAGTTTGTGCTGCCAGCTATCGATTCTCAAACCACAGCTATCATGCACAGCCTAAAGCATGACTACCCTGAAAACATCCACCTTATGATGGGGCTGCACCCCACGCACGTCGGTGACAATCTTGAAGAGGAATTGGCACACGTACAACAACAGTTGGCAGCACATACGTTTGTTGCTGTAGGCGAAATAGGCATGGATTTGTATTGGGATAAAACCTACCAAAAGGAACAACAAGAAGCTTTTGCAAAACAAATAACGTGGGCATTGGCTTATGATTTGCCCATAATAATCCACTGCCGTGAGGCTTTTGACGAAATTTTTGAAGTGTTAGAAGGGGTGCAAGACACACGGCTTCGGGGCATATTCCATTGCTTTACGGGTGACGCAAAACAGGCGCAGCGTGCAATTGACTTTAATATGTTGTTGGGCATTGGCGGAGTGGTTACCTTTAAAAACAGCGGTCTTGCGCAGACGCTAGCAAACATCTCAATGGAGCATATTGTACTGGAAACCGATGCGCCCTATTTGGCGCCTACACCCTTCCGCGGAAAGCGAAATGAGTCGTCCTATATTACTTATGTGGCCGAAAAAGTGGCCTTAACGCATAACATAAGCCTTGCACAAGTCGCCAAACAGACGACCAAAAACGCAAAAAACTTGTTTGGGCTGTAAATTTTTTTAGGGACTTTTTTTTTCGATATTTACACCCAATTAGAGAGGTGGCCGAGTGGTCGAAGGCGCACGCCTGGAAAGTGTGTATTCCGTTATCGCGGAATCGAGGGTTCGAATCCCTTCCTCTCTGCTGCTTATGTATATGTTTTTTTATATATTTAGCGAACATTAAAAAATAATATAATTTAGAAACCAAATACTCTTTAAATGAAACGTTTTTTTTCCCTTACCATTTTATTGCTTTGCTTAATGGCATCTGCAACAACAGCTATTGCACAGGAAACGGACTCACTCGCTGTTCAAGAAACAGAAGTTGCTAGTGAAGCCCCTGCTGAAATGGCACAAGAACAACCCCAAGAAGCTCCTAAAAAAGCGGGCTTTACTCAAGAACTCAAAAAGAGGTTTATTGAAGGTGGCCCTGGATTTATGGGCATTGTATTGTTGTGTTTAATCCTTGGCCTTGCCATTGCCATTGAGCGCATCATCTTTTTAAACCTGTCCACAACCAATACTGCAAAATTGACTGCTTCTGTTGAAGACGCACTTAATTCTGGTGGTGTGGAGGCAGCAAAAGAAGTTTGCCGCAACACTAAAGGACCTGTTGCTTCCATTTTCTACCAAGGTCTTGATCGTTCGGGCGAAGGTGTTGAGAATGCTGAAAAAGCAGTTGTCGCCTATGGCGGTGTGCAAATGGGTCAACTTGAAAAGAATGTATCTTGGATTTCATTATTTATTGCACTTGCTCCCATGCTTGGATTTATGGGAACTGTAATTGGTATGATTCAGGCATTTGATAAAATTGAAGCAGCTGGAGATATGCAGCCTTCACTTGTAGCTGGTGGTATTAAAGTAGCACTGCTTACAACGGTATTTGGTCTGATTGTTGCCATTATTCTACAGATATTTTACAACTACATCATTTCAAAAATTGACAGTATTGTAAATGATATGGAAGATGCGTCTATCACATTGATTGACCTTCTTGCTGCGAACCAAAAATAATTCATAAAACAATCTATTATGGATATTCAAAAAATTACCAAATATGTAGCGCTCGCGCTTGGTGTGATTGGCTTGATTTTGCAAGTTCTCATATTGCGCAAAGGAGATGACGCTATTGAAATGGCTGGTTTAGCTGGAAATTTCTCTTCAGTTTCTCCTATGATAAACTTGGCGATAATCATACTTATTACAGTAGTACTGATTACGCTAATATCATCGTTTGCCTCGTTGGCTTCAAACGCTGCTAAACTAAAAAAGGCTGGTATTTCCATAGCTGCTTTTGCTGCTGTTGTCTTACTCTCTTTTCTGCTTTCAGAAGGTGTTGAGACACCAATGAAGGATGGAGAAGTATTGTCTGCCTCGGGCTCACGTTGGGTGGGAGCTGGACTACGTACCTTTTATATTTTAGCCGTTATTGCGGTGGGTACCATGCTCTATTCTGGCGTTAAGCGATTTTTTAAATAATACGTTATGGCAAAAAGATCTGCACCCGAAGTGAATGCAGGGTCCATGGCCGATATCGCATTCTTGCTACTGATTTTCTTTTTGGTAACGACTACGATTGAAACAGATTCTGGTTTGAACCGTAAGTTGCCACCAATGGAAGACGTTGTTGATCCACCTATTATCAAAGAACGTAACATATTTACGGTAGTGGTAAACAAAAACAACGACCTGCTTGTTGAAGAAAAGCCTTTGGAGATTAGCGAGTTGCGTGAAGCTGCCGTAGCCTTCTTAGATAATGGCGGTGGTAAAGGCGAAGATGCCTGTAATTATTGTCAAGGCGCTCGTGATAAAGATTCATCTGACAATCCCGACAAAGCCGTGATTTCATTGAAAAACGACCGTGAAACAGACTATAAGGTATACATCGCAGTTCAAAACGAACTTGTTGCTGCCTATAATGAGCTCCGTAATCGAGAATTTGCAAGATTATATCCCAATTTGGGATTGAGTTTTGTAGATGCGGATCGCAGGTATTCTGACCCGAGAACCTCGACTTCTGAAAAAGAAGCACTTAAGCCCAAGTTGGCTGAAGTAAAAGTCCTTTTCCCTCAGAAGCTATCTGAAGCTGAACCCTCTAAAACAAATTAATATGTCTAAGTTCAAAAAGAAAAAAGGCGGTGAGTTACCTGCAATTTCTACAGCATCTTTGCCAGATATTGTTTTTATGCTGTTGTTCTTTTTTATGGTTGCTACCGTGATGCGCGACAGTACGCTAATGGTTGCCAATACGCTTCCAGCAGCAGACCAAGTGCAAAAGCTAGATAAGAAAGATCGTGTAATGTATATCTATGCTGGAAAGCCTAGTGATCGTTATCAAGATAAATTTGGTACTCAACCCAAAATTCAGTTAAACGATAAGTTTGCCACTGTAGCAGATGTGGGTGCATTTATTCTTGCTGAGCGCGCTTCAAAACGCCAAGAGCTTCAGAATGTACTTACCACTGCGCTAAAAGTAGATGGCGAAACCAATATGGGTCTGATTACAGACATCAAACAAGAACTCAGAAAGGTTAACGCATTAAAGATAAATTACACCACGCGTAATGGTGATTATATGCAAAACCTAAAGTAGTCTTAACATTTTCAAACAAAGCACCCTTCGGTTCGCAATATTGTTGCGTGAAGGGTGTTTTTTTTTGGTTTATATTTAAGGAATGAAACACATTTACTGTATATTGTTTCTGACGGTTGTTGGTCCGCTATTTGCACAGGAAGAAGCCCCTACATTTAGAGAAGACCAGCTTTATTTGAGTATTGCCTATCCTTACTTTTCAGACGTGCCAAGCACCCTTATTCAAAACAAGCTTTCTTATGCTTTTTCTGCTGGGTTTATACGCGATATGCCCATAAACAAGCAACGCACTTTGGCAGTTGGCATTGGTTTGGGATATGACCAAGCCACCATATATAACAACACCTTGTTTACGTATGCTGGAAATACTATCAGTGCAACGGTAATTGAAGGCGGGTATCAACAAAACTATTTGCGTATGCAGTCATTGGCTGTGCCTTTGGAATTGCGTTGGCGCAATGCTACAGAAACCAAACATGCTTTTTGGCGCATACATACAGGTGTAAGCGTTCACTTTCCAATGCAGTTTAAATCATATAACCAAACACCAACGGGACAGATTAATACAACCAAGCTTCCCTCAAAAGGAACGATTTTACGTTGGAATGTACATTTTGGCTTCAACACCTGGAATATCAGTATCGCACACGACATGCAGCCTTGGGCTACTTTTGGGGCTTTAAACAAGGAATATGATATGAAATTCACAAAGATCGGTTTGATTTTTTACATTTTATGATTAAATAATCAGTCAAAATTTCTTTTTCAACAGGAATTAAAAAAAACGATATCTTTGCAACCATAACAATTAAAACTATAACTATGAAATTTTTACTTCAAGTTATGCTGCTTTGTTTTTCAACAGCAGTTGTAGCCCAAACACAAATATCAGGTACAGTTGCCGACAACAATGGCCAGCCAGTTCCTGGAGCAAGTGTTGTCTTAGACAGTAATACCGGTACGGTAACTGACTTTGACGGTAATTTTACGTTAAATACTTCCCAAACACCTCCTTTCACCATTACGGTGTCGAGTGTTGGTTTGGAAACAAAATCAGTAACAGTATCATCTGCTGCGCAAGCCTTGAGCATTACATTAGGAGATTCGACAACGCAATTAGATGAGATCGTTGTATCTGCATCACGTATTGCACAACGCCTTTTTGAATCACCTGTAACAGTAGAGAAATTTAGCTTAAGAGAAATTCAAGCTACGCCTTCTGCAGATTACTTTAACGGTTTGGCTAACCTTAAATCGGTTAATGTATTAGAAGCAGGTCTTGTTTTTAGTCAAATAAGCCTTAGAGGTTTTACAGACATCTACAATGAAGGTCTTGTAACCTTAGTTGACGGGATGAACAACCAAGCGCCTGTATTTGGATTTGGTGTAGGTAACTTAATTGGACTACACGATATCGATGTGCAAAGTGTTGAGATTCTTCCTGGCGCTGCTTCTGCTCTTTATGGTGCTGATGCATACAAAGGAATTGTGTTTATCAACAGTAAAAATCCATTCGATCACGAAGGTGTTGATATTTCATACCGAAGAGGTCAGACAGAACAAGATGCTGCTGGTATCAATATGTTTGAAGATTTTGCTATCCGTATGGGCGGTAAGATTAACGATAAACTAGCGATTAAAGCTACAGTATCTCACAAATGGGGTACAGAATGGGCAGCTGAAGATTACAGACATACCTCTAACAGAAACATTATTGAAGGATACAGCACAAACAATCCAGATTATAATGCAGTAAACGTTGAAGGTGAGCAACCTTTTACCTCTCCTATAATATTTGGCGCTATTGCCTCGCAAGCTCCTGCTGCTCTAGCACCAGGACTTTTACAGCTTTCAGCTATAGCACCTAATTATTTTGATACAGTTTATTCAACGGGTTATAAGCTGGTTGATCTTATGGGTAACGATACCTACAATACCAAAGGAAACTTTGCCATTAACTATCGTCCAAACAGCAAAACCGAAATAAGTGTACAGTCTTTAATCGGTACAGGTAAAGCACCATTATATACAGGTGCAACGGTATACAACCTCGATAAAGTTCTTGTGCAACAACACAAGCTTGAACTTAAGAGTGGTGGTTTAAAAGCCAAATTCTTCTATACACATGAAGATGCTGGAAATACCTCAATTACAGGGTATGACGCTGTTAATTTAGCTAATGCACAACCAGGCGGTCTTCAAGCCGGATGGGGTGGCGCATATATCAATACTTACCTAGGAGGTATTGCTATGTCACAAGGAATTCCTTTAAACATGGCATTGTTAGGTGTGTTAGGTGGTATTCAAACACATATTCAAACTGCTTATGGACAAGTACTAGCTGGTGCAAGACCTGCTAGCGACCTTGCTACATTGAGTATTAACGATCTTTACGGCGACACTACACCATTCCACGTGGCTGCAAGAGCTGCTGCAAATGCAAATATGCTTATGCCAGGTACTGAAGCCTTCAATCAAGCACTTGCTTCTTCAAGAAGTAATGCAATTGAAATTGGTAGGGGATCAATCGTTCAAGACCTTTCTAAAATCTTCAACTACGAAGTAGATTATGACTTTGGAGAAAAACTTGAATTTGGAAACCTTATTGTCGGAGCTAGTTATAGAAACTATGAGCTTGCAACTGGCGGTACGCTGTACACAGATTACGATGCACCAATTGAGTACAATGAGTATGGTGCTTATGCACAGCTTAAGAAAACCATGATGGACGATAAGTTAACGGTTACCGCATCTGCTCGTTATGACAAGCAAAGCGTGTTAGAAAGTGGCAACTTTACGCCTAGATTAGGTTTCTTGTTTAACCTTTCTGAAAACCAAAACATCAGACTTACAGCGCAAACAGGATTTAGAAACCCAACAAATCAGGATAAGTTTATTGGACTAAACCAAAGATCATTCTTTATTCTTGGTAATGAAAGAGGGAGTATTGATAGGTTTGATACTGGCTTAGTACAATTAGCTAACGGATCAATAGGAAGCTTTACAGGGAATTATGTAATGAACAACTCTGTTAACCAGTTGGACAATTCTGCTGCAGACTTAAATTTTGCAAAACCCGAAACGGTTTCTACGGTTGAATTAGGATACCGTTACAACTCTTCAGGATTTACGTTTGACATCAGTGGGTATTACAATGCATACAAAGATAAAATCGCAGGTGTATATGTTTACACACCTTTAGTTGATGCTACATACACTACTGCTGCAGCTGCTATGGCAGGCGGGAATTTCTTTGAATTCCAAGTAGATTCTAATATCGACAATGATTTCTCTGCTTACGGTCTAAGTTTTGAAGCGATTAAGACGCTAACGCCTTCATTGACTGCTAACCTTATCTATGAATACAACGATCTAGACTATACGCCAGACCCAGTTGTTGAGGTTAATATGTCTTGGAACACGCCCGAGCACCGTGTCAAAGCTGGTTTAAATTATCAAGTAGACGATATCATTAACGTAAGTGCTAACGGAAGATACAACTCGGAATATTATTACGAGTCTTCTTTCTTTAACACAGATGTTCCTGAGAATGTTGTTTTAGACGCAAAATTGTCTATTGCACTGAAAAATGTAAATTCAATTCTTGAAATTGGTGGTAACAACATCGGTGGTGAAAATTACATCGCAATTCCAGGATCTGGTCTTGTTGGAACAACGTATTACGCTGCACTCAAAATGAGTTTATAGTGTAAATAAATTGATTAATTGAAAAGAGCCCAATTGGGCTCTTTTTTTTTGCCCATACCGCTCAATAAAACATATATTTTCTACTATATTTGCACTCAAATTTATGGGTTATTGATGCCTATTTAAAAAAAACAATTCTTCAACTATGTCACAGAGCACAGGCAATGTTTCCCAAGTCATCGGACCAGTAGTAGACGTATCTTTTGATACAGCAAACACAACACTTCCTAACATTTACGATTCGTTAGAAATCCAAAAAGCAGACGGCTCATTGCTTGTCTTAGAAGTGCAATCCCACATTGGCGAGGATCAAGTTCGCGCCATTTCAATGGACTCAACAGATGGACTTGCGCGTGGCGCAAAAGTTGTTGCTACAGGAAACCCCATCCAAATGCCTATCGGCGAGGATGTATACGGACGCCTTTTCAACGTAATTGGCGATGCAATTGACGGTATTGGCGATTTACCCAAAACAGGCAAAGATGGCCTTCCTATTCACCGTGAGGCACCTGCCTTTGATCAACTTTCTACCTCAGCAGAGGTTTTGTTTACGGGAATTAAAGTAATTGACCTTATTGAGCCTTATGCAAAAGGAGGTAAAATTGGACTATTTGGTGGAGCAGGTGTTGGTAAAACCGTACTTATCCAAGAATTGATTAACAATATTGCAAAAGGCCACGGTGGACTATCCGTGTTTGCAGGAGTAGGTGAGCGTACCCGTGAAGGAAACGATTTGCTACGTGAAATGTTGGAGTCTGGTATTATCAAATACGGCGACGAATTCATGGAATCTATGGAAGCAGGTGGATGGGACTTGTCTAAAATTGACAAGGAAGCCATGAAAGAATCTAAAGCAACTTTTGTCTTTGGACAAATGAACGAACCTCCAGGAGCTCGTGCTCGTGTAGCACTTTCTGGCCTTACGGTAGCGGAATATTTCCGTGACGGTGCAGGTTCTGACCAAGGAAAAGACGTACTTTTCTTTGTCGATAACATTTTCCGATTTACGCAAGCAGGTTCAGAGGTTTCTGCCCTACTTGGACGTATGCCTTCTGCAGTAGGATATCAGCCTACGCTAGCAACTGAAATGGGTGCCATGCAAGAACGTATTACTTCTACCAAAAAGGGTTCGATTACTTCTGTACAAGCGGTATACGTACCTGCGGATGACCTTACGGATCCCGCACCAGCAACAACCTTTGCACACTTAGATGCAACAACCGTATTGTCACGTAAAATTGCAGAGCTAGGAATTTATCCAGCGGTAGACCCATTAGACTCTACTTCTCGAATCCTAACTGCTGAAATTCTAGGAGATGAGCACTATAACTGTGCCCAACGTGTGAAGGAGCTTTTACAGCGTTACAAAGAATTACAAGATATTATTGCCATTCTAGGTATGGAAGAGCTTTCGGAAGAAGATAAGTTAGCCGTATCAAGAGCAAGACGTGTACAACGTTTCCTATCACAGCCTTTCCACGTGGCAGAGCAGTTTACGGGTATCCCTGGGGTATTGGTAGACATCAAAGACACCATCAAAGGATTTAACATGATTATGGACGGTGAGTTAGACCACCTGCCAGAAGCAGCGTTTAACCTAAAAGGTACGATTGAGGAAGCCATTGAGGCGGGTGAAAAAATGCTCGCTGAAGCCAACGCATAACAACAGCTATGTATTTAGAAATTGTTAGTCCAGAAGCCACATTATTCCAGGGAGAGGTAAACGCTGTTTCCGTCCCTGGCGTTCAAGGGTCTTTCCAAGTATTAAACAACCACGCTGCCATTGTTTCTTCCCTTGCCGTAGGCGAGGCTAAAATTGAAGGAAGTATAGATGTGGCAGATGCATTCAAATCCCTTTTTACAAAAAGAGGGAACGACACCATTGTTTCCCTTTCCAATGGTGGCACATTCGAAATGAATAACAACAAGGCCATTTTGTTTGTGGATTGATTCGTAAGTTTTGGTTACGCGTCAACTAACTTTTTAAAACCAAACTATGAATCGGTTCTTTTTTAGTGCTCTAGTAGCAACACTCGCAGTATTTTCATCTTTAGCTCAAACCCCACTAGACGAGGTAGTCGTTTCTTCGCCACGGCTAGATGTGTCTTTTTCAGACGATTCAAAATCTGTTACCGTAATCACCGCCGAACAAATTGCTGATACACCGGTCTCTAACCTTGTGGACTTGCTTCGTTTTCAGGCAGGGATTGACATTCGCAGACAGGGTATCGAGGGTGCACAAGCCGATGTATACTTGCGTGGTGGTACTTTTGACCAAGTTTTATTGCTGATTGACGGCATTCGTGTTGACGATCCCCAAACAGGTCACCATACGCTTAACAGCGCACTGCCTTTGGAAGTAATCGAAAGAATTGAAATCGTCAAAGGACCCGCTGCCCGAATTTATGGACAGAACGCACTAACGGGCGCCATTAATATTGTCACCAAAAAAGAAGGGAAAAAGGGCGCTACACTTATTGCCCGTCAAGGTAGTTTTCATACCACACACCTAGGCGCTACGGCACAAGACTATAACGATAATCAACAGCACGTTATTCACTTTTCTAGATTAAGCAGCGAAGGGTACCGTCACAATACCGATTTGGATAACCTCCATTTTTTTACACATAGTGCTTTTGGCGCGTCTAAGAAATTGAAGCTCATGACCATGTTCAATGAACGTAAGTTTGGAGCCAATGGGTTTTATGGCTATGCTAGCTATAAAGACCAATATGAAGAAACGCAGAGCAGTTTAGTAGCTTTAACGACTTCTTTTGCTTCTGAAAAAGCCGTTTGGACTCCTAGAATTTTTTGGAAGCGTGGACAGGATGAATATATTTTAATTCGAGATAACCCCAGTGCATACCGCAACATGCACATCAACAATAAAATAGGGTTTTCTGTTGACACCAAACTAACACACAGTAACGGCAATCTAAGCGGGTTTGGTGCTGAATTATCAAGTGTTTCCATACAATCCAACAATCTTGGTGAGCACAGCCGCACCATTGCCCATTTCTTTTTTGAGCATCGCATGAAGTGGAATAACATAAGTGTAACACCGGGCTTTGCATTAAGTCACTTTTCAGACGTAGACACTTTTTTCTATCCAGGGCTAGACCTTGGACTCAGGCTAAGCGAAAAGGCAAAACTTACGTTTAATACGGGTTATACCTATCGCGTTCCTACCTATACCGATTTGTATTATAATGGGCCAACTGCCTTGGGTAATGCAGATTTGAAACCAGAAAAAGCCTTAAGTCATGAATTGAGCTTTAGGTACAATACCCCTACTTGGGAGCTTGAGGCCGCTTTGTTTCAACGCAATAGTGAGAATTTGATTGATTACGTTGAGGTAACTGTTGGAGATTCACAGTGGTTGGCTTCCAACATACACGATGTTACCACAACAGGTGGTGAGCTTAACAGTTCCTATTATTACACCATTGGTGAGCAACGCCAAACCTTTATCGTTTCTTATGGCTATATCCATGACGATTATACCAAAACGGTCAATTCACGTTATGCACTCAACTCGCTTAAGCATAATATTAATTTGCAGTTTCTAAACAAGCTATCGTCTAAAGTATCAACTTCGTTTTCCTACCGCTACGCTACAAGGCCTTTAGGCGGGCATTTCAAAGTGCTTAACGCACAGTTGGAATATGTTATGGATAAACTTACGATTCAGTTGCAGGGACGTAATTTGTTTGATGCGGATTACTATGAGAATCTTATCCCAATGCCTGGCGCACACGGGATGGTTTCACTGCGTTACGCACTCTAGTCACCACTGCTAAGTCGATTGATTTGCTGGTAGATTAAATCCGTTTCCCAACCACGATAGGCGAGGTATTGAAATAGTTTTTGTTTTTTGATTTGTGCTCCATACCCATCCAACTGCTGCCATCTTTTATCGCTTAAGGCATGTAGTTTTTCAAGATAGGCACCTGCTTCAATAGTTTTTATGGCTTTATTGATGTCATAATCAGACACCCCTCTCATCTTAAGCTCTCTTTTAATACGCACTTTTCCCCAGTGCTTAATGGAGAATTTCCCACTGGTGAACTGTTGCGCAAAGCGGGTTTCATTTACGTAATTTTCAGAAACCAAGGTGCCAATAATTTGTTCGGCTGCTTGGGAAATCATTCCCATGGTACGCAGCTTATCTTTCACATCCTTATGGCAGCGCTCTTGGTAGGCGCAATAGTTACGTAGTTTGTCCAGTGCCTCGGCAACCGTATATGTTTTCATATTGGCTAAAATAAAAAAAGCGGCACTAAGGCCGCTTTTTGTTTTTATACGTGAATCACTTTTCCTTTTCCATCAAAGAAACGGTAGTGCAAATAGGTGTACGCATCGCGTGGAATAACTTTTATCCACTTGTTGTACTCAAAGTACCACTTCATGCGTTCAGACTTAATTCCTTTGGCAACATAGGCTGCAATAAAGGGGTGTAAGTGTAACACTACTTTTTTCTTTTTGTGTTTAGGATTAGCTAAAATCTTTTCAAGGTCAGCTTTTATTTTATCCATCAAAATAATTGGTGCTTCTACCTCTCCATTAATATTTGGATTGGGTTCAGCTGTTTTGATATCCATTTCTGGTCGGACGCGCTGGCGTGTCATTTGTATCAGTCCAATTCTGCTTGGAGGCAAAATTTTGTGTTTGGCACGGTCGCTTTCCATTTCCTTACGAAAATGTTCGAAAAGCTTTTTTCTATTTTCTTGTCTTATCATGTCAATGAAATCAATGACAATAATCCCTCCCATGTCACGCAAGCGTAACTGTCGGGCTATTTCTGTAGCAGCAATCATGTTGACTTCTAAGGCTGTATCTTCTTGATTTTTAGCCTTATTAGATCGATTACCACTGTTTACATCAATAACGTGAAGGGCTTCGGTATGTTCGACAATTAAATAAGCTCCTCTGTTCATTGAAACTGTTCTTCCGAACGAGGCTTTGATTTGGCGTTCAATACCAAAGTGCTCAAAAATAGGCACTTGACTTTTGAAAAGTTTTGCAATGCTGGCCCTTTCGGGAGCAATTTGTTGCAAATATTCTTGTACTTCTGTTAATAGTTCGGGATCATCAACGTGTATTCCAGTAAATTCATCATCAAATATATCTCTCAAAATAGAGGAAGCTCGGTTGAGCTCACTCAATACTCTAGAGGGATAATCTGCTTTTTGAATTTTCTTACACATTTGAACCCAACGTTCATAAAGATCTCCAAGATCTTTGTCGAGTTCAGCAACTTTCTTGCCTTCAGCCACGGTTCGGATAATGACACCAAAACCTTTTGGCTTAATACTCATAACGAGCTTTTTTAAGCGGTTCTTTTCTTCTCTAGTCGATATTTTTTGTGACATCGATACACGACTTGAAAAAGGAACCAAAACCAAATACCTACCTGCCAAGGACAGCTCCGAACTGATACGGGGTCCTTTAGTAGAAATAGGTTCTTTGATAATTTGCACAAGTAGCGATTGATTGGCCTGAACAGCATCTGTAATGACACCATCTTTATTAATTTCAGGCTCCAATGGGTAGTTCTTTAGGGAAAAGTCTTTAATTTTTCCAGAACTAGCAAGCTTGATAAATTTTAGCAGCGTTGCTACTTTCGGACCTAGGTCGTGATAGTGTAGAAAGGCATCTTTTTCATATCCTACATCTACAAAGCCTGCATTTAAACCAGATAGGGTTTTTTTAACTTTTGCTAAAAAAATATCTCCTACGTGAAACTTATTATCTTCAATTTCTTTGTGAAACTCAACGAGCTTACCGTCTTTGAGTAAGGCAAAATCAACTGCAGAGGATCGCGAACGAATAATTAGTTCTTTACTCACAATAATGATTTTTAGATTCACAGTACATGTGAATCAATTGAACAATGTTTTCCGGGGGACTTATATCAAAGTGAACTGCTGTGATAATATTCCATGTCAAAGAACATAAATGTTCAGAGATTAAAGAAGCTTACTTTTTCTTATGTCGATTAGCACGACTTCTTTTTTTACGCTTGTGCGTGGCTACCTTGTGTCTTTTTCTCTTCTTACCACTTGGCATATGTTATAATCTAAATAATTAATAATGTGCAGACGCTAATTAACGACTACTTTAGTTTTTACCTCCTCTAAGAAAACCTTTGCAGGCTTAAATGAGGGTATATTGTGTGCTGGAATGTCAATGGTTACGTTTTGTGAAATATTACGTCCTTTTTTGGCTTTGCGTGTTTTAACCACAAAACTTCCAAATCCACGTAAATAAACGTTCTCACCAGATTCTAATGCACTTCTTACTTCTTTCATAAAGTGATTCACAATCTCTTGTGTATCGCTTTTTTCAACTCCCAGTTTATCTGAAATATTTGTTACAATTTCGGCTTTTGTCATCCTTAAATTCTTGTGTGGTTGTAAATTTTAGGTGAGCAAATATAAAAATTTAATTCAACGTTTATGCGATTTTAAACATCTAAAACTCATTCTTTGCATGTATTTTTGATTGCATGAAACGTTTCAGTACTAAATTGTTAGGTTGGTATGCGCTGCACAAACGTGCTTTGCCATGGCGTCAAACAAAAGACCCTTATGTGGTTTGGCTTTCCGAAATCATGTTGCAACAAACTCGTGTTGCTCAGGGATTGCCCTATTTTGAGCGCTTTTGGAACGATTTCCCAACCGTTCATGATCTTGCGCAAGCTAGCGAAGATGCCGTTTTAAAGCGCTGGCAAGGCCTTGGCTATTATAGTCGCGCCAGAAACTTACACAAGGCTGCAAAAAGGGTAAGCGAACAACATAACGGTAATTTTCCGCGTACTTTTGAAGAGCTTATCAAGCTGCCAGGAGTAGGACCCTACACCGCAAGCGCTATTGCATCCATTTGTTTTGATGAAGTTTGTGCCGTTGTTGACGGAAACGTATACCGTGTTTTGGCACGCCATTTTGATATTGACAGTCCCATAAATCAACCCACAGGAATCAAAGCTTTTCAAGCCTTGGCCCAAACCCTTATAGATTCAAAAGCACCGGGGGCTTATAACCAGGCTATTATGGAGTTTGGTGCCTTGCACTGTACGCCAAAAAAACCAAACTGTACGACTTGTCCACTAACCGATAGCTGCTTGGCGTATGCACACGGTCGCGTGGCTGAACGCCCCGTTAAAATAAAAGCCAAGCCCGTTAAGAAACGGTATTTTCATTACCTAATACCCATCGATCAAAACAACAACACCCTACTGAACAAACGTGACCAAAAAGACATCTGGCAAGGGCTTTATGAATTCCCGCTTATTGAAGCTCAAAACATGCTGACTGTTGATGCACTTCAAGCACACGACGATGCCCCCAAATGGGCAAAAGCGGCTAATTGGACCAAATTTCAAGAGGAAGCAGTGATTCATAAACTCAGTCACCAAGCCTTACACACCTATTTTTATGTGATAGAAAATGTTGACGAACCCCTGCCCATTTCTTGGGCTAATGTTGCTGATTATGCAGTACCGCGCTTAATAGAACGTTTTTTGGACAAGTTCATCCGATAATGTACATTTGATGTAAAATCTATTATGAGCGGAACACTTAACAAAGCTATGCTAATAGGACATTTGGGCGATAACGTCAAAGTGACCTATTTCGAAGGCGGAAACTGCATTGGCAGGTTCCCCATAGCGACCAACGAAACCTACACAAGCAAACAAACAGGTGAGAAAGTCACCAATACCGAATGGCACAATGCTGTTGTGCGAAACAAAGCGGCAGAAATTTGCGAAAAATATCTAAAAAAGGGAGATCGTGTATATGTTGAAGGACGTATAAAAACCCGTAAATGGCAAGGAGATGACGGCAAAGACCGTTATTCGACAGAAATTCACGTTGATGACTTCACCTTTTTAACCCAACGCCCTAGCGATGGAAGCACAACGCAAACACAAGCGGCCCAACAACAGCCATCACAGCCCAGTCAACCCGCCCAGCCAACTCAGGCAAACCAACCTGCAAGTGACGATGACTTGCCATTTTAAACGCTAATTGTTGGACATACCCTTTTTGGTTATTGGTTTTGAAACACTAGAAACAGTTAAAGTATTCATGTTGTTGTTGCTTTTGCTGAGTTCTGCATTGGTTTCAGGCTCAGAAGTTGCCTTTTTTTCCCTTTCGCCATCTTACATTAAAGAGGCGGTAAACGCAACCAGTAAGCCGTTGCGTATTATTGCACAGCTGCGAAAAAACCCTCGGCGCTTATTGGCCATTATTTTGTTGTTGAACAACCTGATAAACATCGCAACTGTACTGCTTTTTGCATCCATGACCTCCTTGTTTTTTGAATCTATTACACAGCCAAGTTTGCGTTTTTTAGCCGAGGTAGGTCTGATCACCACAATTGTGCTATTGTTTGGCGAAATACTTCCAAAAATTTATGCAAATAAAAACCCCGAAGGCTTTGCAAAACGGATGTCAGTTCCTATTTATTTTTTGGACAAATACGTATTTTTTGCATTGACCTACCCCATGAGTTATCTCACTTTGATTCTTCAAAAAAGGTTGGGTAAAACGGGTTCAAATATTTCGGTTGATCATTTGTCGCAAGCCCTTGAAATGACCGATGATTCTGAAACCACCAAAGACGAGCAAAAAATTTTAAAAGGAATTGTCACATTTGGCAACACCGACACCAAGCAAGTCATGTGTCCCCGTATAGATGTTTTTGCACTGGATGAAGAAACGTCATTTACCGAAGTAGTTTCGCAGATTGTGAGTAAGGGATTCTCCCGTGTTCCTGTCTATCGCGATACCATAGATACGGTTATTGGAGTTTTATATGTAAAGGATTTACTGTCTCATTTTGACAAGGAAAATTACGAATGGACAAAACTTTTACGTGCGCCTTATTTTGTGCCAGAAAATAAAAAGCTTGACGATTTGCTACAAGAATTTCAGGTCAAACGCATTCATCTCGCAGTTGTGGTTGATGAGTATGGCGGTACTTCTGGTGTTATTTCTTTGGAGGATGTTATTGAGCAAATTGTAGGGGATATCACAGATGAATTTGATGAAACAGATATCAGCTATTCTAAACTCAACGACAACACTTTTGTGTTTGACGGCAAAACGTCTCTACAAGATTTTTATGCGGTAACCAAGCTTTCCAACAGTGATGATTTTGAGCAAAACAAAGGGGAGTCTGAAACGGTTGCTGGATTTTTGTTAGAACAATTGGGATCCTTTCCTAAAGTGAATACTACCTTTCGATTCAAAAAAGTTGTTTTCACCGTTGAAGCCGTCGACAGAAAACGCATCAAACAGGTTAAAGTGCAGCTCGGCGCATGATACGAATCTTCCTCTTAGTGTTGTTTTTTTTGGGATGTCAACATCAAGCTCCCAAACCTTATGCGGCCTTGGCCTTGAACTATCCAGCAGCACAATACAATGATTTCGAGCCCAATGCTTGCGCATACCGCTTTAAGTACAATGAAGTGTCAACGCCAGTGCAACTGTCATCGTGCGGCACAACGCTAGATTACCCTTTACTAAAAGCAAAAGTTTACGTTACCTACTTTGATTTGAACAAAACTTCTTTGGATACCCTTTTTATGGATTTTGAAAAGCGGCTTAAGATTTTTGGTAAAGGAACCCAACGCATTAACGAAAGTACTTATGAAGACAAGGAAAAAGATGTTCTGGGTAGCTGCGTTACATTGATTGGAGATTCACCTTCGAACCTGCATTTTTTCGCTACAGATACCAAAAGACATTTTATATCAGGCTCAGTGCTTTTTTCTACAGCACCCAACTACGATTCCTTGGCACCTGCCATTGGATATATTAGAAATGATGTGCAAAAAATGCTCGAGACGTTACGCTGGCAATAATTAGGCTTTTTCTTTCTTTTTGGCGCAACAAGGCTTTTCACAATTAGCTTTACAAGCCATTTTGTCTTTTCCTTCTTTTTTGCAACATGCTTTTTCGCAAGATTTATCGCATTTTTTGTCTTTAGCACAACAAGCTTTCTCACAATCAGGGTCACATTTTTTTCCATTCTGTTCTGAAGAAAAAGCAGCTACGGCAGTGGCTTCACCTACCTTGTAATCATCTCCAAGAGATTCAATAGTAGCTTTGACCTTATCAAATGAAGTTGTTGTGGGGTCAAAAGAAACAAAGGCAGTTTTGGCTTCAAAATCAACCTCAGACATTGCAACACCTTCCATGGCAGCAACTTTCTTTTCAATACGTGCGGCACATCCAACCTCGCAGGTCATTCCCTCAACTTGGAAAGATATGTTTGAAAGATTTTTGTCAGACACAGTCACCGCTGCCTCATCGGAGTGGCTAACCGTTTTTTTCTCTGGGTTTTTTGAAGTACAACTAACAACTAGTAGTATTAAAATATAAAAAATAGGGCGTTTCATAATATTAAATTTTTATCAAATGTAGTAAAAAAAGCCTTTTTTACATCCTTTTTTACCAGCTTTGCCTAGCTATGATAAAAATTCCTGCAAACAAGTGGTTGTACCTTTTTTTACTTTCGTTAATATGGGGCAGTTCCTATATATTAATAAAGCGTGGCCTTGTTGGACTATCCCCCATTGAACTGGGCAGCGCACGTATTGTTATCAGTACTGTTTTCTTGCTTATTTTGGGCTATAATTCTTTGAAAGGCTTAAGCCGATACCAGTGGAAATGGTTGATTATAACTGGATTTTTAGGCACTTTTTTCCCTTCCTTCCTTTTTGCTTTTGCACAACAGCACATCGACTCATCTGTTGCGGCCATTCTTAATTCGCTTACCCCAATATTTACTGTACTTGTGGGGATCACACTTTTTGCCACGCGTATGCTCAGCCGTCAGTATATCGGCGTTTTACTCGGGTTTGTAGGTTCTTTAGGATTGGTTTGGGGCGGTGCACAAATCAACCCCAATCAACCGGTTGGTCATGTGTTGCTTATCATCAGTGCATCGATGTGCTATGCCATAAACATTCACTTTTTAAAACACAAGCTTTCAGAAGTTTCTCCCATGGCCATGACACTGGGAAATTTTATTGCCATTTTACCACCAGCGTTGCTGATGTTGTTCTTTTCGGATTTCTTTTCGCTACAAAACCTGAAAAAACCAGAAGTGATTACAAGTTTGGGCTTCGTTGCTACACTTGCCTTTTTTGGCACAGCAATAGCCAAGGTCATGTTCAACCGATTTGTTAAAATAGCATCTACCGTATTTGTGTCATCGGTAACATACACCTTGCCAATCGTCGCTCTTTTTTGGGGTACATTGGATGGGGAGCAGATGAGTGCTTATCAACTTATCGGCGCTGCCGTAATTTTAATTGGCGTTTCGTTAGCTCATAAGTCAACGAAACGCCAGTAGTCTTAATCTTCTGGATTTAGGAACCGCTAAGAAATACGCGTCATCTAAATCAATTCCTGCTACTTATCAGGATTAACAATTACTTCTTCAAGCGTTAAAGAAATTTCCTGACCGCCAAGGTCAAAACTTTTCTCGCCTGGCATCATTAAGCTTGAAATTTCCTTATAGTTAGCATAGTTTGTATTGTTCGTTTGCATCTGACCATTGAAGTTCACCATCGTAGATTCCTTAATTTTCATGCCTGTTTCCTTGCTGTAGTAGTTGGTGTAACTCACGCCAACACCAGGAACCTTAATCACATAAGCCTCTGTATCATTTACAGTTTCAATTCCCTCTAAAACCGCTTCTCCACTGGCAAGTAGCCCTATTTCAGATATAACCCCTAAGGATTTTTTAAGATCGTCATAAATAACCTTTGGCAAATCCATTTTATTTGGACCTTGCTTCATAAAAGCCCCCTCGGTACTAACAACACTCGTCATCATGGCGTTTCCACCAACGGATATTACTTGTTCTTGGCTATCTGCTGAATAGGTTTCTTCAACCACAATGGCCATTTGCATAAAAGTACCTTTGTACACAAGCTTAACTGCGTTTAGGTCACTTAAGTTATTTACGCCTGTTTTTTCAATATGATTCGTTAAAACGGTCTCAGCAGTAATTCCTCCTGCAACAGAAACCTTTTTAGGTCGATCAATAGACATGCCATATTTGTCATAGTAATTGACAGGAAGTAGTTTTCCATTAAATTCGACCTTTTCAAGGTTATCTAAAACATCAACCCCTTTTCCAGTGACAACAATTCTTGATTGGTCAACATTAAAGTATTTTTGCGCCACATCTCTAACATCTTCAGCGGTAACGGCATTGATTTTGTCAAGATAAGTTTTATAAAAATCGTTATCCAGATTTTCAGTTGCGATGTCGTATGCAAATTGTGCAATAGTTGCAGGTCTTTCTAACGAGCGAACAAAGCTACCAACATATTTGGCTTTTGCTTTTTTCAACTCACTTTCCATAACCAAGTCTGTACGAATTCGCTTTACTTCATTGAGTAGTTCTACCACAGCACTGTCGGTTACTTCGTTTCTTACGCTGGCAGAAGCTCTAAAACGTGTTGCGGTACGCTTGTCGTTCCCAATACTTGAGTAAGCTCCATACGTATATCCTTTGTCTTCACGAAGGTTAAGAAACAAACGTGCTTCGCCACCACCACCAAGAATGGAGTTTGCCATTAAAACAGCAAAGTATTCAGGATCTTTTTTGGCTAGGTATGCCGTGCTTTGAACCACTACTTCTGACTGAACAGCGTTGGGCATATTCACAAAGTCTATTTGTGGACTTGTAGGGTTTTTAACCTCAGGAATTGGACTAGAAGCAACGGGGTTTGGCTTCCATTTCCCAAAATATTTTTTCACCAACGGCTTAACGGTTTCCATGTCAATATCACCAACAATGACCAAATAAGCATTATTAGGTCTAAACCTAAAGTCATAAAAACGCTGGACATCTGCAAGTTTTATGTTGTTAATGGTTCCAGGAGTTGTGTATTCACCATAGGGGTGATTTCCGCCGTAGGCCAAAAGACTTTCGACGCGCCTAGCTGCATTAGTGACATCTTTTTCAGATGATTTCAAGGCATCAATAATGACATCTCGCTCCTTGATAAATTCTTCTTCCGTAAAGTTGGGATTTATAGCAGCATCGGCCATCATCTGAAAAGTTCTTTCAAAATAGCGGGACAATGATTGTGCAAATGCACCGGAAGCACTAATGCTAATGTTGGCACCCATGAAATCTACTTCATCATAGAAATCATCTTTTGCTATTTTTTTAGAACCTTTTCCGAGTAAGCTGCCAGTGAGGTCGCTTAAACCTGCCTTGATTCCTTCCAAAATGGGTGGGTTGTCTAGTCTTAAACTTGCACTTACTTGCGGCAGTTTTCTGTTTTCAACCAGCATCACGGTGAGGCCGTTTTTTAGTTTGTATTGTTGCGGCTCTTTAACTTGAATGGTGGGTGCAGGACCAGGAACCGGTTGTTTACTTCGATCAATTTGACCAACTGCAGAAAACACCAATAAGGATGTGAATAATACGAGTAATTTTTTCATGATAATAGGTTTAATTAGCTTCTTCCGGTTCTGGTAAATATTCAAGTACCAAGCGCTGGTTTGTGTTCAGGTATTTATTGGCTACCTCTCTTATCTCTTCGCGAGTAATGGAGCGGTAAATATCAATCTCGTTATTGATTAGATTGGTGTCTCCATAGAGCATGTGGTATCTGGCAAGAGAATTGGCAATGCCTTCCACTGAAGCATTTGAGCTTACAAATCCATTTTCAAACTTGTTGAGCAGTTTTTGATAATCTCGCTCGGAAATAAGGTTGTTTTGAATTTTGAGAATTTCATCATCCATTTCAGATATTAAGTCTGTAAGTTTAAATTCTCCTTGTGGGAGTCCATAAATGACATACATACCATAATCTTCTTGCGCAATATTGATAGCTCCTGATTGTAGTGCCATTTTCTTTTCATCAACCAAACGCTTGTAGAGCTTAGAGCTTGGCCCGTCGCTCAAATATGTAGAAATCATATCAAGTATGCGAGACTCCCTGCTTTTAAAAGAGGGTGTACGGTATGCTGTAATGATAGCGGGAATCTGAATGTTGCTATCAAAGGCTTCTGCTTTTAATTCCTCCTGAATTGGTTCTTCGGTCAAAGAAACTCTTTCTATGTCCTCTCCTCTTGGTATAGAACCAAAATATCCTTCAACCATTGTTTTTGTTTCATCAATATCAATGTCACCAGCGACAACGAGCACGGCGTTGTTTGGGACATAGAATTTTTTATTGAATGCTAAAAACTCATCTAGGGTAGCAGCATCTAGGTGATCCATCTCGCCAATGGTCGTCCAGCGATAAGGGTGATTGATAAACAGATGTTTTTTGACATTTTCTAAAAACTTACCATAAGGTTGGTTGTCAACGCGCAAGCGCTTTTCTTCCTTCACGACCTCATTTTGTGTATCCACACCGTCCTGTTCAATTATGGGATGTAACATCCGCTCAGACTCCATCCAAAGACCAAGCTCAAGGTTGTTTGAAGGAAAAACTTCATAATAATAGGTACGGTCGTCTGTGGTATTGGCGTTGTTGGATCCGCCATTTTCGGTGACTATAGAGAACCATGCGCCGTTTTCAATATTTTTAGTGCCTTCAAATAGGAGGTGTTCGAAAAAATGAGCAAAGCCGGTTCTGTCAGGTTGCTCGTCTTTAGCTCCAACGTGGTACATGACAGATGTTGTTACCACAGGAGCTGTATTGTCTTGATGTAGAATGACATGTAAGCCGTTAGCTAAATCGTATTCTTCAAAAGAGACCGATTGCGCGCTTACAAAACCCAATACAAATAATAGGGTTATAGAAAGGAGATGTTTCATTGTAAAAAAGTTTAGACTATAAATTTAATTATTTTGTTTGAAATTACTAATGATTTGCTAGTATTAATGTTACCGCAAAAAATATTGTCTGATATACTACAAGATTGTATATTTGCGCTCGCTTCAATAAGAAGTGTTAAAAACAAAAGATATGTTTGCAATCGTAGAGATAGCAGGGCAGCAATTTAAAGTTGCAAAAGACCAGAAGGTATTTGTTCACCGATTGGACGCCAAAACAGGAGACAAGGTTTCTTTTGACCAAGTCTTTATGATGGCTGACGGAGACAAGGTTACTGTAGGCGCCCCAGCTGTAGCCAATGCTTCAGTAGAAGCAAAAGTGGTACGTCACCTAAAGGATGACAAAGTAATAGTATTTAAAAAGAAACGCCGCAAGGGTTATCGTGTTAAAAACGGTCACCGTCAGTCGTTGACAGAAATTGTCATCGAATCTGTTGGAGTTGGTAATGCCAAAAAGGCTGCACCAAAAGCTAAGGCAGAAGCGCCTAAAGCAGAAGCACCAAAAGCTGCAGCTCCAAAGGCTGCAAAAAAAGCTGCCCCTAAAGCAGCTGCTGATTTTTCTTCAAAAACAGTAGCCGAGCTTAAGGAGCTAGCCAAAGCAGCAGGTGTTGCGGGAATTTCATCTATGAAAAAAGCCGATTTGATTGCGGCACTTGAAGCAAAAAAATAAAAGAGTAAGCCATGGCACACAAAAAAGGAGTAGGTAGTTCCAAGAACGGTAGAGAATCGGAATCGAAACGCTTAGGCGTTAAAATATTTGGTGGACAACAGGCCATCGCAGGGAACATTATTGTTCGTCAACGCGGTACGGCACACCACCCAGGAGACAATGTATATCTAGGTAAAGACCACACACTACACGCTAGAGTGGACGGTGTTGTGCGTTTTACTAAAAAGAAAAACAATCGCTCGTACGTTTCTATTGATCCCGTACAGGACTAGTTTTTAGTTTATACATCAAAAGTTAGAACCCCGCCTTTTCGAGTACATTTCAATATGAAATTTGTACCGAGAAAGGCGGGTTTTTTTTGTTTTTAGAGAATCCCGCGAAAAATTTCATAATTTTAAAACAGGAATATAATTTCGCACAGATGTCCCAAAAATTTGGTGGTAAATATCGCATTCAATCTGCCCGTGCCCAATGGTGGGATTATGCCAATAATGGGATGTATTTTGTGACCATTTGCACCCAACATCGCAAACATTTTTTTGGCGATATTGTGGAAACGTCCAATTACGATAGAGGCGCGATGCATCGCGCCTCTATCGTACAAATGGAATTGAACAAAATTGGGGAAATTGTTGTTCGTGAATGGAAACGCACATTTGATATGCGTCCTGATATGAATTTATGCATGGACGCATTTGTTGTTATGCCGAATCATTTTCATGCAATCATTGGGATTGGGGAAAATAAATATAATACCAACGTGGAAACGCGACAACCATCACCAAAAAACAAATTCGGACCCCAATCCAAAAATTTGGCATCCATTATTCGTGGGTTTAAATCGGCGGTGACCATCCACGCCCGCAAAATCAATCCCCAATTTGCGTGGCAATCACGTTTTCACGACCACATTGTCCGCAACGAAAAATCGCTGAAAAACATTCGCCGATACATTTTTAACAACCCCGCCGTGTGGCACCGTGATCGGAATAATGCTACCTGATTATGGATTTGATATCCCTAACGTACAGACGCAATGCTTTGCGTCTGTACCAAACCCTTATTATTGTAAAGCGTTTTTCGCTTCCGTGCATTGTTTTTAAGGGAAGTAATCATTGCCGCAACGGAACCGCCAAAACCCATCTTATTTCTCTTTAAGTTGAATGTTATACCAGTCGATATTTTTGGAATAGTACATGACAACTGACAGTACGGCAAATATCCCAATGCTTCCGAGTAGTAAGGCATAGTTTTCTAGCTGAATGATGGTAAAAATAAAGGCATACATGATGAGTAGTATTCCAAATATCATCCAAGCGAGTCGTTTTGATTTTAGAATCGCGGTTGCGTATAACGAGACCAAAGTAATTGTCAGTACGGTAGCGATGCCATAGGCTAGGTTAAACATTAGATGCTCGCTTATTGATAGCAACAAGGAGTAAAAAACAATAAGTGCCAATCCAACCAACAAATATTGAATGGGGTGTATGAATACATTTCCAAGGATTTCAACAAAGAAGAATACCAAGAAGGTTAGTACGATAAACAATATGGCATATTTGGCTACTCGGTCGGATTTTTTGTAGCTATCTACGGGCAATAGTAAGTCGGTTCCAAAAACACTATCTCTAGTATCGTAGTCATAACCCGTCCAATACTGTGGATAATTACGATTTAAGTGTAAGACGTTCCAATGTGCTTTAAATCCATCTGGTTTAATTTCACGGTCATCGGGCAAGAATTTACCGCTAAAACTCGGAGTAGGCCAAGTAGATGCTAAATGTACATCTGTTGTTTTTCCGACAGGCGTGAAATACAACTTATGGCTTCCTTTTAGTCGTATATCCGCATTAAAGGAATTGCGCTTGCTAATATCTTGACTTAAATCCAATTGTAGGTTTATCCCTGAGGAAACAAGGTTAGTGTTTGTTACACCAGAATCAAATGAACGTGTTTTTCCGTTCCAGTTCATGGTAATTTGATCCTCTATTCCCTTGAGATCTGAAATACCCAAGTTTATGGCTGCTTTATCGAAATGAATGTTGTCTTTTTCAATGTTGACATCATTAAAGTCAAACCCAGCAAAATCACCACTGATATTGAGCATTGATTCGTAAACAACAACTTCAAAAATGCCGCGGTATCTTTTTTCTGGATGTATGCTGCCGGTAATGTTGAGGTTGTCGGGGAGTAGATGTATATGGCGTAGCTCCTTCTCTGTTTTTGCAACAACAGAATCTCCTTGAATGACATTATGCGTCACATAGCTGTCGTAGGGGATGCTGATAAACGGCCCTGTAAGGGTTTGCCTTCCAGACCATTTGTCGCTTACCTCATTAATAGCTTCTATTTGTCTGTACTCACGTTCGTCTATTAATCCGGTGACCAGTGCAGTAGGAACCAACAGTATAAGAATGAGTAAAAAAATCATTCCTATTTTAAAAAAGATGTTTGTTTTAAGGCTTTTCATTTTACTTGATTTAGGGTTTAAATAATTACCCCAAACAGCTTTTAGAAAAGAAACGCAGGTAGTTCTTGAATAGAAGAACAAATTTGAGGTGGCATAAATATAAAAAAAAACCGAGACAACTGCCTCGGATTTAAATACCTATGTTTTCTTTTTGGAAAGAGAAAAACCCTTCAAAGCTGAGATCTTCATCTAATGTCTTCCAATGAATGCCAAAAGGAGAGCGTTCATAATTCTCACGTTGTTTAGGAGTTGCTTTTGCCAACTTGGGGAACCATTTTAGCGGCATTGATTTTTCAACCCCCTCCGTTGTTTTAAGAAAAATATGGTCTTGGTCAAACCAAATACGTGCTACATCCATATCGTTTATTTAGAAAAATGCGCATACCATGCTTTTATTATCAATTCTTTGTTTTCTTCAATTAGCACCTTAGCAAGTCTTACATCCTTGTTTTTCAACCCTTTGTTATCAATGCATCGAAGCACTTCTACACTAAATTTTGCTTCGCCGTCAGCATTTCTTACGTGAACATGTATGGGATCATGCTAGTTGGAGTAAAAAAAGAAACGCATTCCAAAAGCGTAAAAAAGAGTAGGCATCTTTTTACATTATCACTCAAATGTACAAAATCAATGTTAAGTTGTATTTTAAATCATAAAAAAAACCGAGACAAATGCCTCGGTTTAAATTCCATTAGGTGTACTAAAAATTAGTATCTATAATATTCAGGCTTATAAGGTCCTTGAACAGGAACGCTGATATAATCTGCTTGGTCTTTGTTTAGTTCTTCAAGTTCAACGCCTAGTTTTTCTAGGTGCAAATGCGCTACTTTTTCATCCAAGTGCTTGGGTAACATATACACCTTGTTTTCGTAACTATCTGCATTTTTCCAAAGCTCTATTTGCGCCAAGGTTTGGTTTGTAAAGGAGTTACTCATCACAAAGCTAGGGTGTCCCGTAGCACAACCTAGGTTTACCAACCTACCTTCAGCTAAAACAATAATGTCTTTGCCCTCAACGGTATACTTATCTACTTGTGGCTTAATTTCCACCTTGCTTTCGCCGTAGTTTCCGTTTAACCAAGCCATGTCAATTTCGTTGTCAAAGTGTCCAATGTTACATACAATGGCCTTGTCCTTCATGGCACGAAAATGACGTTCAGCAACAATGTCTTTGTTCCCTGTAGCCGTTACAATAATGTCTGCATTACCAATGACCGTGTCTAGTCTTTTTACTTCAAAACCATCCATAGAGGCTTGAAGCGCACAAATCGGATCAATTTCAGTAACGGTTACTATCGCTCCTGCTCCTTGGAAAGAAGCAACGGTGCCTTTACCAACATCACCATATCCAGCAACAACAACGCGCTTTCCAGCAAGCATGATGTCTGTTGCACGACGTACCGCATCAACCGCTGATTCTTTACAGCCGTATTTGTTGTCAAACTTCGACTTGGTCACCGAGTCGTTTACGTTAATGGCAGGTAACGGAAGTGTTCCGTTTTGCATACGCTCATACAAACGATGCACGCCTGTGGTTGTTTCTTCTGAAAGTCCTTTGATTCCTGCAGCAAGCTCAGGAAATTCATCAAGGATCATATTGGTTAGGTCGCCACCATCATCTAAAATCAAGTTTAGGGGTTTGCGATCTTCACCAAAGAATATCGTTTGTTCAATACACCAGTTAAATTCTTCTTCATTCATGCCTTTCCAAGCATAAACTGGAATTCCAGCAGCAGCAATAGCCGCTGCAGCATGGTCTTGTGTTGAGAAAATATTACATGAACTCCATGTAACATCTGCCCCAAGCGCTGTAAGTGTTTCGATTAGCACAGCTGTTTGAATGGTCATGTGCAAGCATCCAGCGATGCGCGCACCTTTCAGCGGCTGCGCTGCACCATATTCTTCACGAAGTGCCATCAGCCCAGGCATTTCTGCCTCTGCCAATTCAATTTCTTTTCTTCCCCAATCAGCCAAAGTAATGTCTTTGACTTTATAAGGTACGTAGGTAGTCGTTTTCGTAGCCATATTTGTATATTTGATTTCTAGCAATTAGCCGACAAATTTACAACATATCATGCCCATTTACAAAAAGGACAAGATTTCTTACAACACGTATTTTTTGGTGTGGCAGATAGATGAATCTGAGGATTGGTTGCGTCAAGATATTTCACTAACCGATATGTGTATCAATAGGTTAGGTGCTATGAAATCCAGTGTACACCGAAAAGGCTTTTTGAGCGTTAGGCATTTGCTCAAGGCACTTGGATACACCCCAGCCGCATTGCATTATGATGCTTTTGGAAAACCCCATTTAGCTGACGGAAAGTTTATTTCCATTACGCATTCTCATAATTTTGCTGCAATAGCAGTGGGTGACAACCCCCTTGGTATTGATATCGAAAAAGAACGACCTAAAGTACAGCGCATTGCCCCTAAATTTTTACACAGCTCAGAACGTAATTCACAAGAGACAGATCGTTTTAGAACTACACAATGGTGCATAAAAGAAGCCGCCTACAAGGCCTTTGGCAAAAAAGGATTGAGCTTTCTTCAACATATTAGAACTACTCAAATGGAAACTGAGCACCCCGTTGCAGCGGTTCATATAAATGGACAAATAATTGAATTAAAAAACTGGATTTATCATTGGCCACAATTTTCTTGTGCTGTAGCGCTAAAAACAAGTTAATATGCAAGAGCTTATAGACATTCTTTTTGTCCAGTATACTTCTTATACGTCCTTGGATATTACACTCGAAATTACAGCTGTTATTTTCGGTTTTTTAAGTGTTTGGTTTGCCAAGCAGGACAATATTTGGGTATTTCCCACGGGGCTTATTTCTACAGCGATATTTGTGTACTTGCTCTATAAATGGGTACTGCTAGGAGATATGATGATTAACGCTTACTATTTTGTCATGAGTATCTATGGCTGGTACATATGGACGCGAAAAGCAAACGATGCCTTTACTCCCATATCGCGTACTACAGCAGCAGAAAAAAAGACCTCCATAATTATTTTTATAGCAACACTCGTCTTTGTTTATGCAATATATGAGTCGGCGGGAAAGTGGAACACCTGGACAGCCTATGTTGATACGCTTACCACAGCTGTATTTTTTGTAGGCATGTGGTTAATGGCACGTAAAAAAATTGAAAATTGGATTTTTTGGATTGCAGGTGATGTTATTTCGGTTCCCTTATACCTTTACAAAGGACTCGCTTTTACCTCCGTTCAATACCTTATATTTACACTCATTGCCATTTACGGTTATTTAGCATGGAAGAAAACCTTAAACAACACTCAAGCAGCTGTATAAGAGTTGTGTTTTTTGGACCTGAATCTACGGGAAAAACGACGCTGGCCAAGGCACTGGCAGCAGCCTTTAAAACAAGATGGGTGCCTGAATTTGCACGCGAATATCTCGAAGAAAAACTAACACGAACGGGAGAAATATGTACTTCAGAAGATATTTATCCTATTGCTGAAGGGCAAATGAGATTAGAAAATCAAGCACTCCAACAAGCCAATACATTTCTATTTTGTGACACAAATTTGCTTTCTACGGAAGTATATGCAAAAGCTTATTTTGATGGCTGGTGTGACACACGCGTTTTAGAAGCAAACAAAGTAAATCACTACGACATATACTTTTTAACGGATATTGACGTTCCTTTTGAACAAGACTTGTTGCGGGACCGCCCCCATCAACGGCAAGAGATGTTAGCCGCGTTTAAAACTGCGCTAAACGAACACAATATTACCTACACCATTTTACACGGTTCCCTTGAGGCACGCATTTTGCAAGTGATGGACTGTTTAAAGCAATATGTATGAAACATAGTTTTACGAAACAAGATTTAGCACTATTTGAAGATATTGGCATCTCAACAGATGACGTAGCGGCACAACTTACACTTCTAGAAAAAGAAACCAATGCTACCAAACTGAATAGGCCAGCCACTCAAGGCGACGGCATACAAGTGTTATCACAACAACAAATGCATGACTATGCCGCAATATTTGATTCGGAAAAGGAGTCTTTTTCACTTGTGCGTTTTATACCAGCATCGGGGATGGCTACTCGGATGTTTAAATTCTTGCACTACTTTGCCAATCGCTATGATCCCAACAGAGAAACCTTACGTAGCTATCTCAATAGAAAAAAGACATACAAACTCGCCGTCTTTTTGGGTGGGCTTGAAAAATTCCCTTTCTACCAAAGTATAAAATCTCAAATAACAGAACTTCAAAATGGTGCTTTTCAAAAAGATTACAGGTTTCTGTTCATTCAAAAAACAGTGGAGCTACTAAGCACGCTGCCCAAAGCGCTTATTCCTTTTCACAATTATAAGGGTGATATCCGGAATGCTGCTGAAGAACAGTTGTTTTTTTCAAAGGAATTTATGGTAGCTAACAAATCCATGAACATTCACTTTACCATTCCGCCAGCATCAAAAGAAAGCTTTCAGCAGTCACTTTCAAAAAGCGTTGACCAAATAGACGCAACTAACGCTATTCAAACCCATGTTTCTTTTTCTCATCAAAAAAGAAGTACAGATGCCATAGCTGCCAAGTTAGACAACAGCCCTTATCGCGATCAAGATGGGAATCTTTTTTTCAGGGCGGCAGGCCACGGGGCACTTATCGACAACTTAAACGACTTGAAAGAAGCCGTTGTTTTTTTAAGTAATATTGATAATGTTGCTGTTGCAGCTTATCACAAAAAAGCAAGCTTTTACAAAAAAATACTGGCGGGTGTGCTGCTATCCAAGCTAAAGCAAATCTATAAGTTCAGTCAAGCACTTGAAGAGCAGGGCACAACAGACTTGGATACGATTAAAACATTTGTTCAGAATCAACTCAATGTGAGTGTTCCCAAAAACCTGTCTGAAGAGGCCTTGCATGCATTCCTGCAACAAAAGCTCAACCGTCCATTACGTGTTTGCGGTATGGTTAAAAATGAAGGTGAGCCTGGTGGAGGTCCTTTTTGGGTTGAAAAGTCAGGTCAGACGAGTCTTCAAATTGTTGAGAGTGCACAAGTCAATATGTCAAATACCGTTCAAAAACATATTTTTAAATCGGGTACGCACTTCAATCCAGTTGACATTGTTTGCGCTACCTATGACCACAAAGGGAACAAATACAATTTGAAAAATTTTGTAGACAACGACAGTTACTTTGTGGTTGAAAAGTCTTTGAGTGGAGTAGTTATCAAGGCCATGGAACGTCCCGGTTTGTGGAATGGCGGCATGGCAGATTGGAACACCATTTTTGTGGAAGTACCCGTCCGTACTTTTAACCCTGTAAAAACAGTAAACGATTTGTTGCGACCCATGCACCAATCGATTTAATTGAACTATATTTGTACCATCTCTAGGGGTGCCTAACGGCTGAGATTATACCCATTGAACCTGGGCAGGTAATGCTGCCAAGGAATTTGTTTCACTTAAAAACCATCGTAAATAATACCCCTTTATTTGCTTTACGCAAATGAAATACATTATTACACTTATGCTTGGTTGTAGCCTGATGGCACAACAAGCAAACACCACACAAGACACACTCACAGCAAGTACCGTAGCCTTATCATCCGTTACGGTTAGCGCCCTTAGGGCCAATGAAGATACGCCTATGGCGTTTACCAATATCTCTGAAGAAGAGTTAAACAAACAAAACTTGGGGAAAGACCTTCCTGTTTTGTTGCGCTTTTTACCCAATGTAGTGACCACTAGCGACGCAGGTGCTGGGGTTGGATATACTGGAATTAGGGTTCGGGGTAGCGATGCCACGCGCGTTAATGTTACCATTAACGGTATTGCTTATAACGATGCCGAATCGCACGGAACCTTTTGGGTAAATCTCTCAGATTTTGCCTCTTCTGTTTCCGATTTGCAGTTGCAACGTGGCGTGGGCACATCTACTAATGGAGCTGCTGCTTTTGGCGCCAGTCTCAACATTAACACAACTGAGCCATCACAGGACGCTTATGCTTTGTTGTCTTCTAGCGCTGGTAGCTTTAATACCTTTAAGAATACGGTCAAGTTTTCAACTGGGCTATCCAAAAGCGGATTTGAGTTCAGCGGACGC
This sequence comes from Flavobacteriaceae bacterium, assembly GCA_965656545.1. Taxonomy (GTDB): domain Bacteria; phylum Bacteroidota; class Bacteroidia; order Flavobacteriales; family Flavobacteriaceae; genus UBA7446. The sequence continues at coordinate 143,938 of CBFHKZ010000001.1, forward strand.
CTGTCTGGCATAACTTCCGACGGCTATATTGATCGTGCATCATCAAACCTCAAAGGGTATTTTTTACAGGGAACCTATAGCAGTGTCAATACCAAAATTAAGGCACTGACTTTTGGAGGTCATGAGCGTACGTACCAAGCTTGGTATGGAATTGATCAGGATGTTTTGAAAAAGAACAGAACCTATAACCCTGCTGGAGAACAGTACGACGAAGCAGGAGTATTGGAAGGCTATTACCATGATCAAGTAGATAATTACAATCAAGATCACACCCAATTGCATATTGAACAGCGCCTGAGCAACTCGAGCAGGTTGTCCCTAGGGCTGAACTATACCCATGGCTATGGCTACTATCAAGAGTTTTACGATTTGTGGTATGATCAAAACGTAAGTTTTGGAGGAGATACAGATTACGGCTATTTAAAATTACCACCGCTTTCAATCAACGGGCAAAGCATAACAGCCACTGAAAACGCAGTGCGTAAGTGGTTAGACAACGATTTTTATGCCGCCAATGTGTTGTATCATTATCAAAAAGGCAAACACAACATTAGCGCTGGTGCTTATTACAGTTCTTATGAAGGACTACACTTTGGCGAACTTATGTGGGCCAATAGGGCTGATGTGAATCCAGGTCATCGCTTTTATGAAAATACAGCTAAGAAAAAGGACGGCAATATCTTTTACAAATGGGATGTATCCGTCAATGAAAAATGGCATTTATATGCAGATGCCCAACTTCGCTGGGTAGACTACATGGTTAGTGGAGAAGTAGCTGGACCTGAACGTTTTACCGTAAACGACGCGCATACATTTTTTAACCCTAAAGCCGGTGTGTTGTATAAACCCAATGCCAACAACCAATTTTATATCTCTTTCGCCAAGGCACATAAAGAGCCAAACCGCACAGATTTTGAAAATGGCAGCCCCGTCCCAGAAGCATTAGACGATTTAGAATTTGGATGGCGCTGGAAAACAGCAGATGCTTTTTTAAACGCAAATATTTATTTTATGAGCTACAAGAACCAATTGGTGCTCACAGGAGCCATTGACCAAGTGGGCGCGCCGATCCGTGCCAATTCTGGAGACAGTTACCGCCGTGGCATTGAGCTAGAAGGCGGATGGAACATTACCTCAAATATAAATTGGCAAGCCAACATGGCATGGAGTAGAAATAGGAATAGAGATAAGTTCTTTAAACGCGATGGTGTGTTGCAGTCACTGGGGGATACGCAGTTGGCATATTCACCTTCGCTGGTTGCTTCCCAGCAATTAACGTATGCATCAGACAATTGGTCTGTTTCGTTTGTGAGCAAGTATGTGGGAGAGCAGTATATGGGGAATATAGACGCCGAACTTTCTAAGCTGGATGGTTATTTGATAAACGACATTCAAGTACAGGCGTTGTTGCTGAATAAGGAAAATGGGCCTAGTCTGAATCTAAACCTGCATTTGCACAATATTTTTGATGCGTTGATAAGCTCAAATGGGTATTTCTATACGTATGACGATGATTATTCTGTACCAAATGTTGTGACTACTGTTGAAGGGGTTGGATACTATCCACAGGCAGGGCGCCATTTTATGGCCGGACTTACGCTTACCTTTTAATTATAAATACGTACCACAGTACCACTCTGTTGTACTTTGTAAAATAGCAGGCTATAGGTAGCCTCTTCTGTAAGGGGTTGGCCTGTGGCCAAGCTATACTGATAGTCTTCACAAGAGCAAGAGGCAGTTGGACTAACCAAACCATCAGTCTGTAAGGTAGAGCAGCTTTTAAGCTCATGATTTGGGCAACTGGCTTCCCAAGCCATAATGGTATTGCCATTTAAATTATAGAGCAGTAAACCTCTAATGCCGCCATTAGGCCAATACAGGCTGCCTCCAGCATAGTTTAGATTATCAAAAGCTGGCAATGCTAAATTAATGCTCTGGTCAAAGCTATTTTCAATCAAAAACGGATTGCGCTCAACAGCTGTCTTTGAGCAGCCCAACAGCACTAAAAAACCAACAAGTACGATGTATTTCATTTTCAGATTATTCAAAATTGAGGAAAATTGTATATTTGTACAAATCCCTTACGAATAAAGGGATTTTTTAACTATACCCCAAAAATGAGTACAGTTTCATATTATACTGCCGAAGGGCTAAAAAAATTACGTGACGAGTTAAATCACCTCAAGGACGTAGAGCGTCCTCGCGCTTCACAAGCAATTGGCGAGGCTCGGGACAAAGGCGACTTGAGCGAAAACGCCGAATACGATGCTGCCAAAGAAGCACAGGGCATGTTGGAAATGAAAATTTCCAAGATGGAAGAAACCCTTGCCAACGCACGTGTTATTGACGAGTCGCAGTTGGATGTTTCTAAAGTATTGGTGCTTTCTAAAGTGCGTATTAAGAACCTTGCCAACAACATGGAGATGAATTATACCCTTGTTGCTGAAAGTGAAGCCGATCTTAAGTCTGGCAAAATTTCTGTCAGCTCTCCAATTGGCAAAGGTCTATTGGGTAAAGAAGTGGGTGATGTCGCAGAGGTCTCTGTTCCAAACGGTAAAATCAAGTTTGAAATCTTATCCATTGACCGCTAATGCCGTCTTTATTTAGTCGTATTATCGCTCGTGAACTTCCTGCCTATATTGTGGCTGAAGACGAACAGCACATAGCCTTTCTAGACATCAATCCCAATGCACTGGGACATACCCTTTGTGTGCCTAAAAAGGAGGTTGACAAACTTTTTGATTTAAGCACTTCTGAATACCAAGAGCTGATGATGTTTAGCCGTAGTGTGGCTGCTGCACTCAAACAAGTGGTTACTTGTAAGCGCATCGGATTAACAGTAATTGGCCTAGAAGTACCCCACGTTCATGTTCATCTGATTCCTTTAAATTATATGGCAGATGCAACATTTAAAAAGAAGGTTGCGCCGTCAAAAGAAGAGATGCAAACGTTAACCCAGCAAATTAGCTCTGCTTTTAAGCAATAGGTAATTGTATCTCAAAGCAGGTGCCCGAGGCAGAACTGTTAACCAGTCTTAGTTTTCCACCGTGATATTGTGCTACAATGCGTTTTGCGAGAGCAAGACCAAGACCCCAACCCCGTTTTTTTGTTGTTACGCCAGCTTCAAATACCGAGCGGTGTAGTTTTTTAGGAATTCCACTTCCGCTATCTTGAATGGATATAAGCGCAGCCTTATCCCATGACAATTCAATGCTGATTTTTCCTTTTCCACGAATGGCATCTATGCTGTTTTTAATGAGGTTTTCCAAGACCCAACTCATCAGCTCGGCATTGATGCTCACTTCTTTTTCTTCGCCAATCAAATGTAACTCTAGCGTAATATCCTTGGGCATACGTATCTGCATATACTCTGTTATGTCTTGAATAACAGCGCTTATTTTTGTTTTATCCCTGTTTGGAAGCGATCCAATTTTGGAAAAGCGCGCACTGATGGTTTCCAAGCGTGTTACGTCCCTTTTTATTTGGTTTAACATTTTTGGGTCTACATCTTCTTCTAATATGGCAAGCCAACCCAGCAAAGATGAAATAGGCGTTCCCAATTGGTGCGCTGTCTCCTTGGCCATGCCTGTCCATAGCTTGTTTTCAACTGCTTGCCGATTGGTTTTGTAGTAGGCGTAAACCAGCCCGCCTATAAATATGACAATCAATAAAAAAGCAAAAGGGTAGTACCTTAATTGATAGATGAGATTCGACCTGCCGTAATACATTTTTTGATACAAACTGTCTTTGTATGTGATGTCTATTGGGGCGTGCACCGCGCCAAATTCCTCTTTGAGCTTTTGGATATAACCCAATGAATCTTGAGCGAGTTTTCGTTGGTTGATATTGTTGGAAAACAGCAAGTTGTTTTGGTCGTCAACAACAATCATAGGAATGCTGTTTTCAGCAGTTAATATCTGAAATGTCAGTGGGTCAATAGGGTTGTCAAGATCTTTATTGGAAGCCAGTTTTTGTTGTGCTAACCCCCAAAGCTCCATCTGTTGTTTCTCGTCATCTTCTATGCGCTGAATCAACCTATAGGTGTTCCAAAGTGTTATGCCCGCAAAGCCAAACGCCATTAAAAACCCTGCCAATCGGATTAGTCGCGGATATGCCGTTAATGTATTAGCACTCATGCCTACGAATATAGTGTAATTTCAACGTTTAGATTATCTGCAAATTGAGTAGATTTGTATTAAATTCATCTTGATTTTTAGTTTCAACCATTTTTTAGGGAATAGAAAAAGTCAATAGGAGTTCATTAATAACATTAACCGAAGCATGGAAATTACAGGAAAAATCAAACAAATTGACGAGACGAAAGAATATGGATCCAATGGGTTTCAAAAACGCGAACTGGTACTAACGACCGAAGAGCAATATCCACAGCATATTTTGATTGAATTTGTGCAAGACAAGTGCAACATACTCAACGCATACAATGTGGGTCAGCGCGTTAAAGTAGGTATTAATATTCGAGGTCGCGAATGGCAAAGTCCACAAGGTGAAATCAAGTATTTTAATTCTATTCAAGGATGGCGCATAGATGCTGTTGATGAGGCTTCAGCACCACCGCCGGCCGCACCACCATTCGAAACCATGCCTGAGACCGATAAAGAAACGCCAGACGACCTGCCGTTCTAACAACATGTATCACCTTTCTGAAGCATTGCGTTTTCCTTCACCTCACTTGGCAACGGAAGAGGGGATAGTGGCTGTTGGTGGAGACCTACGGCCAGAACGTGTGTTGTTGGCCTATCAAAAGGGTATTTTCCCTTGGTTTGAAAAAGATGACTTTTTAATTTGGTGGAGCCCTGACCCAAGAATGGTGCTCTTCCCCGACCAATTGAGAATTTCCAAAAGCATGCGCACTTTTATGCGTAAAAACACCTATGAAATTACTTTTGACAAGGCTTTTAATGAGGTGGTAAAGGCTTGTGCTCGCGTTAAGCGTTTTGGGCAAACAGGTACGTGGATCACACCCGGACTCATGGAAGTTTATGAAACATTACACGAGCAAGGTCACGCACATTCCGTGGAGGTTTGGGACGGTCCCGAACTTGTAGGTGGGCTCTACGGCATTGATGTTGGACAGGTGTTTTGTGGTGAAAGTATGTTTTCCAAATCCAGTAATTCCAGTAAGTTGGCCTTGATATATCTCGCACGAGAACTTAAAAAAAACAACTATAAGCTTATTGATTGTCAGGTACCCACCGCACATTTGGCCAGTATGGGCGCAACGCCTATTTCCCGAAAAGATTTCCTCAATTACCTAGAGTAGACACCTCTTTGTGTCTAAAACAATCCACCACATGATCGTTAACCATACCAACGGCTTGCATATGTGCATACATGGTGACCTTTCCAATATATTTAAATCCCCGCTTCCTTAGGTCATGGCTCATTTGTATTGCAAGCGTAGTGGTTTGCGGCAATTCTTTTGTTTGGGCGTATTGGTTTTGGATCGGGATCCCATTTGTATAGGCCCACATAAAATCACTAAAACAACCAACTTCCTTTTGAATTTTAATAAAGGATTGTGCATTTGAAATGGCTGCATTGATCTTCCCTCGATTGCGGATGATGCCCTTGTCTTGCATCAGCCCATCTGCGTCATAGGTTGTCATTTGGGCAATGCGATTCACGTCAAAGTCATAAAAGGCCTTGCGAAAGTTATCGCGCTTCTGTAAGACCGACCACCAAGATAAGCCCGCTTGGAATGTTTCCAGTAGCAGGGCTTCAAACAATTTTACATCATCGTAAATGGGAACGCCCCATTCCGTGTCATGATAGGCAATGTAAGTGGGGTTTGCCAAACACCAGTCACAGCGATAAGGTTCCATAGTCAGGATTTTGCTTCTAAACTATGCAAAAATGCATCAAGTGTCAAGGCAGCTGATAGTGGATAGTTGCCAATGGCAGTTCTTTTTAAGGATGTGAGATGCGCTCCACAGCCAAGTTTTTGGCCAAAATCGTGGGCTAGTGAACGAATGTAAGTTCCCTTACTACAGCTTACAGAAAAGCTAACATCTGGCATATTGACGTCTGTCAATTCAAAATCGGTAATCTGCACTTCTCTAGATGGGATTTCAATTGTTTTTCCAGCTCTGGCCAGGGTGTACAAACGCTTTCCGTCTTTTTTTATGGCAGCGTATATGGGTGGTTTTTGTTGAATATTCCCCAAAAAACCAGCACGCACTTCTTCTAGCATTGCAGCGGAAATGTGGTCTGTGGGTTTAGGATCGCTGACGCTGGTTTCCAAATCATAAGATGGTGTTGTAGCGCCCAAACGGAAGCTTCCTGTATAGGTTTTTGGCATTCCCATAAATTGCTCAATTTGTTTGGTCATACGTCCTGTACATATCAGCATCAGCCCTGTAGCCAAAGGGTCTAAGGTGCCGGCATGCCCAACCTTGATTTTTTTGATATCAAATTCTTTTCGAATGGCCCACCGCATTTTGTTGACCACTTGAAATGAAGTCCACGTAAGGGGCTTGTCAATGAGCAAAAGCTGCCCTTCTAAAAATGCTTCTTTTGTGCGTATTATATCCATGCAACTACAGATGCGGTTATGCCAACGGCAAGACAGTAAATAGCAAAATAACTAAGCTTGCTGCGCTTAACAAGTGCGATCATCCACGTACAAGCTAAAACCCCTGAGGCTAAGGCAGCCAAAAACCCCACACTCATGGGCAGTAGGTCGAAAGTAATAGTTGCAGTTGCACCTTGATCTAAAATTGATTTGGCCATGCTGCCCAAAATAAGCGGGATGACCATTAAAAAGGAAAACCGCGCTGCTTCAGGCCTGCTGACTCCAATGAGTAAGGCAACGGCAATTGTAGCACCGCTTCTCGATATCCCCGGTAGAATGGCAATCGCTTGCGCAATCCCAATGAGCAAAGCAATCTTGTAGGTGATGGGCTGCTCTTTACTCGATGCCTTGTCGGTAAAAAACAGCAAAGCCGCTGTTAAACACAGCATGGCGCCCACCAATGCCAAGTTTGTGTCAAAAAGCGCTGTTATTTGGTCTTCAAAGAATAAGCCTATCACCACTGCGGGTATCATGGATACCACAACGTAACCAACAAAAGTGCGGGTTTCGGGCTGATTTTTTTTAAATACACCACTAAGGATTGCCGCAATATCTTTTCTAAAAACAATCATGGTGGCAATTGCAGTGGCTGCGTGTACTAGAATCGTAAAAAGGAGATTTTCAGCGGGCAGTTGATCGTTGCCGAGGATGGCCGTAAACAGCGCCAAATGACCACTTGATGATACAGGTAAAAATTCGGTTAGTCCTTGAATAATTCCCAATAAAATGGCTTCCCAAAACCCCATTATTTCTTTTTAGTAGCTAAAATAGCCACCACCAAAACCGCAAATCCTGCCAATACCAATGTGGGTGCTACACGGATACGCATTGGGCTATACATTTCGGGATTAAATACGTTGGGGTCATCGCTGCCTCCGCCCGTCATAAGTACAAAACCTAATACGATTAGTGCAATGCCGATACCCATAATGCGGTAGGCGCGTTTGCCAAATAAAAACTCTTTTTCGTTTTTCATATCAATACACAATATCATAGGTTAGTTTGAGGTGTCTTTGGGTAGCAAAAAAAGCACTGATGGCACTTATCAGTACCGAGCAAAGCAGAATACCTGCCGACAACAATGCAATATTCTCAACGGATCCCCACCAATCAACTTGAGGCGCCAAGCGTACCAAAAAACGCAAAAGACCTGCAAAGCCAGCAAGCGCAAGCACTGCACTAATGGTACCCAAAAGCATATAGCGCCATAAAAAGGGACGTCGAATAAATCCTTTCCGTGCACCTACCAATAGCATGGTTTGAATCACCAGTCGTTTGCTGTAAATCGATAATTTGATGGAGTGGTTGATAAGCAATAGTGCGATGGCCACAAAGACAGCACTACAAACGAATAGCCAAAACCCAAAGCGTTCAATATTCTGGTTGAGTAAAACAATAAGCGGTCTGTCGTATAGCACTTCAGAAATAAAGGGCTTTTGCTCCATGACGTCGCTTAGGCTATCCAGTACTTCGGTAGTGACAAATTCGGCCTTGAGTCCAATGTCTAGTGCATCTTGTAAGGGATTATAGCCTAAAAAATCCATAAAATCTTCACCAATGGCGGCGCTGTGCTCTGCGGCAGCAGTTTCTTTGGATACAAAGCGAACCGACTTGGTAAAGGGCGCTAATCGCATGGTGGTTGTCAGTTGTTCTCGTTCCATTTCTTTGGTTTCGTCATCCAAAAAAACGGTCATGGCAACCTGTTCTTTAAAGTAATTGGCAATGGACTGACTGTTGAGCAGGACAAAGCCCAAAACACTCAACACAAAAAGCACCAAAGCAGTACTGCTTACTACAGAAAGATAAGAGGTTAAAAGACGGCGTTTGTATATACGAGTTGCAGACATAGTTGTTCTATGCCATAAAAATAGAAAATATGACGGAACAAATCTCACTCTTATCAATAAAGCTCGTGTTTAAAATGTTATTTTTGTTGCTTAATTGCACACATGGGGTATCCTTTTCAAGAGATAGAAAAAAAATGGCAGGCGATTTGGGCAACAAAAGAAACCTATAAAGTTGCACAACCATCCGACAAGCCAAAGTACTATGTGCTTGATATGTTTCCCTATCCATCTGGTGCTGGTCTTCACGTTGGGCATCCCTTGGGTTATATTGCAAGTGACATAGTTGCGCGCTACAAACGCCATAGCGGTTTTAATGTTTTGCACCCGCAAGGCTATGACTCTTTTGGGCTACCTGCTGAACAATACGCCATCCAAACGGGTCAACACCCAGCCATTACTACCGAAACCAACATCAAACGCTATCGCGAACAGCTCGATCGCATGGGCTTTTCTTTTGATTGGTCACGGGAGGTGCGCACCTCAGACCCGTCTTATTACCGCTGGACACAGTGGATTTTTTCATTGCTCTTTGATGCGTGGTACGACAAAAACCAAAACAAAGCACGTGATATAGGTGCACTGGTTGCACATCTTGAAAAGCATGGAACGCAAGATTTAGCTGCTGTCTGTGATGAGGAAACGCCATCGCTAACTGCAACTGCATGGCAGCAAATGGACGCAACTGCACAGGAGCAATTTCTGTTGTATTATCGCCTAACCTATTTGGCAGAAACAGAAGTGAATTGGTGCCCCGCTTTGGGAACCGTACTTGCCAATGACGAGGTGGTTCAAGGGGTTTCTGAACGAGGCGGACACCCGGTGGAGCGTAAAAAAATGAAGCAGTGGAGCATGCGTATTTCTGCCTATGCCGACCGACTGCTCAAAGGACTGAACGATATTGATTGGCCCGAGCCACTCAAAGAAATGCAACGGAACTGGATTGGCAAATCCGTGGGTGCAAGTGTTCGTTTTCCAATAGAAAACAGCGATCGCCAAATAGAAGTATTTACCACTAGAGCTGATACCCTTTTTGGTGTTACTTTTTTGACGTTGGCTCCAGAACACGAATGGGTAGCTGAAATTACTACGGATGCACAACGCGAAGCGGTTACTGCCTATGTTACGCAAACAGCACAGCGCAGCGAACGCGAGCGCATGAGCGATGTTTCACGTATAAGTGGCGTGTTTACGGGTGCCTATGCCATTCATCCTGTTACCAATGAAAAGGTTCCCATTTGGATAGGGGACTATGTTTTGGCAGGATATGGAACCGGGGCGGTTATGGCCGTGCCTTGTGGAGACCAACGCGACTTTGATTTTGCCAAGCACTTCGAGCTACCGATTAAAAATATTTTCAAAGACGTTGATATTACTGAAGCGGCTTTTTCAGATAAGGAAAAGACTGTGATTGCGAACTCAGATTTTCTCAATGGACTTTCATATGTTGATGCCACCCAAAAAATTATTGAACATTTAGGCGCAATAGGCATGGGCGAAGGTGCTACTACCTATCGCTTGCGCGATGCGGTTTTTAGCCGTCAGCGCTATTGGGGCGAACCCATTCCCGTATATTTTGTCGAGGGGCTTCCAAGGCTTATTCCAGACGATTGTTTGCCCTTGGAATTGCCAGAGGTTTCAAAATATTTGCCCACCTCAGATGGCGCACCGCCACTAGGCAATGCAACACATTGGGCATGGGACACCAAACAAAACAAGGTTGTTTCTAACGACTTAATAGACAACAAGCATGTGTTTCCATTGGAAAAGAATACCATGCCGGGTTGGGCGGGTAGCTCGTGGTATTTTAATCGTTATATGGATGCGCAAAATATCGAGGCTTTTGCCAGTAAAGAGGCATTGAACTATTGGAAAGAAGTTGACCTTTATTTGGGAGGTAGTGAACACGCCACCGGTCACTTGCTATACTCCAGATTTTGGCAATACTTCATGTATGACTTAGGTCTCGTCCCCGTAAAAAACTACGCCAAAAAACTCATCAATCAAGGTATGATATTGGGCGAAAGTGCTTTTGTTTATAGACTTGCCGATACCCAAACCTATCTTTCTAAAGGACTTTGCAGTGGCAAAGAAGTCATTCCCGTTCATGTGGATGTTTCTTTGGTGTCTCCCCAGAACGAATTGGATATTGAGGGTGTAAAAAAATGGCAACCCCATTTTGCTGATGCTAGCTTTGAATTAGAAGATGGCAAATACATTGTTGGGCGCGAGGTAGAAAAAATGTCGAAGTCGAAGTATAATGTTGTCAACCCAGATGCCATTTGCGATCAATACGGGGCAGATACCTTACGTATGTATGAGATGTTTTTAGGCCCTATTGAACAGGCCAAACCATGGAATACAGCGGGTATTTCGGGGGTCAGTAATTTTCTAAATAAGTTCTGGCGATTATTTCACCAATCGGATGTCTTTGGTGTGCGTGATGAGAAGCCTTCAAAAGCATCGCTAAAAACATTGCACAAAACCATTGAAAAAGTGACTCAAGACATTGAGCAGTTTTCGCTGAATACTTCGGTTAGCGCCTTTATGATTGCAACTAACGAGCTTACAACACAAAAGTGCAACAACAGAGAGGTTTTGGAACCCTTAACCGTATTATTGGCTCCTTTTGCACCTCATATTTGCGAAGAATTATGGGCGATGTTGGGTCATGAGACTTCTATTGCTATTGCGCCTTATCCTATAGCTAATCCGCAATATTTACAAGAGGACACCAAGGAGTATCCCATAAGTTTTAATGGTAAGATGCGATTTACGTTGGTCTTGCCTACTTCGTTGAACAAGGACGAAATAGAGGCAGCCGTATTAAACGAAGAACGTACTCAGTCATATTTGGGTGGGAAGACCCCCAAAAAGGTTATTGTTGTTCCTAACAAGATTGTGAATATCGTAATGTAACGATTGTCATTAGTAATGATACATACGAGAAAGTAAAAAAGTTTAAAAACATGATACTTGAAGTCGCTATTTTAGAAGTAAAAAAAGAATTGCAAAAGGAATTTGAAAAAGACTTTGCCTACGCCAGTAAGTATATCAGTTCTATAAATGGATATAAGGGGCACACGTTAAGAAAATGTTTGGAGCGAGAAAATAGATATATGCTATCAGTCAATTGGGAAAATTTAGAAAGCCATGAAATTGGATTTCGAAAATCTGAAGCATATCAAAAATGGAAAGCCTTATTGCACAAGTATTACAATCCATTTCCAACAGTAGAACATTACAAAACAGTTTTCGAGAATAATATTTAAGGACTATTAAAATGCTTAACCCAGAATATATTGGATTTTTGGCGGCTGCCTTGACAACATCAGCCTTTTTGCCACAGGCGTTTAAAATTTGGAAATCCAAAAAGGCTGACGGTTTGTCACTTACCATGTATTTGGTGATGGGTATTGGCACCCTAAGTTGGCTTGTCTATGGTTTATTTATCGAAAGTCCTTCTATAATTGTTGCCAACAGCATATCTGTTTCCATCATTGGATTTATTATTACCTTTATAGTTCGTTCAAAAGAGTAGAATGGTATTGTTTTTGTCACTTAACTATTAAAAATTATGATGGTAGAATATTATTTAATCATTGCCTTGTTTGCTGGCGCAAGCATGTGGGTTCAATACAAATTAAAGTCAACATTTAAGAAGTACAGTAAAGTACAGTTAAGCAATCAAATGTCGGGTAGAGAAATAGCCGAAAAAATGCTTTCCGACCATGGTATTCGCAACGTCAAAGTAACGGCTGTCCGAGGCAAACTAACCGATCATTACAATCCAAAGACAAAAACGGTAAATCTCAGTGAGAGTGTTTTCCATCAAAGAAATGCTGCTGCTGCTGCAGTGGCTGCCCACGAATGTGGTCATGCCGTTCAGCACGCCCAAAGCTATGAGTGGTTGCAGTTTCGTTCGCTTTTGGTTCCTGTGGTAAGCGTGGCTTCACGTATATCCATGTATATTATATTTGGCGGGTTTGTGTTGGGTCTTGGTTCGGCAATGGGTTATAACCTAGCTGTTGCAGGTGTGGTGCTTTTTGGATTAGGCACTTTGTTTAGTTTCATCACATTGCCTGTTGAGTATGACGCAAGTAATCGTGCACTGGCCTGGTTGCAACGCAAAAACATGGTCAACCAACGAGAATTTGCCATGTCAAAGGATGCGCTAAAGTGGGCAGCAAGAACTTACGTTGTCGCTGCAATAGGTTCACTAGCAACACTTGTTTATTTTGCACTTAGCGTGGCAACAGGGTCTAGGCGCTAAATACTGATTTGACGATCGATTTGTTGATGTAAAGAGATAAAGGTTTCGGTTCTTGAAACGCCCTCAATAGATTGAATTTTGTGATTGAGTAATTGCATTAAGTGTTCGTTGTTTTTACACATGATTTTAATCAAAATACTCCAGTTGCCCGTGGTATAGTGGCACTCCACAACTTCTGTAATTTTCTTTAATTGTGCGACAGCCTCTGGGTTTCGCATGGCTTTGTCCAAGTATACCCCAATATAAGCGGTTGTGGAATAGCCAAGGGATGCAGGGTTTAGTTTCAAATAGCTACCCGTGATCAGCTTGGCATCTTCAAGTTTTTTAAGCCGTTGATGTACGGCTGAACCAGAAAGGTCGAGTTGCCGCGCTATTTCTTGCACGGGTGTTCTTGCGTTTTCCATCAACACACGCAGTATGGCTTTGTCTATACCGTCTAACGAAACTTGTTTGTCTTCTTTTTTCAATACCTTTATATTGAGACTATAAAACTAGTGAACTATTTTGAAGAAAATAAAGATGAAGAATAAACAGTTACAAATATGGGGAGTGCTTTTTTGTGGAACCGCCGTTATCTTAGGTGCTTTTGGCGCACATTTATTGTCAGATATGTTGTCTGCAGACGCCCTTCAATCTTTTGAGGTGGGTGTGCGTTATCAGTTTTTTCATGGAATGGCATTGCTGTTCTTGAGTCTAACACCTAAACCGCAAAAGTTTATCAATAGAACCGGGCTGCTGTTTACAATTGGAACCCTGTTATTTTCTATTTCTATTTATCTCTTGTCTTTATCAACCATGTATGGCGATACAGGTCTGCCAGCTATTCTGGGTCCAGTAACCCCCATTGGTGGGTTAATGCTTATTCTAGGATGGTTGAATTTGCTTGTTGGGTATCTACGCGCCTAAATTAGCGTTTGTTCGCTTTTGCGATATAATCGTCCAAGGCCTTGGTCATGGACGGATTTTCTGGTGTGGGCGCCAAGATGTCTATGCGTAAATTCTTGTCTAAAGCCGCTTTTTTTGTTGAGGTTCCAAATACCGCAATACGGGTGTCTTTTTGCTCAAAATCAGCAAAATTATGAAACAATGACTCTATACCAGAAGGGCTGAAAAACACCAAAATATCGTAATAAACATTCCGTAAATCAGATAAATCACTGATGACGGTTTTATAAAAAACACCTTTTGTCCAGTTGATGCCGGTAGCATCAAGCTTTTCAGGAATACTTGCCTTTAGCCGATCAGAGCAAGGAAGGAGAAAAGATTCGTCTTTGTATTTAACGACCTCTTTTAACAAATCTTCCAGCGTCCGCTTTCCCACATAAATTTTGCGTTTGCGATACACTACATATTTCTGTAAGTAAAATGCAACTGCTTCAGATTGACAAAAATAACGCATGGTACTAGGTACCGTATAGCGTAATTCTTCTGCCAAACGGAAAAAGTGGTCAACGGCATTACGACTTGTGAAAATAATCGCACTGAACTTTGTGATGTCAATTTTTTGCAAACGAACTTCTCTAGAAGACACGCCTTCAACGTGAATAAAGGGTCTAAAGTCTATGGTAACCTTGCGCTTATCAATAAGCTGGTTGTATGGAGAATTTTCAATTGACGGCGCAGGTTGCGAAACCAAAATGGTTTTCACTTTCGCCGGTTTTGTTAAAATTTCAGTATTTGTAATGCTAGCCATATAGGGGCAATTTCAGAGGCGCAAATATACAAAATAATATAGACCGGCATAGCATTGAGTTGGCTAAAATATAGTTTGAGCATATTGAGGTGTACGGCCAACATTGCAATTGCATAGCATGAGACAAAAATGAGGGATGCTATTTCACCAAACTTAGCGAAAGCCAAGCCAAATAATAAGCAGCCATAAAAAAACGTCATTTTTTCTTTGTTTAGCGTGCGTATGTAAAATACCCTGAAGAGCGCTTCTTGCTTATGAAAAAAAGACATAAAACCACCTTCAAGAAATGCCCTTAATACCCAAAAAATCATGAAACTACCGGCGTAATACAACACTTCGCCATCAAAACTTGCTATATAAAAGCTTTTGTTTTGAAATATGTTTAGAACAAGACCAAATACCAAGCTTCTAAAGACAAAAGTTAATATTGAAAAAGCGCGATGTAACTTGAAGGGCTTATTGAGCTCTTCAGTATGTCCAACCCCCACCCAAAAATGCATCAACGACTTTAGACGCGAGGGATTGATGAGTTTTAATGCAGCAAGTAGCGCCAAGGTCAAAATCAAATAAAGCCCAAAATAGTGGTCGCCAAGTTCTCGCAGTTCATACATACTACAAAAGTATCTAAATTTTTAAGGGTTGTCCACTTATTTAAATGCGTATTTTAGCTGTGTATGAACGCAACAGTTGTAGTCATCCCTACCTATAATGAAGCAGCGAATATCCAAGGCATCTTACATGCCGTTATGGATTTGTCTGCAGCCTTTGACGTGTTGGTTGTTGACGACAACTCACCAGATGGCACAGCCGATTTGGTTCGTGAATTAGGGGCAACATTTCCCCAGCTTCATTTGGAAGTACGGCCAAATAAGGACGGACTTGGACCAGCCTATATCCACGGATTTAAGTGGGCGATGGATAAAGGCTATACGCATCTTTTTGAGATGGACGCAGACTTTTCACACCCACCCAAAGCACTTGTGCCCATGCTGGCTTTGCTTGAGGAGAATACGGCAGATGTCGTTGTGGGTTCGAGATACAAAAAAGGAATCCGTATACGCAAATGGCCCTTGGGAAGAATTGTACTTTCCCTTGGCGCATCGCTATATGTCAGAATTATTACGGGCTTGCCCGTTGCCGACCCTACGGCTGGATTTGTTGGCTATAAAACCAAGGCGCTTTCGGTGCTGAACTTGGATGATATCCGATTTAAAGGATATGCCTTTCAAATTGCACTTAAGTTTTGGTTGTGGAAAAAGAATTTTCGAATTATCGAATTCCCCATTACTTTTACCGACAGAACCGCAGGGGATTCAAAAATGAATACTTCAATCATTAATGAAGCTATTTTCGGTATCATTGGTATGAAATGGCGCAGTGTTTTTAAAAAACAAGCATGAGTAAAATATTAATTAAGGGTGCAAATGTGGTCAACGAAGGGCAAACAGCCTTGCTTGACGTGCTTATTGAGGGAGAGCGCATTGCTGCTATCGCGGCCAATATGTCCGCAACACCTGATATGGAAGTAATAGATGCATCGGGAAAATTTTTGTTGCCAGGTTGCATAGACGATCAAGTTCATTTTCGCGAGCCTGGGCTTACGCACAAGGCAACCATTGGCACAGAATCAAAAGCTTGTTTGGCTGGAGGGATTACCTCTTTTTTAGAGATGCCCAATACCCATCCACAAACCACCACTGCACAGGCGTATAATGATAAGCTTGACGTGGCTGCCCGAACCTCTTGGGTTAATTATGGCTTTTTGTTTGGTGGCACCAATGATAATCTTGAGGAAATAAAGGCAATTGATCCAAAAACGACACCTGGCTTAAAGTTGTTTTTAGGCTCTTCGACGGGGAACATGCTGGTAGATGACCCCAACACACTAAAAGAAATATTTTCAGCATTTCGACTTCCCATTGCTGTGCACTGTGAAGACGAACAAACCATTAGGACCAATCTTGCTGCGTATGTCAAAAAATTTGGAGATGATATTCCCATTGCACATCATCCAGATATTCGTTCTGCGGAGGCGTGTTATTTGTCTTCTTCAAAAGCCATAGCATTGGCAAAAGAAACAGGCGCACGTTTGCATGTATTCCATTTGTCTACGGCAAGCGAAACGGCATTATTCCAAAACGATGTACCTCTGGCCGAAAAACAAATTACAGCTGAAGTGTGTATTCATCATTTGTGGTTTTCTGATGAAGACTATGCAGAAAAGGGCACCCATATTAAGTGGAACCCTGCAGTAAAATCTGCTGCTGATAGAGCGGGTCTTTGGGAAGCACTTAACGATGACCGTATCGATATTATTGCTACTGACCATGCCCCGCATACCTTGGAAGAAAAAAATCAGGTTTATACCAAAGCGCCCTCAGGAGGGCCTATGGTGCAGCATGCATTAGCTGTCATGCTCGAATGTGTAAATCAAGGTAAGATTATCCTGGAGAAAGTAGTAGAGAAAATGTGTCATAACCCCGCTATTTTATTTTCTATAAAAGAGCGCGGCTACATAAGAGCTGGTTATTATGCTGATTTGGTTCTTGTAGATAAAAACCAAGCGCATACCATTACACGCGATAGTCTTTTGTACAAATGTGGTTGGTCACCTTTAGAGGGAACAACATTACGCGGAGCAGTAACCCACACTTTTCTAAATGGCGCGCTTATGTATGAAAATGGAAACATAAAAGAAGCCAATCACGCCAAACCTTTAAGCTTTAGTAGATGAGGAGTTTTTTTGTACTTGGTGCCCTTCTGTTGTTAGCTGCTTGTTCACAAGACAGGATTGCCAAACCCGAACCCTTGATGAGTGAAGAACAACTCATTAATTTTCATATTGATTTGGCCTTAATTAATGCAGCTAGGACTTATGCTGAAGTCAACTATATCCCCTTAGACTCACTCTATGCGTTTCACGGCATAGACAGCCTGACTTTTGTGAAAAACAATTTGTATTACGCCTCAAAGTCAAAGCAGTATACACGTATTTTCGAGACGGTTGAATCACGCTTAAAAGCGATGGAAGAGCGCGATACATTAGGACTGCCTCAACGATTAATTGACAATAAATTGTAACCCTATCTTTCGGGTTCGTTAACATAGGTTTATATTTGCTAAAAATAAGTACATGGCATCATTTGTAGAAGAACTCACTTGGCGCGGAATGGTGCACGACATCATGCCAGAAACTGATGCAACCCTTGCTAAGGGAATGACATCTGGATATATTGGGTTTGATCCAACTGCAGACTCGCTTCACATTGGTAGCTTGGTTCAAATCATGATTTTGATGCATTTTCAACGCTACGGCCATAAGCCCTACGCACTTGTGGGTGGCGCAACGGGTATGATTGGTGATCCATCTGGAAAATCGGCCGAGCGAAACTTGCTGGACAACAAAACACTTGAGCACAACTGCAACGGCATTGAAAAACAATTGTCTAAATTTTTAGATTTTGACAGCACAAAACCTAACGGCGCCGTGATGGTCAATAACCTAGATTGGATGGCTTCATTTAAACTTATTGATTTTGCCCGTGATATTGGCAAACACCTTACAGTAAACTATATGATGGCTAAGGACTCTGTCAAAAAGCGTCTTGGCGCAGAAGCCAAGGAAGGCATGTCTTTTACAGAGTTTACGTATCAACTTATACAGGGATATGATTTTCTTCATTTGTATGCGCACCACAATTGTTTGCTTCAAATGGGTGGTAGCGATCAATGGGGAAATATTACGACAGGAACCGAACTCATTCGCCGTAAACTTTCTGGCAAAGCCTATGCGCTAACCTGTCCGCTTATCACAAAATCTGACGGCACCAAATTTGGAAAAACAGAAGGAGGTAATGTTTGGCTAGATCCAGAAAAAACATCGCCTTACAAGTTTTATCAATATTGGCTGAATGCTTCCGATGAAGATGCTGAAAAGTATGTCAAGATTTTTACTTTTCTAGCCAAAGATGAAATAGACACACTAATAGCTGCACACCGTGAAATGCCACACCAAAGACAGCTTCAGCGAAAACTGGCTCAAGAGGTTACTGCCATGGTTCATTCGGCTGAGGATGTAGTACGTGTGGAGCAAGCTGCTCAAATTTTATTTGGTAAGGCGACAACAGCTGCCCTGAAAGCATTGGACGCCCAAACGCTGTTGGATATTTTTGAAGGGGTTCCTCAAGCGGAAGTAACAACTGAAAAACTAGCAGCCGACGGACTTTCTATAACAGATGCACTGGCTACAGAGACAGGCTTTCTAAAATCCAATGGAGAGGCGCGTAGGGCACTAAAAGAAAACTCGATTTCTGTAAATAAAGAAAAGGTAACAGAGGCAAAACACATCACTTCGGCAGACCTTATTTGTGGTAATTATGTATTGCTACAACGCGGTAAGAAAAATTACTTTTTACTCGTCGTTAAGCCGTCATAAGCGAGCAACCTCTAACATCTGAGGCATCAAACCTACCCAACACTTCAAAAGTGCCATCGGCATGGCATTTTCCAAGGTCTTGCGTGGCTAAAAACGCACAAGAATCTTTGTTAGACAAGTCAATAATATTAATGCCTCCCGAGCCTGTTTTAGACACCTTGTTTGGTTCGTGCACATCTCGAATCAGTACTTGCATGCTTGACGATGGACGAAACAACCCCTTTCCTTTGGAATAGGCTTGCGACAGCATTTCGGTCATGCCATATTCACTGTGAATGTTGGAAACCCCAAAACCTTTTTGAAGCAATTCGTGTAAGGCTTCACGTACGAGCTCCTTCCTTCTCCCTTTCATGCCGCCCGTCTCCATTATGGTGGTATGCTCTAGCTGTATTGGGTACTGTTCGCAAAAATCCAGCAGCGCAAAACTCACGCCAATCAGAAGAGTTGGTTTATGTTGTGCATCTAAGGATTTTAAGGCCTTATGAAGCGCCTCAAATTGATTGAGGTAGAATCCACTGAACTCCTTTTTTGCCTTCCCGATTAAGTCACGACACATATACAACAAAGAAGCATTGGGCCTTTCAATATACCCCGGGAGTAGTGCTAGAATGTGATAATCTTCCGGCTGGCCATAAAATTGTGCAAAGCCTTTCCGAAAACTGTCTTCGTATTGCGCTAACGATGCCACGTGATGTTTGCTTGTAACCCCACCTGTACCCGAACTTTCAAATACAAATGCGTCATCTTTTTTACAACTTACACGGTGTGTTTTAAAAAAAGTGATGGGTAAAAAGGGAATCTGAAGCGTGTTTTTTACATCGGACGGACTTACATTGGTCAGGTCACAAAAAGAGCGATATACAGGGTTGTGCTCAAACTGATAAGCAAATAACGCCAAGGCTTCTTTTTCAAACAGATTCATAATGGTCAAATGTATTGATGATTTTTTAAATCCTTAATCACTTAGAGCACTATAATTTTTTATATTTGGGCAGAACGACTGAGGCATGAAAAAAAAGGACACACGAATTTTATTGGTTGATGACGAGCCAGACATCTTAGAGATATTAGATTATAATATTTCGAGTGAAGGTTATCAGGTTAAAAGAGCAAAAAATGGTGTAGAGGCCTTGGCGAAAGCCAGCGAATGGAAGCCTCATTTGGTATTACTCGACGTGATGATGCCTGAAATGGATGGCATTGAAACCTGTGAACAACTACGTAAAAATTCCAATCTCTCTGAATTGGTTATTGTTTTTTTAACGGCGCGAAGTGAAGACTATTCTCAGGTGGCAGGTCTTGAGGCAGGCGCAGATGACTACATAACAAAACCGATTAAGCCAAAAGTGCTTTTGAGTAAAATCAAAGCAATCCTACGTCGATTCAAGGGGAACAATTCAAAGAATTATTTTGAAGTTGGCGACCTCGTGGTAAACAGAGAAGAATATATGGTAACCTACAAGGGCCAAGAACTCAATTTACCTCGCAAGGAGTTTGAACTGTTGTCGTTACTTGCATCCAAACCTCAGAAAGTATTTGAACGCGGAGAAATTTTAGATAGGGTATGGGGCAATGAGGTTGTTGTCGGAGGCAGAACCATTGATGTGCACATTCGCAAACTACGTGAAAAAATAGGGGACAAACACTTCAAAACGATTAAAGGGGTAGGTTACAAATACGTGGATTAGCATGGCCAAAAGACCGTTAAAATCCTATCGATTTTCACTGATTTCATCGTTATTGATAACGGTTCTTTTCCTGTTACTGACCGTAGGTTTTACCGTTTTTTTTACCGAAATTTTTCTTTTTAGCACTGCCAAAATACTTGCGCTTATCAGCTGCGGTTTTGTCATTTTCATATCCGTATTTTTAGTACTTAACTATAGGATTGAAAAATTTATGTACAAGGAAATAAAGCAGTTGTACCAAGATTTAGAGCCTGAGTTCAGGGGTGAGTTGAACGACATCCTTATTACCGATAATATGGACTCGCTGCTCAAAAATGTTAAAGAATTGGCGCTTAGGCGAAGTGTTGAATTGGACAGCCTAAAAGACCAAGCATCTTTCCGCCGTGAATTCTTGGGAAATGTTGCACATGAACTTAAAACGCCATTATTTACAGTCCAGGGTTATATACTCACGCTTTTGGATGGCGCACTTAAAGATGCCTCAGTTAACAAAAAGTACTTGGAACGTGCTAATAAGGGGGTAGAGCGACTTACATATATTGTAAAAGATTTGGATTTACTGACCAAGTTAGAAAAAGAGGACACCCAACTTGAAATGGAAGAATTTGACATCCTCGAATTAATCCAAAGTGTATTTGAATTGCTTGAAATGGAAGCTTCAAAATCCAATATCGAACTTGAGTTTGACCAGAAATACGAAAAAGCCATAACGGTATATGCCGATAGAGAGCGGGTGCAACAAGTTTTGACAAACCTTATCATGAATTCCATTAAGTACGGTAAACAGAAAGGCACTACAGAAGTAAGCGTTCAGCCTATTTTTGATAATAAAATCATTGTACGCGTGCGTGACAACGGAGAGGGAATTGAAGAGGAGCATCTGCCACGCTTATTTGAGCGTTTCTACCGTGTTGATAAAAGTGGTAATCGTCGTAGGGGTGGATCTGGTTTGGGCTTGGCGATTGTTAAGCACATCATCGAAGCGCATAAAGAACAGATTTTTGTTGAAAGCCAAGCAGAAATTGGCTCTGAATTTTCATTTACTTTGGAGAAGACAGACCTGATTGAAGCTGTGTAAAAATATATTGTGGGAAGTAAGAA
Source organism: Flavobacteriaceae bacterium (assembly GCA_965656545.1). Lineage (GTDB taxonomy): Bacteria > Bacteroidota > Bacteroidia > Flavobacteriales > Flavobacteriaceae > UBA7446. The sequence continues at coordinate 165,564 of CBFHKZ010000001.1, forward strand.
TAAGTTAAAACGATTTAAAGAGAACGAATCATTTGAAAATGTGATTCAGCCCAGTAGAGCGGATTTGCTTTCCAAATCCTTTACGCACAAGGGTGCTTGGTCGGCCTTTTTTAACAATGATAATCCCATAGTTGTTGAATTGGGTTGTGGTAAGGGTGAGTACACCGTGGGCTTAGCGCGAAAAAATCCCAATACAAACTATATAGGTATTGATATCAAAGGTGCGCGCTTTTGGCGTGGCGCCAAAACAGCCCTTGAAGAAGGGCTGCAAAATGTAGCATTTGTGCGCACACAAATCGAACTCATTGAAGCGGTTTTTGCTAAAGGAGAAGTTGCCGAGATTTGGATTACTTTTCCAGACCCTCAGTACAAATTTAGGCGCAAACACCACCGATTGACCAATCCAACATTTCTGCGGAGCTACCAACAAGTACTTCAGCCCGAAGGAGTTGTACACCTCAAAACAGATGCGGCTTTTTTGCACGGCTATACGCTTGGTGTTTTAGACGGATGGGACATAAAACCACAGATGGCACATCACGACATCTATCAATATGTGCATGCCCCAGCAGACGTTATTGGTATTCAAACTTTTTATGAGCAACAATACCGTGCGCAAGGCATTCCCATTACCTATCTTAAATTCTCCTTTCCTACTGATGAAACAACAAAATGACTTTTTTGAACGCGTATACGAAGTAGTACGACAAATACCTTTTGGCAAGGTTACTACCTATGGGAGTATTGCACAATATTTAGGCGCTGCTAAAAGCGCACGAACGGTTGGTTATGCCATGAATGCCGCACACGCCAAACCCGATGTTCCAGCGCATCGTGTAGTGAATCGTATTGGATTGCTCACTGGGAAACATCACTTTGGCGGAATCAATACCATGCAGCAATTGTTAGAAGCTGAGGGGCATGTGATTGTTGACGATCAAATTCAGCATTTTGATGCCGTTTTTTGGAACCCAAATGCATAGCCCTAGTCTTAACGCGATATGTTATATTTGTAAACTTATTTAGACTGAATGAAAATTACACGCCCTGCAATCGAACAAGCATTATCCAGTATAAGTTTACCTGGTGCAGGTAAAAATCTTATGGAAGCCAATGCGGTTAAAAACATCCATATTTTTGGTGATGAGGTAATGGTTGACGTGGAGACGGATAACCCAGCATTACAGGCCAAAAAGAAAACCGAGGTATCCATCATGAAAGCCATTCATGACCAGGTAAATGAAAAGGCCAAAGTAAAGGTGAACATTTCGGTCAAGGCAGTTGAAAAAAAGGATGTTAATTTGATTAAGGGTAAGCCTATTGAAGGGATTCAGCACATCATTGCGGTTGCCTCTGGCAAAGGAGGCGTAGGCAAATCTACGGTTACTGCAAATCTGGCGGTTTCTCTTTCCAATATGGGCTTTAAGGTGGGCGTGCTAGATGCGGATATTTATGGCCCTTCTATGCCCATCATGTTTGACGTGGCTAATGAACGCCCACTAGCAAAAAATATTGATGGCGTTTCCAAAATGGTTCCAGTAGCGAATTTTGGTGTTAAGTTGTTGTCTATTGGATTTTTCACCAAACCAGATCAAGCGGTTATTTGGCGTGGTCCTATGGCGGCAAAAGCACTTAATCAAATGATTTTTGATGCTGCTTGGGGAGAGTTGGATTTTTTATTAATTGACCTACCACCTGGAACAGGAGATATTCATTTGAGCATCATGCAATCGTTGCCCATTACAGGGGCAGTAGTTGTCAGCACACCACAGGCCGTGGCACTAGCCGATGCAAAGAAAGGCGTTGCCATGTTCCAGCAAAAAAACATTCAAGTGCCGGTGTTAGGTATTGTTGAGAATATGGCGTATTTCACCCCCGAGGAGTTGCCTGACAATAAATATTATATTTTTGGCAAAGAAGGTGCTAAGTATTTAGCAGAGGATTTGAACATTCCTTTTTTGGGAGAACTGCCACTTGTACAAAGTATTAGAGAAGCAGGCGATATAGGACGTCCTGCTGCCATGCAAGAACAAACAGTTGTTGCAGATGCCTTTACGGAGGTCACGCGTGCTGTTGTGTCAGAAGTGGTACGACGAAACGAACAACTACCGCCTACTGAGGCGATTAAAATAACCACTATGGCAGGTTGTGCTGCTGTAACAAAAAAATAGGCCATGTCAGATTTAACCCAACGTATCGAACAAGCTCTTGAAGAAATCCGTCCCTTTTTAAAATCCGATGGGGGAGATATTGAACTTGTAGGCATTGAAAATAATACGGTTAAAGTCCAACTTTTGGGCGCCTGTGTGGGTTGTTCGGTAAATCAGATGACACTCAAGCAAGGGGTTGAGTTAACTGTAAAAAAATACGCTCCCGAGATTGACCAAGTGGTTAGTATAGACTAAGCATAAAAAAGCCTCCACAATAGAGGCTTTTGATTTTTAATACAGCTCTTTTATATCAGCTTGTTTTTCTGGAAACAAAGGCAACCAAAACCCCACCTATTGTATACATGGCTAGCCAATAAACACTGTCTAGGGCATAATATTCCGCTTCAGCAAAATCAGTTGTAGCATAACGGATAAAACTCATAGAAATAACTGTGAGTAATGTGGCCCAGATGCCAAAGGCAAACCCTTTTTTATTGCTATAAATCCCATGAGACCATTTTTGAAAAATCTTTACAAATGCGTAGGAAAACAACAGTACGCCAATTCCTAATATGCCAAACATATAGGGGTTTCTGGAGATATCTTTACTTGAGTCCATATACTCCTTCAAGCATTCTTCGGCTCCCATATAAAATAAGGGAGGTATAAAATAAAAGAATAGGAAGGCCACAACGGTTGACCAGATAATTGATTTAGAAAACATAATATTCAGTTTAGGTTAAGTATACTCAAATGTATAAAATTTAAATTAAGCCATGTTTTAGCCCTTAAGACACTAATTAAGCATGTATATTTGTAGCGTATGGAACAGCGCTTTATAGCTCGTAACGCCCAACCCCAACAAGATGCTTATCAAACCAAATGGCAAGCACCAAGCAATATAGCCCTTGTAAAATATTGGGGGAAAACACCTCCGCAATTACCCAAAAATGCATCTTTAAGTTTTACCCTTTCCGATGCGCAGACCCAAACGGAAGTACGCTTTACGCCATTAGGCGCCCCCACCAAAAAAGTCTCTTTTAACATCCTTTTTGAAGGGAAAGAAAAGCCGCGTTTTCGTCCAAAGCTCCAAGCCTTTTTTGATCACATTATTGCCTATCAGCCTTTTTTGTTGCACTATGATGTTGCCATAAGCTCTCACAATACTTTTCCGCACAGTAGTGGCATTGCCTCTTCTGCCTCGTCTATGGCTGCACTGGCTGCTTGCTTGGTAGATTTGGAATCTCAATTGTCGCCCATGGATGAAAAACTAAAGCTGGAAAAAACATCTTTTTTAGCACGACTTGGATCTGGGAGTGCCTGTCGCAGTGTGCAAGGCCCAATGATGGCCTGGGGCACACACCCATCAGTTGTAGCTTCCTCAGACTTGATGGCAGTTACCGTAAATGATATACACCCTGTTTTTACAACCTATTGCGATACCATTTTGTTGGTAGACAAAGGGCAAAAGCAGGTGAGCAGTACCTTGGGACATAAATTAATGCACAACCACCCTTATGCCGCCCAACGATTTGCACAAGCCAATTCGCAACTGGCAGCTTTGTTGCCAGTGCTTAAAAACGGAAACCTAGACGCTTTTATAGCCATAGTCGAAAAAGAAGCCTTGGATTTACATGCCATGATGATGACTTCTGATCCCTATTTTATTTTGATGCAACCCAACACATTGCATATTATTAATGCAGTCTGGCAATTCAGGTCTGAAACAAAAATTCCCCTTTGCTTTACGCTAGATGCAGGCGCTAATGTTCACTTGCTTTATCCAAGCAATGTGTCAGATAGTGTTAAGGCATTTATAGGGTCGGATTTATTACAATTTTGCCAAAACCGCCAATGTGTACACGATGCGGTTGGTACAGGAATAAAAAAGTGCTAGATTTGTTGCTATGAAGGGTCCGTTGTTTTATGCAAAAATTTTACTCTTTGGAGAATATGGCATCATAAAAAATGCCAAGGCGCTATCCATTCCTTACAACTACTACAAGGGTGCTTTACGCATGGATAACAATACTTCCGAAGCAGCGGTTTCTTCTAATACCAAGCTCAAAGCATTTGCCGAACACCTAACAAGCTTAGACAATGCATTGGTGACGTTTGATCACAAGCGCCTAATATCCGATTTGACCAAGGGGATGTACTTTGACAGCAGTATTCCACAGGGTTATGGCGTGGGGAGTAGTGGTGCCTTGGTGGCTGCCATATACGACCGTTATGCGTTTGAAAAAATCACTGTGTTAGAGAACCTTACGCGTCAAAAGCTTACCAAGCTAAAAAGTATTTTTTCTGCTATGGAATCTTTTTTTCACGGAAAATCATCAGGCTTGGATCCGCTCAACAGCTTTTTGAGCTTACCCATACTCATCCATTCCAAATCGGAAATTGAACCAACGGGAATTCCATCTCAATCACAGAAAGGAAAAGCAGCAGTTTTTCTTTTGGACAGTGGCATGACTAGTGAAACAGCACCTTTGGTGTCCATTTTCCTAGACAACCTTGAAGCGCCTGCCTTTCGCAAAATGATGAAAGATGAATTTATCACCATATCGGATCGCTGTATCGAGCACTTTTTGAGTGGTAACATTTCAGATTTATTTTCGGATGTGAAAAAACTTTCATCTGTTGTGCTAGAGCACTTTAGCCCCATGATTCCAAAGCGCTTTCGTGCTGTTTGGAAAAAGGGGATTGACACCAATGCGTATTACCTAAAACTCTGCGGCTCTGGCGGTGGAGGCTATATTCTTGGCTTTACCCAAGACCTGCCCAAGGCAAAATCCATACTTGCAGACCATCAGTTAGAGGTCGTTTACACTTTTTAAGATGCGTGCCCCATCTTCATCAAAACAATTGTTTTTACAGGCAATTGGTCTGTTCTCTCTAGTAAGAGTTGTCAACGTGAGTGTCCTAATGTTGGCCCAAGTACTCACCGCAGTATTTATTTTTTCTAAAATAGACATCATACCAACGTTAAAGAATGTTGAACTATGGCTGATAGTGCTAGCTACGGGGTTTAGTGTTTCTGGTGGGTATATTTTTAATGCTTTTTTTGACGAGGAGAAAGACCTTATCAATCGTCCTCAAAAAACCATACTAGAGCGTCATATTTCTGCCAAAGCTAAATTGGCTATGTATTTCATCTGCTCGGTGATGGCGCTTTTAGTCGCCAGCTATGTGTCGTTTCGCGCGGTGTTGTTTTTCACATGCTATATGGTGGCGATGTTTGTGTACTCCTCGCTTCTTAAACGCGACTTGTGGTTTGGCACTTTAACCAGTACCCTGCTAACGGTATTGCCCTTTTTTGCCATTACGGTTTACTACAATAATTTTTCATTGGAAATTTTTACCCACGCAGCCTATTTGTATACGCTGGTGAGTATTCGTGAATTTGTAAAGGACTTGTATAACCTCAAAGGAGATTTGGCGCAGAACTACAAAACCTTTCCAGTGGTTTGGGGCGAAAAACAAACCAAAAAACTCATTAGTATTTTGATAGCATGTGCCTTGCTAGTGATTGTGTTGTTGTATGCATTTTTTTCACTCAATGCCATGATTTATTATTTCGTGTCTGCTTTTGTTTTGTTGCTGCTGTTGCTGCTGTTGTTGTGGCGACTTTCTAGTACCCGTCATATGGGATTATTACTCCAATTGATACGGCTTATAATTTTATTTGGCATAATAAGTCTGCCTTTACTACGACTTAACGTTTAAGCTTCTTACTTTTGCAAGGCATAACCACGGCCATGAATAAGAAAAAACCACAAAAACCCAGCGAAGGTATTCGATTGAATAAGTTTATTGCCCATGCGGGTATTTGTTCACGCCGAGAAGCGGACATGCATATCAAGATAGGCTCTGTAAAAGTGAACAACAAGGTCATGACTGAAATGGGTTATAAGGTTAAGCCAACAGATGAAGTCCAATTTGATGGACAGCGTTTAAAGGCCGAAAAACCAACCTATGTATTGCTGAACAAGCCAAAAGGATTTCTTGCTACCACACGCGATGAAAAAGGTCGTAAAACTGTAATGGATTTGGTGGCCAACGCTACCAAGGCGCGCATCGTACCTGTGGGCAGGTTAGATCGTCCCACGACTGGGCTGTTGTTGTTTACCAACGATGGAGATTTGGCTAAAAAACTTACACACCCAAGCACTGGCGTAAAAAAACTATACCATGTTGTGCTAGACAAAAACGTAAGTGGGCAGCATTTGCAAAGCATCAAGGAGGGTATCACCCTTGACGATGGTAGTATCAAAGCAGATGAAGTGAGTTATGTACAGGGTGCCTCCAAACGCGAGGTGGGTGTTGCCCTCCATTCGGGACGTAACCGAATCGTGAGACGTATTTTTGAGCACTTAGGCTATGAAGTAATAACTCTAGACCGCGTCTTGTTTGCAGGGCTTACAAAGAAAGACTTACCCCGTGGACACTGGCGTCATTTATCTCAGACAGAGGTACAGCAGTTAAAGATGCTGTAGCCCGATTAAACATCAAACGCATAAAAAAAACCCTTTCGTGAAAACGAAAGGGTTTTTTGTGGTACCTCCAGGAATCGAACCAGGGACACAAGGATTTTCAGTCCTTTGCTCTACCAACTGAGCTAAGGTACCATGCAAAATTTGCAGGCACAAATATACTTGCTTTCCAAGAATTGGCAAGCCGCTTGGAAAAAAACTTCTACTTTTACCCCATGAGTAAGAAGCAGCACTTGGTATTGGACATTGGCAATACCCATACCAAATACGGTTACTTTGAAGCAAACGCACTGAAAGACAGTGGTGTCTGTTCCGATTGGTCTAAGGACGAATGGGCTTCATTTCATCAAAAAGCACCATTTACAACAGTTTTGGTAGGTAGCGTGGGGGCATCAACAAAGCAAATACTTTCGTTATTACCGCAGTCATGTGATGTTGCTTTTATTGATAACAACACAAAATACCCTTTCACAACGGCCTATGACGATATCAATACCTTAGGGATTGACCGTAGGGCTGCTTTATCAGGTGCTGTGGCTACACATCCCAACACGCCAGTACTCGTAATTGATGCCGGGAGTTGTATTACCTATGATTTTATAGATGCCAACGGCCATCACGCTGGAGGAGCTATCTCCCCAGGTAGAGCCATGCGCTATGGCGCCTTGCATATGTTTACGGCAAACCTCCCTTTGCTAGACCCAACAGAAGAGGTGCCAGTAATAGGGACGTCCACTTCCTCAAGCATGTCTATGGGTGTTGAAGCCGGAGTTATTTCTGAAATTCATGCCCATATTGAAGCATTTACCCAAAAATTCGGGGATTTTACCATAATTTTAACAGGCGGAGACGCTAATTTTTTGATTAAAAACATAAAATACACCATATTTGCGAACGCTGAATTAATATTAATCGGTCTTCAAAACCTACTGATGTTCAATACATTTCATGAAAAATAAACTTCTGAGTTTTTTTGTTGTTGCAATTGCTGCCTTTTCATATGGTCAAAATGCAACCTTATCTCCGTATTCATACTATGGTTTTGGACAACCTGCAAATGCCAACACGGCTGAGAATAATATGATGGGCGGCATTACGGTATATGCCGACAGCATACATTTTAGTTTAGACAACCCAGCGACGCTTAAAAAATTAGATTATGTCCAGTATCGCGTAGGTGCAAGATATAGTTCAGTTGAGCAAACATCCAATAACGGAACGGGTTATACTTCAGCAGCCTCACTCAATTACCTGTCGTTAAGTGTGCCAACAAAGTTTTTTGCATTTAGCTTTGGATTAAAACCAAAAACCAGTTTGGGCTACAGAATGAGTGTAACAGGCCAGTTGGATGACTTGGACACAACAACTTTTTACGAGGGCGCGGGTGGTGTAAACACAACTTTTTTGGGGGTAGCTTTATCTCCATTTAAAGGATTGAGCTTGGGAATTATGGCAAACTATAATTTTGGTTTCACCGAGAAAGTTTTTACCCAAAATATATCCGGCGTACAACTTGACACACAGATTCTCACACGCTCAGAACTGAGTGGTCTTAACTATGTGTTTGGGGCGCATTACGATAGGCGTATTAAATCAAAATATACCTTACAGCTTTCAGCTACCTATACGCCACAAACTTCTTTGGAAAGCACGAACACTCGAACTGTTTCTTCCATTTCAACTACTGGGGGTTTTGGCTCACAAGAAACCATAGACTTGGGCAATTTGGCCAACACTTCAAATAAATTTTCATCTGAAACAAATTTGGGAGCAGGTTTTGGTGTTGCACACAAATGGTTTGTTGGAGTCAACTACTTGAATACCTCAAAAGGAATAACAAACCCATTAGAATCGAATGCCAACGTCAAATATGAAGCAACCTCAAGGTTATCTGTTGGTGGATTTTATATTCCAAAATACAATTCGTTTACAAATTATTTTAGTAGGGTGGCTTATCGGGTCGGTACTCGTTTTGAAAGAACGGGTTTGGTGCTAAATAACCAACCCATTGAAGATTTTGGCATAACCTTTGGACTAGGTTTGCCAGTAGGTGGTTTATCAAAGATAAATATTGGAGTGGAGCTCGGACAACTAGGAACCCTAGATGGCGGGTTAATTAAAGAGAATTATGCCAATATCATGCTTGGCTTTTCGTTGAGCGATATTTGGTTTATAAAACGTAAATACGATTAATAACTGATATGAAAAATAGAATACTTCTTTTAATGATGGCGAGTGGTCTAATTGCGACGGCTCAGTTTGATAAAAGTTCCTGCCCCGCTAACTTGTCAATTTTTGCCGAGTTTGCAAAGGTTAAAAATTACGATTCGGCTTATCAGCCTTGGCTTGAGGTACGTAACAATTGCCCTGAACTAAATGTGGCAACCTTTAAGTATGGCGAGCGCATACTTAACCATAAAATCAAGAATGCAACAGACGATAAGGCTGCACTTCAGGCCTCACTGATATCGTTATACGATGACTGGTTAACGTATTTTCCCAATACCAAAAGAGGTGCCAGTGAAGTGGGAAAAATCCTTTCTTCCAAAGCACAGGCTATGGTGGACAATGAGTTAGGTACCAAGCGCGAAGCTTATGAAATATTTGATAAGGCGTTTACGCAAGATCCTAAAAGCTTTACAAGCCCAAAGCGCCTATACACATATTTTAAAACGGCCTATCAGCTTTATAAAGAAGGCGATAAGACCGCAGAAGTGCTTTTTGATAAGTACGAGGAGGTTTCAGAAAAATTTGCGCTAGAGCAAACCAATTTGGCTAAAAAGTTGGATGTGATTTTAAAGAAGTTGGAGAGTGGAGAAGTATTGACCTCTAGAGAACAACGCAACAAGCGTGTTTATGAGACCAATACGTTGGCATTTTCAACTTATGCGGGCAACCTTGACGCCATGATATCAAAGGAGTCTAGTTGTGAAAATCTTATCCCGCTATACCGCAAAAACTTTGAAGCCAACAGATCAGATAGTGTCTGGCTAAACCGTGCGGCAAGCCGTATGGATGCTAAAGAATGCTCTGACGATCCGCTGTTTGTGGAATTGGTGGAGGCGCTACATGCCATTAACCCATCAGCTAACTCGGCTTATTACTTGGGTATATTAAAAGATAAAGCAGGTGACAGTAAAGCTGCCTTGGCTTATTATGAAGAATCCTTGACATTGGAGCAAGACCAGTATCGCAAGGCAGATATTCTCTATAAAATTGCTGTAAAATTTAAGAAAAGAAACCTGAAGAGCAAGGCTAGATCCTATGCTAGAAAAGCACTAAAAAACCGTCCTTCTATGGGGAAAGCTTATATGCTTATCGCAAGTTTGTATGCTGCTAGTGCAAACGATTGTGGCAACACGCAGTTCGAGAAACGAGCGGTTTATTGGTTGGCTGCAACAACGGCGCGGAAGGCTGCTACGGTAGATTCTGGTGTAAAGAAAACGGCGCTTAAATTGGCGGCCAGTTACGAAGGTAGAGCACCTAGTAAAACAGATATTTTTACGGAAGGCAGAGCAGGAGAAACCATAAGCTTTTCATGTTGGATCAACAGTAGCGTAACGGTTCCGCAATTGTAAATGAAGCGACCCGCACACTTTTTAAAGTTTATTGCGGTGCTTGTCGCACTGGTTAGTTTTTCGTGTAAAGATAACTTTGCACAACTCAAAACCATTAGTCAGTTTGATGCACTTCCTATTGGCGAGGCAGATACGATACGCGTTGTTTACACCGAGCTTGCAAAAACCATAGCTGTATTGACGGCACCAAAGAATATAGACTACACCAATCAGCCTTTTCCGTATTCTGAATTTCCCAATGGGGTTCAAGTTGTTTTATATGACGAAAACGATAAGGAAACACACGTAAAGGCAGATTATGGCATTATGTATTCAAGAACAGATCTTGTAGACCTGCGCGGCAATGTTTTTATAACCACCCCCGAGGGTGCTGTGCTAAATACCTCCCAACTGTATTGGGACATAAACAAAGAGTGGGTTTTTACAGAAGAATACTTTACCTTTAAAAATGAAGATTATGACATTGCTGCCAACATACTAGATGCCAGCAGATCGTTTGATAAAATAACCACAGGCCCACTTGTTGGGAATGTAATAGTTGAAGAAGAAGAATTATGATAAAGTTTTACCGCATATCCGAAATTATATACCTGGTTTTTGGAGGATTATTTTTATTTCGCGCCATTAACTATTACGGAACAGAAGACGCACGTACAACCATAGATCTTGCCATCACGGGTGTTGCTGTGTTTATGTACTTCATCAGAAGACGTTATCGCAAAAAGCTTGAGCAGCGTAAGGATCAATAATACATATGACAGTAGAGATTAGCGTTTTAGTGGCAAGTCTTTTGTTGTCGGCGTTTTTTTCGGGAATGGAAATTGCCTTTGTTTCTTCGAACAAAATCAGGCTTGAAATTCAAAAAACACAAGCGAAAAGCTTTGGTTCACTGCTAAAGACCATTACAAAAAGCCCTTCACGCTTTATTGTTTCCATGTTGGTTGGGAATAACATAGCTTTAGTAGTTTACGGTATTTACGCTGGAGAGCTCATTGTGCATGAATTGTTTCCTGTTTATGAAAGCTATGCCTCACTTCCGCTTCATATTATATTTTACCAAACACTGATATCAACGGCTGTTATTCTTATTACAGCCGAGTTTTTGCCGAAGGTATTTTTTCAAATCTACGCCAATAGATTTTTAAGCGTATTTGCCCTTCCCGCCTATGTTTTTTACCAATTGATGAAACCACTCAGCTGGGTGGTGATGCGGTTTTCAGACGTTGTGCTACAACGCTTTTTTCGATTGCAAACCCAAGAAGACCCTATTGCCTTTAGTAAGGTTGAGTTGGGCGATTTTGTATCTGAACAGATTGAGACCACAAGTGATGAAAATCAAGATGCCGAATTGCAATTGTTTCACAACGCTCTTTCTTTTACCAATCTAAAAGCGCGAGAAGTAATGGTGCCCAGGGCCGAGATGGTTGCTGTAGACCGTTATGAAAAGCCCAAAAAATTGTTGGAGATTTTTTCGTCTACTGGATTTTCTAAAATTTTGATTTATGCCCAAAGTATGGACAACATCATTGGATATGTTCATGCTTTTGATATGTTTAAAAAACCAAAATCCCTTCATGCTATCATTAAGGCCGTGGAATGGATTCCCGAAACCATGCGCATTCAAGATGTCTTTAATCAATTGGTTAAGAAGCGAAGAAGTGTTGCTGTGGTTTTGGATGAATTTGGTGGTACGGCAGGAATGCTAACATTAGAAGATATTGTGGAGGAATTGTTTGGTGAAATTGAAGACGAACACGATACCGTTAGCAATGTTTCTATTACACACGACGACGGCTCTTTTACATTTTCTGCTCGTTTGGAAATAGATGAAATCAATGCGGAACACAACATTGAATTGCCCGTTTCTGAATCCTACGAGACACTAGGAGGGCTAATCGTGCATCATACAGCCGACATACCAACTGAGGGCGAACGTGTTTCTATCGAAGGATTTACCTTCGAAATGTTAGAGGTTTCTAATACAAAAATAGATTTGGTGCGTATATACCCAGAATAGCATTTTAAATTCACCTTTTTAATTGTATTTTCGCAAGCAGTCCAAAACTAATAACCATGGCTATTTTAGGTAAAATCAGAGAGCGTTCAATTTTTTTAATTTTCATTATTGGAATGGCGTTGCTGGCGTTTGTTTTTACAGGCGTTTTTGACGGCAACAGCACCCAAAGTCAAGAACCGGTAATCATTGTTGGTGATGCTGAAGTTGGCATTGATGAATTCAGTCGTCAAGTAGATTTTGCCGAGCGCAGCTACCGTATGACCTCCATGCAAGCAGTTAATTTTGCTTTTGAGCAAAGCACCAATGCTAAAGTCTTTGAGCAAACATTTGAAGACCTGGGACTTGAGGTAGGGAAAAACCACATAGAATTGTTTCTGAAATCAGACCCTAATTTTTCATCAGACCCTCAGTTTGTGGATGAAAACGGCGCATTTGACCCACAACGCTTCACAGACTTTATTCTTGATCTACGTCAAAACAACCCACAGGGCTTTGAGCAGTGGAAAGCTCAAGAAGGCTCCATTAAAAATAACATCAGGGTAGAAAACTACCAAGACATGGTCAATGCAGGAATCAACGTAACAAGCTTTGAGGCGCAACAAGACTACGCATTACAAAACGACCTTGTAGACATTGAATATGTGCGCATTCCTTTGACCACAGTTGCCGACAGCTTATTCACGGTTACAGATAAGGACATTGAAGCCTATATAAATGAAAACAGTACAAGCTACGAGCAGGATGCATCAAGAAGCGTTCGTTACGTTCAATTTGATGTGGTTGCTACACCTGATGATAAATTAAGCATCGAAAATGAATTGCGTAATTTGTTAACCGACAGATCTATATTTAACGAAGTTTCTAAGCAAGAGGAAATCATTCCTTCGCTTGCCAATGTTTCCGATACTGCCATAGCTTCATATGTAAGTGAATACTCTGAAGTGCCTTACAGCGATGCTTTTGTTAGCGAAACTGAGCTTTCTGGCAACTATGCAAGTACGCTATTTAAGCTTTCAAAAGGCGCAGTCTTTGGGCCTTATGAAGACAATGGCTACAGCAATTTGACCAAAATGATTGCCAAGAAAAAGAACGGTAAGGCTAAAGCGCGTCACATTTTAGTCGCTTTTGAAGGTGCGGCACGTGCTCAGGAAAGCGTTAGCAGATCAAAAGCTCAAGCTAGAAAAGAAGCCTATGCTTTATTGCGAAAAGCACGAAGCGGAAGTGACTTTGCACAACTTGCTCGCGAAAATTCAGACGGCCCATCTGGACCAAATGGAGGTGATCTACCAGAATTCACCAAAGAAGAGATGGTTGCGCCATTCAGTGATTTTGTGTTTAGAAATCGCAAGGGTGCTAAAGGGGTTGTAGAAACGGAGTTTGGATATCATGTTATTGAAGTTTTGGACAAAAAAGACGTGGTTAAGCTGGCCACGATTTCTAAAAAACTCATTCCTTCTGATGCCACGGCAAACCGAGTGTATACAGAAGCATCTCAATTTGAGTTTGATCTAAAAGAAACAGACTTTGAAGATTTAGCCAAACAAAAAAGCTTGGCTGTTCGTGAGGTTAACGATCTTAAAATTTTAGATGAATCATTTCCTGGTTTAGGCAACCAACGTCAGGTTGTACAATGGGCTTTTGAGGAAGATCGTAAAGTTTCTGATGTAAAGCGCTTTTCATACAATACAGATAGTTTTCTTATTGTTCAGGTCACTTCATCTAAGAATGAAGGTCTAGCTTCAGCAACAGATGTCGCAGCCGCTTTAACCCCACTTGTTTTAAACGAAAAAAAGAAAGCTTATATAGTTGATCAAATCGAAGAGTACTCCTCTTTAGAAGAGGTTGCCAATCAATTTGGACAAACACCAAGTACGGCCAAGGCCATGAACAGATTTACGGCTATGTTGGCTGGCGCATCAAAAGAGCCTAAGGTTATAGGCGCTGCCTTTAGCATGACTTCTGGAGCGCTATCGGAGCCAATTGCGGGTAATACTGGCGTTTATGTAGTGAAGGCTACAACAACAACGCCTGCAACAGCTTTACCAAGCTACGCTGGGTATAAGTCGTCTTTGCTGAACAATGCAAAACAAAGTGCGCAGCAAGAACTTACAGCTGCATTAAAGAATACATATACGATTGTTGACAATCGCCACCTCTTCTACTAGACGTTTTCTTACATAACGTAAGAAAAACTTTACATATTCATAAAATTTACGCCACTTCTCTTTAGTGGCGTTTTATTGTTATTTGAAGAACCATTAGCACGGTTTAATGCCTATTTGTTTTGTTTAAATCTATACACCTCATTTTTACAAAGTGAGGAGTAAATAACTCTATTAAATATAAAGGAATTAGCTTCTTAACCTTTTTTGCCCTTTTTGGTTCTTCCGTAGCAGTGAACCTGTTTTTTTGCTTTGATTGTTATGCTACAATAAAGGATTGGTCGGGTTTCGACCCGGCCAATACCTTAAAAAAAAAGTCCCACCTAAGCGGGACGCTGGACAAAAGTCCACGGCATAAGCCTTATTGTGATAAGATATCACAAATATAATAAATTTTATGAAACAAACATTAGGTCTTTTTATTGAAACAGAATCAATAGGTTGGTCGCTTGTTAGAGACTCGTCTCGTTCTGAAATTATTGATATGGGCACACGCGTCTTTTCTTCATTTGTAAATCACATTGGTGAAGGCGAGAGAGAAATCTCAAATGCCACTATTCGTACACAATCCAGAAACGATCGAAAAATTTATTTAAGAAAAATTTATCGCAAGCGTCAAGTCTTGGCTTTTTTAGCAGCCAATGGATTATGTCCTTTAAAGTCAAAAGATTTGGTGAAGTGGTATAAAGACAAAAAGCCTTCCATAAGGACTCAAATTATGGATGTATGGTTTGCTTTAGATCCATATGAGTTTCGTGCAAAGGGTCTTGAGGAGAAGATTTCAAAATTTGAACTTGGTCGAATTTTGTATCACATGACCCAGAGAAGGGGTAAAATCATGTCTGATATCGAAAATAAGACCAAAGCAAAAACCTTATTGGAAGGCTTGCCGGTTGCTAACCGATTGGGGATTCATCACACCTATGACCACCTAAAAAACAATCATTTAGGTGCTTACCTCAATACCATCAAACCCAAAAAAAACAAACCATTTGTTTACGGGAATACACGTATTCGTAACCGATATTTAGATCGGAACATGTTCATAAATGAGTTGCATGCTTTACTGGATGTGCAACAAAAATACCACAGCGTTTTGACGGATGATTTTAAGCAAACCCTGATGGGTGATGATTATCGCTCAGGACTGTTGTTTTTTCAGCGCCCTGCTCACTACAAAAAGCTTAGTGGGGGTAATATGAGTTGTAAGTATGAGGCTCAAAAAAGAGCCATGCTCAAAAGCCACCCGCTGCAAGAATGGTATGATATTTATATGTGGGTTAATTCCATTAGATATCATGGTAAAAAACTAACCAATGAGCAGCGTGAAAAAGCATTGTCAATCGCATTGAAGTTTTCAAGTTTTATATTTAAAAAGGTGCGCAGTGCGCTAGGCGTAGAAGACGCGGATGCCTTTAATTATGAAGATTCAACCAAGCTATTCCTCTCACATACCATAGTGCAGCTTTCTCGGACACAAGCTTTTGGCAACAGATTTTTTGAATTCACAAAAGAAGATCAACACGACTTATGGCATGACTTGTATTTTTATACAGATAAAACCAAACTCACAGAAAGACTCAATTCCAAATGGGGATTAACCAAAACAAATGCCAGATCGGTTGCACGTATTAAATTAAAATCGGGTTATGGTAGCGTCAGCATGAAGGCTGGACGCGCCATATTACCATTTTTGATAGCAGGATATCAATCAAGGACTGCTGCTGTGTTAGGAAGTGTTAAAAATGCCATTGGCTTTGAAAAATGGCGCCAACTATCGCAAGAAAAATTAGAAGCGATTATTTATTTTATTGAATCTGCAGTTGAAGATAACAGCATTGATGACATAACATGGATACACGATTTCCACGACGCTTTTGGCATCAGCCTCCCTCTTGATAAGCTATATGTCGCACAACAACAAGAAGGCGTAGACACACTCCCGATTAACGCTGAGGAAAATTCAATTATTCATCGAGAATACAAGCCTGTAGTGCAAAAACCAATTTTTGAACTTCGCAAGATTGTCAATAAACTTATTCAAGAATACGGTCCTATTGACGAAATAAACTTTGTTTTAAGTAATCAATTGAAAACCAACGCGAAGAATCGCAAGGCCATTTATATAGACAAAAAAATAAGGGAGCAGCAGCTTCCCAAGGTTCACAACGCTGTTATTGAAGCCGGGCAAAACCCAACGCATTCTAACCTATTAAAATACAAGCTGTGGTTGGAGTGGAGTAAGACATGTCCCTTTACAAATACCCCAATTTCTGAAGAAATGCTTTTTTCTGAAGAGGTTTCAATTATATATATCTTGCCATGGAAGCGATTTTTTAACGATAGCGATAAGAACAAAACGCTGTGTATGCGTTCCTTTAAGGATAAAATTAGAGGTAAAACACCTTATGAGTACTTCAATCAACAACCATCAGGAGCGTGGGAGCAACTAAAAACACGTGTTTTGGAGCAGCTTATGAATGGAACAAGCAAACACTATGCATATCAAAAATACAGACATTTTATCATGTCTATTTATGCAGAGGATGTTGTAAATAAAGAATTTAATGACCAGCATCACCTTGCAACAAAAGTGAGATATTATTTATCTCAAGTATCGCCCAAAGTTGTAGCAGCTAGAGGAAATTCAATCAGTAGTTTGCGGAGAAAATGGGGAATCAGATCTCTTGGCGCTTATGAAAATAAGCCAAGACACCACAGTTCTAGAGAACCTGCTTTAAATGCCCTTGTCACAGCGCTAAATGCACCTTATTATTTAGAAGAGTTGCGCCATTGGAATCGCTATGAACCAGATGTATATAGAGAAGTTTTTCCAACACCTTGGAATCGATTTACCCAAGATGTATTAAACTTTTACAATAAGATCGCTGTTTCAATTGATGCCGAGAATAAGGTGATACGTCTCTTAAAAAATAAAAAGAGTGGGGCCATTTGTCTTTCGCCAAAAGGGAAGCTGCATAAAGACAGTTTTTATGGTAAGCGTATAGGTCCTGACGGCAACGAAGCATTCCACATCAGAAAGCCCATTAAATCGCTTACTACAGCCAAACAAGTGAGTAAAATCGTTGACCATAACGTTAGAGAATTAATTTATGATCACATTGATTTAAATGGAGGTTTTGAAAACGGTAAAATTCCTAGAAACGCCCTTACAACATCTACCGATACAGGATGGGAAACCAATATTTTTCTGCCAAACAGAAATGGTGATAAGGTACCTGTGCGTAAGGTTAGGATGCGTGAAAATGTCAGTAATGCCGTTCAGCTTAGTGATGGCATGAACAAATACGTAAACCCAAGAAACAACCATCATGTGATGATTTATAAAACACTAGATGGTCAGTATAAAGAACACATTGTCTCGTTTTGGGAAGCTGTAAAAAGATTGCGGAATAACGACCCCGTGTATCAACTTCCAGATGACGGACGCTCGGTTGTTACTACCCTTCACATCAACGATTGTTTTGTTTTGGGCATGTCTGATGACGAGATAAAAGAGCATTTAGATGAAGGCCTTAGCCTTTGGGAAAACGTTTATCGCGTACAACGTATTTCTAGCAGATATTATGAGTTTAGACATATTTATGATTTGGATGTATACAACCAAACGTATCCTAATTATGTGCGTATTTTAAATTTTGGTGATAAGAAAACAGGTTGGCTGACCCACAATCCGTATAAGATTTCGATTAGCCTTCTTGGAAGAATCACCCCAGTATTCAACCCTTTAAAAGTTCCAGAGATGCAATAAGGAAGTCACCGTTTAAAATCGTTTTGTTTAGTTAAAATTTATTGTGATTTGATACAGAACGACCTTCAGTACTTTTATTTAGTAAGTATAGTATTGTGATTTGAATATAAATGGACTTCCTTTTGCTCCTGGTTCTTAAAACCAACTATCAAAAGCCTTCCAG
Organism: Flavobacteriaceae bacterium; assembly: GCA_965656545.1. Classification (GTDB taxonomy): domain Bacteria; phylum Bacteroidota; class Bacteroidia; order Flavobacteriales; family Flavobacteriaceae; genus UBA7446. The sequence goes on from CBFHKZ010000001.1 coordinate 183,899, forward strand.
GCTGTTGAAGCGAAAAACAGCAGGTAGATAAAGGAAACAATAAACTTTAGTAAAACCCCAGATAGGAAACCTAAGAAAGATCCTAGAGCAGCTTTGAGTGCTGCTTTGCGGTCTGCATTCTTGCTTAATTCACCTGCAAGCGCCCCTATGAAAGGGCCAAAAATAATTCCAAATGGCGGAAAAAATAACCCTACCACCAATCCCACAGTAGCGCCAATAGCCCCTGCTTTAGTGCCGCCAAAAGCTTTGGTGCCCCATATGGGTATGAGATAATCCAATGCCATAACGATTAAGGCAACGGCAAGTGTCCAGCCAAGAAAATGCCAATCCTGCTCCACCTTAGTGGTATAGTGTAAAGAAAGTAGGCCAAACCAACTGGTCAGTGGCCCGGGTATAATAGGTAAAAAACTACCTGCCATTCCCAGCATAATAAGTAGACCGCCCAGAATTAAAAGTGCTATATCCATAATTCTAATTTACAAAATATTTGGCGGTCTACTCATAAAGAGCGCTTAATTTTTTACATTTATGCAATGAAAATTTGGGGACTTTTCTTGACCATCTCGTTGCTGTTTTTTGCATGCACCAACCCCAAACCAACACCCCAAGCACCTAACGTCAATTGGACCCAACTAGACGAACCGCCTCTTTTTCCCGATTGCCCACAAGATGACGTTAAATTAAATTGGGATTGTTTTGCCAAAACACTTCAAAAAAAGTTGGATGTAAAATGGGCTTCAGATAAGCTTTCCTTTGACGATCTAAACGACACCCTTTATGTTACCCTAAAGGTAGATACGCTTGGTCAACTATCAGTGGTGAATTTTAAAGACAGCGCGCAATTTCAAAGTTCCCCTGTCGTCCTCACCTCGTTTGAAGAGGTGGTTGCTTCCCTTCCTTTATTCCAACCTGCATTTAAAACAAATTTGGAGGTTGCTGTAGAAGTACAATGGACACTTCCTATCGCTATCTCCAAATAGCTTTTATTCCCTATTTTTACGCATGGCCGATTCGCGGATTATTTTGGGCGTTGATCCTGGAACCACCATTATGGGGTTTGGTATCATCAAAGTGGAAGGAAATACCTTGACTTGCTTGCAGCTAAACGAGCTAAAGCTTAGCCAGTATAAAAGTCACTACGAGCGCTTGGGTCGTATCTACGCCCGAACCACTGAGCTTATCGAAACCTTTAAGCCAGATGAGATGGCGCTTGAAGCACCCTTTTTTGGTAAAAATGTACAATCCATGCTTAAGCTAGGGCGTGCCCAAGGGGTGGCTATTGCTGCGGGGATTGCGCACGATTTGGCTGTTTTTGAGTATTCGCCCCGTAAGATTAAAATGGCCATTACTGGAAGTGGTAATGCCTCCAAGGAGCAAGTAGCCAAGATGTTGCAACAGCTACTAAAGCTTAAGTCACTTCCCAAAAACCTAGATGCAACCGATGGACTTGCGGCTGCCGTATGTCACTATTTTAATCCGGCACAGCAAAACGAAAAAAGTTATTCTGGTTGGGCGTCCTTTGTTCAAAAAGAGTCGCACCGCATAAAAAAATAAGCATGTCGGGTATTTATCTCCATATTCCTTTTTGCAGAAAGGCGTGTCACTATTGTAATTTTCATTTCTCAACATCGGCCAATTATACCAATGAAATGGTTGCTGCGCTCAAAAAAGAAATAGGGCTTCGCAAAGAAGAAGCCCAAGCGCCCATTGAAACCATTTATTTTGGCGGCGGTACGCCTTCCATGCTCACGGCATCTCAAATAAGCCTACTTATAGCGGAGGTCTATGCACAATTTAACGTGGTTGCATCACCCGAGATTACGCTTGAGGCCAACCCCGACGATCTAAGCCCTGCATATTTACAAGCCCTCAAAGAAGCAGGAATCAATCGCTTGTCTATTGGCATACAGTCTTTTCATGACAAAGAACTGACCTTGATGAACCGTGTTCACAATGGCAAACAAGCCGTGCAAGCAGTGATTTGGGCACAAGAACTTTTTGAAAATATTTCCATTGACCTTTTGTTTGGGACACCACACACCACCTTTGCTGATTGGCAAGAAAACCTAGAAACGGCTTTAAAGCTAGATGTACCGCATATCTCTTCTTATGCCCTTACACTAGAACCCAAAACAGCACTTGGACGTTTTGTTTCCAAAGGCATTGTTTCCTTGTTGGATGATGCAGATGTTGAAGCCCAATTCTTACATTTGGTAGACAGCTTAACACAAGCGGGCTATGAACATTATGAGTTGTCTAGCTTTGGGAAGCCGGGCTTTCGTTCTCGTAACAATACCGCTTATTGGCAGGGCAAACCCTATTTGGGCATTGGCCCCTCTGCACATGGTTTTGATGGAGAAAACCGCTATTGGAATGTAAGTAATAATGCTGCTTACATGAAAAAAATCACAGCGGGTGACATACCACAAACTGTAGAAAAACTGAGTGTTATTGATAAATTCAACGAAGCCATCATGATAGGCCTTCGTGCTTCTTGGGGCGTTTCGTTGGAACAGTTAGAAGCACAGTTGGGGATACGCTACCGCAATCACCTAGAGCAGCAGTCAGCCCATTTTATCAACACAGGATTGCTGTATATCGAAGACAACTGCCTAAAGGCAACGCCCAAAGGCGCTTTTGTTGCCGACGGTATTGCCGCCGACTTGTTCCTTATCGATTTGCTTGAAAAAGTCCAGTAAAGTGGTGGTAAAAGTGCGGAATGGTCTCAATTCCTTTTAAGAAATTAAACACCCCAAAATGCTCGTTTGGCGAGTGAATGGCATCGCTATCTAAGCCAAATCCCATCAGTATGGTCTTGCTGTAAAGAGTTTCTTCAAACAGTGCCACAATTGGAATGCTGCCGCCATCTCGAACGGGTAGTGGTGCTTTACCAAAGGTTTCCGTATAGGCTTTGCTTGCAGCTTGAAACTCCATTCCGTCAGCATGCATCACGTATGCCTCGCCGCCGTGGTGTGGTGTTATCTTTACCTTAACGCCTTCTGGTGCCAATGCGGTAAAATGCTCCGTAAAAAGTGCGGTGATTTCTTCTGAACGTTGATCGGGTACCAATCGCATGGAAATTTTTGCATAGGCCTTGCTGGCAATTACGGTTTTGGCACCTTCGCCCGTATAGCCTCCCCATATGCCATTGACATCTAATGATGGGCGAATGGATTTTCGCTCGTTGGTGGTATAGCCTTTTTCGCCATGTACTGCTGCTATATCCAACGCTTCTTTATAGGCTTCAAGGGAGAAGGGAATTTTTCCCATTTCTTCGCGTTCAGACGCACTTAGTTCTGCTACCTTATCGTAAAAACCGGGTATGGTGATGTGGTTGTTTTCGTCGTGTAGCGAGGCAATCATTTGGGTCAGGATGTTGATGGGATTGGCCACAGCACCGCCATATAGACCTGAGTGTAGATCGCGATTAGGTCCTGTTACTTCCACTTCCACATAGCTCATGCCACGCAATCCGGTGGTGATGGATGGCAAATCGTTTGCTAGCATTCCCGTATCTGAAATCAAAATAACGTCATTGGCCAGCTTTTCGGGGTTGGCGCGCACAAAGTGTTCTAGGTTATCGCTGCCCACTTCTTCTTCGCCTTCTATCATAAATTTGATGTTGCAGGGCAGTCCGCCGTTTTGCTCCATGACCTCCAATGCCTTGATATGCATAAACATCTGGCCTTTGTCGTCACAGGCACCACGTGCAAATATGGCTCCATCGGGGTGAAGGGCTGTTTTTTTAATTACCGGGTCAAAGGGATCGTTGTCCCAAAGGTCCAGTGGGTCTGGGGGTTGTACGTCATAATGCCCATAAACCAGCACAGTGGGTAGGGAAGCATCAATTATTTTTTCACCATAAACAATGGGAAAGCCTTCAGTAGGACACAGCTCGGTATGTGTGCAGCCAGCTTTTGCGAGGGCTTCTTGCACGGCCGTGGCCGCTTTTTGCATCTCCGGGATGTAGGTAGAATCTGCGCTAATGGAAGGAATACGGATAAGCGAAAACAGTTCTTCTAAGAAGCGATTTTGGTGTTCTTGGACGTATGTTAAAAAATTTGACATAGGGATTTGAATAAGCAACTAAGGTATAAAATACTTATACGATAAGAAAGTGGTTTTGAATTAGGGAAACATCCTTATATTTGCCGTCCTAATGCGGGTGTGGTGAAATTGGTAGACCTGTCTACCTTGCCTTTAAAAGGCAAACGACAGGCAGGCACGCTAATTATCCCACCAGCAATGACACATCGTCTAATAAGACAAGCGGGTGTGGTGAAATTGGTAGACACGCTAGATTTAGGATCTAGTGCTTCACGGCGTGGGGGTTCGAGTCCCTTCACCCGCACAAAACCCCAACAATTGTTGGGGTTTTTTTATGCACTTATCTCATTTCTTTTTTCCAAGTCAGCATTACTAAAAAGAGGCAACAAATAGAAGCCACTATACAACTACCAAACATACCTCCCCAGCCATATTCTTGGGTTATATAAGCAAGCCCTATTCCAGAAAAAGTAGCACCTACATACCCAAAGAACCCTGTCATGCCACAAGCTCCTGAAATAGCTTCCTTGACGGTTAATCTTGATGTTTGCACGCCGCTAATTAGATTTTGAGGACCATCAATTAAAAAACCAATTAAGAGTAAGAATATTCCTGTAGCCACGATGTTATTGGGACCGGAATACATGTAAAACCCATAAATACTAAATGACAACAACGTCAAATAAATTACGTTAATTGGCGTACACCTTCCATTCCAAAATCGATCAGCTAGATAGCCAGCAACAATCCCTCCTGGAATACCTGCCAAAGGCATTAGTGTCCAAAAAATGGCAACGCTAACTTGGTCTATACCTTTTACGTCGTATAAGAATTTAGTTGACCAATCTAAAGTGCCAAAGCGAATGATGTATATAAACATATTGGCTATGGATAAAATCCATATATACTTATTTGTAAATATGTATTTCTTTAAAATTTGCCAATGCGTAAGGCTGGACGAGGAATCCATTTCAAGGACCGCTTTATCTTTCTTATAATCTTCAATTTTTGGAAGACCTAGTGCAGCTGGTCTATCCCTGAGGGTTATAAACAGCAGCAGGGCCATGATACACCCAATGATACCAGGCACATAAAAAACGGCTTCCCAGCCCACAACTCCTTTGTTGTATAAATTAATGATTCCTGCAACAATAACGCCTATTCCAAAAGTTCCTAATGTATGAGATGAAGATAATATAGTCCATTTTGTAGCTCTTTCTTTAGGCGAAAACCAATGAACCAGACCTTTGGCAATAGGAGGGAACCCCATGGATTGAAAGGCACCGTTAAGTCCCCAAAAGAAAACTACCAGATACAGACTGTCAAGATAGCCAATGAATAAATGAATACTTGAAGCTATAAATAGACCAATAGGCATAAACATTCTGATATTGGCTTTGTCGGCCAACAAACCACTAATGAATTTTCCTATGCCATAAACCACATAAAAGACGCTGCTTAAAATGCCCAGCTCGATGATGTCAATTTCTAATTTATCGCTGATTAAGGGGAGGGCAGGCGAAATATTTTTCCGTGTAAAATAAAAAACGGTGTAACCCAAATACATTCCGATGAACATGCGCCATCTCCAGTGCGTATACACTTTTGAAATGCGATTTTCAGGAATTTTTTTAGTTGAGACTTTGGGTTGTCTTAAGGAAGGAATTTTTGAAAATAACATGGTTTGAGATTAAAAAAAAGCGCGCTCAATCAAGAACACGCTTTTATTAAATTAATATGACTTATTGATTAACGTTCGTTTTGGGTTATCGTCCCTCTACTTTGGTCAATTACAGATTGTGGAATGGGCCAAACTCGGTGTTTGTCTAAATCAAAATTGCTACGTTCTTTCCAGACTTCATACACTTTAAAAGTAGAGTTGGGATCCGTTTTATCTGTATGTTGTCTTCCTCGAAGTGCTTTTTTAATAGCTGCAGCATCGCCCCAACGGCAAAGGTCTTCAAATCTCCCATGAAGTTCTCCTGCAAACTCTGCTCTACGCTCGTATTTTATATCATCAATCGTAGCCCCTGTAATAGCGGGAAGACCAGCTCGAGTTCTAACTTTGTTTAGATCAGCATCGCCATTTTGTCCAAGCATAATTTTTGCCTCTGAACGCATAAGGTAAACGCCTGATAAACGTGCCAAAGGCATGTTCAAGTCAGTTGTAGGATGGTCTCCGTTTCCATTTAAATGCTTCCCGTCTGGATAACTGTAGGGTTCCATATACTTTTTGAGCTGAATTCCTGTTAGGCTACGCTCTGACCAATATTTTCGGGGTTGTCCAAAATACACAAACGCATCTCCAAAAGCCAATAAGGTTGCATCTCTTCTTAAGTCTCCTGCTTTGTACGATTCATACAAATCGAGAGTTGGAGCAAAATAGCCCCAGCCGTTATACAGTCCCCAGCCTTTATTTTCTAAAGATGCCCCAGGGAAAATACTACCCCCCTGCTTATTACTAGGAACCGACCAGATATAATCTTTCCCATAATTATTTTTAATTTTAAATACATCTTCAAATTTGGGCTCTAAATCAGGTTGTGTTTTAATCACCTCGTCACAAGCATCAATCACTTTTTGCCATGAAGCACTATCAAATTCCGCATTATGCAGATGCGTTTTAGCTAAATAAGCATAAGCTGCATTTTTGTGTGCTTTTCCATAATCTGAAGCGTCTAAAGCGTTAAAGAGCGGCAAAAGCGATGCAGCTTTTGTAAAATTCTCTGCAGCAAAAGCATAGCTTTCAGTGACGCTTTTAGGGCGTTCTATGAAGAAATCCTCGGTAGTTTCATCAACTATTGGGATTCCAGCATTGGCATGGCCATAAAGCAAGCTCAACTGAAAATAAGCCAACCCTCTCATAAAATAAGCATTCCCCAAAGCAAAGTTCTTTTTCTCTTGTGAAATTCCCATTTCTGGTACATACTTTAAAATATCATTTGCTCGTTTGATCACTTGATAATGTACGGGCCAAATCTGATTGGTATAGCCACCAGTGCCGTCTGTTAGAAAATCCTTAATTTCCTCAATTTGTCCTTTAGATTTTCCAACAACAAAATCATCACTTGGAATTAAAGAGTACAGAAATAAGCCTCGTCCGTAGATGTCTTGACGGTCGTTCATTAGGTATAATGAATTTATGGCACGCTCCACATCGGTTTCGGTTTTCCAAAAGTTCGCCAATGTAGCTTGCCCTTTTGGTTCAGTTTCCAAAAAATCTTTTTGACAAGACACCACAAATGTGATAAGTGCGGGTATCAATAACAATTTATATATTAATTTTTTCATAATAAATAGTTTTAAGTTTATTTAAGTGTTACGTTAAACCCTAGTGTAAATACACGTGACACAGGGTATTGACCGCCATCAACTCCATTATTACCAACTTCTGGGTCAAGCCCTGAATAGTTGGTCCAGGTGATTAGGTTTTGAGAAGTAGCATATATTCTTAAAGCATCAAAAACATCATTCCCTTTGAGGTTATATCCAATAGATAAGTTTTTGATACGGACATAGTCTGTACTCTCAAGCCAAAAATCTGACATTCGTATATTTTGATTTGAATCTTCTATAGTTAATCTTGGGTTAGTAGCATTTGGATTTTTCGCACTCCAGGTATCTAGCGCAATACTTGATAAATTTGCGCCAGCAACAGAAGTATGCGCAGGATAAGTCGAAGTAAACCTATAGCCGTTGTATGCAAAGGCACCTGATGCACCTTGGATAAATACCGATAAATCAAAGTTTTTGTAGGTGAAGTTTCCATTGAAACCAAAGGTGGTTTTAGGGAAAGAGCTTCCTTTGTAAACTCGATCTTCAGCGTCAATTTTCTTGTCGCCGTTTTGATCTACAAACTTGATGTCACCAAGCTGTGCATTAGGTTGACCATTTGCTTGGGCTTCAGTTACTTGTGCAGCAGTACGTAATAACCCATCAGTTTCTATTACACGAAATGAATATAAGGGCTCTCCCACTGCGTGCCAAAGCGGATAATGTGTCGCTACTTGCGTTTCACCCTCACTGATTTCAGAAATATTACCTTCTAAGTCAGTAAGCTCATTTTTGATAAATGACATATTACCGCTTAAGTTATAGGTAAAATCGCCTTCATATTTATTTACACCAAGACCGAGTTCAAGCCCCTTGTTTCGAACTGTTCCAGCATTTTGGAACGGAAAAATTGCAATTCCCTCAAGCGAACTTCCTGGTAGTCGAAACAAAAGATCTTTTGTGTCTCGAATAAAATAATCTGCAGCAAAGGTAAACTTGTTATTTACGGAGCTAAAATCAACACCAAAATTGGTGGTTTCTGAAATCTCCCATTTCAAATTAGGATTTGATCGACTATTCAAAGCGGTACTCTTATGATAACCTTCACCTCCTAATATTACGATTCCATTTTCTAATGGAACATCTGTCGGAAAGGAACGTAGGGATTCAATGTTTCCTACCCTTCCCCAAGAAGCTCTTAATTTAAGGTTACTGACAAATTCAGAATCAAAGAAGTCTTCTTCAGAAATCCGCCAACCTGCAGCTACCGAAGGGAAGTTTTCCCAGCGCTTGTCAGCTTTTAACTTTGAAGAGCCGTCTCTACGAATACTGGCAGATAAGAAATATTTCTTCTTATAATCATATAGTGCCCTAGAAAAGTAGGATACCAAAGTTTGAACTTCATATTGATGTCGAGTTTCTACGATTTTATCTGCCGTGTTTATTGTAATAAGACTACGTTTCTCATTCTCATATCCTTGAGCTTTTATATAGTTACTCTCAGCCTCATCTTTTTGCACTGCATGTCCTGCCAAAAGTTGTAAGCTGTTATCGTCGTCTAAGTTGGGTGTATAGTCTAGGGTGTTTTCCCACGTCCAATTGGTTCTTTGGTAATATTCTGTGATAAGTCTATTTACTGAGGTTTGTACTTTAGACTCTTCAGCAACTCTGGGCTGAAACTCTTCATAATCAGCGTCAGTTTGTGTCATACCAAAGCTTGTTTTTAGCGCAAGATTTGTAACTGGCTTATATTCTAAAAACAGATTGTCAAAATATGATTTAGATGGATTGTCAATGTCAATTCTTTCTAAAGTTCCTACGGGGTGTATTACATCACCATTTCGACCGTTATCTGATATATCAGAGTAAGTGCCATCCGCTTTGTAAATAGACATAAAGGGAGGGGCTTTGATGGCCGCAGTAATGATTCCGTTATAGTTGGTTTCCCCACTTTCTGCCTGTGTACCCGTAAAAACTGTCTGTCCGTTGGTACGTGTATACGAAAGGTTTTGTCCGACCTTAACCTTATCATTAAGCTTTGTTGTAGAATTAAACCTAAAACTCAACCTGTCGGCATAGGTGTTTAATAAAATCCCATCCTTTGTATTGTACCCAATTGAGGAAGAAAATTTAAATTTTTCCGAACCTCCTCGAAGTCCTACATCATAGTTTTGTATAAGACCACTTCTGAAAATTTCATCCACCCAATTGGTTTTGTTTACCAATCTCCCAGGGTTTTTGGCAGCGTCAAAATAATCAATCCTTGGTTTTCCGGAACTATCGTATGCTAGATTATATGCATCTGTATATTGTTGCGCGTTAAGCGCAGTGGGTTTGTCATATACACTTTGAGCACCGGTAAAAACACCAAAATCTACTGTTATTTTTCCCGCTTTCCCTTGTTTGGTTTGCACCAATATAACACCACCAGCAGCTCTTACTCCATAAATAGAAGCGGAAGCAGCATCTTTAAGTACTGTGATTGATTCAATGTCAAAGGGGTTTAATGGACCACCGTAATAGGGCACCCCATCAACAACCCAAAGGGGACCTTCTGGTGAAGTTGTTCCAACTCCTCTGATTTTTATAACAGGAGTACTTGTAGGATCCCCACCATTACTAACTACAGTAACCCCAGCAACATTTCCTTGCAAAGCTTCCTCAACCTTAGTTACGGCTCGGTTTTCGATATTCTCTGCATTGGCTGCGGAGCCAGTGAGCTCTTTTTTACTTACTGATCCATACCCAATAAGTACGATATCGTCAAGCATTGTTGCCGCTGGTTCTAGGCTGATTTCAAAATTTGCTTGATTGCTATATGTTATTTCAACAGTTCTATAACCAACATAAGAAATCTCTAAGATGTCTCCGGGGTTTAAGTCTATAGAAAACACGCCATCAAAATCAGTGGTTGTTCCGTTGGAAGTGCCCTTTACAAGCACTGTAGCTCCAGGAAGTGGATTTCCGTTTTCATCAAGTACCTTTCCTTCAATCGGGGTAACCAGCACAGAATTATTTAATTCTCGAATTGGTTTAATAACCGTGATACTTCTGTTTACAACATTAAATTCAGTACCCGTATCCTCAGATAAAGTATGAAGTATTTTTTTTAATGAAGTTTTATCAAACTCATAAGAAAACTCCTTTGAGCCTTTTGTTTTTGAGTCGTACACAAAACGATAAGGTGTTTGCCCTTCGATTTCATTAAAAATGTCATGAAGCGAAGCATTGCTTATCGATAGCGTTACGAAAGTATTAGACAATTCTTGTCCGTTACTTTTGTGTGCTAAAGCCGAACAAAACATAAAAAGTGCAGTGATGTAGATGGTAAACTTTACTGTCATTTCTATGCGCGTTTTATTAATATTTATTTTCATAATTTTAAACGTTTAATGGTTTTATTAGTTTATTTCTGTTAGACGCTCGCAGTCTAATCTTACCCGCCAAGGTTTTTCGATTAGGCTGCTTTTTTTTGGTTTCATTTCATACACGTTGTTTTTAGCTGTTAATCACAAGTTCCTTTGATTTTAATTTTTTGATTGTCTAGGATTTCATAGGTCAACCCTGATTTTAAATAAGACAAACTCTTTAAGACGGTTGGCAATTTCTCATTGTTAAATTTTCCTGTAAAACGACAATTTCCAATGTCTTGGTTAAGCACTTCAATATCAACGTCATACCAGCGTTCTAATTTCTTTACGGCTTCTGTGATGCTTGCGTTTTCAAAGCGGAGTATGCCATCCTTCCAGTCCAAATATTTATCAAGCTTTACCTCTTGCGTACGCATTTGACGAGAGGTCTTGTTATAAGAAAGTTGCTGTTTGGGAGTTAAGAATATTTCTTTACCAGGCTCTGCTGCTACACCCACCTTCCCGCTGGCTACGGTAACGGTAATGTTGTCGCTTTCATGGGTGTTGATGTTGAACGAAGTACCCAAAACGGTGGTGGTTAATCCTGCTGTTTTTACAATAAAAGCCGCATTTGGATTTCTGACCACATCAAAAAAGGCCTCCCCTGTTAGTTCCACTTCTCTTTTGGATGTTGCAAATTGCGTTGGATAGCGCAAGGTACTTCCGGCGTTTAGTCTTACTTCTGTTCCGTCAGGCAACGTCACATCCAGCTGTTCGCCTCTTGTTGTGGTATGGGCCAACAGCACCTTTTCTGCTTGAATAGGGGTATAGCTGTAGTGATAGGTAGCTATGCTCAATCCAATGAGTACCACAATACTTGCTGCCACTTTCCAAAGTTTTCTAGAGGTGCGTTTTTGTGATGCCTGAATCTTGGTATAAATAGAAGATTTGATTTCAGCACGTTGCTTTTCATTGATAAAAACAGTTCCGGTTTTGGCCGTTATTTTATCTTCAAATTCACGCAGCGCAGCGGCTTCACGTTCAGATAGTGTTCCCTTAAAATACTTTTCGATTAGGGCTCTAAATGCTTTTTCACTCATTGTTCAATGTATAAGGACTTTATATCCATACAGTCCCAAAACCGTATTGAACGCACATAAAATATTTTAATCGAAAAGAATTCCTCGAGGCGCTGCCTTGGGGTTTCCTTTGAAAATGTCATTCCCGAGTATTCGGGAATCTAAATCACAGAATTTCGGTTTTTGCCCCTTAAAGGGCAAAATGAAACGAGCGAAATACCTCTACGACTCTGCCTCGAGGATAGTTCGTTTCAAGAAATTCTTTATTTTTTGAAAAAAATAAACCCCAGCTCTGGCTTTGCAGGTGTTTTTAAGCGCAGTAGCAAAGGCTTTAGTTCACGTATATTTCCTCACGCAGCGCTTTTAGTGCAATGGATAATTGATTTTCAACAGTGCGTTTTGAAATCCCAAGTTGAAGCGCAATTTGTTCATTGGGGACACGGTCATAACGGCTAAGTTCAAATATTTGTTTGCATCGCTTCGGTAGCTTACCCATCACTTTTTTTATGGAAACTTCCATTGCGCCAAGCTCGTGCTTTTCTTCAATTTTAGGCTTTTGAAAAATACCTAATGTGTCTATTACCTGCAATTGGGTCTTGTTGAATTTATTAGATCTAAAATGCTTGAAGCAATTGTTGCGAACGGCGCGGTGTAAATAAGCCTCAAAATTTGCGTCATTCAGGCTTGTCCTTCTGTTCCAAACATCTATCCATATTTCTTGCACGATATCCTTCGCAATGTCTTCGCACTGCACAAGTGAAAAGGCATGTGTATACATGTCTTCCCAGAAATATTCAAATAGCAAAGTATACGCTTTGCGATTGGAATTTATAAATCGATTAACCAGTAGTTTCAGGTTAAGTTTTTTGTTTGGGGAACTAAACATAACATAGCAAATCTATAAAAATTTAATAGAATGCCATCAAACCAAAGTGCGGAAAAAGACATATGCGCAATTAAAGGCAGCACCCTTGTCCTTATATATATGTTGTTATGTAAATGTTACGCCAATGTTAATTTAATGTAAATTTTTGTATGTTTGTACATATTTTAGTACCCCAAATATGATTGTTATGAGCCTTTTCAGAAACCTTTATGATCGCTTTAAAAGATATGCAGACAAGTGTAAATCTTTTTTTGATGAAGCCATGTTTATGTGATTTTTTTATATAAAAAAACTTTAGTTTTAATTGATTTTTATTAATTCAAATTAAATATATGAAGTCACGTTTGGTATTATTTTCAGCACTCTTTTTTCTATCCAGTTTTACTGTTGCCCAAGTCAAATACGAAAAAGAAGAACGCATCACAGTTGATGATTTGCCGCCCGTTGTTCAAGCGCTTTTGCCACAACTGCAGACCAATGCAAAGCGCATGCGTTACTACTGTGAATTTGATGGAGATAAAGATAGCTATGAAGTGAAATTTAAAAAACACAGTACCCATTTTAGCATAGAATTTTGCCAAGAGGGCAGCTTAGAAGACATTGAAATGTTGATTAAAAAAGCTGACCTCCCATCATCAGTAATGACATCATTAAACAATACATTTCCACGATGCAAACTCACACGTATTCAAAAGCAATTTGTACATCCAAAAGATGCAGATCCAGCAAACACCTTGCGAATTGTTTTATCAAAAAATCATGATACGCTAAATCATGAACTCATTGACGAAGCAAATTATGAAATTGAAGCCCAATGCTTTATTGAAAATAGATTTCAAAAAATGGAATTACTTTTTAACGCAGACGGGAAGCTTTTAAGTACGCGAACTATAATAGCAGAAGCAGATGACCACATCATATATTAGAACTTTTCTGATTTGTGTTTTTTTATCGTTGGGTTTTAAGGCTTTTACACAGCAATCCAATCCACAATTTTTTCAACCGCAACTTTTCTTTACGTTGGGCGAAGCATTGGGATATACCGCTAATTTTGGGTTGTCATCACGCCATGAATATGCTAACTTAGACGGCACTTCATTTGATGCAAGATTTTTGGGAGTAGCCCATTTTTCTTCTTTGGCTATTGGCAATGGGCAAAAGATTGGCTTGGGATTGATGTACCGCTTTTCTAAAGTATTTGACGATAACAAAACAAATGAATTTAGACTCACACAACAATACCATTTTGCATCCAAGCCCCACAGCATTCGGTTTTCACACCGCTTTAGGTTAGAAGAAAGGTTTTTCAGTAGTGACACCTTTATTAGATTTCGCTATAGATTCGGACTTGATTTTCCGCTCAATGGACAAAAATTAAACGTAAAAGAAACCTATTCATTGGTTCAGTTGGAGTCGTTGCTAACTTCTCATAAATCACTTTCGCCTAGATACGATCTTAGGGTTTCAGGCGGGCTTGGTAAATGGGTACATCCAAATCTTAAGGTGCAGTTGACACTACAGCACCGATTTGACCAGCTTGGTCAACAAGAAAAAGGAAAGTGGTTTGTGCTTCTGGGTGGGTACATCAAGATTTAGTTCACGATTTTTGCAAGAAAATCGTGAAAAACAGCTATTTCAGCCAATAAATTCACGATATTTTATAATATGCCGTGAATAAAATAACCCTTAAATGAATTTTACTTTACGTATTGTAAAGTAGATTTTAAGCAAACCAAAACAGCCCATTCAAAGCTGTTGAACAAAGCTAACAGACAAACTATTGAAGCCTTTTTGGAAAAAGGAGTGTGGAAAATAGGGGTTTAATTTTCCTCATCCAAAATGCGCTCCATAATACGCTACTCTGGCTGATTTATCCATACCAGCAGTAGCCTCCATAAAACGGTTTCGGTCTGCTCTGGTTTTAAACACCCAAACGCAAAAGGAATCTTTACTGTGATAAATAGCTTTTAGTTCGTCGTCTATGGCACAAAGTGCTTCAGGAATTTGTGTAGGTATACACATCATAAATGTTGATTTAGTAGGCTTAGGGTCTTTGCTGTTGCCCCTTGATTTGTGCGTACATAATTTTTGTTAGTACTGCCTTTTTCTTCTCTTAGGGCATCATTTTTTTGGAGTATTGAAAGTTGCTTGCTACAGGCGTCAGCAGTAGCTACGGAAATAACGCCACCCAAGGCAATCAAATCTTTGGCTTCAGGAAACGTATCGTAATTTTTTCCAATGACAATCGGCACCCCCTCAGCAGCGGGTTCCAAAATATTGTGCAGTCCAGAAGTGCCCATACCACCACCCACATAGGCCAGTGACGCATAGGGATAGCAGCGTCCCAACATGCCCACCGTATCCAAGACCAATACTGAGCAGCCATCAAATGTGGCCTCCTCGTTTTGCGTAAAGCGCAGACTTCCTTTTGGCAACTGTGCCATCAAGTGGTTTAGTTTTGCTTCGTGCATTTCGTGTGGGGCAATCAACCAACACCAATCTTTTGGAGTGTGCCTAATTGCCTCTAGCAATATCGCCTCGTCCTCGGGCCAAGTGCTGCCCGCCACGATACATTTACGCGCACCAACAAAAGTGTCCATAAACGCAAGCGGTTCTTTGGCTGCGCCTACACGGTCAAAACGCGTATCGCCTGACACACTCACTTGTTGCACACCAATGCTTTGCAATAGCTTGAGCGATGCTTCGTTTTGCACAAACAAATGGGCAAACTCACGGAGTAGTTTGCGTTGCCCGTTGCCCCATGGCTTAAAAAAGCGTTGGTTTTGACGAAACAAGCCCGCGATTAAATACAGCTGCACTTCTTTACGTTGAAGCTCTAGAATAAGATTTGGCCAAAATTCGTACTTCACCAACAATGCCATGACTGGATTGACCAGCGCAATAAAACGTTTGACATCCGCTTTGGTATCCCAAGGTAGGTAGGTGGCTAGGTTGGCAATGCCATGATTTTTACGCACCTCATAACCTGATGGCGAGAAAAAAGTAACCAAATAGAAGTATTCAGGGTGATTGTTTTTTAATGCGGTCAACACGGGCAGTCCTTGTTCGTATTCGCCCAGCGAAGCACAGTGCATCCACACCACTTTTTTGTTTTGCGGAATGCCTTTGAGTTGTGTCCATAATGCTTTGCGCCCAGCCACAAAAGCCTTGGTTTTAGCAGACTTGGCAACCACTGGTGTCATGGCTTTGGCTACAGCTACAGCAAGGGAATATAAAAAAGCCATGGCTCAAAGATACTTATTTCGCCAACAGGCGTTAGTTTTTTGTAATTTTGTCCTACTAAAAAATTGCAATGCGTAAAATCCAAATGGTCGATTTGCAGACCCAGTACCAATTCATCAAACCCCAAGTTGATGCGGGCATGCAAGAAGTACTCTCTTCTGCTCAATTTATAAACGGCCCTGCTGTTAGGAGTTTCCAAGCCGATCTTGAGGCCTATCTCGGTGTGAAGCACGTTATTCCATGTGCCAACGGAACTGACGCACTCCAGGTTGCCATGATGGGATTGGGGCTTAAACCCGGCGATGAGGTTATCACGGCCGATTTTACCTTTGCTGCAACTGTGGAGGTCATTGCCTTGTTGGGACTCACGCCTGTTTTGGTAGATGTGTTGCCCGATACCTTTAATATTGATCCGGATGCCATTGAAAAAGCAATTACTCCCAATACCAAAGCCATCGTGCCGGTACACCTTTTTGGGCAAGTAGCCGATATGGATCGCATCATGGATATTGCGCAAAAGCACAACTTATTTGTGATTGAGGACAACGCACAAGGCATAGGCGCTACGCATACCGATGCCGCAGGAACCAAAGTGAAAACGGGTGGTATTGGCCACGTGGGTTCTACTTCTTTTTTTCCTTCTAAAAATTTAGGCTGCTATGGCGATGGCGGTGCTATTTTCACCAATGACGATGACTTGGCACATACCATTCGTGGTGTTGTTAATCACGGGATGTACAAGCGTTACCACCACGATGTGGTTGGCGTAAACTCACGCTTGGACAGCCTTCAAGCAGTGGTGTTAAACGAAAAGCTAAAGCTGTTGGATTTTTATAACGAACGGCGCAAATGGGCTGCTATCCGTTATTCACAATTGCTACAAGATCACCCAAAAATTGAAACGCCCGTCACCTCAGGCGATTGCGATTCGCATGTGTATCATCAATATACACTCAAAATAGTGGGCGCAGACCGAGATGCCTTGGTGCAGCATTTACAGCAAAATGATATCCCTTGTGGGGTGTATTATCCGATCCCTTTACACTTGCAAAAGGCCTATGTAGATACACGCTATAAAGAAGCAGATTTTACAGTCACCAATCAGTTGATTGATGAGGTTGTTTCCCTACCCATGCACAGCGAGTTAGACGAGGATCAAATACAGTTTATCTGTAAAACCATATTGGCGTTTTTGGACTAATCCAATACAGCGGACTGTACTTCGGCTTCGCGATCTATTTTTTTGACCAATCCTTGCAGTACCTTACCCGGACCGTATTCTGTGAACAAACTGGCGCCATCTTCACGCATTTGCTGAATGGTTTGTGTCCACTTTACGGGGCCCGTAAGTTGTGCGATTAAATTTTCTTTGATTAGACCGGCATCTTGTGTGGGCGCAGCCGTTACATTTTGGTAAATGGGACAGCTTGGCGTATTGAAGTGGGTTTCCAAAATGGCTTTTGCCAATTCTTCTTGTGCAGGTTCCATAAGCGGAGAGTGAAAAGCACCACCCACAGGAAGTAGCAGTGCGCGTTTGGCACCTTTTTCTTTTAGTACTTCGCAAGCGGCTTCCACTGCAGGAAAAGCACCCGAAATAACCAATTGCCCTGGACAGTTGTAATTGGCTGCCACTACAATACCGTCCATGTCTTGACACACTTGCTCCACCACATCATCTGCTAATGCCAATACGGCTGCCATGGTGCCTTTGGTGACATCACATGCTGCTTGCATGGCTTGTGCCCGTTTAGACACGAGCGAAAGCCCGTCTTCAAAAGACAAAGCACCGCAAGCGGTAAGGGCAGAAAATTCGCCCAAAGAATGGCCTGCTGCCATATCGGGACTTGATTTTTTTGCCAGTTCATAGCTGATGACGGAATGCAGAAAAATGGCAGGCTGGGTTACCTTGGTTTCTTTTAATGCCTCAGCATCCCCACCAAACATGATGTCTGTAATCGAAAAGCCCAAAAGTGCATTAGCGCTGTTAAATCTTTCTTGTGCTAGTGGATGTTGGTCGTATAGGTCTTTGCCCATTCCGACAAATTGGGCGCCTTGCCCCGGGAACATTGCTACATTCATGCTTTAATTTTTTCGTAACGTATAAATGAAAAAGCGTGTTGATGCTTTTCATCTGCATCGCGGTTTTCGCGCCAAACCTCACGCCATTTGGCAGGATCAATTTCGGGGAAAAAGGTATCGGCTTCAAAATCGGCATGAACCCGCGTGAGTTCAATGCTGTCTGCATAAGCCAACCCTTGCCTGTAAATCTCACCACCACCAATAATAAAGGGTTGCTCGTCTTCTTGCGCAAGCGCCAAAGCAGCTTCCAAGGAGTGCACAACATGTGCGTCGTCGGCTGTGTAATCTTTTTGTCTGGTGATTACCACATTGGTGCGATTAGGCAGTGCTTTGGGCATGGACTCAAAGGTCTTTCTGCCCATGATAACATGGTGTCCTTTGGTTAAATTTTTAAAATGCTTTAGGTCGTCAGACAGATGCCAGATGAGTTTGTTGTCTTTCCCAAGTGCATTGTTTTCTGCGGCAGCAGCAATCATGGTGATGTTCGTTTTTAGATTTTCACGTTCCCATTCAGCACTTGCTTTTAGTGCAGCTTCTTTATCCATATTGCGTTTTAATTTTTCGACTTTAAGTGCCTGCTTTTCTAGCAGAAATTCCATTTGTTTTGTTTCCCAAGCATTGCCCATAAAAGAGTGAAACACATAAACACGCAAAAAGTGAATGACCAGCAGGGCACCCAGAAGGGTGGCTAAGGCAAACGACCATTTGGTGTTAAAGGGCATAAATTCAACCTTATACTCAAAAGCTAAGTTGGCTATTAAAGCGAAAAAAACGAGAAACAACGAAGCCAGCAAATGCCTGTGAAACCACGTTTTTTGGGCAATCCGTTCTTGCGCATATTCAACTAGCGAGAGCTGTTGTGGGTCTATGGCTGATGAAGGTTTTCTTTTTCGAAACATAAGATAAAAATTAAACAGCGACAGCGCCCTTAATTCCAGGGTGCGGATCGTAATTCAAGACTTCTATGTCTTCGTATTTAAAATCAAAAAGGTCGCTGATGTTTGGGTTAAGTTTTAGGGTGGGCAGTGGTTTGGGATCTCTGCTTAGTTGAAGTTCAACTTGGTCAAAGTGATTGGTGTATATGTGTGCGTCGCCAAGCGTATGGATAAATTCTCCTGCTTCAAGCCCACAAACTTGCGCCATCATTTCAGTGAGTAGGGCATAGCATGCAATGTTAAAGGGCACGCCTAAGAAAATATCTGCGCTTCGTTGGTACAGCTGGCAAGACAACTTGCCGTCTGCTACATAAAACTGAAAAAAAGCGTGGCAGGGCGGCAGAGCAGCCTTTCCATTGGCAACATTTTCGGAAAAACTTTTTGAGGTATCTGGCAGTACGCTAGGGTTCCATGCAGAAACCAACATACGTCGGCTGTTGGGGTTTGTTTTTAGCGTTTCGATAACTTGTTTGAGTTGATCGATATTTTCGCTGTTCCAGTTGCGCCATTGGTGACCGTATACGGGACCTAAGTCGCCATTTTCGTCAGCCCATTCGTTCCATATACGCACGCCGTTCTCGGTGAGATAGGACGTGTTGGTGTCTCCTTTGATAAACCAAAGCAGCTCGTGGATAACGGATTTCAGGTGTATTTTTTTGGTTGTAACAAGGGGGAAACCCTCTGATAAGTCAAAGCGCATTTGATGACCAAAAACACTTCTTGTACCTGTTCCTGTTCTGTCTCCTTTAACAGCCCCGTCGTTGCGGGCACGTCGAACCAAATCTAAATACTGCTGCATTGTTTCTTTTTTGTAAAATTAAAAGCTAGATCAAAATATCTCGCATAATAATAAATAGTTTTTCAAAAGGTTTTCAACTATTATCCCAACAGTGCGCCCACAAGCGTAGCAGATAGTAATGAAGCAATAGTTCCACCCAGAACAGCACGAAAACCAAATTTAGAAAGGACTTTTCGCTGGTTAGGCGCTAGTCCGCCAATCCCTCCAATTTGAATACCAATTGATGCAAAATTAGCAAACCCACATAACATATAGGTTGCCATGACAATAGATTTTTGGCTGCTAAAATGAATTTCATTGGCCGCATTTTTTAGTTCGGCTAGCTGAATATAACCTACAAATTCACTTGCCGCGAGTTTGATGCCCAGCAGCTGTCCCATAGGCAATAAATCGTCCCACGGCACACCGATAAGCCACATGATTGGCGCAAACAAAGTACCCAAGATGGCTTCTATGGAAAGCGCATCATAAGAAGACCAATTTGCAACCCACCCATTTAGATTCGTAAGTTCTCCAATTTCGAACAGTATTCCATTTGCCATAGCAATTAGGGCGACAAAAACCAGTAGCATACCACCAATATTGGCAGCGAGCTTAACGCCCTCTATTGTACCGTTTGCAATGGCATCTAGCATATTGCTGCCTACCTCTTGCGTGGATACTTTTGTGTCTTTGTCAATAGATGCTGTTTGGGGGAATAGCATTTTTGCAACAACAATGGCGCCGGGTGCAGCCATGACCGAAGCTGCGAGCAAGTGTTTGGCAAATGCCAGACGTAACACAGGATCGTCACCACCTAAAAAACCGATGTAGGCCGCTAAAACACCTCCGGCTACCGTGGCCATTCCGCCCACCATCACCAACAGCATTTCGGAACGATTCATCTTAGGCAGATATGCCTTTATAAGCAGCGGCGCTTCTGTTTGCCCTAGAAATATGTTTCCTATTACGGAGAGGCTTTCTGCCCCTGAAATATTGAGGAGCTTTGCCGTTCCCTTGGCTAATATTTTAACTAAAAATTGCAATACACCAAGGTAAAACAACAACGAGGTGAGTGCAGCAAAGAAGATGATGGTAGGCAGTATTTGGAATACAAATATGAAACCGTACGTGTCTGCATTCATCAAATCACCAAATAAAAATACGCTGCCTGCAGCGGTAAAGTCTAAAATACTAACGAATATTTTCCCAACCGCATTAAAGATGCTTTGCACCCAACTTAATTTGAGGATGCTCAATGCCAATACAAATTGCAGTAACAAACCAAAACCCACCGTTTTCCAATTGATGGCCTTTCGGTTGGAACTGCATAAATATGCAATCAGCAGCAGTGCTACGATCCCACCTAAAGCTTGGGTGACCCCCACTAATGTTATGCCTTCATGCGCTGCAATGGGCTGCTGGGCTAAATGCGACAATGTCATTCTTTAGCTTTGTTTGAACGTTTAGAAATTTCATCCCTTAACCGGGCTGCCAGTTCATAATCTTCTTTTTTGACCGCTTTTTTAATGGCGTTCTCAAGTTCTTGGTTGGAGAGATCGGTGTAATTTATTTCATCAGACAATTCATCGTCCAGCGTTCCTTGGGCGGGTAGTTCTCCTTTTTCAAAGACAACGCCAGCTTTTTCCAATACATTTTCGTGGGTGTAAATGGGTGCCTTAAATCGCAATGCCAAAGACACGGCATCAGAAGTTCTAGAATCGATAATCTCTTCAATTTTATCACGTTCACAAATAAGACTGGAGTAAAAAACGCCATCTACCAATTTGGTGATGATGACCCTTTTGATGGCAATATCAAATCGATAGGCAAAATTCTTGAAAAGATCGTGTGTAAAGGGCCGTTGCGGCTTTATGTCTTTATCCAAATTGACAGCAATGGATTGGGCCTCAAACTCTCCAATGACTACGGGGAGCTTGCGATTACCGTCAACTTCGTCCAATATCATGGCATAAGCACCACTTTGATTTTGGCTGTAGGTAATGCGGTTTACGCGAAGTTGAATAAGGCTCATGATTAAGCAAGTTCTTTATGTGCCCTAAAATACAAAATTGGGTATTACGATTGTGCTTTAAATGCTTTAAGTTTTTCTGTCAGTACAGGAACCACTTCAAACGCATCTCCCACAATGCCGTAGTCGGCAGCTTTAAAGAAAGGCGCTTCTGGATCGTTATTGATAACGACCTTTACTTTTGAAGCGTTTACACCTGCCAAATGCTGAATGGCACCCGATATGCCAATGGCAATGTAGAGGTTAGTCGAAACGGGCTTACCCGTTTGTCCCACGTGCTCATCGTGTGTACGCCAGCCCATATCTGATACTGGCTTCGAGCATGCTGTGGCAGCATCCAATACTTCTGCCAGATCTTCGACCAAATGCCAGTGTTCAGGCCCTTTTAAGCCCCTGCCTCCAGAAACAACTACGTCGGCGTCAGCTATGGTGGCCTTGCCTGTTTCTTTGCTTATGGACAACTGCTCTAAATGCGAAGCCGCATGTTCGACAGTTGCATTTTCAACAACACAATCAACCGCTTGCTCAACCGTGCCAAAAGCGTTGTTTCCAACGCCAATGATGTTAACCTCGGCCGTTAATGTGGTGTTTGCAAAAGCCTTATTCGTAAATGCTGTTCTTCTAACCGTTAGGGGTTGTTGTTCGTGGGGCAACGCCACTACATTGGGTACATAAGCAGCGTTTGTGTTTGCTGCAACCAGGGGCGCTAAAAACTTGGCATCGGCACTGCTGCCTACAATAATATGTGTAGCACCAAGGCTATTACTATAATGTGTCAAGACACTTGCGTAGACATGCGCGTCGAACTGCTGCGGTACATTGGTAACATTGAATACTTTTGAAACCCCAAACTGCCCCAATTCTTGGGCATTATCGGCATTAAAGCTAACCGCTACACAGTCTATGTTGAGCTTGCCAGCCAATGCAGCACCATAGGATGCAATTTCGGCTGCATTGCGTTTGAGTTTGTTGTTTTCAGATTCGGCAAATAGAAGGATAGACATAATGTTGGGTTAAATAACGTTAGCTTCTTTGTGTAATAATTCAATCAATTGATCGATGTCATCAGCAGGAATCAATTTGACAGCTGCTTTTGGTGCTGGTTTTTCAAACAACACATCTTTGGTGGTGTTTTCCGAGCCTTTTGGGCTAAGCACTTCAAAGGGTTTTTGACGTGCTTGCATGATGCCACGCATGTTGGGAATTTTGAGGTCAGACTCTTCAACAAGCCCTTTTTGCCCGCCAATAACCATCGGCAAGCTGCCTTTTAGTTTTTCACGTCCGCCATCAATTTCGCGTTCAGCAACAGCGTTGCTGCCGTCAACTTCCAAACCAACGCAGTTGGGTACAAAAGCAATATCCAGCAGTGCTGCTAGTATTCCGGGCACCATGGCACCGTTATAATCAATAGATTCGCGTCCAGCTATGATAAGGTCATAGGGATTGTCAGCTACAAATGCGGCCAATTCTTTGGCTACGGCCATGCCGTCTGTCGCAGGAGTGTCTATTCGAAAAGCTTTGTCAGCTCCTATGGCCAAACACTTGCGAAGCGTAGGGTCTGCTGATGCTGTGCCCACGTGAATGACATGAACTTGTGCGCCTTGTTTTTCTTTAAACCAAATGGCACGGGTGAGACCAAATTCATCGTTGGGATTGATTACAAACTGCACACCGTTGGTGTCAAATTGTGTATCGTTTTCAACGAAGTTTATTTTCGACGTAGTGTCGGGAACATGGCTGATGCAAACGAGTATGTTCATAGGTTTATAATTTAGTTCAAATGTATAAAAAAATACTATGCACGCATAATAAATAGAAGTCTTTTGCTTTAAGTTATTTTATTGCTACTTTTGCGCCTCTTAAAACATCTATGAGGACCATTCAATTTAGAGAAGCAATTTGTGAAGCGATGTCGGAGGAAATGCGCCGAGACGAAACCATATATTTAATGGGTGAAGAAGTTGCAGAGTACAACGGTGCTTATAAGGCTTCAAAAGGCATGTTGGATGAGTTTGGTGAAAAACGTGTAATCGATACCCCAATTTCCGAACTTGGATTTGCTGGTATAGGCGTTGGTTCCACCATGACTGGCAACAGACCCATCATCGAATTTATGACATTTAACTTTGCACTCGTTGGTATTGATCAAATCATAAACAACGCTGCAAAAATCCGACAAATGTCTGGCGGGCAGTTTCCATGTCCAATTGTATTTCGCGGTCCAACCGGTTCGGCTGGTCAGTTAGCCGCAACCCACTCACAGGCTTTTGAAAGTTGGTATGCCAACTGTCCAGGGCTTAAAGTAATCGTACCTGCAAACCCATACGATGCCAAAGGCTTGTTAAAGGCTGCCATTAGAGATAATGATCCTGTTATTTTTATGGAGTCAGAACAAATGTATGGCGACAAGGGTGAAGTGCCAGAAGGGGAATATGTATTACCTATTGGCGTTGCAGAAGTAAAACAACAAGGGGATGATGTTACCATCGTTTCCTTCGGAAAAATCTTAAAAGAGGCCCAAAAAGCCGTCGATGTATTAGCAAAAGAAAATATCTCTTGTGAGCTTATCGACTTGAGAACCATACGTCCACTAGATATGGACACCATCCTTGATTCCGTTAAAAAAACCAATCGCTTGGTTATTTTAGAAGAATCATGGCCCTTTGGAAATATATCTACCGAAATCACATATCAAGTTCAAAACCAGGCTTTTGATTATTTGGACGCTCCTGTTCAGAAAATCAATACGGCCGACACACCCGCACCCTATTCTCCTGTGTTATTACAGGAATGGTTACCCAACCACGAGGATGTTGTGCGCGCTGTAAAAAAAGTTATGAATTAAACCATTTACTACATTTAACATGAATGAATTTGTTTTTTACCTTCCAATAGTACTTGCCATTCTTGGTCTTATCGTTATGATTTTCAAAGCCCAGTGGGTGCGCAAGCAAGCCCCAGGCGATGCGAAGATGATTGAAATATCCAGTGCCATTAAAGAAGGCGCACTTGCATTTTTAGGTGCTGAATACAGACTGCTATCCTTTTTTGTCGTTGGCGCATCTGTTGCCCTATACCTTGTATCAACGCTAGTTGAATCCACACATTGGATGATAGTACCTGCCTTTATTCTTGGTGCATTTTTTAGTGCTTTTGCAGGGAACATTGGAATGCGTATTGCTACCGACGCCAATGCACGTACTGCTGAGGCTGCCAAAACGAGTTTGCCAAACGCATTAAAGGTTTCGTTTAACGGTGGAACCGTAATGGGACTGGGTGTAGCTGGACTTGCTGTACTTGGATTGAGCTTATTGTTTTTGTTTTTCATTGGTCAGTTTATGGGCCATGAAGGAAGTTTTTATGCCAACATGACCGTTGTATTGGAAACCCTAGCTGGCTTTTCATTAGGAGCAGAGTCTATTGCGTTATTTGCACGTGTGGGTGGAGGTATTTATACCAAGGCTGCCGATGTAGGCGCTGATCTTGTTGGAAAAGTTGAAGCTGGTATTCCAGAAGATGATCCTCGTAACCCTGCGACAATTGCAGATAACGTTGGTGACAATGTAGGAGATGTTGCTGGAATGGGTGCTGACTTGTTCGGTTCTTATGTGGCCACTGTTTTGGCTGCCATGGTATTGGGTAACTATGTTGTAAAAGACATGCTAGATGCCGGTATTGAGCTTACTACTTTTAGCGGAATGGGACCTATCCTGTTGCCCTTAGTCATTGCTGGAGTTGGTGTTTTGGCATCAATCATCGGAACCTTTTTTGTTCGTATCAAATCTAACGATGCGAAAGAGCCACAAGTACAAAAAGCACTAGACACTGGAAACTGGGCTGCAATCCTATTGACATTGGTTGCGAGCTGGTTTTTAATTGACTGGATGCTAGAAGATACCATCAACATGACTTTCTTTGGAGAAGGCGTGGTAGCTGTTCCAGCTATAAATGTATTTTTTGCTGCCTGTATAGGATTGGCTGTTGGTGCCTTAATTTCTATGGTAACCGCATATTATACCTCACTAGGTAAGAAACCTGTAATGGACATAGTTCAAAACAGTTCAACGGGTGCTGCCACCAATATTATTGCTGGACTGG
The DNA here is from genome assembly GCA_965656545.1 of Flavobacteriaceae bacterium. Taxonomy (GTDB): domain Bacteria; phylum Bacteroidota; class Bacteroidia; order Flavobacteriales; family Flavobacteriaceae; genus UBA7446. Next base: position 209,699 of record CBFHKZ010000001.1, read on the forward strand.
CGGTTGGTATGAAATCCACTTTTTCATCTGTTATTTTATTTGCAGCTGCTATTTATGGTTCTTATGCCTTGGCTGGTTTCTATGGCGTTGCACTTGCTGCTTCTGCCATGATGGCTACTACAGCCATGCAGTTGGCCATTGATGCATTTGGTCCTATTGCCGATAACGCTGGAGGTGTTGCTGAAATGAGCGAGCTTGAGCCACAAGTACGTGAGCGTACAGACATCTTGGATTCTGTTGGAAACACCACTGCTGCGGTAGGTAAAGGTTTTGCCATTGCTTCTGCTGCACTTACTGCCTTGGCGCTTTTTGCGGCCTATGTAACCTTCACGGGTATTGATGGGATAAACATCTTTAAGGCTGATGTATTGGCTATGTTGTTTGTAGGCGGTATGATTCCTGTTGTATTTTCTGCGCTTGCCATGCAATCTGTTGGTAAGGCTGCTATGGAAATGGTACAGGAGGTACGTCGTCAGTTTAAAGAAATCCCTGGAATTCTAGAAGGTAAAGGAAAGCCTGAGTACGCCAAATGTGTGGATATTTCTACCAAGGCTGCGCTTAAGGAAATGCTATTGCCTGGCTTGATTACCATAATCACCCCTATTTTTATTGGTTTATTGTTTGGTGCTGAACCACTCGGTGGCTATATGGCTGGTGTATGTGTGTCTGGTGTTATGTGGGCTATTTTCCAAAACAATGCTGGTGGTGCATGGGACAACGCAAAAAAATCATTTGAAGCAGGAGTGGAGATTGACGGTGAAATGACCTATAAAGGCAGTGAAGCACACAAAGCTGCGGTAACTGGCGATACGGTTGGAGATCCATTTAAAGATACTTCAGGTCCTTCCATGAATATTTTGATTAAGCTTACTTGTTTGATTGGCCTTGTGATGGCGCCGCTATTGGGTGATGGTCACAGCTCAGATGTACTTCACGTAGAAGTGCAAATGGAGCGCACCGATGAAGGGATGGCCAAAGGCACCCTAACGGTTGTTACTGATCAAGATGGTCAGGAAGTGGAACAAGTAAAGGTATTCGAAGGTACGGCTACCGAAGTACAAGAAGCCATTACTACTGCTGAAGGTGAACTTGGCGTTACGAAGTAGTAAAAAGCCCGCTTAATTCCGCATCAATTTTTTCAATTACAACACTGAGATCTTCTTTGTTGTCCACAAAGTTTAGGTTGTCCACATCAATGATAAGGATTTTCCCTTTGTCATAGTTGTGTACCCATGCTTCATAACGCTCATTAAGCCTGCTCAGGTATTCTATACTTATGGAGTTTTCATAATCGCGTCCGCGCTTGTGAATTTGCGACACAAGATTTGAAATCGAACTTCTTAAATAGATCATCAGGTCTGGACCTTTGACCAAGGACTCCATAAGTTCAAAGACCGCTTGGTAATTTTTAAAATCACGATGGGTCATGAGTCCCATGGCGTTGAGGTTGGGTGCAAAAATGTGCGCATCCTCATATATGGAGCGGTCTTGCACCACGTCATTTCCGTTTTTTTGAATCTCTAAGATTTGTCTAAAGCGACTGTTGAGGAAATAGATTTGAAGGTTAAATGACCAACGTTCCATTTCGGCATAAAAATCATCTAGGTATGGGTTTTCAACAACATCTTCATAATGTGCTTCCCATCCGTAGTGTTTGTGTAGTAGTTTTGTGAGCGATGTTTTTCCAGCTCCAATATTTCCAGCTATGGCAATATGCATATGTATAATTTAGCCACAATATAAGTATCTTTCCAAAAAAATATCTCTCTTTGATCGCTATAATTTAAATTAAAACTTTTTTAGATTTATTGGGTCTAACAATTATCGACGATATGAATAAAATTCTCTTACCCTTATTGATTTTAACCGCATCCTTTTCAAGCGCACAGCTTGCAAAAGCAACTTACACCATGAAAGTTCGTATGGATATGGACTTTACAAACAACCCCAATATCCCAAAAAATGTGGCCGAGCGTATTAAAAAACGCATGTCCGAACCCCAAAGCTTTCAGTTGTTTTTTGATCAAACACAATCTTTATACAAAAAAGAGGAAAAGCTAGACAGCCCACAAGGAGAACGCGGGGGCATGTCGATGCGTTTTGGTGGCGGTGATGGCAGCATTACACATACCGACCTTGCCACCCGCAAGCAAACAAGCCAACAAGAACTATTTGGCAAGATGTTTTTGGTGTCAAAAAACATGAAACAACGCGAATGGAGTTTTACGGGCGAGTCCAAGCAAATAGGGCAATACACCGCTTATGAAGCCACTTATGTTTATATGAAAGCACCAACAAGCTTTAGGATGTCCTTTGGGAATCGTGCTAAAGATGAAGAAAAAGAAAAAGAAAAGGAAGCACCCGAAAAAGTGCCTGTCACGGTCTCTGTTTGGTTTACTCCCGACATTCCCATTTCTGCTGGTCCAGCAAGCTATTTTGGTCTACCAGGATTGGTGCTTATGGCACAAGACGACAATAGGGTTTTGGTTTGTACCGAAGTGCAGATGAATGTCAAAGATAAAATCAAGCTCGAAGCACCCAGAAAAGGGCAGGCAGTTACCCAAGAGGAATTTTCAAAAATTAGAGAAAAAAAGGCAGAAGAAATGCGAGAACGTTTTCGAAACAATGGAAACAGAGGCAACGGAAATCGCATAATGATTAGAGGATAATAAATGAATACAAGAAAAATAGGGGTACTGCTCGCATTTGCTATCTCAGCAAGTGTTTGGAGCCAAAACATCAGGTTTGAAGGAGTTGTACTAGACAGTCTTGGCGTGGCCATATCCACAGCAAACATTGTAGCTACCAACCAAGAAACAAATCGAATGGACAATTTTGCCATATCCGATTTGGACGGTAAATTTTCTATTGGAATTAAAAAAGATGTTCCCTACAGCATAAAGGTCTCGTATTTGGGATATAAACCCGTAGCCCTATCGCGCAAATCAACCACTGACCTCAGCGAGGTAATCGTGATGTATGAGCAAGCAGAGCAGCTTGAAGGCGTAGAAGTCACCTATGAAATGCCCGTATCCATTCAAGGCGATACTATTGTGTATAACGCCGATTCCTTTAACACAGGCTCAGAACGCAAACTAAAAGATGTATTGGAAAACTTGCCAGGCGTTGAAATCAATGCTGACGGGCAGATTGAAGTTGAAGGACGTCAGGTGACAAAGGTCATGGTCGAAGGGAAAGATTTCTTTGATGGCGATTCAAAAATTGCCACAGAGAACATACCCGCAAATGCCGTTGACAAGGTTCAAGTGTTGAAAAACTTTAATGAAATTTCACAATTGAGTGGCGTTACCAATAACGATGACAACATAGCCATCAACATCAAATTAAAAGAAGGAAAAGACCGCTTTTGGTTTGGTGAATTAGGTGCAGGTGGAGGCGAAAAAGACCGCATATTACTAAATCCAAAAGTGTTTTATTACAGCCCAAAAACCAGCATAAATTTTCTTGGAAATAGAAATAACCTTGGCGAAAACCCATTTACAAGACGCGATTATTTTCGATTTACAGGTGGATTTAGAAACCAGAGCAACCAAAGCGGTTCTTCCATTCAAATTCAAACCGACGACGTGGGGCTTTCAACTCTCCAAAACAACAATGCAGCTTCCATTGAAAACGATTTTGCAGCAACTAACTTTTCGCATCAACCCAAAGAGGGATTAACCTTTTCCGGTTTTGCGATACTTTCAAAAAACAACACTCAAATCAAATCTATTCGCGAACGCACCTTTACCTCAACTGGCGTGAAAGAAGTAACGGACAATGATTTTGATCAGTCAAATACATCAGAACTGTATAAGTTCAGTACGCTTTACAACGCAAACCCTGACTTTCAGTTTGAGTATGATATTTTCTACCGAAAAGCCGATGAGTCGGAATACAGCGATTTGACTTCTACCGCTACAAGAGTAGAGGACATCAGCTCGCTACGTGAACAAACACCTAAGCAGTTGAGTCAGAACTTAAATGCCTATTTCACCCTTAACGAAAAGCATATTTTTGCGCTTGAGTTACAGCATACGCTACAAGAGGAAAACCCATTTTTTGAACTACAAAAAGAACGGATTATATTTCCACAAGTGCTCCCTTTAAGCTATCAGCCCGAAGGTTATTTGGTTCAACAGAATCGTTTTACAAAAACCAATAAGCTAGACGGTCGTTTGGAGTATTACTATATGCTGAATGACACGGCGAGCTTAAATTTTACGGTAGGTACCACGCAGGTAAGACAAGATTATAATTCCAGTATGGGAAATACGGTTGATGGTACGCTTACTGTTTTTGAAGCGCCAAATTTGATTAACGACGTTAACTATGATTTCTCGGATATATACACTGCTGTTCGTTACCGAGTAAAGCTGGGGAAGTTCCTAATCAATCCAGGCTTTACGTTGCACAACTACGATATCAAAACCCTTCAGTTGAACCCCACTTCGAGCAAGGAGACAAGGATTTTGCCAGATGTTTGGGTTCGGTATCAGTTTCGCAAGTCAGAAACGCTGCGCTTTACTTACCGCGCACAACTACAATATTCCGATGTGAGTAGGCTAGGTGAGAGCTATACCTTTAGCAACTACAACAGATTGTTTCTTGGAAATAGCACATTAAAACCTGCCTATTTCCATAATTTCAGCTTGAACTATTTCAACTTCAACATGTTCAACTTCACGAATATCTTTATTCGTATGAACTATCGAAAACAGTTTGATAATTTTAAAACGGTAAATGTTGTATCAGGGATCAATCGTGAGTCTTCTCCTTTTAATTCCCCGAAAGCAGAAGAGCGAATCAACATAAATGCACGGCTTCAAAAAAGGTTTAATAACCTAAAAACGAGTTTTACGCTTCGTGCCAATAAAAACAAATCCTACAATATTGTTAATGGAGATTTGCGCCAGTTCAACTACTTTACTCAGTTTGCCAGCGCAACCTTATCCACCAACTTTAAGGCTGCTCCCAATGTACAAGTGGGTTATAGTTACAACAACAACCGCACAAAAGACGAGGACAACGTTCGTTACTTTATTACTGAGCGTCCTTTTGTTGGTGTGGATGCTGCTTTTTTGAACGGATTTATCTTTTTAGCCGATTACAGCTTCTATGATTATCGCTTGGGGAGTACTTCTCTGAACAAATATGACGACTTATCCGCGTCACTGCTCTACAACAAAAAAGACAGCAAATGGGAGTTTGGTCTCCAGGCTAAAAATGTGTTGAGCAACAGCAGTATAAATAGAGATAATTTCTCTGGGATTACACAAACCACAACCCTGTATATGATCCAGCCTCGTTTTATTTATTTTACGCTTAAATATTTTATTTGATGTATATTTGAATTGAAACCTCAAAAACCTAATTATGAAAAACCTCACCATACTTATCATTTCGCTTACCGCAACCTTTTCATCTGCGCAATTATTTGATGATTTAGAAAAAATACTAGCCGCAACAACTGAAGATGCCCAACTTTTGGCAGACGCCTATATTGCTCCTGTTGGTCAATCCCTAACTTATGGCCTTAATGGTGGCTGGTCATCATCGGCAAAAACACACAAAAAACTAGGATTTGATATCACTGTTGGCGTTGTGTCGCCAAGCGTTCCTGATGGTTCAAAATCATTTAATATTAATGAGTTGGGCTTAAGCGAGCTCACGACTACTTCAACTACCGCAAGCACTGCTTTTGGGTCAGCAAGTGGTACTACATTTACGGAAACCACTAGTGGAGCAACATTCCAATTGCCTGGCGGTCTTGAAGATGATTTGATTCTCAACTCATTACCAACCCCTTATTTGCAGGCTGGAGTCGGTTTATTTTTTGATACGGACTTGATCGTGCGCTACATACCAAAATCAAAATTTAAAGGCTTTGAAGTTGATTTATTTGGGGTAGGCATTAAGCATAACCTCATGCAATATTTGGGACTACTGGACAAGCTTCCCCTAAACGTTTCTGCCCTAGCGTCATATTCAAAACTTAATGGGGAGTACTTTCTCAATGACCTTGATAAAACCGAAAAACTAACCTTAGGCGTAGATACTTTTTTAGTACAAGCATTAGCCTCTTTAGATTTTCCTATTATAAGCGTGATGGCAGGGTTTGGCTACAGCAACGGTGATGTAGCTTTTAACATGTTGGGTGATTATTCTACTATTTATCCAGGAACACCTAAAGATCCGTTAAGTTCAGAGAAATCTTATTCGGGAGCTCACGGATTGGTTGGACTTCGAGCCAATTTACTGTTCTTAAAGATCTTTGCTAACTACACGCTTCAGGAATTCAATACCCTAAACGTTGGAGTCTCTATAAGTTTTCGATAAAATTTCTTTGTAAAGTTTCATCTTGTTGTATATTTGTGCCCACAGAGGAAGGATTTGACTGATTGCAACCTCTCAAAAAAACTGCTAAAACAGCTTGCTTTTGATTACTGCAATCAGTCTATATACTCCCCAAAAGCAAGATTATGTCATACTTTTTTACATCAGAGTCAGTAGGTGAAGGGCACCCAGACAAAGTATCAGATCAAATCAGTGATGCACTGTTAGATCACTTTATCGCATTTGACCCCAACAGCAAGGTAGCTTGCGAAACCCTCGTCACTACAGGTCAAGCCGTTGTAGCTGGTGAGGTAAAAAGCAAAACCTACCTAGACGTACAAGCCATTACAAGAAATACCATTAACCGTATAGGATATAACAAAGACGCCTATCAATTTTCTGGTGATTCCTGTGGTGTAATTTCACTTATTCACGAACAGTCACCCGATATTAACCAAGGCGTTGATAGGGATGAAGCAGCTGCACAAGGCGCCGGAGACCAAGGTATTATGTTCGGGTATGCTACCAACGAAACCGATAATTATATGCCTTTGGCGCTTGATATTTCCCATAAAATCATGCGTGTATTGTCTGATTTTAGAAGAGAACAAACAGCCATTCCCTATCTGCGACCAGATGCCAAGTCACAAGTGACACTTGAATATGCAGACGATCACAAGCCACGGCGTGTTGACACCATTGTCATTTCAACCCAACACGACGATTTTGACGAAGACGAAGCCATGTTGGCCAAAATCAGAAAAGATTTAATTACATTGGTTATTCCTGCCGTTATTGCCGAATATCCAGCACATATTCAGGCGCTTTTTGGCGATGATATTGTTTATCACATCAACCCAACAGGAAAATTTGTCATTGGTGGTCCTCACGGAGATACGGGTCTTACGGGCCGTAAGATTATTGTAGACACCTATGGCGGAAAAGGCGCACACGGCGGAGGAGCCTTTAGCGGTAAAGACCCTTCTAAAGTAGACAGAAGTGCTGCCTATGCCGCAAGACATATTGCCAAAAACTTGGTAGCAGCCGCGGTTTGTGATGAGGTATTGGTGCAGTTGAGTTATGCCATTGGTGTAGCAGCGCCAACGTCCATATTTATCAATACTTACGGCACATCAAAAAGTACACATTCAGATGCTGAGATAGCAGAAAAAATTGCCACGCTCGTAGATTTATCACCCTTTGGAATTGAGCAACGCCTCAAACTCCGCAATCCTATCTATGAAGAAACGGCAGCTTATGGACATATGGGCCGAAAGCCTGAAACGGTAAAAAAGACATTCGAGTCACCCTATAATGGTCGTATTGACTGTGAGGTGGAATTATTCACTTGGGAAAAACTCGATTTAGTACAAACATTTAAGAATCAATTTTAAAACAATAACATGAGTAAATCAAACTTTTCTACTGATGCCCTTCACGTGGGTCATGACGTAACAAAAACACAAGGAACAAGAGCGGTGCCTTTATATCAGTCCACTTCTTTTGTCTTTAACAATGCAGAACACGCTGCTAACCTTTTTGCACTTGCAGAACCCGGATATATTTATACCCGACTAAACAACCCAACTACCGATGTGCTGGAACAGCGCATGGCAGCACTTGAGGGTGGAATAGCCGCTGTTGCCACTTGTACTGGAACTGCAGCGCTATCTACAGGAATCCTTACGTTCTTAAAAGCGGGAGACCATATTGTTTCTTCAAACAGCTTATACGGCGGGTCGTATAATATGCTTAAGTCAATGTTGCCACGCTTTGGTATCACCACAACTTTTGTTGATCCAAACGACGTTGCCAATTTTGAAGCCGCCGTCCAAGACAATACCCGTCTTATTTTTGCAGAGTCTTTGGGGAATCCAAAACTGGATGTCCTTGATTTGGCAGCCATTTCTAAAGTAGCCAAGAAACATAAGGTTCCTTTTATGGTGGACAACACTGTTGCTACGCCTGCCTTGCTAAAGCCTATTGAGCACGGCGTAAACATTGTTATTCACTCTCTAACCAAATACCTAAACGGTAACGGTACTTCCATGGGTGGTGTTATTATTGACGCAGGTACTTTTGATTGGTCGAGTGGTAAATTTCCAGAATTCACCTCTCCATCACCTTCATACCACGGACTAAACTACCACGAGGCCTTAGGCCCTGCGGCTTATATTGCAAGAATCAGAGTAGAGGGGCTACGTGATTTGGGAGCTGCAATCAGTCCTTTTAATGCATTCCAAATCATTCAAGGAATAGAAACCCTTTCGATTAGAATGCAACGACACAGCCAAAATGCACTTGAACTGGCAACATGGTTAAGCGAAAACGAATCCGTAGCTTGGGTAAACTATCCAGGTTTGGCATCGAGTAAATACAACGCTCTGGCAAAAGAATACCTAAAAGACGGACAGAGTGGTGTGGTCACTTTTGGTGTTAAAGGTGGATTTGAAGCAGCCAAGAAAATTGCGGATAACACCAAGATTTTCTCTTTGCTCGCCAACTTTGGCGATTCAAAATCGCTCATCATTCACAATGCGAGTACAACACACCAACAACTTACACCAGAACAGCAAGAAGACACTGGGGTCACAAATGACCTTATCCGTTTGTCTGTTGGACTAGAAGATGTTGAAGATTTAAAAGCTGACTTACAAGCTGCTTTTGACACACTATAAATAGCAAAAAGAATAAAAGGCAATATGTCGTCACTTCAGAAACATAGCATCCCTTCCTTTAAGCTGCACAGCGGCAAGGTCATTCCTTTGACCTTATCCTACCAAGTATTTGGTAAGGCGCTGCACGAAGCACCTGTTGTTTTGGTGAATCATTCCCTTACAGGCAATTCGAATGTGTCGGGTGAAGAAGGATGGTGGAGCGATATTATCGGTCCAAAAAAATTGATAGATACTGAAGTGTACAGCGTTATTGCCTTTAATTTTCCTGGAAATGGCTTTGACGATGACTTTTTAAATTCCTACAAAGATTGGATATTACGGGATGTCTCTGAAGCCTTTAAAATTGCTTTAGACGAACTCGGCGTATCCGAGCTCTTTGCTGTCATTGGCGGTTCCATTGGCGGTGCATTGGCGTGGGAAATGGCGGTATCACACCCGTATTTTATTCGTAACGTTATCCCTATCGCTTGTCATTGGGAGGCTTCCGATTGGATTTTGGCAAATGTCTTGCTCCAAGACCGATTGCTGCACAACTCCCAAAACCCACTTGAGGATGCGCGTATTCACGCGATGTTGTGTTATAGAACGCCACAATCTTTAAAATTTAGATTCGACCGTACCATCAACAAGGAGCAAAACAAATTTAACGTCGAAACATGGCTGCTGTATCATGGCGATAAATTGGCTAGCCGTTTTGCTATTAACGCCTATAAGTCGATGAATCATTTGTTGGGCAGCGTTGCTATTTGCCACGAACGTGATTCGTTTGAAACATTGGTAGAAAAAGTGACGGGTAATATTTTTATTGTATCCATTGATACGGACTTGTTTTTTACCCACGAAGACAATAGAGAAACCTACCGTCGACTGTTGAATGTAAAGCCCAATGTATTTTTTAAGACCATCAACTCCATTCACGGACACGATGCCTTTTTGATTGAACACGACCAACTAAGAAACCTATTAAAAGAAGTATTCACCCAAATCCATGAACACGTATGAATGTAAAACTCACCCACCAGTCTGGCTTTTACGCCACCATCGAAAACAATAGCGGTCATCAAATTGCTATTGACAATAAATCTGTAGAAAATCCCAAGGGCGCAAGCCCAATGGAACTGCTGCTTATGGGAGTAGCTGGCTGTTCTAGTATTGATATTATCTCAATTCTAAACAAGCAAAAAGTAGTTTTTGACAGCCTAGAAATTGATGTTGATGGCGACCGTGTAGACAAACCTGCACCATCACTTTTCACAAAAGTGCATGCGACGGTACGCGTTACCGGAGATGTAAAACCCGAAAAAATATACCGTGCAGCCGAGTTGTCATTCACAAAGTATTGTTCGGTTTCCCTAACACTAGCAGCCACTGCCGAGGTAAGCTTTTCTGTAATTGTAAACAACACACCCTATGGGCCCAAAAAAATTTGAAACCAATGCCGTTCGTACGCAAGCAGCAAGATCGCAGCACGACGAGCATAGCGTGCCGCTATATCTAACGTCTAGCTTTGTTTTTGACGATGCTGAAGAAATGCGTGCCTCCTTTGCCGAGGAAAAGCAACGGAACATATACAGCCGATTTACCAATCCCAACACCAATGAATTTGTTGAGAAAATTTGCCAGATGGAAGGAGCCGCTGATGGCTGTGCTTTTGCCACTGGTATGGCTGCCGTATTTGGCACTTTTGCCGCACTCCTAAACAGTGGTGACCATATCCTTTCTGCTCGAGCGGTTTTTGGCTCCACACATGCGCTGTTTACTAAAATTTTTCCCAAATGGAATATCGAAACCACCTATTTTGACATTGCAGATTTGGACAATTTTGAGGCGTTTATTACGCCCAACACCAAGATGATTTATGCCGAATCGCCTACCAATCCCGGATTGCAGATTTTGGATTTAGAACGATTGGGTGCCTTGGCAAAAAAGCACAACCTTATATTGGTCATTGACAATTGTTTTGCCACGCCATACTTGCAGCTACCCATTGCCTTTGGCGCCGATTTGGTCATCCACTCGGCAACCAAACTTATCGATGGACAGGGTAGGGTACTGGGCGGAGTAACCGTTGGTCGAACCGACCTTATTCAAGAAATCAATGCCTTTGCCCGAACAACAGGGCCGGCGATGTCTCCGTTCAACGCTTGGACGCTTTCCAAGAGCTTGGAAACCTTGGCCGTTCGCGTAGATCGACATTGTGACAATGCTGAAAAAATCGCAGCTTTTTTGTTGGAGCACGAGGCTGTCGAAGCGGTGCGTTATCCCTTCCTCAAGGATCATCCCCAATATGCCATTGCCAAAAAACAAATGAAACGCGGCGGTAATATCATTACCATTCAAGTGAAAGGCGGTATAGATGGCGGTAAAAAACTGATGGATGGCGTAAAGATGTGTTCACGCTCTTCCAATTTGGGCGACTCCCGAACCATTGTAACCCAACCCGCAATTTCCACGCACAGTAAACTAAGTGTGGAAGATCGTTTGGCTGTTGGAATTACAGACGGACTTGTTCGTATTTCAGTTGGATTAGAGCACCCAGACGATATTATTCAAGATCTAAAACAAGCCCTTGACAACTTCTAAAATGAAAAGCCTAGAAGCCCTATTGTCAGAAAAAATATTGGTGCTGGATGGTGCCATGGGTACCATGTTGCAGGCCTATAATTTTAATGAGGAGGATTTTCGCGGTACGCAATTCAAAGACCATCACATACCACTTGTTGGCAACAACGATTTGCTTTCCATTACCCAACCGGACGCTATTTATGAGGTGCACGCCAAGTATTTGGAAGCTGGGGCAGATATCATTGAAACCAACACTTTTTCGGGAACTACCATTGCCATGGCCGATTATGCGTTAGAAGATTCGGTTACAGAACTCAATGTGGCTTCGGCACAGATTGCCCGCAAAGCAGCCGATGACTACACCGCCAAGGATCCGTCAAAACCCCGATTTGTGGCAGGTTCCATAGGCCCTACCAACAAAACCGCGAGCATGTCGCCAGATGTGAACGACCCCGGCTACCGCGCCATCACTTTTGATGAACTCAAAGTGGCTTATAAGCAGCAAGCAACTGGCCTTATTGAAGGCGGCGTTGATATACTTTTGGTAGAAACCGTTTTTGATACGCTCAATGCCAAAGCGGCTCTTTTTGCCATAGACGAACTCAAAGAAGAACTAAATAGTGATATCCCCGTGATGGTTAGCGGTACCATTACAGACGCTTCTGGCCGTACGCTTTCGGGGCAAACGGTAGAGGCTTTTTTGGTTTCCATCGCCCACATTGATTTGCTAAGTGTAGGCTTTAACTGCGCCTTGGGCGCAGATCAATTAAAACCCTACGTACAACGCCTTGGACAACAAGCCCAGTGCTATGTGTCGGCACACCCTAACGCCGGACTGCCCAATGCCTTTGGGGAATACGATCAAACCCCCCAACAGATGTGTGACTTAATCGAGACGTATATGTCCGATGGATTGATTAACATAATTGGCGGCTGCTGCGGTTCAACGCCAGCGCACATCCAACTTCTCGCCCAAGCAGCATCGACCCATAGACCCAGAAAAATTTTACAAGATGTCTGATCCAAAGTTTTTAATGCTTTCTGGATTGGAGCCCCTGGTGGTGCGTCCAGACACCAACTTTGTCAATATTGGCGAACGCACCAATGTTACGGGTTCAAGACGTTTTTTACGCCTAATTGAGCAAAACGATTTTGAAACGGCAGTGGAAATTGCCCGTGAGCAAGTGGACGGCGGCGCACAGATATTGGACGTGAACATGGACGAGGGCATGATCGATGGCGTAGCCACCATGCGACGCTTTTTAAACCTTATTCAAGCCGAGCCAGACATTGCCCGTATTCCCATCATGATTGACAGTTCAAAATGGGAAATCATTGAAGCTGGACTGCAAGTAGTGCAAGGCAAATGCGTGGTTAATTCCATAAGCCTTAAAGAAGGCGAAGAAGTATTTATCCAACAAGCCAAACTCATACGACGCTATGGCGCTGCGGTCATCGTTATGGCCTTTGACGAAAAAGGTCAGGCAGACTCATTTGAAAGACGCATTGAGATTTGCAAGCGTTCCTACGATACTCTAGTAGATCAAGTAGGCTTCCCCCCACAAGACATCATTTTCGATCCCAATATTTTTCCAGTTGCCACAGGTATGGAAGAACATAAAACCAATGCCTTAGACTTTTTTAAGGCCACCCAATGGATACGCGAAAACCTTACCCATGCCCACGTCAGTGGTGGTGTGAGCAATGTGTCCTTTTCTTTCAGGGGAAACAATACGGTACGTGAAGCCATGCATGCCGCTTTTTTATACCACGGCATACAGCACGGCATGACCATGGGCATTGTGAACCCCAGCATGTTGGAGGTCTATGACGAAATCCCAAAAGATTTGTTGGAACGGGTAGAAGATGTATTGCTCAACCGCAGAGAGGATGCCACCGAGCGCTTGCTGGAATTTGCCGAACAGGTAAAGGGTGGGAGCAAAACTAAAGCCAAAAATGACCTGGCATGGCGCAGCCTTCCGTTGCAGGAGCGCATCACGCATGCGTTGGTAAAAGGTATCGATCAGTTTGTGGTGGAAGATGTGGAAGAAGCACGCCAAGTGGCCAAAGCGCCCATTGAAGTCATTGAAGGTTCTTTGATGGATGGCATGAACGTGGTGGGCGATTTGTTTGGCAGTGGAAAAATGTTCCTCCCACAGGTGGTCAAATCCGCACGGTTGATGAAAAAAGCCGTTGCCTATTTATTGCCTTATATTGAAGCAGCCCAAGAAGGAAAGCCAGAGGCTGCTGGAAAAATATTGATGGCAACCGTGAAAGGCGACGTACACGATATTGGCAAAAACATTGTCGGCGTGGTGTTGGGCTGCAACAATTATGACATCATTGATTTGGGGGTAATGGTATCACCCGAACGCATCATCGAGACAGCACTTGCCGAGCAAGTGGATGCCATAGGTTTGTCGGGGTTGATTACGCCCTCGCTGGACGAAATGGTGTACTTGGTAAAAGAACTCAACAAGACGGGTAAAAACATTCCCGTATTGATCGGTGGCGCTACCACTTCTAGGGCACATACTGCCGTAAAGATTGCACCTCAATACGACCATACGGTGGTGCACGTAAACGATGCTTCTCGTGCGGTTACCGTGGTGGGAAATTTGTTAAAGCCCGACAGCAATAAAAAGTATAAATCTGACATAAAATCGGAGTATGACGACCTGCGGGAACGCTTTCAGCAACGCAGCGAACACAAGACCTATGTGCCCTTGGCCGAAGCCCGTGAAAAACGTTTCCGCATTGATTTTAAGCAGCAACCTCCTTCAGTTCCCAAGCAATTGGGCATACACGTATTGGAGCAGCCATTGCACGCTTTGGTGGATTATATCGACTGGACGCCCTTTTTCCGTTCGTGGGATTTACACGGACGTTATCCCGAAATATTGACCGACGAGGTTGTGGGCACAGAAGCCACCCAACTCTTTGCCGATGCCAAAGCCATGCTGCAGCAAATCATTGATGGGGAACTACTTCAAGCCAAGGCGGTGTTTGGTCTTTTTAAGGCCAACAGCAACGACCAAGACGACATTGAAGTAACACACGAACATAAGACGCACCACTTTAGAACCCTGCGCCAGCAGCTGCTGAAAAGTAAGGGCAAACCCTACCGTGCGCTTTCCGATTATATTGCGCCAAAAGATTCGGGTGTACAAGATTATATGGGCTGTTTTTGCGTAACGGCAGGTTTTGGTACGGCAGAATTGGCCAAAGAATTTGAAGCCCGCAACGACGATTATAATAGCATCATGGTTAAGGCGCTTGCCGACCGTTTGGCAGAGGCCTTTGCGGAGTATTTACACAAGCAGGTGCGTACCACACATTGGGGCTATGAACCTAGCGAGGCCCTGACCAACGAGGACTTAATCAAAGAAAAATACAGTGGTATCCGTCCGGCACCGGGCTATCCTGCCTGTCCCGACCATTTGGAAAAAGAAACCATTTGGGAATTGCTGCAAGTAAAAGAGCGCATCAACGTGGAGCTGACCGAAAGCCTGGCCATGTGGCCTGCAGCCTCGGTATCGGGTTATTATTTTGCGCATCCAGAAGCCAGCTATTTTGGTTTGGGAAAGATTAATCCCGACCAGTTGCAGGACTATGCCACACGAAAAAACATCCCCTTAACAACAGCCACCAAGTGGCTACAACCCAACCTAAACGAATAAGATGAAAGTAACCGATCACATCCAAAGCGCAAAGGGCAAAACCTTGTTTTCTTTTGAGATTTTGCCACCCCTAAAAGGACAAAACATCCAAACTATTTTTGATAATATTGATCCGTTGATGGAATTCAAGCCGCCGTTTATAGACGTGACCTATCACCGTGAAGAATACGACTACAAGGAGCTTCCCAACGGCCTGTTGGAAAAACGCATTGTGCGCAAGCGCCCGGGTACGGTGGGAATTTGTGCTGCCATCCAAAACAAGTATCAAGTAGATGCTATTCCGCATGTGCTCTGTGGTGGCTTTACAAAGGAAGACACGGAGAACTTTTTGATTGACATGGGTTTTTTAGGGATTGATAATGTGGTGGCACTTAGAGGCGATGCCGTAAAGTCAGAAACCTATTTTAAACCCGAGCCTACGGGCAATGCTTTTGCTGTGGATTTGGTCCGTCAGATAGACGAGATGAACCACGGGGTGTATTTGGACGAGGATTTAAAAAACTCCACCCAAACGGATTTTTGCATAGGCGTGGCGGGCTATCCCGAAAAGCATATGGAAGCCCCCAATATGGAAAGCGATATTCACTTTCTAAAGAAGAAAATTGAAGCCGGCGCCGACTATGTGGTGACTCAAATGTTTTTTGACAACAGCAAGTTTTTTGCCTTTGTAGACAGCTGCCGTAAGGCGGGTATTGAGGTGCCCATTATTCCGGGCTTAAAGCCACTGGCAACGCAAAAGCAACTCAATTTGATTCCACACCGTTTTCATGTTGACCTGCCTGAAGCATTGATAAAAGAAGTCTTAAAAGCCAAGACCAAGGAGGCGATTCGCCAAGTGGGTATTGACTGGTGTATTGCGCAAAGCAAGGAGTTGATTGCTGCTGGTGTGCCCTTTTTACACTATTATTCTATGGGCAAATCGGATAATATCCACAAGGTGGTAAGTGCTGTTTTTTAACAACAACCCGAGTTGGGATCACAGTTCACGCCACTAGCCGTAACGCGTACACGGGGTTTTTCTTGCGGAATGCCGCATTGGTCAGGAGCTAAGCAAGCCGTTTGCGTATTGAGAAGCTGAAAGGCACTTCCGTCAAAAGCCAAGCGATAACGTCCAATGGTGCTTTCTTGGTATTCCACTTCTACTTCCATATCTGCGTAAGCCAACTGTTTTTCGGCCATTTTTAATATTTCCAAAACGCTATCGGGTTTTAGGCGATGGTCTATGTCCGACGCCACCCAAAGCTGTAAGTTGAGTTTGTTTTCTTGTCGTAGCGTACCGCCACAGTCAATATAGTTCCGCGTTACATGCCCCACCTCGGTAAGGTGAAAATGTGCAGGAACAAACTGCCTGTTGGGGAGTTGAAACTGTAGGGTGTCTATTTGACCAAGTGTTTGTTTAAAAGCGGATAGCTGCATCTTTTTTTTTACAAAGATATAAGGATTTGCCTTACTTCCTGTCATAATAAGCCCATACGGCAGCCATGGCAATAAAGCCAACGCCCAGTCCGATAACAGCGCCAATGTGTACGGCGTATTTGATAAAGCCAATGCCGATGCCCAACATAAGGCAGCCGACAAAGACCAGTCCGCCTATGGTACTTTTGGTTTTCTTTTTTTCGTTTTCTGTGTTCATGGTTTTTGGGGTTTTAGTTTTTTTTGGTACGAGATAAAGCCCTGTCTTTCGACAGACAGGCTCGCGCTAGCGGGGGTTTTATTTTTTGTTGGCAACCGTTATTTTTCATTTTTTTATTAATTCTAGAGTGTATTCCATCTGAGTGTCTTTATGAACTAAAAAATCTTGATACGTTTGTGAAATCTCTAAATCAGGTATAATTCCTCGATTGTAATGTTGATTAGACTTTTGTGGGACATCTTGCTCTAAGTTCACGACCGAAAAAAATATTTCTATTTTAGATTTGGGTAACTTATAAGCTAATGGTGTATGTCCATTATGTCCATAATAACCGCCCATTGTTTCTTCTCCAATTGTAATCGTTTTTTCATTTCCAGAGACCATAGCAGCGAACAAACTTCCTGCCGAAGCTATAGCTGGACTTACAAGCAAGTAAATATCTCCTTTAAAAGCGTTTCTGTTAGGTTCTCTTATGATATGGTCATGACTATTAGCATCTTGGTAAAATTTACCGTCTTTTGCAGAAGGAAACTCCTCTTGGAACTCTCTATTATATTTCCCAACAAAAATTGGTCTTAAGAACTTAGGCAACCAAAAATCAATATATTGTATTAGTGGAATTTTTTCAAAACTAATCCAAGCTTTCTTATTTTCTTGAAAGTTTCTTTGTGTTAGATATGAATAGGTAACTAAATCATTAGGGTCAGTTCCACCACCATTTTGACGAACATCAATAATTAAGTTTTTGATTTTATTAGTTTCTATATCTACAAATGTGCTGTCAAGAAATTTAGAATAGTTCTTATGCTCATTGGTAGTTTCATTTCCCATAGAAAAAGTATGGATTGTTAAAACACCTGTTGACTCATTGACTTGTTTGTATTTATATTTTTGATTTTCTTCTAAATCTGCATAGTAAATTTGGTCATATGGTTTTGAATATCTTCTTTTGAAATGTTTATAATAGTCTTTATAACTCACGCTTTGCAAGGACTTAGTTGCATTTTCGTTAGAATTCTCTCCTTTAAATAAAACTTTAAAATTCTCTTGTTGCCCGTAATTGAGCCTATAATACTTAGAGAAATGGGTTCTTATTCCAATTCTTTTTCCTGTAATATTTTGTCCGTCTGTGGTGTAGTATTTATATAGATTTTCAATTATTTCTGAAATTGGAATGTTGTTAATTGAGATAATTTCAGAACCAAGAGGAATTTCACCATTTTCATAATTGACAAGCCATTTCCCATCTATCCATTTAATTGGATAAGGGAAATAACCTTCATTTTCTTGTCTTAATCTATCTAAGTATTTTTTAGGTAAGCTTGTATTATTGTGAAGGCTTCCTTCATAGTCGGTTAATTGACAAATTATGTTGTAAAAGTCTAGATAAGTTGATGATTTTTCAATTTGTTTGTCAGCCCAATTATAGATACTGTCTATTTGTTTTTTTGTTCGGTATTTATAAAGTCCTGAATTTGCTTTTATTCTTATTTCTTTAAAAACTTCAAAATCCTTTTTCATTTTCTTTTGTGAAAATGGGTCATCTATAGATTGAGCGAAAATCCCAATAGATAAGATTAAATAAAGAAAAGTAAATATTGTTTTTGTCATTCTATCCGTTCTAATGGTTGCCAACTTCTGTATATCAAAACCACATTTCGATATATTCCTGACCCCAAAAAATCCTAAAACAAAAAACAAAAACACCCTGTGGGCAGCGTAGGCTTTATGTGTGTAGAATAGATTTGGGATATATGCTAGTTTAAAATTACAAAAAAATTTGTTTATTTCGATTTTGTCTGTCTGGCTTTTAGTTGCCCTGCCCGTTCTGTTCGGGCAGGCGATAGGATTTGCTATGTTCTATTTTTGCGAATTTCAGATTCAATTCTATTATAGTCCATTTTTTCTGAGACCTGATTTACCATGGATTTGTATTTATTTTCATTTATGGTATCTCCAAGTTTTTTATAAATTTTAGACAAACCTCGCATTGAAGGAATGTGCAAGAAGTTTATGTTGAGACACTTATTGTATTCAGCAATAGATTCTTCAAAGAACCTATCTTCATAAAGTTGCTGAGCTAACTCATAATGATGGTCTATGCTTTTAAGTCCCGCTTCTAAATCTAATATGATGGCATCTTCTTTTTTTAATGTGATGAACGAACATGTACTTTCTTTAATGACTTTTTCGGTTACACTGCCTAACAATATTTTATTTATACCTGATTTGCCCGTTGTTCCCATGATCAATAAGTCTATCTCATGTCTTTTAATTGCTTTAAGGATTTCTGTTGCGGGCTTACCTTGCTTTATTTCTTTTGTTACGTTTAAACCAGTATAGGTGAAATCTTTTAAAAATTCATTTAACTCGTTTTCGCAGTTTTTTTGTAAATATTCTAAATGTTCATCCATTTTAATCTTGTTTCTTATTGGAAACAAGTCAGACAAATCATAAACATTTAAAATAATTATCTCAGCATTAAACTTGTGAGCTAAAGTAATTGCATTCTTCAATGCCCTTTTAGATTCAAGTGAAAAGTCTATAGGACAAAGTATTTTATTAATATTTAAGGGTGAGTCATTCTTTACAATAAAAACAGGCTTATTGCTTTTTTTGATTATTTTCACTGCATTTGATCCCAAAAGGGGGATGTTATCCCCTAACTTTTCACCTGCACCTGCAAATAGTATATTTACGTTTAGCTTCTCTGATGACTCAATGATTTTTTCTGAAAAATCTCCAACCTCTAGAATGGGATTCAAAGTTGCCACACCTCTTTTTTCTATACTCTCATTTAATGATTTGAGTTGTTTTTCGGCAAAACCATATAACAAATCTTTTGCTTTTTTGCTTCCCACATCTCCTGGGATTATGTATGTAAGTGCAATTTTCGACCCAAATGCTTTTGCCATATCAATTGCATTTTCAATAACACTTTCTGATTTTTTGCTAAAATCTGTTGCAACTAAAATTCTTTTAAGTACTGTCATTATTGTTCTTTTTTTATTCAGCTTATTAATTTAATTTTCTTAAGTTCAAACACCCGCTAAAGGTGCGGCTAAGACCCCAAAAAAACGCTAAAAACAAAAATCGAAGTGCCCTGCACGGACAAGTAGGTTGTTGGTGTAGAATAGATTTGGGTTCTATGCTAGTTTAAAATTACAAAAAAATTTGTTTATTTCGATTTTGCGTGTACTTTTGCCCCTGTAATGAAAACAAATACATATTATTCATCTTTCTACTACTTCTATAACGGGAGGTAGCTGGGTGTATAATAGTTTTCACAAACGAATTTAAAACCCTGAGCTAACGTTCGGGGTTTTTTTATGTGCCCATGGGGCATGAAGTAACAGAAACAATGGAAACAAAAATTGCGATACAAGGAATCAGAGGCTCTTACCACCACGAGGTAGCAGCCCAGCTTTTTGGTACCAACACAGCACTGGACGAGTGCCTGTCGTTTGATGCCCTCGTTGCAGCGGTTACTTCGGGTGCCGTTAGCCACGGCCTTATGGCCTTGGAAAATTCCATAGCCGGCTCCATTATTCCCAACTACGCCCTTATAGACAAACACAACCTCCATATTGTGGACGAGGCCTATATCCGCATTGAGCACCAGCTAATGGCATTGCCCGGAACGGCTGTTGCAGATATC
The DNA here is from genome assembly GCA_965656545.1 of Flavobacteriaceae bacterium. GTDB lineage: Bacteria > Bacteroidota > Bacteroidia > Flavobacteriales > Flavobacteriaceae > UBA7446. The sequence continues at coordinate 230,249 of CBFHKZ010000001.1, forward strand.
GCAGAAGTGGCTTCCCATCCCATGGCGCTGTTGCAGTGCAAAGACTTCTTTGCTACCCAGCCGCACATCAAACTCATTGAAGATGCCGATACCGCAGAAGTGGCACAACGCATTGCCGACAAGCAAATCCGCGGCCTTGGCGCCATTGCCTCCAAAACGGCTGCTGCGCTCTACGGACTTGAAATTGTAGCACCCAACATCCACAGTATTGCCAACAATGCCACCCGTTTTGTTGTGGTTAAAACCACGCCCAACAGCTCTGAAGACATCAATAAGGCATCACTAAAATTTGTGCTAGACCACAAACGCGGCAGCCTGGCAGCCGTACTCAACGTACTCAGCGACTGCAAACTAAACCTCACCAAGATACAGTCCATGCCTGTGGTGGAAACCCCGTGGAAATACTCCTTTTTTGTGGACGTAACTTTTGATGAAGTGGCTTTTTATACCAAGACCATTCAGCTGCTGGAAATCATGACCGAATCGCTAAAAGTATTGGGAACCTATAAAAACCAACGTATCTCATGAGAGCTGCTAACAGACTAAATAGCGTCCAAGAATACTACTTTTCACGCAAGTTGCGTGAGGTGCGTCAGCGCATTGGCAGTGGGCAAGACGTCATCAATATGGGTATTGGCAGTCCAGACCTGCCGCCACCCGCAGCGGCCTTATCGGCCCTAACGGAAAGCCTATCGCAGCCCACGGCACACAAATACCAAAGCTACCAAGGCACCCCTGCCTTGCGCCAAACCATAGCCACCTACTACCAAGATGCTTTTGACGTAGCCTTAAACCCAGAAAATGAGGTGCTGCCGCTTATGGGTTCCAAAGAGGGCATCATGCATATTTCCATGGCATTCCTCAACCAGGGCGATGGCGTGCTGATTCCCAACCCCGGCTACCCGACCTATGCCTCAGTAACCGAATTGGTGGGTGCGCGAGCCGTTCCCTATACGCTGAGTGCTGCTACAAATTGGCTACCAAATTTGGAGGTACTTGCTAAACAAGATTTAACAGGCGTAAAGCTGATGTGGGTCAATTACCCACACATGCCAACGGGCGCCAAAGCCGATGCGGCATTTTTAGCCGAATTGGTGGCCTTTGCCAAAACCCACGACTTGCTCATCATCAACGACAACCCCTATGCCAACATCCTAAACGATGCGCCCATGAGCTTGCTTCAAGTGCCCGGCGCCAAGGACGTAGCCTTAGAGTTGCAATCCTTGAGTAAGGCGTACAATATGGCCGGCTGGCGTGTGGGTATGGTATGCGGAAGTGCAGCCCACATTCAAGATATTTTAAAGGTAAAAAGCAATATGGACTCGGGTATGTTCTTTGGCCTGCAACAAGGTGCTATGGCTGCCTTAGCACAGGGTACAGCTTGGTTTTCGGAGCTTAACGCGACCTACCGCAGCAGAAGAGAACTTATTTGGCAACTTGCTGAGGCTTTGGGCACCACCTTTGAGCGGGACACCGCAGGTATGTTTGTTTGGGCAAAACTGCCCGAAGGCGCGTTGGATAGCGAAGCCTACATTGACGCTTTGCTGGAGGAACACCATATTTTTATTGCCCCCGGAACCATTTTTGGAACCGCTGGGGAGGGCTATGTCCGCTTTTCACTTTGCGTAACCGAAGCCCGTATTCAAGAAGCCTTAAAACGCATTGCATCATGAACGTAAGTTTTGTAGGTATCGGATTGATGAACGGCTCGCTGTCGCTAGACTTGCAGCGTCTCTATCCCGATGCGGTCATGCAGGGGATCAGCAGAAAAGAGGCCACGCTAAGCCGTGCCCTTGATTTGGGCTTGATTCACGAAACAGGCGATTTAGACCAGTTGCAAGATGCCGATTGGGTATTTGTGTCTATTCCTGTAGAGGCTATTGCTGCACTGCTTCCTCGAATTTTAGATGCCATAGGCGAACAGACGCTCGTTGTGGACTTTGGTTCTACCAAAGCGGCCATTTGTGAAGCCGTAAAACACCACCCCAAGCGCGCGCAGTTTTTGGCAGCCCACCCCATTGCAGGAACGGAATATTCAGGGCCCGATGCCGCTGTGCCGGAGTTGTACAAAGGCAAAACGATTATGCTATGCGATACCACACACACGCGTGTTGCGCTGTTGGACAAGGCAAAAAAATTATTCGGCCAGTTGGAAATGAATATCCGTGAGATGGATCCAGTGGAACACGACAAGCATATTGCGTATGTGTCGCACCTGTCGCATATCACTTCCTTTATGCTTGGCAAAACCGTGTTGGAAAAAGAGACCAACGAACAAAACATCTTTGATATGGCTGGCAGTGGATTTGCGTCCACAGTGCGCTTGGCCAAGAGTTCACCCGAAATGTGGATGCCCATTTTTGCCCAAAACAAACACAACGTTTTGGAGTCACTAACGGAATACATTTCAAACCTGAATGCGTTCAAGGACAAGCTGGCGGCAGATGCCCACGCAGAGCTGCTGGCCGAAATGAAAGACATCAATAAGATAAAATCAATATTAGAACATAAATAAATACAACCATGGAAAACAATCCAAAAATGCGTCAATGGCTTAACAATTTTGAGCTGGACCACCCTTTAGTAATCGCAGGACCTTGTAGTGCTGAAACCGAAGAGCAAGTGCTTAAAATCGCACACCAACTCAAAGACACAGACGTTACTGCTTATCGCGCAGGGATCTGGAAGCCACGTACCCGCCCCGGAAATTTCGAGGGTGTAGGTGTCATTGGCCTTAAGTGGTTGCAACGTGTAAAAGAAGAAACAGGGCTCATGACGTGTACGGAAGTTGCCAATCGTGCCCATGTACAACTGGCATTGGAGCACGACATAGACGTGTTGTGGATCGGTGCCCGCTCAACGGTGAGTCCGTTTATCGTACAAGAAATCGCCGATGCGCTTGAAGGTACCGATAAGATTGTATTGGTCAAAAACCCTGTAAACCCAGACTTGTCTTTATGGCTAGGGGGGATTGAGCGTTTGTACACGGCCAACATCAAAAACCTAGGGGTGATTCACAGAGGCTTCTCTACCTATGAAAAAACAAAATACCGCAACAACCCAGAATGGCAAATTGTAGTAGAATTGCAAAACCGCTTCCCTGACCTGCCGTTAATTTGTGATCCTTCGCATATTGCGGGACGTCGCGATATTTTACAAGACATCTGCCAAACGGCACTTGACCTAAACTTTGACGGTTTGATGATAGAGTCGCACTGGGATCCGGACAATGCTTGGAGTGATGCTGCGCAGCAGATTACACCAGATACGCTGATTCAAATGATGGAAGACTTGAAAATCCGTAAAGAAACAGACGACGATGCCGAATACAAAAACAAGCTCAACACCATGCGTACGCAAATTGACGTGATTGATGCCAGTTTGTTGGAAAGCTTGAGCAAGCGAATGAAAATCGCCAATGAAATTGGAGAACTCAAAAAATCGCATAATGTGGCTGTGTTGCAATCCAAAAGATGGAACGAGATTTTGGGTAAAATGATTTTGGACGGAGACGAAAGGGGCTTAAGCGAGGAATTTATCCTGCGCATATTTAAGGCCATCCACCAAGAATCCATCAACCACCAAGAAGAGATCATCAACGGTTAATGTGTATAAACCAAAAATCCGTTAATTTGGCTGTATGACAGGCGTCGTATACAAATCAACGGGAAGCTGGTATCACGTAAAAGATGCCCAGGGGAAACTTATCCCCTGTCGCATCAAAGGGAAGTTCCGCATTGAAGGGCTTACCAGCACCAATCCTGTGGCCGTTGGCGACGTGGTGGCGGTAACACTCAAAGACACCCAAGACGGACTGGAAGGCGTGATTACCGATATTCAAGCACGCAAGAATTATATCGTGCGCAAGTCTGTGAATCTGTCCAAACAAATTCACATCATTGCCGCCAACATCGATTGTGCTTTTCTATTGGTAACCCTTAATAGCCCGCCTACCTATCCCGCTTTTATCGATCGCTTTTTGGCCACCGCAGAGGCCTACGGCATTGATGCGGTATTACTTTTTAACAAAGAAGATGCCTATAACAAATCCGATGCCGAGCGAATGCGCAGCATGAAAAAACTGTATGAAAACATCGGATATACCTGCTTGGAGATTTCTGCCTTAAAGAGTACAAACTTGGAAGCTGTCAAAACGATGATGGAAGGCAAAACCTGCATGCTCTCTGGACACAGTGGGGTAGGAAAATCAACACTTATTAATTCTTTGGCACCTGGGCTGAATATTAAAACAGCAGATATTTCTGTTCAGCATCAACAAGGACAACATACCACCACCTTTGCCGAAATGCACGATTTGGATTTTAATGCCCGCATTGTGGATACGCCTGGGATTCGTGGTTTTGGTCTTGTGAATATGGAAGCAGCAGAAATGGGCGACTACTTCCGCGAATTTTTCTCCATTAAAGACGCTTGTAAGTTTAACAACTGCCTACACCTAGAAGAACCCAAATGTGCTGTTAAAGCAGCCGTTGAAGCGGGTGAAATAGCTGCTTCACGATATAAGAGTTATGTGCAAATGCTAGCAGGAGAAGATCAACACTATCGAACTGATTTTTGGGATTCATGAGAGCCGTACTACAACGTGTATCGTCAGCCAAAGTAACAGCTAACAAAACCCATGAGGCAAGCATTGGACATGGTTTACTGGTGCTGTTAGGCATCACGCAGTCCGATACAGACGAAGACCTAGATTGGCTGCTTAATAAAATCATCAATATGCGTATTTTCAACGACGAAGCCGCCGTGATGAACAAGAGTGTGCTAGATGTTGCTGGCGAATTGTTGGTCGTTAGTCAGTTTACGCTTTATGCGCAAACCAAAAAAGGCAACAGACCTTCTTACATTCGGGCAGCAGGCCATGAAATAGCCGTTCCGCTTTACGAGCAATTTTTACAAAAAGCGGCTCAGCTTATGGGAAAACCCATACAGAGCGGTATTTTTGGTGCAGATATGCAAATCGATTTGACAAACGATGGTCCTGTAACGACTATCATCGATTCAAAAAACAAAGACTTATGAATATTCAAGATGCCCAAAAAGCCGTTGATGCATGGATTGAAAAACACGGCGTCCGTTACTTTAACGAGTTGACCAATATGGCGCAATTAACCGAGGAGGTAGGGGAAGTAGCCCGCATTATTGCGCGCAGATATGGCGAACAATCTGAAAAGGAAAGCGACAAGGGCAAGGACTTGGGCGAAGAATTGGCCGATGTGCTTTTTGTATTGCTTTGTCTTGCCAATCAAACCGACACCGATTTGCAAGCGGCATTTGATAAAAAACTAGACCTAAAGGCATCTCGTGACCACGACCGTCACCACAACAATCCCAAGCTACGTTCATGAGCAGTATAAGACTCACACACGCTTCACAAACACTTGAAGGCAATTGCCAAATAACGGGTTCCAAAAGTGAATCCAATCGGCTGTTGATACTCCAAGCCTTATTTCCAACATTGGCCTTGGAAAACCTGTCCAATTCCGATGACACCCAAGCCATGCAACGCGGACTTGCTTCCAAAGACCAGACCATTGATATTGGACACGCAGGAACCACCATGCGCTTTTTGACTTCCTATTTTGCCACAACTCCAGGCGTGGAAAAAGTACTTACCGGCTCGAAGCGGATGCAAGAGCGACCCATCAAACTATTGGTGGATGCATTGCGCTCCATTGGAGCAGCTGTTGACTACGTAAAAAATGAAGGCTACCCGCCATTGCGTATTTCGGGCAAGGCTATTAACACCACCCGTGTTTCGTTGGCAGCCAATGTGAGTAGCCAGTACATTACCTCGTTGATGTTGGTCGCACCCAAGCTACCCAACGGATTAGAGATCGTCTTGGAAGGCGAAATCACTTCTGTACCCTACATCAACATGACCTGCGCACTTTTGCAACGCGTGGGTATAGATGCCACTTTCTCGGGCCAAAGCATTCGTGTTTTGCCACAACAGCGCATTGACGCCAAAACCCTTACGGTAGAGTCTGACTGGAGTTCTGCATCCTATCATTTTAGCATGGTTGCCTTGGCGCAATCAGCGGATGTGTCCATCAACAGCTATGTGCCCAACAGCCTGCAAGGCGATAGTGTGTTGGTTGATATTTATGCCCAATTGGGCGTGACCGCAACGTTTGACGGACACAAACTGCAATTAACAAAATCCGACAAGGTGCAATCGCATATTACGCTAGATTTAATCAAAGCACCCGATATTGCACAAACCATAGCCGTTACCTGCTACGGCTTGGGCGTTTCCTGTGATTTGACGGGGCTACACACCCTAAAAATCAAAGAAACCGATCGATTGGTGGCTTTGCAAAACGAATTGATCAAACTGGGGGCAAACATCCACATTACGGAAGACAGCCTTCATCTCGATGCTCGAAAAGGCGATATTGTTGCTGATGTTGCCATAGACACCTACCACGACCACCGTATGGCCATGGCTTTTGCGCCCTTGGGCCTTAGTGTTCCCATCGTGATAAACGACGCTGATGTGGTAACCAAATCCTACCCAAGCTTTTGGGATGACCTGAGCTTACTGGGTTTTTTCATCGATTCCCATAAATAATCGGTCAAATCCTTGACAACCCCTATGCTGGTGCAGTATATTAGCGCCTTGAAAAAATTGATATGAAACTCTCTCACTTTAACTTTGATCTTCCAGAAGATTTACTTGCCGAACACCCAGCAGAACACCGCGATGAGTCCAAACTCATGGTTTTGCACCGTGAAACGCAAACCATTGAGCACAAAACCTTTAAAGACATTACCGAATATTTCGACGAAGGTGATGTGATGGCGCTCAACAATACCAAGGTTTTTCCGGCACGCTTGATGGGTAACAAAGAAAAAACAGGAGCCAAGATTGAGGTATTCTTGTTAAGAGAGTTAAATAAAGAACAACGCCTTTGGGATGTGTTGGTTGATCCAGCAAGAAAAATCCGTATTGGTAACAAGCTTTATTTTGGTACAGACGAATCGTTGGTAGCAGAGGTAATTGACAATACCACATCGCGTGGTAGAACACTGCGCTTTTTGTTTGACGGAAGCTATGATGAGTTTCGCGTTAAGTTAAAAGAGCTAGGACAAACGCCATTGCCCAAATACATCAAACGTGCAGAAGAAGATTTTGACCGTGAGCGCTACCAAACCATTTATGCCAAGCATGAAGGAGCAGTAGCTGCGCCCACAGCAGGACTTCATTTTTCCAAGCACGTATTGAAGCGTTTGGAGATCAAAGGTGTTGACTTGGCTGAACTTACGCTTCACGTTGGTTTGGGTACGTTTAACCCTGTTGAGGTTGAAGATCTTTCCAAACACAAAATGGATTCTGAAGAATTGATCATTGATGCGAGTTCAGCGGATATGGTGAACAAGGCCAAAGCCGCGGGTCACCGTATTTGTGCTGTTGGAACAACTTCCATGCGCGCATTAGAATCTTCGGTTTCTTCTAGCGGTACCTTGAATCCATATCAAGGATGGACGCATAAGTTTATATTTCCACCTTATGACTTTAAGATAGGAGATGCCATGGTTACCAACTTCCACTTGCCAAAATCAACCTTATTGATGATGGTATCTGCGTTTGCTGGACATGATTTCATCAAAAGAGCTTATGATGAAGCCATAAGCCGTAAATATCGCTTTTACTCCTACGGAGACGCGATGCTTATTCTCTAACACCTCATGAACGAGGTTAAAAGAGATATACGTCGTTGCACAAAGGAAGAAATATGTTCTTTTTTTGTCTCACACAACGCACCTTCTTTTCACGGCAATCAAGTGTATGAATGGTTGTGGCAAAAGGCAGCAATTGATTTCGATCAAATGACCAACCTTTCCAAGGCACACCGTGCTTTGCTCGATCAACACTTTAAAATCAACCACACCAATATTGCCAAAGTGCAAATTAGCGATGATGGCACCATCAAAAATGCGGTACGCCTTTATGACGACAAGGTGGTGGAATCTGTTTTGATTCCTGCTAAGACCCGTTCCACGGCTTGTGTTTCCAGCCAGGTGGGGTGTAGCCTTGACTGTACTTTTTGTGCCACTGCCCAACTTAAAAGGATGCGCAACCTCAATCCAGACGAGATTTTTGACCAAGTGGCCATGCTAAACAAGCAAAGCTTGGAGCATTTCGAACGTCCGCTTTCCAATATTGTTTTTATGGGAATGGGTGAGCCCATGATGAATTATCCCAATGTGATGAAGGCTATTGCTAAAATCACAAGCACAGAGGGAATGGGCATGTCTCCAAGACGTATTACCGTTTCCACTTCGGGCATTCCCAAGATGATCATCAAAATGGCCGACGAATATCCGCGCTTTAAGTTGGCGGTTTCCCTGCACAGCGCCATTGAAGAAACCCGAAACGAAATCATGCCGTTCAGTACTTCTTTCCCGCTTACCGACTTGCAAGATTCCATACAATACTGGTTTAGCAAAACCAAGGAGCGTGTTACTTACGAGTATGTGGTTTGGAAAGATATTAACGACAGCACAGCTGAAATCGATGCCTTGGTGAGGTTTTGTAAAAAGACCCCGTCAAAGGTTAATTTGATCGAATACAATCCCGTGGGAAACGATCAGTTTAACCAAGCCGATGACGATGCCATTAATCAGTATGTGAAAGCACTTGAAAAGAGTCATATTCCGGTAACCATAAGACGCTCGCGCGGCAAAGATATTGATGCAGCTTGCGGGCAATTGGCCAATAAAACCTAGCTCAATATTCAAAATCAGTTGCTTAGCATATTGCTAAAACACTATATTGTATCTTTATGCCCCAATGAAAATTGTAGACCAGCTTAAAAAACCCATAGCCAAAGAGATGGAGCTATTTGAGGATAAGTTTTCCTCATCTATGCGCTCGCACGTGGCACTTCTTAATCGCATAACATATTATATCGTCAATCGCAAGGGAAAGCAAATGCGCCCGATGTTTGTTTTTATGGTGGCCAAAATGCTAGAAGAAAAAGAGGTTAACGAACGCTGCTACCGCGCTGCTTCAGTGATAGAACTTATTCACACCGCCACGCTTGTTCACGACGATGTTGTGGACGAAAGCTACCAGCGCCGTGGATTCTTTTCTATCAATGCGCTGTGGAAAAATAAAATTGCCGTATTGGTGGGCGATTACTTGCTTTCAAAAGGCTTGCTGCTCTGTATCGATCATAAAGATTTTGACTTATTGGAAATAATATCCGTTGCCGTTCGTGAAATGAGTGAGGGGGAATTGTTGCAAATTGAGAAAACCCGAAGATTGGACATAGACGAGTCCATTTATATGGAGATTATCCGTCAAAAAACAGCCACATTGATCGCTTCTTGCTGTGCACTTGGCGCCGCATCGGTTCATGCCAGTGCCGAAACCGTTGAGCAATTGCGTCAGTTTGGAGAAGATATCGGTATCGCTTTTCAAATAAAGGACGACCTTTTTGACTACGGCGAGACCAAAATCGGAAAGCCTACGGGAATTGATATCCGTGAGAAAAAAATGACCCTTCCGCTTATTCATGTCATTAACAAGTCGAATAAAAAGCAAAAAAAGTGGTTAATTCAATCTGTTAAACATCACAATAAAGACAAAAAGCGCGTCAAGCGTGTCATTGCCTTTGTTAAGGAACAGGGTGGATTGGACTATGCGACCGCACAAATGCACGCCTATAAAGACAAGGCATTGGCGCAACTTCACAGCTTTCCAAAAAACGAATTTCGCGATGCACTAGAAGAAATGGTGCGTTATGTGATTGAGCGTAAGAAATAACGTTGCCGAATTACGTATTTTAGAGCTCATTTTTATTTTGTGATACATAAATCCACCATAGACGCTGTTTTTGACACTGCCCGATTAGAGGAGGTTATTGGTGATTTTGTGCAGCTCAAAAAGTCGGGTGCTAACTTCAAAGGATTAAGCCCGTTTACAGACGAGCGTTCTCCGAGTTTTATGGTATCTCCTGTAAAGCAAATCTGGAAAGACTTTTCCAGCGGTAAGGGAGGTAATGTGGTTGCCTTCTTGATGGAGCACGAACATTTTTCGTATCCAGAGGCCATACGCTACTTGGCTAAAAAATACAATATTGACGTTGAGGAAACTGAGCAGAATGATGAGCAAAAAGCTGCTGCCAGTGCACGTGAAAGCATGTATTTGGTCAGTACCTATGCTGTCAGTTTCTTTGAAGCGTCCATGTGGGATACCACACAGGGAAAAGCCATTGGCTTGAGTTATTTCAAAGAGCGTGGCTTTAGCGAGGAAACCATTCGCTTTTTTCAGTTGGGCTATTCGCCTGACACGTGGAGTGCGCTTACAGATGCAGCGCAAAAAGCCGGCTATCAGCTTGATTTTTTAGAGAAAACCGGTCTTAGCATTGTCAAGGGCGATAAAAAATTTGATCGCTTTAAGGGACGTGTTATGTTTCCCATTCACAGCATGTCGGGTCGTGTGTTGGGCTTTGGCGGACGCATACTGACCCAAGATAAAAAGGCAGCCAAATACATGAACTCGCCGGAAAGCGAGATCTACAATAAAAGTAAGGTGCTCTATGGCTTGTACCAAGCAAAGCAAACCATAGCCAAAGAAGACAATTGTTATTTGGTTGAAGGCTATACCGATGTTATCCAAATGTATCAACGCGGTGTTAAGAATGTGGTTTCCTCTTCAGGTACCGCTCTAACGCCCGAGCAAATTCGCCTTATTGGCAGGCTTACCAAAAACATCACGGTATTGTTTGATGGCGATCCCGCGGGGCTTCGTGCATCGCTACGTGGTATAGATTTGATTTTAGAGGCGGGTATGAATGTGCGTGTCTGTATGTTTCCAGAAGGAGAAGATCCAGACAGCTTTGCTCGTGAAAACAGCTTTGAAGAAGTACGTGATTTTTTAACCAACAACGCCAAGGACTTTATTCAGTTTAAGGCTGCACTACTGGTTGATGAGGCTGCGCAAGATCCGCTTAAAAAGGCTGAAACCATACGTGAGATGGTACAGAGTATTGCGAAAATTCCAGACCGAATCAAACAAGAGGTATACGTTAAATCATGTGCTTCCTTGATGGAAATCAGCGAGGAGGTTTTGTTTGCAACCTTGGCGCAAGTATCTCAAAAAAAGGCATCCAAACCGGTAAGACAGGCACCTAGCCAGCCCATGTCTGTGGTTCCGCAAGAGAAAAAAATCGCTACCGTTAGCACCCGTTTTGAACTGGAGAAAGACATCATCAAAATTTTATTGCTGCACGGGCATGAAGAAGTTGAATTTGAAGAACCGATTTTAAAAACCGATGAAAAATCTGGTGAACTTTCGCTGGTAACTTCAAAAATTACGGCCCGGGTTTTTGAAAAAATATATTTGGATTTGCAGCAAGACGAAATTGCATTTTCTACCGCTGTGTTTAAAGGACTGTATCCCAAAGTTCTGGCTGCTTTAAACGAAAAAGCGGCAATTCAAATGGATACTTTTGTGGCTAATTTGGATCCAAATCTGGCATTAGAAGTTTCAGACTTATTGCTTGAAGATGAACTGCATACCCTTCACGATTGGGAACGAAAAAACATCTACATAAAAAATAAAAAGGCCAACTTGGCCAGGTGGGTTCACGAAGTTATTTTGCGATTTAGATGTCAGCTTATTGATGAAAAGGTGGCAGCATTACAAACCGATACTGCCGATGATATTGACAGTCATCACGGAGAACTTTTAGAGGAAATCGTGCAGTATCACAAACTCAAAGCGGTATTAAGCAGTCGTTTAAATCGAGTGGTTTAATACATGTCTAAATCTATGTGTTGAAGCTTATTTAGCATTTCAACAAGATTTTTGACCTTAAGTTTTTTCATCAGCCTTGAGCGATACGTACTTACTGTTTTGTCGCTGATACTCAATGATACGGCGATTTCTTTATTTCGCTTTCCATTGACCAAAAGACGAAGCACTTGAATTTCTCGTTCAGATAATTGGTTGATCAACGCACGTGGATTGGCTCCTGTTTCATTAAAGGCCATATGTTCTGCAAGTTCGTTGGTGATATAAATACCTCCAGTACTTATTTTCAAGATGGCGTCTTTGAGTTTATTCAAAGGATTGTCCTTGCACAAAAACCCGGATGCGCCATATTTGAGCGCACTTATGGCATAAACCTCTTCGCTTAGCCCAGTAAATACCAAGAAGCGCACGTTGGCGTATTGATCTTTAAGTTTGCGCAGTGTGCGGATTTCTTCAAACCCAGGAAGTTCAATTTCGAGGACAACGACATCTACTTTCTTCGAACGTAAATGATCAACCAAATCGCGATAATGAAGTCCTTTTCCTACAATACTGATTTCGTTCGAATTGCGAAAGGCGGCTTTTATGCCTTTGTGAACGATTGGATGTGCATCAGCAACAAATACGCGAATCATGAATTATTAGTTGACTATAAAAGTAGCAAAAAATCGCCTTTAATAGAGATAAAAATAATTTTTACGAAAAACGGTTGTTGGGAGGCTATAGTAGATGCTCCGGAATACTGCAAACGGGTATGGGTTCCATTTTGTGTTTGTTGGCGTTGTGATGTGATAAAAAAACCTCTAAAACACGTGCGTTTTCTCCTACAAAATCTACTGGAGATTTTCCTGCTGCATGCTGCGCCATCGCCCATTCCAATTGTTCATAGGTGGCGCCTAATTGTTCCTCATCATTTCTGTCATCATCCCAAAGCCCATCTGTTGGAGGAGCGCTTAAAATCGCTTCGTCAACCCCCAAAGTACGTGCCAATGCGCGTACTTGTGTTTTAGACAGGTCTGCAATGGGACTTAAATCAACGCCGCCATCGCCGTATTTGGTGTAAAAACCAACGCCGAAATCCTCAACTTTATTTCCTGTACCCGCAACCAAATAGCGCTTACATGCGGCATAATAATAGAGTGTTACCATACGTAGCCTAGACCGTGTATTGGCCAGCGATAATAAGGCTTCTTTTTTTTGCTCATCGGCCTCTACGGCTTTGGATAAAGCATCGAAAACAGGGCCTAGCACGACAACCTTGTCCGCTACATTAGCGTGCTGCTTGCGCAACCAACTGATGTGCTCCTGCGCACGATCAACCTGATTTTGTTGTTGTTTTATGGGCATCTCCAAGCATAATGTTGGAAGCCCTGTTTTGGCACACAAAGTTGATGTTAGGGCAGAATCAATTCCGCCAGAAACACCCACAACAAACCCGTTCATTTTGTTGTCTTGTGCATAGTTTTTAAGCCAATTTACAATGTGATTAATTACTTCTTTGTTCTTCATAGCATTTGTATCTTTATACCCATTATGTATATAGATAATTACTGTAAAATTAAATCATTTTTTCGGCACTTGAAAGGCTTGTTGGTTGTGGTTGTTTTTTTTGTGGTTTCCTGTAACACATCAACCCACCCCAAGCCTGCCGATCTTGAAGAAATCCCCTTGGATTATGTCTCATTTGAAACACTTTTTTTTGGTGATTTAGATGCTCCCTTAGAAGATATCAAGGCCCAATTCCCATTCTTTTTCCCAAGTCAAACGCCTGATGCGGTATGGCTCGAAAAACGCAGCGATTCGTTGCAGCAACAGATGTTTGACGCAACCAAATCAATCCCAAAAAACAACTTGAAGTCTCGTATTACGCAAGTGCTTCAATATGCCAACTACTATTTTCCGGAAGAAGAGTTGCCTCAAACGGCTATTTCCTTGCTAACAGATGTTGACTATTCGCTCAGAGCTGTGGATGCAGACAATATGTTGTTGATTTCAATTGACACCTATTTGGGCGTAGACCACCCTTTGTATGAAGGCATTCCCGCTTACATCAAAAACAAACTGACACTAGACCATTTAGAGGCTGAAATCATCGATGCACTTGCGCCAAGATTTGTTCCAGCGCCAAGCGGCAGAACTTTTTTGGATCAAATGGTACATCACGGTAAGCGCCTGTTGCTTCATGAGTATTTGGCCCCAGCAATGGAAGACCATCAGCACATTCAATACACAACAGCACAATGGGAATGGGCAAACACACACGAAGCCGAAGTTTGGCGCTATTTTATTGATAACGAACTCTTGTTTTCCACAGACGAAAAGTTACCATTTCGCTTTTTACTTTCGAGCCCATACAGCAAATTTTATTCTTACCTAGATGTAGATTCCCCCGGAAGGATAGGGCAGTGGATTGGCTATCAAATGCTAAAAAAATATCAAAAGCGAACAGGAGAGACCTTGCAAGAAATACTTGCTGCTTCGCCTCAAGAAATTTTAAAAAAATCAAAATACAATCCTTAAGATGAAACGAAAAACACAAATTACCCTAACGGTTACCTTAGACGAAAACAACACACCCGAAGCCATGGAGTGGTCTGCACCAGATGGCGGCGTGAAAGAACAGTCTATGGAAGCATTTTTCTTAAGTACGTGGGATAAGGATGCGCAGGAAAGTGCACGTATTGATTTGTGGTCAAAAGAAATGCCGGTGGATCAAATGCAGGTTTTTGTTCATCAAACATTGATTGGAATTCGCGCGTCTTACCTCAAAGCAACTGAGGACGCACAGATGGGAGAAGCCATGCAGCAGTTCTGTGATTTTTTCGCAAGTGAGCGAAACCTTAAGGATGTTAAAAAGGGAAATTAAAGCAGCGATCCCACATATGCCAACACTTCTTCTTTGCCTTTGTTAGAAGTAGCGGATGTGATAAAATGCGGAGGTGTTTCTGCCCAAACCCCCTCAAGCATGACGTTTAAATAGGCGCTAACCGTTGGGTCAAGTTTACTTTCAGACAATTTATCGGCTTTCGTAAAGATGATGGAGAAAGGAATTTGTTGGGTTCCCATCCATTCCATAAACTCCAAATCTATGGCTTGTGGCTCGTGTCGGATATCAATCAACACAAATGCATTTATGAGTTGCTTGCGCTCCAAGAAATAGGAAGTGATATAGCTTTGAAATTCTTTTTTGGTTTTTTTTGAAACACGGGCATAGCCATATCCGGGTAAATCCACAAGGTGCCAATTTTTATTGATCAAAAAGTGATTGATGAGTTGGGTTTTTCCAGGCTTTCCAGATGTTTTGGCAAGCTGCTTTCGATCTGTTAGCATGTTGATTAAAGACGATTTGCCAACGTTTGACCTGCCTATAAAAGCAAATTCGGGCAATGACGACTTTGGGCAATCGGATACCTTAGCGTTACTGATCACAAAAGACGCGCTTTTGACACGCATGATTACAAATTATTTTTGCTTAACCAGCCTGAAAGAATATTGTTAAACGTATCTGGATGCTCCATCATGGGTGCATGTCCACACTTGTCAATCCAATATAAAGTAGAATCGGGAAGAAGCCTATGGAATTCCTCTCCAACGTTTGGTGGGGTAACAGCATCTTGCTTGCCCCAAATAATACCCGTAGGCACTTTGATACTCGGTAAATCTTTGGCCATGTTGTGGCGAATAGCACTTTTGGCAATCGTTAAGATTTTGATGAGTTTTTTTCTGTCATTGACGGTTTCAAACACATCATCCACAACTTCTTTGGAAGCAATAATTGGATCGTAAAAAACATCTTGTGTTTTCTTCTTGATGTATTCGTAATCTTCACGTTTTGGATAGCTTTCTCCCATGGCGTTTTCATACAGTCCAGAGCTTCCCGTAATGACCAGTCCTTTGACTTTTTCGGGAAAGAGGTTGGTGTGTAATAGACCGATGTGACCACCCAGCGAATTCCCTATTAAAATTACTTTTTCTTCACCTAAGTACGTGATAAAATCACGAAGGTATATTGCAAATTGCTTAACGTTGGTCTTTAACAACGGCAAATCATATAATGGCAGCTCAGGAATAATAACTTTGTAACCTGCAGTTGAGAAATGCGCAGCAACGCCGTCAAAATTGCTCAAGCCTCCCATTAAACCATGAAGAATAATAAGTGGGGTTCCCTCGCCTTTTTCATAGTAGGAGTAGCGCCCAGATACTTTTAGAGAATTGTGCATGTTGTCAAATCAGAGACAAATATAGGTAAATAAACCCCAAGCAAATGTCATTAAGTTAGCTGTTTGTAAAATTAAATGTTGTCTAATTTTTGCGGTTTTAGCATTAACCCTCATTTATAAAAAGTTGATTTTAAGACAACTATACGCTCTTTAAGTCATTGCGGAATAACTTATTAACAAAGTGGTAAAATGTGGTAAAATGTGGGAAATTATATGTAATTTTGACTCATACCTGAGGGTAAAAACCATAAGCTTTGTCGCATTTAATTGGAACATATCAGTGTAAAGCAGACCCCAAAGGGCGGGTTAAAATCCCTACGGCCCTTTCTAAGCAATTGGCTGGAGCCCGTCAGGAGGCTTTTGTGGTTAAGCGGGCTGTCTTTCAGCCATGCCTAGAGCTCTATTCGTTGCAAGAATGGAACGCATTGATGGCCAAGGTAAACAAGCTCAACAGGTTCAAGAAAAAAAATAACGATTTCATACGGCGCTTCACGGCTGGGGTTAAGGTTGTCGAACTCGATGCCATAGACAGACTGCTTATTCCGCGTGATTTAGCACAGTTTGCCGGCATAGAGAAAGCCGTAGTGCTTTCTGCGGCAGTCAATATCATAGAAATATGGGACAAAGACCGCTATGAAAAAGCAATAGACGAAGCAGCTGTTGATTTTGCTGCCTTGGCAGAAGAAGTAATGGGAGACGATGGAGACGATGTATCATAGCCCGGTTTTGCTTGCTGCGTCTGTCTCAGGATTGAACATACGTCCTGCCTCGGTTTACGTAGATGCAACTTTCGGCGGCGGTGGTCACTCCCAAGAAATCTTAGACAACATGGATAGCCAGAGCAAACTGTTTGCTTTTGACCAAGATGAGGATGCGCAACGCAATGCCATAGACGACAGCCGCTTTACGCTTATTCCCCAAAACTTTGGCTACTTAAAACGCTTTATGAAGTTTCATAAAATTGATAAGGTAGATGGTATTCTTGCTGACTTGGGTGTGTCTTCGCATCAGTTCGATACACCAGACCGTGGTTTTTCCATTCGCTATGACGGGCCGCTAGACATGCGCATGAATCAGCAACAAGAGCTCACCGCAAAAGAAATCGTCAATACCTATAGCGAAACAGCATTGGCAGATTTGCTTTTTGCCTACGGAGAACTGCGCAACGCAAAAAAAATCGCTAGTCTAATCGTGCAACACAGACCAGACGAAATCGCAACCACCATGCAACTCAACGAGGTGTTGCGTCAGGTGTTGCCCAAAGGAAACGAGCACAAGGTATTGGCCAAGATTTACCAGTCCCTACGGATGGAAGTCAATAAAGAAATTGAAGTATTGCAATCCTTTCTAACCCAATCCAAAGACGTCTTAAAATCGGGTGGAAGGTTGAGCGTAATCAGTTACCACTCACTAGAAGACAGAATGGTCAAAAGGTATATTCAAAACGGAAATTTTGATAGCGAGCCAGTGAAGGATGACTTTGGAAACCCCACATTGTATTTTAAAAAATGCGGTGGTTTGGTGGTTCCTGATCAAGAGGAAATCAAACAAAACAACAGAGCACGAAGTGCAAAATTACGCATAGCGCAACGCTTATGAAAACAGGAATCTTAAATCTGCTGAAAGGAACTTTTTTGGTGCAAGAGGGCGCATCAAAAAACTGGCGATTTATTCTGTTTGTCTTTTTTCTAGCAGGGCTGATGATTACCGCCTCCCACCAAGTAGATCAAAAAGTGGTGCAAATTGCACAAGCAAATAAAGAGCTTCAAGCCGTTCGTAGCGAGTTTGTATCGGTTCGCGAAAAGGTGATGCATCAAAGGATGGAAACTCAGTTGGCAAATGCCTTAAAAAATCAAGGGGTTTTCCCGCCAGACAAGGCACCCATAAAAATCACAATTCAATCAAATGAGTAAGCAGAAGAACATGATGTCTCGCAGCTACTTGGTTGTTTTTGTGCTTTTCGCACTTGGTGTAAGCGTGGGGTATCGACTGGTATCATTACAGCTCAATCAAGGAGACAAGTACCGTGAATTGGCAGAGAAACGCAGCATCAAAAACTTTGAAATTGTCCCTGTAAGAGGAAATATTTATGCCGATGACGGTAGCCTATTGGCGACATCTGTTTCAAAATATTCCATACACTTTGATGCGGTTACGGTAAGTCAGCGTGTGTTTGACAGCAATGTAGATGCCTTGAGCGACTCGCTTGCGATGTTATTTGAAAAGCCACAGCGGTATTACCGCAACTTGTTGGTGAAAGCGCGCAAAAACAAAAACAGATACCAGCTTATTGGACGTCGCCTGCCATTTGATGCCTATCAGCGCATCAAGTCATTTCCCATGTTTCGATTGGGTGGCATTCGCGGAGGTTTGATAGTGGAGCGCAAATTTGTGCGTGACCTTCCGCTTGGCAAAATTGCTGAACGCACCTTGGGCTATGAACAGAAAAAACCAGATGGTACCTATATCAAAGTAGGAATTGAAGGTGCTTATGGAACCACCTTGCGCGGTCAGCCCGGGCGTCAATTGCGACAGCGCATTGCCAAACAACAATGGAAACCCCTAACAAACGAATACCAGCAAGAACCCATCGATGGGTTGGATGTTTGGTCCACGATTGATACCAACTTACAAGATGTTGCCCATCATGCCTTGCTTGCTTCTTTAGAAAAATATGAAGCAGAGCATGGAACTGTTGTGGTAATGGAAACCAAAACGGGTGCCGTAAAAGCCATTGCAAATCTTGGCAGAACAGAAGGGGATAAATATTATGAAAAATTAAATTACGCAGTAGGCGAGGCACATGAGCCTGGCTCTACCTTTAAGTTGTTTTCCATGATGGCTGCTTTTGAAGACAAGGTAATAGATACCATGACCATGGTAGATACCGAAAAAGGAAAGCTTACGTTTTACGGGAAGTATCACGTCAGAGATTCCAAGCGTGGTGGTTATGGTATCATTCCGGCCAGTAGGGTTTTTGAAAGCTCGTCCAATACTGGGGTTGTTAAACTGATTTACGAAAACTATAAAGAGAACCCTTCACAGTTCACAGACAGGCTGCTGGCCATGGGGCTGGACAAACCTTTGGGTGTAGCCATTTCAGGTGAGGGAATGCCCAAAATACCACATCCCAAGGATGCCGATTGGGACGGTTTAGACCTGCCGTGGATGGCGTTTGGCTATGGCGTAATGCTTACACCGCTTCAAACCTTGAGCTACTACAATGCAGTTGCCAACAATGGTGAATTGGTGATGCCGCGTTTTGTTTCGGCAGTAAAAACACTGGATGGTAAAAATGTCAAATTGTATCCCAAACAAGTGATCAACCCCGCCATTTGCTCGCAAGAAACCCTGGGTAAGCTGCAACACCTTATGGAAGGTGTCGTAAAAAACAAATGGGGAACCGCTCATAATATTTATGATGAAAAGCTATCCATTGCTGGTAAAACGGGAACCTGCCAAATTGACTATACCACAGATGACGTTAAGTACGTTGCTAGCTTTGTGGGGTATTTTCCTGCACATAATCCGACCTACACCTGTATCGTTGTGGTGCACAAGCCCAACAAGAAAATCGGTTATTACGGCAACGTGGTTGCTGCACCCGTGGTGAAACAAATCGCAGAGGCTGTTATCCACGACATACCAGAATACACCACGCTCGACTTAAACAAAGTTGCTGACTTAGCAGCACCAAAACCAGACATTACCGATGCGTATAATCTAGAAAAAATGCCCGACCTCCGTGGATGGCCAGCCATGGACGCAGTGACCGTACTCGAAAGCTTGGGCATAGAGGTAATGCTTGAGGGTAAGGGCAAGGTAAAGCGACAATCGCAACGACCGGGTGCAGCTCTTAGCAAAACAAAAAAAGTAACACTAACCCTATCATGAAGCAGCTAAAAGACATATTGTTTGGCGTACCCCTGCAAACCGTTTCGGGTAGCACGGCTGTTCAAATTAGTGGCGTTGCTTTTGACTCTAGAGCCGTAACCCGACAATCTCTTTTTGTGGCCATCAAAGGCACGCACCACGATGGTCATGCGCACATAAATGATGCTGTTAAGAATGGCGCGGTTGCTGTTTTATGCGAGCAGTTTCCAGATGTTTTGGCGGATAAGGTTGTTTATGTTTCGTGCGAGAATGCCCGTCGCGCCTTGGCGACAGTCGCTTCGCAGTGGTACGACACGCCAAGTAAGGCATTAAAACTGATTGGCATAACGGGAACCAACGGCAAAACCTCCGTGGCAACCATGGCTTATCAGCTTTTTGATAAGATGGGATTTGCAACGGGTTTGCTGTCAACGGTTGAGGTTATAATCAATAAAAAAATGGTGCCGAGCACCCACACGACTCCCGATCCACTGGCCATCAATAAGCATTTAAGCGAAATGGTAGATGCCGGCGTAACGCACTGTTTTATGGAAGTGTCTTCACATGGAATAGACCAAGACCGAATAGCCGACCTTCACTTTTCTGGGGGCGTATTCACCAATCTTTCGCACGACCATTTGGATTATCACAAGGATTTTAAATCCTATCGAGACACTAAAAAAATATTCTTTGACGGACTTGCTTCTACTGCTTTTGCGCTTGCCAACGCCGATGATAAAAACGGACGTTATATGTTGCAAAACACCAAGGCTTCTAAACATTATTTTGGTTTAAAGTCAGTTGCTGATTTTCATGTCAAAGTATTGGAAAAAGATTTTTCGGGCATGTTGTTGAAGTTGCAGCACAACGAAGTGTGGACCCCCTTGGTTGGTACATTCAATGCATCCAATTTTATTAGTGTTTATGCCATAGCCGAACTGCTTGATATTGAGCAAAGCGATTTTCTACCTGTCTTAAGCACCTTAAAAGGCGCTGCCGGAAGGTTTCAAATTGTGCATACCGACAGACAAGTTACGGCCATTGTGGATTATGCTCATACGCCCGATGCATTAGCGCAAGTACTGGATACCATAACCGCATTGCGTACGCGTAACGAAAAGCTAATCACGGTTGTGGGCTGTGGTGGTAATAGAGACAAAGCCAAGAGACCACTTATGGCCAAGGCAGCTGTTGCCAAAAGCGACCTGACCATTTTTACATCTGATAACCCCCGAAACGAAGACCCAAACCTGATCATCAACGAGATGCTTGCGGGTGTTCCAGTGGAGTACAATCAAAAACATGTAACGGTCTTGAACCGTGCCCAAGCCATAAAAACAGCGTGTACCATGGCACAAGATCAAGACATCATTTTAGTCGCTGGAAAGGGACATGAAACCTATCAAGATCAGAACGGAGAACGCCTTCCTTTTGATGATATGCAAGAGCTAACACAAAACCTTCAATCCAAAAGATAATGTTGTACTATTTGTTTGAATATTTAGAGCGTGCCTATCAGTTTCCGGGAGCATCATTGTTTGCATATCTGACTTTTAGATCGGCGGTAGCCATTATTTTTTCTTTGTTGGTAACGGCTGTGCTTGGAAAACGCATCATTGCCATGCTGCAACACTATCAAATGGGTGAAAGCATTCGCGACTTGGGTCTTGAGGGTCAAAAAGAAAAGGCAGGAACGCCCACCATGGGTGGTTTGATGATTATTTTTGGCACACTAATTCCTGTTTTACTGCTCACAAAACTGGATAATATTTACATCATACTGCTAATAGTCACCACCGTTTGGATGGGCATAATAGGTTTTGCTGATGACTACCTTAAGATCAAACGAAAAGACAAGGAAGGCCTTAAAGGACGTTTTAAAATTGTTGGGCAAATTACCCTAGGAGTGATTGTAGGTGCTACGTTATATTTTCATCCTGGTGTAACCATAAAGCAAAAAGCCATTGATGGCGAAAGCTTTTTACAAGAAGAAAAGTCGATAAAAACGACCATTCCGTTGCTGAAAAATAACGAGTTTGACTACGGTGATATTATCGCTTGGGCAGGAGCCGGCGCAAGAGACTACGCTTGGTTGATTTTTATACCGGCAGTCATCTTTATAGTTACGGCTGTATCCAATGGGGCAAACCTTACGGATGGTATAGACGGTCTTGCGGCTGGAACGGCTTCCATTGCGGTGCTCACGCTTGGGTTGTTTGCTTGGGTTTCGGGCAATATCATTTTTGCTGACTACCTCAATGTCATGTACATTCCCGAGGTAAGTGAGGTGGTTGTTTTTGTGGCAGCTTTTGTGGGAGCGCTCGTTGGGTTTTTGTGGTATAACGCATTCCCCGCTCAAGTATTTATGGGTGATACAGGCAGTTTAACCATAGGCGGTATTATCGCCGTATTGGCACTTATTGTTCGCAAAGAATTACTCATTCCTGTATTGTGTGGGGTCTTTCTTATTGAAAACCTTTCTGTGATACTTCAAGTATCCTATTTCAAGTACACCAAAAAAAGGCAAGGTGCTGGCAAGCGTATTTTTAAAATGGCTCCGCTGCACCACCATTACCAAAAATTGGGATATCACGAGAGTAAGATCGTGAGTCGTTTTTGGATTATCGCCATCATGTTGGCCATTATTAGCCTTGTAACCCTTAAAATAAGATAATGAAAAAGCTGGTCGTACTTGGTGGTGGAGAAAGTGGAATCGGGGCGGCAGCCTTGGCAAAACACAACAACTGGGATGTTTTTGTTTCTGACGCTGGCATGCTTACTGCTGCGGCCAAGAAATCATTTGAAACCATTGGCGTGCGCTATGAAGAAGGCGGTCACAACATGAATGAAATTCTTAAAGCCGAACTTGTGGTTAAAAGCCCAGGTATTCCCAACACAGTAGCTGTAATTAAGGATATTGAGGCAGCCGAAATCGCTATGGTTTCTGAGATTGAATTTGCGAGTAATTATACCGATGCCACACTAATTGGCATTACGGGTAGCAATGGCAAAACAACCACAGCGATGCTCACGCATCACTTGCTTTCTGATGGTGGGATTGACGCAGGCTTGGCTGGAAATATTGGCAACAGTTTTGCCCAAGCACTTTTGCAAGACAAACACGATGTATACGTATTGGAAATAAGCAGTTTTCAACTTGAGCACATCAAGAAATTCCACCCACATATTGCGGTCATAACAAATCTAAGCCCAGACCATTTGGATCGCTATGACAACTCATTTAAAGATTATTGCGCTACCAAGTTTAACATCACTAAAAATCAAACAGAAGAAGATCATTTTCTCTATGAGGCTGATGATGAAAACATTACTGCGGGTGTCGCACAATTTAATATCAAAGCTCAGCAGTACCCTTATAATAACGCTAACAAAAACGCTATGTTCACAGTTAACAATCCCTCTTTGCTTGGGCGACACAACGCCAAAAATGCCATGGCTGCCGCTACCATTGCGCAGTTATTTCAGTTGAGCGATCGAGATATTCAGGCCAGTCTGCAAACCTTTCAAGGTGCAGCCCACCGCTTGGAGCATGTGGTGAATATCCTTAAAGTAGCCTATATCAATGATTCAAAAGCAACCAATGTCAATGCTACTTTTTATGCGCTTGAAAGCATGTCCAAACCCACCATCTGGATTGTTGGGGGTGTAGACAAGGGCAATGACTATTCGAGTCTATTGCCATTAGTACATGAAAAAGTTAAAGCCATCGTTTGTTTGGGCGTAGACAACAATAAAATAATAGACATTTTTTCGTCTGTGGTCAAAGTTTTGGTAGAGGCAAAAAACATGGATGATGCCGTCAAGGCTTCTTACGATTTATCTTCACAGGGAGATGCCGTATTGTTGTCGCCTGCCTGTGCGAGCTTTGACTTATTTGAAAATTATGAAGACAGAGGAGATCAATTTAAAGCAGCAGTAAGAAAATTATAAACGTGAAAATTAGTCAGTACTTATTGGGAGATAAATCTATTTGGGGAATAGTGGTTTTGCTATCTATCTTCTCTTTTCTTCCTGTGTATAGCGCAAGTTCAAACTTGGTCTATGTGGTGGGTTCTGGTTCTGTATTTGGGCATTTATTAAAGCATGTTGCCATTGTTTGTGTGGGCTGGGTGATCATGTATGCCGTTCACCTTATTCCATTTAAGTATTTTTCTGGCTTGGCCAAATTGGGGATTCCCGTAGTTGTTGTTTTGTTGCTGTTCACTGCCTTTCAAGGCACCACCATAGACGGCGCTAATGCCAGCCGTTGGCTTAACATTCCGGTTATAGGCATGTCGTTCCAGACGTCTACTTTGGCCATGGTCGTATTATTGGCCTATGCAGCAGATTATTTTGCCAATAAAAAAGAGGATAAAATTCGATTCACCGAAAGCCTTTTGCCTTTTTGGATTCCGGTTTTATTGGTTGTTGGATTGATTTTACCTGCAAATCTTTCCACTGCCTTATTGATATTGTTTATGGTAACGGTTGTTGCCTTTTTGGGTGGCTATCCTTTAAAATATTTGACTGCATTGCTTGGAGCTGCTGTCCTTTTCTTGACACTATTCATCCTTCTCGCTAAGGCCTATCCCGACGCTTTTCCAAACAGAGTAGATACGTGGATGAGCCGTGTGGAAAGTTTTACGGGTAAAGGGGATGACAATACCGATTACCAAATTGAACGTGCCAAGGCAGCGGTAGCCGTTGGTGGTTATGTGGGCATAGGCGCAGGAAAGAGCATGATGAAGAATGTATTGCCACAGAGTACTTCCGATTTTATCTATGCTATCATTGCTGAGGAATACGGCATGCTTGGCGCCATATCCTTGTTGTTTTTGTTTATGTTACTGTTGTTCCGAATTTTGATAAACGCCAACAAATCTGAAAGCTTCTTTGGCAAGCTGCTCATCTTGGCCATGGGATTGCCCATCGTCACCCAAGCCTTTATCAATATGGGCGTAGCCGTAGCGCTACTTCCCGTAACAGGACAGCCTTTGCCGCTCATCAGTAGTGGTGGTACTTCGTTATGGATGACTTTTTTGGCGCTTGGCGTTGTGTTAAGTGTCAGTGCAAATCAAACCACTACTGTAAATGATAATATGTCTAACCCTTTAGCCGAATTAAGCCATGAAGCCTAGACTGATTATTTCCGGAGGTGGAACTGGGGGACATATTTTCCCAGCCTTGGCTATTGCAGATGCTTTCAAGGAGCAGTACCCGGAAGCATCAGTGCTGTTTGTGGGGGCAAGCAACCGAATGGAAATGCAGCGTGTTCCCAAGGCCGGTTATAAGATTAAAGGCTTGTGGATAGCTGGATTTGACAGACAAAATATGCTGCGAAATATCCTATTCCCCCTCAAGCTTGGTTGGAGTTTGCTCCAGGCCTTTGGGATTGTACTGCGTTTCCGTCCATCTGTAGTGGTAGGTACGGGAGGCTTTGCCAGTGGACCATTGCTTTTTGTGGCGTCCTTGTTTAAAACGCCTTCGCTAATTCAAGAGCAAAATGCATTTCCAGGTGTAACCAACAAACAACTCGCCTCACGTGTCGATGCCATTTGTTTGGGTAGTGAGGCTGCAAGTAAGTTTTTCCCAAAGCACAAAATTGTGGTAACAGGCAATCCCATTAGAGCGGCCTTAAAACAAAACATCAGTAAGACCGCTGCTGCCGAAATCTTGGACGTTGCTGCAGACCAGCAAACCCTCTTGGTTTTGGGTGGTAGTTTGGGTGCGAGAAAAATAAATCAACTCATCCATCAACATTTGGATGATATGCAACAACACAACATTCAGCTTATTTGGCAGTGCGGGAATTTATATGCAGACGATTATATGCGCTATGCATCAGCAAACATTCATGTGATGCCGTTTATTGACGATATGCCAGCGGCTTATGCTTTGGCAGATGTGGTGGTGTCTAGGGCAGGGGCATTGGCCATTTCGGAACTCTGTTTGATGGGCAAACCGACGCTCTTTATCCCTTCGCCCAATGTGGCTGAAAACCACCAAGAAAAAAATGCACAAGCGCTAGCCGACAAAGGAGCAGCGGTGTTGGTCGCAGAGCGTGATGCTGATGAACAGTTTTGGACAAGACTTGAATCCTTGATTACAGATGCGTCATTACGCACCAAGCTCGGCGAAAACATCAAAGGCTTTGCACATCCAGCTGCAACCAAAGAAATTTTGAATAGGCTAACCAAACTCTTAACCCGTGAATAAAGAAGCAGTATTTTTTGTGGGTATAGGCGGCATAGGAATGTCGGGAGTGGCGCAGTACTTCTTGTCACAGGGACATGCTGTGGCGGGCTATGACCGTGTGCTTACGCCGCTTACGCAAAAGCTTACGTCACTGGGGGCTCAAATCAGTGATGTGGATGCGCCGACTGCTATTCCAACATTGTTTAGAGACCCGAAAAACACCAAGGTTATTTACACCCCGGCCATACCTGCCAATTCACCAGTACTCGCTTATTTCAAGGACAAAGGCTTTAAACTAGTAAAGCGGGCAGCAGTCATTGGGGAGATAAGCCATACCATGCCTTGCTTGGCAGTGGCAGGCACGCATGGCAAAACAACAACAACTGCATTGCTCACGCATTTGCTTCGCTCATGCGGCAAAAAAATTACCGCATTTTTGGGAGGTATAGCAGCCAATATTGACAGCAATTTCTTGCTTGAAGGCAATGATTTTATGGTGGTGGAAGCCGACGAATTTGACAGGTCTTTTATGCATCTAAAACCCACAGCCATAGCCCTAACTTCTATGGATGCGGATCATTTGGATATTTATGGTACTGCAAATGAGCTGACCAAAACCTTTACTGATTTTGCACAGAAAGTATCAGCTGAAAAACGATTTATTGCCAACGGCTTGGGGGTTGAGGGCAATACTTTTGGTATAGAATCGGGAACGCATAGGGTACATAATTTGCGCATAACAGAGGGCAGCTATGTATTCGATTTTGTCACACCAACGTTACGTATTTCCAACGTTGCCTTACCCTATCCAGGGGAGCACAATGTGATGAACGCAGCTGCTGCATTGGCACTGGCTTTGGAGGCGGGTTGTGAACCCGAGCAACTCAAAGCAGGATTAGCAACATTTAAAGGGGTAGATCGCAGGTTTAGCATCAGGCTTACTGCGCCCAAAGTGGTGGTTGATGATTACGCTCACCACCCAACAGAAATCAATGCCGTTGCCGATGCTTTGGAAGCCTTTTATCCAAACCAAATCAAGCTGGGTGTGTTCCAGCCGCATTTATTTTCGCGCACACGCGACTTTGCAATTGAGTTTAAACAAGCCCTTGCTCGCTTTGATGAAGTATTGCTTTTGGACATTTACCCTGCCCGTGAGCTGCCAATGGAGGGCATTACAAGCGCATTATTGGTAGATGAATCACATACTGCCACGCAGTTGATAGACAAGCAAATACTATCGGAAATGATAGCAAAATCCGCAGCTACGGTTGTGGCTATTATGGGCGCTGGCGACATTGCTTTTGAAGTGCCAACAGTGATACAAACCCTTAAAAATCAACAATATGCATAAGATGATTATTTCCATATTGTTGTTTCTGATTACGATTGTTCTTGGGGTGGTTATGCAGCAGCGCAATCAAAAAAGAGCAGTGACCTTAAAGCACGTATCTTGGGAGGATAACCGTCCAATTTGGATGCCAAAAGACTCCGTTAATAAATTGTTGACACTTGCTTTGAGTGATAGTGTGTCTGCTTTTAAAAGTGGTCTAAATTTGAGAAACATTGAACAAACACTTAACCAAAACGCTTGGGTCGAAGATGCCCAGAGTTACGTTTCCATTGATGGAGGTGTAGGCGTTCACGTTACAACCAAAATACCAGTAGTGCGTATACAGAGTGATAGCAATTATTATGTAGATAATCATGGCGAGGCGTTCCCATTGTCTCCTTTCAAATCGGTTCAAGTGCCGTTTGTCTATGGCAATCCAACTGCGGAGCAGCGTCACGCACTAATTGATGTAGTTGAGCAAATGTCAAAAGACGCTTTTATGTCTGATCACATTGTTGCATATGAGTGGATGTCTGATGGCTTGATTGTTGAGCCCCGTCACCAAGACTATTCCATTGTTCTTGGCACACCCAATCAGTTGCACGACAAAATTCAAAATTACAAGGCTTTCTATGCAAAAATGCAAGACAGCACAGTGTTAAAAACCTATAAAACAGTAAATCTTTCGTTTCACGGACAAGTAGTTTGTTCAAAATAATATGATATGGAACAAGAACAATTAGCAGTTGGATTAGATATTGGAACCACCAAAATAGTGGCCATGTTGGGCACCAAAAACGAGTATGGAAAACTCGAGATAGTTGGTGTTGGAAAATCCAAAAGTCAAGGCGTACACCGAGGTGTCGTAAATAACATAACCCAGACCATTCAATCGATACAGGCGGCTGCGCAAGAAGCAGAAGCCATTTCTGGCAAGAAAATCACCAGTGTGGTAGTTGGAATTGCAGGTCAGCATATTCGCAGTTTGCATCACAGCGATTATATCACCCGTACCAATGCAGACGAGGTCATTGATGAGGCAGACATAGAACGCCTAAAGAACCAGGTGTTTAAACTTGTTATGCTTCCGGGTGAGGAGATTATTCACGTGCTTCCACAAGAATACAAGGTGGATGGGCAGGCCGAAATCAAGGAGCCCATTGGCATGTATGGCGGTAGGTTAGAGGCCAACTTCCACGTTGTGGTAGGTCAAGTGTCTTCCATTCGCAATATTGCCCGCTGTGTTAAGTCTGCCGGACTTGACTTTGGCGGCATCACATTGGAGCCATTGGCTTCGGCAGATGCAGTATTAAGCCAAGAAGAAAAAGAAGCTGGTGTTGCCCTGATTGATATCGGTGGTGGTACTACCGATTTGGCCATATTTAAAGATGGTATCATTCGACATACCGCTGTTATTCCATTTGGCGGAAATGTCATTACAGAAGACATTAAAGAGGGTTGTTCCATCATTGAAAAACAGGCGGAATTGCTTAAGATTAAGTTTGGGTCTGCATGGCCGGGTGAAAACAAAGACAATGAGATTGTTTCTATCCCCGGACTACGTGGCAGAGATCCTAAGGAAATCACGCTCAAAAACTTGTCTAAAATCATACACGCACGTGTTACAGAAATTATAGAGCAGGTCTATGCCGAAATCAAGAATTATGGACACGAAGAGCAGAAGAAAAAACTGATAGCCGGTATTGTATTGACGGGTGGCGGAAGCCAACTCAAACACCTTAAGCAATTGGTGGAGTATATTACGGGTATGGATACACGTATTGGTTATCCAAACGAACATTTGGCCGGCGATACAGACAAAGCCACTGCAAGTCCGCTTTTTGCAACAGCAGTTGGATTGGTTATGAATGCAGCAGAAACCCAATTGGCACAGCTAGACGCGGAAGCAACGACAACAACAGACGAAACGGATGGTGGAGATGAAAATCCACCTGAGAAACCCCAAAAGCGGACGTCCGTTATTGACCGATTTACAGAGAGATTAAAAATATTTTTAGAAAGCGCAGAATAAACTTTATCTATGGAAACATTTGACAACATAACATTCGATATGCCCAAGAACAGGAGCAATGTCATTAAGGTAATTGGCGTTGGTGGCGGCGGCAGCAATGCCCTTAACTACATGTACAAACAAGGGATCAACGGCGTTGATTTTGTGGTGTGTAATACCGATGCTCAAGCACTTGAAAACAGCCCAATTCCCAACAAGGTTCAGCTGGGTGTTTCACTAACCGAAGGTCTTGGTGCAGGCGCCGATCCTGAAGTGGGAGCACAGTCAGCAGTTGAAAACTTGGATCAAATATCAGACATGCTTAGCGTGAATACCAAGATGATTTTTATCACCGCTGGAATGGGTGGTGGTACGGGTACTGGTGCAGCACCTGTAATTGCAAAGTTGGCGCAAGAGATGGGCGTATTAACCGTTGGTATCGTAACCATGCCTTTCCAATTTGAAGGAAAACTACGTAACGAGCAAGCCCAACAAGGACTTAACAACCTACGCAAACACGTCGATTCACTAATTGTGATTAACAACAACAAGCTGCGCGAGGTTTATGGCGATTTAGGCTTTAAGCAAGGCTTTGCAAAAGCAGATGAGGTACTGGCAAATGCGTCTAGAGGTATTGCTGAAGTAATCACGAATCACTACACTCAAAATATTGATTTAAGGGATGCCAAGACCGTTTTGGCCAGTAGTGGAACAGCCATTATGGGATCTGGTGTAGCTTCTGGTAGTCAGCGTGCAAACGAAGCTATTGTGCAAGCATTGGACTCACCACTGCTAAACGACAACAAAATATTAGGTGCCAAAAATGTATTGCTTCTTATTGTCTCTGGTAGTGATGAAGTGACCATTGATGAGATTAGTGCCATAAACGAATACATTCAAAAAGAGGCGGGCAACAGTACCAATATTATTATGGGTATAGGCGAAGATGAAAAACTTGACAATGCCATCTCGGTTACCATCATAGCTACTGGTTTTGCGCCAGACATGCAACAGGAAATTGTTCATGCCGATCCACAGAAAATCATTCATTCGCTTGACGATGATCAGAAAGTAACCCACGATTTGTCGGCAGGTCAAATTCCATTATTTGAAACTGAGGCAGCGCAAGCACCAGTTTACGAAGCAACAGCAGCTACTGAAGCGGTTGAAAGTATTATCCCAACAACAGATTTGTTACGTGATTTGGACGTTTCGTTTGAAGAAGTAAAAGCGCCTGTTGAAGTTGTTGCGTCGCAGCCAACTGCGTTTACCATTCACGATGTGACGCCAGCGGTTAACGACATTGAGGTGGTTGATGCTCAAGAGGTTGTCCCTGAGCCTACGGTAGTCTCTCCAATTGATCAGCCTTTGGAAAAAAGACCTTCGGAAGAAGAAAATGAACCTGCTGTTTTGTTTCATTTGGATGCAGAAGCGTTAACGCCTCAAGCAAAGCAAGTACCACCGACAACTAAAGCTGAAGAAGAAGTTACCCGTTTTGTTTTGGAAATGGATGAGGAGCCAGCAACGGCACCGGTGATGCGCAAGCCTGAAACAACACCAAAAGAAACACCGGCAACAGAAGAAAAACCCTTTTCACCTATAGATGGTACCATAGCCGAAGGATTGGCAAACAGGACGGAGGAGCGTAAGGAAAAGCTAAAGCAGTTTAACTATCGCTTCAACCAAAACACTAGGGTAGAGGACTTGGAGCGCGAGCCGGCTTATAAGCGTCAAGAAGTTGAATTAAGTGATCCTGATAACGGTGGGTCGGCATCACGCACTTCACTGAGCGTTGATAGCCAAAACGAAGTCCAGATAAGAACCAACAATTCATTTTTACACGATAACGTAGATTAATATGAGCTTACAAGAAAATGTCAATGAGCAGCTTAAGGCTGCTATGAAAGCAAAGGATACGGTAGCCTTGGAATCGTTACGCGCCATAAAGACAGCCATTATGATGACACAAACCCAAGCAGGCGCAAAAGAACTTACTTCTGACGATGAGATCAAACTTGTACAAAAGCTGGTCAAACAGCGAAAAGACAGTGCGGAAATTTTCCATCAGCAAGGGCGTGTAGACTTGGCAGAGCCAGAGGAGGCGCAAATTAAGATTATTGAGCAGTTTTTACCTGAACAGCTAGATGATGCTGCGATCACTGAAATAGTCGCTGCGATTATTGCCAAGACCGGCGCAGCTGGCATGCAAGACATGGGCAAGGTAATGGGCATGGCTTCAAAAGCGATGGCTGGCAAAGCAGACGGTAAGACGATATCTTCAATAGTGCGTCAAAAGCTATCATAGCAATATTCAAAAACGTATTATTGTCAACCTTGGCCCAGTAGTTCAACTGGATACCCGCCCGAACGTACCGTTCGGTACGGGCGGGGAATATCAGATTTCGGCAATACTTTTGTTGGTGTTGATTATCGTCATAACTTTGCTTAAACTATTTAGTAAATGGCCCAGTAGTTCAACTGGATAGAATATCAGATTTCGGCTCTGAGGGTTGGGGGTTCGAATCCTCCCTGGGTCACTAAATCGGAGAATTGATTCACAGGAATTGGTTCTCCTTTTTTTATGTTCGAGATTTCCTTCGACAAAATCGGGATTGAGCCAAAAATAGCGTTCACTTTTGGGGTTCGAACTACTAAGTGATGGATTTTCAATTTTTGACTGTAATTCTTCTTTTTGAGTTACATACTTGTCTTTAAACTTTTTGTAGATAGAGCTGTCTAATTCGCCAAGTGCATACCGCTCTTCAATAGAATCTATTTTTGTGTTGAGCTCTGTAATTGTTTTTTTAATGGACTTTTTTTGAGTTCTCAATTCTTTGGTGATGTTGTCGTGGTATTGAGATATCTGATTATACTCCTAAAAACTTTAATTTAATTAAAAATAAGGGAATCATAATCTCTTTACTTCCTAATGATTCAGTTGGATTATTACAAACCTTAATACTTAAAGAAGATATTTTAGGAAATCGTATTTCAAATCTACCAAGTATAGGAGCAATTGAACCTTTAGTAGTGAATGATTCAAATTAGATTTAAATGTTTGAAATAGTTCATAATAAATTTGATTTAATTCACTTAAATTTTATCTAAATCATTCGAGCAGCAAGCAAACCTTTTAAATAGCTCATTACATCGATTTACATTCGAAATAATAACTAAGCCCGCTCAAAGAGCAGCATCTACGAAACAATGGTTGGTAGATAAAGGGATTTCAGCAGAACGATTAAATTCGTTTGGTTTTGGTGAGCGTAAACCTGTTAATGATTGCATGGCAAAAAAATGTACAAAACGAGAGTTTGACCAAAACCGCAGAACTGAATTTTTAATAAGACAATAGTATTTTATTCACTACTAAAATCACTTAATAGAGATTTACGGAAGAAGAATAAACGTTAAATGGTTCCTTTTAATATTTCGGTAAATTCTGTAATGTTTAAAATTTTGAATTAAGTATAAACACTTTTTAGGTTACCTGAGTAGAAGACAAGTAAAATCTAATTTAAGATGTAAGGTGAAGCATCTTGCTTTTGTAATATTTCAAAAGATCATTAATTTGGCTATAATCTTCA
The DNA here is from genome assembly GCA_965656545.1 of Flavobacteriaceae bacterium. Classification (GTDB taxonomy): domain Bacteria; phylum Bacteroidota; class Bacteroidia; order Flavobacteriales; family Flavobacteriaceae; genus UBA7446. Next base: position 263,250 of record CBFHKZ010000001.1, read on the forward strand.
TCTTTTACCTTAACATCTGTTAATCTTGGTAGGTGCTCAGCAAAAAAGATTTCGTTATTCGCCATTTCAAATAGGTTGCTGGCAAACGAATGTGGATATGGAAATTTTGGATCTATTTCTAGAATTACATCTGCTACCTTTTGTATCAATATTTTATAGCTTAAATAAAAACCTTGTTTATTTTCTTCGTCAATATTTTTTGTGTGATAAGATTTAGAAGACTCAGATATCATAACCCTATGTAATATTTTTTCATTGATAAATTCTATGGAAGGATTTTCTTTTGTGGCATCGACGAAGTTGTCAATTATCAAGTCTAATTTTAAATTGGGGTCAGTAATGTTCTTGGAATTATAATCAATTAAATAGCTTACCCAATTCCAATACCAAACCACCAAATAGAGTAAAACGAAGTGCTTGTTTTCAAAATACCTGTAGATGGAAGCCTCGTTCGAACCCATTTTTTCTGCCAATTTCTTGAACGTAAATGACTCAAAACCAATCTGATCCATTAAAATCACACTATTGGTAAGTATGCTTCTGCCTAAATCGCTTTGCAATGGATCTCTAATTGATAGCCCTTGTGGAATTGAAAAATTAGTAATTAAAAACATAGCTGTAAAATTAAACAAAATGTCCAATTTATGTTTAACGATTACTCTTTTGTGTTTAAGTTATAATTATTTTTAATATATTTTACTATTATACTTGTAAGTATTACTATCATAAATTATATTTGTTTAAATTTTAATAAAATGAAAAACTATTTGTCTTATTTAAAAAATGACCTTCCTGCAAGTATTGTTGTATTTTTTGTTGCAATACCACTATGTTTAGGTATTGCTCTAGCTAGTGGTGCGCCGCTTTTTTCTGGATTAATAGCGGGTATTATTGGCGGTATTGTTGTAGGAACGATTAGTGGTTCTCAGGTTGGTGTAAGTGGTCCAGCTGCTGGTCTTGCAGCTATTGTGCTTGCCGCCATAACAACGCTTGGTGGCTTTCAAAATTTTCTTTTAGCTGTTGTACTTGGGGGAGCCATTCAGGTATTGTTAGGGGTTTTTAAAGCAGGTATTATTGGGTATTATTTTCCTTCATCTGTAATTAAAGGAATGCTAACGGGTATAGGTATTATAATTATTCTTAAACAAATACCCTACTTCTTTGGTTATGATGCCAGTGTTGAAAGTGATGTTACTTTACTACAAGTTGGTGGTGAAAGCATCTTTTCAAACACGATTAACAGTATCAACTATATAAGTATTGGTCCCACAGTCATAGCGCTTATTTCTCTAGGAATTCTTGTTTTATGGAATACAGTTCTTTCAAAAAAAGCAAAAATTTTCCAATTAATTCAAGGTCCTTTGGTTGCAGTAGTCGTTGGTATTATTTTTTATGCTGTTAATACGAATAGTGGTTTGTTTGGTTTTAATGCCGATCAGTTAGTTGCTGTTCCAGTACCACAAGATACGAGTGATTTTTTAGGCCAATTTAGTTTCCCAAATTTTGCTGCTATTACAAACCCGCAAATATGGGTAGTTGCTTTTACAATTGCCATTGTGGCCAGCCTAGAAACACTTTTATGTGTGGAAGCAACAGATAAACTAGATCCTGAAAAAAGAATTACGCCAACAAATAGAGAGTTGTTTGCACAAGGTACAGGGAATATACTGTCTGGATTGATTGGCGGACTTCCAATTACGCAAGTGATTGTGAGAAGTTCTGCAAATATTCAATCAGACAATAAAACTAAAATGTCAGCTATCATTCACGGAATTTTTCTGTTGATTTCGGTACTTCTAATTCCTAGATTGTTGAATATGATTCCCCTCTCTGTTTTAGCAGCTATCTTATTTGTGGTAGGCTATAAATTAGCTAAGCCAGCCCTTTTTAAAACCATGTATAATTTAGGTTGGAAGCAATTCGTTCCTTTCATAACAACAGTATTGGGAATTATATTTATTGACTTACTTATAGGTCTTGGTTTAGGTCTAATGGTTGGTGTTGGTGTTGTCCTTATTAAAAGTTATCAAAACTCACATTTTCTCCATATTGAAGGAGGAAAGAATAAAAACGATAAGGTGAAAATGACCTTGGCTGAAGAAGTAACGTTTTTTAACAAAGGAGCCATACTCAAAGAGTTGGACAACTTACCAGAAAATTCATTTCTAGAACTTGATGTTAGAAAGACACGTTATCTTGATAATGATATCATTGAAATTCTTGATGATTTTTCATTCAAAGCAAAACTTAGAAATATTTCCATCAAAATCGTTTCTGAAAGAGGTACGGCCGAAAATATACCTAACTACTTAGACTTTTTTAGAAACAACCCTAAAACGGAGCTTTATAAAATGCTTTAAACATATAAATAGAACACACAATAACATTTTAAGTAAATAACATGGAAAATTTATTAATTAACCACACGCACACACAAGATTCACAGGCTGCGGTATCACCTGATGCAGCTATTCAACTTTTAAAAGATGGAAATCAACGATTTTTAAGTAAATCAACACTGAATCGTTCCTTTGATAAACAAATTGAACTAACTTCTGGTGGGCAGTACCCTTTTGCGGCGGTAGTAAGTTGTATAGATTCCAGAATTCCTACTGAGATTGTTTTTGATCAGGGCATAGGAGATATTTTTAATGCTCGTGTTGCTGGTAATTTTGTGAATCAAGACATTCTAGGCAGCCTAGAGTTTGCCTGTAAACTTGCTGGATCAAAGTTAATTGTAATCATGGGGCACACATCTTGTGGGGCTGTAAAAGGTGCATGCGATCATGCAGAACTTGGTAACCTAACTGCTATGCTAGATAATATTTCGCCAGCTTTGAATGAAGTAAAAACTGCGGAAGGCGTTGATAGAAGTTCAAAGAATATTGATTTCGTTAATGAAGTGGCTGTTCAAAATGTTCACTTAACTATCGCCAAACTTAAAATGGATAGCCCAGTATTAAACGAAATGATTGAAAACGATGAGATTAAAGTTGTAGGCGCCATGTACGATGTTACATCTGGGAAAGTATCATTTATATAATACACTACATTTTTTCAATTTATTAAGAAAAGACATGAGCATATTTAAGAAAATCTGTTCGATTTTTCAAAAATCGAGGAAACATTCAAGTAAATCAAAAGCAAATAATAAAAACTCCAAGTCAAGCTATCAGCCGAGCTGGATGTATAGAAACGATTAGTGAAGTTAAAAAAATAACTACCCTATTTTCAAAGCGGAGCTTTGTCAGGTTAACGTAGTAACCCTGCCGAGGTCACGAATTATCCCCAAGAATAATTAATTATTTTTGGAGATATTTTTTTGCATTTACGACAATACACACGCGCAAAGTATAGGCGAGCTTATTTTTGTTTTTCAAATTTTTCGCATAAAAGCTATTACGCTTCGAAAATTTCATTGTTGTTTTTAAATGACTTGAACTCCAACATATACCCGTCTGGATCTTTTACAAAAAAGGACAAGTGTTCCCCCTTTTTAGAAGTTAAGAATGTTTTTTGATGGACGATTTCTGCTTCTGTGGCACTTATTTTTTTATACAAGGCACTCCATGTGTCCAAATTTACAATAACACCTAAATGAAAAGAAGGCAGCACCTTACCCTCAAAGAGGTAATTAGGATTTTCAAAACTAAATTTTCCGGCTTCAGTAAAGGTGAGCTGATGGCCAAACAGATTAATATCTGCCCAGTGTTGTGCATTTCTACCCATTTCACAACCCAAAATATTCGTGTAGAAATCGATTGTTTGTATGATGTCTTCGCAAGGAAGAGATACGTGAAATTTTGTTGTCATGTTTCTATAGTTTCAATGTAGTGTTATAAATTATCTTCCTCATCATTTATATGGTCGTCAAAAGGCACAAAGTCATCATCTTTTTCAAAAACAGTGTCTTCATGATCTTTAATGGCTTGTTTGAGTTTACTACCTATTTTAACCAAATAAATGGTATCCTCTGAATTGACCTTAACCGCTTTAACTATTTCGCCTGAAGCTAAAGTGAATTCTATGATATCATCTTCTTCATCAAATCCATACGGATATTGAGTAACCAATAGGTCCAAAATGTCCTTATTCAACTTTTTATAATCTACAATTATTCTTTTCATTTTATACATTCAATATGTAAGCGAAGACCAAAGGTGCCACAATCGTTGCATCACTTTCTATTATAAATTTTGGGGTATTAATATCCAGCTTTCCCCAAGTGATTTTTTCATTGGGAACAGCACCAGAGTAGGAACCGTAGCTTGTTGTGGAGTCACTAATTTGACAAAAATAACTCCAGAAAGGGGTGTTTTCTTGTTCCATATCTTGATATAGCATAGGAACAACACATATTGGAAAATCGCCAGCAATGCCGCCTCCAATCTGAAAAAATCCAATTCCATTCGCAGAGTTCTTCGTGTACCAATCTGCCAAAAAAGTCATGTATTCAATCCCAGATTTCATAGTACTCGCTTTGAGTTCACCTTTCAACACATAAGAGGCAAAAATATTCCCCATGGTACTGTCTTCCCATCCTGGAACAACCATGGGAAGGTTTTTTTGAGCTGCAGCATACATCCATGAATCTTTGGGGTCAATTTCATAAGCATCTTCTAAAACTCCAGACAATAACAATTTATACATAAACTCATGCGGGAAATATCGTTCATTATTATCTTCAGCATCTTTCCAAATTTTAAAAATATGATGTTGTAATTTCCTAAAGGCTTCTTCTTCGGGAATACAAGTGTCCGTTACGCGATTTAAACCCTTTTCAAGTAAATCCCATTCATCTTGAGGTGTTAAGTCTCTGTAATTTGGAATACGCTTATAATGAGAGTGAGCCACCAAGTTCATTATGTCTTCTTCTAGGTTTGCCCCTGTACATGAAATAATATGAACCTTATCCTGTCGAATCATTTCAGAAAATATTTTTCCGATTTCAGCTGTACTCATGGCTCCTGCCAGAGAAACTAACATTTTTGCATCATTTTCTAACTGCTCGTTATAGGCCTTGGCAGCATCAGCTAAGGCTGCAGCATTAAAATGCAAAAAATAGGTATCTATAAACGTTGATATGTTTCCTTTGTTATTCATTTTCATCCTCAAATTCGTTTGATTCTTTTGTTTTATTCCTTTTAATAATTTCTTCTCTAGACTCAATAATATCCAAAAAATCGTCGCTATCGTACTTAAAAAACTTGTAGGAAAGCATTTTATAATAGAGTTTAGCAATCATAAAATCGGGTGCTTTGTTGGCAGGATTGGGACATAATTCAACAATATCAAAGCCAACAACGTTTTTCTCCATAAATACTTTTTTTAGAAATTCTATGGTTTCATTCCAAAGCAAACCACCGGGCTCAGGAGTGCCTGTAGAAGACATGATAGAAGGATCAAATACATCAACATCAAATGTGATAAAGACTTGATCTGTCATCATGTCTATAGCGCGATCTACCCACGAATCGTCGTATATCATTTGCTCAGCAAAAAAGACTTGGTCTTTATTCATTGTCTCTTTTTCGCTACTATCCATAGAGCGAATTCCAACCTGAATTAAATTGGTGGTTTTGCTGGCTTCATAAACAGCACAAGCGTGGTTGTAGGGCGTACCATTGTATTCATTCCTCAAATCAGCGTGGGCATCTAAATGTAGAACTGTCAAGTTTTTAAAAGAATCTTTAAAGGCACGAATCGTACCAATGGAGATGGAGTGTTCACCGCCAAAAACAGTAACAAATTTCTTCTGTTGAATATACTTTTTCACCGTTTTGTGCACTTGCTCAACTATGTGCTCCGCTGAGGTATTTTCATCAACAGTTTCTGCAATATATATCCCTTTTTTATATACTTCGCTGTTGGTTTCAATATCGTAGAGCTCCATATTTTCGGAAGCGGCTAAAAAGGCGTCAAACCCCTTATCAGCCCCTTTCTGCCAGGTGCTTGTGCCATCGTAGGGAACCGAAATAAGTACTACTTCAGCACGGTCTAATCTTGCGTATCTATCAGGAATTCCTGCATAGGTTTTAGTACTAATCATATCCTAGAATTTTAAAAAAATCTTCCTTGGTTTGCTGATGACGGAACAAACGTGTAGTAATACGTCCGTTTTCATCTAAGTCTATTAAAATGTGTTTTGGGTTTGGAATTAAGCAATGTTGCAAACCACCAAAACCACCGATGTTTTCTTGGTAAGCTCCTGTATTAAAGAACCCAATATAAAGGGGTTTGGCTTTGTCAAACTTTGGAAGGTAAATAGCATTAATGTGTTGCTCGCTATTGTAATAATCATCACTATCACACGTAAGGCCTCCTAATAGTACACGTTCGTAAGGATCTTCCCATCTGTTAATTGGCAACATAATAAAACGTTTGTTTATTGCCCACGAGTCTGGAAGCGTGGTAATAAAAGAAGAATTGACCATGTTCCATTTTTCCCTATCATTTTGTTGCTTTTGATATAAAACTTCAAAAATAGATCCGCCACTTTCTCCAACAGTGAAACTTCCAAATTCAGTAAAAATATCTGGAACTGGTACATTTTCTTCATCACAAGTGAGCTGAATTTGATTTATGATTTCGTCAATTATATAGGTGTAATCAAAATCAAAATTGAGCGAATTTTTAATTGGAAATCCCCCACCTATATTTAAGCTATCAAGTGCCGGGCATACTTTTTTTAAAGTGGTATAAACACGAAGACATTTTAATAACTCATTCCAATAATAAGCGTTATCTCGAATGCCTGTATTAATAAAAAAATGAAGCATTTTTAAGTCCACTTTTGGATTATTCTGAATGTACTCTTTATAAAATGGAACAATATTCTTGTATCCAATACCCAACCTTGAGGTATAGAACTCGAATTTTGGTTCTTCCTCAGATGCAATTCGAATTCCAATTTTAAAAGAATCTTGTACTGCTCCAGAGAGAAGGCTTAATTCTTCATAATTGTCCACAATTGGAATGCAATTTGAATGCCCATTGTTTATCAATCTTCCAATATTAGTAATGTACTGGTCACGCTTAAAACCATTGCAAAGAACAAATGTGTCATTTGATATTTTACCAGATCGCTTTAATTCTTCAACAATATCAATATCAATAGCTGATGAGGTTTCAATATGGATTTTATTCTTCAGGGCTTCTTCTAGCACAAACTTAAAATGAGAACTTTTGGTACAATAGCAGTAATGATAGTCACCCTCATAATTATGTTTAGTCATGGCTTCTGAAAACCAATCCTTCACTTTAGTAATGTTATTGGAAATTTGGGGTAGATAGCTAAACTTTAATGGAGTACCATAGGTCTCAACCAACTTCATTAAGTCAATATCGTGAAATTTAAGATGACTTTTTGAAAGCTGAAATTCTTGTTGAGGGAAGTCAAATGTTTGTTCGATTAAATCAATATATCTTGTGTTCATTTTTCATATTTCTTGTTTAAACAGTTTAATTTATGGCCGTAAATAGAATATGAAGAACTAAACCCTACGATGAAAATCAGGCCGTAGAGAATTAAAGACCTTTAAAGGAAAAAGCCTAAGAATAAAAGTAGAAGTTAGCTTTAAATTTCGGGAGCCTAAACGATAGACTAAAGTTGAGTTTGACTTCTTAACCCTCAACACACCGAACGTATAAACACGTTTCAAGTTGGTTCAGCTAATAAAAAAACTAAAATAGTTCTTTTTTGTTTACTTTATTAATTTCAGTCAAAAAGTTTGAACTACCGTAAGTTTGGGTCACGAATAAATCAACAAAAAGTTGAAACGAAGCAAGCTCAAAATAAAGAGCTTGCTTTTTTATTTTGCGTGATGCTAAGGTTTCTTTTGTTGATTTTCAAAGCGGCGCTTTGTGAGGAAAAACCAAGCTCCCTGATTCACAGTTTATTTCAATGACAAGTTATTACGCATGATAATGTTAGGGCTTAGTCCCATTTTTATTTAGTCAAATTTAAAAATGTTAGTTTTGATGCTTCAGTCTCGGTTGTTGCGGCAAGTGGACCGGCTTCATCTTTTATATTATAACAAATGCCTCCATTTCCTTTTCAGACTTTTTTTACCTATCAATTGCGAGTAAAAATTGATGCCATCCAAATCTAATTTTGCATTTATTTTTAGTTTAGGTTGCCGACTTTATGAATGCACATAAACGTTTATATATCTTGCCTTGCCCTTAAAGTAAAAAAATAGTTCAGTCAGTATAAGTAATTGGGGGATTAATTATTAGTTTTATAGCTAACAAAAAACATGTATTAACAAAAATTAAGCAGTAATACTATTTGATCAATAAATTGAAGGGGCATATCATATCATTTAAAATAGAACTAAGCCATTGGGTACTGAAATGTTTTTTAAGATTTTTTGTTCTACCAATGATATTTATTTTGGTTGCTGCGTGCAACAAAAATAACAGACCCAAGGTTGATAAAATGGTGATAACCACCTCTATGAAAGATCAAAATATTGAACAATACAAGCTTGAAAACAGCAATGGTGTTGTCGTTGAGTTACTTAATCTAGGGGGTATCATCACTTCCATCAAAACACCTGATAGTAACGGAAAAATAGCAGACATTGCTTTGGGCTTTGATGACCCTAAAAAATACCTTGAAAGTCACCCTTATTTCGGAGCTATTATTGGTCGTTTTGGCAATAGGATAGCAGGAGGCTCATTTTCGCTTGATGATAAAGATTATCAACTGGCGGTTAATAATGGTTCCAATCATTTGCATGGTGGTATCAAGGGTTTTGATAAAGTATTTTGGGACGCACAGCGTTTCAGCGATATAAATGCTTCTGGCGTAGTGTTGCATTACCTATCCAAGCATATGGAAGAAGGTTATCCCGGAAACCTATCGGTCAGCGTAACGTACACGCTTACAAACGATGATATTTTAAAAGTACGTTACGAGGCCTCAACAGACCAAAAAACAATAATAAACCTGACCCAACACAGTTACTTCAACTTGTCTGGGGATTTTGCTTCACAAATTTTAGATCATGAACTCATGATAAACGCCGATGCGTTTTTGGCTGTTGATGAAAATCAGATTCCTACGGGAGCCTATGCAACCGTAGCACAAACCCCATTCGATTTTTCTTCGTTCAAAACCATGGGTAAAGATTTTAATGCTGAGAACAAACAGCTCGAAATAGGAAACGGATACGATCATTGCTTTGTTATCAACCCCTCAGAAACAGCAATGGTTGAAGCAGCAGTAGTACAGCACCCCAAAAGCGGACGTGTGATGACGGTCTTCACTGACCAGCCAGGCGTCCAGCTTTACACAGGTAATTTTTTAGACAATACGTTAACCGCCAAAAATGGTGGAACATATGGACCACAAACAGGATTTTGCTTGGAAACACAACATTTTCCAGATGCACCTAATCAGTCCAATTTCCCCACAACTATACTAAGCCCTGGTGAGACATTTACAAGTGAAACCTGGTTTCAGTTTTCAGTAAAATAATAACAACCAATACCAATGACCATAAACACTAAAGAATCTGATATTATAGTTAAGTCTCCTGGACGAATCAACCTTATCGGCGAACACATCGACTACAACGGCGGCCACGTATTGCCGGCAGCTATTGACAGAAAAGTTACCATGTGGTTCCGAAAAAAAGACAACAGTCTATGTAGGGTAAACTCAGAAGACAAAGGCGCATTTACTTTCGACATCAACAAGCCCCTGCAGATTAGTGATACCCATTGGGAAAATTATGTATTGGGTGTCGTAGATGGGGTTGTTAAAGCTCGCCCAGGTAAACTCGGTGGTTTTGATTGTGTGATATCGAGCGAACTTCCTATTGGCGCAGGAATTAGTTCCTCTGCAGCCCTGGAATGTGGCGTAGCCAAAGGATTAAATGATTTGTTTGATTTAGCGCTTACTGACTTGGAGTTGATTGAGATTTCTCGCATGGCAGAACACAACTTTGTAGGCACCAAATGTGGTGTGATGGATCAGTTTGCAGTAACCATGGGAAAACGCAACAAGCTACTGCTACTCAACTGTGGAAGTTTAGACTATAAACTTATTGATGCGGAGTTTGCACCTTATAAAATATTGCTACTCAACACCAATGTATCGCACAACTTGGCCACAAGCGAGTACAACACAAGACGTGAAGAATGCGAGCAGGCACTGGCTGTTATTCAAAAAGACCATTCAGAATTTAAGTTTTTGGCAGATGTTCCTGAACATATCATTGAGAGCTACAGCGAAAAGCTTTCTGGCAAGCTTTACCAGCGTGCTTTGTTTGTGTCTCGTGAAAATGCAAGAACTTTAAAAGCTGCTGAACGTATTCAAAAAGGAGACATTGAAGGCTTTGGCGCACTGATGTATCAGACCCACGAAGGATTATCTAAAAACTATGAGGTCAGCTGTCCCGAGCTTGACTTTTTGGTTGATTTGTCAAAAGAAATTCCTCAAGTGGTGGGAAGTCGGATGATGGGTGGCGGCTTTGGCGGTTGTACGATTAACCTTGTGAAGGAAAGTTTTGTCAATGAGTTTATGGAATTGGCAAGTAATGCGTACAAAGAACAATTTGAGATTAACCTTACCTCTATATTAGTAGCCACCTCCAATGGCGTAGAAACAACAAAATCTGAATAGCTAGATGGATTTTAACAACACTCCACACAGAAGAAAGAACATCCTCACAGGCGAATGGGTACTGGTGTCTCCACACCGCACCAAACGTCCGTGGCAAGGCAAGAAAGACAAACCCCAAGTAATACCGCAGGCTACCTATGACCCAAACTGCTATTTATGTCCGGGCAACGAACGCGCAGGAGGCGCTAAAAACCCCAACTACACCGGAACTTATAGTTTTCAAAACGATTTTGCTGCGCTACTCGACAGCGAAGATGAAAAGCACGAAGACGGTCTTTTTCTAGCCGAGAGCGAATCGGGAAAGTGTAAGGTCATTTGCTATTCACCCGACCATAGTTTAACACTCCCACTTATGGAGGTCAATGCTATTGTAGCTGTTATTAAACTTTGGCAAAAGGAATACTCCGCTCTAGGGCAAGATCCTAACATCAACCACGTACAGATTTTTGAAAATAAAGGAGCTGTGATGGGTTGTTCCAACCCACACCCTCATGGGCAGATATGGGCGCAGCGCTCCATCCCGCAAGAAGTGCAGAAAAAGGTGGTGCGACAAAAAAGCTATTGGGATCAAAACAAGAAAAGCTTACTTGGTGACTACCTCCAACAAGAACTTGATGCCAAGGAACGCATCGTATTAGAAAACGAAAGCTTTGTAGCGCTTGTCCCTTACTGGGCGGTATGGCCATTTGAAACCATGATTGTGCCCAAAAGACATATTACTTCTATAGTAGAGTTAACAGATCAAGAGGTAGCGGCTTATGCCCGCATTCTAAAAGCACTCACCGTTCGCTATGACAACCTTTTTGAGACTTCATTTCCCTATTCTGCAGGTATTCATCAAGCACCCACAGACGGCAAGGATAACAGCCATTGGCACATGCATATGTCGTTTTATCCGCCCCTATTGCGCTCGGCAGAAGTAAAGAAGTTTATGGTAGGCTACGAGATGTTTGCCAACCCACAGCGAGATATCACCGCCGAACAAGCCGCACAACGCCTTCGCGATTGTGCAACCACACATTATTCAAACAACAAAACGTAAACAAAACCATTAAAAACAAAACCAAATGGATTTTTCAACAATAGACATTACCATATTTGCGCTCTATGCCGTGCTAATTTTATCTATCGGCCTTTTTGTTTCGCGTCAAAAAAAGGGGGAAACCAAAAGTGCAGAAGATTATTTTTTGGCAGGTAAATCATTGCCTTGGTGGGCAATTGGTGCATCTCTGATTGCAGCCAATATCTCTGCTGAGCAGTTTATAGGTATGTCAGGTTCTGGCTTTGCCCTTGGACTGGCCATTGCATCCTATGAGTGGATGGCAGCCATTACGCTTCTTGTAGTTGGAAAATACTTCTTACCCATATTTATTGAAAAAGGACTCTATACCATACCCGAGTTTATTGAAAAACGTTACAGCACCAACCTTAAAACCATATTGGCAGTCTTTTGGATTGCACTTTTTGTATTTGTAAACCTAACTTCTGTGTTATACTTAGGTGGTAAGGCCTTGGATACCATTATTGGAGCAGGAGACGGTGGCATATTGCTTAACAGCATCATTGGACTTGGACTCTTTGCCGCTGCCTATTCCCTTTGGGGCGGACTGGCTGCGGTGGCTTGGACCGATGTGGTGCAAGTGGTATTACTTGTTTTTGGTGGTCTTTTGATGGCCTACTTTGCACTGGCAAACGTCACGGACTCGGGCAGTGTTTTTGATGGCCTTCGGTATGTCTATGAAAAGGCACCCGAACGCTTTTCGATGATACTCTCCAAAGGCGAAATCATTACCCCCAACGGTCGTGATGCCTGGTGGGACCTTCCAGGTCTTGCAGTTATCATAGGCGGTATGTGGGTCGCCAATCTCTACTACTGGGGCTTTAACCAATACATTATTCAAAGAACACTGGCCGCAAAAAGCCTAAGAGAAGGGCAAAAGGGAATTGTATTTGCGGCTTTTTTAAAACTTATCATTCCAGCAATTGTTGTAGTTCCAGGCATCATAGCCTACGTGATGAACCTAGACCCTGAGACCGGAGCCATAAGTATGGAATTACTAGACTCAAGAGGGTTTTTAAATCCAGAAAATAATAACATTATAAACGATAATGCGACTCCATGGTTAATTAAAGATTATATTCCAACAGGACTCAAAGGCCTTATCCTTGCTGCACTAGCAGCAGCCATTGTATCCTCATTGGCCTCTATGCTGAATTCGACATCTACCATTTTCACTATGGACATCTACAAGTCCATGTTCAATAAAAATGCAGATGACAAACAAATGGTTAAAGTAGGACGTCTAACAGGTCTTGTTGCCCTTATCATTGCCATGCTTATCGCGCCACAACTCGGAAGTCTAGGACAGGTATTCCAGTTTATCCAGGAATACACGGGTGTCGTAAGTCCAGGTATATTGGCAGTATTCCTAATGGGACTGTTCTATAAAAAAGCAACCAACAACGCAGCTATTTGGGGCGTGATATTATCCATTCCCATTGCGATGTATTTTAAAGTAGCGCCAAACGGCTGGAGTGATGCAGCTATTTTTGTTAACATTCCGTTCATGCATCAGATGATGTTGGCTTGTATTGGGACACTACTGGTCATTGCTGGAATCAGCAAACTTGAAGGAAATCAAGATAACCCAAAAGGAATAGTACTAACAAAGAAGTTGTTTGCAACTGATAAAACCTTTAATGTAGCAGCCTTTGCTGTGTTGCTTATTACAGCACTCTTATATGCCTTATTCTGGTAGAGAGCACCAAAGTTAGGTGCTTAACAGGGGACTTTTTCTAAAAAACCCGTGGTAATTTTCGTTTAGTCGATTGATGTTATACGGGACATCTTGGTAAATTAGGGCGATTGTATAATTTTTTGAATAATATACGAGGATGTTTACTTACAGCCCTCTAACCTTCTTTTCCCAAGCCCAAGCCGAAGCAACAGCTTCGTCTAGGCTGCGTTGCGTTTTCCAGCCCAAGACTTCATTGGATTTTGTGGTATCGGCATAGGCAGCGATTACATCACCCTCACGGCGCGCGCCAATTTCATACGTTAATTTTTTACCCGATACACGTTCGAAGCTTTGGATGACTTCAAGAACGCTGCTTCCTTTGCCTGTACCCAAATTAAAGACTTCATAGGCTTCTGACGTATCATTTGTTGTGATACGTTCAAGTGCCACTACATGTGCTTCTGCCAAATCCACTACGTGAATATAATCTCTGACGTTGGTGCCATCAGGAGTAGGGTAGTCGTTACCAAAAACGGTAAGTTTTGGATATAGCCCAGCCGCAGTTTGGGTGATAAAAGGCACCAAATTTTGTGGCTTGCCAAGTGGCAGCTCTCCAATTGCATTCGATGGGTGTGCGCCAATAGGATTAAAATAACGCAGTGAAATTACCCGAAAGCCCTCAAGTGCATTAACGGTATCCACTAAGATTTCTTCTCCCACTTGCTTGGTATTGCCGTAAGGTGATGTGGCTGGCTGTATGGGCGCACGTTCCGTAATGGGAAGTGCTTCGGCCTCGCCATAAACCGTACAAGACGAACTGAAAATAAAGGGTATTGGTTTTTGTAACTTTTCGATCTCAGCCAATAAATTCAGCAACGACCCCAGGTTATTTTGGTAGTAAGCAATGGGTTTTTGGACGCTTTCGCCCACAGCCTTTGCAGCAGCAAAGTGAATGATTCCAGTGATGTTGTAAGCTTGAAAAATCTCTGCAACACCCACACTGTTTTGTAGGTTTAGCTCCTCAAATCTCGGACGGATACCACTAGTGGCTTCAATGCCATCTAATACCTCTACAGTAGCATTGGATAAGTCATCTACAATAAGTACTTCATGCCCTTTTTCTTGGAGTGAAACTACGGTGTGAGATCCAATAAAACCCAACCCACCTGTGACTAAAATCATATGTTTATTTTGAATTACAAAAGTATGTATTTCATCCTAACTTTTTTTCTCAGATGCTATCCAAGCATTTACCTTATTTGACAACAGCGCTAATGGAACACAGCCCGACTCCAAAACCACGCGGTGAAATGCTCTAATATCAAAATCATCGCCAAGTGCTTCTTCAGCCATAGCACGTAATTCTCTTATTTTCAATTGGCCAATCTTATAGGACAATGCCTGTCCAGGGTTTGCCATATATCGTTCTATCTCTGAAGTAATGGCATATTCTGGTTCTGCTTCGTTGGCCAAAGAATAAGCAATGGCTTGTTCTCTAGTCCAGCCTTTGGTATGTAGCCCCGTGTCAACAACCAGTCGAATGGCACGGTGCATTTCGGCACTTAACATGCCAAAATATTGATATGGGTCGTCGTACAGACCAAGTTCTTGACCAAGTGATTCACAGTAAAGTGCCCAGCCTTCGCCGTAAGAGCTGTACCAAAGCGTTTTTCTAAAGTCGGGTAGATCTGTATTTTCTTGTTGCAAAGAGATTTGAAAGTGGTGACCAGGTATGGCCTCGTGTAAAAACAAATCTTCATCAGAAAAAACATTGTATTCCTTTACGTTTGGAATGGGTACATAAAACACACCAGGTCTGGTGCCGTCTAATGATCCTGGATTGTAGTGGGCACTAGCCGATTTTTCTCTGAACGCCTCAACCCGACGTACTTCAAAAGCAGTTTTGGGCTGTAGTTCAAACAAGGCATCTACCTTGGCTTTCATCTTGTCATGGATGGCGTTGAAATTGTCAATAACCTGTTGTGGGTCATCAAAAGGCATAAGTGATTTTCGGGTACGCACATGATCAAAAAAGGCGTTTAGATCCCCTTCGAAGCCTACTTGTTTTTTGATGCGTTCCATTTCACTGCGTAAACGTGCAACCTCAGATAATCCAAGTTGATGGATTTCGTCGGCTGTCATGTCCGTAGTAGTATATAGTCTGATGGCATAATTGTAGTAGTCTTCCCCAAATGAATAGGCATCAAAACCGCTGCTGTTACGTCCTGCAGCTAAATAATCACTCGCCATAAACTCCACCAAACGTTGATAGGCAGGTATGATTTTGTTGGTGACCATATCGGCATAAGCCTTAGAAAGCTTTTCTTTTTGTTCCTCTGTAAAATCTTCTGGAAAATTACGTGCGGGCGTGTAGAAAATATTTTTTTCTAGATCAGCTTCTGTAATAGATGCCAACTGAGGCACAACCTTACGAATAAGTGATTTTGGCAATACCACTCCTTGTTCGATGCCTTCTGCCATGCGCGTCTTCGCACTTGATAACCAAACCACATAATCGTCCACTCTTGAGAGCCAATTTTCGTAGTCTTCAACCGTCTTAAATGGCTGTGCGCCCGTTCCTGTGGCCAATTGGCCAATGGTTAGTTGTAAGGTCCACATTTGATCAATAGGGAGCAATTCTCTAGGGAATTCCATTCCCATCAAGTTGGTTTCACATTCCCACTTTAGTATTTCTTTACTCAATTGATCTTCTTCACTCAGGCTGTCGTCCGCTATGCTGTTTAGTTCTTGCAATATGTCTATGTAAAAAGTCTTGTGCTTCCGCATGACACCATCTGACAGATAATTTGGTAAATAATCGTTGTAGCGCGTATCCCCTTGATAGGTCGCGCCAATCGGATTCATTTTAAGTGTTTCCTCATGATAAGTTTGCATCAGCTCTTGCAGTTGCGCTGTTGGTGTAGGGGTCGTACAGCCAGAGATCACGACTGCAGTAATAAGTAGTAATATGTAAGTTCTCATAACGATTGAATTTATTTTAAATTAGTTAATGTTGGTTGTCATTTTTATTTCTCCTGCTAGTGCTTTGGCGTGAGGTATCCATTCCTTCAGGTTTGCAATACGTCTTTCTTCACTAGGGTGCGTGCTTAAAAATTCGGGTTGCCCACCTTTTGATTGGGCTTTCATGCGTTCCCAAAGTTTGGGTGCTTCTTCGGGTTCATATCCAGCAATGGTCATAAGCTCCAAACCAATTTTATCGGCTTCAGTCTCGTGTTTTCTGCTAAAAGGAAGCATCCCGCCAACAGTGGTCCCTATGCCATAGGCCATCATAATTCGTTCTCTTTTGCGTTCGTCTTGGTTCTTGCTTACTTCAGCTGTAATCATGCCACCCGCCTGCTGAACAATTCCCATAGACATGCGCTGCGCACCGTGGTCAGCAAGAGCGTGGGCTACCTCGTGACCCATGATGGCTGCAATGCCGTCAGGGTTGTCTGCAATGCCCATGATGCCCGTGTAAAAAACGATTTTCCCGCCCGGCATACACCAAGCATTCACTTGATCACTCTTTACCAGACGATACTCCCAGTCGTATTCGTCGAGGAGGTTGGGCTGCCCTTTATAGCTGAAATAGGTTTGTGCCGCTTTGGCAATATCTTTTCCAATACTCGATACAAGTTTGGCGTCTTCAGTACCATGAACTACTTCATGTTCGCTTAGAAAAGTTTCATATTGCTTAAGTGACATGGCAAAAAGTGGCTTGTTGTCACCAAAAAAGTTGAGTGTTTTTTTTCCCGTTAGGGTATTTGTTTTACATCCTGAAGCAATAGCAAGAAGGAAAAACAGCGTGAGCAGTAATTTGAAGGGTTTCATTTAAAAGATTTGATGACATAAAAATAAGAAATAAAATCTTTAAAAGGGATTACGCATTGGCAACTTGCCGTAAGTTTTTGATGGTTTCAGTTGGATTCTCTGATGAAAACACAAAACTTCCAGCAACCAATACATCGGCGCCAGCTTCAACCAAATCGGTACAATTGGTAGCATTTACACCGCCGTCAATTTCAATTAGGGTTGCTGATTTGTGCGCAGCTATCATGGCTCGTAGCTTCCGTACTTTGGCATAGGTGTTTTGGATGAATTTTTGTCCCCCAAATCCAGGGTTTACACTCATTACGCACACCACATCAATATCAGCGATAACGTCTTCCAGCACACTTACAGGCGTATGTGGATTGAGTGCAACTCCTGCTTGCATACCCGCATCTTTGATGGCTTGAATTGTTCTGTGTAGGTGCGTGCACGCTTCAGCGTGTACGGATAAAATATCGGCACCCAAGTCAGCAAAAGCTTGTATATAACGATCGGGATCTACAATCATCAAGTGTACATCCAATGTTTTCTTGGTGTGTTGCGCCATGGCTTTGAGTACAGGCATTCCAAATGAAATATTAGGAACAAAAACGCCGTCCATGACATCTACATGAAACCAGTCTGCTTCGCTTTGGTTTACCATTTGGATGTCGCGTTCTAGATTGGCAAAATCTGCTGCCAACATTGAAGGTGCAATTTTAATTGTGCCCATTAACCGAGATAGGTTTTTAGAATTTTACTTCTTGAAGTATGCTTTAGCCTTCTGATGGCCTTTTCCTTAATCTGGCGTACACGCTCGCGCGTTAGGTCAAATGTTTCTCCAATTTCTTCCAAAGTCATGGGGTGTTGGTTTCCTAAACCGAAATAAAGACGAACAACGTCGGCTTCTCTTGGCGTTAGGGTTTCCAGTGCACGCTCAATTTCTGTACGCAGCGATTCGTGCATAAGCTCTCTGTCGGGGTTTGGAGACTCGCCACTTCGCAGTACGTCGTATAGATTTGAATCTTCTCCTTCAACCAGTGGTGCATCCATGGATACATGACGACCAGAGTTTTTCATGGATTCCTTTACATCAGAAACCGTCATGTCGAGTTCCTTGGCAATCTCTTCAGCGGAGGGAACACGTTCGTGTGCTTGCTCTAAAAAGGCGTATGTTTTGTTTATTTTATTGATAGAACCAATCTTATTGAGAGGTAGTCTTACAATACGAGATTGCTCTGCTAGTGCCTGTAATATAGATTGACGAATCCACCATACTGCGTAGGAGATAAATTTAAATCCACGCGTTTCATCAAAGCGTTTTGCAGCCTTGATAAGCCCTAAATTTCCTTCATTGATAAGGTCGGGTAGGGTTAAGCCCTGATTTTGATATTGTTTGGCAACAGACACCACAAAACGCAAGTTGGCTTTGGTAAGTTTCTCTAGTGCAATTTGATCACCAGCCTTAATGCGTTGCGCTAGTTCAACTTCCATTTCTGCAGTAATCAGATCAACTTTGCCTATTTCTTGAAGATATTTATCTAAGGAAGCCGTTTCACGATTGGTAACCTGCTTTGTAATTTTTAACTGTCTCATTGCTTTGTGTTGTAAGGATGTTATGTGTTATACGTATGTATATCAAGGAAGGTTACATTAAAAACAAAAAAAATCCGCTAAAATTGCTTTTAGCGGATATGAATTGTTGTTGAAGAGGTGTTTAGTCTCTTCTAGATCTACGGTCGTTTCCGCCGTTTCTTCTTCGGTCGTTACCACCTGCTGGTCTTGGCTTGCGCTCTACATAACCTTCGGGCTTTTCTAAAAGTGCTTTTCTAGAAACCTTTTCTTTGCGTGTTCGTGAATCGATACCGAAATATTTCACATCAAATACATCACCCATGTTTACCACATCCGTAACATTTTCTGTGCGTTCCCATGCCAATTCGCTAACGTGAAGTAGCACTTCGTTTCCAGGTGCATCTGTATATTCAACTACTGCTCCAAAGTCAAGAATTTTGATTACTTGAACCTCGTAAGTTTCACCAACGTCCGGCTTGAATGTTAGTGCGTCTACGCGGGCAAGTACTTGATCAATTCCTTCTGGTCCAGTACCTAAAATTTCTATGATGCCTTCACCTGTATCAGGATCTTCGTTAATAACGATAGTCGTATTGGTTTCCTTTTGAAGTTCTTGGATTACCTTCCCTCCAGGGCCGATAATGGCTCCAATATACTCGTTAGGAATCTTACGCATTACCATTTTAGGTGCATGTTCTTTTACATCTGCTGCTGGCGCCTCAATGGTTTCAGTCAGCTTATCTAAAATGTGCATACGTCCATCACGTGCTTGTTTTAATGCTTGGATTAAAATATCATAGGGAAGCCCTTTGATTTTAATGTCCATTTGACAAGCTGTAATGCCGTTTTCAGTTCCAGTAACTTTAAAGTCCATATCTCCAAGGTGATCTTCATCTCCTAAAATATCAGATAATACTGCAAAACGTTCACCGTCAGAAATCAGTCCCATGGCAATTCCAGAAACTGGATTTGCGATTTGAACTCCAGCATCCATAAGTGCCATAGTACCCGCACAAACAGTAGCCATTGATGACGAACCGTTAGATTCCAAAACTTCTGAAACCACACGAACAGTATAAGGACAATCATCAGGCATTACCTTTTTAAGCGCACGTTGCGCTAGGTTACCGTGTCCTACTTCGCGTCGAGATGTACCTCTAAGCGGGCGTGCTTCTCCCGTACAAAACGGTGGGAAGTTGTAGTGGAGGTAGAATGTTTCCTCTCCCTGTGCCGTTGGTAAATCAATCATATTGGCCTCTCTAGAGGTTCCAAGTGTTACCGTTGCAAGTGCTTGCGTTTCGCCACGTGTAAATACAGATGAACCGTGTGTTGATGGTAGGTAATCTACCTCACACCATATGGGTCTGATATCTGTTGTTTTACGACCGTCAAGACGAATGCCTTCACTTAACACCAATTCGCGAACCGCTTCCTTTTGCGCTTTGCTAAAGTATTTGCCAATTAGCTTTCCGTTTTCTTCGAGTTCTTCCTCAGAAAAAATGGCTAACAAGGCATCTTTTACTTCACCAAATGCAATGCTGCGATCTTGTTTAGAGCTGCCTTTTTTGGCAATGTCATAACATTTTTGGTAAGCAAAATCGTGAATTTTTTGTTGCAATGCATCGTCGCTGTCTTCAGCTTCGTATTCACGTGTTTCTTTTTTGCCAACAGCTTCTGCCAACTCAACTTGAGCTGCAATTTGAAGTTTGATGGCTTCGTGTCCAAAGCGAATGGCGTCTGCCATTACTTCTTCGGAAACTTCGTCAAATTCTCCTTCAACCATTGTTACAGAGTCTGCGCTGGCACCAATCATGATGTCAACATTAGATTCTTTAAGCTGTGCTTTACTAGGGTTGATGATAAACTTACCATCAAGCTGTGCTACACGAACTTCAGAAATAGGACATTCAAAAGGAATATCTGATAGCTGAATAACGGTAGAGGCTGCAAGGCCTGCAAGTGCATCAGGCATAACGTTTTCGTCATGCGACATCAATTGAATCATCAATTGTGTTTCTGCGTGATAGTCTTTAGGGAAAAGGGGACGCAACACACGGTCAACCAAACGCATGGTAAGGATTTCTTCGTTGCTGGGTCTTGCTTCGCGCTTAAAGAAGCCACCAGGGAATCGCCCTGCGGCTGCAAATTTTTCACGATAATCTACCGTTAGGGGTAGGAAGTCAACCGGTGAGGCCTGACGTGCTGAGACAACAGTAGCTAATAGCATACAGTTGCCGCTTCTAATCACGACAGAACCGTCTGCTTGCTTAGCAAGCTTGCCAGTTTCTAGGGTAATAGTCCGACCATCGCCTAAGTCAATAGTCGATGTATGTACATTGGGTATCATTTGTTTTCAATTTAAATTAGTATCTGTGATGTTGTGTTGTGGTCGTAGATACCCTTGAAAAACCGATGATTCGGATGCTTTTAAGTGCTTACTTACGAATGCCCAATTCCTTAATCAAGGAACGGTAGCGCTCGATATCTTTGTCTTTTAAATAATCTAAAAGACTTCTTCGCTTACCTACTAACATAACCAATGAACGCTCTGTGTTATAATCTTTATGATTGTTTTTCAGGTGTCCTGTTAGGTCGTTGATACGCTTTGTGAATAGTGCAATTTGTCCTTCCGTACTTCCGGTATTTTTTTCAGACTTTCCGTACTTCTTGAAAATTGCTGCTTTTTCTTCTTTGTTTAACATGCCAATATTATTGTAAATGATTCTTATGCAACTTCGAGTTTATCTCGAAGGCTGCAAATATAACACAATAATTGATTGAAATTACAGCTGTGCTGAAAGCGGTCGATTTAATATTAAATCGAGGTAGAGATTGATGTTCTTCTTCAGATCTTTTCGGTGTGTAATAAAGTCCAAAAAGCCATGCTCCTGAAGGAACTCCGCAGTTTGGAAGCCTTCTGGCAGCTCTTGACCGGTGGTATCTTTCACAACCCTTGGCCCAGCAAACCCAATAAGTGCGCCAGGTTCAGAAATATTAATATCACCTAACATAGCAAAAGAAGCCGTAGTTCCTCCTGTAGTTGGATCTGTACAAAGCGATACATAAGGGATTTTAGCGTCGGCAAGTTGTGCGAGTTTTGCAGCCGTTTTTGCCATTTGCATCAAAGACAGCGCTGCTTCCATCATACGCGCCCCACCAGATTTTGAAATCATTACAAATGGAATTTTCTTTTTTAGTGCGTAGTCAGCAGCACGGTATATTTTTTCTCCGACAACAGAGCCCATAGAACCTCCAATAAATGAAAAGTCCATGCAGGCAACCACTAGCTCGTTTCCGTTGGAACGTCCAACAGCAGTTCTCACCGCATCATTGAGTTTGGTTTTTTTCTGTGCCGCCCTAACACGGTCTTTGTATGTCTTGGTATCCTCGAACTTAAGCGGATCTTTGGATTTTAGCTTTTTATCAAGTTCTCTAAACGTGTTGTCGTCAAACAAGATTTCAAAATACTCCTTACTTCCAATACGTACGTGATAGCCGTCTTCTGGAGATACATAGAAATTTTCCGCTAATTGTTCTGTGTCAACAATTTTGCCAGTGGGAGACTTATACCACAATCCTTGAGGTGTGTCTTTCTTTTCACTGGTTTGGGTTTGAATTCCTTTTTCGGTACGTCTGAACCACGCCATAGGCTAAGAATTTTATCAAATATATAAAACCCTATGAATTATAGCGTATTTACGTTGTTAAGGTCTTCAAAGGCTTGTTCTAGTCGCGTTACAAATGCCTTTTCTCCTTCGCGTAACCAAACGCGTGGATCGTAGTATTTTTTGTTAGGTACATCGTCCCCTTCAGGGTTACCAATTTGTTTTTGCAAATAAGCCGACTTTTCCTGTATATAGTCGCGTACACCAGACATAAAGGCATATTGCATATCGGTATCGATGTTCATTTTAATAACACCATAGCTGATGCCTTCTCTAATTTCTTCAACCGTTGACCCTGATCCTCCGTGGAAAACAAAGTCAATGGTGTTTGGTCCAACCCCGTATTTCTCACTTACAAATGCTTGTGAGTTCTTTAGGATTTTTGGTGTTAGTACAACGTTTCCTGGCTTGTATACGCCGTGTACATTACCAAATGCAGCTGCAATGGTAAAGCGTGGGCTCACTTGTGATAATTCTTCAAAAGCAAATGCCACTTCTTCTGGTTGGGTATATAACTTAGAGCTGTCAATATCTGTATTGTCAACACCATCTTCTTCACCACCTGTAACTCCTAATTCAATTTCAAGTGTCATGTCCATTTTGGCCATGCGCTTCAAATAGTTTTTGCAGATTTCAATGTTTTCTTCAATGGGCTCCTCCGAAAGGTCAATCATGTGAGAGCTGAAAAGTGATTTTCCTGTTTCTTCGAAATGCTTTTCACTTGCATCAAGTAGTCCGTCAATCCAAGGAAGTAGTTTTTTAGCAGCGTGGTCTGTGTGAAGAATAACACTAACACCATACAGCTCGGCCATTTGATGTACGTGCTTTGCACCAGCAATAGCTCCTGCAATAGCAGCCTGTTGGTTTTCGTTAGACAAGCCCTTACCAGCGTTAAACTGCGCACCTCCGTTAGAGAATTGAATGATAACGGGTGCGTTTAGCTTTGCAGCAGTTTCTAATACAGCATTAATGGTGTCTGATCCAATTACATTTACTGCGGGGAGTGCAAATTGTTTGGCTTTTGCTAAAGCAAAAATTTCTTGAACTTCATTTCCAGTGGCTACGCCTGGCTTTACGGAATGCGACATCTTGATTTTGTTTTTTTAATGGTTGGGGCAAAAGTAACAAACTATTGCGGGCTTAGAAAGGATAATTTATCCCAAGTGTGGGATTTGCATTTTTTAGCTGATAATTCCAATTCCAACGGCTTCCTCTCGGCAACACAGGATTGTGTGTTTTAAAGCCCATGTCTAGCCTTAACAAGAACAGCCCAAAATCATATCTAAGCCCAAAGCCTGTGCCCACAGCCAGTTCGTCTAAATCGCGGAAACCATCAAACCTTCGGGCGGGTTCATCGACGTTGTCGGCTACATTCCAAATGTTTCCAGCGTCAATAAAAAGCGCTCCCTTAAAGGCGCCAAGGAGGTCAAAACGGTATTCAACATTGAAAGACATTTTAAGGTTTGCCTCGTTAAATTCATTTCCAGTATCACTCGATCCAGGCCCTAATCGATATACTTCCCAAGCCCTGTTGTCATAGGCACCACCGCCAAAAAAAGATCGGTTAAACGGGATGTTGTCCGCATTGCCATAGGGAATAGCAGCTCCAGCAAATGCCCTGATGGCCACAACTTGGTTATCGCTAACAGACCAGTGCTTGACCAAATCCGTCTCTAATTTTATAAATTGACTGAACGGCACCTCAAATAAAAGGTACTGTCCATTCTCTTGTTTCCAATCTAGTGACTTTGCCAAACCTTCTAGTAGGTTTCCAGACCAACTGAGATTGGCCCTAAACTGCGTAAACGCCCTGTCAAAAATGCCTTGTTTGGAAGAGCTGAAAAAATTAATACCTGAACTTATAATTAGGTTGTTTTGTATGAGTCTTCTTCGGCGTTCCTCAATGCGTTGTACCCTTTGATAGCTTGGGTCGCTGGATAAAATACTGGTGCTTCCTCCCAAAACATCTCCAATAAAAGAGTCCGCTCCTTGGGGAATGATGAGCCTATCATTTAATAGATACGTTGGATTTGTATTGGTGTTTCCTGCAATTTGATTTAATTCTCCGTAGGCATTGGTGTAAACCCCAAAATAATTTGCTTTGTTTTTGTTGTTTACAAACTCCACGTCCATCAAAGAAAAGGTCCACCTGCGGTTTTCTCTTGGGTTCCATTGGTATTGTATGCTTCCGGTCAAACTCTGCTTGTCCAAACCGATATTTTCCTGAGAACCCACACCAACTCTTAAAATGGTGAGTGGCGCAAGTTTCTGTTTGTTTATTTTGCTGCTAAAGGGCAATAAAAACTGGGGTGCGCGCAGCTGAATGTCAAAGCCATACTCTGAAATAGCAACGTCGGCAGAGCGACCAAACGAACCCCTAGCACCCAACTCCAAGGTTTCGGCCCCTTTAAAGACATTTAAAACGCTTAAGCCAGAACTAAAGGCTATACCTCGTTTTAAAATATTGGATTGGGTCACGTCCAACGCAAAGTCTAGGGAGTATCGTTTTTTAGGCATCAAAAAAATGGAAGCGTCTAAAAGTGTTTCGTCTTCATTTGCATATTGATATCTAATGGTTGGATAATCAAAACTTTGCAGTCTATTGAGTTGTTTTAGGGTGGTGCTTCGTGAAGTGTCGCTGTAAGGCTCATTTGTTTTAAAATCAATGGACTCTCGCAATAACTTGCTGCTGTACTTCATTTTGCCCTGACTAAAAACGGTCATTCCTTCAAAAACACCAATAGAATCGTAAGCTTCGTTTCCCGTGTTGCCCGCTTTGCCTAATAAAACGGCAACGGTATTCATTTTCGAAATCTTATACTCCTTTGGGACAGGGTTTCCCTCTTGGTTTTCGATATAGTTTCGGATGTTGAGTTGTACCGGTAAGCGATAGTCTGTACCTGTTGAATCCACACCAACGCTAAAGTCAATGGAGTTAAGCTGAAATGGATAAACGCCTGCATTCCTAAACAGCGCAGAAAGTCTGTTTCGCTCTTGCTCAAATGCTGTTGTGCGAAAACGGTCTCCTTGCTTGAGTTTGCTTTTTGCTTTATTTGCCACATATATGGAATCCAATACGGGACTTTGGATATTGGCTTGTATGCTATCTATAAAGTAGGGTGTATTGGTACTGACATTATAATTTACGGAAGCACTTCGTTTTTTATTCGAAGCTGTTGTTTTGACCACAGCATTAAAATAGCCTTCATTTGAAAAAAAGGCTTTTAGCTTTTGTGCATTAATTGCTGTAGAAATTGAATCTGAAAGCACAGGCGCTTCACCCGTTTTTCTTTTCCATGCTTGAAAACCGCTTTTGTAGGCCTTCATTTTTTTTACTTGCTTTTCAGACCATATGGCGTTCATTCTTTTTTTACGCCCTGGTTTTTTAGTGAGCCAATTGTCAAAAGCAACATCCGTGCTGTCTTTTGCAGATTGATAAAGCAACAACCCAAAGGGAATGCCTAAAAAACGATTATTAGGCTTGGGTTGAACAATGTTTGCAACTGTGTCAACCGCCGCTTGATCGTCTACAATTACCGTGTTTTTACGCAACAAAATGCCATCCTCTGGCAAGTTGCGAACAGCAGAACATCCTACTGTTATGCCCAAAAGCACACCAAAACCTAGTATTTTTGAAAATCTTGTGGTCAAGAGAAAGTTGTAAAAGTCAAAAATACACCAAATACATGGTTAGCAAAAACGAACTAAAACAGTTAGCTCAATTGGGGCAAAAAAAATTTCGCGAACAACGCGGTCTCTTCCCTGTTGAGGGCAAAAAAGCCATAGCAACATTCCATCAAAATGGATTTGAGATGCGCTACTGTTTTTCACTCGAAACTGCACAAATTGGGGGTGTTGCCGCAACTACAATCAGCGCTTCTGACATGAAAAAGCTGAGCAATTTAAGTACTCCTCCCAACGTCTGGGCGGCCTTTTCGCTTCCAAATCCAGCCGCTTTTGCTTCCCAGAAAATCAATATTGCTTTAGACGGCATCCGAAATCCGGGTAACCTTGGGACCATCATCCGTTTGTGCGATTGGTTTGGCATTGCCCATTTGCTTTGTTCATTAGACACAGTAGACTGCTTTAATCCCAAAGTGGTACAAGCAAGTATGGGCTCCTTAGCCCGAGTACAGCTTCATTATGTCGATCTTTTAGATGCATTTGAAACACACGGTTTGCTGGCAGTGGGTACAGATTCCAACGGGAAAAACATATATGAAGCAGCAATTCCTCAAAATGCGGTATTGGTGATGGGGAATGAAGGGCAAGGCATATCCGAAGCTATTAGTGCTGAAATTAACCAAAACATAAGCATACCTGCTTATGGCAATCCAGCAGCTGAAAGCCTAAATGTTGCCATGGCAACGGGGATTATTTTAGCTGAATTTAGTCGAAGAGGTTGATTTACTCAAAAGTAAACCGTAAGAACACACCCCGACTTTTCATGCTCGCAACGTATCGGGTATAAACGCTATTTAAATTCTCATCTGGGACAAACTCATCACTGATTGCAAAAAAACCATGTACAGAAGTGGTGAATTTAAAATAGGGCAAGTAAACATCAGTACCGACGGCAAATTCCCATGCATATACATCTCGTTTCATTCTAAAGGTTCCCGAGCTGTTATCCTCTGAATTTGTTTCCTCGCTCGTGATATTCATGTTATATGAAATACTGCCCATTACAAAAGGTCGTGCATTGCGAATGCGGCGTGTGTTTAATTTGATGCCTACTGGGAAACGCACATAATTGGATTTTACAACACGCTCGATCAATGCTTTGGTAAAGCGAGAGTCGTTTTCAGAAAAAGGAAACGTAATTTCGCGTTCAACAAAAGCTACGCCAGGATGAAAACGAATATTTAAAAATTCATTGATTCTATAATCTGCCAAAAGGCCCACATCAAAACTCGGCTTTGGTTTTACTGCAATGCGAAAAGGGGTACTTACATAAGTTGGTTTGTATTCCATTTTTGCACCAACGGCGTTTAGCCCCAAAAAATAGCCAAAACGAATTCTTTTCGAGTCGTCTTCTTTTAGATTTTCTATCTTATCCAGTTGCGCTTGTAGCGGAACTACCGAACAAATAGAAATAGCAAAAACAACTAATGTATGTCGTAGGTTCATTTTTGAGCATTGTATAAAGTAACTACACCCCCCGTTAAAGGCCTGTGCGTTACTTTAGAAAACCCGATTTTCCGTAATTTATTGCACATCTCTTCGCCGTCGGGGAAGTAGGCTGCAGATTCACCTAGATAGGCATAAGCGCCCTTGTCTTCGGCAAATAGTTTACCCATCGAAGGAATCAGTATTCTAGACATGATATAATGCGCTTGACGCATTGGGAATTTTTTTGGCTTTGACGTTTCTAAAATATACAGGCAGCCGTCAGGTCGAAGTACACGATACATTTCGCCCAAGCCTTTTTCCAAATTAGCAAAGTTTCGAATCCCAAAAGCTACCGTCACCGCATCAAATTGGGTGTCAAAAGGCAATTTTTCTGCATCGGCAACGTGAAGTTTTATGCGGTCTTTCAGTTGGAGCTTCTCAAGTTGTTTGTCTTGCACCGCTAGCATTTGCGTAGAAAGGTCAGCTGCATCAATCTTTAGGTTAGGAATTTTACTCAAGGCTATGGCAACATCGCCTGTGCCTGTGGCAACATCTAAGACATCTACTGCTTTTTGCTCTCGAACAAGCTTGATAAGCCGCTTGCGCCAGCCCTTATCTAGGCCAAGGGAAAGCACGCGATTAAGTTTGTCGTATTTTTGTGCAATACGGTCAAACATCAGGGTTACTTGCTCTTTTTTTGAAAGATCAGAATCACTGTAGGGGGTCACATTTTTACTCATATTTGGCAAATGTAGCTATTATCTATCGAAGCTCTTTTATTTATACCGAACAGAAACTTCCTATATTTGCACATATAATTTCTTTCAAAGATGAATATTGCCATCGCTGGCGCTAGCGATATCGGATTTCACTTAGCCAAATTACTATCGTTTGAGGCACAGGATATTACCCTTATTGATGCCGATAAGGAGCTGCTAAACTACGCCGATAACAACCTAGACATCCGTGCAGTTAAGGGAGACCCTTCTGCATTGGCGACACTCAAACTTGCTGGCGTTGACCAAGCAGACATGATGATTGCCGTTACTTCTTCAGAAACCACCAACCTGATGTGTTGTTTGTTAGCAAAACAGTTGGGTTGCAAGCAAACCATAGCGCGTGTTACCGATATTGATTTTGAAAAATACAAGAACGATGTTGATTTTAAATCTTTGGGAATAGACGAATTGGTCTCTCCCGAAGAATTAGCGGCTGAAGAAATACAATTACTTATCCATCAATCCGCCTTTGAAAACAGCCACGAATTTGAAGATGGTGCACTTACCATGATGGGTACCACATTAGAAGACGACGCGCCATTTGTTGGTAAGACGGTTCGTGAGGCCGCTGCTGTATTTCCTGGCGTTCACTTTATGCCGATTGCCATAAAGCGCATTGAGTCGCATAATACCATAATTCCAAGAGGGGATACCTGCTTTGAAAAAGGGGATCAGGTGTATTTTACGACCCTGCCACAAGGGGTTTCAGAATTATATAGCCTTACGGGCGAAGTCAAAAATAAAATCAAGAATGTGATGATTTTGGGCGGAGGTCGTGTAGGTCTTAAAACAGCAGAAGACCTGTGTAAGCGCGGTATAAAAGTTAAGCTTATTGAGCTTGACAAAGAACGCGCCATTGATATGGCAGAACGCCTGCCCGATACCCTCATCATTCACGGAGATGGACG
Organism: Flavobacteriaceae bacterium; assembly: GCA_965656545.1. GTDB lineage: Bacteria > Bacteroidota > Bacteroidia > Flavobacteriales > Flavobacteriaceae > UBA7446. Next base: position 292,470 of record CBFHKZ010000001.1, read on the forward strand.
TAATGTCGAGCTATTACTTGAAGAAAATCTAGATAAAATGGATGCTTTTTTAGGGGTAACCAACGATGCTGAAACCAACATCATGTCTTGTTTGATGGCCAAATCCAAGCAAGTGCCGAAAATCATCGCACTCATTGAAAACATGGACTATTTTGACTTGACCAAATCCATTGGCGTGGATACGCTTGTCAATAAAAAAATGTTAACGGCAAATACTATTTTTCGATACATCAGAAGGGGAGAGGTTGTTGATTTGGCTAAGCTCAATAATATGGATGCCGAAATTGTGGAATTTAAAGTAAAGCCAACCGCCAAGGTAATTGGCAAGGCGATTAAAGATTTAGACTTCCCAAAAACAGCTACTATTGGTGGTGTAATACGAAATGGTGCAGGTGTCATTGCACTTGGCGACTTTGTTATTGAAGAAAGTGACCTTGTTTTGGTTTGCTGTTTGCCGCAATCCATCAGGCGGGTAGAACAACTTTTCTTGTAGGCCATGAAGGGATTCAACCTCAAGCTTATCGTGCATATTCTAGGACTGCTGTTGCTGTTCAATGCCATTTTTATGGGGATTACCACGCTATACAGTTATCTGCAAAATGATGGCATCACAACTGGACTGCTAAAGGCTTTAGCGCTCAATGTTATTGTTGGGGGTTTAGCTCTTGGTCTCACATTAAATCACCGCAAGGAAATTAAAAAACGCGAAGGCTATGTCATTGTTGCTTTTGGATGGCTGACCATGGTCGTTTTTGGTATGTTTCCCTACCTGTTTACAGCCACAATTGGTTCTGGTACAGACGCCTTTTTTGAAACCATGTCTGGCTACACGGCAACGGGCGCTACCATTCTAGACGACATTGAAGCTTTGCCAAGAAGCATCATGCTTTGGCGCTCCCTGACCCATTGGATGGGGGGTATGGGTATCATCGTTTTGGCCATTGCCATACTGCCGTTGCTCGGTATTGGTGGCATGCAGCTTTTCAGTGCCGAAGCCCCTGTTTTGGGTGGAGACAAACTGCATCCACGAATCAGCGATACAGCCAAGCGTTTATGGCTTATTTACGTAGGCCTTACGCTTACCAATGCTTTATTGCTTTTCGTTTCTGGCATGCCGCTTTTTGATGCCATCAATCACGCCATGAGTACCATGGCATCTGGAGGATTTTCTACCAAGAATGCCAGTATTGGATATTGGAACCACATGCCGCAAATTCAATACATAACCATCTTTTTTATGATTTTGGCGGGAAGCAACTTTGTGTTGCTTTACTACGCTATAAAAGGAAAATTTAAACGTGTTTTTGCCGATACGGAGTTTAGCTGGTACACGGGCTTTATTGCGGTTTTTGCATTTATCGTGATGGTCTCTATTTTGCGTCAAGGGTCCTATGTAACCGCTGACGCCAGTATGTTTGCAGTTTGGGAGCAATCCTTCCGCCATGCCTTGTTTCAAGTAGTAGCTGTAATTACCACTACAGGATTGGTGACAGCAGATTTCACCGCATGGGCACCCTTTGTGACCATGTTGTTTTTTGGGCTTATGTTTTTAGGTGGATCGACGGGATCGACATCTGGTGGGGTAAAAGTCATGCGTCACTTGATACTCCTCAAAAATGGTTTCTTGGAATTCAAACGTGCCTTACACCCCAATGCCATTTTAATGGTTAGGATGAATAAGGTTACCATTGATCAATCTATTGTTTACAATGTGCTGGCATTCTTTATTCTCTACATGATTCTTTTCATCATCGGCGCAGGTGTGCTAAGTACCCTTGGTTTGGATTTCACTACGGCCATTGGAGCTGCTGCAAGTTCGCTGGGTAACGTTGGACCAGGCTTGGGTGACGTAGGCCCTGCAAGTACATTTTCTTCACTACCCGACTTTGGGAAGTACTGGTGTTCCTTGCTTATGCTTCTGGGAAGGCTCGAATTGTTTACCGTTTTAATACTCTTTACGCCCTACTACTGGCGTAATCACTAGGATACCGCTGCCTTGATACGTCTTATGGCTTCTTCAATTTCTTCAAGAGAGGCGGCATAGGATATGCGAATGTTATTTGGGCACCCAAAGGCATCGCCTGTAACGGTTGCTACATGGGCTTCTTCCAAAAGATACATGGCAAAGTCAGAGGCGTTTTCAATCAACGTACCGTTTAATTTCTTTCCAAAGAACGACGAAATATCAGGGAAAATATAAAAAGCACCTTTTGGCACATTTACGTTAAACCCTTCAATGTCCTCAACGAGTTCTATGATGCGCTTACGTCGAAAATCAAACTCATCTACCATGTATTTGATCTTTCCTACAGAAGCACGAACAGCCGTAATGGCAGCACGCTGCGCAATGCAGTTTGTTCCACTAGTCACCTGCCCTTGCATTTTAGTACAGGCTTTAGCCAACCATGCAGGACCCCCCAAATAGCCTATTCTCCAACCTGTCATGGCAAAAGCTTTAGCCAAGCCGTTGACCGTAATGGTTCTGTCAAACATGCTCGGAATGGCAGCAAAGCTAAACGGCGTTGCATTGTCATAATTGATGTGTTCGTAAATTTCATCTGAAAGCACGTAGATGTTGGGGTGTTTTTCCAACACTTTTGCCAAGGCCTCGTACTCTTCCTTGCTGTACACCGATCCACTAGGGTTGTTGGGCGAGTTAAGCATCACCAATTTGGTTTTGGGCGTGATGGCCGCTTCCAATTGGGCGGCAGTTATTTTAAAATCGGTTTCGATGTCAGAACGAATCTCTATTGGATTTCCTTCAGCAAGAATGACAATAGCTGAGTAGCTTACCCAATACGGGGCTACCAAAAGCACGTCATCGCCTGGGTTGATGAGCACTTGAACCGCATTGGCAATAGATTGCTTTGCTCCTGTTGATACCACAATTTGGTTTGGTGCATAGTCAAGGCCATTATCGCGTTTAAATTTTTCACAAATGGCTTCTTTGAGCTCTACATATCCGTCAACAGGCGTGTAGCTGTTGTAATCGGCATTGATGGCTTCAATGGCAGCCTCTTTGATAAAATCGGGTGTATTGAAATCAGGCTCCCCCAAACTCAATCCAATGATATCTTTACCTTCGTTTTTTAGCTCACGTGCCTTGGCTGCCATAGCCAAAGTAGCTGATGCTGGTAAACTCTTAATGCGTTCGGATAATGCTTGACTCATATCAAATTTTTTGTCAAAGATAATCGGTATAAAACAACAAGCACAACATTTTAATTAACAGCTTCCTTATTTTTGTAAAAATTATGGATACAACAATCAAAACATATTTTCCCGAGTTAAGCGAAAAACAGTTAAATCAGTACGCGCAACTCAAGCCGCTTTACGACTCGTGGAATCAACAAATAAATGTTATTTCACGTGCCGACATGACGCATTTCTATATCCGTCACGTACTCCATTCGCTTGGTATTGCCACAGTGCTAACATTTAAGCCTCAATCCAACGTGTTAGACGTGGGTACGGGAGGTGGTTTTCCAGGAATTCCACTTGCTATTATGTTTCCAGAGACACAATTTACCCTAGTCGATTCTGTTGGAAAAAAAATTAAAGTAGTGCAAGCCGTTGCAGACGCCTTAGCCCTTGACAATGTCAAAGCTTATCACAAACGCGCCGAAGATGTCACAGGGACATTTGATTTTGTGGTCAGTAGGGCTGTTACACGCATGGAGCGTTTTGTGCCCTGGGTACAACACAAAATCAACGCTAAAAGCAACCACGCACTTTCAAACGGAATTCTCTACCTCAAAGGCGGTGACCTTAAAGAAGAACTAAACCCTTATCCCAAAGCAAAAACCCATGATTTGGCTGCGCACTTTAAAGAAGATTTTTTTGACACCAAGAAAGTAGTGCATTTACCTCTTTAATCATAAAATCCACCGATGCTTTGCGTCGGGGTTTCCGTTGAAATTGTCATTCCCATGTAAATGGGAATCTAAAATAAAAGCATTTCGACTTTTGGCCTTAAGTACAGAATGAAACGAGCGAAATACCTCTACGGCTCTACCTAGAACATAGTTCGTTTCAAGAAATTCGTTATTCCATACACGGATAGCGATAATCTTTGGCAGGAACAAGCGTTTCTTTTATCAACCTTGGCGACACCCAACGCAATAGATTTAGCGCTGAACCAGCCTTGTCATTGGTTCCAGACGCACGGCTTCCTCCGAAGGGTTGCTGCCCAACAACGGCACCACTGGGCTTGTCGTTGATGTAGAAATTACCAGCGGCATGGCGCAACTTTCCAGAAGCGTATTCAATAAAATGACGGTCTTGGGCAATAATGGCACCCGTTAGCCCATAGTCAGAGGTAGTGTTTACCAATTCCAAGGTACTTTCCCATTCTTTGTCTTCATAAACATATACCGTGACAACAGGCCCAAACAGTTCTGTTTCCATGGTGGTGTAGTTTGGGTTGGTTGTTTTGAGTAAGGTGGGATGTACAAAATAGCCCTTGCTTTTGTCATAGGTTCCACCGGCAAGTATTTCGACTTCCCTGTCGGTTTTTGCCTGCTCAATATAGCGCACGAGCTTGTCAAAAGAATTTTCGTGTATGACAGCTGTTATAAAGTTGTTCATGTCCTCGGGTGATCCAGTTGAAAAGCTTTTGATGTTTTCAACTACTCCGGCAAGTATTTCATCGGCAATGGAGGCCGGGAGGTATATACGTGATGCAGCTGAACACTTTTGTCCCTGAAATTCATATCCGCCTCTTGTGATGGCAGTCACCACGGTTTGAATGTCAGCACTATGGTGGGCAAAAATAAAATCCTTACCTCCTGTTTCGCCAACAATTCTGGGATAATTACGATAATGCGTAAGCTTGTTTCCAATCTGTTGCCATAAATGTTTAAACACCTCTGTGGATCCTGTGAAATGCAATCCTGCAAACTGTGGGTGGTCCAGTACCATATTGGAAATCATAACTGGATCTCCCGAAATGAGGTTGATGACTCCTGGGGGTACACCAGCTTCTTCAAATATATCCATGATGATTTTGGCAGAAAACATTTGATGATCGCTTGGTTTCCAAACCACAACGTTGCCCATAAGGGCAGGGGCGGCACACAAATTGCCTGCAATGGCGGTGAAATTAAAAGGCGTTACGGCATAGACAAAGCCTTCAAGTGGTCTGTATTCCAGCCGGTTGATAACTCCATCTCCTTGGATGGGTTGTTGTGCGTATATGTCCGATGCAAAAGCAACGTTAAACCTTAAAAAGTCGGCAAATTCACAAGCTGCGTCAATTTCTGCTTGAAAGATATTTTTGGATTGCGCCAGCATGGTCGCGGCATTAATCCTTGCTCGATAGGGTCCTGCAATCAAGTCAGCTGCTTTTAGAAATACAGCCGCACGATGCTCAAAAGAAGTGTTTTCCCAATCAGGGCTAGCCGCTAGTGCAGCGTCAATGGCTTGGGTTACGTGCGAAGCTTCAGCCATGCTAAAGCTGCCAAGTGTATGCTTGTGGTCGTGTGGCGGAGCCATTTTTGCACGTTCCTTAGCCACAATTTTTTTACTGCCTATGTAAAGGGGCACGTCAATAGTGCTGTTGTATAAGGTTGTGTATGTTTCTAATACTTCTTTACGTTCAGGGCTGTTTTTTTTGTACTCGAGAACAGGCTCATTTACCGGCCTTGGAACTGAGAAAAAACCGTTTTTCATAAAAATATATTTAATGGTTAGTTGAGTGCAAACGCAGGGCTTAGCTCAAACTTAGGAATATAGGCACGAAACTTTTTAGTCGATGCTAAATTGATCATGTCGTAGTGTCCTTGCATGGCGCCAATAGGCGAGCTTAGCAAGCAGCCCGATTGATAACTGTACGCCTGGCCAGGTTTAATAACTGGCTTTTTTCCTACTACACCTTCTCCGTCAACAATAGCCGTGGGCTGTAGGGAGTCAAAAATTTTCCAGTGTCTAGATTGAAGCTGAACCGTGTCTTTTCCGTGATTGGATATAGATATGCGATAGCCAAATGAATAGTGCAAGCGGTAGTTTTTGAAGTAGGTCCCTTCAAAAAATGCATTTACTGAAATGCGTATACCTTGTGTAACTTGCTGTATCATAGGATAAAGATAAACATTTTTCTATAAGCCAATGTCTTTTGCGTTTGCATTTCCAACACCAATCAATTCATCGCAGCGTGCGCCTATGGGTCTGTAGTAAATCAGCACCTGATATTCGTTTTCTGTAGGCCAATAATTGCCCGAAATAAGGTTGTCGTAAAGCGTTCCGTCGCTGTCTACGCTTGCAAACTTATAGTTGTAAATACCTTGCTTTAGCAATAATTCGGCTTCAAAGCGACCAGAGTCAGGGTTGTAGGCCAGTTTGTTTTCATCACCAATGATATGCTGATTAAAATCTCCAACCACAAAATGTTCTCCGTCAAACAAGAAATCTTCTGCAAAAAGCGAAAACACCACCCGGCTGTAATCGGATTCGGTATTTGGATTGCTGCCTTGAAAAGTATTGATGCGGAAGTCGCCGTTTATGTCAGGTGCATAGGTGTAGGGCCTGCCAGAACGCACCCATTGCGGGTTTAAAACAGAGATAAATAAGTCCTCACGAAACACACGCGCTACATTGCCGCCTCCACTGCGAATGTCTTGTGTGTCAAAAAAATGATATTCATTCCCAGCAGCAAATGTTGTTTCGGGCTTGTAGTTAAATTGCAGTTGATTGTTGAGGTTATAGGTGGGCTTTCCTGCCTCACGCCATGTTTGCCAGCGTTGGTTTTGTACGATAAACGACTTTATTTGTTTTTCAGGAAGCCGCACGTTTAGGCCATCTAGGTTCACTACAAACTGTACGCTTTGATGCGTTTGAATGTCTTCAATGCGTTGCGACCGTTGCACACGCACCCCAACTGCCGATGCTTGTTGGCTAACCAAGAACCTTTTTTGCAGCACTAAGTTTTTGCTGTCATCCCAAATATTCAACATATAATTCCCACTCTTTTTTAAGCGCGTTTGGGCATTGGGAAGGGTTAGGGTGTAGTGAATGTATGACTGCAAGGTTCCGACGGCATAGGATATGTTTTGTATGCGAATGTCATCATAGCCGTCCATATAATCTGCTCGGAACAAATCGGTCTTGTTCCAATGGGCATCAAAGCGATCAATGGTGTAGTAGTAGGTGCTGTCGTCTGCATTTAAATCATCAAACTTTAGCGTGATTTGTTCGTTCAACCCAACAATGGGTAGCGACGTATTTTGTTCGTTTACATAAAAAAGAACCGATTTGATGTGTTCGGGTGGCGCAAATACGCTTAATCCTTGCCCAAAAATGAGTTGACAACCCAGTAGAAAAAGAAGCTTTTGTTTAATCATTATTGTAGTGCTCACAGTTTTTTTTGGCTTGTTTATAGATAAGAAGCCAGTGCGCTGTTTTTGTTGCTAATAGGCCAAAGTTAAACAAACTATTTTACGGTTAATAAATTTATGTAATTATAGGGTGTAAGACTTCCTTTTTTAAGTACCTTATATTACATTTGCAGTGCAAAAACAACCACTATATGTCCGCTGACATAACCCTGCGTAAAGGCTTGACAATTCCCATGAGCGGAATGGCCGATCTTAACATTTCATCTGCTGATTCTGCTGACAACTTTGTCATTTATCCTCATGACTTCCATGGTATTGTGCCAAAAATGCTCTTGAAAGAGGGTGAGGCCGTGTTGCAAGGACAGCCGATTTTTTATTCAAAAGCCAACCCTGAAATAAAATTTGTTTCCCCAGTTAGCGGTACGTTAACCAAAATTGAGCGTGGCGCCAAAAGACGTATCATGTCCTTGTCTATTACGTCAGATGGCAAAAACAAAGCTGTTACCCACAACCTAGAAAAGCTTGACAAACTGCAAGCAGCAGATGTTAAAAAACACTTGCTTGAATCGGGTTGTTGGCCTTTTGTAAAGCAACGTCCTTATGACGTGATCGCAGATCCCGACAGTACGCCAAAAGCCATTTTTATATCTGGATTCAGTACAGCTCCACTTGCTGCTGATGTTCCTTTCATTCTTAGTTCACAAAAGGAAGATTTTCAAAATGGTATAAACGCACTTGCAAAGCTGGCGCCGAAAGTTCACCTTTCTGTTGATGCTTCTTCAGCTTCTTTTCTGACTGAAGTTTCTAATGCAGAAGTGCACCGCATTAAAGGGCAGCATCCTGCTGGTAATGTAGGTGTCCAAATTCACCATATTGACCCTGTCAATGCAGGCGAAACCGTTTGGGTTGTTGGGCCAGCTGATGTGGCACGCATTGGTGCTTTCTTTTCAACAGGCATTTTTGATGCTTCGCAAATGGTTGCCGTAGTTGGTCCAGTGGTGAAGTCTCCTGCGTATTTTAAGTCTCGCATAGGCGCAGCAGTTGCACCGCTTCTAAAACAAGCTGGTATCAACGCAGATGGTCAGATACGGGTTATTAACGGCGATTCGCTTTCTGGTACAGCAACGCATGCCGATGGTAACCTTGGATATTACAACAACACACTTACCGTGTTGGCAGAAGGAAACCGCTACCGTATGTTTGGTTGGTTGCCTTTTGCAGGCAGTAAGATATTTAGCATGTCTCGCACTTCCCTTTCTTGGTTATTGCCCAAGCGTACATACGCATTGGACACCAATATGAATGGTGAAGAACGCGCGCTGGTTGTTACTGGCGAAATGGAGCAAGTGTTGCCCATGGACATATTTCCCATGCAACTTCTCAAAGAGTGTATGGTACAGAACATAGAAAAAATGGAGGGTCTTGGTATTTATGAAGTTGCGCCAGAAGATTTTGCGTTGGTGGATTATGCCAGTACCTCTAAAATTGAAGCCCAAGCGATTATTCGTGAGGCGCTTGATTTAATGATAAAAGAAGTAGGTTAAACTAGATATATGAATTTTATACGCGAACGCATAGATGCAATTAAAAAACCTTTTGGTAAAGGTCAAAAGTGGGAACGTTTTGCCCCTGCAGTGAATGCATTTGATACCTTTTTATTTGTTCCAAACCACACCACCCAAAAGGGCGCACATATCCGCGATGGTGTTGATTTGAAACGTACCATGGTAACGGTTATTATTGCCTTGTTGCCTGCCTTTATTTATGGGGTGTACAACACCGGTTACCAATACTTTATCCAATCGGGGCTTGCCTTTACTTTTTGGGATGCCATGCTGCATGGTGCGCTGAAAATCATGCCTATGGTTGCCGTATCCTACGGAGTAGGTTTGGCCATCGAGTTTGCTTTTGCCGTCTACCGTGGACACGAAGTAAACGAAGGCTATTTGGTGACAGGACTTTTGGTTCCCATGATTATGCCAGTAGACATTCCACTTTGGATGGTGGGGCTGTCTGTAGCTTTTGCGGTATTTATTGCAAAAGAAGCTTTTGGCGGAACTGGAATGAATATTCTTAATCCTGCACTTACAGCACGTGCCTTTGCATTCTTTGCTTATCCAACCTATATGTCGGGCAACAAAGTATGGGTTTCGGAAGCAAGTAATGTTGATGGGATTTCTGGTGAAACGGTTTTGGGTAGTCTTGCCGCTGGTAATGACGTTAGCTACTCCATGTTCGATATGTTTGTTGGTGCTATTCCCGGATCAATAGCCGAGACCTCAACACTTATGGTGTTGGTAGGCGCGGCCATACTGATACTTACAGGGGTTGGAAGTTGGCGTATTATGGTAGGTGGTGTACTTGGTGCAGCTGCTACAGCTTTCTTATTTAACCTTTGGGGTGCCAATGCGCTTATGTCCTTTAACTGGACAAATCAACTCATTGTTGGTGGTTTTGCTTTTGGTATCGTATTTATGGCAACAGACCCAGTCTCTGCGGCACAAACAACCAAAGGAAAATGGATTTACGGAATTCTTGTTGGACTTTTCTGTATGCTAATTCGCGTATTTAATCCAGCGTATCCAGAAGGGGTCATGTTGGCTATTTTACTAATGAACGTATTTGCACCAACCATTGACCACTATGTGGTTGAAGGCAATATTAAACGACGCAAAAAGCGTCTTAACGCAACATTAACACCTGCAACATGAACAGAGATTCGAACAGTTATACTTTTGGTTTTGCTGCTGCCATGGTTTTGGTTGTAGCATCTGTACTGGCTTTTACCGCCAGCTCATTGAAAGACCTTCAGTCGGAAAATGTCCGCAAAGAGAAAATGCAAAACATCCTTTCTACCATTGGCATTGAAACCGATAGAGAGGGTGCTGAAAAATTGTTTAACAATTATGTCACAGCGCAGCTTGCGCTTCGCAACGACGGTACAGTCGACGAAACGGTGGATGCGTTCTCGGATATCAAACTGGCCATAGAGGTCAAGAAAGATGCTGAAACGCAACGCTTTCCACTCTATGTAGCATCGGTTGATGAGGCAACTTATTATATAGTACCCCTACGCGGTTCTGGATTATGGGATGCTATCTGGGGATACATTGCCCTTGACGAAGATCGCAATACCATTAAGGGAGCCGTGTTTGATCACAAGGGCGAAACAGCAGGGCTGGGTGCAGAAATCACGCAACAGTGGTTTATGGATCGCTTTGTTGGAGAAAAAATATTTGACACTTCTGGAGATTTGGTTGGTATTTCGGTTTCCAAAACCAATAACGACCCCAATGACACAGACAAAGACGACCACGAGGTTGATGCCATTTCTGGCGCAACCATTACGGGCGATGGTGTTTCCGATATGATTATCGAGCGTTTACAACACTATCTGCCATACCTAAAAGCAACACCCGCAGACCTTGCGTATAACAACTAATTATGTCCAAACCAAAATCAAACAAAAAACCCGCCATTTTCTTTGTTGCCAAAGAGCGTGAACCGCTTTTTTCAAAGAAAAACCGCGGTTTGTTAAAAGATCCCCTAGACGACAACAACCCCATTACGGTTCAAGTATTGGGTATTTGTTCGGCCTTGGCCATTACCGTGCAGCTAAAGCCTGCCGTTGTGATGACATTGTCCGTAATTGCTGTAATGGCAGCCAGTAATGTTATTGTTTCCCTTTTGCGAAATGCCATTCCAAACCGTATCCGAATTATCGTACAACTCGTTGTAGTTGCCTCCATGGTAATCTTGGTTGATCAAGTATTGCGTGCCTATGCCTACGACGTGAGTAAACAGCTTTCCATCTTTATTGGACTGATTATTACCAACTGTATTGTAATGGGACGCTTGGAAGCTTTTGCCTTAGGCAATGGCGTTTGGAAATCCTTTTTAGACGGTGTTGGTAATGCTGCTGGATATGGATTTATGCTCATTCTCGTTGCCTTTTTCAGAGAGCTGTTCGGTTCAGGAAAATTGTATGGCTATCAAGTAATTCCCGATTCCATTTATGAAATGGGCTACGAAAACAACGGCTTGATGTTGTTGTCGCCAATGGCCTTGATTACATTGGGTATTATCATCTGGGTGCAACGCGCACGTAACCGTAAACTCATTGAAAAAAACTAGGCCATGGATTTCGTAAACCTGTTTGTTAAAAGTATTTTTATTGAGAACATGATATTTGCTTACTTCTTAGGCATGTGTTCTTATTTGGCCGTATCCAAAACCGTAAAGACGGCAGTTGGACTTGGTCTAGCTGTTATTTTTGTATTGTCGATTACCGTTCCAATCAACTACCTATTAGACAACTACCTCCTAAAGCCAGGCGCCATGTCGTGGTTGGGTGAAGATTATGCTGCATTAGACTTAAGCTTCTTGAGCTTTATCATGTTTATTGCCGTTATCGCATCCATGGTTCAGTTGGTGGAAATGATCGTGGAAAAATTTGCCCCTGCACTTTACGGTGCCTTGGGTATTTTCTTGCCGCTTATCGCGGTAAACTGTGCCATTTTAGGCGGATCATTGTTTATGCAGCAAAAGAGTTTTGCCTCAATAGGTGAATCTGCTGTATATGGTTTTGGTTCTGGAATTGGATGGTTGTTGGCTATTTTGGCCATTGCAGCCATTCGTGAAAAAATTGCGTACTCCAACGTTCCTGCACCATTGCGCGGACTGGGGATTACATTTATTATTACGGGTCTTATGGCCATTGGATTTATGAGTTTTATGGGAATTAAATTATAAGCATATGGATATTACTGTCATTATTGCAAGCATTGTTGTTTTCTTAGCCATCACCTTTGTGTTGGTGGGAATGCTTCTAGGAGTTAAGGCACGTTTGATGCCCTCTGGCCCCGTGAAACTATTTATCAATGGCGAAACAGACGTTGAAGTTTCATCTGGAAGCACACTCTTATCTACCCTTGGTGATAACAAAATATTCTTGCCATCAGCCTGTGGTGGAGGAGGTACCTGTATCCAGTGTAAGTGTATCGTTAAAGACGGTGGAGGTGAAATTCTTCCAACGGAAAAACCACACTTTTCAAGAAAAGAGATTGCCGAAGGCTGGCGTTTGGGTTGCCAAGTCAAGGTAAAAGAAGACATGGTCATTGAAGTGCCTGAAGAAGTATTTGGTATAAAGAAATTTGCAGCCAAAGTTGTCCGTAACTGGAATGTGGCATCGTTTATTAAAGAGTTTGTCGTTGAAATCCCTGAAGACATGCACTACGAAGCTGGGGGGTATATCCAAATAGAAGTTCCTGCCTGTGAGGTAGACTTCAAAGACATTGATATTTCAGCGCATCCAGAAGAGCATCCAGAAGATGTCAACAAATTTAAATTGGAGTGGGATAAATTTAAGTTGTGGGACTTAAAAATGAAAAACCCAGAACTGGTCGAACGTGCCTATTCCATGGCTTCCTTCCCAGCAGAGGGAAAAGAAATCATGCTGAATGTGCGTATTGCTACTCCACCCTTTGACCGTGCTAAAAACGGTTGGGCAGATGTAAATCCAGGTGTTGCTTCATCCTATATTTTCTCGCTTAAAGAAGGCGACCCTGTAACGATTTCCGGTCCTTATGGTGAATTCTTTATCAATCATTCTGAATCCGAAATGCTTTATGTGGGTGGTGGTGCTGGAATGGCGCCAATGCGTTCGCACCTATATCACCTCTTCCGTACCCTAAAAACCGGCCGCAAGGTTACGTTTTGGTATGGTGGTCGTTCCAAGCGTGAGTTGTTCTACACAGAGCATTTCCGTGCGCTAGAGCGTGACTTCCCTAACTTTAAGTTCTACGTTGCTTTGTCTGAGCCTTCTGAAGAAGACAACTGGAAAGTAAAAGACGGTCTTGATGGCGAAGGTGATGGCTTTATTGGGTTTGTTCACCAAGTTGTGATCGATAACTATTTAGACCACCACGAATCACCCGAAGATATTGAAGTCTACTTCTGTGGGCCTCCACTTATGAATCAAGCAGTTGAAAAAATGGCTGAAGATTTTGGTGTCCCAGACGAGAATGTTCGTTTCGACGATTTCGGTGGATAACAGATAAAGAGGCTTCGGCCTCTTTTTTATTTTACATTTGCGCTATGAGCCAATTATCAGAAGACGAATTACACCAACTGGCCATGACTACAGTTGGTCAGACCCTAGAAGCGGATGGCTATGAATTTTTGGCTGTGAACAGCGCGACCAAAAAAGACCCTCAGTTTGTGTGCACCAAAGACAAAATCTTGCATTTTGTAGTAGTACGTCATGTGCGATACCCGCAAAATCCAAATAAATTTGACAGCGAACTTATGAACCAAGTCAAGGAGCACGCAATAAAGTTTAAGGCCAAAACCTATTATGCTGGAGTTGGCTTTGCCCATGCTTCGGACTATGACAAACCACTCTCTAAAAACGAACCCTATGCCATCAATTTTAATGGGATTAAAGAAATATAGTTTCCTGCTGCTTTTACTTGCTATCGCCTCTTGCCAAACGCAAGACAAGATGCAGCGCTTCCAAGGGGATGCCCTTGGCACTTCATACAACGTAAGTTACTTTGATACGGCACCAAACGAAAGGATTTCCGATTCCATAGATGCTGTTTTCTTGCGTATGAATCAATCCATGTCAACCTATTGGCCAAATGCCATTATTTCAAAAGTAAACCGAGATGAGCCAGTAACCACAGATGCAGACTTTAAAAAGGTCTTCCAAACTGCCAAAGATATTTGGCAACAAACCGATGGCTATTTTGACCCAACGGTAGGCGCATTGGTCAATGCCTATGGTTTTGGTCCAGCTAAATCTTTGGAACAAATAGACCAAGCAACAATAGACAGCCTGCTCAAGATTACTGGTTTTGATAAGGTCTCGCTGTTGCCCGACGGAACCATTAAGAAAGCACATAAAAATTCCTATCTCGACTTCAATGCCATTGCCAAAGGCTATGCCGTTGACGCACTGGCAAGTATGCTTCAGTCGTTGGGGTATACCCAATTTCTTGTGGAAGTAGGGGGTGAGTTGTTTGCTTCGGGTCTACATCCAGAAAAAGAAAAGCCGTGGCGCGTGGCCATTGATCATCCCAAGCAAGATACTGCCCGCACCTTTATCGCAACACTTCCATTGCAAAACCAAGGTCTGGCATCATCGGGTAATTATCGAAAATTTAGAACGGACGCATCGGGTAAACGATATGTCCATACCGTAAACCCAATAACAGGGGAAACCGTCCAAAGTAATGTACTAAGCACTTCGGTTTTGGCGCCTTCCACTATGCTGGCCGATGCCTATGCAACAGCGCTTATGGCCATGCCATACGAACAAGGGAAAACACTCATTTCAAACCTATCAGCTATTGAAGCCATGTGGGTGTTGGCGGTAAATGACAGCGTTCAAGTAGTTGCTACGCCTGGGTTTACTTACGATCTTGAGTAGGACGTTGACAAAGGGGAATGTATTCCTCTTTTGTTACTGCATAGCGCAGCCTTTCCGCTTCAGTAAGTGCTTTTCCAAACTGTATTTCGCTTACCACAAATCCCGTTTGGCGCAACTTTTCAAAATAATCTTTTCCGTAAACACGCACGTGATCGTACTGCCCAAAAACCTTGGTGCGTTCTGCTTTGTTCGTGATGCTGTTGTCTTCAAAGGTTTCTGCGCGACTGCTGTCTAAAGGCACTTGCAGCAAGGCTTTGCCTCCAGGTTTGAGTACACGATAGAGTTCTTGCATGGCCTTGGTGTCATTGGGAATATGCTCCAATACGTGATTGCACAGTATCCAATCAAAAGAAGCATCGTCAAAAGGCAAATCGCAAATATCAGCTTTGACCTCAGCAAGCGGCGATTCCAAATCACAAGTGGTATAGGAGAGGTGTTTCAATTTGCTAAGGCGTGTCATAAATGCCTTTTCGGGTGCCATGTGCAATACTTTTGCAGACGTTTTAAAAAAGTCTGTTTCGCGTTGTAAATAGAGCCAAATAAGCCTGTGACGTTCCAGCGAAAGCGTGCCGGGACTGAGCGCATTGGGTCTTATTTTTACATAGCCATAGGGAAGAAAGCTACGATAGGACTTGCCGTTAATGGGGTCTGTAAATCGATTGCCACGATAACAAAAATCTAAAAAAGGTAAAAGAAGGTTGGCAAGGCGTTGCAACCAAGTTCTTGGGAATATGCCAAGTATCCATCGGGCGAAGCTTTTCATATCTCCAAGGGAACTGCTCTAAAAGGTGCTTCTTCATCTGTTATGATGCCCAACGCTTCGTTTACATATTTAAACGTTGAAAGCAATTCGGGTTTTCCGTTGACAATGGCAACGTTGTGTTCAAAGTGTGCGCTTGATGCGCCGTCTGCAGTGAGTATGGTCCAGCCATCTCGCAGTTGCTTGATGCGGTGGGTGCCTTGGTTTATCATGGGTTCGATAGCTACTACCATACCTTCCAAAAAACTTTTTCCCTTGCCGCGTTTTCCGTAATTGGGCATTTCGGGTTTTTCGTGCATGGTGGTTCCCAATCCATGCCCGACCAATTCCCGTACGACGCCATATCCAAACTGCTCAACATACTGCTGAATGGCATAGCCCACATCACCAACCCTATTGCCTATGCAAAAGGCTTCAATGCCTTTGTATAGCGATGCCTTTGTTCTTTCCAAGAGTTTTTCAGTTTCGGGGTCTATTTCACCAACCGCAAAGGTATAGGCGTGATCGCCGTAGTATCCGTTTTGCAGCACACCGCAGTCTATGGAGATGATATCGCCCTCTTCTAGTGGGGTCTTGTTTGGTATGCCGTGGACCACCTGCGCGTTGGGACTCATGCAAAGGGTGTTTGGAAAATCGTATAGCCCTAGAAATCCGGGAATGGCGTTGTGGTCTCGAATAAATGCTTCTGCTTTTTTGTCGAGTTCAAGTGTGGTAACACCAGGCTTAATCTCGGCTGCGAGCATACCCAAGGTTTTGGATACCAACAAGGCACTGCCGCGAATAAGCTCAATTTCTTCGGCTGTTTTTTGAAGCGACATCAATTTTCGTAAGTGTGTTTGTAATCAGCCCCGCTTAAAATAGCGAGTATGTCGTCTTCCAAAAATTCAACGGGCGACTCCACAATGCGATTGACTTCTTTGCCCTCTCTGTAAAAGATAAAGGTCGGTACGTTGGTGATGCCATTCTCTCTTGCGCTGCCAGTAGGTGTTTTTTTGTCTTTGTCAACGCCGATAATTTGCACTTCACCCGAAAATGTCAATTCGTCTAAAATGCGAAAAAAGGCAGGGACATGCATTTTGCTATCAGAACACCAAGTGCCCATAAAAACGGTAATGGCTACATCTTCTTGCACGGCATCGAGCTGTGCTATGGTTTTGCCAAAAGGGGCGTAGTTTTCGTATTCTGTATTAAACCATTCGGCAAAAGGTTCTTTTTTTAAGTCTTCTAGCGCAATTGGACCAATGATATCCTGGGCATATGCAGTACACATACACAAGATTAGGCCTAGAAATAACAAGCGTTTCATGGTACTAAAGTAATGATTTTGCCGTCATGGCTGCTGGTTGTGCTATCCCCATAAGGTCTAAAACGGTGGGGGCAATATTGCAAAGCGCTCCTTTGTTAATGTTTTTTGCATCTCCATCAACCAGAAAGACGGGCACGAGATTGGTGGTATGTGCGGTATTGGGACTGCCATCGGGATTGATCATGGTATCACAATTTCCGTGGTCTGCGATGATGATAACGGAATAACCGCCTTCTTTGGCAGCAGCAACCACATCAGCGGTGCAGCCATCAACGGTCTCACAAGCCTTAATGGCAGCAGCCATATCTCCTGTGTGACCTACCATATCGGGGTTGGCAAAGTTTAAGCACACAAAATCTGCAGCTTGCGCTTTTAGTTTGGGAACTATGGCGTCACGAATATCAAAAGCGCTCATTTCGGGTTGGAGGTCATAGGTCGCTACTTTTGGCGAAGGGCATAGGATGCGTTCTTCTCCTTCAAAAGGCTCTTCGCGCCCACCATTAAAGAAGAATGTAACGTGCGGATACTTTTCTGTTTCTGCAATGCGAATTTGTTTTTTGCCAGCAGCGGCCAATACTTCACCTAGCGTTTCTTGAATGTTTTCTTTGTCATACACTACTTTGACGCCCTTAAACGATTCGTCATAATTGGTGAGGGTAACATAGTATAGCGATAGCGGTTCCATGTTTTGTTCTGGAAACGCCATTTGGTTTAAGGCTTGTGTGAGTTGTCGCCCGCGGTCGGTTCTAAAATTAAAGAAGATGACCACGTCGTCTGCCTTAATGCGCCCAGCCGCTAGGTTTCCATTTTCAGGAAGAACTATGGGCTCAATGAACTCGTCTGTGGTGCCAGCGGCGTAGTTGGCCTGCATGGTTTGCGCAAGGTTTTCGGTTTGAGTTCCTGTTCCGTGTACCAAGAGGTCATATGCTTTTTTAACCCGTTCCCAACGTTGATCTCTGTCCATGGCAAAATAACGTCCTATCACACTAGCCAGGTGGGCATTGGTGGAGGCACAGATTTCCTGCACGCGTGCTAAAAACCCAGCACCAGATTTTGGGTCTACATCACGGCCATCGGTAAAGGCATGCACATAGCTTTTGGGTACGTCGGCTGCTTGTGCGGCTTTCAACAGCCCTTCAAGGTGATTGATGTGTGCGTGTACACCACCATCAGAAACCAGTCCTAAGAAATGTACCGCCTTGTTGTTTGTTTTGGCATACGCAAAGGCGTCTTTGAGTACGGCCTCGTCTTTTAGGGTATTTTGCTCCACCGCCATATTGATTTTAGCCAAATCTTGATAGACCACCCGACCCGCACCAAGGTTCACGTGTCCTACTTCGCTATTGCCCATTTGTCCTTCGGGAAGGCCAACGTGCATGCCATCTGTGTGGAGTACATTATGGACGGCATTTTGGGAAAGGCTGTCAACAAAAGGGGTATTGGCTTGGGCTACTGCCGAAACCTTTGGGTCTGGAGAGATGCCCCAACCATCTAAAATCATTAAAAGTACGCGCTTGCTCATAGGTCTACGTTATGTTGCAAAGATACTGTAAAGGGGAATGTTTGCGAAGGGATTTTTTAGATTCAATTTTTTTGTTTAGTTTTAGCTAAACAAACCCTGAATTTGTGATTTTTTATTTTAATATCACACATGAAACTTTTTAAATATTTGTTGTTAATTCTGGTTTATCTTGTTGCAGGTTTCTTGTTTGATGGAAATCATGTCTGGATGATTTTAACCACCTTAGGGAGTGCTTTTATCGTATGTTCTTATTTTTTGCTTAAAGTCAATATAAAATCTTGGCGAAATGAAGTTATAAAGATTTTACTACCATTGTTTGTGCTGTTAGTCATCACGTCTGTTAACTCTAGTTTTTATTATTCATTAACGTATCTAATTTTCTTGCCAATAATTGGATTGTTGTCATACTGGTTTGTAAAAAAGCAAAGAATAACAAGGGTTATGACTAGTGTACTGGTTATTGTCTTTGCCATTTTTATCTTTTTACCTAATCAAATGGCACTCTTTAATCAAAGTAAAATAAGTGGAACTATTCCTTATGTTGAACTTGATTTAACTGATGAGAATGGACAAGCTGTTTCTTTTGATGCAAGCAAAACAGTTGTTTTGGATTTTTGGACTACTAAATGTGGTATCTGTTTTAAGAAATTTCCAGCATATGAAGATGTATTTGAACATTATAAGGACGATGTGCGTGTTGAAGTATACGCTGTTAATGTTCCTCTCAAAACAGATGTTTTTTCAGAGACATTGGAGAGGTTTCAAAAATTAAGTTACGAATTTCCAACACTTTTTTTGACTAACAGCCATAGTTTAAAAGAGAAATATAATATTGACGGATATCCACATATTTTAATCATTAAAAATCGACAAGTTGAATACAGTGGAGGTATGGAAACGTCACCTTTTATTTTTGTAAATAATCTTTATTCTAAAATAAATAACACCTTAAAATAATTTAAAGGTTTTTTTTTGGTTAATCCTAACCTCTGCTAGTCTTTTAATCTAAAATAAGCCTCCATATAATTGGCGGTATTCAAATACTCTTTTTGGAGGTTGCGTAAATAAAGCAGGTTAGCTTTCCGTTTCTCATGCTCTTGGTCAAGTGCGTCTTGCCCTTTTAAATCGGTTAGCGTAATAATGACAAACCACTTCTCCCACCTACTGCTGTAAAAACTGCTGAAAAATCCATGGCTTTCGACTCCTTCATTTGACAATACAAGGTCTAAAATAAAAGGTACAAAATTCACGGTGTTTGTGGCACGGCTGCGCTCATAGACATTCATGATGTAGGGTTTTTTGTCAATCCACAGGGGAATTTTGCGATCTATTCCCGGCAGCTGGTATTTGGTATTGATGAACGTATAGAATTCATCCGCCTCTTTGGGGTCTTCAAAAATAAATCCCTGCTGTTTGGGTAAATCACGCTTAAAGCGTTTGGCCAGTTTAACCTTATCCGTTTTGATGTTGGGCGCAAAGCTCAACGGGATACAGCTTGTAAAAAAAGCAAATAGCAATAGGCATACAAGTAGGTGTTTCATTGCTCCATATTGGCAAAAGCTATGCCAACTAAAGAGGGGACACTGTTAATTTGACGTTAATTCCTTTAACGAAAGTGTTGTAATAATCATCCCAAAAATCACGATCAATATGTTCACTTCCCCTAACCCCAACTGACTTAAAATAGGCAAAGGCCATGCGTGAATTATAGCCGTTGAGAAAGGCTTTTGCCTCGGGCAAATAACTGTAATGCCAAGGCTCGTATGAAAAGCCCGTGCGGGCATTATCATTGGTGTATACCAGATAAAACCCATAGCGGTGGGCGTTGGCTTCCATCCATTTGTGAAGGGGTGCAAAAGGGCCGTTGTTGTGAAATTTACTGGGTACCAACAGCCGTCTTTCGTTTTTAACATTTCCATCCGTAATGTCTATGTCTGTTCCCCAGTGGTGGCGCGAGGTACCTGGAATGGTGGAGTATTTTAGGATACGCGCAATGGCCGCTTCGGGTGACAGGCCTTCGGCGGTGTAACGCTCGAATTTGTCTTCCCATATATACTGCTGTCTCTCAAACGACCTATATGCCGATACCAATTGGATGTCAATACCATCTTTTAAGGCGGCCGCTTGCATGGCACTAAAAGCAGTTGCCGTTTTGGGTGTTAGTTTATGTGTTTCAAATGTGCTTAGATGGCTGTTTTCTTTGCCCATCAGTTGCACAATATTCACTTGGGCAATGGACCAGTGGCATAAGATCAATAATAGAAATGTTAGTCGCATAGGTTTTTAGTCATTTTGAAGTGGGTTCCGCCATAGGGCAATTCAAATGCATCGCCTTGTTTTTGGTAGCCGCAAGATGCGTAAAAGGGGATGGCTATTAATCGGGCATTCATCCAAACGCTGTTGTGGTCTAAATCTGCCACCAGCGCTTCGGCTTTGGCAAGCAGTTGCTTGCCTATGCCTTCTCCTTGATGATGCGTCAGCACCGCCATGCCTCTCAGTTGTACATCTTTGCTGTTTGGCAGCAATGTCAATACACCAACGGCTTTGTTTTCGAGATATGCAGCTAAGTGTATGGTTTTGCTGTCTTCGTCTCGATCAAAAGCACAACTTTCAAGGGGCAATCCATTGCGCAGTACAGGATGACGCACTGCATAAGTGTCTGTTGCGTTAATTTGTTTAAATTGTATGTTTGTATGCTTTTGCAACTGCAGTTATGGAAATTGATTTTAGATATTTAAATGTAGGGAATATCCCTGAAATTTTGCCATTGATGCAAGATTTTACGGGTCATAAATATTCCGATTCCACACATAGCAGCCGCTTTGTTGCCATGTTCCAACACGAATATGACTGTATTGGCTTTTATGACAATGATCATTTGATTGGTCTTTGCGGACTCTGGTATCAAACCCGGCACTATTCGGGAAAGAGTTGTGAGTTAGACCACCTCTATATAAAGCCTGCATATCAAGGGCAAGGCCTGGGTACTCGTTTTATCGATTGGATTGGGGGCAAACTCCAGAAGGAGGGTTATGAAGCATTGGAATTAAATGCCTACAAAGAAAATGTTGCCTCACACCGACTCTATGCCCGTGAAGGCTTTGAGCACCTTGGTTTCCACTTCGTCAAGCGTTTGGGCGAATAGCGTATATTTGTTAAGTAAGTAATGCTAATTGGATGTCAAATCTGATAGAAACGTTTCTTGCTATAGCCAACCCAAAGTATCTTTATATGCGACAGCTTTTTGTTTTTTTACTTTTTGCGCCAATGCTCATGGCACAAACCGATTACCGAACTTGGCTCAGAGGTAAGATTCTATACCAAAATCAAAATGTGATTGCTGCCAATGTGGTTAACACGACCACCAAGGAGGCTACGATCTCAGATAACAATGGCGACTTTGCCATTCAAGTGATGATGGGCGACGAGTTGGTTTTTACCTCGTTGCAGTATCAAATTCGTGTAGTCAAAATAACAAAGGAAATCCTGCAGCGCGGTCGCCTTGTTATTGATGTAAACGAAAAGATAACAGCACTCGAAGAGGTGGTGGTTACGCCAGAACAGCGGCAGAAATTTTTAGACCTCCGATCTGAAGAATTTAAGAAGTTTGACTATGAGCGTGACCGCTCCACACGATTAGAAAATGAGTTGATGAACAAAGACCAACTTACAAATGGCGTGAACTTCGTCAGTGTTTTTAAGGCGCTTTACCGCATGGTCGAAAACAAAGACAAAGCAAAAGACAAGACCTACGCACTCAAGCCAAGTGAGGTCATACGCCAACTCTATGATGATAGCTTTTTTAAAGAGCAACTAAATATCGAAAAAGACAAAATAGGGTTGTTTTTGTTGTATTGCGACGACGAGGTCAACACCAAAGAACTACTCGAAGAGAAATCTGATTTTGAAATCATGGATTTCTTGATTAAAACCAGTGAAAAGTTTAATAAAAACAATTGATGCGTTTTTTGTTTTTTGTATGC
The DNA here is from genome assembly GCA_965656545.1 of Flavobacteriaceae bacterium. Lineage (GTDB taxonomy): Bacteria > Bacteroidota > Bacteroidia > Flavobacteriales > Flavobacteriaceae > UBA7446. The sequence continues at coordinate 314,804 of CBFHKZ010000001.1, forward strand.
CTGTTGCCTCTTTTTTCTGCTTCTACGCATAAGTACTATGTGAGCACTACGGATATGTTTCTTAAGCCCGAGCAAAATCAAATACAGCTGGTCGTACGCATTTTTACCGATGACTTTACTGCTTCGCTTTCTCGCTTCGCTTCCACTGAAATAAAACTAGATCCAGACGAGCTTTCAGAAACAGTTATTTCTGGGCATATGTCTGCCTATTTTCAGCAGCATTTTCAGCTCAAATCCCCCAATAATCCAGCCGTTTTTTCTTTTGTTGGTTGGGAGTATAAGCAAGATCAGACCGTCTTATATGCCTCTTTTGATTCGCTTCCAGAAATGACTCAATTGGAGTGGTCCAATACCTTTCTGATGGACGTCTTCCCTGACCAGAAAAATATAGTAACTCTTTCGACATCAGCAGGAAAGAAAAGTTATTTGCATACCAAAGACCGCATTTTTGCTAAATACAGTTTTTAATTTTCCGACAATCCAATATATTTATACAAAATCCCTTTAAAATGAAATGTACTTCAATACTCACCTCAATCTTAACCCTTTCTTTTGCTATTGCTTTTGCGCAAGAAACTACCACGCCACAGGGACATACCAACCAAAATAAGTTTCGACAACTGTATAACGAATTGGCTACGCCAAATGCTTACAGGACAGCCTCGGGTGCGCCAGGCCCTGCGTACTATCAGCAGCAGGCAGATTACGTTATGGAGCTCACGCTAAATGATGACACCCAAGAATTGTTTGGCGATCAGACGGTTACCTACACCAACAATTCACCCGAAACGCTATCTTATTTGTGGCTACAGCTTGATCAAAATGTTCGTGCCCGTGATGGCCAATCTTTTGACCGACTTGATAATGGAAACGACTACTACGGAACCCAGCGTGCTGTTGGTCCTGGCTTTGTCAACGCCTACATATTGGAAGAAAAATTTGATGGCGGTTTTAAAATAGATTTGCTGCAAGACACAAATGGTATGGATTTGCCATATACGGTGCATCAGACCATGATGCGTATAGACTTGCCAACGCCATTGGCGTCTGGAACGGCTATTTCGTTCCGTCTTAAATGGCACTACAATATTCCCAACCGTCAGTTTTGGGATGCGCGTTCTGGTTATGAATACTTTATAAAAGACGACAACTACGCTTATTTTATAGCGCAGTTTTTCCCTCGTATGGCTGTCTACAACGATGTTGAAGGCTGGCAAAACCAACAGTTTTGGGGCAATGGTGAGTTTGCGCTCCCTTTTGGCGACTATGATGTAAAAATCACGGTTCCCGATGATCATATCGTGGAGTCTACAGGTGTGTTGGAAAACCGTAAGGCGGTTTATTCATCAACCATGATGAAGCGTTTTAGGGAAGCAAAAAAATCATACGACGAACCTGTGTTTATTGTAACACAAGACGAAGCTGAGGCCAATGAAAAAAGCACGCCCACAGGAACCAAGACATGGCATTTTACGGCAAAAAACGTACGTGATTTTGCTTTTGCTTCGTCGCGTAAGTTTATTGTTGACATGATGAATGTAGACGTCAACGGGAACGATGTAATGGCTGTTTCGGTTTATCCTAAAGAAGGGAACCCACTGTGGGAGCAATGGTCTACCAAGACAGTGGCGAGTGCATTAAAGTCATATTCGAAAATGACCTTTGATTACCCCTATCACAAAGCGGTATCCGTTCACGCCGATGATGTGGGAATGGAGTACCCGATGATTTGTTTCAATTTTGGACGCCCGGACGAAAACGGAAATTACAGCGACCGCACCAAGTTTGGCATGATAGGCGTTATTATTCATGAGGTGGGTCACAATTTCTTTCCCATGATTGTGAATTCAGACGAACGCCAATGGGGCTGGATGGATGAGGGCTTAAATTCTTTTGTGCAGATTATTGCCGAGCAGGATTTTGGAAAGGCACACCCAGATGCAATCCCAGGAATGGATCATTATCCTTCCGATGATATGGATCCGCAGAATATAGTACCTTATATGTCAGGCGATCAAGATTTTATTGCGCCGATTATGGCCAATCCCGAAAACGTATATCAACTTGGACCCAATGCGTACAGCAAACCAGCAACCGCCCTAAATATTCTTAGAGAAACGGTCATGGGGCGCGAATTGTTCGATCATGCCTTTAAGACCTTTTCACAACGCTGGATGTTTAAACACCCAACACCTGAAGACTTCTTCCGTACCATGGAAGATGCTTCGGCTTTTGATTTGGATTGGTTCTGGCGCGGATGGTTTTTTACCACAGATGTTGTGGATATGGGTGTAACTGGCGTTAAGGACATCAAAAAATTTGATGATGATATGCGTTATTTCTCGCGTTATTTCACCAATAGTTTACGGAATTTAACACCTGATGCGTTTAAGAACCGCAAGGAGCCTAAGAAATTTTATAAGGTTACTTTTGAAAAACCAGGTGGTATTCCAATGCCGCTTATTGTCGAGTATGCCTATGCTGATGGCACCAAAGAGCGCAAGACCTATCCTGCGCAAGTATGGCGCAAAAGTGATCGTGAGGTAAGCAAGTATATTGCTACAGACAAGGAAATCGTCGGCGTGCTGGTTGATCCTGACAACGCCACGGCAGATATCAACAAGGATAACAACGCTTGGCCTAAGACACTGGAAGAAAACGACTTCGAGAAGTTTAAAAAGCAACAGAACTAAAACGAAAACCAGCCTTAGGGCTGGTTTTTTTTTGATATAATTTTATTTGTACGCTGAAATGATAGGCTATAAAGCAGCCTTAATCTCTTCCCAATTTAGATTAAAAGGAATTTCTTTAAACGTTTCATCTACTTCGTGATTTAAGGATGCTTTAATTCTGGTGTTGTTGTGTGGATGCGTCATGACCAATTCAATATTCTCATCATAGGCCAAGTTTTCTCGGTTTAGTTTTCTAAAAAAAGAGGCTATTGATTTTGGTGATATGCTGGCATCTTCTAGCAGGTTTAAGGCAAACTGATCTGCCTCTTTTTCCTGTGACCTGCTAAAACCAGAAGAAATAAGTGTTTGGTATAAATCGGATAAGAGCACGGTATCTCCACCTGTCATGATTGAAAACAAGACCGATAGACCAAACTCTCTTGCCAATCTGTCAACCGTGTGTCGTTTTTCAACGTGTCCCATTTCATGTGCCAATACGGCTGCTAACTGTTCTGGCGAATCGCAAAATGATATCAGCCCACTGAACACATAAATGTTTCCCCCAGGAATGGTAAACGCATTTATTTGAGCGTTGTCCAAAACTATTATGTTATAGTCATACTCCGATGTTGGGATTTGTTCCTGTAAGCGTTTGCCAACAGCCCACATCATGGAGTCTATGGTTTTGTTTGTCAACGGTTTTTTATATTGAGATGAGATGATATACTCGTCAATCAGTTCACCCAAAGCAATTTCTTGTTCATATGAAATCAGGCTTACTTTTTCGTTCGAATAAAACCATTTGGTTTTTTTGTCTTCGGAGAGTAAGTTTATTCCAACATAAAAGAGGATAAAAATTCCGCCGAAAATCCCCAGTGATTTTAAGCCATCGAGAAGTATTTTTTCCTTCATTGAAACGGGGGTGTGTTCACTTTTTGATCTATTTCCGGATTGAAATCTTCGTTGTCATAGCTTAAGCCGTTCTTTTTTGAATAGACTTGCTCATAAGCGTAAGGGCCAAAGAAAATAAAATACATAAAAATGCCTTTACGTGCCCTAACGGCTGCAACAATACTAAAGATAAAATATATCAAGTTGGCTAAAATGCTAAAGCCTAAATAAGCATAGTAGGAGTCGTTTATTTCGTAATTTTTAAAAAAGAAAATTTGTAAGGTCCAGTAAAGCAATACCCAGTTTACTAATGTAGTAGGCAGTTGCGATATTAAGGATTGCAAACAGTTAAAATGAATAAAGCGTCCTTTTTTTCTATTTACGTAGTAGTAAATTATGGCAGCGATAAGATTTATAACGGGTAAGGGAAGGCTAGTTGCCAAGGACGCAAACATCATAAGATATGCGCCCATGGCATCTTCCTTTTCTCGTTCGCTCAACTCGTGCGGTTGAGGAAGCGCGTAATAAGATTCTAGTGACAATGCTGTAGATTATTTGCTAGAAAATGGCGGATAAGTATCTGTCATGAAGCTCAAATACAGACTTACGCGATATTGCCAGCGAATGGTTCCAACCAAAAAGTCATGCGCGTCTTTCGGGAATTTTCCTGTAAACAGCACAGATATAAAAGCGTATATAGACAGTATGGCGCCCCACAATACTCTAAAATAGAGAATGAATCCGTGTGGTAGTATAACATAAAAAGCACCAAAAAGGAGCCTAACAATCGTCAACCCTCTACTGATGCGTTCGGGATAAGGTACTTCCAAAGAAGTATGTTCGTCTGTTCCGTCTAGTCCAAAAGCCGGGTAGTCATCAGCTAAATTTGACATCCGCGCAGAAAGCCTAAGATTCCACCGCAGTAGTTTAACTTGATATTCAAACATGCTTTCCGGATAGCGTCCTGTAAATAATATTGTAATTAACGCTACTAATGATAATATAGATCCCCAAAGTGAATAGAAGATCAGTAAAAAAATATGTGGTAGTACGATGTAGAAAATACCAAAGATGCCTCTTAATAATAATTCAGATCTTGAGTAGCTTTCTTGGTGTGTAATGGTTAATTTCATTTTATATAAATTAGGGTTATTGTAGCACTAAAATAATATTTTTTTTTAAATTCATAAAAACAGCTACTTTTCTCTTTTAACTTATCTTTGCGAAATGGTTGTTTACTTTATAAGCGGTGTTGAAATCGTATTTATTTTTATGGTTGTGCTTTTGGTCTTTGGTGCCAATCGTATTCCAGACATTGCGCGCACGCTTGCCAAGTGTATTCAACAGGTAAAAACCGCCAGTAGAGATTTTCGTGAAGAAATTGAAAAATCTGCAGAAGCTCAGGGCTTAGACACCAAAGAGCTTCAAAAGGAAGTAAACGACATCAAAAAAGAATTTAATAATATTACGGGTACGGTCAAGCGTAAGCGCTAAATCTTGCGCAAGAGCGTTAGCCCATCTCGTACAGCAAGTATTACGGTTTCAACGCGACTGTCCTTCGCTACTTTTTTATTAAAAATTTGAAGTGATTCTGTAGCCTCATCGGTGGCACTCTCCACAACTTTCCCAGACCACAATACATTGTCAGCAATAATCAGTCCTCCTGAACGTACCCGATCAACAATCAAATCAAAATAGCGCGGGTACTGCTCCTTATCGGCATCGATAAATACAAAGTCAAAAGTTCCTTCAATCGCAGGAATAATTTCGGCGGCATTTCCCAAATGCTGAACGATGTGTTTTCCAAAACCAGAGGCATCAAAATATTTTCGTTGCATATCGGTAAGTTCCTCGTCTTTGTCAATGGTGTCAATTTGCCCATCTGCTTGTAGCCCTTCTGCCAGACACAGGGCCGAATAGCCTGTGTAGGTGCCAATTTCCAAGATGCGTTTGGGCGACGTCAATTTGGATAATAACGCCAATAAACGCCCTTGGTAAGCGCCACTTAACATACGTGGCTGCAATACCTTAAGGTGGGTTTCTCGTGCCAGCTTTTGCAGCAATTCGGGCTCTTGCTCAGAGTGTTTTGCTACATATGCTTCTAAACTTGGATCTAAAAAATTCATGCTTTCTTGGGTCTTGCGTATGCGTAGCGGTCTAAAAGGTTTGTTGTGGCGTAGCCGTCTAATCCGTTTATGGCTACGGTATTGGCGTTTTCAAGCTTTAGCCACCCATCTTCTTGTAGTATGTCTTGATCTGCAATAAAAACGTGCTCAACAGCACTTACTAAAAGTAAGGTGTCATTTTCTTTAATTTCATATTCATTTAGGAACCTACACCCCAAACGTATTTTTGCACCTTTCACAAAAGGGGCAGGGAAGCCTCCAAGGAATTCTTCTTCTAAACCTGTTTTAGTAAATTCCGAAACTTCATCTGGATATTTTGCGGAGGTGTGATGTGCATCTTCAATGATATCGCTGTAGATGTGGTTTACTGTAAACACGCCGGTGTCTTTGATGTTGCGGTAGGTATCCCTAGGTACAGTGGTAGGGCGTAGAATAAAGCCAATCAAAGGCGGATTACTCCCAAGATGCGTAATGCTGCTAAAAACAGCCACATTACTCACGCCATTTAGCGATTTTGTTCCCAATAAATTTGCCGACTTAAAGCCTGTGCAACTGTTGATGAGGTTTAACCGAAAGATTTTATCCATCTGGTCAATGTCGGTACGTGAATAATGTATCATAGTGCTTTTGATGCAAACTTACGCAATACGTTGAATTTAGTTACTTTTGTGCTTCCGGGTCATTAACTCAGTTGGTTCAGAGTGTCGCCTTGACAGGGCGGAAGTCATTGGTTCGAATCCAATATGACCCACAAAACATGATTTTTCAAAAAGAAATAAGCCTTCCACCTTTCTCAAGGGGGTTTCATTTAATCACTTCATACATTTTAGATGAAATGCCCAAAAAAAGCGGCATCGTTCATGTTTTTATCAAGCACACTTCTGCAAGCCTAACCATTAACGAAAACGCCGATCCAAGCGTTAGGGTAGATTTTGAAACACACTTTAATAAAATGGTTTCAGAAGCTGACACGCATTACACGCATACCCTTGAAGGTCCTGATGACATGACCTCACACATCAAAAGCAGTATTTTGGGATCTTCTGTGAGCTTTCCTGTACAAGATGGAGTACCCCAATTGGGTATTTGGCAAGGTGTTTATTTATGTGAGCATCGCAATCATGCGGGTTCGAGAAACATTTTCATTACCCTAATAGGACAATAAGGCAAGCGTCATAAAAAGGACAGCACCTTTTCTAAAGTAGCACTTCGCGAACCTTTTATAAGTACCTGATCAGCCTCAATGGGATTGTTTTTTAGAAACATATTGAGTTCATCTACGGTTGAAAAGTAATTTGTAGCTACAATTGATTCATAGGGCTTGCCTACCCAATAACACGTATCAAAGTCATGGTTTGCAACCAAATCAACCAACGCTTGGTGTTCCGCTGATTCATAAGTTCCCAGCTCTGCCATATGTCCCAGTATCACGGCTTTTTTCCCGCTTCTTTTTGCAAATGCTGTAATGGCAGCCTGCATGCTGCTTGGGTTCGCGTTATAAGCATCAAAGGTTAACGTCTTTCCATTTTGTTTTAGCAGCTGGGAGCGGCTGTTGTTTGGGCTGTATTCACTGATGGCCTTGGCAGCCTTTGCTAAGGAAACATCAAAAAAGGCCCCAATGCTAATAGCAGCGACTATATTTTCTTTGTTGTAGGTGCCTACAAGCTGTGTTGGTATTTCAATATTTTGACGCACTAATTTTAAGGTTGGTTGTTCTTGAACAATACTATATTCAGAGGGTTCAAATGCGATGTGCGCCACATTACCTATTGCAAAAAACAGTTTATGGTCATCTTCATTAACAAAAATAAGTCCGTCCTTTTTTTCTATAAAATCGTAAAGTTCTGTTTTGCCTTGAAACACGCCTTCTTCCGATCCAAATCCTTCTAAATGGGCTTTGCCAACGTTGGTTATTAGGCCGTAAGTAGGTTGGGCTATCTCACATAATAATGCAATCTCTTTAAGGTGATTGGCTCCCATTTCAATGATGGCATGGCTGTGTGCTGCCGTTAGGCGTAATAATGTTAGCGGTACACCTATGTGATTGTTGCGGTTTCCCTCAGTAGCCAAAACGGTATGGGTGGTGCTTAAAACCGCATGAATAAGCGCTTTAGTCGTGGTTTTGCCATTGCTTCCGGTTAATGCAAGTACGGGAATGTTAAATTGGTTTCTGTGGTGTTGGGCAAGTGCTTGTAACGTTTTTAGCACATCATCAACCAAATAACAAGCTTGGTTTGCGTCAGCTATGGTTTTGTTGTCAACTATGGCAGCTAATGCGCCCTTTTCAATGGCTTGATGCGCAAATGTATTTGCATCAAAGTTAGGACCATTGAGTGCAAAAAAAAGTTGGTTGGATGTTACCTCTCTGCTATCGGTTTGAACTCCCGAAGATTTTAAAAATAATTGATATACTTCTTGTAGCGAAGTCATGGGTTTAGTCGCGCGGACGTTTCTTTTTATTGCTTTCGCCTAAATAGGACATAGCACAACGGAAGCCTATGAAATCTGCTGCCATAAACTCAGGCAAATAGCGTCTTTGTGCAGGGTCTAGCCAGTATGCGCGATCTTTCCACGAACCTCCTTTGACAACACGTGTCTGGTCAGAAACCAGTGATTTTACATCATCTTGGTTTTGGATCACATTGCCGTCTTTGTCGATGGCAAACTTATACATTTCTGTTTCGTCTGGATTAGGGATTGATTTTTCATCTCCATCCAAATAATTTGGATTATAAGCACGATTAAAGTTGGGTCTAAATTGCGCGTCTGATTCGTCGATCTCAGTAAATTCAACTTGTCCTGGCAGCGCCTTAACGTTAAACTTGTTATTAGGCGTAGTATCAATTTCTATCTCATCTACCACAACAGTTTTTCCGTCTTCGCCAATAGCGGGTTTGGTATAAAGGTTTCCTCTGTAGTAACTCATATCAGAAACATCACTATTGATGATAGGTCGATATACATCAGCTACCCATTCTGCCACATTTCCGGCCATACCGTACAAGCCAAAGCTGTTGGCAGGGAATGCACGAACTGGTGCCGTGATATCTGCATTGTCAGAAGACCATCCTGCAACGCCGCTATAATCTCCTTTTCCTTGTTTGAAGTTGGCCAATTGATCCCCTTCATTTCTTCGCTTCGTTGATCTAGTCGAATCGCCTGACCAAGGGTATTTCTTTTTACCACGATAGCTATTGTATTCTCTGAGTTCAGATAGCCCAAGTGCTGCATATTCCCATTCCGCTTCTGTTGGTAATCGATATTCGGGTAACAACAATCCCTTTTCGCGTTTGACAAAATTAAGCGCAGTTGAGTCTGCCTCTCTGCTACGGGGTTGTGCGTTTCTTCCAGCCACATCGGCAATATTACCTCCGTATACTTTGTCTGGTGCGCGTAAATACGTTTGTGTATTGAATTCGTTTCCAGCTGAAATGCTGTCAATTTGTAAGCTAACCCCTTTTTCAATATACCCTTCTCGTTCTAACAAACCTTCGTTAACACGCTCAGTACGCCATTTGGCATAGTTGGTAGCTTGTTGCCAAGTAACACCAACAACTGGGTAATCTTGGAAAGAAGGATGACGCAAGTAGTTGTTCACCATGTCTTCGTTAAATCCAAGTGGACTTCGCCATACCATGGTATCGGGGAGTGCAGCTGTATATACATTTGAATACGCATCACCTTGGTTTTTATATACACGCTCTAACCAATCCAAATATTCGTTATACATCAAGTTTGTGACTTCAGTTTCGTCCATGTAAAATGAGCGGACCTGTACTCGCACGGGAGTATTGTTCCAATCCCGCATGACATCGTCTTGAACCCTACCTTTGACAAATGTTCCTCCAGGCACAAAAACCAACCCAGGACCAGCCTCTTGTCCTTTGTAGTTTGTTTCATATTGGAAGCCACCACGAGATGAATTTATGTCTAATCCTGTTCCTTGCGAAACATTTGAACGGCGCTTGCTTGAGCTGCAACTTGAAAGAAGTGCAATTATTAAAGCGGAAATGAATAGATTTGTGTACGTTTTCATTGTTAATTTTCGATTCATATCAAAGGTGCAATATACGAATAAATAGTGCGTTTATGTACTTACAAAACGAAGTCAAGTTCAAATTAGTATATATTACTCACTATACGAATACATATCCATTATCGTTATAACTATACATGCGTAACAATTTATTAGCTTTTTTCTTCTTTGTTTGTGGATGGAATTCCATTTCTGCACAAAGCTTGAATACGCATCCTTTTTTGGACGAAACGATGGTTTCGTGGCGTCAATTTAGCGTTGAAGAAACGGGTGTTCATAAAATTACCAAAGATTTTTTGAGTAAACTCGACCTTCCCGTCAAGGAAATAGACCCAAGGACCATTCGAATTTTTGGGCGTGGGGGTCAAATGCTTCCATTGAAATTGGGCGATACGGTAGAAACCTTGCACGAGAATGCACTTATTGTAAAAGGGGAGGAAGACGGTAGTTTTGACGATGCGGATTACATTCTTTTTATGGGGTATGCCAACGATACTTGGAGTGAAGAAAGTGAAACCTATCTCAATCTTTATCACGATTCCGCACAATATTATATTACCTATGGCACTTCTTTTGGAAAACGTGCCTTGGCTATGGAAGGTACGGATAGTCCTGATGCAGACGCGGTTGCCAATGCTGTTTACACTGCTTTTTTAGAGGAGGATAAATACAATTTAGGATCTCTTGGAAGACGTTGGTTTGGTCAGCGTTTTTCTGATGAGGAGGAAGAATCATTCACACTTGATACGCCCAATGTTGCCTCGGGCACTCAAATTGATGTAGCGGCAAGAGTTGCTTCAGACGGCTCAAACACGACCTCATTTAGGTTGACCATTGGCAGTGATGCAGCTGCTAAATCCATTAGCGGTACCAGTAGCACGATAGTTGGTTCAGAGCCTAGTACAAGTTTTAATCAGCTTCGCGGCATGATTCATTTGCCGCAAAATGCCGCAGAAAGCATTACAGCAAAACTATTATATACTTCAAATGGCGATTTGTCTGCCAATGGATATTTAGATTTTATTATGGCGCAATACCAAAGAAACTTGGACGGCGCTGGAGGTAGTTTTATGTTCTCATTAGCATCCCAAGATGCCGCGCAGCAGCTGGCGGTAGCTTCGGCTTCGGCTGAAACCTGTATCTGGGAATTGGATGGTGATGTTGTCCACCTGCCACCTGCTGGCGCAACTACATTTGGCAGCGATGTTATTGTGAACGAAAACAGTAAATTTTATTTGTCAACAGCCTATAAAACACCAACGTACAGACGTAGCACCCGTGTATTGAACCCCTCTTCGGTTTTAAAGAACATAATGGCTTTGCCGCCCACAACTTATTTGTTGATTACATCAGAAGCATTTCGGAAAGAAGCAGAATTATTGGTGAGTCATCGAAAAAATGTAGCGGGATTGTCGGCTCAAGTCGTAACAGTTGAGGAAATTTATGAGGCCTTCTCAACAGGGCAACAAGATATTGCTGCAATTCGAAACTTTGTGCGCTACCTATATTTTTCACAGGGCAAAAAACTCAAATACTTGTGCTTGTTTGGGGACACGAGTTATGACTACAAAAAAAGAACTGCTGCCAATGATATGGTGGTGCCGACTTTCCATGCGTTAAATAGTTTTTCATTAACGTATTCGTTTATGTCAGATGATTTTTTCGTCATGTTGGATGAAAATGAAGGAATGCTAACTTCTTTTGACCGTATGGATGTCGCCGTAGGTCGAATGGTTTTTTCCGATGCTTCTCAAGCGCGTGTTTTGGTGAATAAAGTCATAGATTACGAAAGCCCAACAAATAGGGGTAGCTGGAACAATAGTTTTACAATTCTTTCTGATGATGCAGATGTAGGGAGGAATAAAGATGACTTCTCACTTCAAGTTACACTTAATGCTTTGGGTGATGAAATTGTACGTCAGAAACCGCTGATGAATATTACCAAGATTCACTCAGACGCTTACAAGCAAGTTGCCTCAGCGGGGGGAGACCGTTACCCAGATGTAGAGACCGCTCTAGAAAACAGGTTAGCGCAAGGGACTTTGGTTGTCAATTATTTTGGACACGGAGGTGAAGATGGTTTGGCTCAAGAATTTATTGTGGACAAAGACATGGCCTCAACCTTGTTTCACCCAGGAAAATATCCGCTTTTTATAACGGTTACTTGCGAGTTTTCTCGATTTGACAACCACACAAGACCCACGGCTGGTGAAATGCTTTATCAAAATCCAACAGGCGGTGCCATTGGTATGGTTTCAACTACCCGACAGATTTACATTGACAGAGGGGTTGATTACAATAAAATTTTATCCAAGTACTTATTCGCTTACGGAAGTGAAAATTACACCAGTATTGCTGAAGCCTTACGACTTGCTAAAAATGAATTTACAGATGCAAACCAAAAACGAGTGCTGTTTTATATTGGTGATCCAGCCCTTAAACTTCACATTCCCAAGCGAGAAATTGCCATATCGCATTTAAATGGCGTTCCAATTAATGAGGTCCCTGTTGCAGACCGTCAATTTAACGCACTTGATAAGATCACTTTGGGTGGAGAAATATTGAGCCCTTCGGGCGTGCTTCAACAAGATTTTAATGGAACAGTTAGCCTTCAGATTTTTGACAAAGAAGTAGAACGTTCAACACTAGGCAATGACCAAGCCAAAACAATGAACTTTCAAACACTTGGCGCGCAGGTTTTCGAAGGACTTGCAACGGTTACCAATGGCCTATTTTCGTCCACTTTTGTTATTCCAAAAGACATCAATCTAGATGTAGATGCTGCTAGAATCAGTTTTATTGCCTTTAATCAGGATAAGACCGAGTCTGTGGGTGGTTATTCAAATCAGTTCGACATAGGCGGAATAAATACGGCTGCTGCTAGCGATACGCAAGGGCCCACCATAGACGTTTTCTTAGAAAACAGAAGTTTTATAGATGGCGGAAAGGTCTTCAATAGCCCAATGCTTATCGTTGATTTTGAAGATGAAAATGGCATCAATTCATCTGGTGGATTGGGACACGATATCATTGCTACGCTGGACAACAATCAAGCGAGCCCTTATGTGCTGAATGCTTTTTATTCCACAGCATTGGATGATTTCACTAAAGGAACGCTTACGTACCCATTAAATAACCTAGAATTGGGCTTGCATACCCTAACGCTCCGCGCATGGGATACCCACAACAATCCAAGTAGTAAGACCATTAGTTTTACGGTTGTTGACAGTAGTGAAATTCAAATTGAAAATGTATTCAACTCTCCCAACCCTGTTACAAATCAAACAATATTTTTTGTGCAACACAACAGACCAAGGGAGTTGCTTGACGTGAAAATTTCTATATTTACTGTCGACGGGAAACGCATCTGGCAAAACAGCCAAGAAGTGTTCTCATCGAGCTACCTGATCGATAGCTTAACGTGGGATGCAACAACCTACAGCGGTCAAAAAGTAAATAAAGGAACCTATTTATACACGATTGAACTATTTTCTACGTTATCAAATTCGAGTGACCTATACGCTGGAAAACTTATTGTAAATTAATTATGAAAAAAATACTACTACTTACACTGCTCTTATTAGCAACCCAACTCACTTTTGCCCAAAATAACATTCGCGTGGTTACCACAGCCGTGCCCTTTTTATCCATAGCGCCTGATGCGCGCGCTGCTGCTCTAGGAGATCAAGGTGTGGCAACCTCTTCAGATGCATTTTCAAATCATTGGAATCCCGCAAAATATGCTTTTATAGGGAATGACACGGGTGCTGCAATTAGTTATACGCCTTATTTAAGTAAGCTGGTAAATGATATTTTTTTAGCTGATGTAACATACTACAGGGCAATAGATGACCGTTCTGCTTGGGCGGTTGGTCTGCGTTATTTTAGCCTTGGCGAAATCCAGATTGGGGAAACACCTGCGGATTTTGTAAACCCACTAATAGAAAGACCTAACGAATATGTTTTTGATGCTTCTTATGCACTAAAGCTGAGCGATAAGTTCGCTATGGCCATTCAAGGATCGTTTTTGACTTCGGATCTGAAATTAAGATCATCTACAACGAACGACAGTACTTCTGCGAGTACGGTTGCTGTTGGTGTTTCTGGTTTTTACCAGTCTTATGAAGTGCCTTACTCCAGCTTTTCTGGTATGTGGCGTGCAGGTTTCAATATTTCGAACATAGGTCCCAAATTAAAATATGAAGACGAGGGGCAATCGGATTTTTTACCAACCAACTTAAAACTAGGTGGTGGTTTTGATTTTATTTTTGATTCCTACAACAAACTTGCAGTAAGCTTGGAAATCAACAAGCTTTTGGTGCCTTCGCCGAGTGTTCTTGGTACTAATGGAAGTTACAGCCAGCCTGATGACGTGGGTGTTTTGTCTGGTATCTTTAAGTCGTTTGGCGATGCGCCCGATGGTTTTAGCGAGGAATTAAAAGAATTTACGTGGTCGCTAGGTGCTGAATTCATGTATGATGAATCATTTGCGTTGCGTGCAGGATACTTTAATGAGAACGAACTAAAAGGGGCTAGAAAATTCTTCACCCTTGGTGCTGGATTTAAATATAATGTTATTGATGTTGATTTGTCCTATTTAATATCTGCCGGCAGGGTTATAAACCCGCTTGAAAACACCTTGAGGTTCTCCTTGACGTTCAATTTTGGGGCAGAGCGCTATTAAGCCTTAGTTTTCGTTTTTTTGCCAAAGTAAGTTGCCTTATCTTTGCCATTCGCATAACAGACGCGCCTTATGAAAGAAGTCACACGTGACACCTATCTCGATTGGTACAAAAACATGATGTTTTGGCGCAAGTTTGAAGACAAACTTGCCTCAGTATATATCCAACAAAAAGTACGCGGGTTTCTACACCTGTACAATGGACAAGAAGCCATTTTAGCAGGTTCGCTACACGCCATGGACCTTACCAAAGATCGCATGATTACCGCATACCGTAATCACGTACAACCCATAGGAATGGGCGTTGACCCTAAAAGAGTGATGGCTGAGCTATTTGGAAAAGCCACAGGAACATCAAACGGACTGGGTGGTTCGATGCATATTTTCTCAAAAGAACACCGTTTTCACGGAGGTCACGGCATCGTAGGAGGTCAAATACCTCTTGGTGCAGGAATGGCCTTTGGTGATAAATACCATGGAAGCGATGCCGTAACACTTTGTTTTATGGGCGACGGCGCTGTGCGTCAAGGTTCACTACACGAAACACTTAATTTGGCTATGCTCTGGAAGCTGCCTGTAGTATTTATTGTCGAAAACAACGGATACGCCATGGGTACCTCAGTAGAACGTACAGCCAACCACACGGATATTTGGAAACTTGGACTAGGCTATGAAATGCCTTGTGGTCCTCTTGACGGGATGAATCCTGTTGCTGTTGCTGAAGGTATAGACGAAGCCATTCAACGCGCACGCCGTGGCGATGGCCCTACATTCTTGGAGGCCAAGACCTATCGTTACCGTGGTCATTCCATGTCTGATGCACAACATTACCGTACCAAAGACGAAGTGGAGGAATATCGCAAGATTGACCCCATCACTCAGGTAAAAGACATTATCCTAGCGGAAAACTACGCTACTGAAGAAGAACTGGCAGAAGTGCTTGTAGATGTAAAAGCACGTGTAAAAGAGTGTGAAGCATTTGCAGAGTCCTCGCCATTCCCTGAAAAGAATGTAATGTACGACGCAGTTTACGAACAGGAAGATTATCCATTTATCTCTCACAAACTATAATATGGCTACAATCATCAATATGCCGCGCCTAAGCGACACCATGGAAGAAGGAACCGTAGCTTCATGGCTAAAACAAGTAGGTGACAAAATTGAAGAAGGTGATATTCTTGCCGAAATCGAAACCGACAAGGCCACCATGGAATTTGAATCTTTTCACGAAGGCACACTCTTACACATTGGCGTTCAAGCTGGTGAAACCGCTCCCGTAGATGTGTTGTTGGCCATCATAGGTGAAGAAGGTGAAGATGTTTCAGTACTGCTCAATGCAGATGCGTCCGCTGAAGAAACAAAAGCTGAGGCAGCAACAACAACAGCTCCTGCTGAAGCTGCAGCCATCCCCGAAGGCGTTGAAATCATCAACATGCCACGCCTAAGCGACACCATGGAAGAAGGAACCGTAGCCTCTTGGCTCAAGCAAGTAGGCGATGCCGTTGAAGAAGGCGATATTCTTGCCGAAATCGAAACGGACAAAGCCACTATGGAATTTGAATCGTTCTTTTCGGGAGTTCTATTACACATTGGTATTCAAGTGGGTGAAACCGCCGCAGTAGATACCTTACTGGCCATCATTGGCCCAGAGGGCACAGACGTTGCAGCCATTCTTGCTGCTCCTGCTGCTGCACCAAAAGCAGCTGCTCCAGAACCAGCGCCTGCTACAGCACCCGTACAAACGGAAATACCTGTTGAAACACCTGCAGTTGCTGCAGCTGTTGCACCTCCCGTAGCCGTTACTACAAGTAGTGGAAGAATAATGGCGTCGCCATTAGCTAAAAAAATTGCCAAGGAAAAAGGGATTGACCTTAACCTTGTGACCGGAACTGGAGAATCTGGAAGAATTGTAAAACGCGATGTTGAACAATTTACCCCAGCAGCTGCTCCAGCAGCTCCAGCAGCTACATCAGCTGCGCCTGCTCAAGCCGCAGTCTTTGTTCCTGCGGGTCAAGAAAAGCAAGAAGAGATTCCCAATTCGCAAATGCGTAAAACCATTGCAAAACGCCTTGGCGCATCTAAATTCAGCGCACCCCACTACTATTTGTCAGTGGAGTTTGATATGGATGCAGCAATTGCTTTTAGAAAACAATACAACTCCATTCCAGACACCAAAATATCATTTAATGATATCGTGGTAAAAGCAGTGGCGCTATCTCTAAAAGCACACCCACAGGTAAATTCACAATGGTATGACGATAAAATGGTGCTCAATCACCATGTGCATGTAGGAGTAGCCGTTGCCGTTGAAGATGGTCTCGTTGTTCCTGTATTGAAGTTTGCTAACGAAATGAACCTCCCGCAAATTGGTTCACAAGTGAGAGATTATGCCGGTAGAGCAAGGAGTAAAAAACTTACGCCACAAGAAATGGATGGCAGTACATTTACCGTATCCAACCTAGGTATGTTCGGTATTGATGAATTCACATCCATTATCAATCAACCAAATTCCGCCATTCTTTCTGTAGGTGCCATCGTGCAAAAACCTGTAGTAAAAGAAGGAGAAATTGTTGTGGGTAATACAATGAAGCTTACCCTAGCCTGTGACCACAGAACAGTGGATGGGGCAACCGGAGCACTGTTTTTACAAACCCTTAAAGAGTATATCGAAAATCCCATTCGATTGGTCGTTTAGTTGTTTTGGATACTTCGAAAAACATTGTGATAACTGGAGCTAGCCGTGGTATTGGTCTAGCACTTGTTAACTGGTTTTCAGCCAATCATCACAAGGTGTGGGCACTCTCTCGCAACACGATGCCTATAACGCAGCTAAACTTGCCCAATGTCACAGTCAACGCACTTGATTTAACAGATGAAGATGCCGTAGCAGCATGGTCTCAAAATGAGGCACCTGACAATATTGATGTCTTGATTAATAACGCAGGAAAGCTGGTTAATAAACCCTTTGCCGAAACCACACAATCTGATTTTGAAGCCGTATTTAAGGTCAATGTTTTTGGCCTTGCCAATATCACACGTGCCTTATTAAAAAAGCTACAGTCAGGAGGGCATGTGGTCAATATCAGCAGCATGGGAGGAATTGGTGGTACATCGAAATTTCCAGGTTTGGCTGCCTACAGCAGCAGCAAAGGAGCTGTTTCCATACTTACAGAGTTACTAGCCGAAGAACTTAAAGAAACGGGTCCTGCCGTAAATGCATTGGCACTTGGCGCTGTGCAAACAGAAATGCTTTCCGATGCTTTCCCAGGGCTTGAAGTACCCATGACCGCAGCCATGATGGCCGATTATATTGCCCAATTTGCGCTTGACGGACATCTTTTCTACAACGGAAAAGTACTGCCGGTATCGAACACAACACCCTAATGTCATCTGATTTTTATTCATATTTACCTAAGCCAGCTGTTGCAAAATGTGCTGCGCTTGTAGCGGGACACAAGGTTGTGATACATGTCGTTCGCAATCGCAAAACCAAGCATGGCGATTTCAGGGTACAGCCCAAAAGACCTGTCTCCATTACTATTAACGCCATGGAAAATCCATATCGGTTTCTCCTTACCTTTTTGCACGAATGGGCACACTATAAGGTGTTCAACTCCTATACATTTAGAAAGAAACCACATGGCAAGGAGTGGAAATCAGCATTCCAACAAATGGTAGCTCCTTTTTTGGAAGGGGATATCTTTCCAGAATCGCTGTTAATACCACTTAAAAAACATATGCAAAATGCTAAGGCAACCTTTGCTGCTGATGCCAATCTTACGATGGCGCTTAGAGAATTTGACCCACCCAACAATAAAAAATGTATTTTTGAATTGGAGCAGGGCACACTTTTTAATGCGCAAGACGGGCGTGTTTTTAGCAAAGATGCCAAACGCAGAACCCGATTTGTTTGTACGTGTGTCAAAACCAAGAAGCAGTACCTGTTTCCACCTTTTGTTGAAGTAAGTCCGATATAATGGAGTCAAAATTTGATTTTTCCGATAATCCTCAAGATGCACCAAAAAAGCAAGGCTTGACGTTTAGTCTTGGCTATTTGCTACAGCTGTTTGATATTAGTAAGGATACAGACTATGCCGCAACCTTGGAGGCCGTGCGCCATGACATTCCTTTTAGAGGTGCCACTGCTTGGGTATTGATATGTTCAATTTTCATTGCTTGTATTGGTTTGAATACGGATTCCACTGCTGTTGTTATAGGTGCCATGCTTATTGCACCACTTATGGGCCCTGTGCTGGGTACTGGCGTCGGATTGGCCATCAATGATTTGGACATGATCAAATCAGCCACACAAAATTTTGTTGTTATGGTGCTGCTTAGCGCCGTGACCGCTACGGTCTTTTTCTTGTTTTTTCCGCTACAGCAAGAATCGTCAGAACTTTTGGCACGAACCCAGCCCGATATACGAGACGTTTTTATTGCCTTTTTTGGCGGTGCGGCACTGGCCATTGCGCGTACCAAAAAGGGAACCATTGCCTCTGTTATTTTTGGTGTTGCTATTGCTACGGCACTGATGCCCCCCTTGTGTACCATTGGCTATGGTATAGCTGTAGGGAATGTTGGCTATGCGCTTGGCGCGCTATACCTCTTTTTTATCAACGCTACTTTTATAGCCTTTGCCTCTTTTGTAGTTGTAAAACTGTTGCGCTTTCCCATGATTCATTATGCCGATTCCAAAAGACGTCGGTTTGTGGTTCGTGTGGTAAGCTTTTTTGCTGTGTTGGTTATGATACCTGCAGGGGTTACGTTTATCAATGCTTTGGGTGAAAACGCTTTTAGAAAACAAGCAAATGCCTATTTGGATACCCATGTCTCGACATTGCCCTATGGCGATTATCTGGTGTCATCAGCATCAATTCAATACAATAGAAAGTCGGAAAGCCAACTGCTTATAAATCCATTAGGACTGGTTCAAATTGACTCTACTACGATGCGTGTGTTGGAGCAGGAATTGTCAGCTTATGATAAACTCAAGGATACTAAGTTGATCGTATTTTCTAAAGACTAAGCACCATTTTAGGTATGCACTTGTTTTATTTTCTTCATGAGGTTTGAAGAATATACAAAGTCGTTAACAGCCTCATTATCCGTATTGAATATCAGCTCTTTGCTGCCTTCCCACGCCTTTACACCATCCTTTAAAAATAAAATGGTGTCTCCAATTTCCATAACAGAGTTCATGTCGTGAGAATTGATGACGGTGGTGATGTTGTTTTCTTGGGTAATTTCTCTAATGAGGTTGTCAATTACGATGGCTGTTTTGGGATCTAGTCCTGAGTTGGGCTCATCGCAAAAAAGGTATTTAGGCTTCATGACCACAGCGCGCGCAATGGCAACGCGTTTTTGCATACCGCCAGAAAGTTCTGCTGGAAGTTTGTTGTTAGCATTTTCAAGGTTTACACGTTCAATAACCGCTTCGGCAGCACTTTTTATTTCAGCTTGATTTTTGTCAGTTAGCATTTGCATAGGAAACATGACGTTTTCCAAAACGGTCATGGAGTCAAATAGGGCACTTCCTTGAAAAACCATGCCCATTTCCCTGCGTAATGTTCGCCTTCCTTCCTCGTCCATTTCGCCAAAGGCTTGATCGTTAAAATGCATTTTTCCGCTATCTATTTGGTGTAAACCCAATAGACACTTAAGCAATACCGTTTTTCCCGAACCACTTTGACCGATGATAAGATTGGTTTTTCCAGGTTCAAAAGCCATGCTAATCCCTTTGAGCACTTCCGTGCCGTCGAATGATTTGGTGATGTTGTTTAGCGTAATCATCAAGCAAGTAATAATTGAGTGATGAAATAATTAAGTACGATGATGACTACCGATGTCCACACAAAGGCAACCGTTGCCGCCTTACCTACTTCCAAAGCCCCACCCTTCATATAGTACCCGTGATAGGAGGGAATGGTGGCCAAAACCATGGCAAAAACCAATGTTTTTATAAAGGCATATACCACATGGTAGGGCCTAAAGTCGAGTTGTATGCCTTCGATAAAATCAGCGCTACTCGAAAACCCGCCGTATATGGTGGCGGCATAACCGCCAAGAATACCTAAAAACATGGAAAAATTTATCACGATAGGCAGCAAAAGCATGGAAATTATCTTTGGAAACACTAAGTAGTTTACTGAGTTGATGCCCATGACTTCTAACGCATCAATTTGTTCGGTCACGCGCATGGTGCCTATACTAGATGTTATAAACGAACCTACTTTACCGGCTAAGATGATGCTCATAAACGTTGGTGCAAATTCCAGTATAACAGATTGTCGCGTGGCAAAGCCAACCAAACTTTTTGGTATAAGTGGGCTTTCAATGTTAAGAGCCGTTTGTATGGACACAACACCACCAACAAAAAAGGATAGAAAGGCAACGATGCCTAAAGATCCGATAATAAGGTCTTGTATATCTTTAAAAATAAGTTTTCGCATCACTTTTCCCTTAGTAGGCTTGATAAAAACCAACCTAAGCATTAAAATGTATTCACCGATGTGATGCAGTATTTTCACGTAAACGAATGTAAAAAATAATGTTACTATAACCTAAGTCTCAAAATAAAAATTAACATTTGTTAAAACATTAGTAATGAACACCAAATCGCTTTATTTTATTCTTGGTTTCCTTTTTTTGAGCTGCACCTCAAAACAAGACAGCGCCAATGCCAAGCTCGTGGTAGGTATTGTGGTCGATCAAATGCGTATGGACTACCTCTATCGATTCCAATCTCACTTCGGTGAACATGGATTCAAACGTTTTTACAACGAAGGTTTTGTGGCAAAAAACCACCATTTCGACTACCAACAAACCAAAACAGGTCCTGGACATGCGAGTATAGCCACAGGAACCCCTCCTGCCATTAATGGTATTATTGGTAATGATTGGTTTGACAAGCAAAACCGAAAAGTGCGCTACTGTGTAGACGACCAAAACTTTTTATCCTTAGGAACAGCAAAGACTAGGGGTAAAGCACCCACCGCACTTTTGGTTTCCACATTTGCAGACGAGAATAGATTGGCAACCCAAATGAATGGCAAGGCTGTTAGCGTTTCTTTAAAAGACCGAAGTGCCATCCTCTCCATTGGCCATACTGCCAATGGCGCCTATTGGTTCTCAGGCGGAGACGAAGGTAACTTTATCAGCAGTACTTTTTATATGGATGCATTACCCGCATGGGCAGCAGATTTTAATGCTTCTAGAAAAATTGATGAGTACCTCACCACTTGGGACACCTATTATCCCATCTCTCAATATGCGGAAACAGGACCAGATGACAGCCCGTACGAAATGCGACCCAAAGGGAAAGATACGCCTACATTCCCTTATGATTTGGCTGCCCTAACTCCTAATAATGGCGGTTATGAGATACTGAAAGCCACTCCTTTTGGTAATAGTTTAGTTACAGATTTCGCATTGGCAGCTCTGAAAGGGGAGGACTTAGGCGCAGATAAGCATGCAGACGTATTCATGGTTTCGTATTCATCAACAGACTATATCGGACATGCTTTTGGTACCAACGCCAAGGAATTACAGGATACTTATATCCGTTTGGATCTAGAACTTGCAAGACTTTTTGCGGCGCTAGACGCCCAAGTGGGTAAGGGCGCCTATTCCGTTTTCCTCACCTCAGATCACGGCGTGGCTCCTGTGCCTAATTACCTAATTGACAACAAAATACCAGCAGGATATTTTAGCAAGAAGCCTTTTGTGAAAGCGCTTAAGGAAGCCATGTTTGATGTCTTTGGAGTGCGCGATATTATCCTTGATGTGTCGAATAATGAAATTTATTTTGATCATGACCGCATTTCTGCCGCAAAACTAGATGTTGATGCGATAAGTCGTTTTGCTACTGCTTTTATACAGCAACAGGATGGTATTGCCGCTGCTTATGCAACATCAAATCTTATGCAAATGGATGCTGACAACCCAATTATTGAACGCTTGCAAAAAGGATATAATCCCAAACGTTCTGGTGATATTATATACATGCTACTGCCAGGTTATATAGCCAATCGTACTTATGGTACCACACATGGCTCAGCCTTTATCTATGACACCCATGTTCCGCTGTTGCTTTATGGAAATGGCATTCAAAAAGGGAGTACATTTAAAAGGACAAAAATTTCAGATATCGCGCCAACAATATGCGCCTTGTTAGAAGTTAGCAATCCAACAGGTGTTATCGGAAACCCCATTGGCGAGGCGTTGAAAAGCCGTTAAAATCTATACGTAAACGCATTGATGTTCATGCCAGCACCCACGCTGGCAAAAAGGGCAACATCCCCTTTGTTTATTTGATGACCATCAAGTTCATTTCGTTTAACCAAATCCAATAGGGTAGGGACAGTAGCAACCGAGCTGTTGCCCAATTTATGAATACTTATGGGCAGTATGTCTGCTGGTATGGGTTGACGAAAGAGTCGGTAAAACCTCTTGACGATAGCTTCGTCCATTTTTTCATTGGCTTGATGCAGAAAAATTTTCTTTAAAGCGCCAAGTTCTTCTCCGCTTTGGTCAAAGCAGTCCTTCATGGCTTGAGGCACATGGCTAATGGCAAATTCATAAACTTTCCTACCGAGCATTTTAATGTACTTATCTTCAGGATTAGCAGTTGGGTCGTTTGACTTTCCAGAAAAGAGGTAAAATGCTTCTTCCGTGCTATAGGTTTGTGAGCTATGGCTCAATAAGCCACCGGCTTCTTCGGTTTCTTCAATGATGGTAGCTCCGGCACCATCGGCAAAAATCATGGCATCTCTGTCGTTTTGATCGGCAATTCGCGATAAGGTATCGGCCCCGATGACCAAGCAGCGTTTGGCCATGCCTGACTTGATAAATGCTTTAGCTTGAATAACACCTTCAACCCAGCCTGGGCAACCAAAAATCAAATCATAGGCAACACAATTGGGGTTTTTTATCTGGAGGTTATGCTTTACTCTTGTGGCCAGGGAGGGTAACATATCAGTTTGTATACAACCGTGTTGGATGTCGCCAAAATTATGAGCTACAATTATGTAGTCCAAGGTTTCAGGATCAAGTGATGCGTCTTCAATAGCCTTTTCAGCAGCCAAAAAAGCAAGGTCAGATGCGGTTTGGTGTGGTTTGGCATAACGGCGTTCTTCAATACCTGTTATGGCCTTAAATTTTTCAATAATTTCTCTATTATCAGCACCAAACGGATTGCCGCTATCGTCTAAAAATGTGTGTGCTAAAAAATCTTGATTTTTTTCTTTGTGTGAAGGTATATAACTTCCAACGCCTGTGATGTGAATTCCCATATTTGATTAAGGTAGTGGTCGTGATCTGATGTTCAAATATAGAAATCTATACGGTTACAAGAAAAAAGATGTGTTTATAAATGCACCCAAGCACAAATTATTGGATTTCCGTAACCTGTTTTTCTGCATACATTTCAATAGGCGCACAGGTACACATAAGGTTTCTGTCCCCATAAGCTTCGTCAACGCGTTGAACGCTTGGCCAAAACTTATTCTCACGTACAAACTGCAATGGATATGCCGCCTCTTCTCTGGTATAGGGCAGTTCCCATTCGTGCGCTGTCAACTGCGTTAAGGTGTGTGGAGCATTGCGCAATAAGTTGTTGGTTTGGTCTTTTGTGCTGGCCTCAATTTCATAGCGAATAGAAATAAATGCTTCACAAAAACGATCTAATTCTGCCAAGTTTTCACTTTCAGTGGGTTCAATCATCATGGTGCCTGGAACGGGAAACGATACCGTTGGCGCATGAAAACCATAATCAATCAAACGCTTGGCAATATCCATTACTTCTATGCCTTTGTCTTTGAAAGAACGGCAGTCGATGATAAACTCGTGTGCTGCTCGGTTGTTGTCGCCACTATACAAAACAGGATAGTGTTTGGCAATGCGTTCCTTGATGTAATTGGCATTTAATATGGCTACTTCTGTGGCTTTCTTTAGCCCTGCTGCGCCTAGTAAGCGTATGTAGGCATAAGAGATCAAACAAGCGAGTGCTGAACCATAGGGTGCTGCAGAAAGTGCTGCTATTCCTTGTTCGCCACTAGTTGGAATTATGGCGTGATTAGGCAAAAACGGCACCAAGTGTTTGGCAACACATATTGGACCTACTCCTGGACCACCACCTCCGTGTGGTATGGCAAAGGTTTTGTGGAGGTTCAAGTGACAAACGTCCGCGCCAATAACCGCCGGATTGGTCAAGCCAACCTGCGCATTCATATTTGCACCATCCATATATATTTGTCCCCCTTTGCTGTGAACATAAGCGGTTATTTCTTTTATGGACGACTCAAAAACGCCATGCGTAGATGGGTAGGTGATCATCAGTGCTGCCAAATTATCGGCATGCTCATTTGCTTTGGCCTTTAGGTCGTCAAGGTCGATGTTCCCTTTTTCGTCAGTACCTACTACAATGACTTGCATGCCTGCCATTACTGCAGAGGCTGGGTTGGTGCCATGTGCAGAAGCTGGAATAAGACAGATGTTACGATGTGCATCGTCGTTGGCAAGGTGATAAGCTCTGATGACCATCAGTCCTGCAAATTCGCCTTGTGCGCCAGAATTAGGTTGCAAAGAGGTGCCGCCGAAGCCTGTGATTTCTGTTAGGTAGTCAGCTAGGTCATGTAGCACGCGCGTATAACCAGCCGCTTGGTCAATGGGTGCAAAAGGATGCATATTGTTCCACTGTGGATCGCTTAGGGCGAACATTTCCGTAGCTGCATTGAGCTTCATGGTGCATGAACCCAGTGCAATCATGGAATGATTTAGTGCCAAGTCTTTACGCTCAAGGGATTTGATATAACGCATCATGCTGGTTTCGGCATGGTAACTGTGAAACACTTCGTTTGTTAAAAATGAGGTTGTTCGTTTATGCGAAACAGGCAGGCAGTCCGTTTCAACCAAATTGACATCAACAGCAGCTTGTTTTGTTACCTCGGACAGTATATCAATCAAAGTTTGAATGTGGTGGTCTTCTGTCGCTTCATGGAAGGTGATGCTTAATTCACTGTCGTTGATTTGACGCAGATTGATTCCTTTGGCAGCTGCCAAGCGCAGTATTTCTTGGGCAGGCGCTTCAATGTGAAGTGTGTCAAAGAAAGCTTTGTTTTTTTGGGTTATGCCCAATTGTTCCAGCGCTTGATTGAGTTGGCACGCATGACGGTGGATGCGTGTCGCAATGGATTTTAATCCTTCTGGGCCGTGGTATACAGCATACATTCCTGCCATCACGGCCAAAAGTACTTGTGCGGTACAAATATTAGATGTAGCCCTATCTCTCTTGATGTGCTGCTCGCGTGTTTGCAAGGCCATACGTAAGGCTCTGTTACCAGATTTGTCTTGGGTAACACCAATAATTCTCCCCGGCACACTGCGCTTGTAGGCAGTTTTAGTTGCAAAGAACGCTGCGTGTGGTCCTCCGTAACCCAGTGGAATACCAAAGCGCTGACTGCTTCCCACTACAACATCAGCACCCAAAGTTCCTGGCGCCTCCAAAAGCACCAAACTCATTAGGTCAGCAGCAACAGCTGTCTTCACTTCTGCTTGAGCAGCATTGTCAATAAAAGCTTTTAGGTTTGGTACATTGCCATTAGCACCCGGGTATTGCACCA
This sequence comes from Flavobacteriaceae bacterium, assembly GCA_965656545.1. GTDB lineage: Bacteria > Bacteroidota > Bacteroidia > Flavobacteriales > Flavobacteriaceae > UBA7446. The sequence goes on from CBFHKZ010000001.1 coordinate 340,828, forward strand.
AGGCACCAAAGTATTCGGCTGTGGGTATAAAATCATCACAACTGCCATAAACAAGCGTAATGCCTACGGGAATTGCTCTTGTTTCTAGCACAGATTTGGTCTGTGGCAAAGTATTTTCATCAACAAAAAACAGTTTTGCATGTTCTTTTTTCTGTGTTCTTGTGCGCTGACCAAAGAGCAGGCTCATCGCTTCTGCTGCAGCTGTAGATTCATCCAAAAGAGAAGCATTGGCAAGTTCCATTCCTGTGAGTTCTACAATCATGGTTTGGAAGTTGAGCAGCGCCTCCATGCGGCCTTGGGCGATTTCGGCTTGGTAAGGGGTGTATGCCGTATACCAACCTGGGTTTTCCAATATGTTTCGTTGGATTACGCCCGGTAATATGGCCTCGTGATATCCCAAGCCAATAAAGGAGGTAAATACCTTGTTGTGTTTCCCTAAGGCAGCAATGTGTTTCGAAAAGCTATGTTCGCTCATGGCTTCTGGAAGCGACATGGGTGCATGAAGCCTGATGGCTTCAGGGACGGTCTGAGTAACCAATTCTTCAAGAGATGATGCTTCGATAAGCGAAAGCATTTTGTCCAACTCCTTTTCGTTTGGACCTAAGTGACGAAGTGCAAAGTTTTGCGTATCCATGAACACCAGTTTTTATACCCTCTCAAAGGTAAATTTTTGATTAAAATCAAAAAAACGAAACCTAACCATTTCAGCCTAAAGTTGTTAACCATAAATGGCTACCTTATTAACACATTTGGTAGTTTTGTAACACTTTATGAAGCACATCAACTTCCGCTCCTATATTAAATCTAGCTTGCATGTAGCCTTGTCGCTATGGGCTTTTTGTTGTGTGTTTGCCATGCAACAAGGATTTGATTTAACCCTATCATTGCAGTGTGCTATTTTTGGCTTCGGCTGGTTTGCATATCAATATTTTCATTTCATTGTGCCTGCCTTGGTGGAAAAACGAAAAATTAATTTGCCCCAAGCCATCACGCTACTCAGCGCAATAGCTATTGGTTTTTATGGTCTTGTTGCGCAGACTACAACCGTGTGGCTGATTTTTGTTTTTGTAGGGATGATAACAAGCGTATACGCACTTCCTTTCGGTGCCCATATGGGTTTGCGCTATGTGCCTACACTTAAGATATTTATTGTGGCCTTGTGCTGGTCAACTCTTGCTACTTTTGGTTTGTACAACTTGACCTCGGTTCATTTTGCTTTGGTTGCCTCAAAAGCCATTCTTTGGGTATTGGCGTTGATTGTACCACTCGAAATTCACGACCTTAACAGCGATGCTCCAAGCTTAAAAACACTGCCCCAAGTTTTGGGTGTTAGCGGGGTACAGCTGCTGTCGTATGCGTTGATTTTGATGGCTGCCGTTTTGGCCTTTATGACTTCAACTTCAATTACGTTTGCTTGGGTTGAAATAGGAATGCTGGTTTTGTTAGGAGTACTTATTTTTAAAGTAAAAACGGATCGGCCAAAATACATTACCTCCCTGTTGGTTGAAGCCATTCCAGTGTTGTGGTTGGCTTTAAGCTATGTGGGGGTTACTTTTTGTTGATGTCCTTTGCGCTTTGATGCACTTTCTCGCCTAGGGATACTTTATAGGCAATCATGGCCTCACGCAAGGCTGGATTTTTCACGCCTAGAATTTGACATGCCAACAGTGCAGCATTTTTTGCACCGTTTAGTGCTACGGTAGCAACAGGCACGCCACCTGGCATTTGCAGTATGGATAAAACAGAATCCCATCCGTCGATTGAATTGGAAGATTTAACAGGCACACCAATTACGGGCAATGGACTGATTGAAGCCACCATTCCAGGAAGATGGGCTGCTCCGCCGGCTCCAGCAATGATAACGTCAATACCATTTTCATGCGCCGATTTTCCAAACGTCATCATTTTATCGGCAGTTCTGTGCGCGGATACTATATCAACATGTGTTTCGATTTCAAAAAGGGCCAAGGTGTCAATGGCGTCTTGCATTACGGGTAGGTCGCTTTTGCTTCCCATGATAACGGCTACTTTCATGTTAATTCGCTTTAAGTTTAAGTTTTGCTTTTAAGTCTTTAATTTCTTTAAAAATAACATTTAAATCCGCACCTGTAAGCGTAATATGCCCCATTTTTCGTTGCGGTTTGGTTGTTTTCTTTCCATAGATGTGCAGCGCAGCTTTTGGTGTGTTGAGAATGTGATCTACGCCGTCATACACAAACGGGCCAATCAACTCTTGAGGACCAACCACATTGGCCATGATGGCAGGTTGATCAAAACTTGTTTTGCCCAAAGGTGCGTTAAGTATGGCACGTATGTGCTGCTCAAATTGTGAAGTATTGGCACCTTCTATGGTTAGGTGACCGCTGTTGTGCGGTCGTGGCGCCACTTCGTTTATGAGCAGGTTATTCTCCTCGTCAACAAAAAATTCAACTGCCAATAAGCCAATATGCCCCCACGCACTTACCAACTTATGGGTAATGTCATGGGCCTTTTTGGCAATTTCTTTGCTTATGTCGGCAGGGAAGTAGACATACTCTACTTGATTAGCCTCTGGATGAAAAGCCATCCCCACAGGGGGGTAAAGTGCAATTTCACCATCAGGATTTCGAGCTGCGATAATGGCTATTTCTTGCTTGATGGGAACCAGTGCCTCGATGATACATGGGTTATCAGGCAAAGCATCAATAGCCGCTTTATCATCAATTTTTTTCACACCAAAACCGTCATAGCCAAAGCGTGCAGCTTTCCAGATAAAGGGAAAGTTAAAGCTGCCCTTTGAAACATGCACCAACAGTTCTTTTTTGTTTTCGCAAGAAATAAAAGGGGCAGTTGGTAGTTGTTGTTGTTCAAAAAACGCTTTTTGTGTTTGTTTGTTTTGAATGATATCGAGAGTTGCAGGTTTTGGATAAACCAAAACACCAGTTTTCTCTAATTCATAGAGGGCATCAATATTAACATGCTCAATTTCAATGGTGAGTACGTCAACTTCTTTACCAAAGTTTAGGACTGTTTCGTAGTCCATCAAGTCGCCTTGAACAAATCGGTAACAGCTGTTTTTTGCGGGTGCTCCAGCGTTGGAGTCAAGAATATGGGTGCGGATATCCCATTTACGCGTCACATCGGTAAGCATTTTGCCTAGCTGTCCGCCACCTAAGATGCCTATGGATAAATTGGAAGATATATACTGTTGCATTATCGGCACAAAGGTAAGGATATTCCACAATGTTGCACATCGGTAGTCTTCCTGATTAAAATAGAATATCTTTGCATGGAAAACAACCACCATGAAGAACATTATTTTGTTTGGCAAGCCCGGAGCTGGAAAAGGAACCCAAGCTGTTTTTTTAAGAGATCATTTTAATTTGATTCACATCTCTACAGGGGATGTGTTTAGATACAACATCAAAAATCAGACGCCGCTTGGCATTATGGCCAAGCAGTACATGGACAATGGTGATTTGGTGCCAGATGAGGTTACCATCCAAATGCTGGAGCGTGAAGTTGATAAAAACCCTGATGCTGCGGGTTTTATTTTTGATGGTTTTCCACGAACCATCTCACAGGCCGAAGCCCTTGACGGCTTTTTGTCTAAAAAGCAAATGTCGATTGCCGCTACCTTGGCGCTAGACGTTGACGAGGATATATTGGTAAGCCGTTTGTTATCTCGTGGAAAAGACAGTGGTCGTGCAGATGACCAAGACGAGGAAAAAATTCGAAATCGCTTTGCTGAATACAACGCAAAAACAGCTCCGCTAATAGCATATTACACGGCTCAAGAAAAGTTTCACGCCATAGACGGATCAAGATCTATTGAGGCGATAGCGGAACACCTAACACGTATTGTTGATCAACTGTAATGACAGAAGGTAACTTTGTAGATTATGTTAAAATACACGTTACTTCTGGAAACGGAGGCAAGGGCTCTACGCACTTTCACAGGGAAAAATACATCACCAAAGGCGGCCCAGACGGCGGCGACGGTGGACGTGGCGGACACGTAATTGTCCGTGGCGACAAAAACCTGTGGACGCTTATCAACTTTAAGTATAAACGTCATTTTAAGGCAGACCACGGCGGACATGGGAGCAAGAGTAGGAGTACAGGTGCAGATGGAACAGATTTAATAATACCCGTTCCTTTGGGAACCATTGTCAAAGACAACGAAACGGGCGAGCAAATTGCCGAGATTACTTCTGAAGCAGATGTGATTGTGGTGCCAGGTGGTATGGGCGGACGTGGCAATTGGCATTTTAGAAGCCCCACCAATCAAGCACCGCGCTATGCACAGCCTGGCAAAGAAGGGACTGATCGTGACATCACGCTAGAACTGAAGGTGCTTGCCGATGTAGGCTTAGTAGGTTTTCCAAATGCTGGCAAGTCCACCTTGTTGGCAGCCTTAACTTCTGCAAAGCCTAAAATTGCAGACTATCCCTTTACAACGCTTAAACCCAACCTGGGTATTGTCGAAAACCGTGACTATACATCTTTCGTAATGGCAGATATACCCGGTATTATTGAAGGAGCAGCTGAAGGAAAAGGACTGGGGCATTATTTCTTACGACATATTGAACGCAATAGTGTGCTGCTTTATGTTATTCCAGCTGATGCAGATGATATTAAAAAACAATTTACTATTTTGAACAGTGAATTGACACGGTACAATCCCGAGTTGTTGGATAAGAATTTTTTAATCGGTATCTCTAAATCTGATATTTTAGATGAAGAGCTATATGCAGCTATTGAAGATGAATGTAAGGCTGCTTTTGATCAAATACCTTTTGTTTTGTTTTCGTCCGTTTCACAACAGGGTATAACCGTATTGAAAGACACATTATGGCAATTGCTCAACGACTAATCCTCATCATTTTTTGTGTAGGTTTTTCCTATGGGCAACGCATTCCTGTCGCTCTTTTTGAACCCGTTGTTATCACTTCCGAACAGCAGTCACGCATCGTTGTATTAGATTCTTTAGCGGACAAGTCTGTTGAGCAACAACACGAACTTGCACTGCTCTATGCCAGTACACGTGCCTATGAGCAATCGTTTGATATTTTATCTTCTCTAGCAGAGGAGGATCCAGACAACTATGATTATCAATTTATGCTGGGTGGTATAGCCGGAATTTTGGCTTCAGAAGTGTCGCAGGTAAAATCGTTGCCCTATGTAAGAACCATGAAAACGGCTTTTGAACAGGCTGCACGTATAGCACCAGACTCGCTCACAATCCAACTGGTTTTATTGGAGCTGTATACCGAATTACCATGGGTGTTGGGCGGGAGCAATAAAAAGGCCAACAGAGTGCTTAGCGCCGTTCAAGCGTTGTCTACCATAGAGGGCTTTTTGGCAGCAGGCTATTATTACAGGACTACTAAAAAGAATAAAGAAGCATTGGTTGCTTATTTAAACGCTGTTAATGAAGTGGATGTATGCAGCACGCCAGAAGTTTCTAATGATGCCTATTACGTTATGGGTGTATTGAGTTTTTATTTGCAAAAGGACATTACCAAGGCCCTGTGTTTTTTTGAACACTATGTCACTCATTTTAATGGGGGCGATCGCTACCCAAAGTCTTTTGCACGACACTATATTGAAAAACTAACATCCGTTATTCATGAGAACGAGGAGATGGAGGAAAACCTTTTGGCATACGACCCACTGACAAGATGGATTCAAAATAACTTTAAGTAAGCGAATCATGATTTTGATTCACACCCCCACAGTCAAGCCTCGTATCATTTATATTTTCAGGCATTTTTTTCACCACAGACTAGGTCAAGAAGTTTCGTTTACATCTGATGTGAGTGCTTTTGTAGCACATAGCGGCCCTAAGATGTCTTATGGCGATGTCCCATTGGGGAATGAGTTTTTTGTGGCAGCCAATGGATTGCTAACAGAGCAGGGCGTGAACCCGGTGGATATTTCGGTCTTTCAATGGGAGGGGATGCCCGCCTTTTTTGCTACTTCTGCGAAAAGTCAATTGCCTTTTGATTTTTTCGCCGCATCCTTCTATTTGATGAGCAGGTATGAGGAATACATGCCTTATGCAGCTGATGATTTGGGTAGGTTTAAGCCCGAGCAGTCTTTGGCGTTTAACCATAATTTTTTGGATTTACCGCTGATAGATATGTGGTTTGATCGCTTTGTAGCGGCATGGACCGATTTTTTTGAATTGCCACCATTTAAGCAGCCAGTGAATACTACTGAGTTGGTGATTGAAATTCCACAATTGTATGCTTACAAGTACAAAACCCTTTTCCGTTCTTTCTTTGAGGGACTGTATGATTTCGGACGTTTAAAGTTTGCCAAGACTTTTGATCGATTGATGGTGGTGTTGCGCTTTCGCGAGGATCCACTTATGGGTTTAATTGAACAAATGGAGGTTTTTCGATCTACGGCGGTTTCCTTTCGTTTTTTTGCTCTTTATGCAGCACTTGGCGTTCACGATAAAAGCTTGAGTGTATTTAGTAAAAAACACCAACAAGAGCTCAAAAGCTTATCGGATTATGCGCCTACTGCACCGCTTGCTTCATTTGAGTCTACCCAAAAACCCCAAAAGCTCAATCAAGATATTAATCGTTTTTCAGGCTTAATCCACAGACCCATTAAAGCCATTCGTCAACACAAGTTGGTTTTGCGATTTCCGGATACCTATCGCACCTTTTCTTCTTCAGGCATCAAACATGATTATTCGTTGCAATACCCTGATACACCTGGTTTTCGGGCAAGCACTGCCCATCCATTTCGTTTCTTTGATTTGGGCGAGGAACAACACACCCCATTGACCATTCATCCCATTTGTTTAAGCGAGTCACATATACGCGCACAGCAATATGCTAGAAAAATGCGCCAGCTTTTTATTGGGTATCAATCTCGCTTACAACAGCTCAATGCACCAATGCTGGTAGCACTTACCAACGAAACCTTTAATAACCGCTCCAAAAACGCCTCCTTTTTAGCCACACTAAAGAAACTGTTGATTCATGAATAAATCGATTATCAAGGCGTTGTACTTTGATTTGGACCACACCCTTTGGGATTTTGAAAAAAACTCTGCACGGGCCTTCAAAACGCTTTTTAAGCAGTATGAAATAGGGCTAAAACTTGATGCGTTCCTAGAAGTTTATGTGCCTAACAATACGGCCTATTGGCGGTTGTACCGTGAAGGCAAGATTGACAAAGAAAAGTTGCGATATGAACGCCTAAAGACTGTTTTTGATCGCTTGCATTATCAGGCTTCTGATGCCTTGATTTATGATATGGCAGATGCTTATATTCAAACACTACCTGAATACAACAGCTTGTTTCCTGGTGCCATTACTATTTTGGATGCACTCAAGCCACACTATGCCTTGCACATGATAACCAATGGGTTTAAAGATGTGCAACATTTTAAAATGAAAAATTCAGGGTTGTTGCCTTATTTCGAAACGGTTACCGATTCATCCTCTGTGGGCAAGAAAAAACCCGATCCCGAAATTTTCAATCACGCGCTCAATGTGGGTGGTGTCAGCCCTGAGCAAGCTGTGATGATAGGGGATAGCCTAGAGGCTGATGTCCAAGGTGCGCTAAACGTGGGGATGCATGCCGTTCATTTTATGCCATTGGCACGCAAAAATCCAGCACACTACAAAGAAATTGAACAGCTTGATGAGCTGACTTTCTTGCTTTAGTTGTTTTGTCTGTGGTATTCGTACAGTACAAGTGAAGCGGCAACGGAAACGTTGTAAGAGTCCAGCAGTTCGTTTATGGGAATTTTAATCTGCTCGTCACAGAGATTTAGTATGCCTCTGCTAATGCCCTTGTGCTCATTTCCCATAACAATACCCAACGAACGTTTAAGGTTTGTGTCCGAAACAAATGAATCTGCTTTTTCTGTACAGCCCACCAGTGCTATTTCATGGGACTGCAGCAAGTACATGGCATCTTTAAGATGGCTTACACGAACAATGGGAATGTGAAATGCCCCTCCGGCAGAGGCTTGTATGGCAATGTCATTGAGTGGCGCAGATCCTGTTTGACCAATGATGATACCACTTGCGCCCAAACCTACTGCGGATCTAATAATAGCTCCAAAGTTTCGTACATCGGTTATGCCATCGAGTAGTAAAAAGAGTTGTTGTTTTTCTGGTTCAATGATGCTTTCTAGCTCAGCAAACTGGATTTGTCCAATGAGTGCCACAAACCCTTGGTGGTTTTCTTTGGTGTGTTTGTATAGTTTTTGCTCCGGCACAAAGGAATAGGACACACCAGAACGCATGATTTCGTCTTTGAGTTTTAATGCAGCAGGATTTTTGAGGTCATTTTCGATGAGGACCTTTTGAATGCTTGAGGGATTTTGAATGGCTTCACGTACGGCATTTATGCCAAATGTTATTGCGCTCATAATTTATTTAAATTATATTTAAGAAAAAATACACATGAGAATAATTTCACACTTACTTTGTTTTTTTAGCTTAACTTTTTCTTATAGCCAGATAGAATTAATTCAAAAATTTGACAAAAATGCGACATTAATCGTTGAAGGTAAAATTATTGGTTCTGTTTCATATTTTGACACAAATGGCGATATTTTTACTAACTATGAGGTACAAACGTCTCAACTACTCAAGGGCAGAGGTAATTCAAGGCTTATTATAAAAAGTTTAGGTGGTGTTGTAGATGGTCACTTTCAGATTATATCACACCAAATTAAATTTAAAAATGGGGACAGAGGCATTTTCTTTCTCAAGAAGAATAACAGTTCGGAATCATATAATATCAAACAATCAAACAGGTTTATTAACTATAAATCATTGAATAATGAAGAATTAGAAGAACTGAACGAGCATCTATTAGAGCTTTATCCTAACTATATTAAGCTAGAACAACAACCCAAAAAGGTTAAATATCTGATGACTACAAATTTTCCAAACATAAGCGCAATGTATCCTTTAGAGATATCCGCTGGGACTAAATCGCAACTGACAATTGAGGGTTCAGGGTTTGGAACTGAAAAAGGAACTGTTGGTTTCCGTAACGCTGATGATGGAGGCTCTAGCTTTGTGTTTACATACTCAGAAATTATTCAATGGTCGGATGATAAAATTATTGTTGAAGTTCCAGAAGCAGCTGGATCTGGAGGAATTAAAATAAAAAAGTCAAGCGGCTATAGTGTTAATTCAGCTTTTGCTGGCTATTCTTTAACGATTCCGTATAGCCAATTTACTATTAAGACTACAACTTTTGGGGATTCAATTACTGTTCCATTGCGTCACATTGGAGCAATGCCAAATGGCTCAACAGCATCAGAACACCTGTCTGGCGGTTCATATAAATTTAAAATGGCGAGTAATTTCTTTGAAAACACTAACGCTAAGACCATGTTTTTAGATGGCCTAACCGATTGGTCATGTAAAATAGGAGTAAACTTTGTTGATGCGGGGTTATTAACTACAGATGATTCAAATAATACCAATAATCTAATCAGATTTGCAGATTTTGATGCTAGCGGTTATGGTGGTGCTGCATTTACAAGCTTAAAAGGGATTTATGGGTGCGGTGATACTGAATCGGATTATGTTGGCGTGGTTACAAATATTGATTTCGTTTACGATTCTAATATAAACTGGGGGTATGATGTTGTTTCTAATAACCAATTTGATTTTGAATGGACTACTGCACATGAAATTGGTCACGCTTCTCTTTTTTTACATGTTATTGATCAAAACAATCTGATGCATTATATAGCCTCCTACGGGGATTTAGATTTTCAAGGGCTCAGTCAAACTTATATTGATGCAGGTGTAGAAAAAGTGAGTTTTTCAGCAAGTTCTTTAAATTGTGGATTAGAAATGTCTGTTTCAGAGTGTTACCAGACCCTTTCATTATCTCATAAAAAACACAACGCAATTCGTATTAAAACCACAGATTCATCCATATACGTAAATACCCACGAAAGCCATGATATTAAAAATATATTTCTTTTTGACATTTCGGGAAGAATGGTTAAAAATATAAGCATGAAAATTCCGACAAATCTTCATCGTTTTGATGTTGAAAATAAATCCTCACAAGTATATTTTATTCAACTATTATTTTCAGACAACACATCTCATTCCCGTAAAATTGTATTATAAAAAAAACCCGCTTGATTTTCAAGCGGGTTTTTTATGAGTTAGTTATTTACTTAATTTTGATTATTAATAAGTGGGTTATCTCTTATTTCTTGTTCAGGAATTTCAAAAGAAAGTTTCTCATCATTATAGTCATAACTCTCACCGGCAAAATCTATCCAGTTAGAACCTCTTGTGATGGTTGCCTTATTTCTTTTCATCGCTAGGTAAGATTTGCCTTCACCCCACATTTCAATACGTGTTTGCAGGTAAATTTCATCAATCAAATCTTGACCCGTTAATGGAATTAAGTATGAAGTGTCAGTAATTCTTTGGCTTAATAAAATATCCAGTACGGTTTTTGCCGCTACATCATTTCCAAGATTTGCTTGTGCCTCAGCATGTAAAAGAACCATGTCAGCATATCTAAAGTAAAACAAATCAGTTGTTACTACACGTTGTCCAAGGGGTACTCTTCCATCGTGGTAGAATTTATACAATGGTAACCCTGTGGGACCGTGAAATTGTTGTTTACGGATATCATCGGATTTTATTTGACTATATAATCCAGCGTCAATCACTTTAAAGTCTCCAGCAGCAGCATAACTGTAGCTGAAGTAATCTACCTGCCCCCAAAATGATATGAGGCCAATGTTACTATCTGGAGTTAAATCAACACCCCACAACACACTGCTAGAATAGTTATCAACGCTGTTGAATCCACCAACAAAGTCTCCTGATCCAGCGTAATAAGCTTCGTCTGCGCTCACAACACGATATCCACTGTCGAGAACAACTATAGCTGACTCATCAGCTGCTTCTTGCCACTTACCTTGAGCTGCATAAGCCAGTGCTAATACAGTACTGGCTACATATTTATCTGCTTGCGTAACAGCATCGCGACTAAAGTCTGCCATTAGACCTTTCGCTACAGTTAAGTCGTCTTCAATAAGTGCAAACACTTCTGAAGCCTTACTTTTTGCTTTGTTAGGGTCTGCAGCTGAGGTATAAATAGGCAGGATTTCTTGTTCTGCATCATACCCATTTTGAAAAAGCTGCGTAAGGTAAAAATAGGCATAGGCTCGTGTAGTGAGTGCCTGTCCCAAACTCGCTTTCGCCGTTGCATCTTCTGGATTAGAATTTTTTCCTCCTATGTTATCAATAACAATATTAGACAGATTTATGATTCTGTAATAATAACGCCAAGGACCGTAGTTTGTTAAATTATTATAATCCTTGGTTGCTGTCAATTCAGAAATATCAGAGTACCAACCGTAGTTTTTACCCCCAAGCACCATGTCTCCAGAAAGCATGTCTGTCTTGATATCCATGGCTCTATGACCAAAATCGATGTGCTCACTTGTTCCGCCACTTCCAGCTTTGTACATATTTTCATAAATACCTAGAAGTAATGATCCCTGAATTTCAGGATTGATTAAATTAATGTCAGCTATTTGCTTTGGGGTTATTGATCCAGTCGGATATTCTTCAAGGAATTCCTTCTCACAACCGAAAAACAATATCACAGCAAAAAACGTGTAATAAATATTATTAAATTTCATTGTATAAATTTTAAAAGTTAATGGTTAAACCAGCCGATATGGTTGTCATAGGCTCGTATGTGTATCTTCCAGTACCTCCAGAAAGAGAATAAGTTGGATTAAATCCGTCTCTCTTAGTTAAAATCATCAGGTTATCTCCAGTCAAGAAAATTCTTGCAGAAGAGGCACTGATCTTCTTAGTTAAGTCACTAGGTATAGAGTATCCAATCTGTAAATTCGCAAAATTCAAATAGTCAGCTTCTACTAAGAAACGGGTGGAAGTTGATGCTTGATTTGTTTGCCAATTAGAATTTAGCAAAGGTACATCAGTAACATCACCTGGATTTTGCCATCTTTTTTCAATATCCGAGTGTAATTGTTGCATATTTGCTACTGGACCATTGTCCATAAAATCACGATATGCGCTATCGTAAGCATATCCACCAATACCGTATGTGAAAATTGCAGTTAAGTCAAAATCTTTGTATTCGGCATTTATTGTAAATGCACCTGATAAATCAGGAAGTGCAACTTTATCGGTAAATCGCTTTGTAGCAGAAGTATACGTTTCTACCTTATCTTCCAAGATAGTAGCGTTAGGGTTAGCTAATTGGTATTCATGTAAATCTTCAATTCGCTCTCCAGCATCATAAGCGCCATTTGCATTTTTATCATCGAAATTTCTATACCACTGCGCATATCCTGTGTCTGGATTAACACCTGCCCACTCGCGCATGTAATATTCATAAGAGCTGTGACCTTTAGCAAGTGCGTACGCGCCAGAAGGGTCAATAACTTTCCTTTTACCTGTAGCAGGATCCATAGGCATTTGAGTAATTTCATTTTTTTCAATTGCTCCAAGGACATTAATTGACAATTTTAAATCGTCGTTATCAATAATATTTGCTGTAATATCAAACTCAGTACCGTAGTTTCGGATTCCTCCATCATTAACAACAATGGAACGGTATCCAATGGAAGGTCCAAAGTTTTGAGTGAAAAACATATCATTTCTGTTTTTGACATATGTTTCCAAAGAGCCCTCAAAAATGCCTGACTCAAATTCAATACCAATGTTAAATTGCTCACCCCTTTCCCAGGTTAAGTCAGGATTACCTTTGGCAACAAAACCAATTGAAGGTTGACCATCAACGTTTTGAATGGAATAAGAATCATATCCAGGATATCCACCTTGACCTAATGCTTCTCCAAGTACACCATAACTTGTTTTTATCTTTAAAAAGTCAAATGTATCGGTGTTGAAGAAATCTTCGTTTGAGATAATCCATGCAGCACTTAAGGACCCAAATGTTCCCCATTTTGTTTCTGCAAATATCGACGTACCATCTCTTCGCACATCAGCACTAAGGAAATATTTATCCTGTAACGAAACTTTCATAAATCCAACAAAAGCTTCGCGAGATAAAACAGATGTACTAGAAGTTGATGTGTTGTTAACTACTGCATTATACAGCTCGTTCCCTTGTGGGTCAACTAAATTGAATTTGTTAGCATTCATGCCATAGCTTTCGCGACTTTCAGATTCGTACGCAACATATGCGTCAATAACAGTGTCACCATTATTAATATCTTTATTGAAGCGGATAGCGTTTCGGATAACCCATTGTCTAAATTCACTAGTTGATTTAGAAATATAACCTCCTTGACCTCTAGATGGACCATAAAAAGGATCAGACCTAAATGTCGAATCGCCTTCTTCTAAGTAGAATGAAAAGGTGCTTTCAAAATTAAAATCCTCATTAAGAGTTGCATTAAAACTTTGATTTGTTCCTATTCTGTTAGAATGAGAAAAATTGCCATTGTAATTGGCGTCAGCAATGGAGTTTGTTAAACCTGCGAAGCCTCTACTGTAGACTTCACCATAATCATATTGATATCCCCCATAAACATCTTTAATTTTTTCGCCATTAGCATCACGCTGAAATAATGGGTAGATGCGCGGCATGTTTGCAGTTGTCCAGAATACACTACCAGAGTCCGAAGACTGACCGTTAGCGTTTGAAGCTGTGTGTGTATAAGACATATCAGCTCTCCAAGTTAACCAATCGAATGGTTTAAAGTCCAAGTTTAATCTAGTATTAAATCTTTTAAAGTTTGAGTTAATACTATAACCCACATCTTCTAGGGCACCTACAGAATAAAAATAGGTCATATTTTTACCGCCTCCGCTTATGCTAAGATTAGCTTCATTACGTTGCGAGTCTTGGAACGCATAATCTCTCCAATTTTCAGGCGTATATTTTCGTGATATGCCTTCATAAAATTTTCCAGTAGCTGGGTCGATTAAGTCCGTACCTGCTGCGTTCCACATATTATAACCTGGATCAAAGCCTGCCGTACTGAATAGTCTAGCGTTAGCGTAACTTGAAGCAGGAGCAAATTGAGAGAAACCTGCATCAACAAGACCCTGACCTCTATTTCTTAATGACTCCCAAGCGATTTCTGTAAAACGCTCAGGCGATTCAATAACGGAGTACCTTGGCAAATAATCCATGTTAGTACCTGATTTGATATCAACAGTAAATCTTGTTTTTTCAGCAGAACCACGTTTTGTAGTAATCAAAATTACCCCATTTGCACCACGGTTACCGTAGATTGCAGTAGCTGCGGCATCTTTTAGAATTGTAGTAGATTCAATATCGTTAGGGTTAATAGCATTAATACCACCATTAAATGGAATTCCGTCTACAACATATAATGGTGCAGAGTTACCATTTATCGAACCAGTTCTACCGCGAACACGTACTGTTGCAGCCGATCCAGGCTGTCCAGAAGTATTAACAACTGTTACACCAACAGCCTCACCAAGGAGAGCCGATGTTATGTTTGACACGTTTTTCTTGCTCAAAGCTTCACCGCTTAGCGTTACAGCACTACCAGTAAATTTCTCCTTACTGAATGTACCATAACCCGTTACAACTACTTCATCAAGGTCATTTGAACTTGAAAGTGTAGCATTTGCAGTAGCTCCATCGACAGTTACTTCGGCAGCATTATAACCTACATAGCTTATAACTAAAACGTCTCCGTTTTTAGCAGCAATGGTATAATTACCATCAAAATCAGCAGTAGTTGCTGAGGAAGTTCCTTTAATAACAACAGTGGCTCCTGGAAGAGGCATCCCTTCTTGGTCTGTAACAGATCCAGTAACAACTTGTTGTGCTAAAGCAACTTGAAACACTGCGATTAACGCAAGTGTTAAAATTTGAATAAATTTAGTTTTCATAATTAATTTAATTGTTAGCAACTCCAAATATGTTAATTAAATGTTAACTACACAAATTTTTTTGCTGTAATGTAACATAATTGTTATAAAAATAATTTTTGTTCTCTGATTTTTAGATTAACAAAATTGAAGGCAGCATATTTTGAATTTCACAGTTAGTTGGCAATAAGTATCTGCCTAAAGATAGTTCCCGTTTCTGTTTCTATACCTAAAATATAGGTGCCCGTAGTCAATACGGAAATAGCAACAGTAGTACTGCTCAAAGAGAAATGGGTTCTTGTCTTACGCAATACTTCTTTTCCATTGAGGTTTAAAATCTTTACGTCTTTAAAGGGAATATTATTATTTAATGCACTGACCGTTAAGTTTTCCTTTGCCGGAATAGGGGCCACTAAAAAGTTGTTTACTGCTGAAAATTGATCTAACTCCCGTTCCGACTTTGAGAAAATACCGGGACCGGTAACAACTAAAGCACCTCTTTGTGTGGTGTTTTCAAATTCACCTGCCTGATTAATGCGCTGTAAACTGCCCTTATGCGATATCGTGATTTTATAGCGACCACCTAGCGGTTCTGACACCACTACCTTTTCTAAATTGTCTCTGGTGTTATCTCCTAAAACAGCCACCGCCTGCTGCGCAGTTGTGGGTAGCGCCCATGGTAAATAGCTTTTATCTTCTTGTGTAATACGG
Organism: Flavobacteriaceae bacterium; assembly: GCA_965656545.1. Lineage (GTDB taxonomy): Bacteria > Bacteroidota > Bacteroidia > Flavobacteriales > Flavobacteriaceae > UBA7446. Next base: position 356,397 of record CBFHKZ010000001.1, read on the forward strand.
AGATCAAGATCGTTTATGAGTGTATTGGAAGCGTAAAAAGCCGCTGGTGGATCATACCAACTAAGTGTTGCCGTCAACAACTCCCCAACAGCTGTAGTTTGAAAATATAGGGTTTCTGTTTCCCCCTGGTCTAATTCAAAGGTGTGAATGGTGAGTGTTTCCTTTTCGTCTTTCTCAATAAGTAGTGCTGCTTTTTCTAAATTAACCGCGCCGTAGCCCGTTTTTACATCGGGTCCCGTGATGTCTTGACCAAACCAATCGGTAATATCATCTGCCGTGTGGCAAAGTAATGCCTTCATGGCTGCACCATCCATATAGGTGTCAAATGTACTTTTGTGTAGTTGCTGTAGCAAGGCCACACCACCTGCAACAGCCGGCGATGCAAAGGAAGTACCGCTACTTGCACGGTAGCGATCTGTAGCTGTAGGTTCATCTTGCGCCCAAGCAGCTACGCCTAGGTTTTCTCCTGGGCCGCAAACTTCGGGTTTGATGCGAAAATCGTTTGTGGGCCCTGCACTGCTAAAATCTGTTGCCCCTTTATTTGTTCCCGTGTCGTTCATGGAAAAACTCCCAACGGTTAATACGTTTTTAGCCGTAGTGGAACCCGTTAGTTGATCCAAACCTGTTACTTGTTGCTCGAGATATGATTCACGGCCATCGTTACCCGCAGCCAAGACGTGTAAATAAGTAGGGTAGACGTATGCAAATTCATCCAACAGGGCACTCCAGTCACTGTAATCGCCAATGTATTGATTTGGAATAGCCTCATTATTGTTATCCACTAATGGATACCCATAAGAGTGGTTAGACAAAATGAAGTCTGGATTTGCACGTAATTGTAATTGCTCAAAAATTTCAAACAGGTCATTATCCCAATCGTAGCTGTATATTTTAGCTACCCTTGGCGCTATGCCGGTTATGTCGTAGTTGTCTTTATGGAACAGTCCTTTGGCCACCATTATGGAGGTTACTGAAGTAGGGTGGCTACTCCAAATAGCTGCCGCGTCTGCGTCTGAAATTTCAATGCTTAGGCTTGGGCCAACATAGTCGGGACCCCCTGTGAACTCATCATGTGCGGCAAAAACATGACCGCCATCCCAAACGCCGATGTGAATACCCGCGCCAGTGAGGTTGTAGCCTGCGCGACCTCCCGTTCCCACGACATCCGCTTTGATGGCTTTGCGGTGTGAACGTCCGTGATAGGTTTCGTAATAAAGGGGTTTACCGCTAGGCGTGACCCTGTTGGGTCTGATAAAATTTCCGTCTTTGTCTTTCCGCAACCGTTTGTCTTTGACAGCTATCAAGCTGTCAATACGGCGGTTTTGCGCCGCCATGTGGTTTTGAATACGCTCCTTTAGTGCCTGCTTTTGTAGGGTCTTGTCATCTTGCGCTTTTGTTTTGTTGTTTACCTTCGTAGAAGTAACACAAGAAACCATCAGCAACAAACCGATCAGCAGCAAGATTTTCTTTTTCATGTAGGCAAAATAACAAAAACCCCGCCATAGTGGCGGGTGTTAAAGGTAAACACTGTTTTTAAACGATATTTAAACCTTTTTTTATTTCATCTATAGAAATGCGTTTACCATCATCTGTTCGTTTGTGAAGTTGAACAGATAAATCGTCTTGTAAATCTTCTATTTCTTTGACTGTGAGCTTAGGTAAGATACCTTTAAAGGCGTCTAATATGCTGTTTTTTGGGAGTTGTGTTTCCATGTTAATATATGTTTTTTCTGTGATTAATATCAATTACCAAAATCGTCAGCTTACCTGTGTTTAACTCATAAATAACACGATAATTAGCAACCCTTAATCTGTAAAACCCGATACTCCCTTTCAATGTTTTTACATTAGTAGCGGTTATTGGATTTCTTTTCAGAGCCTCCAACTTTTCGATGATAAGAATTTGATATTTTGTATCAATTCTTTTTAGGTTTTTTAACGCTCGAGTGGTAAATTCGATTTGGTATATGTTTACATCATCCACATCACAAAGTTAAGCAATTATGTGCTTATTCGTTTAAGGTATAAAAAACCCCGCCAAAGTGGCGGGGTTAGTATTGCATTAATCTTAACTTTATGATAGATGATTATTTTATTTCACCTTCCCCAAATTCAATATCAATTGTAGTCGAGGTTTCATTATCAATCGTAACTTTTTCAACACTCCCGATCTTAATTAAACCGTATGTTGTTTTCTTGTCACGTGTAATTTTATAAACATACAAGTCATCTTTAGCAGGGTTATCTACAGAAGTTGTTTTTGTTCCAGCATCATAAACCCTTTTAATTGCAAGTAAATCTTTTTCTTTATAAAACTTTTCACTTGTATTAACATGATTTAATTCTGAAGATAAAGCACCAACTTTCACAAAATCAATAGCTGTCATTCCCTCTTTTTCAAAACCTAAAGGTGTTTTAAAAACAATCTCTCCTTTGCCTTTTGGATCAGAGTCAAGGTAATGAGTCGTGGTACTAAGATTGAGTTTATTTTTAGTCATATCCGAATAAACACTAGAAGATTTATACTCTCCAAATGTTTGACTATTTACAGGTAAAGTCAGCTCTAACGTGTCTTTAAGTGTTCCACTTGTTGCTACAAACCTATAATAAAGGGTGTCTTTGATTTCTAGACCATAGCTATAAGTGGTGTTGTCAACATTTACAAAACGAATCTCATCACCCTTTACTTTTAGGGCAGCCCCAGTTGGGCTTGTTACAGCGTAAGTTCCTGCTTTATTCTTCTTCCACTCTAATATTACAGAGTTAACTTTGGCAGATTTTGTGTTTGTTTCAAAAGCAAGAGTATCTGCAACAGAAGAATTATAGGTGAGGGCATTTAGCCCTTTCTTTATTTCAAGCACACCTAGAATAGAAACCTTAAATGTTTTCTTATAAGGTTTTCCATTAGAAAGCGTCGCGTTAATAGTAAACTCTACACTCTCTTTTCCTTCTAATTTACCAAGCAATGAGGAATTAAAACTAGCTTTATTATCCGTTAATGAAGCATCAGCTTTATTCCCTCCAGACTCAACTTCTATTTTGGAAATAGAAACATCAGAATGGTTGATAATTTTGAGATCGATATTGTGGCCTACATCAAACTTAGATATCTTTGATGTGGTTAATAATATATTCACTCCTAAGTCAAATTTTTCTTGGAAAGGATCCTCTTCCTTTTCACATGAAAAAATGAAAGCAGTTAGGAATAAAAATGTAATAAATTTGATATATTTCATAGTAAAAGTTTTGTGTTAATTTTTGTCCCAAAAAATAGGTGTCTGCTGTTTGTCTTTACCGCCATTAGCAGCTTTGACATTATCGCCATTAATCGTTTTTTCTGACTGTGGATACGTATATCTTTTTGGTACGAGTAATTCTAAAGTACCTGATTTTTGAAGGGTAGGAGCATCAAATAGTCTGTATACTGTCCATCCTTCAAATCCTCTGTTGTACATGGCAATCCAAAATTGCTTTGCAATTTTTTCTTTATCTGATCCAGTTGCTGTTGCAAAAGTAACATTGGCTTGTGCGAGGTATGCAGTCACGTCAGCAGCAGCAACTTTCCATTCATTCATACTTGCCTTAATTCCATTTTCATAATGCTCTGCGACAGTACCACCAACACTAAAGTTTCTTCTTGCAGCCTCAGCAAGAATAAAACTCATTTCTGCATAATCTATCAATACCCCTCTGAAATCTGGTGCATATAGAGTTTGTGAAATATGAGAGTTGTCATTGAAGGGAGTTGAAGTTCCATAAGGACCTCCTTTATATACTCCACCAACTTTTGAAGTAGGATCAAAGAATTTATCAGCTCTCGGATCATTAAGTGCATTAATCACATCCACAAAAGTGTCGGCAGGAATAAAGTCTTGTCTTCCAGACTGTACCAAATCTTCCCAAAGTGGATTTGTATTTGGTGGAGCTCCCTCAAACTGAATATATGCGTTATCTGCATTAGATGATATTCCAGCAGCATAGTGCCCTTCAATCAAACTTTTAGCTTCAGCTGTATTTTGATCGAAAAGGCGTGAACCTAATTTAACCAACAGTGAATTGCCAAATTTAGTCCATGCAGTTTTAGATCCTGAAAAGATTAAATCGTCACTGGTATAACCAGTGCCAGTACCAGAAATACTAGTTACCGCAGCTTTAGCTCTTGTAATTAAATCCGTGTAAATTGTAACAGCACTATCATATTTGGGTGCAAGGACTGCGCCATCACCCTCTGCACGTAATGCTTCACTGTAAGGAACATCTCCAAAGGCATCTACAAGCATTTGCCATGCATAAATTGAAAGGAGTTCTATTTGAGCAATTTTAAAAGCATCTGTTGTTTGCACTTTAGCATTGTTTAAATCTCCCAAAACATCACGATAGAATTCAGAGAACATATAGTCTGGTATTTCTCTGTTTTGCATTTCGTAGTTGGATTCGTCAGTGTATTGGGTTTGTGTCCAATACTGTGCATATAGTCTAAAGTTATTTACATTGACGTTTGTGGATTCAATGAAGTCGGCCAAGCTGTTTGTTGCCGATACAAATAACTGATTATCTGTAACCTCAGCTGGCTTATTTGGATCTTTATTTAAATCCTCATATGCCTCTTCTGAAGCACAACTTGCAAGGGCAAGTGTAAAAATTAATAAGATATATTTTTTCATTTTAAATGGTTTAACTAGTTAAAAGGTGAACTTAAGATTTAACCCATAGGTTTTTACTGCTGGATATGCTCCCGATTGATAACCTTGACGGTTTCCAGCGCCAATTCCTGATTCAGGATCTGTATACGGAGAATTTTTGTGGATTATCCAAAGATTCCTTCCCACAAAAGCTATCGATGCACTTGTAAATGGAGAGTTGTCAATAATATTTGACGGTAAACTGTAGCCCAACTTTAGCTCTCGTAACTTTACAAAAGAAGCATCATGAACGTGTGCTTCATGAGGCGCTCCAATAGACGTCCAACCTTCTGGATTTGAGTAGTAGTCGTATTGACTCATAATAACATTTTGTGTTCCCGCGACATTGGCTACACCATCTTTGATTACAGCATTACTTGGAAGCACTACCCCATCTAAAAGTTTTCCTCCGCCATTGGGTATTTTTAACCTTATGTCGTTTCCAAGGTGATTTACGCCTACCGAACGATCATAAGCCCCTGTTCCGTAACCATACCACGTATCTAAGGAAAAGAAATCGCCACCTTTTTGAATGTCAACCAAAAAACTTAAGTCAAAATTTTTGTAAGAAAACGAGTTACGAATACTTCCTGTCCAGTCAGGGTTAATGTCTCCAATTACATTATCGGAATCAGAAGTTCTTAAATAATGTGCATATTGATATCCACCATCGGCTGATGTGTTTCTAACATTTAACACCTTATTGCCATTAGCATCTCTTACGTGAGCATGCCCACGAATAACACCAAAGGGCTCTCCAACTTGCCCACCTACTTGTACGCCTCCTTGCGGTGACATTAGGTTAAGGTATTGGACAGCTTTTCCAGTTGCGTCGTTACCAAGACTCAAAATTTCAGACTCAAAAGTATTGTAATTGAACGTCATGTTCCATCTAAAATTTTCGTTCATTATGGGAGTCCCTTTCAGTAATATTTCAAGTCCTTTGTTTTGAATACTTCCTGCATTTGTGACAATTCCGCTAAATCCTGTAGCGGGAGAAACATCCAATGAAGTCAAAAGATGGTCGGTCGTTTTGTTATACAAAGACAAATCAAATCCTAATCGACCACTAAAGAAATTTAGTTCAAGTCCTATCTCGTTTTCTGTAGTGGTTTCAGCTTTTAAATCTTTGTTAGGAAGCGTACTTGGGTTTGAAGCTGAAGCTGCGCCGCCCCTTGCTGCATTAATCGTATATGCTCTAAAGACATTATAGGGAGCAGTATCGTTACCCACAACGGAGTGACTTCCTCTTAGTTTTGCAAACGTAAGATCTTCATTATTAATCAAATTCGAAAGAAGAATTGACCCAGACACGGAATAATACCCATAAGTATTATTATCTACAGGCAGTGCTGATGAGCGGTCTCTTCTATATACGCCTTCGATAAAATAGGTGTCTTTAAAACCAAAGTTTAATGAGGCATACAAGCCATCTACCTTCTTCTGCGCATCATACTGATAAAGATCATTAGCTGTAATTGGATTTGCAGAGTTAGTTAGTGAAAAAATATCAGGAAAATTTAATCCACCATTTGTTTTAGCTCTTGATGTGTCCCAATTTTGAACTCTTAAATTAAACCCTGCAAGAGCATTGATATCAATATCATCACTTAAATCCTTGTTATAGCTCAAAACAAAGTCGTAGTTATATTCTGAACGAATTCTATTTTCAAGTTGATACCCTGGCTGGTCGTCAAATATATTTGCTCCTTTACTTCCTGTACCAACAGCTATATTCGCCCGTTGTTCTCTTACTTCAGTAACATTATCAAAAGTTATACGCCCTAAAACATTTAAGTTTTCGTTAATGTCATAAGTAAGACTTATGTTTCCAAAATGTCGATTTCTAGAGTCTGAAGTGTAATTGTTATGACGTGACCAGTAAGGATTGTCAAAATATAAAGGCTGATGATTTGGAGAAGCTGTTGCATCATTTGTATTGGTGCCAATCATGTTCCATGAATAGTTTTTACCCGTTTCTTCAAACACTCTTTTTTGTTCTAAGATATTAGCACCTATACCCCACCATTGTCTAAAACCTTGCATGGGGTTTAATCCATCGTATCCTGTGCCAAAGCGTCCGATAGTTTGCGTATTTACATAAGAAATTGAACCATCCACATTTAAATCGCCAAAATCTCTTGTCGCTCTTAACGAAGCCGAATTTCTGTCAATAAATGAATTTGGTAAAATTCCTTGAGTGTCAACATTGGTGTAACTTAATCTAAACGAGCCATTATCACTTGCACCTTCAAATGAAATTGAGCTTTGCTGCGTGACATCTGTTTCAAAAAAATCATTAGGTGTGTTATTTGGAGCTACCAGTTTGGTTGTTTTCTGATATAAGTCTTTCCACTCTGGAACCATGTTATACCAGTGGTGAGCCTCTTGCCCAACTAGCTTTGGTCCATAAGAACCATCATCCCCTGTGTAAACTGTTGAATTAGCTCCCCACTGACCATAATAGTTTCCAGTCCACTGTTCACCTGCGGCAATGTTTGATGGTCCTTTGTAAGCTCTTCTATACTGTCCATACCCATACCCATACTGATTTTGATATACTGGTAAGGTTGATTTATCAACGAAGCCAAAAGTTGTTTGCGAGTTTACGGAAATACCAAGTCCTTTTTTAACTTTCCCTTTTTTGGTAGTTATCAATATTACACCATTTGAGCCTCTAGATCCGTATAAGGCAGAAGCTGCAGCGCCTTTAAGTACAGAAACTGAAGCGATATCTGAAGGGTTAATATCCATAGCAGCATTACCAAAATCTACACCACCTCTTCCAGTTTGTGCAGATAAACTATTTCCAGTTTCATTATCTATAGGAGTTCCATCAACTACGAAAAGCGCTTGATTTGAACCTGACAACGAGGAATACCCCCTAATAACAACGTTGGCAGAGCCGCCCATTGTATTAAAGGATTGTATGTCAAGTCCAGCAACCTCGCCTTGAAGTGCTTCAATAGGGTTAACAGATCTTACGTCTTCTACTGATTCGCCTGAAACAGTTTGTACTGAGTACCCTAAGGACTTCTCCTTTCTAGTAATACCCAAAGCAGTCACCACCACCTCTTCCAGCGTATTGTCTGCTTGCAACATCACATCGTGTGTAGCCGCGCTGACCGTTACTTGTTGTGTGGCATAACCCACATAGCTAAAGGCTAAGGTTTGCCCTTGGGTTGCATTTATTTGATACCGCCCATCAAAGTCCGTGGAGGTACCGTTGTTTGTGCCTTGCACAATTACGGTTGCTCCGGGAAGCGGTTGGTTGTTTTCATCTGTTACGGTACCAGACACCGTTTGTGCCCATGCTGCCGTACTCATAAGTGCTAGTAACAGCACTCCAATAGGTCGTATGAAGTTCATATGATTTTGGTTTTTGGTTTAATAGCGCCAAATTGATATGTTACTATCAAATCCCAAAAGCATTAGCGCCTTATTGTGCTACAAAAATCTCAAAAACCATCATTTTTAGCGATTTCACGCAAAAATTTAGTTACTATTTTACCCAGCTTTTTTTATGTTAAGGAAACGTTAATGAAAGGGGTGTGTAGACGCGTATTGTAGAAGCAATGGGCACTTCGGACACTGAGCTTGCCGAAGTGCCGAAGTGCCGTCTCGAGAGCCTCGCCGACCGAAGTGCCGAAGAAGGCGCAGTGTCAAAAGCAACACCTTCACATATGTAACCTCTTAATTGTAGCTTTTCGATCCAGCTTACCCGAGGGCGTACGCACAAAAGCATCCAAACAACCAACTTGCTTAGGAACATGGTGTTTGTTGGCACCCAAATGTTGCTGGGCTATTGCCATAATCGCTGCTTTTTCAGTAGTGGGGGCTTCAACCAGTAGCACCAGTTTTTCGCCTAAGTCCGCATCAGGAAGCGCCGTAAAAAAGAAAGGGAATTTGATAAAAGGCGTCAAGACTTCTTCTAAGACCTCTGGGAAAATCTTCATCCCTCCAGAATTGATTACCCAATCCCGTCTGCCCAACAGACTGAAAGTGTCATCGCCTTCACGCCTTACCACATCTTGCGTAACAATGGGCGACAGCGGTACATAAGGTACCTCAAGCACCAAACAATCATTTTCATCTGTGGCAATCCCAATTCCCGGCATCGCCCTGAAGGGGATAACCGCATCGCTTACAACTCGCGTTGCCACATGCGTAAGCGTTTCTGTCATGCCATAGGTCTCAATGCAGTGCTTGTGTTTTTTGCTGATGCGCTTGCGGAGGTCAGTGGGTATGGGAGCACCACCAATCAATACGGTTTTAAACCGCCCCAACACATCAAACGAAGCATTTGCCTGCAAGGGAATCAACGCGGCAAAAGTGTAGTCCTTTTCAATAGGAAGTTTGGTTTTGGGCGGTATGATGTCCAAATGTAATCCCAATACCAAGGCCCGCACCAACATCATTTTACCGGCAATATACCGTATCGGCAAGCACAGCAGTGCCGAATCGCCTTCCGATAAATTAAAAAAGGCAGCTGTTCGAACTGCCGAGGCATACATGGCCGTTTTTGGCATCTGGATTTCTTTTGGTTTTCCAGTGGAGCCTGATGTATGCAAGGCAATATGATCATCGTCGCTTAGCCAATCTACTAGAAAATACCCCAATGCTTGCTGCTCTTCATCTGAACTGACGGTCCATTGCTGCGCAGCCAAATCCAAGGCATTGCGATCATACGCCTTTCCATTGAGTCGAAATGACGGATGAACCAACATTAGCGTATGTATTTTGTGTCCCAACTCAGGGCATTGTTGTATTGTAATACTCCCTTGCCTGCCACCAAAGGGCTATCGATATTATTGGTAAACAATCCGCCTGTTCCCAGCCCTTGTGGCATGGAAGTGTTTTGTGTTGCAGTCCATTGGGCAATGGCGTTTAGGCCTATGTTGCTTTCAAGTGCACTCGTAACCCACCAACCTATATTACGGGCTTCGGCCAGTGCTATCCACCCTTCAGCAGCCGTAAAGCCACCCAAGAGGCTTGGTTTTAAAATAATGTATTGCGGCTCAATTTCATCCAGTAATGCGGCTTTGTCAGCTGCATCCAATACGCCTATCAGCTCTTCGTCAAGGGCAATGGGTATGGGGGTTTGAACACATAGCTTTTTCATGGCCTCGAACTGACCAGCAGCTATAGGTTGCTCTATGCTGTGCAATCCAAAGGGAGAAAGTCTTTCTAGTTTTTGTAATGCTTCTTCAGGGCCAAATGCCCCGTTGGCGTCCACTCTTAGGGTAACTTCTGCCGGCGAATAGCGTGCTCTTATTTCAGCCAACAACTGGCATTCCCGCTCAAAGTCTAAAGCACCAATTTTGAGTTTGATGCAGTCGTAACCCTCTTCAATTTTGTCAAAAACCTGCTGACGCATAAAATCAATACTTCCCATCCATACCAGTCCGTTTATGGAAATGGGCTGTTCTCCATTGCTAAAAGGAGTGTCATATAAATGGAATGGCGCATCAGCGGCAAAAGATGTTAAAGCCATTTCCACCCCCATGCTTATGGCAGGGAAATCAGCATAAAGCAACGTAGCATCCACGCCCTTTTCCAACGCAGCGCAGACCTTTTTGAGTTGCTCCTCAAAATGGGGTACATCATCGCTGCTTAACCCACGAAACAAACCACATTCGCCAATGCCGTATTGTGCTCGGTTGCGAATCTCAATAAAGAACGTCTCTTTTTGCCTTAGCACCCCCCGTGAAGTCCCGCTGGGCTGCTTAAAATCTAAAACATATTTACGGTAGCTTACTTTCATGCCAATAAAATTTGCGTTAGCAGCAGTAACATACTAGTGCCAAATGTTGTTAGCGCCAACGGCTTAAGCAGTGCGTCAAAGTCTTTGTGTGTTTTTATTTTTAGCGCTGATGTTAATTGTATCATCAAAGGAATAACTACCACTAAGGGAATATACCCCAACCATCCGCTGCAATTGTGCAACAACCCAACGGTTAATGCTGAGATACTGCCTAGTATCAGTATGCTGTGATAGATTTTTGCTCCTTGAAGCCCCAAAAGTGCGGCCACGGTTTTTTTACCTACTGCGCTGTCATTTTGCATATCTCGCATATTGTTTAGGTTCAAAACCCCAGTGCTTAACCCACCAATGGCAATGGCGAACCACCACATGGCGTTGTCTAATTGTTTGGTTTGTAGGTAATACGACCCACCAACAGCCAACAGTCCAAAAAAAGCAAATACAAATACGTCGCCCAAGGCGTGATAGCCATAGGCCCCTTTGCCAGCCGTGTATTTATAAGCAGCTAGGATAGCAACCACGGCCAATCCTAAAAACACCAATACGCTTTTTAGCTCGCCCACTTCAAAGGCAACGGCAATGGTGCCAGCGGCCAATAGAAATCCGATAACCGCAGTAATTACGATGCCCTTAAAAAGGGTTTTTGCCGACAATAAGTTTTGTTGTAATACGCGTTTGGGTCCAATGCGTTCGTGGTTATCGGTTCCTTTTAGTCCGTCGCCGTAATCATTGGCAAAATTGGAGAGTATTTGAAACACAACAGCTGTGAGCAAGGTTCCCGCAAAAACATAGGGGCAAAACCCATTGTTTCCGATGGCTAATGCATTGCCCACAACAATCCCAGCTACCGACAAGGGCAATGTGCGCAGTCGTGCTGCAGCTACCCAAACCATAAACAAGGATTTTTTTGACACTATGGGAACTTAGGATATTGCTTAAAGTTAGGCTTGCGCTTTTCTAAAAAGGCGTTTTTACCTTCTTGGGCTTCGTCCATGAGGTAGTACATAAGCGTCGCATCACCGGCAAGTTGCATCAGGCCGTGCTGCCCATCTAACTCGGCGTTCATACAGCGTTTAATCATACGCAATGCCAATGGGCTGCGTTGTTGCATGATCTGACACCAATCCACTACGGTGTCTTCCAATTTATCTAGTGGAACAACCTTGTTTACCATACCCATGTCTAGTGCTTCTTGCGCGGAATATTGCTGGCATAAAAACCAAATTTCACGTGCCTTTTTCTGGCCTACGTGGCGCGCCAAATACGATGATCCAAAGCCGCCGTCAAAGCTACCCACCTTGGGACCCGTTTGCCCAAAAATGGCATTTTCACTTGCAATGGTTAAATCGCAAACCACATGCAGTACATGACCGCCCCCAATAGCATAACCGTTTACCATGGCAATAACGGGCTTGGGAATCTCGCGAATTTTTTTGTGTAAGTCCAAGACATTTAAACGTGGAACGCCATCTTCGCCCACATAGCCACCAACGCCCTTCACGTTTTGATCGCCGCCACTGCAAAATGCCTTCTCTCCAGCTCCAGTAAACACCACCACATCAATGTCCTCACGCTCGCGGCATATATCCATAGCTTCCAACATTTGGTTGTTGGTCTCGGGTCTAAATGCATTGTAAACGCTTTCTCTGTCAATGGTGATTTTTGCTATTCCCTCGTAAAATTCGAAACGGATGTCGCTATACGTCTTGATGGTTTCCCATGTTCTCATAATTATTGATTTAATTCGTTTTTAACCATGGCCTTAAAGTAATCTAAAAGTACCACATTGTTTATTTTTCTGGGGGTGCAAATTTCTAAAATTTTAGCTTTTGCACTAGGCTTAAAAAATGATTTTAATGCTTGCTTTAATCCCCACTTGGTCTGAACACGCTTATAGCCCAGTCCAAAGCTTTTGGCCACATTTCGTGCACTGCGGTTGTGGATGGTTTCAAAGTAGGTATCGTATTTGGGCGTGTCTTTTTCGCCTGGAAGTATCCTAAAAATACCACCCCCCTGATTGTTGATAACAAGGATACGCGCATCGCTAGGAATATAATTGTTCCACAAGCCATTCACGTCATAAAAAAAGCTTAGATCGCCAGTGATTAGCACCGTTTGCTTGGGGTTGATTTGCGCGGCACCCATAGCGGTTGCCGTACTGCCATCTATGCCTGCGGTTCCTCTGTTGCAGAACACCTCTGTTCCTGTTGGTAAATCAAACAATTGAATGTAACGTACCGGAGAACTATTGGCGATTTGCAGATGTGTGTTTTGGGGTAGGGCAGTGGTAAGCATGTCAAATACCCGTAGGTCTGAAAAGGGTATCTTTTTTAAATACCCTCCCGCTGTTTGTAGGTATCTGTTGTAGTGTGCTAGCACAGTTGATTGGTAGTTGCTCTTGTGTCCGATCTCCAAGCTGTCTAAGGTTGCTGCTGCCGGCGCATCAATATGTTCAGTTAAATAAAAGAAGGTGTCATTTGCTGCGGTGTTGCCTAAGTGGAAGTGGTGTTTTGCTTGGTGCTCACGCAGGAAAAATTTGATTTTCTTTGACACCACCATACCGCCAGTAGTAACCAGTATGTCGGGTTGTAGGTCTGCTAGGTTTTTGGGTTCTAGCTCTAGGGGTGCCATAAGGCAGTCAATAGCGCCAATGGCTTTTGGGTGTGAAAAGTTAGAGGTCTTTTCGGTCAGCACCACCACTGTTGGGTCTTCCAGTAGTTTGGAAAGCACAGAAGATAGTTCGGCATCAGGTTTTGATACGCCCACCAAAATCATTTTTCTTTTTGCCTTGCCCCAAAGTGTTTGCAGGGTTGAGATGTCTGTCTTTTGATTGGTGCTAGTTTGTGCTTTGCGTTTTGGGAAAGCAATGGGTGTGGTGGTCATCCCGTATAAGGGTTCTTCCATGGGGACGTTTAAATGCACCGGTCCCTTGCTGTGATTTACCAATGCAAACACGCGTTGCAGCGCTGCAATATTGTGTGCTTGATGCTTTTCTTGCAGGCTAGCCACTTCTTTTTGGCTGGGTTTTTTGGTAAAAAAAGGCTGTTTATTGCTTTTGAGTAGGGTTTCGGTAGCATGTGAAACGTCTGGTAGTAAATCAGCGGAGCTTAACAAATGCGGTCCAAAAACGCCTTGCTGTTCTATGGTTTGTCCATCGCCAATGCCAATGCGGTGCGGCATGCGATCTGCGGACAGGATAACAAGAGGCGTGCCACTGTAATAGGCCTCTGCTACGGCAGGGTAGTAGTTCAACAGCGCCGATCCAGACGTACATACAATTGCCACCGGGCGGTCGAGTTGTTGCGCCATACCCAATGCAAAAAATGCAGCAGCGCGTTCGTCGACAATACTATATGTCTTAAAAAACGGATTTTCAGCAAAGCCGTTTGTCAATGGGGCGTTGCGTGAACCTGCAGAAATGACAATGTGCTCAATGCCGTATTCCTCACAATAAAACACCACTGCTTGTGGCAGCGGAATTTCTGTGTAGCGTAAATGCTGTGATTGGGAATTGGACTTCATAGCCCTGCAAAAGTACAAAACCGCATGTGAGTGTACTAACGGTTGTTGATTATATGACGTTGAGCAGTGTTTCGGCCTTGCGTTGGCTTTCTTCCCACTCTGCTGCAATATTGCTTTCGGACGTTACGCCACCACCAACATAGAGCGTAAGTTGTGATTTTTCTACTGCTGCGCAGCGCAAATTGACATATATATGTGCAGCCTCTTTGTTTATGGGACCTAGAAAGCCAGCGTAGTATTTCCGCTCATGTGTTTCAAAGGCCTTTATGAATTCCAGGCTTTTGGTTACAGGCACACCTGAAACAGCCGGCGTGGGGTGTAGTGACTGCACCAGATCGACCAAGGCTACTTCGTTGATGTTAAATTCAAAATCAGCGCAGAGGTGTAACAAATTTCCGGCTCTTTTGGTGTAGGTTTCAGCGGGCTTGATGGCATCATTTGGATACAAGACTTCCAGTTGCTGCTTGATAAAATCAGTGACCATTTGTTGTTCGTCTACTTCTTTGGAAGACCATTTTGGGAGTTTGTTATCCTCATGGGCCAATGTTCCTGCTAGCGCCATGGTTTTACATTTGCCACCCTCTAGGTTTAGTAGTGTTTCGGGAGTGGCGCCCATCCACGTGCCTGTTTGTGGGTGAAACCAATAATAAACCATAGCATTGGGATAGGCGTCTAGGAGGCGCACAAAAGACTCCGCTATGTTTTGTTTGAATGCTTGCTTGTGAAGCCGTGACACCACCACTTTTTGAATTGCTCCTTTACTTATGGCTGTAATGGCATCAGCGACCAAGTCATTGTAATATGTTTTTTGTGCCGTTGTGTCAGTTGCCGTTGGCGTGTTGGTTCTGGCTTTTGGTTCAGGAATAACAACTTGCGCAACCCGATGGTTTGGTATGTAGGTAAATTGATTTGTGCGGATAAAGGGAGCAAACACAAAGCCTTCTTCTTTGAGCGATGTGGTTGTATGGTGACGGCTATCATCTTGCTGGATGCAGATAAGCGCGTTGGTATTGGGCAAGCGATAGAGCACAAAAGGACGGTTGGCATCGCTTAGTTGTGCAAATAGGTCGTAAAAGTTGTTTTCGATTTTCATCCCGGCAGGCGCAAAATTACATACAGTAAATTGAATTTTAGCACTTCCTTTTAACATTCTGATTTTTTAGGATAATTATTCCTTCTTTTGCACGGCTGTTTAACGGAGAAATAAAAACAGCTAAAAATTTATTTGAAAGAGACGAAAATTATACTACATTTGCAGCCCTTTAAATAAAGGATTAAAGCAAGTATAACGTATGCCAACCATATCGCAACTAGTTCGGAAAGGTCGCAAAGACCTTGCAAAGAAGAGTAAATCCGCAGCTTTGGATTCATGTCCACAGCGAAGAGGCGTGTGTACCCGTGTGTACACCACCACACCTAAAAAGCCTAATTCTGCTATGCGGAAAGTGGCAAGGGTGCGCCTGACCAATGGAAATGAGGTAAATGCCTACATTCCAGGGGAAGGACACAACCTGCAAGAGCACTCAATAGTGCTTGTGCGCGGAGGTCGTGTAAAAGATTTACCTGGTGTTCGCTACCACATTGTTCGTGGAGCGCTTGACACCGCTGGTGTAGAAGGCCGCTTACAGCGTCGTTCTAAATATGGTGCTAAACGACCAAAAAAATAGTTTAGACCCGATAGGAAAACATGACGTTCAAGCTTGCTTGAACCACTCAAACCCAGAATATGAGAAAAAGAAAGGCGAAAAAACGCCCGTTACTTCCCGACCCGCGATTTAATGACCAACTGGTCACGCGTTTTGTCAACAACCTGATGTGGAACGGGAAAAAATCTGTAGCATTCAAGATATTTTACGATGCGATCGATATCGTAGATTCAAAAAAACAAGACGAAGAGAAAGATGCACTTCAACATTGGAAGGATGCATTGTCTAATGTGATGCCCCATGTTGAGGTTCGCAGTCGTCGTGTAGGAGGTGCTACCTTCCAAATTCCAATGCAGATACGTCCGGATAGAAAAATATCAATGGCTATGAAGTGGTTGATTAGCTATGCACGTAAACGCAATGAAAAATCTATGGCACAAAAGTTGGCTGCCGAGATACTAGCTGCTGAAAAAGAAGAAGGTGCTGCCGTTAAGAAACGTACAGATACCCACAAGATGGCGGAAGCAAACAAGGCATTTTCTCACTTTAGATTTTAACAAACAGTAGCATATTCAATTATGGCAAGAGATTTAAAATATACACGTAACATTGGGATTGCAGCGCACATTGACGCTGGCAAGACCACTACCACTGAGCGTATTTTATACTACACTGGTGTTAGTCACAAAATTGGAGAGGTGCATGATGGTGCCGCTACAATGGACTGGATGGAACAAGAACAAGAGCGTGGTATTACCATTACTTCTGCAGCGACCACTTGTGAGTGGACATTCCCTACAGATCAAGGGAAAGCGCTTGACGGTGCAAAACCGTATCACTTTAATATTATTGACACTCCCGGACACGTTGATTTTACCGTTGAGGTAAACCGTTCACTACGTGTTCTAGACGGCTTGGTGTTCTTGTTTTCTGCTGTTGATGGTGTTGAGCCACAATCGGAAACAAACTGGCGTTTGGCTGACAACTACAAAGTGCCACGTATGGGCTTTGTAAACAAGATGGATCGTCAAGGATCAAATTTCTTGAATGTTTGTAAGCAGGTTCGTGAGATGTTAAAGTCAAATGCAGTACCCATTGTATTGCCTATTGGTGATGAAGATAATTTTAGAGGATGTGTTGACCTAGTTAAGAATCGTGCGATTATTTGGCATGAGGATAACATGGGCGCAACTTTTGATGTTGTTGACATCCCTGAAGACATGAAGGAAGACGTTGAAAAATTCCGTGGTGAGCTTATTGAAGCTGTTGCAGAATATGACGACACCCTTTTGGAAAAATATTTTGAAGATCCTGATAGTATCTCTGAAGACGAAGTGCACAACGCCCTTCGCGCAGCGACTCAAGACATGAGTATTATTCCCATGATTTGTGGTTCTGCCTTCAAAAACAAAGGGGTTCAATTTTTGTTAGATGCCGTTTGCCGTTATTTGCCTTCACCAGAAGACAAAGAGGCAATTTTAGGTACTGACCCTGATACTGGCGATCAAATCTCACGCAAGCCATCTGTAAACGATCCGTTTTCGGCCTTGGCTTTTAAAATTGCTACCGATCCTTTTGTAGGACGTTTGGCATTTTTCCGTGCTTATTCTGGTCGTTTGGATGCAGGTTCTTATGTATTGAACAATCGTTCTGGTAACAAAGAGCGTATTTCTCGTATCTATCAGATGCACGCGAACAAGCAAAACTCACTCGACTTTATTGAAGCGGGAGATATTGGTGCAGCTGTTGGATTTAAAGACATTAAAACAGGTGATACACTTTCTGCTGAAAAGGCACCTATTATTTTGGAAAGCATGGACTTCCCTGATCCCGTAATTGGTATCGCGGTAGAGCCTAAAACCAAAGCAGATGTAGACAAACTAGGTATGGCATTGGCCAAACTAGCGGAAGAAGATCCTACTTTCCAAGTAAAAACGGACGAGGCTTCTGGCCAAACCATTATTTCTGGAATGGGTGAGCTTCACCTTGACATTATTGTTGACCGTCTAAGACGTGAGTTTAAGGTTGATGTAAACCAAGGACAACCGCAGGTAGAATACAAAGAAGCCATTACAGCTGCTACAGATCACCGTGAGGTGTACAAGAAGCAGTCGGGTGGACGTGGTAAGTTTGCCGATATTGTATTTACACTTGAGCCAGCCGAAGAAGGTAAATCAGGGCTTGAGTTTGTAAATAAAATTAAAGGGGGTAATGTTCCTAAGGAATATATTCCTTCTGTAGAAAAAGGATTCAAGCAAGCCATGACAAATGGTCCATTGGCTGGATTTGAAGTAGATGCCATTAAGGTTACACTTAAAGACGGATCTTTCCACCCTGTGGATTCGGATTCATTGTCTTTTGAGTTAGCTGCAAAAATTGGTTACAAACAAGCTGCGAAGGCTGCTGGTGCCGTTATCATGGAACCTATTATGAAGCTGGAGGTATTAACTCCAGAGGAAAACATGGGTGATATTGTAGGTGACCTCAACCGTCGTCGTGGACAAGTGATTAGCATGGACGACCGTGCTGGTTCAAAGGTTGTTAAAGCCACTGTCCCGCTTTCAGAAATGTTTGGTTACGTAACCTCGTTACGTACACTTTCATCTGGACGTGCAACTTCCACTATGGAATTTTCACACTATGAACAAACACCACAAAATATTTCATCTGAAGTAATTGCGGCAGCAACAGGTCAGAGCTAAAAATATAAACGATGAGTCAGAAAATTAGAATAAAACTTAAATCGTACGACCACAACTTGGTAGATCGCTCTGCTGAGAAGATCGTCAAAACAGTTAAGTCGACGGGTGCGGTAGTAACAGGACCTATTCCGTTACCAACACACAAAAAACTTTTCACCGTTTTGCGTTCACCTCACGTAAACAAAAAATCGCGTGAACAATTCCAATTAAGCTCTTATAAGCGCTTATTGGATATTTACAGCTCTTCATCAAAGACCATTGACGCCTTGATGAAACTTGAGTTACCTAGTGGCGTTGAAGTAGAAATTAAAGTATAACACCCTTTTTAGGGAGTAAATATTCAGATTATGTCTGGTTTAATAGGAAGAAAAATTGGTATGACGAGCATCTTTGACGAGAACGGGAAGAACCTTCCCTGTACCGTTATTGAAGCCGGTCCTTGTGTTGTTACACAAGTGAGATCCAAAGACGTTGATGGCTACGATGCCTTACAACTTGGTTTTGATGAAAAGCCTGAACGTAAAGTAACCAAAGCCGCTAGCGGACACTTTAAAAAAGCAAGTACTTCGCCTAAGCGTAAGCTTGTTGAGTTCCAAGGCTTCGACGCGGAGCACAAACTTGGTGATACTATTACAGTTGACCTCTTTGCTGCTGGTGAATTCGTTGATATCACAGGAACTTCTAAAGGAAAAGGATTCCAAGGGGTTGTAAAACGCCACGGTTTTGCCGGAGTTGGTCAAGCCACACACGGACAACACAACCGTTTAAGAGCTCCTGGTTCTATTGGTGCAGCTTCATATCCAGCTCGTGTATTCAAAGGAATGCGCATGGCAGGTCAAATGGGGAACGAAAAGGTTACAGTTCAAAACCTTAAAATTTTGCAAGTAGTTCCTGAGAAAAATTTATTAGTGGTTAAAGGTTGTGTGCCTGGTCACAAGAATGCATTTATCTTAATTCGTAAGTAATGAAAGTAGCTATAGTTGATATTAACGGAAAAGAAACAGGTCGTACTGTTGCCCTAGACAAAGCTATTTTTGGTGTTGAACCAAACGAACACGCTTTGTATTTAGATGTAAAACAATACCTAGCGCACCAACGTCAAGGAACGCACAAAGCCAAAGAACGTGCAGAGATTGTGGGTAGTACGCGCAAGATCAAGAAACAAAAAGGTACAGGTACTGCTCGTGCGGGTAGCATCAAAAACCCGTTGTTCCGTGGTGGTGGACGTGTATTCGGACCTAGAGTTCGCTCATACAATCAGAAAGTGAACAAGAACGTTAAGCGTTTGGCTCGCAAATCTGCTTTCAGCCTTAAGGCACAGCAAAAAAACATTACGGTTGTTGAAGACTTTCAGTTCGATGCACCGAAAACAAAATCGTTTCAAGCAGCACTTAGTGCACTTGGTATTTCCGACAAAAAATCACTTTGGGTATTGGGTGAAACCAATAAAAACGTGTTTTTGTCTGGACGTAACCTTACCAAAACAGAGGTGCTTACAAACGATGAGTTGAATACATACAAAATAATGAATGCCCAGCATTTGGTACTTGCAGAAAGTGCCGTTGCTGCCATTGAAGCTAACCTGAGTAAATAACAAACGATGCGTATTTTACTAAAACCTGTTATTACCGAAAAGGCAACTCGCGAGAGTGAGTTGAGAAACCGTTATACTTTCTTGGTTGATCCAAAAGCCAACAAGGTTGAGATTAAAAAAGCAGTTGAGGCAACTTACGGCGTTACCGTCGAAAAAGTGCGCACGCTTAATTACGGTCCTGAAAGACGCTCACGTTATACCAAAAATGGTATACAGCATTCGAAAACCAACGCTACCAAACGCGCAGTTGTGGAAGTAGCAGCGGGAGAAAATATTGATTTTTATAGCAATTTATAAAATAGGATATGTCAGTTAGAAAACTAAAACCTATAACACCTGGACAGCGCGGTAGAGTGGTAAATGGAAACGACGCCATCACCACTGATAAGCCGGAGAAAAGCTTGCTTGCTCCGAAAAAACGTTCAGGCGGTCGTAACAACAGCGGACGCATGACGTCCCGCTACATTGGTGGTGGACACAAAAAACGCTACCGTATAATCGATTTTAAACGCGATCGTTTTGATGCACCTGCAGCGGTGAAAACCATCGAATATGATCCAAACCGATCGGCATTTATTGCCTTGATTCAATTCGAGGACGGCGAGAAGCGATACATCATTGCTCAAAGCGGTCTTAAAGTTGGTCAACAGGTGGTTTCTGCTGAAAAGGCGCAACCCGAAATCGGAAATGCCATGCCTTTGGAAAACATTCCATTAGGTACCATCATTTCTTGTATCGAGCTTCGCCCCGGTCAAGGTGCAACCATTGCCCGTAGTGCTGGTGCCTTTGCACAGTTAATGGCACGAGACGGTAGGTTTGCAACCATCAAATTACCTTCTGGTGAAACGCGTATGATATTAACCACATGTATGGCTACTATCGGTACGGTTTCCAATTCAGATCACCAATTGGTTGTTTCTGGTAAGGCGGGTCGCAGTCGTTGGCTAGGACGTCGTCCAAGAACACGTCCAGTAGCGATGAACCCTGTCGATCACCCCATGGGTGGTGGTGAAGGGCGCGCCTCTGGGGGTCACCCACGTTCACGCAACGGTATTCCTGCAAAAGGATACAGAACGCGTAACAAGAACAAGGCGTCAAACAAGTATATAATTGAACGTAGAAAAAAATAAACGATGGCTCGATCACTAAAAAAAGGACCTTACGTACACTACAGCTTGATTAAGAAAGTTCAAGCTAACGTAGCTTCAGGAAAAAAATCTGTAATTAAAACTTGGTCTCGTGCCTCGATGATTATTCCAGATTTCGTTGGACAAACCATTGCCGTTCACAACGGTCGTCAGTTTGTTCCTGTCTATGTTACTGAAAATATGGTAGGGCATAAGCTTGGTGAATTTTCACCTACTCGTTCATTCCGAGGTCACGCAGGAGCTAAAAACAAGGGAAAAAAATAAGCTATGGGAGTTCGTAAAAAGGAAATGGCAGTACAATTGAAAGAAGACCGAAAGCACGTCGCTTTTGCAAAACTCAATGACTGTCCTACATCACCGAGAAAAATGCGTCTTATGGCAGATTTAATCCGCGGAAACGAAGTAGAAAAGGCATTGTCTGTTCTGCGTTTTAGCGCAAAGGAATCGTCCAAAAGACTTGAAAAACTCTTGCTGTCTGCAATCGCAAACTGGCAAGCTAAAAACGAAGATGCTGATATTGAAAAAGCAGGTCTTTATATCAAAGAAATCCGTGTGGATAGCGGAGCAATGCTAAAGCGTTTGCGTCCAGCACCACAAGGAAGAGGTCACCGAATTAGAAAACGTTCCAACCATGTTACCATGGTGTTGGGAGCACAAGATAACGCACAAAGCTAAAACCGAATATGGGACAAAAGACAAATCCAATTGGCAATAGACTAGGCATCATCCGTGGATGGGAATCCAACTGGTATGGTGGAAACGACTACGGAGATAAGCTAGCCGAGGATGATAAAATCCGCCGCTATGTTCACGCCCGTCTTGCTAAGGCAAGCGTTTCTCGTGTAATCATTGAGCGTACGCTTAAGTTGGTTACCATTACCATTACTACAGCCCGTCCGGGTATCATCATTGGTAAGGGTGGTCAAGAAGTGGACAAGCTTAAAGAAGAGCTTAAAAAAATTACAAACAAAGAAGTTCAGTTGAACATCTTTGAAATCAAGCGTCCTGAGTTGGAAGCCCAGCTGGTAGGCGCAAGTATTGCCCGTCAGATAGAGAGTCGTATCTCTTACCGTCGTGCCATTAAAATGGCAATTGCAGCGGCAATGCGCATGAATGCAGAAGGTATTAAAGTGCAAATTTCAGGTCGTTTGAACGGCGCTGAGATGGCACGTTCTGAAAGCTATAAAGACGGTCGTATTCCTTTGTCTACGTTCCGTGCAGATATTGATTATGCTTTGGTTGAAGCGCATACTACTTACGGTAGATTGGGCATCAAAGTATGGATTATGAAAGGTGAAGTATATGGCAAGCGCGAGTTGTCTCCTCTAGTAGGAATGAGCTTGAATGCAGCCAAAGGTAAAAATGATAAACGTGGGGGACGTACTCCTCGCCGTAGAAAATAAAGTTAGGTCATGTTACAACCAAAAAGAACAAAACACCGTAAAATGCAGAAAGGCCGTATGAAAGGCCTGTCGCAACGCGGACACGTATTATCCAATGGCATGTATGGTATCAAGGCACTTGATTCCAAGTTTATCACGTCACGCCAAATTGAGGCTGCGCGTATTGCTGCTACACGTTACATGAAGCGTGAAGGACAACTATGGATTAAGATTTTTCCAGATAAGCCCATCACTAAAAAACCGCTTGAGGTTCGTATGGGTAAAGGTAAAGGGGCATTAGATCACTATGTGGCTGTTGTCAAACCTGGACGTATCATGTTTGAGATTTCAGGTGTGCCTATTGAGGTTGCCAAAGAAGCATTGCGATTAGCAGCTCAAAAATTACCAGTTAAAACAAAATTTATTATCGCTCGCGATTACGAAGCATAAGAAGTAGTTATGAAACAAACAGAAATTAATGAGTCATCGGTTGAGGAGCTAAACGAAAAGCTAGCTGCTTTTCAAAAAAGCTATGAAAATGCACGTGCTACACATGTATTATCGCCGCTAGAGAATCCGCTTTCTTTGCGTAAGCAGCGTAGAACCATTGCACGAATCAAAACAGAACTCACAAAAAGAACTTTAGAGCAAGCATAGTATGGAAACTAGAAATTTACGTAAAGAACGTATTGGCGTTGTAACGAGCAACAAAATGCAGAAGTCTATTGTTGTTTCTGAAGTAAAACGCGTTAAGCACCCGATGTATGGGAAGTTTGTTTTAAAGACAAAGAAATACGTCGCTCACGATGAAACCAACGATTGCAACATCGGAGATACGGTAAAAATTATGGAAACACGCCCCATGAGCGCATCAAAGTGCTGGCGTTTGGTTGAAATTATTGAAAGAGCTAAATAATGTTACAACAAGAATCAAGACTTAAAGTAGCCGATAACACAGGCGCCAAAGAAGTACTCACCATCCGTGTGTTGGGAGGTACAAAGCGTCGTTACGCTTCTATTGGCGATAAAATAGTTGTTACGGTTAAGGAAGCAACACCCAATGGATCTGTCAAAAAAGGACAGGTATCTACTGCGGTTGTTGTGCGCACCAAAAAAGAAATTCGTCGTCCAGATGGGTCATATATCCGATTTGACGAAAACGCATGTGTCTTACTAGATGCACAAGGTGAAATGCGCGGTACGCGTGTTTTTGGCCCTGTCGCTCGTGAGCTACGTGATCGACAGTTTATGAAAATAATCTCATTAGCTCCTGAAGTACTATAATTATGAGTAAGATAAAATTAAAAAACGGAGATAAAGTTCGTGTCATTGCGGGAGACCACAAGGGTACGGAAGGCGAAATAGTTACGCTAATCCGCGAAAAAAACAAAGCGATTGTTTCGGGCGTGAATGTTGTAAAACGTCACACCAAACCCAATGCACAAAACCCACAAGGGGGAATCATAGAAAAAGAAGCACCAATTGCTATTTCTAACCTGTCTTTGTTAACGGCAGAAGGGCAAACCACTCGAATCGGATATCGCATGGAAGACGGTAAGAAAGTACGTGTATCACGTAAAACCAATGAAGCTATTTAACATGAGTTATATACCTAGACTTAAAACGGAATATAAAGACCGTATTACGACACGACTAACCGAAGAGTTCGGTTACAGCAATATCATGCAAGTTCCTAAACTTGAAAAGATAGTGTTGAGTCGTGGTGTTGGGGCAGCAGTTGCCGACAAAAAACTCGTAGATCATGCAGTTGATGAACTCACCATGATTTCAGGTCAAAAAGCATTGTCAACGCTTTCTAAGAAAGATGTTGCCACATTCAAACTTCGTAAGGGAATGCCCATTGGTGCAAAAGTTACCCTACGCGGAGATAAAATGTACGAATTCTTTGATCGCTTGGTTACCGCGGCACTTCCACGTGTGCGTGACTTTCAAGGCGTGAAAGCTGATGGTTTTGATGGCCGTGGCAACTATAACTTGGGTATCCAAGAACAAATTATCTTTCCTGAAATCGACATCGATAAGGTGCACAAGATTGCAGGTATGGATATTACCTTTGTAACGTCGGCTAATACCGATAAAGAAGCTAAATCATTGTTAAACGAATTGGGCATGCCCTTTAAGAAAAACTAGTATGGCAAAAGAATCAATGAAGGCCCGTGAGGTCAAAAGAGCAAAACTAGCCGCTAAATATGCTGATAAGCGTGCTGCCTTAAAAGCAGCTGGCGATTATGAAGCGCTGCAAAAATTACCTAAAAATGCATCTCCTGTACGCGGCCACAACCGTTGCAAGCTTACAGGTCGTCCGAAAGGATATATGCGTCAATTTGGTCTTTCTCGTGTTATGTTCAGAGAAATGGCGAATAAAGGTTTAATCCCGGGAGTTAAAAAAGCGAGCTGGTAAACAAAAAGAATTATGAATACAGATCCAATTGCAGATTATTTAACACGCGTTCGTAACGCAAACAGCGCTGGTCACCGCGTGGTTTCGATTCCTGCTTCAAAACTGAAGCTAGAAATCACAAAGATTTTATTTGACCAAGGCTATATCCTTAGTTATAAGGTGGAAGACGATACCGTTCAAAAAAGCATCAAAATTGCTTTAAAATACGACCGTCTTACCAAAGAACCTGTAATCAAAAAATTACAGCGAATCAGTACACCTGGTTTGCGTAAATATGCTTCTTCTGGAGAAATTCCCCGTGTACTAAATGGTTTAGGTACTGCTATAGTATCTACTTCACACGGAGTAATGACTGGAAAGCAAGCGAAAAAAGAAAATGTAGGTGGTGAGGTAATTTGTTACGTTCACTAATAAAAATTTGAATTATGTCAAGAATTGGTAATAACCCTATAGTAGTTCCAGAAGGCGTCACAGTTGACATCCAACCTGGTGTGATTACCGTTAAAGGTAAACTAGGCGAATTGACACAGCCTTACAGCGATGTTAGCATTGCTCAAGAAGCTGGTCAATTGGTGGTTTCTCGTCCTTCGGACAGCAAGCCTCACAGAGCCAAGCACGGGTTATATCGTGCGCTTGTTGCCAATATGGTTACGGGTGTCTCTGTTGGATTTACAAAAGAATTAGAATTGGTTGGTGTAGGGTATCGTGCCAGCAACCAAGGTCAAAAACTTGATCTCGCACTTGGTTTTTCACACAACATTGTGTTTGAAATTCCAACCGAAGTTAAGGTTGAGACTGTTTCTGAAAAAGGTAAAAACCCCATCATCAAACTCAGCTCACACGACAACCAATTGGTTGGATCGATTGCAGCAAAAATTCGCGGTTTCCGTAAGCCAGAACCTTACAAAGGAAAAGGTGTGAAGTTTGTAGGAGAACAAATTAGAAGAAAAGCAGGTAAATCTGCATAAGCATTAGGGATATGAAAATGACAAAAACCCAACGTAGACAACGCATTCAGAAGCGCTTCCGAGACACCGTTCTTGGTACAGCTGCTATGCCTCGCATGTCTGTGTTTAGAAGCAATAAAGAAATTTATGCGCAAATCGTTAACGATGAAACAGGAGTAACCCTAGCGGCTGCTTCGTCTCGCGATAAGGAATTTGAAAAGCATAGTGGAACAAAAATTGAACTCGCGCAAGAAGTAGGAAAGTTGATTGGCCAAAAAGCATTAGCTGCTGGTATCTCTTCTATTCGTTTTGACCGTGGAGGATATTTATATCATGGACGTGTAAAGTCACTAGCTGACGGCGCAAGAGAAGCAGGACTAAAATTTTAAGTATGTATCAAGATTATAAAAACGTAGAATTTGTAAAACCAGGTGGACTAGATCTCAAAGATCGTTTGGTTGGTGTACAACGAGTTACCAAAGTAACAAAAGGAGGACGTGCCTTTGGCTTTTCCGCAATTGTTGTTGTAGGTGACGAAAACGGTGTTGTTGGACAAGGTTTAGGAAAATCGAAAGAAGTTGCTGAAGCCATTTCTAAAGCTGTTGAAGACGCCAAAAAGAATTTGGTACGTATCCCTATCAACAAGGGAACACTTCCACACCAGCAAAAAGGAAAATACGGCGGAGCCCGTGTTTATCTTCAACCAGCATCTGATGGTACTGGAGTTATTGCAGGTGGCGCAGTTCGTGCTGTACTAGAGGCTGTGGGTGTTCACAATGTATTGTCAAAATCTCAAGGCTCTTCAAACCCACACAACGTGGTGAAGGCTACTTTTGACGCATTGTTACAATTACGCGATGCCAACACAGTTGCTAAGCAACGTGGTATTTCACTTGATAAAGTTTTTAACGGATAAGCCATGGCAAAGATTAAAGTTACACAAGTAAAGAGTACTATCAAGCGTCCTGAAGATCAGAAACGCACACTTGCTGCTCTTGGTTTACACAAGATTGGTCAGGTTGTTGAACATGAAGATACAGCCACCATCACGGGTATGGTTAATAAAATAAAACATTTGGTAACTGTCCAAAACGTTTAATATGGAATTAGGAAATTTAAAGCCTGCTAAAGGCTCGGTTAAAGGCGCAAGTAAACGTCTAGGTAGAGGACAAGGTTCTGGTACTGGTGGTACTGCTTCACGTGGTCACAAAGGAGCCAAATCTCGTTCTGGTTATTCCAAGAAAGTTGGTTTTGAAGGGGGACAAATGCCCCTACAACGCCGTGTGCCTAAGTTTGGTTTTACCAACATCAACAGAAAAGAATACGCAGGTATCAACTTGGACAAACTCCAAGAATTAGCCGATGCTAAAAAAATCAAAACGAAAGTTGACCAAGAAGCAATGATTCAATTGCGTTTGGTAGGCAAAAACGATTTGATTAAAATTTTAGGTCGTGGTACATTATCTACCAAGCTCAAGGTGAGCGCCCACAAATTTACTGCAACTGCAAAGGCAGCTATAGAAGCAGCCGGAGGAGAAGCCATTACGATTGAATAAATGAAAAGATTAATAGAGGTCTTAGCGAATATTTGGAAAATAGAGGAACTCAAGAACCGTATCTTGATTACCCTTGGATTTCTTATAGTTTACCGTATCGGTGCTCAGGTAGTTTTGCCTGGAATTGACCCTGTTCAACTTTCTCAACTAACAAGCAAAACCAGCGGTGGCGGACTACTTGGCGTGTTAAACATGTTTACAGGTGGTGCCTTTGCCAATGCGTCTGTTTTTGCACTGGGTATCATGCCCTATATTTCTGCTTCTATTGTAGTGCAGCTTATGGGAATTGCTGTTCCTTATCTGCAAAAACTTCAAAAAGAAGGCGAAAGTGGTCGTCGTAGAATCAACCAAATCACACGATGGTTAACCATTGGTATTTGTGTGTTCCAAGCGCCTGCTTACTTATACTCGCTGGGTGCACTTGGTGTTCCTGAGTCTGCTTTTGTTCTTGGAAAAGGACTTGGTTTTATGGTCCCTTCTGTTATCATACTTGTTACCGGAACCATCTTTGCGATGTGGCTGGGTGAGAAGATAACCGACAAAGGAATTGGAAACGGTATTTCACTATTGATTACGGTAGGTATTGTAGCAACTTTACCCATGTCTTTTGCGCAAGAATTTGTTTCAAGAGTTACCGAAAACAACGGTGGTCCCATTGTTATCGTAATAGAAACCATGGTATGGATTGGAATAAATGCCATTTGTATCCTATTGGTAATGGCGGTACGTCAGATACCTGTGCAGTATGCACGTAGAACTGCTTCTGGCGGCATTGACAAAAACCAAATTGGCGCACGTCAGTATATACCACTCAAGCTAAACGCTTCTGGTGTAATGCCCATCATATTTGCACAAGCATTGATGTTTGTTCCTTCATCTATGGGAAGCCTTTTGGGTTCTGATAGTGGTCTGGGACGATGGTTACAAGCTTCTTTTTCAGACATATTCGGACTTTGGTACAACATCTTGTTTGCCGTCTTGATTATTGTCTTTACCTATTTCTATACAGCTATTACGGTTCCGACCAACAAGATGGCTGATGACCTGAAGCGAAGTGGTGGTTTTGTTCCTGGTGTTCGTCCAGGTACGGAAACCGCAGACTTCCTAGATCGCATTATGTCGCAAATTACCTTCCCGGGCTCGCTGTTTTTGGCAGCGGTGGCCGTGTTACCAGCAGTGGTGTACCATTTGTTTGGGATGCAACAAGGATGGGCGTTGTTCTACGGAGGAACTTCCCTTCTTATTATGGTAGGTGTTGCGATTGATACCATTCAGCAAATCAATGCGTATTTGTTGAACCGTCATTATGATGGGTTAATGAAAACAGGTAGTAAACGAAATAAAACAGCAGGAAACTAATGGCAAAGCAAGCAGCTATAGAACAAGATGGCCAAATCATTGAGGCGCTTTCCAACGCGATGTTTCGCGTAGAGTTGGAAAACGGTCACGTGGTAACGGCACATATCTCTGGGAAGATGCGCATGCACTATATAAAGCTACTTCCTGGTGATAAAGTAAAGTTAGAGATGTCGCCTTATGATTTAACAAAGGCACGCATCACATTTAGATATTAAGATATGAAAGTTAGAGCATCACTTAAAAAAAGAAGCGCCGACTGCAAGATTGTACGTCGCAATGGACGCTTATACGTAATTAACAAAAAGAACCCTAGGTTCAAACAAAGACAAGGATAATTATGGCTAGAATTTCTGGAGTAGATATTCCTAAACAAAAAAGAGGCGTCATTTCGCTAACCTATATATATGGGGTTGGACGCAGCCGTGCTAAAGAAATTTTGGCTACTGCTGGTGTTGACGAAAGCAAAAAAGTAAACGAATGGAATGACGACGAAATTGGTCGTATCCGTGATGCTGTTGCTTCATTTAAGATCGAAGGTGAACTTCGTTCGGAAACCCAATTGAACATCAAGCGATTGATGGACATCGGTTCTTTTAGAGGTATTCGTCACCGTGTCGGTTTACCACTTCGTGGTCAACGCACCAAGAATAACTCAAGAACACGTAAAGGAAAACGCAAGACAGTTGCTAACAAAAAGAAAGTAACTAAATAAAGTAGTCAACAGATGGCAAAATCAAGTTCAAAAAAGCGTAAAGTTGTGGTGGAAGCCTTTGGCGAAGCCCACATTAACGCATCGTTTAATAATATCATTGTATCCCTAACCAATAACAAAGGTGAGGTGATTTCATGGTCTTCCGCAGGTAAGATGGGCTTTAGAGGCTCAAAGAAAAATACACCCTATGCTGCACAACTTGCAGCTGAAGATGCTGCGAAAGTAGCTCAGGAAGCAGGCCTTAGAAAGGTAAAAGTATTTGTAAAGGGACCCGGTAACGGACGCGAGTCAGCTATCAGAACCCTTCACAATGGTGGCATCGAAGTCACCGAAATAGTTGACGTGACGCCAATGCCGCACAACGGATGTCGTCCACCAAAAAGACGTAGAGTTTAATACTAACCCCGCTGGCGAAGGATTGACCTTAATTCCCAGCACTTAATTTTTATAATATGGCAAGATATACTGGTCCAAAGACAAAAATCGCCCGTAAGTTTGGCGAAGCTATATTCGGCGAAGACAAATCGTTCGAAAAGCGTAATTACCCTCCTGGACAGCACGGAAATAACCGTCGTAGACCCAAAAAATCGGAATATGCAATCCAGTTAATGGAAAAGCAAAAAGCGAAATTTACCTATGGTATTTTAGAGCGTCAGTTCCGCAATCTTTTTCTTAAAGCTAATGCTAGTAAGGACGTAACAGGTGAAGTACTCCTTCAACTTTGTGAGTCCCGTCTAGACAACTTGGTATACCGTTTAGGTATTGCACCAACTAGAAGCGCTGCCCGCCAACTTGTGGGGCACCGTCACATTACTTTAAATGGAGAAATCATGAACATTCCTTCATGTCACGTAAAAGTTGGTGATGTGATTGGCGTTCGTGAAAAATCTAAATCGCTTGAAGTAATAGAGCGTTCTCTTTCTGTTGCCAGTCACGATTTAGAGTGGTTGTCATGGAATGATGCAACGCTTGAAGGCACACTGGTTTCAGTTCCTACCCGTGAGCAAATCACAGAAAACATAAAGGAGCAACTAATCGTCGAACTGTATTCAAAATAATCCTATGGCACTATTTAATTTTCAAAAACCAGATAAGGTAATCATGATTGATTCAGACGAATTCGAAGGTAAATTCGAATTTCGTCCACTAGAGCCGGGGTATGGGCTAACGGTTGGAAACGCACTACGTCGTGTGATGCTTGCATCGCTTGAAGGTTTTGCGATTACTTCTGTTCGTATCGACAAGGTTGACCACGAATTCTCAACGCTTCCCGGAGTAGTAGAAGACGTAACAGAAATGATTTTGAACTTTAAGCAAGTTCGTTTCAAACAACAAATCGACTCTGTTGATAGCGAATCAGTTAGTGTAGCTATATCAGGACAAAAGCAACTAACAGCTGGTGATTTACAGAAGTTTATCTCTGGTTTCCAAGTGCTTAACCCAGAATTGGTTGTTTGCAATATGGACGAAAGCGTTCAGCTAAACTTTGAGTTTACCATTGAAAAAGGACGTGGTTACGTTCCTGCAGAGGAAAATAAAAAAGCAACTGCGCCTATTGGAACTATTGCCATTGACTCGATTTACACGCCTATTAAAAACGTGAAATACACGATTGAGAACTTCCGTGTAGAGCAAAAAACAGATTACGAAAAGTTGATTTTCGAAATCATAACAGACGGTTCTATTCATCCAAAAGATGCATTGACTGAAGCTGCAAAAACATTGATCCATCACTTTATGCTGTTCTCTGACGAACGCATAACGCTTGAGGCCGATGAAATTGCTGAAACTGAAACCTATGACGAAGAGTCATTACACATGCGTCAATTGCTAAAGACAAAACTCATCGATATGGATTTGTCTGTGCGTGCACTGAATTGCCTTAAAGCAGCTGAAGTAGACACACTTGGCGATTTGGTTTCCTTTAACAAAAGTGATTTGATGAAGTTTAGAAACTTCGGCAAAAAATCACTTACCGAACTTGAGGAATTGGTCATTGCCAAAGGCCTTAACTTTGGAATGGACTTGGCTAAATACAAACTGGATAAAGACTAAGGTCGCAATAGCTATTCATCATGAGACACGGAAAGAAAGTTGCCCACTTGGGGCGTACAAATACCCACAGAAAAGCGATGCTTGCCAATATGGCATCTTCGCTAATTGAGCACAAACGTATCAATACGACAGTAGCCAAGGCTAAGGCCTTGAAGCAGTTTGTTGAGCCGCTTGTCACGCGTTCAAAAGAAGACACCACACACAACCGTCGTGTTGTTTTTAGAGCTTTGCGTAACAAGTATGCCGTAACCGAATTGTTTCGTATTGTTTCTGAGAAAGTTGGCGATCGCCCAGGTGGTTACACCCGCATCATCAAACTTGGAAACAGGCTAGGAGATAACGCTGATATGGCATTAATCGAGCTGGTAGACTTCAATGAAGTATATGAGACCGATAAGCCAAAGCAGAAAAAATCTAGACGTAGAGGTGCTAAAAAAGTAGCTCCTGCTGAAGCAGAAGTAGTTACTGATGCGCCTGTAGCAGAAGAAGCTGCTCCTGAAGCAACTGCTGCCGAAGCTGCACCTGCTGAAGAAACCAGCGCAGAAGAAGCCGATGCGGCATCATCTTCAGAAGAAGAAAACAAGGCGGAATAAGTTTTTAATAGCCTTTTAATAAATCAAAGGATAAACCAGTGGGTTTATCCTTTTTTTTGTGTTAATTTTGCAGAAATACATTTAACCAAAATGAGCCAATACCTCTCTCGTAACAAAGCACTTATCTTGCTAGAAGACGGAACGGTATTTCACGGCAAATCCATTGGAATTGAAGGCCAAGCTTTTGGCGAGTTGTGCTTTAACACGGGCATGACGGGTTATCAAGAGATTTTTACAGACCCATCGTATTATGGGCAGCTTATGGTTACTACCAATGCACACATTGGAAACTATGGCGTTTTACATAACGAGTCCGAATCTGATACTATTCAGATATCAGGGCTTATCTGTAAAAATTTCAATACTGGATTTTCACGCGAAGCCGCAGACAGTTCTTTGTTTGATTTTTTCGAAAAGCAACAACTAGTTGCCATTTCTGACGTTGATACGCGCGCACTTGTGAGTTACATACGTGACAACGGTGCCATGAATGCCATAATCTCAACGCAGACGGACGACTTAGACGCTTTAAAAAAACAACTTGCAGATGTGCCATCTATGAAAGGATTGGCGCTTGCACCTAAAGTTTCCACAACAGAACCCTACTTTATGGGTGATGCAGCTGCACCTTTGAAGGTTGCGGCCTTGGACTTGGGTATCAAGAAAAACATCTTGCGCAACCTCGCCAGTAGAGGGGTGTATGTTAAGGTTTTTCCACTAGACACCACTTTTGAAACCATGAGTGAATGGAATCCTGACGGTTATTTCTTGTCCAATGGACCTGGTGATCCAGAACCTTTGCATGCTGCACAAGCCGTTGCGGCCGAGATCATTGCCAAAGGACTTCCGCTATTTGGTATTTGTTTAGGACATCAAATCATTGCGCTGTCTCAAGGTATATCAACTTATAAAATGCGCAACGGACACCGTGGTATTAACCACCCCGTCCTGAATGTTGAAACAGGCAAAGGCGAAATCACCTCACAAAACCACGGTTTTGCGATCAACAGAGCAGAAACAGAAACGCATAAGGATGTTGTAATCACACACAAGCACCTTAACGACGATACGGTAGCAGGTATCCGCATTGAAGGCAAGCCTTGCTTCTCCGTGCAATACCACCCTGAGGCAAGCCCTGGACCGCACGATTCATCTTATTTATTTGACCAATTTATTTCACAAATCAACAACCACAAAAAACAAGCATCATGAGTATCATTTTAAATGTACATGCACGTCAAATCTTTGACTCCAGAGGAAATCCAACCGTAGAGGTTGATGTAATTACAGATACTGGAACCATGGGCCGTGCGGCTGTACCTTCTGGTGCGTCAACTGGAGAACACGAAGCCGTTGAATTACGCGACGGAGGAGATGCCTATATGGGCAAAGGTGTTCTACAAGCAGTTAAAAATGTAAATCAAATCATTTCTCCCGAGCTTTTAGGTGCTTCTGTATTTGAGCAAGAGGAGATTGACCAGACCATGATTGATTTGGATGGTACACCTAACAAGTCGAAGCTTGGTGCCAATGCCATTTTGGGTGTTTCACTAGCCGTTGCCAAAGCAGCTGCAAACGAATTGGGCCTACCGCTATACCGCTACATTGGTGGTACACGTGCCATTACCCTTCCAGTGCCCATGATGAATATCATCAATGGTGGTTCACACTCTGATGCGCCTATTGCATTTCAAGAATTTATGATCATGCCTGTAAAAGCTGTTTCGCTTTCACATGCACTGCAAATGGGAACTGAAATTTTCCACAACCTTAAGAAAGTACTTAAAGGAAGAAACTTAAGTACAGCGGTTGGTGATGAAGGTGGATTTGCACCTACATTAGGCGGAACCGAAGATGCATTGGATACCATTTTATTGGCCATTGAGAAATCTGGTTACAAGCCGGCAGAAGAGGTAATGATTGCCTTAGACTGTGCCGCTGCTGAATTTTATGTAGACGGTAAGTACGACTACACAAAATTTGAAGGCGAAAGCGGAAAAGTGCGTTCTTCTAAAGAACAGGCAGACTACCTTGCTTCATTGGCAGCGAAATACCCTATCGTATCTATTGAAGACGGTATGGACGAAAACGACTGGGAAGGATGGAAATACCTGACTGAAAAAATTGGCGATAAAGCACAATTGGTTGGAGATGATTTATTTGTTACCAACGTAACCCGTTTGAGTCGTGGTATAGAAGAAAATATTGCAAACTCTATTTTGATTAAAGTAAATCAAATTGGTTCGTTATCTGAAACCATTGCGGCAGTTCAAATGGCACAAAATGCAGGGTATACTTGTGTGATGTCTCACCGCTCTGGAGAAACAGAGGACAACACGATTGCAGATTTAGCCGTTGCCTTAAACACGGGTCAAATCAAAACAGGTTCGCTATCACGTAGTGACCGTATGGCAAAGTACAACCAGTTGTTGCGTATTGAAGAAGAGTTAGGAAGAATCGCGTTTTATCCACAGGATAAAGCCTTTAAAGTGAAGTTTTAATTCACTGCATTATATTATCGAAAATAAAAAATGGCAAAATTTGCAAAATTATCCTATGATGGGAAGTCGGTTGAATTCCCTTTAGTTGAAGGAACAGAAGACGAACTAGGAATTGATATTAAAACCCTGCGTGCGGCAACCAACCTTATAACCCTTGACCCTGGTTTTAAGAATACTGGTTCTTGCCAAAGTGCCATCACTTTTTTAGATGGCGAAAAAGGCGTGCTGCGCTACCGTGGATATGATATTGAAGATTTGGCAAAAAACGCCGATTTTTTAGAAGTTGCCTTCTTGCTGATCTTTGGCGAGCTTCCAAATGCTGAACAGCTTGATAAGTTTTTGGTCGACATTAAAGAGGAATCTTATATAGACGAAGACTTAAAGAAAATACTTGAAAGCTTTCCTAGTGCTGCGCACCCAATGGGTGTATTGTCGTCACTTACCAGTGCGCTAACCGCATTTAATCCAAAGACCTTTGATGTTGAGAGCGAGGAAGAAATGTACCGAGCTATTGTCCGCATCATGGGCAAACTTCCTGTATTGGTTGCTTGGGTATTTAGAAAAAAATCAGGTCTTCCACTTAAATATGGGGATTATGCCCTAGGCTATGTGGAGAATATCGCCCGTATGATGTTCCGCAAACCCAACAAGGAGTATGTTGCCAATCCTGTTGTGGATCAAGCGCTGAATAAGCTTTTGATATTACACGCCGAACACGAACAAAATTGCTCAACTTCAACAGTACGTATTGTTGGATCGTCACACGCTGGTCTTTTTGCATCTGTAGCTGCTGGTATATCAGCCCTTTGGGGCCCATTGCACGGAGGTGCAAACCAAGCTGTTGTTGAAATGCTCGAAGATATCCGCAAAGACGGGGGAGATATTGACAAATACATGAACAAGGCCAAAGACAAAAGCGATCCTTTCCGATTGATGGGCTTTGGACATAGGGTGTATAAAAACTTTGATCCACGTGCACGTATCATCAAGCAATCAGCCAAAGAGGTACTTGAAGACCTCGGTATCGTTGATCCTGTGTTGGACATTGCTAAAAAACTGGAGGAAGCTACTTTAAGCGACCCTTATTTTGTAGATCGTAAACTTTACCCTAATGTTGATTTTTACTCTGGTATTATATACCGTGCTATGGGAATTTCAACCGAAACCTTTACGGTAATGTTTGCGCTTGGTCGTTTGCCCGGATGGATTGCTCAATGGCGTGAAATGCGACTAAACAAAGAGCCTATTGGCCGTCCAAGACAGATATATGTAGGGGAGAATCAAAGACCATTCGTACCATTGAATAAACGATAAGCCATGGGATAAAACTCTGTATACATTCAGAGACGCAAACGCTCACCCATGTATTGTTGGGTACAGCGGATGCTATGGGTGCTCCGCCCAATATCCAAGACTTATACGATCCCTCTTCCAAAAAGCATTTGCTTGCTGGAACCTTTCCTAAAAAAGCAGCCTTACAACAAGCCTTAACTGACCTTGAGCAGGTTTTTTTGCGCTATGGTGTATCTGTGCTTCGTCCAGACAATGTTGCGGATTGCAACCAAATATTTGCGCGTGATTTGGGGTTTGTCGTAGACGATATTTTTGTTCGTTCCAATATCATTCCACATCGTGAAAAAGAATTGGCAGGTTTAGCTTCTTTATTAGCCCAAATCCCTGCTTCCAAGCAATTGGTGTTCCCAAAAAAGGTGCATGTCGAAGGCGGGGATGTTATTGTTCACAACGATTATATTTATGTGGGCATATCAACGAGTCCTGATTATGCAAAATTACTTACTGCCAGAACTAATAAGGCCGCAGTTGCTGCCTTACAACAGGCTTTTCCCCACAAAAAAGTAAAGGCATTTGAGTTAAAAAAATCGAATACGATTCCACACGAAAACGCATTGCACTTGGACTGTTGTTTTCAGCTCGTGGGAAAAAACGTTGCATTGACTTGCTCTGAGGGCTTTGCCGATCTAGATGCTTATAATTGGCTTGTTGCCCATTTTGGTAACGACAACATATTCGAAGTGTCAGCTGTAGAGATGAGTCAGATGATGTGTAATGTGGTTTCCATAAGCCCAACCGCAGTTATTTCAGACCCTTCGTTTACGCGTCTAAATGCTTGGCTGCGTCAACGTGGCATAACAGTCGAAGAAGTCGATTTTAGTGAAATAGGAAAACAAGGCGGTTTATTTCGCTGTGTTACCCTGCCCTTATACCGTGTCCCATGAAACCTACCCATCACGTGCTGATGGTGCGCCCTGCTAGCTTTCGCGCCAATGAACAAACCGCAGCAAACAATTATTATCAAAAGCACACCGCCCTTACTGCTGCTCAGTCACTATTACAAGCCCAATCGGAATTCGATACCCTGGTTTCTTGCTTGCGCATGAATAACATCAAGGTTACGGTTGTTCAAGACACCCTCACACCCGACACGCCTGACGCCCTTTTTCCAAACAATTGGTTTGCTCTCTTGGGTAAGGGCCAATTGGTTTTATTTCCCATGTTTGCCGAAAACAGAAGGGCTGAACGCTCCAACCGCATCTTCGAAGCGCTTAGCAAAGACGGATATGAAGTGATGCATACGGTTGACTATTCTGTATATGAACAGAAACAACAGTTTTTAGAAGGCACAGGCAGTATGGTGCTCGATCATCAACACCGCATTGCATACTGTGCACTTTCGGCACGTGCTGACGCGCACTTGTTTCACCTATTTTGTGAAGCCTTTAATTTTAAGCCTGTTGTTTTTCATGCTTATCAAACGGTAGGCACCGCACGTTTGCTGATCTATCACACCAATGTTATGATGGTGATAGCTCCTGCTTTTGCACTTGTTTGTTTAGACGCTGTTGATGATCCAATGGAGCGTGCATCGCTGCAAGACAGTCTTACCTTTTCTGGAAAAGTAGTTATCCCTTTGACAGAGAAGCAGCTTACTCAATTCGCAGGCAATATGTTGGCGCTTACAGCCACAGACGGCACATCCCTTTTGGTGATGAGCACGCGCGCTTATGATGCGCTTACCACCAAGCAGCTGTTACAGTTGCAGCAGTACGTCAAGCTAGTTCATAGTCCCATCCCAACCATTGAAGACTTGGGCGGCGGTAGCGTTCGCTGTATGCTAGCAGAGGTATACTAAAGGTAGTTGTCTGAAATAAGCGCTTTTTGCTGCTGAATCTTTTTGAAGAAGTCACGTACATTTTTAGATTTCGCCGAGATGCCAACCTTGTGGTGCCCCATGTGAATGCTATACGCCTCTCCCGTACCTTTAAATATGGTGAGCTTGTAGTATGGAATTATCAAGCCGTAAGTTTCAAGCAGCGATCTAAAACGTAGAATGATGCCATTTGGACGCAATTCGATATTGCAGGTGTTGTCATTGTGATCTAAAACAAAGAGGGAATCAATTTCTTTACTGCTTGAAACCACATGCAGTTTGGGTGAGCCCACACCGCCCAACTTAAGTCGGTTCATTAGGGTAAAGGGCTTGCCTACTAGCGTATCTATGGATTCGCGCTGGGCTTTGTTGTTATACGATACATTTGCTAGCATTTTACAAAGATAGGATAAATGCGTTGCAACCTGTTGGAATCACTTATCTTTGCACTCGATATTTGTGTATGGATCAGATCATTAAAAAACAACTCGTTGCATACTTTGCCACAAACTATGGCAAAACACTAGAAAGTATTGAAATTCAACCCACCAAGCCTCAATTTGAAGGCGATTTGACTGTGGTTGTATTTCCGCTGTTGAAGTTGGCGCCCAAAAAACCAGCTGATTTGGCAGCGGAGTTGGGAGATTACCTCCAAGCAGAAGTTGCAGAAATAGCTTCTTATAATGTGGTGCAAGGTTTTTTAAATATTGAGATATCAACAGCATATTATATCAAGGCATTGAAAGATATTCGTGCCGATGCGCATTTTGGTATTAAAACTGTTGATGCAGCTGCTGATAAAATTTTGGTTGAGTATTCCTCGCCAAACACCAATAAGCCATTGCACCTTGGTCACATTAGAAATAATTTATTAGGGGCTTCTGTAGCCAACATACTGTCTGCCAACGGACAAAACGTACACACCACTCAAATCATCAACGACAGGGGCATCCACATCTGTAAATCCATGGTGGCATGGGAGCAGTTTGGAAACGGTGAAACGCCAGCAACTGCCAAGCTAAAAGGCGATGCATTGGTAGGTAAATACTACGTTCTTTTTGATCAACAATACAAAAAGGAAATGGCTGATTTGATAGCTGCTAGAGCTGATGAAGAAACCGCTAAAAATACGGCGCCTATTTTGTTGCAGGCAAAAGACATGCTGATTCGTTGGGAGCAAAAAGATGCTTCAGTCCTTGCTTTATGGGAAAAAATGAATGCTTGGGTATATGAAGGTTTTGACGAAACCTACAAACGTTTGGGAGTTCACTTCGATTCCTATTACTATGAAAGCAACACCTATGTATTGGGTAAAGAAATTGTCACTGAAGGGCTTGACAAAGGCGTGTTTTTCAAAAAAGACGACGGTTCTGTTTGGATCGATTTGACTGACGAGGGTCTCGATGAAAAACTGTTGCTTCGTTCTGACGGTACTTCTGTGTACATGACACAAGACCTTGGAACAGCACGATTGCGCTATACCGATCATCCAGATATGAAGGGTATGGTTTACACGGTTGGAAATGAACAAGATTATCACTTTAAGGTATTGTTCCTTGTGTTGAAGAAATTGGGCTATGCGTGGGCAGATCAGTTGCATCACTTAAGCTATGGTATGGTTGACTTGCCAAGCGGAAAGATGAAGAGTCGTGAGGGAACGGTAGTGGACGCCGATGCACTTATGACCGAAATGCAGGACACTGCCAAGCAGATTTCACAAGAGTTGGGTAAGCTAGAGGGTATGTCTGAGGCGGAAAAAGAATCGCTTTATCACACCATTGGTATGGGTGCCTTAAAATATTATATCCTAAAAGTTGACCCAAAGAAACGCATCTTATTTGATCCCAAGGCTTCTGTAGATTTTACAGGAAATACGGGGCCATTTATACAATATACCCATGCGCGTATTCAATCTATTTTACGCAAGTCATCGGTTAGTAATTTTGATGTTGCAGACGTAGCTTCGCTACACGATAAAGAGAAGACGGTATTGAAAACGCTACTTCAATTTCCCGCTACTATTGAAGCTTCTGCTAAGCAATACAGCCCGGCTTTGATTGCCAACTATCTATATGAGTTGGTGAAGCAGTTTAATTCATACTACCAAGAAGTACCCATACTTGTTACGGATAAGGCAGAGCAATCTTTCAGGGTGTCTTTGTGCGGTGCCGTAGCGGACGTTATTGCAAAAGCCCTCGGTCTTTTGGGTATTGATGCTCCGGAAAGAATGTAAAAAAAAAGCCTCGAAAATCGAGGCTTTTTAAAATACTAATAAGGTTTTACTTATTTTTTAGAAGCAACCGCCGCAGCGTAAACTACTAAACCAAAACCAATTTTGTTGATAGCATCACCAATGTTATACACAACATCCATGTCTAAATTTAGCGCAGAGATGAAAGAATACCATTGACCATCAGCTGTACCTAACATATAACCTAATGGGTAAATTGCCCATCCGATAAGTACAAAAAGTGTTAATGTTTTGTGTGCTTTTTCAACCGCTCCACCCGCAGATGCAGCAAGTTTAGCTAGCTCACCATACTTGATTAGGTAT
This sequence comes from Flavobacteriaceae bacterium, assembly GCA_965656545.1. Taxonomy (GTDB): domain Bacteria; phylum Bacteroidota; class Bacteroidia; order Flavobacteriales; family Flavobacteriaceae; genus UBA7446. The sequence continues at coordinate 396,705 of CBFHKZ010000001.1, forward strand.
ACAATGTAGAAATAAGCTACACCAGAAGCAAGACCCCAAAGTGCAGGCATTGCAGTACCACCGTCAGCAACTTCACCGAAGTAACCTGTAACAAGCATAACAAGTGAAGCCCAGATTAACGTCTTAAGGTGTTTGGTTGTTGCACCAGCAGCCTTAAGAATTAAATAGAACTCAACACACATCAATGGAACTGTAAGTATCCAGTCGATGTAACGGATTTCTGTAGTAACGCCTCCAGAAGTAGCAGCCTCTCTCATGTAGTAGTAGTGTACTGCCGCAATAAAGGTAATTAAACCAGAAACCAAAATTGAGGTTCTCCATTTGCTATCAAATTGAGGTAGCGATAGGAAGAAAAAAGCTGAAGCAGCTGTCATCGCCATCGTACCTAAAAAGAAAGTAAAGTTAACGGGATCACTAAGATCCGCATTTCCGATAAATGAAATTAAATTAGTAATTGTCATGATTTTTTAATTATATTTTGTTGAGCGCAAGTTAAAAAAAATTAAACAAACTGTATATATTTGAATAAATATTTTACGATATTGTTAAAAATTTATGTTTCAAATTAAGCATTTTAATACTCAAAAAATCCTTATCACGCTGATTTGTACAGTGTTAGGAGTTCTGTTGTCCGACGCCTTTTTGACTTTTTTAGCCGCTATTAATGTGTTAACAATTGGCATTATTCATGGTGCAAATGACTTATATATTGTGTCAAAGATTAGAAGAACGACAACAAAACAACATTTTAGCTACCTATTTGTTATTTATGTTTTGTTTGTTTTTGTCATGGTTCTTGCACTCTATCGCTTTCCGCTTTGGTCCTTATTGTTGTTTGTAATTATCAGTTCATTTCATTTTGGCGAACAGCAATGGTTTCAAAAATCAACTAACATCTCGGTAGGGCTTTATTTTTTCTATGCTGCCTTTGGCTTTATGCTTTTTGCATTACTTTTTTTTACTCATAAATCCGAAACAGCTGATATTATTTTTGAAATAACCAGTAAGCGAATACCGGACTATTTTTTTGAACGCTTTTTACTTTCCTCCTCTATTATGGCTGTGCTTTTTTTATGCTTTATTATTAAGAGGCTTAAACCACAGCTGTTGATGCAGGCAATCTCGTTATTGGCACTAATACTTCTTTTTTCACAAACCTCATTACTGTGGTCTTTTTCAGTTTATTTTGTTTTGTGGCACAGTTTGCCATCGCTCAAAGAACAAGCAGCAGTATTGCATCCACATGTTTCTAGCCCCATTCGTTCTTATATTAAATCCGCTCTTCCGTATTGGCTGCTGTCCTTGATAGGGCTAACGGCTGCTGTTTTATTTGTCGATAATGAAACCATCTCATTGACTTCATTATTCTTTGCTTTTTTAGCTGCCATTACCATTCCACATGTTATTGTTATATTTTTTATGCATGAGAAGGATATTTCTTAATTTAGCCTTTTAGCTTAATCCATGTTTGAACAGTTTAGTAAACGCTTAGATGCCGCCTTAAAAACCCTCAAAGGGCATGGGCGCATAACAGAAATTAATGTAGCCGAAACCATGAAAGAAATTCGGCGTGCATTGCTAGATGCCGATGTTAATTTCAAAATCGCCAAATCTTTCACCCAACGGGTAAAAGACAAAGCCATTGGCCAGAAGGTGTTGTCAGATTTGCACCCGGGTCAGTTATTGATCAAAATTGTACAAGACGAATTGACCGACTTGCTTGGCGGTCAAAAGCAAGATATCTCCGTTACTGGAAAACCTGCTGTGGTACTTATGAGTGGCTTGCAAGGCTCTGGTAAAACAACATGTTCAGCCAAACTCGCCAAACACCTCAAAGAAAAACAATCCAAGCGTGTTCTATTGGTAGCTTGTGACATATACCGGCCTGCTGCTATTGATCAATTAAAGATTTTGGGAGAACAAATTGAAGTTGCTGTATTTGCAGAACCCGAAAATAAAAACCCTGTTGACATTGCTAAAAAAGCACTGCAACACGCCAAAGCAAATCAATACAATGTTGTAATTGTCGATACCGCAGGTCGCTTGGCAGTGGACGAAGCATTGATGCAAGAGATTGACAATATTCACAAGGCAGTAAAACCCACCGAAACCCTGTTTGTGGTAGATGCCATGATGGGACAAGATGCTGTGAATACAGCAAAAGCTTTTCACGACTTACTCCAATTTGATGGGGTAGTGCTTACCAAAATGGATGGTGATACACGTGGAGGTGCTGCACTATCGATTAAATCGGTGGTAGATAAACCCATAAAATTTATTGGGACCGGTGAAAAAGTAGATGCCCTAGATGTTTTTCATCCCAACAGGATGGCCGACCGTATCTTGGGAATGGGCGATGTGGTTTCTCTAGTGGAACGCGCACAAGAACAAGTCGACGAAGAAGAAGCCAAGCGCATTGAGAAGAAAATTGCGAACAACCAATTTGGTTATGATGACTTTTTAAGCCAGCTCAAGCAAGTGCAACGCATGGGCTCCATGAAAGATTTAGTTGGGATGATTCCAGGGGCTAGCAAGGCGCTCAACGGCGCTGAAATTGACGAAGATGCCTTCAAAGGAGTTGAAGCCTTGATACACTCCATGACACCTAAAGAACGCCAACAGCCCAAGCTGTTGAATTACAGTCGCAAAAAGCGCATTGCCAAAGGTGCAGGACTACAAATGGACGATATTAACAAGCTGGTGAAACAGTTTGAGCAAATGAGTAAGATGATGAAAATGATGCGCGGAGGTAAATCTTCCAAGCTGATGCAAATGTTTGGAAAATGAGTATAATTTTAGATGGAAAGGCCACCTCAAATCAGATTAAGGAAGAGCTGACAATACAGGTAAAAGAAATTAAAGATGCTGGAAAGCGTCCGCCGCATTTGGCAGCCGTACTTGTAGGTAACGACGGTGCAAGCCTTACCTATGTAGGCAGCAAGGTCCGGTCTTGTGAGCGTATAGGCTACGACTCAACCCTAATAAAACTTGATGATGACATTTCGCAAGAAGCACTTCTCGCTACTATCGAAAAACTAAACAACGATCCCTTGCTCGATGGCTTTATTGTGCAATTGCCTTTACCCAAGCACATTGACGAGGAAGTGGTTCTTCACGCCATCAACCCAAATAAAGATGTAGATGGATTTCATCCAACCAATTTTGGTAAAATGGCATTGGGCATGCAAACCTTTATTCCCGCCACGCCTTTTGGTATCATGGAACTTCTTAAGCGCTACAAACTAGACATCAGTGGAAAACACGCTGTGGTCATTGGACGCAGTCATATTGTGGGCAGACCGATGAGTATTTTGCTTTCCGAAAAAGGAAATCCCGGAAATGCTACGGTTACGCTGACACACAGCAGAACCCAAAACCTGGCCGCTATCACCAAAGAAGCAGATATTGTTGTTTCCGCATTGGGCGTACCCAATTTTCTAACGGCCGATATGGTCAAGGACGGTGCTATCATCATTGATGTTGGCATTACACGCGTTCCTGATGCCGACCATCCTAAAGGTTACGTCATTGTTGGTGATGTTCACTATGATGCGGTAAAAGAAAAGGCGAGCTATATAACACCTGTGCCAGGTGGTGTGGGCCCCATGACCATCGCCATGCTGTTGCAAAACACCATGTTGGCCTACCAACGCAACCAAGACTAATGCAACCCGAACTTAAAAAAGCCGTTGATGCCGGCCTTGCACTTCCTTTGATGGAAGCATTCTACACCATTCAGGGGGAGGGCTATCACAAAGGCAGCGCTGCTTTTTTTATTCGCATAGGCGGTTGTGATGTGGGTTGTCATTGGTGTGATGTTAAGGAAAGCTGGGATGCCAATCTGCATCCACCCACCTATATTGAAGAAATTGTGGCGCAAGCCAAGTCATATGCCGATACCGTAGTGGTTACTGGTGGCGAACCCCTTATGTGGAACATGAATCCGCTTACAGAGGCTTTGCAAGCTGCTGGCTTGAAAACCCATATCGAAACTTCCGGTGCCTACCCGTTGTCTGGGAAATGGGATTGGATTTGCCTGTCTCCTAAGAAGCGCATGCTGCCAAAACCAGAAATCTACAATGTCGCCAATGAGTTGAAAGTGATCGTATACAATAAAGACGACTTGCAGTTTGCCGAAAAGCAAGCTTTAGGCGTAGCCGATTCCTGCAAGTTATACCTACAGCCCGAGTGGAGTAGGAGAGACACGGCCATTCCGCTAATCGTTACGCACGTACTGGAAAATCCTCAATGGATGGCGTCCTTGCAAACGCACAAATACCTTAAAATTCCGTAGTGATAGACCTAGAAAAGCTACCCGAACAAGCGGCCAAGGTTGCGCACGAAAACGCCAAATACTTAAAAAAGGTAAAGGCACGCAAACCCAAGCAACTTGACAAAGTCATGGGGGCGTTGCACGAAGAAGCTTTTCAAGAAATAGACTGTTTGTCTTGTGCCAACTGTTGCAAAACCACGGGGCCTTTGTTTATTCCTTCCGATATCAAGCGCATCAGCAAACGATTGCGTCTAAAGCCAACCGAATTTGAAACCCAATACTTGCGCGTTGACGAAGATGGTGACAAGGTCCTACAACAACTGCCTTGCCCGTTTTTAGGAGCAGATAACTATTGCGGCATTTACGAAGACCGACCCAAAGCCTGTCGTGAATTTCCCCACACCAACAGGGCGAAATTTCATCAACTAACCCAAATAACCGCAAAGAACGTGGCGGTTTGTCCAGCGGTCTATACCATGGTAGAACGATTAAAAGCACAACTTCCTTTGTAACGATTACCTTGTTTATATATAAATCTCTTGTGTACTTAATGATTGTCTTTGGTGCAGCGTTTAAACATTTGTTAGAAAATCTGTATCTTAGTATTACCCAAATACCAGCATACAATGAACAAGACCTATTTTATCTTGCTATTGACTATTGTAATAGCTTCAAAGCTCACAGCCCATAATAATAAAGAGTTAGCGCATCCATTTAATGATGGATTCGAAACAGCTGTAGCAACCCTATTGGTACATGATAAGGTTACCAATGACACCACACCGACCCTGACAGGAACGGGCGGAGCCAATGCCATACTGACCGTGAATGTAGATACCAATGCTGATGGTACAGCAGAGGTAACTTATACAACAACAGTAGATGTAAACGGAGACTGGTCTGTAGATACAGACAACGCCAAACCAGACAGCGGTACTTTCACAGCATTGAATGACAACGATGTGATTTCCGTACTCGTAACAACAGCGGGAAACGGTGCTACTGGAACCGTGCGTATTGATACAACCAAACCAAATGTATTAAATGACAGAAGCAATAATCCCACGCCAACCATAAGTGGAACGGCAGAACCAAATGAAGAGCTGACGATTGAAGTGGATATTGGTCAAAATTACATTGTGGATGTGATTTATACGGTGACAGTCGATGCCAAGGGCGATTGGCGTGTAGATACAAGCACCGCCATACCAACTAGTGGACGTTTTACGGCAGCTGCTCACGGAGTTGTATTAGTAATATATGGAAGGGATAAGGCAGGGAATCAAGGTGAGGCTACCATAGTCATTGATTTACTTGCACCAACTGTAAACACTAACCCAGCCCCTAAAACAAGACCCGTTTTGAGTGGAACGGCACAAACGAATGAACTTCTAACTGTTTTAGTGGAATATGATAGTAATAAAATGGGACATGAAGCAGTTGTTAATTTGAGAGCCGATGCAAATGGCAACTGGCGTGTAGATACGGCAATGGCCCCTAGCGGGGGTACTTTCAAAACATTTAGTGACAACGATGTATTAACCATTACTGTAATAGATCAAGCTGGGAACAGTTCCACTGGAACGGTTAGTATTGATACAACCCCGCCGACTGTGGGCAGTGAATTCGGCCCAGCCACTCGTGCTACTCTGCCAATCATAAAGGGAAGGCGTGAAGGAATAGATGATCTGCTGACGGTGGAGTTGGATGTTAACGGTAATGGTAGAGTAGTGACTTACGCAATAACAAAAGATCATCGTGCTGATGGTCTTACTTATTGGGAAATAAGAACAGCCACAGACACGCCAACTAGTGGTGGACCATTTACACCATTACGTGATGATGATGTGGTTTTCGTCACCGCAACAGATGCAGCGGGAAACACTGCTACAGGAACGGTGCGTATTGATACAATCCCACCGACAATAAGTACTAAAACGATTAGTGAGACCACCCCAATCTTGACGGGAAGGGGAGAAGCTAATGAATTAATATACGTGGATATAACCTACCAGAGTCGTGGACGTACCAAGAGGCTATACCGGACAACAGCTGATGCAAACGGAGATTGGAGTCTGGACACAGCCACAGCTATACCATACTCAGGTGGACCATTTTTGCCGTTCAATCATAATGAGGATCTTGTCATATTCATATCTGATTCGGTGAGGGAAGGTGCTGTCATAACAACTTATCCAAAAATTGATCTAGTTGCACCAACTGTGGACACTAAAACCACCAATGACATCACGCCAACCTTGACGGGAAAGGCAGAAGCAAATGAAGCGTTGACAGTAGATGTAGATACCGACAACAATGGCACAACAGACCTAAGTTATACAATAACAGTTGCGAACGACGCCTGGAGTATCGATACAGGTGCAGTCGCGCCAAACAATGGTGTGTTGTTTCCTACATTGCGTGATAAAGACATCATTGGTGTGACCGTAACAGATGCAGCCTCCAATAGTGGTTCTGGAACGGTACGTATTGATACATCAGCTTTAAGTGTTGAAGACCTTGAGCAAAAGAATAGGGTTTATGTTTATCCTAACCCCGTTAGTGAAACCCTCAATTTCTCTTTTGGTTCCAAGACACCTTACCACGCTACGGTTTATGACCTAAGCGGTAAAAAACGCCTTTCCGCTGAATTGCCGCAGCTCAGTCTCGATGTATCATCTCTTGACAAAGGGGTATACTTTGTTGTGGTAGAACATACATCAGGAGAAAAACATACGCTTAAATTCATTAAAGAAAACAAGCCTTAAAGGTAAGTTGCATTAGCCTATCCGTTAAGGCAGATAAGTATTGTCGTTAAATAAGTATTACATTTAACCTTAATTTTAAAGTTAGTGGGTTTTACTTGGTTTATCGCAAGGCGTATCATTGGAAATCGAAAGCACAAACGCAGTGTTTCCGGTCCCATAATTTCCATTGGAATCATAGCCATTGCCTTGGGTGTGATCACCATGCTTATTGCCTTGGGTACGGGTGTTGGGCTTAAAAATAAAATCGGAGATAAAGTAGCCGCCTTTAGCGGTCACGTCCGTGTAACTGCCCTTGGAAATAGCCAGCATCAAGAAACCTTAAAACCACTAGATAATGCAATTGCTTATCAAAACCAACTGCAACAATTGCCCAATACGGTTGCAGTTCAGCCAGTTGCCTATGTGCCGGGTGTTATCCTAAACAATACCGCATTTGACGGCATCGTTTTTAAAGGCATTGATGAAAATTTTAATACCGATTTCTTTTCCTTTTTTGGAATGTCTGACACCATTGCCGTACCAACCAAAAATGACATTTGGATATCGGGAGAATTGGCAAAAAAATTATCCCTAAAAGTGGGGGACAGGGTACCGCTCTACTTCGCTTCTTCACAGACAACCATGCCCAAGCGCAGGAGTTGTACCATCGTAGGTTTGTTTGAAACGGGTTTTGCTGACTACGATGACACCTATGTTTTAGGGCACTTGGATATCGTCCGTTCGTTGTATGGATGGGATGAAAATCAAGTAGGTGCTTTTGAGATTTTCCTCAACGATGACACCAATTTAGACCTTGATACCAATGCCATTTATGACAGTATTGATGCTATTGTAGATGTGCAGCACGTCGAAGAGCAGTTTCCAGAAATTTTTAATTGGATTAGATTGTTTGGTACAAACATATCCCTGATAATCATCATCATGATAATCGTTGGTGGTGTTAACATGATTACTGCGCTGTTGGTGCTTATTTTGGAGCAGACGCAACTCATTGGTATAACTCGTGTATTGGGGGCTAAGGTGGCTTCGTTGCAGCAACTCTTTCTTATACAAGGTGCTTATTTGATTGGCGTTGGACTTGTTTGGGGCAACTTGATTGGTTTGGGTTTGTTGTTCATACAGCAACAGACAGGCTTTATTTCCCTAGATCCCAATACCTATTACGTAAAAGAAGTGCCCGTCTATATGGATGTTACCACTGTGCTATGGCTCAACGGTCTAACACTGGCTGTCTGCTTGGTGCTTTTGGTGTTGCCTTCTTTTATTATTTCAAGGATACCTCCAACGCAAGTGCTCAAAATCAATCCCTAGGCATTGGTTAGCGCATCTCCATTACTTACCTTTGCCAGATGCAATACATAGACAATATCTTAGGTGCTATTGGAAATACACCACTTATTAAGCTTAATAAAATTACTTCTGAAATTGATGCTTTGGTATTGGCCAAAGTGGAGTTTTTCAATCCTGGAAATTCTGTCAAAGACCGCATGGCCTTAAAAATGGTTGAAGATGCCGAGGCAGATGGTCGTCTCAAACCTGGTGGAACCATCGTTGAGGGTACTTCAGGAAACACGGGCATGGGGTTGGCACTTGCTGCAATTATTAAAGGCTATAAACTGATTTGTGTTTCCACAGACAAGCAGTCTAAAGAAAAATTTGATATACTACGTGCTGTTGGTGCGGAGGTTATCGTGTGCCCCACAGATGTTGCACCCGATGATCCAAGATCTTATTATTCAACCTCCAAGCGCATAGGGGAGGAAACCCCAAATGCTTGGTATGTAAACCAATACGACAATCCCTCTAATACGGTGGCGCATTACGAGCAAACAGGCCCTGAAATTTGGAAGCAAACGGGAGGAAAAATCACACACTTTGTGGTGGGTGTTGGTACGGGTGGTACCATTTCGGGTGTGGGCAAATACCTAAAAGAGCAAAACCCCGACATCAAAATATGGGGGATAGATACCTATGGTTCTGTCTTTAAGAAATACCACGAGACGGGCATTTTTGATGAAAAGGAAATATACCCCTACATCACAGAAGGTATAGGCGAAGATATATTACCCGAAAATGTGGACTTTGAGATTATTGACGGCTTTGAAAAAGTCACCGACAAAGACGCTGCTGTGTTTACACGCAAACTTGCTCGCGAGGAAGGCATCTTTGCCGGTAACTCCTGTGGTGCGGCTGTTAAGGGCGTGTTGCAACTCAAAAAGCACTTTGACCCCGACGATGTGGTGGTGGTCTTGCTTCACGATTCGGGTAGTCGTTATGTGGGCAAGATGTACAACGACGAATGGATGCAGGAAAAGGGGTTTTTATAAGCCAGCAAAAGCGGCTGCCCCATATATGATGCTAAATACGAAAAACAAGACGTAAAGGCTCAATACAACTGCCGTTAAAATACCCGTTAATTTCCAATAGGACTTTAGGTTTTTTAGCCCGTCTTCTAGCTGTGCGCTGTTGTGTTCATGCACGGCTGCTTTGATGCGTGTGGAAAAGCGATACAGGAAAAGGCTAAGAGAAAAGTAAATAACAGCGAGTACAAGATAAATAATAGTTACCGTTCCTGTTCCCATAGCAGTAAACCCACTGACTCCATAGCTGCTGTCCATACCACTGAACTTGGTAATAAGACTACTTAAAAAAAGCGCTGCAATTACAACAATTCCAGTGAAGATAAAGCCTATGATGGATAGGAAATAGGTCCATTTTCTTGCTTGGTCTAGGTAGCTGATACCAATAGAGGTTAGTTTTAATTCTGAATTCATAATAAGAGATTTAAGGTTAATGTTTGAATTGCCGCTATTTTACTGGCGCGCGCCTGTCTTGCCGCCAGGCAGGTCTGTGGCGCGTGACTAATCTTCGTTGTGACGTGTATTAAAAAGAGGTTTTGCGTGGCATAAGTAGGTTTTTATATTTCTAAATGTATAGGTTTTTAAGAATGACACGTAGGCGCGCCAGTGGGTTTTCTATAAGCTTAGCGAAAATTTCGTTTAATCGTCATCATGGTCATCATCATGGTCATCATTATACATATCACTTACAGTTGCACCCGTTCTAATTTCAGCATGCATGATTTCGCCACCTGTAGTTCCCGTTTCCTTGGCAAAAAACAGGGCTGCTATTGTCAAGAGAATTGTGAGGTATCCTATCCATTTCGCAAATGGTTTGCGTTTTATGCATGCCCATAAACCAAGTAGTGAAACACCACCCAACAGGTACATGATTAAAGAAAAAGTTTCTGCTGTTTCTTCGTGTATTTCCATATATTTTTCTTCAACGCCTGGAAGGTCTTCTATGAAGTGCTCAGCGGCTTCACCACTAGAATAGGCAGCAACGGTTAGCAGTGCAGCCAAGATGTAAAACATGTATGCGGTTCGTTTTAGTATGCTTGATTTTAAAACCCCTCCTGCGATGAGTAATAGTAAGCCAACAATAGGCAGGATAATAGGAAAATGATTGATGGCTAAATGTAGGTGTGCTTCGTTCATGATTAGTGTTGTTAAATGGTTATTTTAAATAGATGCCCAACCCACGCGGTTAGACCCATAGCGATGGTGCCCCAAAAACTTATTCGTGCGATTGCCTTAAAAACGCTGGAGCCTCCCGTTTTTGCAGCTACGATTCCCAATAGGATTAAAAAAAATAAGGCAGAAACATAGAGGGAATATTTTAAGTGCAGCAAAGGCAGAAACAGCACGACAACTAAGGGCAATGCTCCGCCAGAAATAAAGGCCAAACAGCTCGAAATAGCGGCTTGAATGGGTTTTGCTTTGCTTATCTCATTCAATCCCAGTTCATCTCTGACATGCGCTGCCAGGGCATCGTGTTCGGTAAGTTCTTCTGCAACGGTTTTTGCTGTTTGCTTCTTCAACCCTCTCTTTTCATAAATTGCTGCCAATAGTTCAAGCTCTACTTCGGGCATTTCTGCTAGTTCCTTCTTTTCTCTTTCTATATCTGCCTGTTCGATATCTGTTTGGGAACTCACCGATACATATTCTCCTGCTGCCATGGACAAAGCGCCAGCTATAAGTCCTGCAAGCGTAGCCAGGATGATGGTTTCTCTATTGTCACTAGCTGCGGCAACGCCAATGGAAATACTGGCTGTGGACAAAATACCATCGTTAGCACCCAGAACCGCCGCCCTTAGCCAGTTGCTTTTGTGGATGTAATGATTGTCTAAATAGTTGTCAATATTGGGTTCGACTTTAGTCATATACTAACCGTAATTATTACGTAGATAAATGTTTATTTACCCTCAAGAATATGCTCAAAAAGCAAAATTTTTTGCTTTGGAAGTAGAACAGACTTGGGGTTTGTTCACAACTAAATTAGTAAAATATTTCGATTAGCGCAGTACCTTGGAAGGAAACACCACGGTACTTTGGTGCCCATCGGCGCCCACAGCAGCCACGCCAAACAAATAGTTGTCCAGCACAATCCCCTCAAGGATGGTTTGGGTTTTATTACCCACATATTTACTGTACTGCCAGGTAGGAGAGGTGGTATCGCGCCAATACACCATATAGCCTGCTGTGTTAGGACTTTCTGAAGCCACCCACTCCAATCGCGCACTGGGGGCTACTACGCCACCTATGGCAACTTCCTTTGGTGCAGCTGGTGCCCAAGCCAAAGCCGCTAACGATATGGCATTTACAGCCGTAAGCTTGGCTGCATAGGCTGCGTTTACGCCAGACAACACATCGCCATAAGCAATGCCGTCTTCGTTTCGGATGTCTTGGTGCTGACGGTTGTAGTTTTCATGTGCTTCCATGATGCGAATACCCGCAAAACCAACATCGTTAAATGGGCGGTGGTGACCACCACGACCAAATCGGTCTAAGCGATAAATCAGCATGGGGTTCATCTCCGGCATATAGGTTTGGGTCGTTTTGTGTACGTAGCGCGCCAATTGTCGGGAAATACCATCTACCTCGCCACCATAAAAACGGCGTTGCTTGCGGGCACGCTCCGTTTCGGTTGGTGATGTAGGCTCAGAGAAAATGCGAAAACTGCGGTTGTCAATGACGCCATCTACCCCTTCAATATTACCAATCATATCGTTGTTCAGTACGCCGATAATCTCCCAATTGTTGTCCAAGGCATATTGCGCTAATCCTTTACCGCCATACAGGCCTTGTTCCTCTCCAGAGAGGCCCACATAAATAATGCTGTTGGCAAAACGATATTTCGATAATACCCTTGCCGCCTCAATGGCACCTGCCATCCCCGTGGCATTGTCGTTAGCACCCGGCGAATCAGATGTAAAGTTATTGGGGTCGCTGACTCTAGAGTCGATATCCCCACTCATGATGACAAACCTATTTGGATGAACACTACCGCGTTGTATGGCAACAATATTGTTGATCCAAACGTCGCGCGTAAGGCGTCGCCCATCGGCTTTAAACATATTTTTCTGTTCAAAAACTTCAAGACAGTTTCCGCAGTCAGCGCTTATTTGTGCAAAAGATTTTTTGATCCATCTTCTGGCTGCGCCAATGCCCCTCGTTTCCGATAAGGTATCACTTAAGGTATGGCGGGTGCCAAAGTTGGCCAAGGTCTCCACATCCGTTATGATGCGATTGGCGGACACTGCTTCAATAATATCATACATCCGTGCGTCCTGTTGCCCAAAGGCAAGACTAATGGTAAAAAGCAAGAAGCAAAGGCGATACATATTAGAAGCAATAATTGTTTTCAGCAGCCACCTTATCAGCCACTTTGTTGCGCAATGCAATTACATTTGGATATTCCATGTATTTGGTAAAACGCTTAAGTCCCATAAGCAAGGCTTTTTGTTCATCGCCCTCGGCAAATCCCAAGATGGCTTCACGGCCTTTGGTGGTGATTTTTTCAACCGCTTGATAGAGGTACAACTGACTGAGTGCCACTTGATATTCTTGAGCTTCTAGCCCATAAACACCTACATTCTTTTCAGCTCTTAATACGGCAGATTCTGCCATATAAACTTCAATTAAAATATCGGCAACAGCCAACAACAGTTGTTGGTGTTCCTCAAGTTCGGTGCCGTATTTCTGTACCCCTGCACCTGCAATCATCAAAAAGACTTTTTTAAGATTTTTAAGGATGTGCTTTTCTTGGCTCATGGGTTCGCTGAAGTCAGGAATGGCAAAATCAGGAATGCCCAAAAGCTCTTCGCCCACTGCTGTGGCAGGACCAATCAAGTCCAGTTGTCCTTTCATGGCTTTTTTGATGAGCATGCCTACCGATAGCATACGGTTGATTTCGTTGGTTCCTTCGTAGATTCGTGCTATACGTGTATCGCGCCAAGCCGTCTCCATGGGCATGTCGGCCGAAAAGCCCATACCGCCCATAACTTGGATACCCTCGTCAGCCGTTATTTGTGTTTGTTCAGAACAGGCAACCTTTAGAATGGAGCATTCAATCACATATTCTTCAACGCCTTTTAATTCGGCTTCTTGGTGACTGTTCCCAGCTGCTTCACGGAGTGCAATGCGGTCTTCAATATCCTTTGCTGCTCTGTAGCAAGCTGCTTCACCAGCATACAAGAACGTTGCCATATTAGCGAGCTTTTGTTTGATGGCACCAAACTTTGCAATCGGCGTTTTGAACTGCACCCGTTGGTTGGCAAAGCTAACGGCTTCATTAAGCACGCGTCTTTGACCGTCTAGCGTAGCAACAGCCAGCTTGATGCGCCCAACGTTAAGGGCATTCATGGCAATCTTAAACCCATTGCCACGCTCCGATAACATATTCTCTACCGGTACTTTGGTGTCGCTAAAAAACACCTGTCGTGTTGATGAGGCTTTGATACCTAATTTCTTTTCTTCTTCGCCCATTGAAATACCATTCTCAGGGTCGTTAGGAATGATAAAGCCTGTAATGTTTTTGTCGTCTTCAATGCGTGCAAATACAATCATTAAATCGGCATAGCCCGCGTTGGAGATCCATATTTTTTGACCCGAAATAAGGTAGTGCGAGCCATCATCAGAAAGTACTGCTTTGGTCTTTCCGCTGTTGGCATCCGAACCGGCCGTTGGCTCGGTAAGGCAATAACAACCTATCCATTCACCGCTTGCCAATTTGGGGACGTATTTTTTCTTTTGCTCCTCGTTTCCGTAGAGTACGATTGGCATGGTACCTATTCCCGTATGTGCACCAAAGGCAGTGGAAAGAGAGCCAGAAGCCCCCGACATATATTCGCAGACCAGCATGGTGTCTACAAAGCCCATCCCCATGCCGCCATAAGCTTCGGGTACGCTAACACCCAAAAAGCCCATGTCGCCAATTTTGCGCATCAGCTCAAAGGTGTAATCGTAGTCTTTGTTGTCAAAACGCTCACGAGCAGGCCAGACCTCTCGGTCAACAAACTCCTGAATCGCATCGCGCATCATGCGCTGTTCTTCGTTAAATTCTTCTGGGGTGAAGATGTCTTGTGCTTTGGTGTCCTCTAGAATAAAGGCACCACCACGGGTAAGTTTACGTACTGCTGTTTCCATAAGTTGGTGTTATAATCGTTCAAAAATGCCGGCTGCGCCCTGTCCTGTTCCCACACACATGGTCACCATACCGTATTTGTTATCTCTCTTTTTCATTTCATCAAATAGCTGCACCGAAAGCTTTGCGCCCGTGCACCCAAGTGGATGTCCAAGTGCAATGGCACCTCCGTTAACGTTTATGATATCGGGGTTTAATCCCAAAGTTCTTATCACCGCCAACGACTGTGAAGCAAAGGCTTCGTTTAGCTCAATCAATTCAATATCTTCTTGTTTCATTCCAGCTTGCTTTAGCGCTTTTGGAATGGCTGCTACAGGACCAATGCCCATAATTCGTGGCGGTACGCCTGCTGCTGCATAACTAACCATGCGCGCAATAGGGGTAACCCCGAGTTCTTTGACCATATCCTCACTCATGATTAATGTCATGGCTGCACCATCGCTGGTTTGTGAGGCATTACCTGCAGTTACGGAGCCACCAGCTGAAAACACGGGACGTAGTTTGGCCAGTTTATCAATAGCCGTATCGGCACGTGGACCTTCGTCTGTGTCCACCACATAGTTGCGTGTTTTTTTGGTGTTTCCTTCCAAATAGGTTTCTTCAATGTGGATGGGTACAATTTGCTCTTTAAAGGTACCGCTATTGAGTGCCGCAAGTGCCTTTTGGTGTGAGCCATAAGAAAATGCGTCTTGGTCTTCGCGAGAGATGTTGTATTCTTTGGCTACAGCCTCTGCCGTGAGCCCCATACCCCAATAGTAATCTTCTTTTCCATTTTTTACCAATTCATAATCGGGAACGGGTTTGTATCCACCAAAGGGGATATAACTCATGCTTTCCGATCCTCCTGCGATGATGCATTCCGCCATACCAGATTGAATCTTGGCAGTGGCCATGGCAATGGTTTCCAAGCCCGAGGCACAGTAACGATTAACGGTAACGCCCGGAACCGTATCGGTTTCCAGTCCCATTAGCGAGATGAGTCGCGCCATGTTAAGCCCTTGCTCTGCTTCGGGCATGGCATTTCCAATAATGACGTCGTCGATGCGATTTTTGTCTAATTCAGGGATGCTGTCCATGAGGTGGGCAACCGTTTCTGCGGCCAGTTCGTCTGGACGCTTAAAGCGGAAAAGTCCCCGTGGTGCTTTTCCAACGGCGGTGCGATATGCCCGTACGATATAAGCTATTTTCATCTATTTAATTTTTTTCAATTTCTTGATATTCAGTAATTAATTCAATCGATTAGCGTTGATTATTGTCTGCTTAATGCCCATTATGGGCTTTCATAATTAGTTGCGTAAAGGTTTACCTGTTTTGAGCATATGTTGAATGCGTTCCAATGTTTTTCGTTCGGCGCATAGCGATAAAAAAGCCTCTCGCTCGATGTCCAGCAAATAGCGTTCGCTTACTTGCGTCGCTTGCGACAGATCGCCTCCTGCCATTACATAGGCAAGTTTGTTGGCGATTTTTTGATCGTGTTCCGAAATATAATGTCCCGCTTCCATACTATCTGTACCTACCAAAAACATGCCCAAAGCTTGTTTTCCAAGGACTTTTATGTCTGTGCGTTGTTTGGGTTGGGTATAGCCGCGTTGCGCCATAAGCAGGGCTTCCTGCTTGGCAATGTTCAGCTGCTGTTTGCCGTTGACCACCACGATATCTTTCCCTTTCTGTAAAATGCTAAAGTCATAGGCTTCATAAGCCGAGGTAGCCACCTTTGCCATACCTATGGCCAAGAAATGCTCTTGGAGTACATTTAGCTCTACGTCGTTTTTGCGGAACATATCGGAGGCACGCAAGGTCATTTCCTTAGAACCACCACCGCCAGGAATGACCCCAACGCCAAATTCTACCAAACCGATATAGGTTTCTGCAGCAGCCACTACTTTGTCGGCGTGCATGGACAGTTCACAGCCCCCACCGAGCGTTAGTCCGTGTGGCGCAGCAACTGTGGGTACACTCGAGTAACGCATCCGCATCATGGTGTCTTGGAAGTACTTAATGGCCATATTCAGTTCATCGTATTCCTGTTCTACTGCTAGCATGAAGATCATGCCCAAATTGGCACCTGCCGAGAAGTTGGCGCCGTTATTGCCTACCACAACACCTTCATAGCCTTGTTCTGCTAGGTCAATACCTTTATTTATGCCCTGCAAGACACCCGCACCGATGGTATTCATTTTTGAGCGAAACTCTATGTTTAAAATACCATCACCCAGGTCAATTACCGAGCACTCTTTGTTTTGCCAGATGGTCTTGTTGTCTCGGACGTGATCCAAAATAATAAAGGCCTCTTGTCCGGGAACGGACACATATTTCTCTTTCTCAATATTATAATAGTGCGGCTTGTTTTCGGTAAGCTGATAAAAGCCTGTAGCGCCAGTGGCGGCCAATGTTTCTATCCATGGGGCAACTTGGTGCCCAGCTTCCTTAATAAGTGCAATTCCTTCTGTTAGTCCAACAGCATCCCACAATTCAAAGGGGCCGTGTTCCCAACCAAAACCAGCCTTCATGGCTTCGTCTATTTGGTAAAGGGCATCTGAAATTTCGGGAATGCGGTACTGTACATAAGCAAAGGTTTCGCCCAAAACAGTGCGGTAGAACTGTGCTGCCTTGTCTGTCCCGTTTATCAAATTGGGAAAACGATCGGCGACACGCTCAACCTTTTTTGTTTTTTCAAGCGTAGCAAAAGATACGTTCTTTTTGGAGCGATACGTCATGGTATCCAAGTCCAATACGTGTATTTCAGACTTTCCGTCTTTGTCTTTTATTTTTTTGTAAAACCCTTGACCCGATTTGCTTCCAAGCCATTGCTCGTCCATCATTTTTTGAATAAAATCTGGCAACACAAAACAGTCACGGCGTTCGTCGTCCGGGCAGTTTTCGTGCAAGCCTTTGGCTACATGCACTAGGGTGTCTAGCCCCACAACATCTACCGTTCTAAAGGTGGCAGACTTGGGTCGTCCCATCACAGGGCCGGTTAGTTTATCTACTTCCTCCACAGTCAGTCCCATGGGTTTCATTTGGTGGAATAGACTCTGAATACAGAAGATGCCAATACGGTTACCGATAAAGGCAGGTGTGTCTTTGGCCAGTACGGCTGATTTACCCAAAAAGCGCGTGCCGTAGTCCATAAGAAAGTCTACAACCTCGGGCTTGCAATTTGGTCCTGGTACCACTTCAAATAACTTGAGGTAACGCGGTGGGTTGAAGAAGTGGGTAACGGTAAAGTGTTCTTGGAAGTCTTTGGATCTTCCTTCATTCATAAACTTGATAGGAATACCAGAAGTGTTAGAGCTAACGAGTGTTCCGGGCGTTCTGTGTTGTTCTACTTGCTCAAATACGATTTTCTTAATGTCCAATCGTTCTACGACGACTTCAATAATCCAATCCACGTCGGCAAGTTTGGACATATCGTCCTCAAAATTCCCTATTTGGATGCGATCCTTAAAGCTTGGATGATAGAGCGGTGCAGGTTTGCTTTTGATGGCTGCCGTTAGGTTGGTCGTAACAATACGATTGCGCACCGCTGGGTGTGTGGTGTCTAACCCTTTTTTCTTTTCAAGATCGTTGGGTTCTTTGGGTACGATATCCAGCAGCAATACCTCAACGCCAATATTGGCAAAGTGGCAGGCTATTCCGGCGCCCATGATTCCTGACCCTAATACGGCTACTTTTTTTATACGTCTGTTCATAGGTAGGTTATTTGTAAATGTTTTTTGATTGTATGAGTTCGATGATGGTTTCGGATACCTCCCTAAAGGTCTCCAGTTTTTTAGCATCGATGTTTTGCGCTACTTGTTCATTAAATTCCAGGACAAAGGACTTTGACAAATCCCTTTTTTCTAGCCCTGCTGTGGTAAGTTTAAGCAGTACGCTTCTGCCGTCATCGGGATTGGGTTCACGAACAATCAATCCCTTGTTTTCAAGTGTCTTTAGTGTTCTGGAAAGGCTGGTGGCCTCCATGCCCATCTTTGGTGCAATCGCCGTTGAGGGAGTTCCGTGAACAGGGTCTATTGATAACAACGCCAAACCCGTTGCCATTGAGGTGTCGTATTTAGCGGCTTCCTCATTATACATTTTGGCAATGGCTTGCCATGCTGCTCGGTATAGTGCGTCAATAGTTGGATACGAAGTGGTTACTTGCATACCCCAAACATACAAAAAAATACTATGCGCGCATAGTATTTTATGCGCTATATATATTTTCTAGTAGTGAATTGTATTTTTCCTTGAGGACTTTTCGCTTTAGCTTCATGGTAGGCGTAAGGTGTCCGTCATCTACAGACCAAACATCTGGCGTTAGGCGTATTTCTTTTACTTTTTCCCATTTCCCAAAACGTGTGTTAATGTCGTTCACTTCATCCATAACTTTGTTTTGGACGTCTGTGTTTTCGCACCATGTTGCTCGGTCAGCAGTTAGACTTAGTTGCTTTTCTTTGGCCCAGGCTTCTAGGGCATCAAAGTTTAGTTGAATTAGCGCCGCAGGAAATTTTTGGTTTTCTCCAACCACCATGATTTGTTCAATAAATACAGATTGCTTCATGGCATTTTCAATGACTTGTGGTGCGATGTATTTTCCGCCCGAGGTCTTGAACATGGCTTTTTTTCGATCTGTGATTTTTAAAAATCCATCCTCATCTATATGACCAATATCTCCTGTGTGGAAGTATCCGTTTTTGAGTACCTCATTGGTTTTTTCTTCGTCTTTATAATAGCCCATCATGATGTTGGGTCCTTTACACAAGATTTCGCCGTCTTCGGCTATTTTGACCTCAACCTTGTCAATTATGGGTCCAACGCTACCAATGCGCATTTTTCCATTGCGCATGTCATTTACAGAAACAACCGGCGAGGTTTCGGTAAGGCCATAGCCTTCAGCTACCGTCATGCCTGCTGCTGTGAATATACGTGCTAACCTCGGTTGCAGCGCCGCACTACCAGAAGCAATTAGGTTTAGCTTTCCGCCAAGGGCTTCTTTCCATTTGCTAAAAATAAGCTTGCGTGCAATCTTTAATTTTTGCTCATACCACCAGCCGTTTTGGCCATAGGGTTCGTATTGAAGTCCCAATTCAACTGCCCAGTAGAACAATTTTTTCTTGATGCCAGATAAGTCCGCGCCCTTTGCGTAGATTTTGTCATACAGCTTTTCCAAAAGTCGTGGCACGGCGGTCATCACGCTAGGTTTAATTTCTTTAAGATTGTCTCCGATCGTTTCCAGCGATTCTGCAAAATAGATTTTTGTACCAGAATAAATGTAGAGATAGAGGAGCATGCGCTCATAGATATGACACATGGGCAAAAAGCTCAAGGCTTTTGCGTTTCCGTATGTTAGTGGCAAACGCTTTTGGCTTGCAATCACATTGCTTACAATGTTTTGATGGCTTAGCATCACGCCCTTTGGCCTTCCAGTAGTTCCAGAAGTATAGATGATGGTTGCCAAGTCCGTTTCATCAATAGCTTCTTTACGAGCTTCAATTTCTTGAAGTTGTGCTTTTGTTGGTTGTTCGCTTAGAAGCGATTCGAAAGCATCGCAGCCCTCAATGGTATCAAAGCTAAATACGTTTTCAATACTTGGACAACTGGACTGAATTTCACGCACCTTATCCAATACTTCGGAATCTGAAACAAAACAGAATTTTACTTCTGCGTGGTTCATGATATAGGCATAATCATCCGAAGAAATGGTTGGGTATATGGGAACATTTATACCGCCAATTTGTGTCATGGCATGGTCGGCAAGTACCCATTCTGTTCTGTTGGTAGACGAAATCATGGCAATTTTATCGCCTGCTGCAACGCCCATCGAAAGGAGCTTCGCACTCAATTTGTTTCCGAGTTCACTTACTTCGGGTGTGGATAGGCCCACCCATTCACCTGTAGTTTTTGAATTAACGGCATTTTCCAACGGTTTGTCAGTTGCCATTATATCAATAAAATCAAAAAGTCTTTTAGGTGTTTTCATAATTGAAAGCATTTTTTTGCACAATTGCTAATATTCAAAAAAACGATATTTTTTTGGTTTTACCTACTCAAAATCCAGTTGTAAGCATCTTCAAAGGCCATTATCCACGGACTCACCTCATCGTTACGGTCGTCAGGATAGCTTCCCCAGTTCCAAGGGAATATGGCTCGCTCAAGGTGTGGCATCATCACCAAATGGCGGCCATCGTCACTACTGAGCATGGCGGTATTTTGTGCTGATCCGTTTGGATTTGACGGGTACGCATCATAGGCGTATTTCCCAGCTATTGCATAATTGTTGTTGCCTTCGGGGAATACAAATTTGCCTTCCCCGTGAGCTGCCCAAATGCCTAACCTGCTTCCTTGCAAGCGGTTGAGCATGATGGCTGGACTGTCTTCTATGACTACATCGGTAAAAATACATTCAAATTTACCCGAGTCATTATGTTCCATTTTTGGCTTTTCGCTAGCCGTAGGATGCAACAAGCCCAATTCGATGAAAAGCTGGCAGCCGTTACATACGCCCAAACTCAAGGTGTCGGGTCTGGCAAAAAACTGCTCAATGGCTTGTTTTGCTTTTTCGTTGTATTTGATGGTGCCTGCCCATCCTTTTGCAGATCCCAGTACGTCGGAATTTGAAAAACCGCCAACTGCTACCAGTAGTTGCACGTCGCTTAAATCTTCTCTACCAGAAGTTAAATCTGTCATGTGAACATCTTTGACTTCAAAGCCTGCCAAGTGCATCATATAGGCCATTTCACGTTCAGAATTACTGCCTTTTTCTCTAAGCACGGCAGCTTTTATTTTACGTGTAGGTTGTGGTTTTATTGTCCCTTCAAAGTTTTTAGGGAAGCTGAATTGCAAAGGTGTTTTGTCAAAAGAATCAAAACGTTCTTTGGCTTTTGTTTCGCCACTTTGTTTGCGGTCAAGAAGATAAGAACTCTTAAACCAGTGTTTTCTGTAGGTCGCAATGTCAAAGGTATATTCCACGTCATCACCTTTAATATCAAGGCTATTCGCATTGGTTGGTGTGCCTATTTTGACAATGCCAATCCCTTTTTTCTTCAATCGTTCTGCAACTTCGGGTGCTGCTTGCACCAAAATACCTACTTGTTCGGAAAGCAGTGTTTGTGCAGCGCTTTTTTTGTTTTTGGGTGGCGTAACTGTCATGCCCAACCCATCTGCTGCAAAACACATTTCTAGTAAGGAAGTGATAAGACCGCCAGCAGCGATATCATGCCCAGCGGCGATGTTTCCTTTTTTAATTTCTTTTTGAACTTGGCTAAAAACCTTCTTAAAGTATGTTGCCTTAGCAACATCGGGTGCAGCTGTCCCAATGCTTTGTTGTAGTTGTGCATAGGCAGAGCCGCCTAAAGCAGCATTGCCATCTGACAGATCTATAAGATATACCGCTCCACCATCCGCTTTAAGTTCTGGGGTTACTACTTTGTCAACGGCATCACAGTGCCCAGAAGCAGAAATGATAACAGTGCCCGGCGCAAGTACTTCTTCGTCTTGGTATTTTTGTTTCATGGAGAGCGAATCCTTCCCCGTTGGGATGTTAATGCCCAGTTTAATGGCAAAGTCAGCACATGCCTCAACGGCTTCATAAAGACGTGCATCTTCTCCAGGGTTATTACATGCCCACATCCAGTTGGCTGAAAGACTTACGTTGCTAAGGCCATCCGTAATGGGTGCCCAAATGATATTGGTAAGTGCCTTTGCGATGGCATTTTTACTTCCCAAGCCAGCATCAATAAGACCAACCAATGGTGCATGTCCCACAGATGTAGCCATGCCGTGAACGCCTTCAAAATCAAGTGCCATTACGCCACAATTGGCCAAAGGCAATTGGTGTGGTCCCACGCATTGCTGCTGAGCAACACGCCCAGTAACACAACGGTCAACTTTATTCGTAAGCCAATCTTTACAAGCCACTGCCTCTAGTTGTAGTAGCCACGCTACTTCTTCCTCAAAAGCTTGGGTCGCTGGTACAGCAGCATAATTTGTAGCCTGTGTGCTATCCTGCATGATGGTCTTGGGCGTTTTGCCAAAGAAATCCGACAAGTCCAAGTCAATTGGCGACAGCTTTGTTGTTTCGTCCTGAATTTGGAACCTGTGATTTTCAGTAACCTCTCCCACTTCAAAAATAGGCGCACGCTCTCTTTCTGCAATTTCTTTGAGTTGTACCAATCCTTTGGCATCGGTAATCAGTCCCATGCGCTCTTGGGATTCATTTCCAATAATCTCTTTTGCTGAAAGCGTTTGGTCTCCAACAGGAAGCTTGTCTAAGGCGATATTCCCACCAACTTCCTCAATGAGTTCAGAGAGACAGTTTAGGTGTCCGCCTGCTCCATGGTCGTGTATGGAAATAATGGGGTTGTTGTCTGCCTCAACGGCTGCTCTAACAGTGTTGGCAACACGTTTTTGCATTTCGGGATTGGAACGTTGCACGGCATTTAATTCAATACCCGAATCAAAGGCACCCGTGTCTGCTGAAGATACGGCAGCTCCTCCCATTCCAATGCGGTAATTATCACCTCCCATGACAACAATCTTGTCGCCCTTTTTGGGTGTTTGTTTTAGGCTTTGCTGCATTTTGCCATAGCCAATGCCACCTGCAAGCATGATAACCTTGTCAAAACCAATGGTTTTGCTGTTTTCGTTATGTTCAAATGTCAGTAATGAACCGGCAATAAGGGGTTGTCCAAATTTGTTGCCGAAATCAGAAGCACCGTTTGAAGCTTTGATGAGAATGTCTTCTGGGTTTTGATACAACCACGGGCGTGGTGCCAATTGCTCCCAAGGTCTGTTGGGCTCCGTTCGGGGATATGCGGTCATGTAGACTGCTGTTCCTGCCATTGGAATTGACCCTTGACCTCCAGCCAAACGGTCTCTTATTTCGCCACCCGAACCTGTAGCGGCTCCGTTAAAGGGCTCTACGGTTGTGGGGAAGTTGTGCGTTTCTGCTTTGAGCGAAAGCACCGATAGAAAAGATTTTTTGACGTAATGACTAGGTTCGTTGGCTCGCTGTGGCGCAAACTGGGTGAGGGTAGGGCCCTTGATAAACGCGACATTGTCTTTGTAGGCAGAGACCAAATTCTCGTCGTTTTTCTTGGATGTTTTTTTAATAAGCTCAAAAAGCGATTGCTTTTTGGCTTTGCCGTCTATGATAAATTCTCCGTTAAAAATCTTGTGACGACAGTGCTCGGAATTGACTTGCGAAAACCCAAACACTTCCGAATCGGTTAATGGGCGCTCAAGGCGTACTGCCAAGCCTTCCAAATAGGCAACCTCGTCCTCGCTTAACGATAGGCCTTCTTGCTGGTTATACGCAGCAATATCATCAATCTCTTGTATGGCTTCTGGCTCTTTCTTGTTGTCATAAATATGCTGATCCAACTCCTTAAAACGCTGGTGAATCATGGGATCAAAAACGATGCTTTCTTTTGCCCAAAATTGCTCAATACGAATGATGTCTGTTAGCCCCATGTTGTGGCAAATTTCCACCGCGTTGGTACTCCAAGGGGTAATCATCGAAATTCGAGGTCCGATGAGGTCTGCTTGAACAAAGGACTTGCGCAGCAGGGGATAACCGCCAAAAAGCCATTGTAGTTTTTGCTGATCTTCTTCAGCTATTGGAAGTTCTTTCTGAACAACGTAAATGTGTTTATTGGGATCGCCAAAGAAACAAATCATAGATGATGATTAAGGTACAAAAATAAGCATAGTAGTCATGAAGAGCACGGG
The DNA here is from genome assembly GCA_965656545.1 of Flavobacteriaceae bacterium. GTDB lineage: Bacteria > Bacteroidota > Bacteroidia > Flavobacteriales > Flavobacteriaceae > UBA7446. Next base: position 420,942 of record CBFHKZ010000001.1, read on the forward strand.
TTTATTCCCGTAAAAAGTAAACGAAACACGTCAATTTATCAACAACTTAGGCTTTTCGTAGCAGTCGGGCCATATAAAAGCCGTCAAATCCGTTTACTGCTGGCCACAAGTGCTGTTCTTTTTCTAATGTAAATTCGTTGCCTATCTCAGTTTCTTTGAAGGCTGCAATTTGCGCCTCGTTTTCTTGTGGCAGTATGGAACAGGTTACGTATATCAACTTACCCCCTGGCTTAACCATGTGTGCGTATTGCGTTAATATCTGTTGTTGTTCCAGCACAACACGATCAATAAAATCTGGATTTAGCTTCCATTTCGCATCGGGATTTCTTCGTAAAACTCCTAAACCGCTACAGGGCGCATCCAACAAAACCCTATCGGCAGAGCCGTGTAGTTTTTTGATAACCTTATTGTTGTCAATGTGTCGGGTTTCGATATTGTGAGCACCCGCGCGCTTTGCGCGTCTTTTGAGTTCATGCAGCTTAAAATTGTGAATGTCTAGCGCGATCAACTGTCCCTTGTTTTCCATCATTGCAGCCAAGTGCAATGCCTTTCCCCCTGCACCGGCACAAGCGTCTATTACACGCATTCCGGGCGCAACCTGTGTAAATGGCGCTACGCTTTGAGATGAAGCATCTTGTACTTCAAACCAACCTCGCTGAAAGGTTTCCGTGCTGAACACATTGGCACGTTCGTCAAGCACCAAGGCATCGGGATATTTTGCGATGGTCTGCGTTTTAATTTTTTCTTCAAGCAGCGCATTGCGCAACAGCTTAGGAAGTGTTTTTAGCGTATTGGCACGCAACACAACTGGTGCCATGGTGTTGAGTGCTTCCATCTCAAGTGTCCACTTTTTTTCGCCCAAGGCTTTGCTTCCCAATGTATCTAGCCAATCGGGGATAGACTCACGGTATTTGCGTTCTTGGCGCAGTTCTTCAAATTTTCCCTTAATACGTCGTGTGGGGGTTCCTTCAAGTGGTTTCCAATCTGGCAATACATAGCCTCTGAGCGTCGCCCAAACAGCAAAAATGCGCCAAAAGTCTTGACGGTTTAGCGGTTCTTGTACGTTTGCAATAGCAGCATAAAGACGCTTCCAACGCACAATCTCATAAGTAGTTTCTGCAATAAAGCCACGGTCACGACTTCCCCAGCGTTTGTCGCTTTTGAGGACTTGCGCCACAACCTTGTCTGCATATTTTTCTTCATTAAATATCTGTTGCAGACCGTTAAGTACTGCCAAAACTAAATTTTTGTGTAACCGCATAGTGTTAGTCGAATGATTGTAGCTCAATTAGTTTTTTATACACACCATTTTGAGCCAACAGTGCTTTGTGAGTGCCTCTTTCTACTACCTTTCCTTTGTCCAGAACAATGATTTCATCTGCACTTTTGATAGTAGATAGGCGGTGTGCAATGACCAATGAGGTTCGGTTTTGCATCATTTTTTGAAGTGCATCTTGCACCAGTTTTTCAGACTCGGTATCCAAAGCCGAGGTGGCTTCGTCTAGAATCATCACAGGTGGATTTTTGAGTACCGCCCTTGCAATAGCCAAACGTTGTTTTTGTCCGCCTGAAAGTTTGTTTCCAGCATCGCCAATTACGGTGTCAATGCCCTGTGGTAGTTGGGTTACAAAATCAAATGCATTTGCAATTTGCAATGCTGTTTCTAGTTCTTTTGCCGATGCGTTTGGCTTTGCTATGAGTAGGTTTTCCTTGACCGAATCATGAAACAATATGGCATCTTGCGTAACATAGGCAAACATGCTTCGCAATTCTTTTAAATCAACGGAATCAATAGATGTGTTGTCAATTTTAATTGTTCCTTGTTGTGGATCGTAAAAACGCGCCAACAGGTTGGCTATGGTGGTTTTGCCACTTCCCGATGCGCCTACAAGCGCTACAGAATTCCCTTTGGGTATGTTTAAATTAAACCCATTAATTACCGTTTCGTCTTCATACTTAAACTGTATGTTTTTAAAACTAATTTCAGATGAAAATTTAGGCAATGCTGCTGGGTTGGCAGGTGATTGAATTTCTGATTTGTGGAAGAGGTATTCCATAATACGTTGTGCGGCAGCATTTCCTTTTCGAATGCTATACACGGCCCTACTCATGGATTTGGCTGGTGTAAGTACGCCATAGGCCAAGGTCATGTAGGTAATAAACTCTTCACCGCTCATGGATTGATCGACCAATACAAGTCTTCCGCCTATATATAAGATGGTGCCAATAACCGCCACACCCAAAAATTCACTTATCGGACTGGCGAGACTCTCTCTGTGAATCAGCTTGTTTGAAAAATTAAAAAGTCGCTTGGTAACAGCAGCAAATTTTTTATTGAATATATGTTCTGCGGTAAAGATTTGAATGATGGGTATGCCCGTAAGCGATTCCTCCAAATAGGAAAGCAGTTCTCCTTGTTCTTTTTGCACCTTTTCTGAACGCGACTTTAGGCTTTTTCCTACAATTGAAATGAGCCAGCCTGCAATGGGAATGAATACCAAAACAAACAGCGTGAGTTTTGCGCTTAAAGCAAACATGGTAATCAGTGCAAATAGAATGGTCAGCGGTTCCCGAATAAGCATTTCAAACACACTCAAAAAAGAGCGTTGTACTTCAGTAACATCAGAGGTTACACGGGATATCGTATCTCCTTTTTTATTGTTGGCATGGAAACTAGCAGGAAATGAAATTAGCTTTTTATAGAGGTTGCGCTGTAGGTCTTTTACCACGCCATTACGCATATAGGTAATAAAAAAGACGGCAAAATAATTAAAGAGGTTTTTCAGCAAAAAGGTGATCAAAATCACACCAATCACCAACATCAATGCTTTTGTGGCATCGCCTTTGGCATAATCAGCAATTTGAAATCTAAAAGAGTCAAAGATATATTCTTGATAGGAATTGCTGCTTTCTCGCGTAGGCATTGTTGCAGGTGCCTCGTTGTTCCCAAAAAGTACTTCTAGCATAGGCATCAAAGCCAAAAAAGAGGCTGCATTAAAAAGCGCATATAATATATTGAACACAATATTAAGTGCAATATACCCCTTGTACGGAAGTGCGTAGCGCAGTATGTATCTAATAGGACTCATCTTACATCCCTAATTCAGCCAAAATGCGATCCATTTTTTGATCGAGTTGATCTTTGGTCGTTCTATAGTCACGAGTGGAATTAAGGTTTGTATTTACACTCACGTAAAACTTTATTTTAGGTTCTGTGCCGCTGGGTCTGGCAGCTACTCGCGTACCATCTTCAGCTATAAAAATCAACACATTTGCTTTGGGCAAAGGTATCATTTCTTTTTCTTGCGTCTTTACGACGGTTCTAACAGCGGTTGCATAGTCTTCAATAAAACGAATCGGACTGCCGTCGATATCCTCAGGTGGGTCTTTTCTAAAACGATCCATGATGCTTTCAATTTCCTCAGCACCCGATTTTCCTTTTTTGACCAATGAAACCAAGCGTTCTTGAAAGCAACCCAATTTTTCATAGGATTCCAACAGCACATTAAAGAACGAGCTGCCATTTGATTTGGCCTCGGTAACCAATTCACACGCCAGTAGGGCAGCCGTTACGGCATCTTTGTCACGAACAAAGTCGCCAACCATATATCCAAAACTTTCTTCACCACCACCAAGGCATTTCTGATTGGGGTAGTGTTCAATCATTTGAGCAATCCACTTAAAGCCCGTAAGTCCAAGCTTACATTCAACACCATAGTGATTTGCCAAGACGCTCATCATGGGAGTAGAAACTACAGTCGAGCCTACAAACGGCTTTTCTTCGGCGGTGTATTTGCCTTTGCTTAAGATGAAGTCCGTCATGGCCACCATCGCCTGGTTGCCGTTTAGGAGTTCGAGTTCGTTGTTTTCGTTTCTTACGGCTATCCCCAGTCGGTCTGCATCGGGATCGGTTCCAATCACAATATCAGCGCCAATGGCATTGGCTTTTTCCAGCGCCATTTGCAGGGCTTCGGGCTCTTCTGGATTGGGCGATTTTACCGTGGGAAAGTTACCGTCTGGTTTGGCTTGTTCTTCGATTATCGTGACATGCTTATATCCTGCTTTTTTTAATACCTGTGGAATGGCAGTTACAGAAGTGCCGTGAAGGGGTGTAAATACCACCTTGACCTTTTCGCGATTCCCATTTCCAATACGACCAACTGCAACAGAAGCATCTTGAAAGGCTTTGTCTATGACGTGGTCGATGGGCGTAATATGTGCTGGTTTGGCAGCAAACAAGATGTCTTCATAGGCCGTATTGTTGATGGCCGTTATGATGCCGTTGTCTTGTGGCGGAACAATCTGTCCGCCGTCTTGCCAATACACCTTATAGCCATTGTATTCTGGTGGGTTATGCGATGCCGTAAGCACGATACCACAGTGACAGTTTAGGTGGCGTACGGCAAAAGAAACCTCGGGTGTTGCCCGTAAATCTGTGAATAAATAGACTTTGATGTCGTTTGCTGAAAAAATATCAGCAACGGTTTGTGCGAGTTCCTTGCTGTTGTGTCTACAATCATAGCCAATTACCACGCTTGGCGTTTCGTTTGGAAACTGCGCCTTGATGTAATTGCTTAAACCCTGTGTTGTTTTACCAAAGGTGTACTTGTTTACACGGTTGGTGCCCACGCCCATAATACCTCGCATGCCGCCTGTGCCAAAGGCCAAATCCTTATAGAACGCATCTTCTAGTGCAGTGGGGTTGTTTTTTAATTCGGCTACAGCTTGTCTTGTTTCACCGTCAAATGGGGTGAGTTCCCAGGCAGCGGCTTGCGTTAAAAAAGATGTACTCATGGGTAAATTTTAAGACACAAATTTACATATTCCCTTTAGAGTTAGGGGGTAAGTGTTCTTTTATTTTATACCTCGTTTTGTGGTCTCTGTTTCGAATTACAATTTCACCCAAAAATCCAGCTAAAAAGAACTGGCTTCCGAGTATCATGGTTGTAAGCGCCACAAAGAATTGAGGTCTTTCGGCAATCATTCTTCCGGCGGGATTGACAAATAGTTTATCAATGCCAAGATATAGAGAGAAACTAAAGCCCATAATCAGCATAATGCTGCCAATTAGCCCAAAAAAATACATGGGTCTTCTGCCAAAGCGATGCAGAAACCATAAGGTGATTAAGTCTAAAAAACCCTTTACAAAGCGGTCGGCTCCAAATTTAGAATGACCAAACTTGCGTTTTTGGTGTTGTACTACTTTCTCTCCAATTTTTCCAAAGCCAGCTTGCTTGGCCAACACGGGAATATAGCGGTGCATTTCGCCATACACTTCAACGGTTTTGACCACATCAATACGGTAGGCTTTTAGGCCACAATTAAAATCGTGTAGTTTGATGCCCGACACCAGTCTTGCAGACCAGTTGAAAATTTTAGAGGGAATATTTTTAAATAGTATGGAGTCGTATCTTTTCTTTTTCCACCCTGAAACCATGTCGTAATTTCCGTGGGCAATAAGTTGATACAGTTCCGGCAACTCCTCTGGCGAGTCTTGCAAATCGGCATCCATGGTGCAAACAACTTCGCCTGTGCAAGCTAAAAAGCCCGCGTGCAAAGCTTGCGACTTGCCGTAGTTGCGCAAAAACCGAATGCCGCGAATGCGTTTGTCTTGTGCAATGGTAGCTGAAACCCAGTCCCAAGCGTTGTCGGTGCTGCCGTCGTCAATAAAAATAATTTCAAAACTGAGCTCAGCCTTGTCTAAAACACGAACAATCCATGCGTAGAGTTCCGGAAGGGATGCTTCCTCATCTAAAAACGGAATGACAATCGATAAGTTTGGCTGTTTGGTCAATTAACGCTTTTTTGTGAATAAGCCGGTTACCAATCCAACGACAAGCCCGATAAGGACATTCATAATCAAAATGAATGGATAGCTTATGTAGAAGTATTTTTCTGTATTGGTTTGTTGCATTTCAATAATATCCTCATCCATAGTTGGTTGTGCTTCGCGCAGTGCATCGGCTTGTAAAGCAGCGGTATTTGAAATAAAGTCTGTTTCAACAAAATTGATAAAGACAGTAAAGTAGGCTAATCCGATAATTCCGGCTACTAAAAACACACCAACCCCTAGTTTGATGGCTTGTTTTAAAGCAAGGAGCCCTGCATTGTCTTTCTTGAATGTTGTGATGGCTATTACTGCCATTGATGCAGGTATCAAGACATTAATTGCCTGAATAACGGGTGATTGATCATAAGTCATGTCCATAAAGAAAAGCATGATGCTAAACGCGATTCCAATGCCGCCAGCCATGGCACCATAGCGATAATTATAAGCTCCTAATTTTGGTGAAGTTCCCATATGTTGTTTTTTAAGGGTTAAGTGTATGGTAAATTTAGATAAAATAATTAGATTTGCACCCCCTTTAAAAGGAAACGCATTATGAAACAAGGTATACATCCCGACAATTATCGCTTGGTAGCATTCAAGGATATGTCTAATGAAGACGTCTTTATAACAAAGTCAACTGCCAACGCTAAGGACAAAATTGAACTAGATGGTGTTGAATATCCGTTAGTTAAACTGGAAATTTCACGTACATCACACCCATTCTATACAGGTAAATCTAAACTTGTAGACACGGCTGGACGTATTGACAAGTTCAAGAACAAATACGCCAAATTCAAAAAATAATTTTGAATTCGAATCAAATTTAAAACCTCCTTATGGAGGTTTTTTTATTTCCACCTATCTTTGAAACATGCGTATTTGCTTATATGACGGTCCAAACCGTTCCGATCTACTGCCTTTGGTCTACACCAGACCTGTTGCTGATTTGCTGCTCGGCGGCATGACGTTAGCCAAGCGATGGTCACTTGCGCTGCATGCTGAGGTTGTCGTTGAAACAGAAACATACCTTCAGGCAGCAACCCCTTCTTTTGACCTTGCAGTCATGGCGGGATGCCTGCCCAACCCCGAACTCCTATCGGCAATCAAAGGTTTAAAGGACGGACAGAAACTGATGTGCAACGGCACCATGATTGCTTTTAGTGGTGCTGGCGCTAGTACGGAGAAGGCATTGGAAACATTTGAAGCCATTGACATAGCCACTGAAATAAGTCTTGTTCGCTATCCGTGGGATTTGTTCTCCAAAAATGCGGAGGTCCTGATTGAGGATGTCACTTTTTTTAGTGCTACACACAACAACAAACTAAACAAAACCAACCAACACCACGGTAAATATCCGGTGATGCTTGGCGCAAATGTCACTTCGTTTGCAGCAGTATACAACACACAGGACGGGCCCATTATCATTGACGATGATGCAACCGTTATGGAAGGCGCTTTGCTTCGTGGACCTATATATATAGGTAAAAACAGCGTTGTTAAAATGGGCGCCAAAATCTATGGTGGTACCAGTCTTGGTCCACATTGTAAGGCAGGTGGCGAGCTCAACAACGTGGTGATGCTTGGCAACAGCAATAAAGGGCACGATGGCTTTTTGGGTAATGCTGCAATAGGGGAGTGGTGTAATTTGGGCGCTGCGACCGATGCTTCAAACCTTAAAAACGATTACGGTAACACCCGTGCTTGGAACTACACCCAACAAAAATTTATATCCACTGGTTTGCAGTTTTGTGGTCTCATTATGGGCGACCACTCCAAAACAGCCATACAAACGCCTTTTAATACAGCTACTGTTGTGGGCGTTGGTTGTAGTATTTTTAGCATAGGTTTTCCACGGACGTTTATTCCCAGTTTTTCACGAGGTGGATCTCAGGGCATGACTGAAAATAATTTGAACAAGATGCTAAATACGGCTGCTGTGGTTATGGCCCGACGTGGTCAAGATATGTCTGCTGAAGACAAAGCTATTTTGACACATTTGTTTGCTGCCACCAAGCAATTCCGCCACTAGGCAGGTTGCACCTCAATCATATAGGATTATATTTGCAAAAACAACAAGATGTCTTCCACAGGTTCGGTAGCTTTTTACACTTTGGGATGTAAGCTGAATTTTTCAGAAACATCGACTATTGCCCGTTCTTTTAAGGCAGCAGGCTACACCGAAACCGCTTTTGATACGCCTGCAGATGTATACGTTATCAACACTTGCTCGGTTACAGAAAATGCAGATAAAAAATTCAAAACCATAGTCAAGCAAGCGCTCAAGCAAAACCCCGAAGGTTTTTTGGTGGCCATAGGCTGTTATGCACAACTTAAACCTGAAGCATTGGCTGCATTGGACGGGGTGGATTTGGTTTTAGGTGCCAACGAAAAGTTTAATGTGGTGGATTTTGTTGAGAGTAAGACGGCTTCTGAAACTGCTGTTCACGCTTGTTCTATTGATGCCGTGGAGCAGTATATTGGGAGTTATGCCATTGGCGAACGCACACGTGCATTTTTAAAGGTTCAAGATGGTTGCGATTATAAATGCACCTACTGCACCATTCCCTTGGCGCGTGGTTTTTCACGTAGCGATACACTTGATAATATCCTTAGGCAAGCAAATGAAATTGCTGCGCAAGACATCAAAGAGGTGGTGTTGACGGGGGTTAATATTGGTGACTTTGGCAAGGGCGAGTTTGGTGCTAAGAAACACGACCATACGTTTTTTGATTTGGTAAGTGCTTTGGACGAGGTGTCTGGTTTGGAACGCATACGTATCTCTTCTATAGAGCCCAATTTATTACGTCAAGAAACCATTGACTTTGTAGCAGATTCCAAGCGTTTTGTACCCCATTTTCACATACCACTGCAAAGTGGTAGCAACGAGATTTTGGCTGCCATGCGCAGGAGATATCAGCGCGAGCTATATGTCAAGCGGGTGGCGCAAATAAAAACCCGTATGCCCCATGCTTGCATAGGGGTTGATGTTATTGTAGGTTTTCCTGGAGAGTCAGAAGATCATTTTATGGAAACCTATCATTTCCTCAACGAACTTGACGTTTCATACCTACACGTATTTACCTATTCGGAGCGTGAGAACACTCTTGCGGCTGGTATGTCTGCTGTTGTTCCTAAAGCGGTTCGTGCCAAAAGGAGTAAGATGTTAAGGGGTTTGTCTCAAAAAAAGCGACGTGCTTTTTATGAAAGCCAATTGGGTACTGAACAAGAAGTGTTGTTTGAGTCTGAAAACAAGAATGGATTTATCCACGGATTTACCCCTAATTACGTTAAAGTAAAAGCCTTTTGGGATCCGGCCCTATGCAATACCATACAGCGCGTACGCTTAACTGCAATTGATGATGATGGGTTGGTAAATTTTGATGTAACAACGGCCATTACAGCCTAGCGAACCTAGATACGTACTCCAATAGGGAGCATGCTTCTGTAGCGTTTGTTCTTGCGGATAAAACGTACAATCTCAGGGCTGGTTGGCATCATGCTGATGTTTCGCTCTGCTATGATTGACAGTACTTCCTTGATAAAAGCATCGCTAAAATCGTTCGGGCACTTTTCTTTTGGAACTACGAGTTTAGTTAAAAAGATTTTGCGTTCCTGCTGCGCGTATTCTATTTTGGCAAGTTCACCTTGAACTTCCGTTTCAAATTGGCGCAAAAAGGCGTTGTCAGTAACGTTGATTTTATCCATTAATTGATTGCTAGTTTGCAAATTTACAAAAATTTTATGTACATTTAGTTTGCAATGAAGAAGAGTGCTGCCATTCATGTCTATATGATGCCCGGTTTGGCTGCTAATAATGAGATTTTTGAACGCATAAAACTCAGCAGCCCTTTCGAGGTACATTTGTTGTCTTGGTTTATGCCTAACCAGGACGAGTCCCTGGTGTCATATGCCGAACGTATGTGCGAAAAAGTGACACATCCCAATCCTGTTTTAATCGGGGTCTCTTTTGGTGGGATATTGGTGCAAGAAATGTCTAAAATTATTTCTTGTCGCAAGGTTATTATTATTTCAAGCGTGCGAACCTGGCGTGAGTTTCCCATTCATATGCGCATTACCCGTAAGACAAGTGCTTACAAGTTTTTCCCCGTTCAATGGATTGACAATTTAGAAGATTTTGTAGGTTTTGTTTTTGGCCCTACTGCACGAAAGCGCATGGATTTAAATAAAAAATACCTTTCTGTTCGATCGCCAGAATACCTGAATTGGTCGTTGGAAGTCCTTTTTAATTGGAGTCAAGATGCGCCGTTGCCCAACGTAGCACATATTCACGGAACTTATGATATGGTATTCCCAGCCCTGCACTTAAAGGATTTTATCCCAGTTCCCAAAGGAACACACGTCATGATCATGACACACGCACAATGGTTTAATCAAAACTTACCGCGGATTATCTTAACGCAAGCTTAGTTAAATCTTCTTTAATTGCTGCTGCATCAGCTTGATTTGATCGGCAAGCATGTTCTGCTTGTCCAATTTTTTAGCTTCGTTTAGGAGTAATGTGGCTTCACGTTTACGTCTTTTCTGCATCACAATACCAGCGAGGCTGAGTTTGGCCATGGCCAAATCGTGCTTCATATTAAGACCCAGTGAAATGGCTTTTTTGAAGTGACGTTCTGCTTTGGTCAGGTTTTTTTGCGCTTCTATCACACCGTGTAGAAAATAAAAATAGCCTTGTTGCTTTTGCGTTAGTGCAGACTCAGGGTTTTTGATTCTGTTCAACCAGCGTTGGGTTCCTTCGAAGTCTTGTTTGCGTAGGCGTAGGAAAGAAAGTAAGATCAATTCATTCTTATAATAAAGAAAAACAAAAATACCGGCTAGGAAGATCATCGCAATTCCATTACCGATATTTCCTTCAATAAATTGGTAAACGGCATATCCTATAGAAGCGATTGCGAGTACAATTTTTATGAATTTTGGAAACATAGTTACAATTTAGACAACAAATTTACATATTTCTGCGGTAGTGTTGTTTGTTCTTATACGAGTTATTGTATATTTGCAGCCGTCTTTAAGAAAACATTGATGAAAAGAACATTTCAACCCTCGAGAAGAAAGCGTCGTAATAAACACGGCTTCATGGAGCGTATGGCTTCTGCAGCCGGACGCAAGATATTAGCAGCACGTCGCGCAAAGGGACGTAAAAAGATATCTGTCTCATCAGAACCACGTCACAAAAAATAAGTGAATAAACCGTTTAAAACTTCAAGGTGTTACTATTATAGTAACACCTTTTTTTATATATATTCGAGAGATTTTTGACCAACATTTAGTTGCAATTTATGCCAAAGAGAAAAGACCTTAACAGTATCCTAATTATCGGCTCCGGCCCTATCATCATCGGCCAAGCCTGCGAGTTTGATTACTCCGGTTCACAATCGCTTCGCTCTCTGAGAGAGGACGGCATTGAGACCATACTCATCAACTCCAATCCCGCAACCATCATGACCGATCCATCAATGGCCGATCATGTTTATTTGTTGCCACTCACCACAAAATCCATCATTCAGATTCTGAAGGAACATCCACATATTGACGCCGTATTGCCCACCATGGGTGGCCAAACTGCGCTTAACTTGTGTATTGAAGCAGATGAAAAAGGCATTTGGAAAGACTTCGACGTAACGTTGATTGGGGTTAATATTGACGCCATAAACATTACCGAAGACCGCGAAAAGTTTCGCGAGCTTATGGAAAAAATCGATGTTCCTATGGCGCCACAAGCCACGGCAACCTCTTTTCTTAAAGGAAAAGAAATTGCCCAGGAATTTGGTTTCCCTCTTTGTATTCGTGCTTCCTACACCCTTGGAGGTGCCGGTGCTGCCATTGTCTATGAAGAAAAGGACTTTGAAGAACTGCTAAGACGCGGTCTTGAAATCTCGCCCATTCATGAGGTTATGATTGACAAAGCCATGATGGGGTGGAAAGAATACGAACTGGAACTCCTTCGTGACAATAACGACAACGTTGTGATTATCTGTTCTATTGAGAACATGGATCCTATGGGTATTCACACAGGAGACTCCATTACCGTTGCGCCTGCCATGACACTCTCCGATAAGACCTATCAGAAAATGCGTGATATGGCCATTAAGATGATGCGCAGCATTGGCGACTTTGCAGGTGGCTGTAACGTACAGTTTGCCGTTAGCCCCGATGATAAAGAAGACATTATTGCCATTGAGATTAACCCACGGGTTTCGCGCTCCTCGGCATTGGCAAGTAAGGCAACGGGTTATCCCATTGCCAAAGTGGCTACCAAGCTCGCCATTGGCTACAGACTAGATGAACTAGACAACCAGATCACCAAGTCTACTTCTGCCTTGTTTGAGCCAACACTCGATTATGTAATTGTTAAAATTCCACGTTGGAACTTCGATAAGTTTGAAGGTTCTGACCGCACCCTAGGCTTGCAGATGAAAGCCGTTGGTGAGGTGATGGGTATTGGGCGTTCGTTCCAAGAAGCCTTGCACAAGGCCACGCAATCGCTAGAGATTAAGCGGAACGGACTGGGTGCAGACGGCAAAGGCTATACCGATTACAATCAAATTATTGACAAACTAACCCACGCCTCTTGGGACCGCGTTTTTGTCATTTACGATGCCATTGCGATGGGCATTCCGCTCAGTCAGATATACGACATCACCAAGATAGACATGTGGTATCTGAGACAGTATGAGGAGTTGTTCAACTTGCAGAAAGAAATTTCAAACTTTTCGATCGATACCATTGAAAAACCTTTGCTGTTAGAAGCCAAGCAAAAGGGCTATGGCGACAGACAAATTGCCCATATGTTGGGTTGTCTGGAAAGTGAGGTCTACAACAAACGAGATGCGCTGAACATTCACCGTGTCTATAAACTGGTGGATACCTGCGCTGCTGAATTTACGGCCAAGACTCCTTATTACTACTCCACTTTTGAGAGTACCATGGAAACCGCTGACGGCAATTCCTATGTGCACAACGAAAGTGTGGTGACCGACAAAAAGAAAGTGGTGGTATTGGGCTCTGGACCTAACAGAATTGGTCAGGGGATTGAATTTGATTACTGTTGCGTACATGGCGTATTGGCAGCTGCCGAAGCCGGGTATGAAACCATCATGATCAACTGCAACCCCGAGACGGTTTCTACCGACTTTGACACGGCCGACAAGCTTTACTTTGAGCCTGTCTTCTGGGAGCATATCTACGATATCATCCGACATGAAAAACCCGAAGGCGTTATTGTTCAGTTGGGTGGGCAAACAGCCCTAAAGCTGGCAGAGAAACTGGAGCGCTATGGTGTTAAAATCATGGGCACCAGCTTCGAATCGTTGGATTTGGCAGAAGACCGTGGAAGTTTCTCCACACTACTCAAGGAAAACAACATTCCTTATCCAGAATTTGGCGTTGCAGAAACCGCAGACGAAGCCCTTGCCTTGGCAGACGAATTAAACTTCCCCATACTGGTACGCCCATCTTATGTGTTGGGTGGTCAGGGGATGAAAATTGTCATCAACAAAGAAGAACTGGTTAAGCATGTGGTGGATTTATTACATAAAATACCCAACAACAAACTGCTGTTGGATCACTACCTAGACGGTGCGATTGAGGCCGAAGCAGATGCCATTTGCGACGGTGAAGACGTTTATATCATCGGTATCATGGAGCACATAGAACCCTGCGGTATCCACTCGGGCGATTCCAACGCGACCTTGCCGCCCTTTAACTTGGGCGACTTTGTGATGCAACAGATTAAGGATCACACCAGAAAGATCGCGCTATCGCTCAATACGGTTGGACTGATTAACATTCAGTTTGCCATCAAGAACGATATCGTTTACATCATTGAGGCCAACCCACGTGCATCGCGGACGGTTCCCTTTATCGCCAAGGCGTATAAGGAGCCTTATGTGAACTATGCCACCAAGGTGATGCTGGGCGATAAAAAAGTGAAGGACTTTGATTTTCAACCCAAGCTAGAGGGCTTTGCCATCAAGCAACCGGTCTTTTCGTTTAACAAATTTCCGAACGTTGACAAGGCACTGGGCCCAGAAATGAAGAGTACGGGCGAGAGCATCTTGTTTATCGATAGCCTAAAGGACGATGCATTCTATGAATTGTACGGACGCCGTAAGATGTATTTGAGCAAGTAGTGCATTGGTCAATTTCATGTATATTTAAGCAAACATTTTTTTGATGGAGTGGATTCCTGTACTTGTTGTTGTCTTGGCACTGGTGGTCTTTTATTTTATAAGCCAAAAGAGCCAGTCTGCTGGCGTGACCAATGAATTTTTGATGCAACTCAATGCGCAGCTGCGCGAAGAGATACAAGGTATTCGCAAAGAAACAGATGCCAATGCCAAAGAAACCCGTGTGGAGCTGGAGCAGAAGCTCGACAACATCACCAAGGGCATAAGCGACTATCAACGTTCGTCTAACCAATCCATTGCCCAGCAATTTACCGAATCCAAAAAAGCCATTACCGACGTGACCAAGGCCTTGTCTGAAATCAAGGGGACCAACGAACAGGTATTGAGCTTTGCCAACCAAATGAAAACTTTGGAGAAGATATTGGGCAATTCTAAGCAGCGTGGCATTTTGGGGGAGATACAGCTTGAAAACCTATTGGCTAACGTTTTACCACCCGAGTTGTTTGTGATGCAACACAGTTTTTCCAATGGGGAAATGGTGGATGCCATTGTCAAGGTGGGGGATTTTATCATTCCCATAGATGCCAAGTTCTCTTTGGACAACTACAACAAAATGGTGGAGAGCAGCGACCCCGAGGCGATTAAGGTCTTGGAGCAAACCTTTAAGGGCGATATCAAAAAGCGGATAGACGAAACTGCCAAATACATACGCCCCAACGAAACCACTACCGACTATGCCTATATGTTTATTCCTGCCGACGGGCTATACCAAGACTTGCTAAATAGTAGGGTAGGAACCTTGCAAATTAACTCGCGCGATTTGGTGTCTTATGCCTATGAAAAAAAGGTGATGATTGTATCGCCTATGAGCCTGTTTCCGATGCTGCAAATAACGGTAAAGGCGCTGCACAACCTCAAAATTGAAAACTCCATTCAGGACATTCTAAAGAATGTGGAAAAACTCGGCAAGCACCTCAACGCTTTTGAGGACGTACACGGCCGCTTGGGCAGAACCATAGGCACGGTCGTAAACCAATACAACGACGCTTCTCGGGAATTTAAAAAGATTGACAAGGACATCATTCGCTTGGCAGGTGAAGAAAACGCCTTGGACTATCAAGTAACGGCACTAGACCGCCCCGCTGCCGAGGAGTAGGGTAACGGTTAGTATATGAAAAGTAGGCGATTGCGGGCTTCAAACTTAACAACCCGTTACAATTTTTATGCGGGCTACAACCGTTGAATTTACTACTATTTCGCCTATTTTGTATATACATTGTTACCAGTAGTATTTATTTTATTTCGTATAATTCGTTATCAAAATCTGCCATCAAGTATATCTTGTCAAAACCACTTTTAATATCTAAACTTTCGATTGGTTTTTCTATGTCAAACGAATATTCTGCAGCCCCACCCGTAACAAGTAATAACCATTGCTCTATTCCAGTATTCTGTCTATAAGATTTAACTTTAGCTTCCTTTTTTGTAATAAAATCGATTAGTGTTTCAGAATCTAAGTCCTTTACCATATATGCACCAAAATTGGCATTTAGGTTCTTTTTTGAATGAGGCATTTTTAATATTTCCTTAATCAATGGATTTTCCAATAAGTTGTCATTTAAAACGTACTCAGTAATTATGTCTTTGATAAGCTGAATCAGCATTTTTTTGTCTGAATTTTTAAATGACAGGTTATCTTTTAAATAGCAGTTAGCTAAAAAATTCGGTAATGAACTCTCATTTTGCAAATCCCTTTCTGCGATGTGAAAAATATTTTCATAGAATCCTTGATAACTTTTAGTTTCTGGGTCTAAAATAGTCTGGTGTTCTATCGCAATTCTCTTTTTTCCATCTGATACTATAAAATCAGGCTTTTCTCTAATCTCTTCAATTGTGAATTCAGGAAAATAAGTCACTAGTAATTTCCCTAATTGGCATATTTCTAATTGTTTTTGATGGTCAGATTGATTATAGCTATCTAAACCATTAAGATGCTTCCTTATAGTTTTCTCCATTTCAGATTTAATGGTTTGTAGGTTGATTTTTTGGGCAGTAAGTTTTTTCATATTACTGGTAACGGTCTGGCTATGCGCAGTGCGGGATTGAAAAGCCGAAACTTTCAATCTGGCACAAACGTTAGCCAAAGCTGCGTTTTGTGTTTTTAATTTTATTCAACAAAAACGTCAAAGCAGAGCTTTGGTGGGCTAAAAGCACCGACCTTTCTTTTACCCCATCAGCCTGCATTGCGTATAGCAATTGTTAGCCTTAGTCATATTATTCTTCAAATATTTTTTTAAGAAACTTAACTATTTTTTGCATGTTAGATTTTTCATTTGTCCAAAGATGTTCAATTACTAATTCAACTATTTCAGATCTTGATTTGTTTCTTTTTCTTAACTCGTTATCTATTCGTGAATAAAGCTTTTTCCCTGATCTATCTGAAGTTGGACTTGATTGATTTCTATAGCGTTCAATTATTTCTGTTAAACTAACTTGATGGAAAACAAAATCATTTAGTGTTCTGAAAAGTTTATGATCGACTTTATCAAATAGTTTCTCCTTAAAATATTTTTCTAAACTTTGAATGGGAAGGTAGGTTATAGGAATATTGTATTTGATATTATTCTTGGCAATATAGTTTTTGGAATCACTTTCAACATCCCCATCCAATATTATGGAAATGCTGGCTGTTTTTCCTAAAAGATTGCTATTTATAACTTCTTGAGCTAAATCAATCACATTTGTATAGCCACCACATGGTAAAACATGGACCAATCGATTAGATAATAATCTGTTCTCTCTTAGAAGCCTTCCAATAATTTCTTTTGCGAGATCATCTTCAACCATTATAATATTATCATAACCAGAATGATCATACAGAATCCGAGTGGCATAAGAAGGATAACAGGGATTCATAACTTCAAGGCTATCATCACTATGCCTTTCGAGGAAATAAATGTTTTCAGGCGAGATTCCACTTATTAGTTCTATTGAATGAGTTGAAAAGTATATAGCATAATTATATTGGTCCGACATATCCTTCAAAAACCTGACTAATCTTTTCAATGATGATGGATGTAATGCAAGTTCAATTTCATCTAAAAATAAAACACAAGGTTTACTAAGGTTTGCACGATCACTATTCCTTAAAAATAAAGAATTTAAAATACTAATTAGAAGGTTTTTTCCAGTTGACATATGAAATTGACTTACTCTCTTATTTCCTTTTTGATAATAGAAAATATCTCCAGTAAAAGATATTTGAGAGCCTGCATCTCGGTTGTTAAGTTTTAATAACTTTTCGTAGAAATTAGGGTTATTGTGTAAAATTTGACCAAGGTTGTTCTTTATAAAATCTGGCACTGATTGAAGTTTATGTGTGCCAATTCTATCAAGTCGCTTTAATACTTGATAATTAGTATTTTTAAATCTATTCCCAAATATCAAACTCCCCTCGTAAAACCCTTTTATATACATTCTGCCATCTGTTTCCTTTATCCACCTTCCTTGTTCATTCTTTTTCCATGCTCGTCTTGCTCCTTCTAATTTGAATTCAATGAATGCATCTGGTTCAGTTTCTCCAAAATAGTCATTCATTGGCATATTAAAAAAGACACTTGAAGCACATGTTACTAAAGTGCTTTTGCCAGATCCATTTTGTCCTGTTATGGCATAAATTCCTTTGTCAATAGGTAGATCGATATCCAATTCTTCGATGGATTAAATCTTTCTAATTTTCATATTTAAGTTCATGGTCTTATATTTTTTTGATTAAGGCTAACTACTGTATAAATCACATATGTGGTTTATTTCGCTTTTATTTTGTTATTGTGTGTTGTTTAGCCCCCTTTTTCGGATGGCTAAACAACACGGTATTGTTTTTTCAAATCCTTTTTTTGTAATAGGTACATAAATCTCTGTAGTCTTAGAACTCCCATGTCCCAATAATTCTTGTATAAATCCCATACCACTTTCCAGCCCTAAAAAAAGCGCAGCAAAATAACCCCCTGCTTTTGGCATGGCGGATGGTCGAAAAAAATCAGGTGTGAGCCGTAGGTTTTTCATTTTTTAGATGCGATTTGGATCCGTTTCTACCTGCAATATAATAAAAAACTGAATAGGTGTTTTGGGGTCTAATAGCTGCCCTTTTGTTAAACTAGAATCTAATTTTATTGTACTTGACCGTGCGGTGGCTTTTTACACTGACGCACAACTATATAAATATACGCATTGCGTATATCCACATGTTATATATGGCGTATATCCATTTTTGAGTCTATTTGCTACTACGCTGATTATCAATAAAATATGGTGCTATTAGAGCGGTAATCAATTTACCAAAAGCGAATGTTGTATATGCCAACTAGCACGAAAATCCACAAAAATGACCCCTAAACGTGTTACATGTTTTTGACCATTTCGATTAGTTGCGTGACAAAAATGTTACGCTAGTACGTTGATTTTAGCCAACGCCATTTGCATCATTGACCTCAATCCAGTAGCCATTGGGGTCTTGAAAATAAAGCTGTTTGATGCCGTCTTTCCTAATGTTGTATTGGTCTGCTGTTCCAGGCCAGTCGTAGAAGTTGATCTCTAGGCTTTTTAAGTGCAGTATAAAACGGTCTATATCATCTAGCGCCATAGCAAAATGGATGGCCTTGTGTGTTTTTATTTCAGCTTCCGGTCTTGGAATGAGGTGTAGTTCTTTGCCTTCGCCCAAAGACAACCACCTTGTGGCGGAGTTAGAAGCGGTGTTTTCGATTTCCCTTAAGCCAAATACCGCCTGATAAAACGCAACCGATGCGGTCACATCCTTAACAGCTAATGCCAAGTGATTAAGAGAGAGATTTTGCATGTTGTGAAATCAGCTTTATGCCAACTGCAAGCGTTTTGCCGCAAAGCGGTAGCCAAAGAGCAGGGCAGCGCTAAAGAATACATCGCCTACAATAGAATACCCAAAAAATGGAATGGCCAGTGTAAAGCAAGTAGTAAAGCCCTCGAGTGTAAGTGGGTAATATAAAAACCAAACACCTAAGTTGGTTACTACAAAGAACAACAGGCTGCTTAAAAGCACAGTCCCTATGTGCATCTTTTTGACCACAAAGCCCAAGGCGGTAACGCCCACAAAAGCCAAATAGACAATAGGACTAATCATCGAAAAGCCCAAAAAGATATCCGTCACCAACATGGCC
The DNA here is from genome assembly GCA_965656545.1 of Flavobacteriaceae bacterium. Classification (GTDB taxonomy): domain Bacteria; phylum Bacteroidota; class Bacteroidia; order Flavobacteriales; family Flavobacteriaceae; genus UBA7446. The sequence goes on from CBFHKZ010000001.1 coordinate 440,114, forward strand.
AAAATAGGCATGAGTATGGCCCAGTGCTTGCGGCTAAAGTGGGTGCCGGCAAACAGCGCCACAGCCGTTATGGGCGCAACATTGGGAGGGTGAGGGAATAAACGCACCAATACAGCTACAATAATAAAGCTTATGAGTACCCGTTCTTTTTTGCTAAAAGGCATAGTATTTTGTTATGATACAAAGGTACATATTTTTCAATAATCCCTTTATTTCTATGGTTAAAACCTTAACTTTGAACTAGCTTTTGGGTTCTTCCGCATGCGAAGATGAAAAGGGAAAAAGGTGTAAGGCCTTTGCTGTTCCCGCAACTGTAAGTACTGCAATGCTCAATGCTTCAACCACTGTCCGCCTCGGCGTATGGGAAGGTTTGTTGAGTAGTACGAGTCAGGAGACCTGCCTAAGAGATTCATGCTGTGCGTGCTCGGGATAAGCATAATCGGTTCATTAGTATAACAACTTAACCATGCGATATTTATTAGCAGCAATGCTATTATGTATAAGTACCGTCCATGCGCAAGAGCAATTGGACGAAGTAGTAGTTTCGGATACGCGTATTCCGAAACCTAGAAAAAACAGCGGCAAGGCCGTTGTGCACATCAGCGCAGCAGAGATAGCTCAAAACAAAGGCATATCGCTAGCGCAATTACTCAATCAATACGCCGGAATATACATATCAGGTGCCCAACTGCACCCTGGACAAAACCTGTCCTATTTTATTCGTGGCGGTAATAACCGGCAGGTGCTTATTCGCATCGATGGGGTGGTGGTCAGTGACCCCTCTCAAATCGAATCGGATTTTGATTTGCGCCTCGTAGCATTAGACCAAATTGCTACCATTGAAGTGGTAAAGGGTGCTTCGAGTAGCCTGTATGGCAGTGGGGCAGCCACTGCCATTATAGACATCACCACCAAAAAGGAACTGACACAAAAAACCAAGCTTACGGTAGCCCAAGAATGGGGTACCCAAAATACATTTGACCAAAAATTAGGTAAGCTTTCTGACGTGACCAAGCAGTTTGTGGAGGTGCAGCATCAACTAGGCGATGTGGCCCTTTCCGGCTCAGTGCAACGACTAGCATCGGATGGGATGTCGTCTGTGTCAGGAACCGAAACCGATCCGGTTGAAAAAGAAAACATGCAGTTCAGTGTCCAAAGCCAATATAGCAGTCCTTGGGCATGGTCGGCCTATTTGCAACGAGATGTGTTTGACGCCAACTTTGACAGCACCTTTCCCAGTTTTGCCGATGCAGCGTATTCATTTGTGAGCAAACAGCAACGGATTGGCTTTGCACCGTCTTATACCAATGGAAAGTCATCTGTGCAGACGCAGTTTTCTTGGACAGATACCTCACGTTCTTATGCAGACAGTTACCCGTCGGATTATACAGCAGCTATGTTTACTGCGGATCTTACTTGGCGTCACCGCGCATCGGACGAACTAACGTTGTTAGGCGGTCTTTTCTATCAAGACATTGATTCTGATTTTAAAAATGCCTCTTCTGGGGAAAGTTACACGCACAATAATCTGGCAATTTTTGTTAGTGGGCAATGGCAACACGCCAAGGGCTATGCCCTTCACGCCAGTGTGCGCAACTCCGTACACAGTGAATTTGGCAGTCACCAAACCTTTACGATTAATCCGTTTTATGTAAAAGGGCTTTTGTCTGGTGGCTATCTTAAGTTTTTTGGTTCTTGGGCGACATCATTTATTGCGCCCTCGCAGTATAAGCTCTACAGTGGTCAATTTGGCAACACGGAGCTAACGCCCGAAGAAAACCAAACCCTTGAGTTGGGCGTAGAACAAGTGACGGATAACAGCCGCATTACCGTGGTTGCCTTCCAGCGGGAAGAGGATAATTTTGTGGACTTTGTCTTTTTATCCAATTTTATGGGATATCAAAACCGCTCAGGAATATTTAAAGTCCGTGGAGTGGAGGTCGAGGCCAATTGGAGCCTAAAGCATTGGAACATCAACACCAATTACACCTTTACCGAAAAGGTGGGTCAAGCCCCTTTGCGCCTGCCCAAGCATGCAGCCAACATTGGTCTGAATTATGCAGCTCCCAAAATACAATGGGGATTGCACTGGCGTTATATAGGAAAGCGCTATGATGTAAACCCAGCCTTTACACAAGAAAAATTAGATGCCTATGCCTTGGTAGATGCACGTATTGCCTTTCCAGATTTTATTGGGAATACCACAGCCAGTTTGGCTGTAACCAATGTTTTTGATGTGGAATACACCGAGATATTTGGCTTTACCACTTTGGGGCGTAACCTAAACATAGCCCTGCGCTATGCCTTTTAGTTACTAGGAAAATAAATTGTCCTTCCGGCTTCGGTTTGAAGCTCAACAAATGATGCGGGTAAGCTGTTGGCGTCTATTGATATGCTTCCAGAAGTTTGCCCGCTTATGTATTCTAGTGCTTTCTTAAGTAAGGGCTCTTCCACATCGCCAAGCACTCCCATATTAGACAAGGTTTCTGGAATGGATATGTTGGGCAGTAAACCTTCGGAATAGTCGCCCACGCCTTCGCTGTTGTAGTTTTTAAAGGTGATGGGGAGCAACAGGTACTTGTGGTTTGGGTTTTTGGTTCTGTTGCTGTCAATATAATCGTAAAAAGGATTTGAACCCACGTCTTTTCCTTCGGTTTTATCGCCAATTTGAACCACATTTAAATAGGGCTTTAATCCATTGATGGTCATTTCACTGGCTGATGCTGAGTTTTGTGTGGTTAAGAAAAACACCCGTGACAACCCCAAGTTGATATTCGAATTGGTGATGTCAACGTCTGAATTATTCACGCTTAATTTATCGTTATAAATAAGCTTTCCAAATGTCTTGGTGGCGTGTTCTCCCGCAATAAGCCCTGCGAGCAGTTGGGCAGTTGTTATTGCTCCGCCTCTATTGTAGCGAAAATCCACCACAAGTTCATCTATTGGCGCTGCGGCCAAATCGGTAAAGGCAGTTTTTAGGGCTTCATCTTGCGAAGTGACAAAGCTGTTATACATCACATAGCCCACCTTTTTGCCATCGTGTTGAATTACTTTAGACAAGTGAACACTTTGTTCTGTTTGTTCGGTATTGATTAGGCTAATGCTGCTACCTGTTTTTGAGATGGTGTTGTTGTTGATGGTCGCCAAACCAATGGTATAACTGCTGGCATTACTGAACAACAATTCTCTATAGTTGGAAATGGTGAGTTGGTTGCCGTTGACCTCTGCAAAAATATCTCCTCGTTTAACGCCTTTTGTTTCAGCATCTGATCCTGCTAGGACATACTGCACATAACCGAAAATGTCAGGGCTGTCTTGTGAAAAGCGAACCAAGCCAAAAACCATCCCGTTGCTAAGGGAAATGCCTTTAACGCTATTTTCAAAAGCCTCGTAGTCGTCTGTTATATAGCTATACTTATCATCTTCAAATTGCAACGCACTGAATAAAGACTTGGGACCATCAAAAGATTGCAGAAAGGCGGTGTATTCTTTATCGTCTGCAAACTTGTTGTCGGCAAGGTTAGGAACATCCTTTTGCCAGAAATAGGCGAAATTCATCACCTTATAAATAAAGTCTTCTACTTCAAGATTTTCTGTAGGGGCAACAACAATGGTGTCGTCAATATCGTCTTTGCAACCAAAAAAGAGGATAACAAGTAAGAGTGGAATAAAATTTTTCATAGGTTTGAGTAAATAGGGGAACTAAAGTAATAAAAATAAATTTCTCTCATTTGTAACAAGGTGTTGCCAAACTCGTTAACTGTACAAACACCCAATAAATCTTCGACTTGCGATATGGATGAAAAAACTTTTTTAAAACGAATCTTAACTGTACAAGACAGTATGTTTCGCTTAGCAAAGAGGTTGTTGACATCCACCGAAGAGGCTGAAGATGCAGTTCAAGAAGTAATAACAAAATTGTGGACAAACATGACACAGATGGCAACATTATCGAATATTGAAGGCTACGCCATGACCATGACCAAAAACTATTGTTTGGATCGGTTAAAGTCAAAGCAAGCTTCACAATTGCGACTGGTGCACTATCATCACGATAAGGCAACAGCTTCTCTTGACAAGCAAATTGATGCACGTGACAGCGTTTCTAAACTGATGGTCTTTATGGAAGACCTTCCAGAACAACAGCAACTTGTTTTACAACTACGGGATATTGAGCAATACGATTTTGAGACCATTGCCCAAATTACCGAACTATCGGAAGGCGCAGTACGCGTAGCGCTTTCACGAGCACGAAAAAAAATCAAAGCACAACTCATTAAAGCACACAATCATGGAATTGAAACAGCTTCATAAATACGTAGACTTGTATTTTGAGGGTCAGGCGACACTCGAGCAAGAGACGATCCTCATGGACTACTTTTCGCAGCCAGTAGTTGATGGCAAACTTGCGCAATTCAAGCCCTATTTTGAGGCAATTGCTAGTGAACGTAAGCAAACCTATAAGGGGCAATTGCCCGCAAAGCCGTCTTCCAAAACCAATTGGCGTAGGGCTGTAGCCATAGCTGCGGTAGCGGTTTTTGGATTTTTTATGACGCAACTAAACAATACACAAGCCATTCAACCTACCGCCGAAGAACTTGTGTTTGAAGAATTTAAGGCACATATGTATTTTGTGTCTCAAAAACTAAATAAGGGCCACGAAGGTTTGGCCCATATGGAAACCTTTAATCAAACGACTAACAGATTTATAAAGACAGATTAATATGAAAAAGAGTATCCTTATAGTAGCCCTTATAACAGCTTCGTTTAGCTGGGGGCAAGACGTTTTCGAAAAATATGAATATGACGACAGTGTCAGTTATTTTTCGATCAGCCCAAAAATGTTTCAAATGCTTGCCAAGCTTAGCATAGAAACAAACGATCCAGAAGCGGATAAATTCATAAAGCTAGTAGAGGAAATCGAAAGCTTTAAGGTCATTACTACCGAAAGTAAGGACATCGCCGAAGAAATCCAAACATGGGTAGATAAACACATCAAAACTCAAAATTTAGATGAACTGATGCGTGTACGCGACAAAGGAGCGCATGTTAATTTCTACGTCAAATCAACAAAAAACGACGACAGAGTTAAAAAGCTACTTATGTTCGTAACCGACATAAACGAAGGCCAAATAGACCTTGGCGATCGTAAACCAGAAACCGTCTTGCTGTACCTAAGCGGTGATATTGACCTAACCCAAATTTCCAAGCTTGTCAATGAGATGAATCTTCCAGGTGGTCAGCAATTGGGAAAATTAAATGAAAAATAAGATGAAAAAACTATTGATTTTCGCCGTCGTAGTAGCCTTTGCGGGCTGCTCCAAAACCCAAAGTATTCAAGAGTATTACGTCGCTAAATCGGAAGATCCCAATTTTCTTGTCATTGATATTCCTACTTCTATTTTGGGCATTAATAATGAGGTCTTAAATGATGAAGAGCAAGCGGCGCTAGACTCTTTTCAAAAACTCAATGTATTGATGTTTCGCAAAACGGCAGCAAATGCCGAGCAATTCCCTGAGGAGTTAAAAACAGTACGCGAGATTGTTGATGGAGAACAATTTGACCCCCTAATGGTTGTGAGTGATCGTCAATTTTCTGGAAAATTGCTTCTCGAAGGCAGCGTGGAACGCCCCGACGAGATTGTGTTTTTCGGTTCCGCTACCAATGAAGGCTTTTTGTTGGCTCGTTTAATAGGCAGCAAAATGCAGGTAGAAAAAGCGGTTGTACTCGCCAAAGCACTTGAGCGTGAAGGCGCACTTGATAATGCGGTGGAGGCCATTGGCCAAATGCTCTAAATACCAGTGTAGTTTTCTGGTCTCAAGGCACGTAATTCATTCTTTACTTCGGTTGATACATCTAAGGTTTCGATAAACGCACGAATAGACACTTCATCGATACCCGTGTTGGTGCGGGTCAGTGCCTTTAGTGCCTCGTAGGGCTTTGGATATCCCTCACGGCGCAAAATGGTCTGAATGGCTTCTGCAAGTACTGCCCAGTTGTTGTCTAGATCGCCTTGTATGGCCTTTTTGTTAACCACAAGCTTTCCAATTCCCTTAATTAACGATTCAAAACTAATCATCATATGGGCTATGGGCATGCCTGCATTACGTAAGACCGTACTGTCGGTAAGGTCGCGTTGAAGTCGGGAAATGGGTAGCTTTTCTGATAAGTGTGATAGCAATGCATTTGCAATACCGAGGTTCCCTTCTGCATTTTCAAAGTCAATGGGATTGACCTTGTGTGGCATGGCAGAAGAACCAACTTCTCCTTCTTTAATTTGTTGCTTAAAATAATCCATGGAAATATAAGTCCATATGTCTCTGGAAAAATCAATCAGTATGGTGTTGATGCGCTTTTGAGCATCACATAATGCAGCATAGTGATCGTAGTGCTCAATCTGTGTTGTTGGAAACGAATGGTGTAGGCCAAGTGTATTTTCTACAAATGCTTTTCCAAACGCCTGCCAATCAACAGACGGGTACGCCACCTTGTGTGCGTTGTAATTTCCAGTAGCACCGCCAAACTTTGCCGCCATTGGGATTTGCGTCATCAGTGAAAGCTGTTGGTCAATACGTGTTTTGAATACGTTGAGTTCTTTGTCCAAACGCGTAGGGGAGGCCGGTTGTCCGTGTGTTCTAGCCAGCATGGCTACACCCTCACAACTGTTCATAAGCGTTTCAAGTGCTGAAATTACTTCTTGAAGTTTTGGTAAGTATTCTCTTTCACAAGCTTCTTTAACAGATAAGGGAATAGCCGTGTTGTTGATGTCTTGTGAGGTAAGTCCAAAGTGGATAAATTCTTTGTATTTGCCCAGATTTAAATCGTCAAATAGTTGTTTTAGAAAGTACTCAACCGCCTTTACGTCGTGGTTGGTAACCTTTTCAATGTCTTTAATGGCTTGCGCCTGATCCAAATTAAAATGGCGGTACACGCTGCGCAATTCTTCCATGGCCGATGCAGGAAAATCTTTAAGCTCAGGCAAAGGGAGTTCGCACAAGGCTATAAAATACTCCACTTCAATCCGTACGCGGTATTGGATCAATCCGAATTCTGAAAAGTATGGGCTTAGGGATTTTGTTTTTGGACGATATCGACCATCAACAGGTGAAATTGCACTTAATTTGTTTAATAACATAGGCTTTCAAAATGCAAAGGTATCGAATTTAGCTTTTTTAGCGATTAAGAATTTTATACTCTTCATAACAGTTGCTGATGGCCTCTAGTATTTGTAGGTCGTTAGCCCCTTTGATAAAGCTATCAGAGAAGTTGCATTTGCGCAGTATTTCGTCTAAATCTACTCGGTCAATTTGGACGAGTTGCTCCAAGGTTTTTCTGTCGTATTTGACCGCCAATAAATCTCGAAGCTCGTTGTTGGCCCTCACTTTTTTGAGTTTGCGTAGTTGCTGGGGCTTTTTACCAAAAATATTATACAAGAAATCAGCAGGATTTGAGATGGCTTGCAAAATGCGAATTTCGCCAAGAGGCGTTCTGTTGCCTGCTTCATATCCTCCCGATGGAAGTCCAGGAATGCTGTACCTCCTTGTCCTATTGATGGGAACATTTCGCGCATCGATATCCAAATAACCTGTGAGTTGGTAGGGGCGTACGACTACTTCTTCAAGCGCCAATGCAAGTTCAGTCAGTTGAAATCGTGTGTTGGGATATTTCACCAAGTCATTGGAAACGCGAACCTTAATGGGTTTGTAGCCTAAGTAGGAAAAATAAAGGGTGTCGTTAACTTCCGCATCGATGGTAAATTTCCCTTCTTTGTTGGTTATGGACATGGTCACCTTGTTTAGGTTGATGATATGTACCGTTGAGATGGGTTTTTGATCTGAAGCATTTTCGACAATACCAATGACCTCTTGCCCATATAAAAAGGTACAAAAGCCAGTTAAAAAGAGGAATTGCGTAAAATGTCTGATCATAAGCTTCTACAAACTAAATGCATTCCTTGATGCTCTGCAATGTTTTTATCTAAAATTAACATTATGTTAGGGATTTTAGGTGCTCAAATAATGCGGTAATGGCCCTACTGCGGTGACTTAATTTTAATTTTATTTCACGGGGTAGTGCCCCAAATGTTTTGCTATAGCCCTCTGGTATAAAAAGGGGATCATAACCAAATCCGCCTGTTCCACTAAGTGCCGTTGCAATTTCGCCCTTCACGATGCCTTCAAAGCAAATTTCCGTATTGGCATCCACGTAAGCAATAGCGGTCTTGAATTGCGCCTTCCGATTTGTGGTTTGCGCCAAGGCTTCCAAAAGTTTGGCGTTGTTTTTTTTGTGATTTTTCTCCGCTCCAGCATAGCGTGCTGAATATATTCCTGGCGCACCATCTAGCGCAGCAACCTCCAAGCCACTGTCATCAGCAAAAACGGGTGTTTTAAATACTGCATAAATATGTTTGGCTTTTAGTAATGCGTTCCCTTCAAAGGTTTTTGCTGTCTCGTCTATTTCGGTGTGATAATCCACATCGGCCAAGCTTTTGATGTTGTACTCCTTAAAGACGGCTTTTACTTCTTCTACCTTGTTCTGGTTGTGGGTTGCAAATATGAGTTCTTTCATTCGTGATGATAGGGTTGATTGTTTAAAATACTAAAGGCACGGTAGAGCTGCTCTGCAACAAAAACACGAACCATTTGGTGTGAAAAAGTCATTTGTGAAAGGGCTATTTTTCCTTGTGCTCTAGCGTATACTTCTTGTGAAAACCCATAAGGTCCACCAATGACAAAGACCAATTTTTTTGTCCCGGCATTCATTTTTTTTTGAAGAAACTGCGCAAAGCCTTTGGAAGTATGTGTGCTGCCTTTTTCATCAAAAAGGACAAGGGTGTCGCTAGCGCTTATGGCTGCTAGAATCAGTTTGCCCTCGTCTGTTTTTTGCTGCTTTTCAGGAAGGTTTTTGGTGTTTTTTAAATCGGCAATTTCGTGCCAATCAAATGTGGTGTAGCGCGACAAACGCTTGCAGTAATCTGGCAACCAACTCTTGAGCTCAGCCTGCTGCGTTTTGCCCACGCATATCACTTGAATTTTCATATTGCTAAGGTATCAATTCTCATGGAAGCATTTTGTTTTAATGGCTACCTTTACACAATGCTACAGAAAAGCAAACAAAAACTTAAGGCTTGGCTTCAAAACATACGATTTGGCGATGCCAAGTCAATTTCCCTCTACCAATTATTGGAGCTGTATGTCATTGGGATTCTAAAAGGAACCTTGACTACGCGTGCCAGCAGTATTGCTTTTAGCTTCTTTTTATCCCTGTTTCCTTTTTTGATTTTTGTACTTAACATCATTCCATTTGTGCCTATCGATAACGTAGAAAGCACCTTTTCATCGTTCTTCTTATCCATCGCACCCTCCGAAGCGCAGGATTTTTTGAATAGCGTACTCTACGACATTCAATCCAAGCCAAGAGGAGGCTTGTTGTCTACTACTTTTGTTTTATCCATGTTCTTTATGGCCAATGGCGTCAATGCCATTTTTGGGGGTTTCAGCGAGTCGGTACACATAACACTTTCGCGACATTTTGTGCGTCAGTACATCTATGCATTGGGTGTTGGGGTGTTGTTGGGTATTTTATTCCTTATTTCCATTGCTGGGTATTTGTTTTTTGAGTTGTTGTTGGCCGAAACATTTGATTTTGGATTTGAGCTAAGTCCTTGGATTCGCATCGTCTTTTTTATGGGTATGGCCTACCTTGTTAGTGCCATTCTTTTTTACTTTGGCACCCAGCGGGGTTTTTCAACTTTCTTTTCATCAGGTGCCCTAGTCACCACTTGCTTGTTTGCCTTGACTTCATACGGCTTTGGTGTGTACATCGATAATTTCGGCTCTTATAATCAGCTCTACGGTTCTATTGGTGCCATCTTGATTTTGATGCTATACATATGGCTCAATGCAATTGTTTTGTTGTTGGGTTTTGAGCTCAATGCTTCCATCGCAAAGCTAAAACAAGTCTAAGCATGTCGTTTTTTTTAGATGTTGTTCTTCCGTTGCCGCTTAAAGAAACCTTTACGTATGTGATCACACCAGCCGAAGCCAAAGTCATACAGCCGGGTATGCGGATTATTGTTCCTTTTGGTAAGCGTAAAAAATACACCGCCATTGCTTGGCGTGTACATCAAGTACCTCCAAAGACCTATGCGCCCAAACAAATAGACAGCATTATTGACACGGAAGCTGTACTACGGCCAAAGCAGCTGAAGTTCTTGACTTGGATTGCGGACTACTATCAATCCCCAATTGGGTTGGTGCTGCGGACAGCCATGCCATCGTTGATGCTGCTGGAAAGTGAAACGGAGATCGTAACGCATGAGTGGGAACAGCTTCCCAACACGGGTTCCAAAAATGCAATCTTATTGCTTGAACAACTGGAAACCAACAGTACCTATTCCATAGCACAGATACAACAGTTAATTTCGATAAAAAACCCCTATGCCATCCTAAAAGAATTGGTAGCAGACGGTTTTGTTTCGCTCAAAGAGGCGGTTTATGCCAAGTATGCCCCCAAGCAACAAACCGAAGTTATACTTCATCCAAACGTGAAAGGAGACGATGCCTTGAAGGCGGTTATGGATCAACTTGCTGTCAAGCCAAAGCAATACAAAACCCTATTGACATTCCTGCAGCAAAATGCGCCAGTCATCATGACGGAATTCTCCAAAATCGAAACGGTAAGCCCTTCATCGCTTAAGACACTTATTAAAAACGAGGTATTGGCAACGCATCAGCGCATCATGGATCGCTTGCCACCAAAGCTAACTTCAGACGACCCCTTAACGTCGCTGAGCGACCATCAGCTGGAGGCAAAATCGGCCATCGAAACCCACTGGCAAACAAAAGATAATGTATTGCTTCACGGCATAACGGGTTCGGGAAAAACAGAGGTGTATATGCATCTTATTGCCCAGCAATTGGCCAAAGGAAAACAAGTGTTGTTTTTGGTGCCTGAAATTGGCCTCACCACGCAGTTGATGCAACGCTTGTACACTTTTTTTGGCAAGCAATTGGCGGTTTACCATTCGCGATATAGCCCACAAGAACGCACGGAAACTTGGAACAAAATACTGACAAACAAACAAGAAGCCCGATTGGTTTTAGGGGCACGCTCTGCTGTTTTGCTGCCTTTTCAAAATTTAGGTCTGGTGGTGGTAGATGAATCACACGAGATGTCTTACAAACAATATGAAGCTTCTCCGCGTTACCACGCCCGCGATGCAGCCATGGTGTTGTCGCGTATGCACCAAGCAAAAGTTATTTTGGGTTCTGCAACGCCTACCGTTGAAAGCTATGCACACGCAAAGTCGGGCAAGTATGGGTTGGTAAGCATGACCACCCGATATAGAGATGCGCAAATGCCAGAAATATCCTATGTTGACTTAAGCGAAGCTTATCGCAAAAAACAAATGAGTGGTCATTTGGCACAGCCGCTTATTCAAGCTATTGAAGAAACCCTGGTTTCTGGCAAACAGGTTTTGCTTTTTCAAAACCGTCGTGGCTATGCCTCTTTTGTTGAATGTCGTCAATGTGCCCATGTACCGCAATGTCCGAGTTGCGATGTGAGCCTTACTTATCATCAAGTTTCGAAGGAGTTGCGTTGTCACTACTGTGGCTATACAGAGCAGTATACACCAGCCTGTAAGGCTTGTGGCACACTTGCACCCCAAACCCAAGGATTGGGCACCCAGCAGTTGGAAGAAGAAGTACAGGCTTTGTTTCCGTCTGCTCGAATTTCACGCATGGATTTGGATACCACAAGAAAAAAGCACGCCCATCAAAAACTAATCAATGCTTTTTCACGTCAAGAAATAGACATTCTAATCGGAACGCAAATGATTACAAAAGGCTTGGACTTTAAGCAGGTAACACTGGTTGGAGTGTTGTCCGCCGACAACTTTTTACACTTCCCTGATTTTCGTGCACATGAGCGTGCCTTTCAAGTGCTAACGCAGGTTGCTGGTAGGGCAGGTAGGCTAGGGGATGAAAGTAAAGTACTCATTCAAACCTTTCAACCACAACACCCCGTTTTGAGTTTTGTGAGCAACTACGATTATGCGTCATTTTTCGAAATACAGATAAAGCAACGGGAACAATTTGGCTATCCGCCGTATGTGCGCATGATACGCATAGAGCTTAAGCATAAAAACATGTCCACGCTTATCACGGCAAGTGAGTGGTTGAAAAAGGGACTGCTAGCGCGTTTTTCTCATGTTCTTGGGCCTGTAGCGCCGGCTGTTGGGCGGGTGCGCAATTATTATATACTTCACATACTAATTAAACTGCCGCTTGAAATTTCTCAATCGGCTGCAAAAAAACGGCTTTCAAACCTGTTGCAAAGCTTTGGAATGGTGGGCGCATTTAGCCAAGTAAATGCAAGTGTTGATGTAGATCCGCAATAATTGTGGCTTGCGTATTTGTCTAACGCAAGAAATTCCGTATTTTCGCTGCCCATTAAAAAAACAATATATGAACCATTACGAAACTGTTTTCATATTGAATCCCGTTTTATCTGAAGATCAGGTAAAGGAAGCAGTAGAAAAGTATGAGACGTTTATAACGTCCAACGGTGGCGAGATTGTCGCCAAAGAGGATTGGGGCTTGAAAAAGTTCGCCTATCCAATTCAAAACAAAAAAAGTGGTTTTTACCACTTGCTAGACTTCAAGGTTGACGGCAGCGCCATCATCCCTTTTGAAGTTGAATTCCGTCGCGATGAGCGCGTTATGCGCTACCTTACGGTTAAGCTAGACAAGCACGCAGAGGCTTGGGCAGAAAAAAGAAGAGATCGTTTAACTGTTAAAGCTTAAAACATGTCAATAGAACAAGAAAGTAAAGGCGGAAAACAAGGGGAAATCAGGTATTTGACCCCCCTTGATATAGAGACTACAAAAGCAAAAAAATATTGTCGTTTCAAAAAGGCAGGAATCAAGTATATTGATTACAAGGATGCGGACTATTTGTTAAAGTTCGTAAACGAGCAGGGTAAGATTTTACCCCGTCGTCTTACTGGAACATCACTAAAATATCAACGTAAACTATCGGTTTCTATCAAGCGTGCACGCCACTTGGCGCTCATGCCTTATGTAGCCGATTTGTTAAAATAACAAGCCATGGAACTTATTTTAAAGCAAGATGTTGAGAACCTAGGGTTCAAAGACGATATCGTTAAAGTAAAAAACGGCTACGGTAGAAATTTCCTAATTCCAAACGGACTTGCAGTAATGGCGACGCCATCTGCGAGAAAAGTTTTAGCTGAAAACCTTAAGCAACGCGCTTTTAAAGAGCAAAAGCTTATTGAGGATGCACAAAAACTAGCCAAGGAATTGGATAAATTGGATATTAAGATTGAGGCCAAAGCTGGTGCGGGCAATAAATTATTTGGTTCTGTTGGAACCATTGATTTAGAAGCTGCATTGGGTAAAGCTGGTAAATCAATTGAACGCAAAGCCATCAAATTGGCTGGCGGTTCTGTTAAAACGCTTGGTACGCACACCGCATCAATACGTTTGCATCGTGAGGTGTACACAAACCTAGATTTTGAGGTAACCAAAGCAGCAGCGGAAAAATAAAATCCGTTAAAGTTTAAAACATAAAGCCGCTTTTGCGGCTTTTTTTATTTAAAATAAGATATTTGTATAAATTGACGCCATGGCTCAAAAGGCTAGTATTCCAAAAGGTACCCGAGATTTCCTTCCTGCAGAAGTTGCGAAGCGCAACTATGTAACAGATGTCATACGCACTCAATTTGAGCGCTATGGCTTTCTGCCTATCCAAACACCTGCCATGGAAAAGTCATCTACGCTGAAGGGCAAGTATGGCGACGAAGGCGACCGCTTGATGTTTAATATCCTTAACTCTGGCGAAAAAGTAAAAAAGGCAGATCTCAACGCCCTTGAAAACGGGGCACTGGGTCAATTCACGAGCTCTATTTCTGAAAAAGCACTACGCTACGACCTAACAGTTCCCTTTGCTCGATTTGTTGTGCAGCATCAAAATGAAATTAGCTTTCCATTTAAGCGATATCAAATTCAATCTGTTTGGCGTGCCGACCGGCCGCAACGCGGACGTTTTCAGGAATTTACCCAATGTGACGCCGATGTTGTCGGTGCAGTTAGCCCGTTGCTAGAGGCAGAATGCATGCAGCTTTTCGATGATGTTTTTGATGCCTTGTCTCTAAAAGGCGCAACCATCCGTATAAATCACCGGGCAATCTTAGCTGGTATTGCTAATTATTTAGATGCTCCAGACCGCATAGTAGCTTTTACTGTTGCGCTGGATAAGCTCGATAAAATAGGCCCAGAAGGCGTTTTTAACGAATTGCGAGACAAAGGATTTGATGATGCGGCCTTGAATCGCCTAAGTCCCTTGTTTGAGCTGTCGGGTGATGTTGTGTCCCAGTTGGATCAATTAGAACAAATTTTAGCATCTCAGCCCGATGCGTTGCAAGGTATTGCGCATTTACGTCAGACTTTAGGCTTTTTAAGTTCTTTTAAAGTAAGCCAACTGTCCTTTGACTTGACCCTAGCAAGAGGCTTGCATTATTACACAGGGATTATTTTTGAGGTTGCACCGCCTGAGTCAGTTGCCATGGGTTCTATCGGCGCTGGAGGTCGTTATGATGACTTGACGGCTGTTTTTGGCCTTAAAGACGTTTACGGATTGGGTATTTCCTTTGGATTAGACCGATTGTGTATTGTCCTTGAAGAATTGAATTTGTTTCCAGCTACGCTGGAACAGGCTGTGGATGTTGTAGTGCTACATTTTGGTGATGCATACATGCAAGACCTTGTTCCATATCTTGCAAAATGGCGCAACATGGGCATTCGTATCAATTGCTACCCAACAGCGCATAAGCTAAAAAAACAGATGCAGTTTGCAAATCAGACCCAAGTACCTTGGGTGATGTTATACGGAAATGATGAGCAACAAAAAGGAGTAGTCTCACTAAAAAATATGCGCGCGGGGACAAACAGCGAGATTAAATTACAGGACTTCTCTAAAAAGTGTATTAGTTAGAAATATTTTCAAGCTCACGATCTGCTTTTTTTAGCAAATCTTTAATTTTATCTTTTGCCAGTTTGTTACTGGAGTCTTTCCCAGTAAGTATCCATTCGATACTTTGGTTAGGAAAATGTTTACAAATCCCTTGTAGCACAACGTGGTTTATGCTAGACTCCCTTCTCAGACATGTCGAGACGGAATTTTGTCCCACGCCAATGATGCGTTCAAACTTTGAGATCGAAATATTTTCTTCTTCTAAAATTTTTTTCAATCTATCGTGTATATTCATGAGTACAAATTTATGAGCGTATTCACAAACAATTGCTTGAATAAATTATGTTTAATACATATTAGACAAACAACAATTAGCAATGATAATATTTAAATAATAATGAGTGCTTAGTTAAGATTTACGCCCCTAAAATGAACGTTTTGTGCTGGTAAAAAATAGCATTACAGTATAGCAACATCCAATGTAGTGTAATTATGTTGTTTAGCGATTGATTTTTTTTAAAATCATGCGTAATTGTATATATCATGTATGGTTCGATAATTAAGTATTGGCAATTAAATAATTGATATTTGTATGACCTAATTCTTATGTAATGCGCTACTTATTTGCTATTGTCTTATTTATTTATAGTATTAACCCTGTTTTTTCTCAGATTACCACAGTTGGTAGCGGCAGTTATACCAATACCTTTCCCGGCGTTGATAGCGACAATAGAAATGGATATCCAAACTTTTCACCTCAACTTTCTGGAGCTGCACTAAACAAGCCCATTCCTACAAATGATTGGTGGTCTTTTCTTTTGAAAGAAAACCATGTAAGTAATTTATTTAACTATCCCTTTACGATGAGTACAACCAGTACTGGTCTAGGGGTTACTTATGTTGCCAAGGGCGTAGTAGGGGATAAGCAGACCCTATCTATTGGCGTACAAAACTTAAATGCAGGTAAAGCCACTGTTGAAGACCATACCGATTGGACCGTAAAGATTGCCTGGACTGACAATACCCGTAACTTCTCTGTTACTAGTGGCATTGGCATGCCTTTTTTGTATTTCACAAAAGGGAGCAACGATGTTGCTCGTATTGAAGTAAAGGCAGGTACAGCGACTGTTTCAAATGAGATGATTCTAATAAAAGATACGCAAGAGGGTGTTGATTATGCCGTATATGCCCCAACAGGCAGTACGTGGACTAAAAGCGGCAGTGTTTATACTTCATCCTTAAATGGGAAAAACTATTGGTCTGCTGCCATGCTTCCTCAAAGCAACAGCAACCCATCTCAATTGGCCAACACCTATAAGAAGTTTGCCTATGTTTTTCCTGCAGACACAAAAGTAAGTTGGAATTTTAATGAGGCTACAAGTGTAGTGCGTACCACTTTTCAAATAACACCTGATGTAAAAGAAGGGAGCAACACCACCATATTGCAAGGCTTATTACCTCACCAATGGGATAATCTGGCAACAGACTCACCTCAACCCAATAGCGAAACCTATGACAATGTTAGGGGTGATATAAAAATGTTAGATGGTAATGTTTTTTATGTGGAGAATACCTTTTATGGCGTACTTCCCACGCTTCCTTATTTGGCAAACTACAGTACCTCATTTAATCCAGCTTCGTTGGATTCAAAAGTTAATCTATTGCAAAACAACGCCCTTCCCTCTCATACAGATTCTTATAATGAAGGTCAATTGATGAATCGTTTAATTCAAACCGCTCGTATTGCCCATGAAATGGGTAATTCCGCTGCTCGAGACAAAATGATAGCCACGGTAAAAGCACGTTTAGAAGATTGGTTGAGTTATAAGTCAGGTGAAGTGGCTTTTCTCTTCTATTATAACAATACTTGGACAACACTACTGGGGTATCCAGCAGGTCACGGTCAAGATACCAACATCAATGACCACCATTTTCATTGGGGATATTTTATTCACGCTGCTGCTTTTGTAGAGCAGTTTGAACCAGGTTGGGCAACCGACTGGGGTGATATGGTGAATCTGTTGGTGCGTGATGCAGCCTCATCAAACAGAGCGGATGACAAATTCCCATTTTTGCGAAACTTTAGTCCATACGCAGGTCATGCTTGGGCCAATGGCTTTGCTACTTTTCCAAACGGGAATGACCAAGAATCTACATCTGAAAGTATGCAATTCAACACCTCCTTGATTCATTGGGGGTCTGTTACGGGAAATGATGCCATAAGAGACTTGGGAATCTATTTGTACACTACAGAACAAACGGCAGTTGAAGAATATTGGTTTGATATGCATGAACGTGTTTTTTCGGCTGACTATGGATATAGTATAGCATCACGCGTTTGGGGCAATTCATACGATAGCGGCACCTTTTGGACCGGTGACAAAGCGGCCACCTATGGCATTGAATTATATCCCATTCACGGAGGTTCGCTTTATTTGGGTCATAATACCAATTATGTAACCAAACTTTGGAACGAGATGAAGCAAAAAACAGGGATTTTGTCCAACGAGGCTAATGCTAATTTATGGCATGATGTATATTGGAGCTATGCCGCATTTGTAGACCCAGACGCCGCCATAACACTCTATGATTCGTATCCTGACCGATCATTGAAATTCGGAATTTCAGATGCACAGACCTATTACTGGCTACACAACATGAAGGCACTTGGCACGGTTAAAACAGACGTTACCGCCAATCACCCCATTGCAGCTGCTTTTGAGGTGAATGGTCAAAAGACATACGTAGCACACAATTATTCCAATGCTGCAATTGACGTTAATTTTTCAGATGGTTTTTCATTCAATGTGCCTGCTCAATCCATAAAAACCAATCGTGACGTGGCATTTTCTGGTGTGATTTCATCAGATTTTTATGAAGCCTACAATGGTGGAAGTGTTAATTTAAGCGTGACTTCTAATGGAACTGGAATTTCCAAAGTTGAGTTTTATGGTAATAATGGGTTGATAGCAACAGACACCACTGCACCTTACAACGCTAAAGTCGAAAATTTGACATTAGGAACACATGGCTTATATGCAAAGATATACAACAGTGCAGGCTTTGCTGTAACAAACAACATAAGCGTGGTTGTGGGCGAACAAAAGCCGTATTTAAATACGCCATTTCAAATTCCGGGCACCATTCAATCTGCAAACTACGATTATTTTGAAGGGGGCAAAGGACAAGATATTTCATACTACGACACAACAACAGGCAATAACGGCGCCGACACCGGCAATTTTAGAACAAATGAAAACGTAGATGCAGTTGTGGACGCAGAAGGTAAAACCGTTGGTTGGATCGAAGACAGTGAGTGGTTAGAATACACGATTGATGTATCGCAGTCTGGAAAATATAAGATGAATTATAGGTATGCCAGCGCCAACAATAGCGCAGGTCCCTTTCATCTTGAGCTAGACGGACAAGCTGTTAGCAGCGATATTAATGTCAATGGAACTGGTGCTTGGAATAGTTGGGCGACAGCTACGGTAAGCGATATTGATTTATTGGCAGGTGAACACATTTTGCGGGTTGCCTTTACCGGTGGAGGTTTCAATTTAGGGGATATGTCTTTTGTGTATGAATCTGCACTGGGATACACGCCATTAGTTGCAGAAGCAGGTAGCAATATCACGGTTGAAATTCCAGCAACGACAGCACAGCTCAACGGAACTCAAAGCAGTATTCCAAATCCTTCGGCTACCACCTATTTGTGGAAACAAGTTTACGGTCCTTCTGTGGCTACTTTTGACAATGCCCAATCGCTAAACGCAAATATCTCAAACCTTGTTGAGGGTATTTACAAATTTGAATTGATCCTAACAGAGGGAACAAAAGGTTCTAAAGACCAGCTTTATGTCAATGTGCAAAACGGTTCCAATTCATTGCCCAACGTATCCTTGACCAGTCCAAATAACGGGCAGGTGTTTGTTTCGGGAGATAGCATTACGTTAACGGCAACGGCTTCTGATTTTGATGGAACCATAGCCAAAGTCATCTTTTATGATGGTGCTACAGTGTTGGGGGAAGACAGCACCCAGCCGTATACCTATACTGTTAGCGACGCTGCTGTTGGCACCTATAACTATACCGCAAAAGCCATTGACAATGATGACGGGGAGTCTGTATCCGCTGCTGTGTCTGTCACAGTTAACCAACGTTACCATTGTACGTTTAATTCGTCTGAATCAAGTCAAGGGCAGTTTTCTGTGGGGTATAATTTAACTTTTGAAACCATAGGTAACTCAGTGAAGATTACCGCAGAGCTACTTGACACTAATAAAACAGGAGCACCAGCTTATTTGTTTAAGGAATCCCCGTTTGGTGAAACCAGTATGGATGATCTTGGAAACAAGATGTTCTCCAAAACAGTAGGTGGTTTTACACAAGGAGAAACCATTAGTTACGCTGTGAAGTTTACATTCACAGGTGCCGTTGGTGTTACAAAATATTTCCAATATGAAGTAGGCTCAAGCTGTGCGCTAAGTACATCAGATATTTTTGATGTTGCTCAAGTTGTTTTATACCCAAATCCAACTGAAGACCTATTTTATATTGAAGCCGAGGGGGATGTTTTTGTTGAGGTCTATGATATTTTAGGAAACAAACTAAAAGCCAATAACGAAAAGGCACAAGACATATCAGCCTTTAGTGCGGGTATTTATTTTGTCAAGGTAATCCAATTGGAAACAGCTCATCAACAGCTTATTAAGATTGTAAAAAAATAATTAAACCTCAATCTGTGTTTAAATCTGAGATTAGACGGTTAATAAGAGACTGATTTAGTGAACTAGAAATTTGTATATTTGCGATTGCTAAAAAGAAAAAACTGCTTCCATTGAACTACGGAAAACACCTATTTTTTTCAACCAAAACACTCCACGTATTGTGGTGTTTGGTTTTTTGTTCCCAGTTAGCTGTGATTGCTTTTTCAGGCCTAGATTATACCGGTACTGAAAGCATTAGCATTACAAAAGAAGGTGAAGAGCCAAAACCTAAAGACGGAAAAGCTTTTACTGACTTGATTGAAGAGAGTAGCTTTTTAGTTACGGAACTTCCCGTGTTTACATTTTTCTTTTACAAAGCATCTTTAACACACTTCAAATTCCTCATCCATACGGAGTTTGTTACAGCTCTTGATTCCCCTCCCCCCGAGTACGTTTAGTTATTTCTTGCCCCCTTCCTTTTAACCTAAATTTTTTCAAATAACTAAATAATGAAAAAGACATTCTTTCATATTAAGGGCGATCTCTTCGGTGGTTTAACCGCAGGTATTGTTGCGCTTCCCTTGGCTCTAGCATTCGGTGTATCCTCTGGATTGGGTCCCACAGCAGGGCTTTATGGCGCTATATTTTTAAGTTTTTTCGCTGCATTACTGGGCGGAACAAACACCCAAATTTCTGGACCAACTGCTCCCATGACGGCAGTGAGTATGGTTATCATCGGCACGTTGATTGCAGCCAATGACGGCAGTGTTGAAAAAGCATTGCCCATCATATTGGCAGTATTCATACTGGCAGGTCTTATGCAAGTGGCATTGGGCTTTTTAAAGCTTGGTAAGTATATCCGTTATATTCCTTATCCAGTTGTTTCTGGATTTATGACGGCCATTGGACTTATTATTTTGATTACGCAGTTGCTTCCAGTTTTGGGGTACTACGCCAAAGAAGATATTGCTTATGTCGATACCTTTAAACCACAAGCAGAGGCCATTATTTTGAGCAATATTCTTGAAGAAGAGGCAGGCGAAGGATTATTGGTTTTAGACGATTTCTCTGAAACGGTAAGCCGTGGATCTGCTATTTCGCAAGCACAGATTTTAGAAGAGTCGCAAACGCTAGCTGCTAAATCGGCATCAGGTGTTTTGGGTGCTATTCGCGTATTGCCATCTGCACTTCAAAACTTCAGTTGGATTGAGTTTTTATTAGCACTCGGTACCATTATCATTATTTATGGTTTTAAGCGCATCACGACAGCTGTTCCCAGTACACTGGTGGCTTTAGTAGTCATGACAGGCGTGGCCATATTGTTTGTGCCAAGCTATCGTCCAATCACGGCCATTCCACAAGGATTTCCTGTTCCTAAATGGGAAATTTTTACTGAGTTGCGTTTGGCTAAATTAGTGCCTTATGTTTTTACAGCGTTGACCCTGGCGCTTTTAGGAGCTATTGATTCCTTGCTTACAAGTGTGGTAGCAGATAACATGACCAAGACACGTCACAAGCCCAATAAGGAGCTAATTGGCCAAGGGATTGGAAACAGCATCTCTGCTATGTTTGGTGGGATTCCAGGCGCAGGTGCTACCATTAGAACGGTGGTGAATATCAACTCAGGTGGTAAGACCCGAATTTCTGGAATGATTGCCGGGCTCGTACTGCTTATGATTCTATTGTTGTTTAGTTCAGCCGCTTCTACGATTCCCGCTGCAGTACTTGCAGGAATTTTGGTAACAGTAGGAATCGGGGTGATGGATTACAAAGGATTGCGTGCCATTCCCTCACTTCCACGAGACATCAGGATCGGCAAAATGGGCATCAGCTCTGAAGTTGTTGTAATGCTTGTCGTTATGTTTTTGTCAACGGTATGGAATTTGGTATACGCAGTAGGTATTGGTCTTATTATGGCATCTTTGATGTTTATGAAAAAGATTGGAGACCTAACTGAAAGTTCTTCTGAGGTCAATACTGGCAGTAAAGAAAAGCTTTGGGAAGATGAGAAGGGAATTCCAGTATTAAAGAGCGATGGTATTGCCATTAAGCACATCAATGGTCCCTTATTTTTCGGCTCTACGGACGGCTTTCAAAAACTAGCCAAAACGATTTCCGAAGAAGCGAATACGGTACTCTTCCGCTTTGACCGCATGGAGTATATAGACCAATCAGGGTTGTATGCTTTAGAAGATTTATTGGTAGAATTGAGTAAACAGCAGAAGCGTATTTATTTTATTCACTTACCAAAACAGCCACGCTACATGATGGAGCGTATTGGTTTGTTGCCGAAACTGGTTCCCGCGGCAAATGTTTTTGAGGAACTCCCAGATTTTTTAAATCACATCAAATCACAAAACTAAAATATATAAAATGAGAAATAATATCTTAACATCAGATGCACAGGCACAACTTACGCCTGACACAGTCTTATCTAATTTAAAGGCTGGAAATTCAAATTACACCGCTGCTAATTTAACAGCTGTTGCTATCAATGATTTACGCGCTGCTAGTGTTTCTGGCCAAGCGCCTCAAGCTATTGTGTTGTCTTGTATTGATTCACGTGTTGTCGTTGAGGAGGTTTTTGATCAAGCGCTTGGCGATATTTTTGTTGCACGTGTTGCCGGAAACTTTGTCAATACAGACATCGTTGCAAGTATGGAATACGCCTGCAAGGTTGCAGGGAGTAAACTTATCGTGGTCTTGGGTCACGAAGGTTGTGGAGCAGTAAAAGCAGCTTGTGATGGCGTTGAGTTGGGGAATATCACTTCCTTGCTATCTAACATTCAACCAGCTGTAGATGCAGTAAAGTCTACTGTGGAAGCGCCTTACAACAGCGCGAACACTGATTTTGTAAACGCTGCTATAGCAGAAAACGTCAATCACACTATAGGTGAAATCAAAAGCATGAGCCCCATTTTAGCTGAAATGGAAGCTGCTGGTGAAATTGCCATTAAAGGTGGAGTTTACCAACTTGCAAGTGGTGCTGTTGCTTGGTTGTAAAAAGCAACATAACACAATATCCAAAAGCGCCTTAGGGCGCTTTTTTTATTGCAGTATTTCAATTCCCTTTTAATTATATTTAAAGTTGACTAATAATTCGTTTTTTATAGCGCTAGTTCAATTTTTAGTCGTAATCTTGCATATATTTTTTAATTATGACTGGTAAAGTAAAGTTTTTTAACGACTCAAAAGGATTTGGTTTCATCACAACAGACGCTGGTGAAGATGTTTTTGTTCACATTAGTGCCCTAGAAGACGGTATGTCTCTAAACGAAGGAGACAGTGTTTCTTTCGAAGAAGTTGATGGTAAACGCGGTAAATCCGCTAACAACATTAAACTGCTTTAATAAAGTAGTTTTCTTCTCATTCCTTCGAATCTCGAAGGGTTTTTCATTGCATTAAAGCGATTGGATTTTCATAATACTCATGCAGTATCGTGGGTGTAGTACTTTGTACGTGTACTTTCTCAAGTTGTTTTTTGTGTATTTCATGTAATGTCTCTTGGTATATTATACGTATCAATTGCCGTGCACGTAATGAGTTATTTAAATTAAGTAAATTATTTTGTTTAATTTAGGACTCTGAATCACAATTAATCAAGGGGTTAGCACTTCATAGGTATACATGGCATCACTAATAGAACACGATCAACCGCTCGACAAGAGGCTAACGAAGCACTTGTTGCGGAGGGCTTGTTTCCAATATTCAAAAGATCAGCTTAATGCCATGACCGGCAAGACTGCTGCGCAAATTTTGGCTACGCTCAACGTAGCTAAGTCTTTTTCGTGGACGTGGCCCAACGACCCCGTCACTAATAATGCGAACTCTGATTGCTCAGGAGAGCAAGACGGTTATTGGCTCAACACGCCTGGATGGCTTAATAATACGTATACCTGTAGGCAAACACCCAAAAGAGGCATGGTTGCTGGTTGGTGGTGGTATAATGCCATAAAACAAAACTCACTTATTGATAAAATGACGTGGTTTTTGTTTACCACGTTTACCGCCTCCAAAGACGACGGTTCAGGTAAATCAGCACATTATTTTGACTATTTAAATTTATTGCAATTCTACGCTGATAAAAGCGTGAAAGATTTGGCACGTAAAATTACGTTTGACAACGCCATGCTTTACTATTTAGACAATGGTGATAACAACAATAACAGCCCAAACGAAAACTACGCTAGAGAATTCTTGGAACTCTTTACCATTGGCAAAGGACCACAAGTTGCAGATGGTGATTACACAAACTATACAGAGCACGATGTAGTTCAGGCTGCTAAAGTATTTTCTGGAATAAAACTTAAAAACAACCGCGATACATTTGACAGTGATACAGTTAAATTGCCTCATTACACCAATGGCATTCCTATGGGCTATATTAATGTAAATAAACATGATACAGGCGATAAGACTTTTAGCCAAGCTTTTAATAGCCAAACCATTTCAGGTGGAAACGCAACTTCGGCTATTAATGCAGAGTTAGACGCTTTTGTTGATATGGTTTTTAATCAGTTGGAAACGGCAAAAAACTATGTTCGTAAAATGTACCGCATGTTTGTTCGCAGTGAATGGGAGCAAGATGTTGAAGACGATATCATTACGCCATTGGCACAACAGCTCAAAAACAATGGGTACAACTTGTTGGAAGTATTGCAAACGCTTTTAAAGTCTAAGCACTTTTTTGACTTGGATGATAGTGATGGTACAGATGAAAATATTGGAGGCATTATAAAAAGCCCATTGCAGTTTTTAAATGAATTAATTTGCATATTAGACGTTGCTATTCCAAACCCAGATACACCTCAACTTGCAGAAGGGGCTACTTGGGACACTTCAAATGAGAACTTTAGATTTTATTTATTCTGGTGGAATTTTTGTCACAACACCTTTTTCTCATTCAGTGGAATGAACTTCTTTTCACCTGCTACTGTAGCTGGTTACCCTGCCAATTACCAACCACCCGCTTATGACAAAGCATGGTTTAACTCAAACAATATCATTGCACGCTATAACACCATTCTCTCTTTTATTGGTGGCACTTACACAGATGGCAAAGGAAATGGTCATAATAGTATTCAAGGCATTCAAACAGCTTCAAATGGCAACCGATATTATTCACGTATTTGGACAGATTTTAATGCAACTAACTTTATTGAAAACAGCATATCCGATCCATCTGATGCTACTGTAATAGTGCAGTAATTAGCTGAACTGTTTTACTGTGAAGATATCGATGCCAGTAGAGTTGCTTATTTTGTTAAGTTCTTAATACATGATAATGAGCCCAATTATGTTTGGTACGACGCTTGGACAGCATATAAGACTGGAAGCGGAGATGCCCAAGATAATGCGGCTATTTTTATAAAAAACAGGTTGTCTGGCCAAGATGGTTTGCTTCCAAAAATGATCAATGCCGCCGAATTCCAACTCATGTAATCACAGCATATGAAAAGAAGAGAATTTATTAAACTTTCTGCTACCGCGTCAGCGCTGGGATTACTTCCCTATGAAGTGGGTGCTGCTTTGAAGTTGGCCAATACGTCTTTGAGTTGCGATATTTCAAATCGAAAACTTGTATTGATTGAACTCAAAGGTGGAAATGACGGTTTAAACACGTTGATACCCTATGATAACTACGGGTATTACAGCGGTACACTACGTCCTGATATTCATATTCCAGTGACCAACTACAACAACATGGCTGTTGATATTTCAAAAGCGGGTACCAATCAAGATTTAATATTTAACCCTGCGCTTTTAGAGGGTAGTTTCAACTCAGGTTTTAAGGGCTTGTATCAAGACGGTATGTTACGCGTATTGCAATCTGTTGGGTATCCATCGGCAAATAAGAGTCACTTTGCCTCAATAGACTTGTGGGCCACGGGTAATGATGGAAACAGCTGGGACAATGGAAAAGATAGCGGTTGGATGGGACGATTTATGGAAGAGGCTTATGCTGATTTATTTCCCTCAACCTTTCCAGTAGGCATTCAGCTTGGTTCAAGTAACACATGGCTTGGTTTTCATGCCGAGCACGAGCATTGAACGGCACTTAACATTGAAGGACAAAACTCTGAAAATTTCTATTCGGTATTGAATGGTTTGGCTGGTCAAGCACCTCAGAGTATTCCGCAAAACTCACATTACGGCACCGAATTACAGTATATTGTTGATACAGACGCAAGCGCAAATACTTATGCTAAATCAATACAAGATTCATTTAATGCCGTCGGAGCAACCAATCTGGTCAGTTATCCCGACACTGATCTTGCCGATCAATTAAAAACAGTAGCGCGCCTAATTCGCGGTGGTATTCAGACCAAAGTATATATGGTAACCATTGGTGGTTTTGATACACACAACGCACAGAACCAAGGCTCTGGCGATATAAACGGACGTCATACAGATCTGATGAATCAACTTTCTACTGCAGTAGATGCCTTTGTGGCTGATATTAATTCGGATACAATAGGAGACGATATTATTGGATTGACATTCTCCGAATTTGGTCGTAAGGCCATTCAGAACGGAAACTATGGTACCGATCACGGAGAAATTGCTCCTATGTTTGTGTTTGGAAAACCAGTAGAAGGTGGTATTTCTGGTGTAAATGTTGATTTGACTGAAGCTACTTCTAATAACAACTGGCAGCTGAAAACAGTACAGCATGATTACCGACAGGTTTTTGCTACGCTTATGCAAGATTTCCTAGGCGCTTCGGATGCCGTGGTTGATAATGCCTT
Source organism: Flavobacteriaceae bacterium (assembly GCA_965656545.1). Taxonomy (GTDB): domain Bacteria; phylum Bacteroidota; class Bacteroidia; order Flavobacteriales; family Flavobacteriaceae; genus UBA7446. The sequence continues at coordinate 466,570 of CBFHKZ010000001.1, forward strand.
TTTTGACCAAACCAATCAACAGAGTTTTACGGACAACAAGTTGTCTGAAATGATCAAATCAACCCACCATGTCGATGCTTCTTGCTATACTTTGCGTCTTGACGATGTTGCTGAGGAGTCTTTTTGGGCTACCTACCCAAATCCGGTTTATGATAATTTACACATAAACCCCCTACTTGAAGCAATTTCAATTATGGGCTATCGGGTAGTAGATACCAGTGGCCGTACAGTTAAGAAAGGAAAACTTGATTTTGAGCTTGGTTACGGTGTTATAGACATGTCATCTTTAAAAGCGGGTGTTTATGTTGTTCAATTGAGCGATGGTGAACGCACAACAAATAAAAAAATCATAAAAGCCTCTGTTTGATTTCTCGTCAATCTTGGTTTTTATGCTTGCCATTAGGTTATAAGTATATATCTTTATAACATGAAATTACATTTTCTATTCGCTTTATTGCTTGTTGTAAGCTGCCAGCAAAAACCAAAAGCACCTGAACAAACCGCTGGTCATAGTTGTACGCCTACGAACAGCCGATTTTCATCTGATATAGCGCATAACTTTCAACAAGATCCAAATCAATCTACAGCTGACATGATTTTGATTCCTGGGGGCACCTTTAATATGGGTGCTGATGATGATCGTGCATGGCGTGATGAATATCCAAAACACCAGGTCCAGATAGACTCTTTTTGGATGGACATACACGAAGTAACCAATGCGCAATTTGCCGCTTTTGTAGCAGCAACCAACTATATTACTACGGCTGAGAAGGCTGTTGACTGGGATGAAATTAAAAAGGCATTACCGCCGGGTACGCCCAAGCCTGATGACAGTCAGCTTGCTGCTGCGTCCTTGGTTTTTGTAGGTACGCAGAACGCTGTCCCACTTGATAATGTAAGTCAATGGTGGCGCTGGAAAAAAGGGGCCAATTGGCGTCAACCCGAAGGTCCGGGGAGTGATATTATAGGCAAAGAAAACCATCCGGTTGTTCATGTGAGTTGGTTTGATGCTGTGGCCTATTGTAACTGGGCTGGCAAGCGACTTCCAACAGAAGCTGAATGGGAATATGCAAGTAGAGGCGGTTTGCAGGACAACCCTTACGCTTGGGGGGACGAAGCTCTTTTAGAAGGAAAACCCAAAGCCAATACGTGGGAAGGAAATTTCCCATATCAAAACAACGTGCGAGATGGCTTTTATTTAAGTGCTCCTGTTAGCACTTACGCAGCAAACGGATATGGATTGTATGATATGTCTGGAAATGTCTGGGAATGGTGTGCCGACTGGTACCATGAAAATTACTACGAAACATTAGCCAGTCAAACAGCTGTTAACCCAAAAGGACCAGAAACGTCATACGATTCAAACGAACCCTATGCGCAAAAGCGCGTGAGTAGGGGGGGTAGTTTTTTATGTCATAAAAGCTATTGTAGTGGATATCGCAACTCCATGCGAATGAAAACAACACCAGACACGGGAAGTATACATACAGGCTTTAGAGCTGTTAAGGATATGTAACAGTTAACGTTGTTTTGATAACAAAGCCAAATAGCATCACCAGTATAGGGTTCTCTTTGCCTGTCTTTTAGGAAATACAGCAAACACTGTTTGCAGCACTTAGCGAATAAAACCAACAAAGCCCTTACAAATACATTTTCATCTCACTTGCACTAACGTCATAGGTCCAAACGATATGATACCAAACATTGGCTAAGAGTGTACCCGATGCTGATTCACCATCCACTGAATAGTGACCTTGATATACCATTGAGTTTCTAGCACCAAGATGAAGACCTTTTCTTGTGCCCCCTGATAATGTGCCAAAAATAAAATTGTCACCTACAATATCTTTAAATCTAACTGCTGCTTCCATGGAATAGTCAGAGTCGTAAAATCCTAAATCCGAGGCAGTTTTTGAAGTTTCAACATAATCATTTGAACCATCAAAAGACATATAATCAAAGTCACCATTACTTACATAACTAACTCCATTAAGTGAAGTATTAAAGTTTGTTGATCCAATGGACACCCATGTTGTTCCTGAACCTGAGTATGAACTAGAATTTGATGCATCTAGGTAAAGGGTAGAAGTAATAGAAGTGGACCTTTCAGGTCCACCAGCAAAGCCATAATTAGATGGCATGATTTGACTGTTAAGTGAAATACTGAAAAGTAAAATAATTGTAATTTTTTTTTAATTCTTTCTACACAAGCTTTTAAAACTTTGAAAAAAGCAATGATTAAAACAGAATTATTTCCCTTTTCTCAACTTTAAAAAGTGTGCTTTTAAATTTATTAAATTACATCATGTTTCAATTTAAGCCAAGTTGAGCGCTTTCAATCCTCAAGAAAGTTTACTCCTTTTTAATTATGGAATAATCTCTACGTTTCCTTTCCGTGAACCCAATCTATGACGCAGCTTTCGACGGTATCTAAAGCTGATTAGAACTCCGATTGTGATGATGATAAAATAGCCTAATATAGAGATTAAGGGTGGTGCTATTCTCACTATAAATGACATGATGATTACATTAATAAGTCCAATTAGTCCCAAGAATAAAGATGAAATAAGATGGCTGGTACTAAAAAATCGAATGACCATATGATGGATGTGAAAGTTATCAGGTGCAAATGGGCTTTTTCCTATACGAATACGATAGTAGTATATGCTAACGGTGTCTATAATAGGTATAGAAAAAATCGATAAAGGCCCTAAGACAAGCAAACTTTTACTTGGGAGTACAATGCTCATATATGTGCTTTCATTATTAATAAACACAAGTGTAAATAAAAAAAGCATAAAGCCAACAATCATAGATCCTGTGTCTCCCATAAACCCCTTTTTGTTTTTTGAAAAATTAATAGGCAAATAGGCTATAAGTATTCCAAAAAACAATAATGATAACCCAAAAAATGGCTGGTTGTTAGTAATCCAAAATAACAATCCGAAACATATGAATGAAATAGCACCTGTGATTGCAGCATTACCGTCAATACCGTCGATAAGGTTAAATGAATTGATCATACTTATGCCAATAAACATAGTAAAAGGGAAGCTTATTTCTACAGGAATTGTGTAAATTCCTAAAAAACCATAAAGATTATCTACCATAAGATGAGGGTTGAAATACAGCATTATGGATATAGCAATAATTTGGAAAAACAATTTTTCGACAGAGCGAATTATTTTCAAATCATCCCTAATTCCTGTAAGTGTTATAATTAACAGTGACACGATTAATACATCGTAATTGATGTATTTGGCTAATAAATTAGAATAAAAAAAAGTACCTAACACAAATAAAATAAAAAATCCGGCACCCAAAATGCTTGGTGTGGGTGTAGTGTGTAAATCTCTAAACTTACGTGGTCCATATAGGTTAAAGGTTAATGCGACTTGCCTAATGCCGTCCAATATAAAATAAGAAGTGAATAAAACGCCACACAGAAATACAACAGAAAATAAAAAATCAAACACTTAGCTTTAATATTATGTTAAGGAAACTATATTTTAAATACTATTAAGAATTATTTAAATATAACAACAAAATTAAATTATATTTGTTATTATATTAGAAATGCAGAGAAAAATATTTTTTTTGTTGTTTGTTCCCCTGGTAACATGTGCTCAAGACAATTCTTTTGTTTTGTGGAATGATAGTTCATCTTTTTTGTATTATCAAAATAATGTCATTCAACTGCGTGATCTTAACAATGAAATTTTACGTACCTATCATTTTAATTCTGATATACATAAGGATGATATTTTTTCCTTAGTTAATAACAATCATTACACTTTTTTTGATAAAAATAAGGTCATAAATATTGTTTCTAAGTCTGGAGGTATGTATTACAAATCTTTAGCTGACACCATACGTAGGATTGATAATTCATTTGATCATAAAATGACCAATTCTTCCGATGTTTTTGAGAGGAATGATACTATATTTAAATATGGAGGATATGGATATTGGTCTAATCGTAACTTAATAACTTTTTTTGATAAAGAGACAAAAGAATGGGAGTTTTATAAAATTAATCCGCCCCAAACTCCTCCATCGTTATCTAATTTTAGTAGCTCTATTGTAGGTGATTACTATTATGTTTACGGCGGTAATGTTATTGACCCTTTTTCTGGGTCTTCATATTTAAGAAATACCAATGTATGGTTGTTTGACTTTGAATCTAGGACTTGGACAAATCTTGGTATTTCGAACATTCCTTATTTTAACAAAAGGAATTTTGTCAATATAAAGCCAGATCTTAAATTAATATTTACAGATAATGAAAATTCAGCTAATTTAGTTATTTCTTTTGATGATAACCAGCTTAAAGCCTACAAACAAAATAAAACTTCATTTGAATTAGGTTCAGATTGCTCTTTTTTTGTCGGCGACACACTTTATAATTTAAACCATAATGATCAATTAATATTTACCAATATAAATGGAATATTTGACCTTGCAAATCCGATAAAAAAATCTTCAATATACGTCAATACCAATGTGCTTTATAATGGGTTAACGAAAACAGCATTTATTTCTGTTACACTTCTTATTATTTTAATCGTTTTTTTGAAGTATAAGAGAAATCAAAGACCCCGAATTTCTGATTTTGGTATTCGCTATAAGGGCATAAGTTATAGTTTCAAACCCAAAGAAAAGAATGTCATAAGATTGGTGCTTACAAATAAAGAAGTGTTCTCACAACAGATGTTTGATGCAGTTGAAGATACGAGTTTGAGTTATCCACAAAACAATAAGATTAAAAACGATATCATAAAATTAGTGAACAGAAAATTACATAAAATTTTAGGGGTCGAAGATTTTATTGAATCCAAAAAACTTGAAACAGATGGTCGTGTTTTGATATATTACACGAAATACGCACACTTATTTATTAAACACGATTAGGCTTCATGAGATCATATTTTGGACACATTAGCTCTAGATTAATTGTTATTAATATATCCTTTATATAAAGAGATTAAATGAGAGGCATTAGCAAAATATCTGAAAATTTATCAAGCTGGAATGTAATTTATACACGTTCAAGAGCTGAAAAAAAAGTAGCTGAACTGCTTTCTGCCACGGGCATAACTGCTTATTGTCCCGTTAAGGAAGAAATCCGTCAATGGAGTGATCGTAAAAAAAAGGTGCAAAAGCCCTTGCTCCCATCTATGATTCTTGTTAGAGAAGATAGCTTTAAGGATGATGAACTCTTTTGTCATGCTGGTGTAGTAGGTTTTATGTCATATAAGGGTAAGCGTGCGCGTGTTTCTCAAAGAGAGGTGGATGTATTAATCGATTTTACCCGTGGTAATTACACCATAAATAAAAGCAGTATTTGTATTGGAGATCAAATTGAGGTGCCTGTTTTAAAAAAAGCAGGTAGGGTAATAAAAATTAAAGGAAATGCCTGCTGGGTACAATTAGCAAATACAGGTATTTCGGTAAGTTTTTCCTATAAGTAGGAAAAATACATATTAAAAAAGTTAATTTGTGGTGTGACCCACAACGGCGAAGCCGTGAAAAAAACGGTATCATTTAAAAAAATAATTGTTCAAAAATAGCAATCATTCAGCAAGGTTTTCCTTTGAGTTTAATATCATATCGTAATGATGGGTTTACAAATTGGGAAGTAGTTGAATTTGTAATTCAAGTAGTTTTAATTCTAATATCATTTAGTAATAACGGTTAATTTTATAGTAATGTCAAAGATTTTAATTTTGTTGTGTTCGATAAGTTTATTTGCGCAAACCCCTTCTGAAAAAACTGTATTAGATGAAGCAAAACGCAGAAATATAAACACGGTAGAACAAGCACTTGAAGAACTCAATAGGAACGGAATTAGTCAAAGTCAGGCTAGGATACTTGCACGCAAACAAGGCGTAAGTTTTGATGATTTTTTAAAAAATAATTTTACATCAAAAAGTACTAAGGTCAATGCATCTACATCAGATCCAGATAGTTCTATTTTAGTATCCTATACCGATTCCATCCCTGAGGCTGATAAATATCTTGATAAAAAAATTGACGATTCAGAAATTGATACTCCCACTTATTTTGGATACAACATTTTTGATCATAACCCTTTTTTAGAAAAAGAGTATTTACTTGGAAATATAGATGATGGGTACCTTATTGCCCCTGGTGATGTATTACGTATTATTGTTTTTGGCAATAACTCGCTTGAACTAGAAGCTACTGTTGACCGTAATGGGAATATTAATATTCCAGACTACGGCGTTTTCTTTGCTGCAGGGAATAGTTTTAAAACCTTAAAGGAACGTCTTCAGGTTTATTTAGGTAAATTTTTTAGTGGGCTGCTCAATACCCCACAAAACACCTTCTTGGATGTTTCACTCACACAACTCACCCCCACTAAAGTTGTTGTAGTTGGACAAGTAAATGCGCCTGGCCCACAAATTCTTACTACTCAGGCCAATCCGCTAGCTGCTTTATATGCTGCTGGAGGAGTAAAAACAACAGGGTCGTTAAGAGAAGTTCGCGTTTACCGAAATAATAAACTATTAAAAAGAATTGACTTATACGATTATGTTAGCATGGGAAATATAGTTAATGATATAAGACTTACCAATAATGATGTAGTATTTGTACCCCCCAGAATATCTACAATTCTATTAGAGGGTGAGGTTAAAGAAAGCGGGTACTATGAATTAAAATCAAATGAAGGTTTAACTGATTTAATCACATTTTCTGGGGGATTACCCGCAAGCGCCGCACGAGATCGTATTAATGTTCTGCGGATTGATCCATCAAATGACGCTTCGGATAGTTCTGACAAATCTTTCATGACATTAAACCTAAAGGATTTAACTGCATCTAAATCAGATTTTGAACTTTTCGATGGGGATGAGGTTAGCATATTGCCACTTCTTGACAGGGTATCAAACCGCGTTAGTATTCAGGGAAATGTATACAGCCCTGGAGAGTATTCTTTAACAAAGTATAGCGACTTAAAGACGTTAATTATAGACGCTGCTCGAGGAGTTAAAGAAGATACATATTTAGATAAAGTTGATGTTAAGGGCATTGTTTTACCTACTGGTGAAAAAACCTTTGCTACTTACAATCTAGCCGATGTGCTTTCTGGAGCTACTCAGGTTACTTTAAATGATAGCGATGATGTCATGGTGTACTCTAGCGAAAAAGTACAGGGTATTCCTTATGTGTATATTTCAGGATATGGTGTTCAAAATGATTTATATTTTGATGAAGAAACATTGAATGATTCACAAACAGACAATAAGGAAGACAAAATCGATGCAAGAGATCTTGATGAAAAAACATTGAATAATTCACAAGCAGACAAAGAGAAAAACGAATTCGGTATAGATGAAAATAAATCCGATGAAGAAGGAGATGACAAAGGAGATGAAGAAGGAGATGAAGAAGGAGCGTTTTCCAATCCTATATTATGGCGTAAAAACTTAAGCATTTATGACTTGATTTTTGAAAATACAGCCTTTAATACTTTAGAATTTCAACAGAACTTCTTTAATTCAAGAGTTGATGTGAAGTCGTATGATTACAAATCTAGAAAATACGATACGCGGCCTTATAATTTAAGTGATTTATCCGTTTTAAAGAAAGTGTATTTAAAACCTTTTGACCGAGTTGTTATTTATCAAGAAAGTGTTATTGAACAAGTAGACAAGGCTGTATCGGTTTCAGGATATGTTAATAATCCTGGTTCTTATGAGTTAGAGCAAAACATGTATGTTGAAGATGCTATTTTACTTGCAGGTGGATTTTCCGACTTAGCAGATCAAACGGCTGTTTATGTAAATAAGGAAGAAAGAAACCCGAAAACCGAAATAATTTCAATACGAGAAACCATAACAATTGACATGGATTATTTAAAAGGACAAAAACAAGCTCCTGAAAATGGTTTTGTTCTTGGCCCAAGAGATATTATTACCGTTCGCAAAAATATTGCATATGAAGAGCAACAAAGTATCTCCGTTACGGGTGAGGTGCAATATCCTAGAACTGTGGTTGCATCATCTAAGCAAGTATCTCTAAATTATTTGCTTGGCGAGGTTGGCGGTCTTACAAATTTTGCGCTGTTAGAGAGCTCTTATATACTAAGAGATAACTTAACACTATCCGTAAATTTAAGTAGTATAAATAAGAATGCCCCTATTTTTCAAAATGGAGATGAACTAATTATCTCAAGGAATTTTGGAAGTGTTAAGACTGAAGGTGCTCTAGAAAATCCATCTATTTTTAATTGGAAAAAAGGAAGTCGCGCTAAATACTACCTCTCAAACTCGGGAGGTAAACTTTCTAAACTTGGCGGTAAAGCCTATGTGGTTTTGTCAAATGGGCAAACAAAAAGAATAGGATTATTTAAAAACCCTCGTGTTTTTCCAGACTCAAAAGTTGTTGTGAATTATAAAACCGAAAAGGAGAAAACGGAAGGTAAATTCCTAAATGATGTAACAAATGTCTTGGGCACTGTTACTGGAGCTCTGACTACGATATTATTACTAGAACGCCTTTAATATGAGTACAAATCAAGATCAAAAGCATATTTCTCAAGACGATAGTATTGATGTAATTGCATTGCTTGCTACGCTTTGGCAAAGCAGGAAGCTTATTGTTAAAACAATTCTCGTGTTTTTAACTCTAGGGATTCTAATTTCATTGTTAAGTCCTGTGAAATACAGCGCATCAACTGTTTTTGTCCCCCAGCTAGGATCTGAGGTAAAAGCACCAAGCGGTCTAAGTAGCCTGGCTTCACTTGCTGGTATTAATCTAAGCTCAAGTGGTCAAGGCGGGGGGGATATTAGTCCGCTGTTGTATCCGAACTTATCCTCAAACATCCCTTTTAAATTAACCCTGCTCTCAGCGCCTATTACAGAAGATACCCGTGATACATTAGATGTTCAGTCGTACTTACTATCGCAAAAAAGCGGAATAAATATATTAGGTACAATAAAAAAATACACCATTGGTCTGCCAGGCCTTTTGTTATCTGGTGATACGCCCACAAGTTCAAGTCAAAATGGGTTGATTTCTCTAACGGAAGAGCAAAAAGAACTTGTTGAAACACTCTCCGAAAAATACACGGTAAGCGTTAATGAAAAAGAAGGATATGTTGCAGTAAGTGCACTAGATAAAAATCCAGTGGTGGCTGCCAAACTAGTGCGAATTATTACAGCAAACCTTCAGGATGAGATCATCCAAAAGCGATTAGAAAAAGTTCAAAACAATCTTGATTTCACGCAAAACCAGTACAACCAAAAGAAACTCGAATTTGAAAAGATTCAAGACCGATTGGCACGTTTTAAAGATCGTAATCAAAACATATCAAATTCGCTGTTCCTAAACGAGCTAGAACGAATTCAAGCGGAGTATAGCATTGCATTAAACGTTGTTACAGAGCTTGCAACTCAGGTAGAATCGGCAAAGCTTCAAGTAAACAAGGACACACCTATTTTTAGTGTAATTGAACCCGTTACAGTACCAACTGAACGCGAGGCTCCAAACCGTAAACTTATCGTGCTTATTTGGGTGTTTTTGGGTATTGTACTTTCCTCAGGTTTTATTCTTATTAAGGAGCCTGCCTTGGAGATTATCCATAAAATATCAAAAAGTTGACGCACCTCACCTGTTTGTTCTGCAAACTAAAGAAGAATAAAAGCTATATCAATACTATAACATATAGCGTTAAGAAATCAAATGATTAAAACCAAACCAATATATTAGTTAGGTGACAGGCATGCTTTTAAAATCCCTGCTTCTTTCATTATGTATGTCTTCAATTGCATACGCACAGGTTGAAGTCAAGTTTAATGCTGCAACGGCATTATTACTTATCCCCAATGCAGGCATTGAACTTCAACTAGGGGAGCGAAATTCCATTCAATTGGATGTTCTTGGATCTTTTTGGGATAAAATGCCACTTCTAAATGACACGCCGCTTCACATCAGTCAAACTTTTTTAGAATACCGCTGGTATAAGGGAGATGATTTAGACAAATGGTTTTTAGGTCCCCACATAGGTTTTGGGATGTTTACCCTGCAAAAGCCAAAATACTTGATTCTGTACGATTACTATGAAGAAGCTGCAGGAGGTAGCTCGGGAGGCGGAATACCTCAGGGCGAAGCATACCAGTCTGGAAGAGTGGCCTTTTATGGGCTTACCGTTGGCTATAAAAAGCGACTTAACCCTTCTTGGGCAATAGAAGCGTTTTTAGGTTTTGGACTAAGCCAATCGAATTATAGGGGGTACAAAGGTGATCAACGCGTAGATCATTTACCAGATCCGCCAGACGGTCCTTTTAATGGCTCTGGAGAGGTGCTTATTTATAAAGGAGGTTTAATGATTGTGTATAAACTTCCTTACAACAAAAATAAAATATAGGTTTTTAAACATTATGAATAACAAACATTTCAATTGGATTAACTTCTTGGTTTGGATGAGTGTTTTAGCAATCACCTTTCTTATTTGGTTTGGTGTTTATAAATGGCTCACAAACTAATATGATGATTCAAAATAATTTAAAAAAAATAAATATGTTAAATACAATATCATGAAAGACTATCCATTTTACAAGAAAATAGCATTCTTTGGATTCGCCTTGTTTTTAATTTCTTTTCCACTGCTAGTTGTTTTAGAAGCAGATTATAATAAACCTTTTGATTTAGAAAGCGATCAAGGTATAATAATGCTAATGTTTATTATAAGTATTGTTTTGATGTTTGTAGGATTTATTCTTAGTAAAATAAAAAGGAAATAAAAAAAAATTGTCAGTAACATCCAAGAGGTTAAATCTAGAAATGCAAAGATTATTTCAGTGGTCACAACAGGGGATAAAGGTGTAAAAGCGCTTTCAGATCATGTGATTGAGATTCCAAAGGTCACAGAAAGCTTGGTTCCGATATTGGCTTCTGTGCCTTTACAACTACTGGCGTACCATATTGCGGTTATGCGCGGCTGTGATGTAGATCAGCCAAGGAACTTAGTGAAATAGGAAAGGGTGGAAAGAGAAAAATTTCAACTACCAGCAGTAGTGAAAGCTTACGAATTTAACGCTATAAAAAAGAATGAAAAAAGTATTGCTAATTTTTGGCACTAGACCTGAAGCCATAAAGATGGCACCTTTATTTAAGGAATTTCAAAAACATCCACAAGTTTTTGACACTAGAGTTTGTGTTACTGCTCAGCATAGAGAAATGTTAGATCAAGTACTAGAGTTTTTTGAAATCAGTCCTGATTATGACCTCGACCTTATGAAACCAGGTCAAAATTTATTTAGCCTAACAGCTACAATAATTGAATCCTTGAAACCTATTCTGGAGGATTACGCCCCTGACTATGTTTTTGTGCATGGAGACACCACCACTACAATGGCCTCATCCATAGCTAGCTTTTATTCAGGTGCTAAAGTTTGTCATGTGGAAGCAGGTCTAAGAACTTTTAACAAGCTATCGCCTTTTCCTGAAGAAATGAACCGTCAAATAGCGGGTAGGGTTTGTGATTTTCATTTTGCGCCTACAGCAACCTCGAAAGAAAACCTTTTAAGGGAGAATATAGAGAATGATTCAATCCTTATTACAGGTAATACAGTTATTGACGCTCTCTTTGAAAGTGTAACCAGGGTTAAAGATCTTTCAAATCCAACCGTCGATTTTATTAAATCAGAATTAAAAGTTGAACAGGAAGTTATCCTTGTGACTGGACACCGCAGAGAAAATCATGGTGATGGATTTGAACGTATTTGCTTGGCTCTTAGAGCAATTGCAGAGAAAAAACCTGAAGTTAAAATTATCTACCCTGTTCATTTAAATCCAAAAGTTCAAGAACCGGTAAAAAGACATTTATCAGACCTTAAGAACATCTTACTTATTGATCCTCTGTCATATCCAGATTTTATTTGGCTTATGAATAGATCTAGAATTATAATAACCGACAGTGGAGGCGTTCAAGAAGAAGCTCCAAGTTTAGGAAAACCAGTCTTAGTGATGAGAGATACTACCGAACGCCCAGAAGCTGTAGACGCAGGTACTGTTCTTCTAGTTGGAACGGATAAAGACTTAATAATAAGCGAAGCTTTAGACCTATTAGAAAATGAGACTCGTTTTAAAGCAATGAGTGAGCTGCATAACCCATATGGTGATGGGCAAGCATGTAAAAGAATTGTAGAATATATAAATCAACTGAAATAAACGTGAAATCAGTAGTAACAATTGGGCTAGGTTATATAGGTCTTCCTACCTCTGCATTAATTGCTTCAAATAGAGTACCTGTATATGGTGTTGACATCAATCAAAATGTTGTTGATACTATAAATAAAGGTGAAATTCATATTGTGGAGCCTGAACTCGATGGCATTGTAAAAAAAGCTGTTGAAAAAGGATTGCTGAAAGCAGGCACAAAAGCTATACCTAGTGATGTCTATCTAATCGTTGTTCCAACTCCATTTAAAGGAGATCATGAGCCCGATGTTTCCTATATTGAGGCTGCAACAGAAGGAATTATACCACTGTTAAAGGAAAATGATTTGTACATCATTGAATCTACATCTCCAATCGGTACTACCGAGAAGATGAAGGACTTGATTTACTCGAAAAGATCTGAACTAATTGATAAAATTAACATTGCCTACTGTCCTGAGCGTGTACTCCCAGGAAACGTTATGTATGAATTGGTTCATAACGACCGTGTCATTGGGGGTATTGACGAGAAATCTACAGAGAAGGCGATCAGTTTTTACCGTCAATTTGTAAAAGGTGAGTTACATGGAACCAATGCAAGAACCGCAGAAATGTGTAAGCTCACAGAAAATGCGTCTAGAGATGTTCAGATTGCTTTCGCTAATGAGCTTAGCTTGATTTGTGATAAAGCTGGTATTGATGTATGGGAATTGATAAATCTTGCGAACAAACACCCAAGAGTAAATATACTACAACCTGGATGTGGGGTTGGTGGGCATTGTATAGCCGTTGATCCTTATTTTATAACATCAAAATTTCCAGATGAAGCCCAACTTATTAGTAAAGCACGGCTAATTAACAACCATAAAACACAATGGGTTATCGAACAAATACTTAATCACATAGAAAGATTTATTAGTGAAAATGAAAAAACTCCAATCACTGCGATCTTAGGACTAACGTTTAAACCAAATATCGATGACATTAGAGAGTCACCAGCCCTTTTGATAGGTGAAAAAATTCAACTCCAAATTGGAGCAAAGAATTGTTTGCTGGTAGAACCTAATCTTGATACTAATAAGTATCCGGGGCTAACGCCATTAAATAGAGCTATTGAAAAGGCAGATATTATTGTCCATCTTGTAAATCATAAAGAATTTCAAGAAAGTTATTCAGGCAAAATTAATTTGGTTTATTCTAAGAAAAGAATCTCATGAAACAGATGCTAGCAAAAAACAATAAGATTGAATTGGTAGAAGTACCAGTGCCTAAACGAAAGAAAGGAAGAGTTCTAATCAAAGTAATGTATTCTGCGATTAGTCCAGGTACTGAATCTGTCGCTGTAAAATCTACAAGTAATGTTCTTAAGAAAGTTACTAGCAGTACAGTAAATGCACAAAAGGCTTTTCATTACTTAAAAGAAAAAGGGTTTTATAACACTTATCTTGAGTACAAAAAAAGAACTTCTTCATACACTGAACTTGGCTATTCGATCGCCGGTATAGTAGTCGAAACAGGAGAAGAAATCGAAAATATAAAAGTTGGAGATTATGTTGCAGCAGCGGGTGCAGGTGAAGCTAATCATGCTGAGTATGTAAGTGTTTCTAAAAATTTAATTGTTAAGATATCAGATTCAAAATTTATTAAAGAAGCGAGTACTGTAACCCTTGGTGCAATCGCAATGCAAGGATACAGAAGATCCAATCTACAGCTAGGAGAAGTAGCGGCAGTAATAGGCTGCGGCACACTAGGTTTGCTTTCTATTTCGATCTTAAGGGCTGCAGGGATACGAGTTATCGCAATTGACATTTCAGAAGAAAAATTAAAAATCGCTGAGAAATTGGGATGTGAAAAAACCATTCTGAATGCAGATTCTTCAGATTACAGTAGTAGGATCAACAAATCTTATCCAAATGGAATTGATGGTAGCCTTTTCTGTGCACAAACTGACTCTAAGCAAGCAACTTCATCGGCATTAAAAATCTTAAAAAGAAAAGGGAAATTTGTATTAGTTGGGCAATCCAATTTGGATTTAGATAGAAATGATCTTTATGAAAAAGAAATCGATTTCTTAATATCAACCTCGTATGGCCCTGGAAGATATGATCCAATCTACGAAGATAAAGGAATAGACTACCCGTTCGGTTATGTTCGATGGACAGAAAATCGTAACATGGAAGCATATTTGAATCTGATTTTTCATCAAAAAATCGATCTAAAACATATTATTGATGAGCCTTTACATTTAGGAAAATTAATCCAAAACGGTTCAATAGATTCTTCAAGCAAAATTAAACTCCAAATCATCGATTTTAATTCTGATTCTAACCTACAAACAAAAATCATAAACGCTAGAGTACCCAATAGGAAGAAGATTAAACGTAAGATTCTAAATGTTGCAATTATTGGAGTAGGCGATTTCGCTGCCAATGTACATATGCCAAATATAAGCAGGCTAAAAGAGAAACTAAGAATTAGAGCTTTATGCTCCAATAGTGGTGTAAAATTGAAACAGTATATGGATTTATACAAAATCGATTACATCACCACCGATTCAAGTGAAATTATACATGACCCTTTAATCGATATTATTTTCGTTTGCACAAATCATAGCAGTCATGCACAATATATTCAAGATATTATCACGGCTGGAAAATGTGTATTTATCGAAAAACCGTTATGTATCAATAACTTACAATTAGATGCTCTGAAGAAATTAAATGAGGAAGTAAATCTTTCTAATAAACTTTTTATTGGTTTTAATCGTAGATTTTCAATTCATACCCAATATATAAAGTCAAAACTGACCAGTACCAAAGATCAACCTATAATATTAACTTATACCTTCAACGCAGGGTATATGCCTTTAAATCATTGGGTTCATAATGATGGTGGCCGATTTATTGGGGAAGCCTGTCACGCAATTGATTTATGTAGTTATTTCATCGAATCCAAAATTATTAATTGGAAAAGGACCAAAATGATCTCCAATAACACAAGTTATAAGAAAACCGACAACCAAGTGCTTACTATTAATTATGAGTGTGGGTCGATTGCTACAATTATATATCACTCCACCGGATCCAAAAAATATGAAAAGGAAAGGATAGAGCTAAATCAAGGTGGCCAAACAATAATCCAGGACAATTTTAAAAAAACAACATTCTTCGAAGAGGATAAAATAATTGTTAAGGAAAGTAAAACAATAGATAAAGGTTATCAGAAAGCATTATCATCAATGTACGAAAGCATAGTTAACAATGATACATTATATGATTTTCAGGATATTCATAAAACAACTGAAATTTCAATAATTGAAGAAAAATAATTGTCATATCGGTCCGATTCCACCACTGCTTGGAGGAATTTCCATTTACCTAAAAAGACTAAATCAAAAATTCTCGGAAAAGATTCTAGACGATTTCGAATTGAACCTTTTTGAATTCTTTTTTTTCCTCGTTTTAAATTCAAGGAGATATGATTTTATTTATCATACACCAAATAATAGAAGAAGAATAGTTCTTGGCATACTTTCAAAGTTAGGATTAATAAACTTTGAATTGTATGTACACGGCAATAGTCTAAACACAAAGTTTAACTCAATAGAAAAGGTTTTTTTAAAAAATTGTTTGAAAGAAGCAAAAACCATATACATCGTAGGGAAACATATAAAGTCTCACATAGAACCTTTTATTGTTGATACTCATAAAATCATTCAAAAACCAGCTTTTATTCCACCTAACGAAGATGAGGAAGATCAAATTAGAAATTTGCTACCTACAAGCCTATTTAGTTTTATAAATGATAACTCCAAAAGAATTCTTATGAATGGTTCTTCATTTGTATTAAGCAGAGGGGTTGATCTATACGGTTTTGACATTTCAATAAACCTTGTAAGTGAGTTACTTACGAAATACAATATCAAAGTGGGTTTAATTATTGCTGTTGCCGATAAGTCGAATACTCAATTTTATGAGAGCCTAAAAAGACAATCCAAAAGTTTAGGCATAGACTCACAAATTTATTGGATTACTGATCAAAAAGAAATCTGGCCCCTTTTCAAAGATGTAAATGTTTTTATTCGACCTACAAATGAAGATGGATATGGAATTAGCATAGATGAAGCCTTACACTTTAATTGTCCAGCAATCGCGTCGAACGTTTGCACAAGAAATCCAGAAGCTATCATATTCAAAAACAGAAATTTAGAGGATTTGCTAACGAAGGTGCTACCATATGTTGCCTAAAATTAAATCTGATTTAAAAAAACTCCTGAAAATTGGTGCTGGTTACCTCTACGTAGCAAACGGTTTAATTCAAATATCAGGCGCTGCTTTTTCCTTAATTATTGCCTACCTATTAACTCCTAGAGAAATTGGAGAAATCAAATACCTTCAATCAATAACTGGTATTGCAGTATTAATTTCTAGTCTTGGATTAAATACAGGAATTTTAAAAGTTTATTCTAAAAATCAACAATTAGGTTTAGGTAATTTATTTAGCTCAGTCAAATTGACTACAATAAGTGCATCTGTTGTACTTTCTACTTTATCAATATCATTTATCTTTTTTAGCTCCAATAATTTCCTAAAAAAATATATTCTTCCCTTCGGATTTATAATCCTATTTAATTCCATTTCAGAGCTATTAATATCATATACTCAAGCAAAAAAGAAATTTAGAAATTTGAGTAAAATTTTGGTGTTTCAAAAGCTTATAGCTATAATCATTGTATTGGTAATAACAATTAATTATGGAATTAATGGATATATATACGCTACAACTATCATGGCCGCTATTAGCCTCTTAGTCATAGGAATCAGTAACAAAAATGAATATTTTAAAATAAAAGAATTAGGTCTCATTTCTTTGAATCTTGACAAAGAGGTAATAAGAGTTTCAAAACACGGTTTCTTTGCAGGGATAATTGGTTGGCTCACCGTATCAGGAGATATTCTTCTAATTAACAATTTAAATTTCACTCCTGAAACTATAGGCTTTTACTCGTTTGCTGTGAGCATTGTTATGATGCTAAGGGTCTCAAACTTAACAGTTCAGCAATTATTATCTCCGTACTTTTCCAGTAAAAGTGATTCAAGTTCTATTGTGCGCTTTTACCATAATTGTTTTTGGTACTTTATCCTTTTCGTTTCAATCTTAGGCCTTGTAAGCCTTCTTCTTTATAAACCGATATTAAACCTTTTATTCGAAGAAAAATATCTTTATTCCTATAAATTCATTCCAGCTTTAATAATTGTTTGGTTATTGAAGTCATTAAGCACAATTCCTTCATTATTTCTATTTGGTCAAGGAAGAATTGATCTTAACATAAGATCAACAATATATGGTCTTATAGGATTTGTTTGTTCAACATTTCTATTCTACACATATTTAGGTATAAACGCAATAATCCTAGGACTTGCCCTTGGGAATGTTATTTCTTTCTATTTCAGTCATTTTATTTTTGTCAAACAGTATTTAAATAATTTTAATGAAAAAGTGTAAATATCATGGGGATGCTACGGTTGCTTCGGTTTTAATGATCGATGACTTTCAAAATATAAATTTTCTGGAAGGAGAGTCTTTAAAATATGATTGGGGTGGAAGACTAAATACATCTACTTCCATATGGAATTATCTATGGACAGAAATTTTACAATTCATTCCTGAAATCAAAGTAACCTTCTTCAATGTATTAAATAATCATGCTACAATTAACAATGCATCTGGGTATACAGTTAACGAAAATCAAAATATAGAAGCTTTCAGATTGTTTCTTCAAGATCTTGTAAAAAATGGTCACGAATTAGCATTTCATGGAATTAATCATGGCCAATACCTCCATTCGGATAATCCTGAGATTTCAGGAAATTTTCAGCAAGAATTTATGTCGCCAGCTTCCCTAGTTATATATCAAGAAACGATTAAAAAATTTGAAAAATGGGCTGGGATTAAATTAAAAGGAGGTAAGTTCCCCGGATATCAATACAATGAAGATGGTCGAAAAATAATAGAATCCTTAGACTTCGATTGGTTTTGTTTCGATTCAAGACAAATCAACACCGGTAATTCTAAACTGAAATTGAATCTAACAGAAAATCTAATAGACTTTCCGACAGCAATTTCTGGTAATATTTTCAATTACCAATATTCCGGCACAAATTCACTACTAAAATATCCGTACCAAATAGTTAGAAATATTCGAAACTATAAGAGTTTGGATAAATTAATAAACTCTAAATCAATTATTTCTATTCAAGAACACTTTCAATGTTTCAGAACAGACGGTAAAATTCAGAAACCATCAATTTATCTTGATGTTGAATCATTAAAACAAATCTATAATTATCTCAAAACAGTTGATGTATGGTATTCAACATGTTCAGAAATTTCAGAGTATTTTAAAAATTATCAATTTTCCAGAATATCAATTTCTGAAAACAATCTTTCACTATCGAATGTTTTATGCGGAAATATTGGCATAAGCCTAAAAAGTAAAGACATCAAATCTTTAAAGTATGGAGAATCAATTATAAGAGGAAAATTTAAAGACGGAATGTACATTTTTACCAATTTACAGAATGGGATTTATGCGATCGAACAATAAATTTGCAGTAATTATTAACAACTATGAAATTCTAAGGTGGCAGAAAAATACCCTAGATGAATTAGAAGAACTTGGCTTTACTCTAAGTTTAATAATAACTCCTGAGATAGAGCAGAATCCAAGGAAATTAACTTTTAAACAGAAAGTTTATTTAAAATTTTTGAAGGTTATAAATAAGTCAAAATTATCTCAGGTTATTGATATATCTAAAATGAAAGGCAATTTTCCAGAATTAAAATGTAAAATTCAGAGAAAAGGCAAATACTCAGAATACTTTCAAACTTCTGATATAGAAATCATTAAAGATTATAACTTACTATTTATTTTAAAATTCGGGATGGGAATAATTCGAGGGGGAATTAATAATTCAGCAGAATTTGGTGTTTGGTCTTTTCATCATGGCGATCCAAATTATTTTAAGGGAGGACCACCGATTTTTTGGGAAAAATATTTTAGGGATAATTCTATCGGAGTTTTCCTTCAAAGAATAAACGACAAATTAGACGCAGGTAACACCTTGAGTCTTAGAACATACTCAATCAGCAAGAAGTCGTTTACTGAATGTTACGATCTTATTTATGATAAATCTATTCAGCAATTGATTGAGGTATTAAAATCCAATAAAATTAAACCTATTTCAAATAAATACGATGGTAAAATTTATTCTTTCCCTAAAACTGTTCAATTATTTTATTTTATTATCTTCATCTATATACCAGAAATGTTCCTTTCTAAGGGAAGTTCTCAGAAATAAAATAATTCATCCCGTAATTTTCGAATCTTTTGGTCAGAGTAGTGTAATTGCTAATAATTGCACGATTCTAACTCCTTCAAAAATAATAATTGGTAAAAATGTTTTTATCGGTGAGAGAGCCCACGTATCGGCAAGGTTGGTTATTGATGACAATGTAATGATTGGACCAAGATCTACGATCATCGGTGGTAGTAATATTTTTGGTATTAGTGGAGTTTCTAATAGATTGATTGAAAATCAATTCGCATACTTGAATATTAAATCTAAAATAGATGGTATTGTTCAGATCGACAAAGATGTTTGGTGTGGAGCAAATGTTACAATACTTAAAAACAGCATAATTGGATACGGTGCCATAATCGGTGCAGGGTCACTAGTTTATGGGGAAATCGCTCCTTTTACCGTTAATGTTGGGTCGCCAGCAAAACCAATAAAAAGAATTTTTAGTGATACCGATTTAAGAAGACACCTATCACTTCTGAAAGAAGATAGAAATGTCATTGAAGGTATTATTGAAAAAAGAAAAGAAATTCTTTCCAAGAAAAAAGAAGATGAAATAATTACGATTAATAATGACAAGATTATCGCCTCACTCAAATCTAATAATTGAGAATACAGATGATTAGTGAAAAATTTTTTAGGGAAATTGCGGGGAAATTTACGCTTGTATTCCCTGAATATTGGAGAATCAAAAGAGAGTTTAATGAGGTTCAAAATTATTACCAAAAATCACAGGTTGAACGCGACAAAATCATACTCAAGAGGTTAAATGATATTCTAAAATATACATATGAGCACTCTCCAGGATACAGAGAGTACTGGGGAGATAATAATTATAATTACCACGAATTAAGATCTATTGAGGAACTGAAGCAAATACCAATAATTTCGAAAGAAGTAATTTCTTCAAATTTGAATAGGTTTAGTATTCAAAGTGAAGAGAAAGGAATAATCAAAGATTCTACAGGAGGGTCAACAGGAAATGCATTTTTCTTCTATCGAAAAAAAAATGATTTAAATTATGAATGGGGACATATGTTATGGTATTGGAAACAATACAATTCAAAAATAACAAAATACACTAAAAGAATTACCCTCAGAGGAAGCCAATTAAATAGTTTTTACCTCTGGGATCCTATTTATGGATTGTGGTTATCAACATTTAACTTGAACGCGAACAATATCTATGACTACTATAAGTTAATAACGAATTCAAAATTAAGAATCATCCATGCTTATCCATCTTCTTTATACTTTTTATTAAAATTACTCAAAGATAAAGGATTGTCATTGAAAGACAATATTGACTATGTTTTCTTGGGAAGTGAGCCACTCTATGATTACCAAGAAAAATTAATCAGAGATGAATTAACTGATCATATTTGTTTATGGTATGGTCAGAGTGAAATGGTAGCATTAGCTATTAAAAATTTTGAAAAAAATATTTATGAGTTCGATGAACATTATTCGATATGTGAGGTAAATGAAAGAGAAATTATAGGAACAAACCTAATTAACCGAACAACGCCATTTATTAGATACAAAACAAACGACTATATAGAAAAATACAAAACCGAAAAGGGTATTATTAAGTATTCCAATACATTAGTTGGAAGGATTCAAGAATATCTGATAACCAAAGATAGACGTGCAATTTCAATGACTGCAATGATTATGCACGACAACACTTATGAGGGTATTATTAAATTTAAGTTTATACAAAAAAAAGAAGGAGAAGCTATACTAGAGTATGTGCCAGCCACAAATGGGAAATTAGACTTAAAGAATACAATAAAAAAACTTCAAGCAAAACTAGGAAAGGACTTTAAAATAATTCCTGTTGAAAAAGAAACTATTACTCCGACAAAGAGAGGTAAATCGAACCATGTTATTCAACAACTAGATGTTAAAGAATATTTATGAAAACAATACTTCACATAACCGAACGATTTTACCCACACATGGGAGGGTCTACACATAGACTGTTAAATATTTTGAAGGGATATGATACAAACAAATTCAGGATAATTGTTCTAAGCTTGAAAGAAAATGGAACAGATAAACAATCCAAACATGAAAATATAATTATATATAGGTTCTCAAAATATAGAGAAATACCCTATTTAATGCATCAAATCGATCTAATTCACAAATCAATAGATCTAATACACACACATAATTTTAGACCTTCATTCTTTGCCTATTTTGGGAAGTTTTTATTGAAAAGTAAACCGAAAGTTTTGACAGAACTACATTCAATTTATAAAGTTGGTTTTTTTAAGGAAAAGATTTCAGATTTTGTTGTTAATAAAGCTGACAGATTGTTGGTTTTATCCTACACATCAAAAGAATTATTAAAAAAGAAAACTAAAATCCCTATTGATGTTATTTTCAATGGTATTGATTTGGAGAAATTTGCTCCAGCTAATAATAAAAATCACCATGAAAAGCTAACGGATTTCCTAGAAACATGCAGGCAAAAAAATAAAATCTTGATAGGTTACGCGGGCAGTCTTGATTATTTCCAGGGTATAACGAATTTAATAAATTTCGCTTGGTATTTAAGTGACCAAGAAAAATTTACCTTCATTATAATAGGTGGTGAAGAGCATGAGTGGAGTAATTTCAAAATACCGAAAAACGTAAAGACTTTTCCTTATATAGATAGTAAATACATCCCAAGCTTTTATCAATCTGTTGACTGCATGATAATGCTCAGACCAAAATTACTTTCGACCTTCTCTGCTATACCTTTAAAGCCATTAGAAATGTTGGCTGCTGGAAAGATCGTTATTAGCAACAAAGTCGGTGGAATGATAGAATTAAAAAATCATATTAATTCCGATAGATTAATTCTAATTGACCATCAGGACGATATTATTCAATTACTAGAAACACTCGAGTTCATAAATGCTTCAACAAAACAAAATATTAAGAACGAACTAAAAGCATTTGATCTACCTTCAATTCAGAAACAATATTTCAAAATAGTAGATGAGATTATATCTTAAAGATATTAACTGTTTTATTGACGTTTTAATTTTGAAATTAAAGCATCAGGCCTACAAGAGATTTATTAGGTTTATTGTACCAAATTATTTGATTTATTCTAATACTGACAAATATGATTTCGATCTAAAAAAAATAGATCTGAATGAGGAAATTATTTGTAATATTCAAAAGAAAAATCAATTCGAAATAGAACTGCTTAAGAAAGGATATTTTTTACTCTTTGATAACTCTAATAAAATTTTATGTAAACATAGAAAACAATACACTTTTATCCCTCTGTCTCTAAATGCCCAAAATAGAATAAATTTTTATGAAAAGTTAGATATCCAGCAGGATATCAGGACAATTTGGGAGATTGGAAGACTCCAAATACTCCCAAAACTAGGGATTCACTACCTCCATTTCAAGGATGAGTTTTATCTCAAAGAAATCCTTTCAATTTTAAAGGATTTTCATGAAGAAAACCCGGTTGGGAAAGGATTACATTGGAGATGTGCTATGGAAGCAGGTTTAAGAATAAATAATATCATCACGACAGTACTAATAATTAATACACCAGGAGAATTAAATGTTAAGATTGTACAAATAAAAAAATATGTCCTTAACCTTTTACCGCTGTATAAAAAATTTATTCTTCTTAATAAAGAGAAGTACGGCAAATTTACAGGGAATCATTATTTGTCAAATATTTTAGGATTAGCTGCGATAAATAGTATTTCTAAAAAAAGTTTTAACTCTATTCTCAACCTCTATCATATAAGAAAGGAAATTCGTCGACAGTTTTTAAAAGATGGTGGTAATTTCGAAGGTTCAACTTCTTATCATTTCTTTTCTATTAGTTTAATTCTTCACTCCCTAGGACACATTCATAGACAATCATTAAATGAAATTAATTTCATCAATAATTTCATCAAGAATAAAGTTCACAATACCATCAGACAATTAAATAAAACGATCAAGTTTAGTCTGATATTAATAGATAACTGGGGGAATTATCCAATAATTGGAGATAATGATAGTTCTAAGGTGATTGAACTTGATAAATCTGATGCCATCAATTATCAAAGAAATGCAACTATCGATTTCTTTTCATTGGCTGATTGCTTCTTCTCAATAGATTTACCAAACGATAACCTTGTAGATCAAACAAAAATAGATTTTTATAGTAGTCTTTACTCAGGTTCATTTATAAATAAAGTAAGTTGCAAATCCTCTTCGGGGAATAGGTTGAAAGAATTTAACATATCAGCAACTAATGGTCAAATACACTTCAGTCATTGCACTGAAAACAGAATATCCATAAAAAAACTTAAAATCAAAAATTCTTACTACCTTGATTCTTTCGGTTTGATTATATTAAAATCAAATTCGTTCTATTTATGTATCAATGTGAGTAAAATAGGGCAAAACGGGATTGGAGGGCATAATCACGATGACATCAGCTCATTTAGTCTTATCATAAATAATCAATTTATTTTCATAGATCCTGGCCTAAAGACTTACAGCCCTCTTGATACAAGAAATTTATTCAGATCAAATAGCGCTCATAACAATATCGACTTTAAAAAGGAAGGTTTGGATTTGCCTCCATTTGCATTCGATAGAAATGAAAAATATTCTTTAAATAAGCTTACAACGAATGAAATAATAATCACCCGAAAATATCGTCATAAAATAACTGAAAGATATTTTAAGATTGAAGATGAAAGTATTTTGGTAACAGATAAGAGCAATTTTAAGCATAATGATCCTTTCAAATATCCTACTGAGGCTATTTACACACCGGTTTACGGAAATAAATTAAAGCATGCAAATGGGTAATTCACTCGTATATCTTACACTTTTAATTCTCATAAGCGTTTATGGATACCAAACTCTAATAAACAAAAGCCGAAGCATAGATCTACTTGATCCTGTAATCGGCTTCATCATTTTCTTTGCTGTATTTATTCTGAATCAAACTGTGTTAACGGGATTTCAGTACAGTTTTTATAGTGGCGCTGTAATTCTTATTGGCACTATATCTTTTTTAATAGGCAGGTACACGAAAATCAATATAACAAAGAAAAAAGGTCCGCTACTAAGACAAAAACAGATAACCACATCGAAAATAATCTATTCAACAATAATCTTCAGCGCTTTAAACTTTATAATTCTTTTAGTAAAAATAAAGAGTTACGGTCTTGGACTTTCAGAATATTTAATTCAAATGTTTGCCTTTCATGCAAAATACGGCAAAATGGGAGGTTATATTTGGTTAGGTCTTAGTCTGCCTGTGAAGTACCTATTTTTTAAAAACTTGCTCTTATATAATGACTATGACCCAAAAACAAGAAAGGTCCTTTTATCAATCCCACTGCTTCTGATTTTTAGTCTTTCTGGATTGAGTGCGTCACGATGGAGTCTGATCTCAAGCATAATTCTTTTTCCGCTTTTGATTTACCAAATTACATATCTAAAGAAAGGACTTTTTAAAGCCTACTTTATTCCAATAGGTCTTTTTATTTTACCCTTGATGATTTTTCTAAATATAGCGCGACAGGACGGCTTTGAAAATGCTCAAGCTTATATAAAAAAGAATAACGTTAAATCTCTAGCACTCGAATCATTATCGGGTGATACGAATCCTGGTAGAAATCTAGAAGATTTAACAGATTATCTTTCGAAAACATCTGATTACCACTATGGCAAATATCTAGCAAGTCAATTTTTATTCTTCATCCCAAGAAAAATATGGCAAGAAAAACCTATTACCTCATTCAATTTTGCTTATACCCTTAAGGTTAAAAAAGAGGACCCTATAATCGATCAAACCACATATACTTTTACCGTTTTTGACTTTGTCTCGATATCAGGTATTTCATCGTTAATCATCTTTATGTTTTTATTTGGAAGATTTTCGGCTAGACTATATCAAATACTTTATACCAATACAGAGGAAATAAATCCATACATGAAGGTATTTAGTATGTTATTTATTTTGAACTATTTAAACTTTTTAAGAGGAAGTGTTTTAGATTCGATTGCATTCATTTTATTCGAAATCATAATAATTCAAATACTAACTTTTCTAGATAAAATTATTAAAAGGTAATATGAAGATTTTAATAGGATATTCAGCAGCTTTTAACACTCCTCGCCTACTTAACCAAGCAAAAATACTAAAATCAACAGGTCATGAAGTTCATATTGCATATTGGGAAAGAGGCGTAGTCACCGAAGTTAATCAAAACAAAAAATTAGAACTCCAAAATTTAGGGTATCGAGTACATGAAATAAAAACAGTTAAAACTGGCTATGGAAAAGGATTTTCTAGTTTAATTGGACGGTTACAATATGTATTCGGCTTAAAAAGATTAATTGATCGTCAGATATATCACAGTATTCAATTAATTGACTTCGATTCAGCTGTTAGTTTATTATTATTAAAAAGAAATAAAAAGAATCAGCCCATTTTAATCTATGACATAGCCGACTTTATTCAATCCTTCGATTCCTATACACCTTCAGTTGTAAAATATTTAATGACTTCTTTAGAAAATAAAATTTTTAAAAAAGCTAAGCACATAATTTTACCCGATAAGAATAGACTTTCACAACTACCAGATGATTTTTATAATAAAACAATAATTATTCAAAACACCCCTATCAATATTGAATATAGCACTAAAAAATTCAACGTATCAGATGATGGAATCAATCTCATTTATTATGGAGGCTTTAGCAATGACCGTGGTATAAATGAACTTCTGAATACTGCAGAATGCCATTCAGATATAAACTTTCATTTTGCAGGATGGGGTCAACTAGGCGAGTTAATTAGCTTAAAAGCAAAGGAACAGCCGAACATTTACTTTCACGGCAACCTCGATTACAATGAAATATTTGATTTAGTCTCTTTAATGGATTTGATATATATTTTTTACAACCCCGAATTCGCGCATAACAAAGTGGCATCTCCAAACAAACTTTTTGAAGCACTCTACCTGAACATACCTTTATTGGTAGCAAAAAACACATCTATCGATGAATTTGTAGAAAAATATGGTATCGGCTTTATTTCAAATTATAATGAATCCGACTTAAAGCAAGTAATCAAAAGCATTGATAAGTCCTCTATAATCAAAAAGAAGAAAAATATCCCTATCGCTCTTAAGGATTTAGGGTTGGATAAAATTCCTGAAAAACTAATTACAGCTCATGGTATCAATTAAAAAAGTATCATTCATAACCACAAGAACATTTCTGCCCGCTTATGGAGGCGATAAGGTGAGGGCAAAACAATTTTTTGACTACTTTCTCAGTAGATCTGGATATGAAATAACTTTAACATCATTTTATTACAATGAGCGAGAAAGAAAGGATTTTCTGGAAAACATTCCTGAAAATGTAAAAGTTAATTTGGTAAAATTCAGCTTTTTACAAAGTTTTATAGGGATCCTGAAAGCCCTACTATTTAAATATCCTCTTCAATGTGGTATCTATTATCAAAAGAATATGATAGAAATGTGTAAAGAGGTAAACAAAGATTCTCACTTAATCTATGGTCATCTAATCAGATCCTATCCCTTAATAAAGGGTTATGAATACAAGACTATATTGGATGCTACTGATTCTTTATCAAAGGCCTACAAATATCTCAGACCGAATTACCTGTCACCGAAGTATTGGTTCTTCAAATTTGACTTAAAAAAAATCAATAGACTGGAAAAATATGATTTAAGAAAAACTTTCAAAACAATTTTTATTGGTCAAAATGAGGTAGAATTTTTATACGACAAGGATATTCCCGAAAACATAATTATAATTCCAAATGGGGTAGAAGTAAATAATCACTCTAATATTACGAAGGGAACTCATTTGTTGTTCATTGGAAAAGCCACTACTCTACCTAATAAAAATGCAATTGATTTTCTTTTGAAAAATATTGCTCCGAGTTTATCGAAAAGCTGCAAAATAATTTTTGCAGGAAAGAATAGTAAGAAAATTTATTCTTTCCGTTCATACAAAAAACTTACAAAAAAAAACTCTATAGAAATTCATGAATCTTATAGTTCAATCTCAATCTTTAAAAATCAATGTGTATGTGGTATTGCACCAATGTTTGATGGAAGCGGACTTCAAAATAAGGTATTAGATTATATATCTATTGGTTTGCCGGTTTTAGCCACAAGAGTAGGTTTAAACGGATTCAATAAAAATATTGAGAACCCATTTATCGAGTCTACTGCGGAGAATATTCATGAAAATATTATTAAGCTATTTCTAATGAATGAGAAACAATGGAATGTAATTTCAGGAAAATCCTTGAAGTACTTAGATGAATATTTCTCATTACGTTCGATTCACGAAAAAATGGATAAAGAACTATCTTAGATAACGGAATTAAATTATCATATAATCTTCTCAACAATTTCTGTTGAAAAAACATCACTTCTATATCTGAAACATACTTTACAATTCTATAAGCCGAGTTTATTTTTGAATTATGCCATTTAACAAAGAAACAGCCCGTGAGGCGGGCAAGAAAAGCAAGCGCGGCCCATCCAAAAAACTAGACCCCAACATTCGGGAGAAGATGGAGCTTTTGTATGAGGAAGTGTTAGATCATTTACTTATGCATCAAAAAGAGCTTTCGATGTCCGATAGGGTTAAACTAGTACAAAGTCTTTCCAATTATTTGCTCCCAAAAGCAAAAACCGTTCGTGATAAGTTTACCTTAGAGGAACTTCAGGAAAGAGAAAAGTTGAGCTGGACTAAGGTAACTCCTGACCCAAGAAAATAACTAGAGTGTTGCCGCCACTTTCATAAAGGCATCTGCATACGCATCCTTATTTACGTTTTGTCCTATATAACTTAAAAACGTAGTCTCCTTAGAGTGTCCCGTTATCTGCATAAGTATAGGCGTTTCAATTTTCCCAAAATAGTTTGTTGCAAATGACCGTCTAAGATCATGTGAGGAGATAACGCTAAATTTTGGGTATACTCCCAGCACACGCCTTTTCGTTTTTGGACATACTTTATAGGCTTTAACCGGTTGATTAATTTCGGCGTATTTACAAAGTTCTTTGAGTTGCTTATTAAATAATTGCTGCGAGATTTTATAAGGAAAATCCTCTTTTAAAATTCCCACAACATCTGGGTCAATCACCCCAACCGTTACATGCCTCTCTGTCTTTTGTTGGATGATATCTATATAAAGCCCGTGCTCAGCAGATCGTATTTGCACCGGGTTTAATCGAAGCAAATCAGAAACACGTTGTCCAATAGAGAGCCCAATCAAAAGCCACTTTTTTGTATTTATCATACTTGGGCTTAATCCCGCAAGCCCTTTAATCTTTTTAATCTCCTCAAAATTTAGCGTTTGCAAGCAGCGGTCGCTATTTCTTTGCGTAAAAGATTCAATATGTCTAGTATACGGATGTACTTCAATTCCTAATCTATCTGCTTCTTTGCAAATCATCTTTAATAGCTTAACCTGCAAGCCAGCATTGTTTAGTGAATATCCTTTTTCGGTAAGTAACCACTCTTTAAATCTACCCACCAGTTTATGATTAATAGCATCAAGACCAATATCCGTTTTAATACTTTTCTCAAAGCTTTCAATGAGTCTGTAGAATCGCTCAAGATTCCTGATGGTATAGGTAGATAAACCAAGGGAACCTGTACGCTTAATTCTACGAAGCGGAGCTGACTCAATATACTTTTGAATTTGAAACAGTAGCATTTTATCTGATGTTTTTTTAACATCATCAAAACATAAACTAACATGATCCGATAGCCAATTTTCGTCTATATCTTCTTGCTTTATTTGTGCTGTCGTATATGATGCTTCCAAGTACCCCTTTAATAGTTCTAGCCTTGTGTTTTGTTCTTTGGTTTGATCATCGGCCCCCAAAATCTGCTCCTGCATGGGATCCCATTGGCTAAAGGGGGCTAAGATGTCTAAAGGTACTTTTTGGATATTATTGTTCCCTAATGATAGGTTCGCCCACACCTCGCCTTGGGTGTCGGATTTTGGAGCCAAAACATACATAATACGCGCTTTCATAACTAGACAGTATTTTAAAACAAGCGTAAAGACTCTTACATGCTACTAACAAACGATAGCATATAAATTCCTAAAAAATAGCACTTAGTTTCGACTACAAGATACGTTATTTCAGATGTTTTTTAGCATAAATTTGGGACTTTTAAGAAGGGAAGGGCAAAAAAAGTTTTGATTTCAACTACGGACTGTAGTTATTTATAGTTGTTAGATTGTGGGTTACCAGAAAATTAAAAAGGACAAATCTCAAAAAATATGAGTTTGTCCCGTTTGGTGGAGTCGGAGGGATTACCCTCCGGGTTTTCCCTCAAGCCCCGTGCTGTAAATGCCCTGACACTGTTCTTGCAGAACAGCGTTCTTAAAACACAAAATCTAATCAAGCAAGCTTGTTAGATTTTTGTGTTTTCACCCCGACTTGAGTCAGGGCGCTTAATCGTGGAGTCGGAGGGAATCGAACCCTCGTCCAAACAAGTCAATTCAATGCTTTCTACAAGTATAGTTTTCGTTTGATTTTCGAATAGCTGCTGACCGAAAACCGCCCACAGCTAACTTAGCTTCTTTATTTTGAGAACGCGTCGAAGCGCCGTGCTCTCTATGTTGACTTTGATGGTGCCTTTTGGTGGGACGCCGTCAACAAGGGCTTCCCAAAGACATCTTGCCTTCCCGCCTTGCGGGACTAGGGCCAGTGACTTACTATAATTCAGTCAATTAGGCTGCAAGAGCGTAGTTATTCTCGCCATTTAAAATGGTGGTACTATGATATTTACGAGCTGTAGTCCAGCGCTCGACTTGCTTACATCGTCATGAATCTCGCTGTCAATACCAGTCGACCCCATGTATTCAAAGAACATTTCGCCTAAAGCGGATGCAAATTTACGAAATCTCGTTGACTGTTTTGCGAAGAATCGCTAGTCGCTCGAGTAAACCTTCAAGAAGATGTAATGGCAGCATATTAGCCCCATCGCTCTTGGCAACACTTGGTTCGTGATGTGTTTCCATAAAAAGGCCATCAACACCGGCTGCAATACCTGCACGTGCTATGGTTTCAATAAGTTCTGGACGTCCACCCGTAACCCCACTTGACTGATTGGGCTGCTGCAACGAATGTGTCACATCCAGTATGGTAGGTGCCATGGACTTCATCACGGGTATGCCCCTAAAGTCTACTACCATATCTTGATACCCAAACATGGTGCCTCTATCTGTTATCCATACGTTGTCATTTCCTGAGTCGGTGACTTTACGCACAGCATGCTCCATGCTTTCGGGACTCATAAATTGTCCTTTCTTTAGGTTGACGTACTTGCCCGTGTTGGCAGCAGCAACGACTAAATCTGTTTGTCTTACCAAAAAAGCAGGAATTTGAAGTACGTCTACATATTGGGCTGCTTTTTCAGCATCTGAAACTTCGTGTATGTCCGTTACGGTAGGTACATCAAAGGTTTTACCTACTTTTTGGAGAATTTTAAGTGCTTTATCATCACCAATTCCAGTAAAGCTATCGACACGACTTCTGTTGGCTTTTTTGAAACTTCCCTTAAAAACAAGTGGAATATGCAGTTTTTCTGTGATCTTAACGATCTGCTCAGCAATGCGTAATGCCATGTCCTCTCCTTCGATAGCACAAGGTCCTGCGAGTAAGAAAAACGAATTGGATTGCGCTTGTCGCGCGGTAAATGTCTTCATCCTACAAAAATAGGGATTATACGTAAGTAATACACAACCAACTCCATTGGAAAATAATGTACATTTGTGCCGCCAAAAAAAGCTATGCAAAATATTCGAAATATTGCCATTATCGCCCACGTTGATCACGGCAAAACAACACTAGTAGACAAAATACTTCATCACTGCCAATTGTTTCGCGAAAATGAAACCAAAGGAGAACTCATTCTAGACAATAACGATTTGGAGCGAGAGCGCGGTATTACCATCTTATCTAAAAATGTTTCTGTTCAATACAAAGACACCAAAATTAATATTATTGACACCCCTGGTCACGCCGATTTTGGCGGAGAGGTAGAGCGCGTATTGAATATGGCCGACGGTGTTCTTCTGTTAGTAGATGCTTTTGAAGGCCCCATGCCGCAAACACGCT
Organism: Flavobacteriaceae bacterium; assembly: GCA_965656545.1. GTDB lineage: Bacteria > Bacteroidota > Bacteroidia > Flavobacteriales > Flavobacteriaceae > UBA7446. The sequence continues at coordinate 498,275 of CBFHKZ010000001.1, forward strand.
TTGTGTTGCAAAAGGCGATCAATCTAAAGTTGAAGCCCATTGTAGTTGTCAATAAGGTAGACAAAGAAAACTGTACGCCCGAAGAAGTATACGAGGCTGTTTTTGATTTGATGTTTGAACTTGGAGCAGAAGAATGGCAATTGGATTTTCCTGTGTTGTACGGATCGGCAAAAAACAATTGGATGTCTGACGATTGGAAAAATCAAACGGATTCTGTTGCACCACTGTTAGATGCTGTTGTTGAACATATTCCAACGCCCAAAATCACAGAAGGAAATACCCAAATGCTGATAACATCTTTAGACTTTTCTTCTTTTACAGGGCGAATTGCCATTGGAAGATTGCACCGTGGTGTGCTAAAGGCTTCTGATACGGTTTCGCTTGTTAAGCGCGACGGGTCTGTAGTGAAGTCAAAAATTAAAGAATTATTGGTTTTTGATGGATTGGGTAGAAAAAAAGTAGATGAAGTAGCCGCAGGAGACTTGTGTGCTGTTGTGGGGCTTGAAGATTTTGAAATTGGCGATACCATTGCTGATGTTGAGGCACCTGAAGCCTTGCCTACCATCGCTATTGATGAGCCTACCATGAGCATGTTGTTCACCATCAACGATTCTCCATTTTTTGGAAAAGAGGGTAAATTTGTCACTTCACGACACATCAAGGATCGTTTGGAGCGCGAACTGGAACGCAATTTGGCCATGCGCCTGGAAGAAACAAACGCAGCAGATAAATTCATGGTTTATGGACGCGGTGTTTTACACCTATCTGTTTTGATTGAAACCATGCGCCGTGAGGGCTATGAGTTACAAATAGGGCAGCCACAGGTGATCATCAAAGACATTGATGGTAAAAAATGTGAGCCCATAGAAGAGTTGACTATCGACCTTCCCGAAGAAGTTTCTGGGAAAGCAGTAGAAATGGTAACCATGCGCAAAGGAGAAATGACAGCCATGGAGCCAAAAGGCGGACGTATGATGTGTTCGTTTAAGATCCCATCAAGAGGCATTATTGGACTTAGAAATCAATTGTTAACGGCTACGGCTGGTGAAGCAATCATGAACCATAGATTTGTTGAATACGAACCCTATAAGGGAGAAATTCCAGGACGCATAAATGGATCTTTGATTTCTATGGAAAAAGGAACGGCAATCCCGTATTCTTTGGACAAGCTTCAAGATAGGGGCAAGTTTTTTGTGCCACCAGGCGATGAAATATATACCGGTCAGGTAATAGGAGAGAATTCCCGTGCAGATGATCTCGTTGTAAATGTTACCAAAACCAAAAAACTTTCAAACGTACGTGCATCAGGGTCTGATGACAAGGTAAAACTGGCTCCGCCAATTACCTTCAGCCTTGAAGAAGCCTTGGAATATATTCAAAAAGATGAATATGTTGAGGTAACGCCAAACTCACTTCGCTTACGTAAAATATACCTTGATGAAAACGAGCGAAAGAGAAATGCCAAGCAATATTCATAAGCACATATAGTTTTCTTATTTTAGAAAACTAAAACAAAGCATCATTTGTATCGTGTTCTCTCTTTTTCAGCAGTTGCATTAGCGGTTAAGTTTTTAGTTGGCTTTGTGTTGACAAAGCTTTTTGCTCTTTTTTTGGGTCCTTCTGGCCTAGCGCTATTGGGTAACTTAAAAAACTTTACCCAGTTATTACATTCCTACGGGACATTGGGCATGCAGAGTGGTATTATTCGATTTGCATCAGAGTGGAAATCTCAGCCAAAAAAAATAGCAAGCTTAGTTGGAACCCTAAATATTATATTCACGATTTCCGCTCTTATAGGGGGAAGTTTCATTTTTTTCTTTTCAAGTGCGCTTTCACTTGCTATATTTCAAAACACCTCTTTTGATTATATCTTTAAAATTATTGCTGTAATTCTTCCTTTACAGGGGTTTCACTTGATGTATTATTCAATCCTTCAGGGACTTGGTAATTATAAACGTGTGGTGTGGCAGGCAGTTTTAATGGATTTGATTAAGGTTGCCTTGACGTCAATACTGGTTTTAAAGTACGACTTGGTTGGCGCATTGATTGCAATGGTGGTTGCGCCTGTGTTCTATTTTTTATTAAGTGTTTGGAATACTGCTATAACATTAAAGATATTCAGATATAATTGGTCAAAAGCTGTAGCTAAAAACTTAGCCTTATATGCCATGATGAGTTTGTTTTCAAGTATTGCAATCCCTATTGTATATATCGTAATTAGAAATAAAATAACAACTGATTTGGGAGTTGATAATGCAGGTTACTGGGAAGCTGCAAATCAATTTTCATTTTTTTACTTCATGGTACTTAACTCCATTATCATGATGTATGTGCTACCAAAAATATCTGAAAATCAAAAAGTGTCTTTTTTTCGTAAACAAGCCTCAGAATACTTTCTAAAGTTAATCCCTGTTTTTGTAGTTGGTCTAGTATTATTATTCTTTTTTAGAGATATTGCCATTTGGATTTTGTTTGATGATAGTTTCCGTCCAGTTAGCGAGTTAATGCTGTGGCAGCTATTGGGAGATGTGTTTAGAGCTGCTTCCTTGGTTTTGGTGGCTTATATTCATGCCCATCGCTTAATAACACACTACATAACTATTGACCTAGTTTTATCGTTTTCATTAATTTTATTTTCATTCTTTTTTATTGAACAGTTTGGATTGATCGGAGCTGTTAAAGCTCATTTTGTTTCATATCTAATTTATTTTGTCGCAATTGTTTTTTTATTGCGTAAAACGTTATTTTGGGCATCGGATGAGTAAAAAGTTGAATTATTTTTCGGACGCTTTAAATGTGGTTAAGCATTTTGTTTTTCTATTTATTGTGTTTTTGAGTGCCTACCTATTAGAGCTTTTAAGCTTTGGATACGATCCTACTCGTTTGGTCAATTTGGTTGATAACATTGCTTTTTCTAGCTTACTGTATTCTATAATATTATTATTTGGCAAGCAAAAATTGTTTAAATATATTTTTTACGGCTTGATGATTTTTACGGTTTTCGAGGGTGTATATTTTTTGATTTTTAATGCAGAATTCACGCCATCCGCAATTTTTATTGCACTAGACACCAATACTAGCGAAGTAGGAGAATTTATCAAATTTAATATTAATGCCACTCAACTACTGTATACAGCGGGAGTGCTTGCTTCATTTATACTCTCCTGGCGCTATCTTAAACCACCAAAAAACAAGGTTAGCAACCTTGGGCGTGTATACTTGGTTCTTGTTGTTTTTTTTGGAATATTTTTAATTACCAGACCAAGAATTTATAATTACAATGCACCATATGCGGTTGTTCACAGTTTTTTTAAATACAACTCTGAGCGAAATCTTCTCGAAGATTTAAATGCAATACCTAATCCATTTTCAAACCTAAGTACATATCCAACCGGTAAGAATACGCATGTCGTTATTATAGGGGAGTCAACCAGCAGATTGCATTTCGGTCTTTATGGATATTACCGTAACACAACTCCAAAGCTAGGTGAGTTAAAAGACGAACTAAATATATTTAATGATGTTGTAAGTGGGGATACATATACCATAGGTTCTTTAGTTAATGCTTTTGTTGTAAAAGATAGTGATAAGGCTATAGGAAATGCAATTCAACTGATGAAACAGGCGGGTTATAAGACGTACTGGTTATCAAACCAGCCGCCGATTGGTATCTTTGAAACACTAGTAACTAAAATTGCAATGTCGGCTGACGTCAGCCACTTTATCAATTCAGAAAACTACTATTTGCCAACCCCCTACGATGAAGAATTGCTCCCTAAATTTATAAATGCATTAGACGATAAAGAAGAAAAAAAAATAATTTTTATTCACCTTATGGGTGCACATGCCGATTATGCATATAGATACCCAAAATCATTTTCTAAATTCCCAACAGACTTAAAAGACAAAAAGCAAAATACAATCAATCACTACGATAATGCGTTATTGTATACCGATTATGTTGTAAGTTTAATTATTGACGTTATTAAGGATAGAAAAAAGCCATCTACGTTGTTGTATTTTTCTGATCACGGCGAAGAAGTGTATGATTCGATAGATTTTGCTGGGCATCCAGCAAATGGCACCTTTAGTTTTAATATGATTGAAATCCCTTTCTTGTTCTGGACAAGTGAAAATGACAAGCTGTCTAATGATTATCTAGCGCGTAAATTTTCGCTAAACGACCTGTCTCACTCAATGGCAGATCTTTATGGTATTCGTTCAGAAGAAATAGATACCACAAGAAGTGTTTTTCATAAATCATTTGTTGAAAGGCAAAGAGTGGTTTGGGATACTATTAAAGTTAAATAGCAAAAGTTAAGATGAAGATTGTTTATATAACGAATGACGCTTTTGGAGAGGGGGGTGTTGCTCGTATGCTATCAGTAAAAACAGCTGTGTTAGCTCAAAAATATGGACATCAAGTAGTTGTCATTTCATCATCTTTTTTTGACAGGACTTTCTACACTTTTGACCCCTCAATTTCAATAAAACCCCTACCGTTTTCTCCAAAACTAGCAGTAGAATCTCTTTTCTATTTTAAAAAATTGAAAAAAGAAATCAAGCTTTTAAATCCTGATATTGTCGTCATATGTGATAATGGTATTAAAGGATACTTAATGTGCTTTTTAGATCTCAATGTCCCTGTAGTTTTCGAATGCCATGCCATTGACATTATTCCTATTATGAATAAGTCCAAACATCACTTTAGTATCAAGCATTTCGTACTTAAAAAGTTGGTTGATGTTGCTGTAAAACGCGTGGATAAACTTGTTGTGCTTTCTCAGGCACAAGCTGATTTTTTGAAATTTAAAAATGCTGTCATTGTGCCAAATCCAGCTTGGTCAGGCCCTGTGGCTAAGGCATCGCTTAATTCAAATAAAGTAATTGCTGTTGGAAGGCTAATTGAGTCAAAAGGTTATGAGCGGATGATTCGTATTTGGAAATCAATTTATGAGATGTACCCTGACTGGACTCTTGATATTTACGGAGATGGGAACCAAAAAGAACACTTAATAGATGTTGTAAGTAAATATAAACTCAATGGGGTGGTTTCTTTTAAAGAAAGCGATGCAGACATAGGACAAGCCTTTTCTCAACATGCGTTTATGTTACACGCCTCTTATTATGAGAGTTTTGCTTTGGTTATTATGGAAGCCATGTCTTTTGGACTTCCTGTAATTGCTTTTGATTGTCCCGTTGGACCTCGTAACATTATAAACAATAATAATGATGGATTTTTGATTAATGATTTTGATGATGAAGCTTTTGTGGCTAAGATTAAATTACTTATTAATGATGTTTCGCTCAGACAGGATATGGGCGCAAAGGCTTATGAAAACATAAAGCGTTTTGATTTGGATGCTATTATGGACAAGTGGAATATGCTTTTTAATTCTTTGGTAGATGTTAACTTACGCTAAAGTGATATAGCCTATAGAAATCCAAAAAAAACATTGGAGCTCTATTTTTGAGTAGTAGTTTTTCTACTGGTTTAATCAAAAGCGTACCAGCCCACTTGAACACACCCAATAACCTCCATTTTTTTAAATAATTAAAAACAAGAACCAACTTATTGTCTTGATGTGTAATCTGATTGTTTTCGTAAAGCCAAAATATTGTTTTTACTCCCGATTTAGTTTTGTTTAAAAAAACGAGATTGCTCTCAATACCATTATGATAAGTTTCGTTGTCAATATGAGTAGGCTTTACCCCCAGCCTTTTTAAGGTAGTTGAGAAAACATAATCTAGCCCATACCTATTATTGCTTTGATGGTTTGTTTTAAAAAACAACTCCTTCTCAATTAAGACATTTCCAGAATAAATATGTTTGTATGGGCTTTTGGACCTGACATTCGCTTTTTTATACTCTCTTTGAATTCCGTATTTGTAACGTAACAGGTGACTATTGTTTCCATTCGGGTCATAAGCATAACCACCAAAAACTATCTTTTCATTTAAAAATACACATTCCTCATATTTTTTTAAGAAAGATTTGTTTTTAGGAGTCATATCAGCATCTATAAATAATAAGATGTCGTACTTGCTTTCTTTGGCAAGTTTTTGCCGTGTAGCAACCCTTCCAATATTCTTTTTATTCATAGAATACCTTAAGCCCATTTTTTTACATGAGCTTTCATTCAAATCTCGATGTTTTGTTGATCCGTCATCAATGACAATTACTTCTGTTTTAATCTCAAGTGAGTGCATTTGATTGCGTAATGATTTCAGTAAATCTGTGCAATCAGTATTGTATGCGGGAATGCAAATAGATATCAAAATAACTAGCTTTTAACAACAACCTCAGTGACCAAGCCATCCTCACACTTGTATGTTTTGCCGGGATATTTTTGAATGATTCCAAAATCATGTGTCGCCATCAGTACAGTAGTGCCTTGTTTGTTTACAGCGCGCAATACATCCATAATTTCCCACCTCGTAATGGGGTCAAGGTTGCCTGTGGGTTCGTCGGCTAGCAATACTTTTGGATGATTGAGCAAAGCACGACCTATGGAAAGCCGTTGTTGCTCACCGCCTGACAGCGTTTGTGGAAATTTCTTCTCTTTTCCTGCTAGATTTACCAGTGCCAATACTTCCGCAATGCGGGCATCGCGTTCTGACTTGTTCTTCCAGCCTGTTGCACGCAATACAAAAGCCAAGTTTTGATATACATTGCGGTCGGGGAGTAGTTTGAAATCCTGAAAAACAATACCCAACGAACGTCTTAATTTGTGTACATGCCTGCTTTTAAGTTTTGCCAATGCCGTGTCGCAGATGCTAATTTCTCCTGATTTCAGCGGAAGTGCGGCGTATAGTGTTCGTATCAAACTGCTTTTTCCACTTCCTGTTCTTCCAATAAAATAAACAAAAGCCCCAGCATCAATATCAAGTAATACCTTGTCTAGCACCACATTTTTGTTCTGCTGTATGGCTGCGTTTTGTATTGAAATAATAGGTGTTCCCATATAGGGTTAAAAGTAAGCATGTTTTTTAGAAGATGTTAAACAAGAATAGATATTTATTCACTTATATATATTGAAAATTAATCTAAAATGGCTGATAATGTTTAATAATTATATTAAATAGCGAAATTATACTTAATAATAAAAATAAATTTAACAAATTTGCTTCAAAATTAAAACTATGTGTGGAATTGTATGTGCTTTAGATGTAAAGCAACCAACCGAAGAACTTCGACCGCAATTGCTAGAGATGTCCAAAAAAATTCGCCATCGCGGACCAGATTGGAGTGGTATCTATGCTGATGATCATGCCATATTTGCGCATGAACGCTTGGCTATTGTTGATCCAGCTTCTGGAAAGCAACCTTTGTTTAGCCCAGATAAGCAGCTTGTGCTAGCGGCAAATGGTGAAATATACAACCACCGTGAGCTTCGTGCTACCACGCCTGAATACGACTTCCAAACAGGTTCTGACTGTGAAGTTATCCTGGCTTTATACCAGCAAAAAGGCGTTGACTTTATCGACGATTTAAACGGTATTTTTGGTTTTGTACTCTATGACGCTGTAAATAAAGACTTTTTAATTGCCAGAGACCACATGGGTATTATTCCACTCTATTACGGTTTTGATCAGGCAGGTACTCGCTATGTGGCTTCCGAGCTAAAAGCATTAGAAGGTGTGTGTCATACCATTGAGGTTTTCCCTCCAGGACACTACATGACTTCAAAAGATGACGCTCCTCAAAAATGGTATTCACGTGATTGGGAAGACTACGAAGCTGTTAAAGACAACCCAACCAGTATTGAAGACTTGGGCAAGGCACTTGAAGATGCGGTTCACCGTCAGCTTATGAGTGATGTGCCCTATGGAGTTTTACTATCAGGAGGCTTGGATTCGTCCATTACTTCGGCATTGGCTAAAAAATTTGCCAAGAACCGTGTGGAGGCAGATGACAAACAAGAAGCTTGGTGGCCACAACTCCATTCTTTTTCTATTGGTTTAGCAGGTTCGCCGGATTTGGCAGCTGCAAAAGTCGTTGCAGATCGAATTGGTACGATTCACCATGAAGTCACTTTTACCGTACAAGAAGGTTTAGATGCCATACGAGATGTTATCTACCACTTGGAGACGTATGACATTACTACTGTTCGTGCTTCTACGCCTATGTACTTATTGGCGCGTGTAATCAAATCCATGGGCATTAAAATGGTGCTTTCAGGAGAGGGTGCAGATGAGGTATTTGGTGGTTATTTGTATTTCCACAAAGCACCCAGCCCAGAAGAATTTCACAAAGAGACCGTTAGAAAGCTCGAAAAACTCTATCAATACGATTGCTTAAGAGCCAACAAATCGCTGGCAGCTTGGGGTATTGAGGGTCGTGTACCATTTTTGGATAAAGAATTTATGGATGTTGCCATGCGCATCAATCCAAAGGACAAGATGATTACACCCGAGCGTATGGAAAAATGGGTGCTTCGCAAAGCATTTGAAGATGAATTGCCCGAGTCTGTTGCTTGGCGCCAAAAAGAGCAGTTTAGCGACGGCGTTGGCTACAATTGGATAGATTCCCTCAAAGAATTGGTAGAATCGTCTGTAACAGACGCGCAAATGGAGCAGGTAAGCCATCGTTTTCCAGCGCAACCACCTAGAACAAAAGAAGAATATTATTACCGCAGCATTTTTGAAGATCATTTCCCGTCACAGGCAGCAGCACTTACAGTACCCTCTGTTCCTTCGATAGCATGCAGTACACCAACCGCATTGGCATGGGATGCATCCTTCCAAAATATGAACGAACCTTCGGGACGCGCCATAGGCAGCGTACACATGGATGCTTACGAGTAATTTTTACACACATTGTGTTGATAACTTGACTAACGAAAAGCCGCACTTTTACCATTAAAGTGGGGCTTTTCTCGTAAATTTGTGAGAATAGCTTTTATTCATAATTTAATCATATGAGTGACCAACCGAAACAGAATTATTCAGCAGATAGTATACAGGCATTAGAAGGCATGGAGCACGTGCGCATGCGCCCGTCCATGTACATTGGGGATGTAGGCGTACGCGGACTCCACCACCTTGTTTACGAAGTCGTAGATAACTCCATTGATGAGGCTTTGGCCGGTCATTGTGATTTAATAACTGTCGAGATAAACGAGGACAACTCCATTACTGTTGAAGACAACGGACGTGGTATCCCCGTAGGGATGCACAAAAAAGAAGGCGTTTCTGCACTCGAAGTTGTAATGACCAAAATTGGTGCTGGAGGTAAATTCGACAAAGATTCTTATAAAGTTTCGGGAGGTTTACACGGCGTTGGGGTGTCTTGTGTCAATGCACTTTCTGATATGCTTAAAGCTACCGTATTCCTTGATGGTAAGGTTTGGGAGCAAGAATACGCAAGGGGTAAGGCACAGTACCCTGTTAGGAGCATAGGCGATACAGACAAAACGGGAACCTTAGTGACCTTTTCGCCAGACCCAACGATTTTTGCGCAAACTCGCGAATACAATTACGACACACTCGCAAGTCGTATGCGTGAACTTGCCTATTTGAACAAAGGAATAAAAATACAGCTGACCGACCACCGTAATAAAGATGAAAAAGGCGAATCAGTGACAGAGCTATTCCATTCAGAAGAAGGGCTAAAGGAATTTATTCGTTTTCTAGATGCGAATAGAGAGCCCATTACGACAGACGTGATTTCAATGGAGGGAGAGAAAAACGATATCCCTGTCGAAGTTGCGATGATATACAATACTTCGTTTACTGAAAACCTACATTCTTATGTAAACAACATCAATACCCATGAAGGGGGTACCCACCTGTCAGGATTTAGACGCGGTCTTACGACAACGCTAAAGAAATATGCCGATGCATCGGGTATGTTGGACAAGCTTAAATTTGAAATCTCGGGAGACGACTTCCGTGAGGGGCTGACCGCTATTGTTTCTGTTAAGGTAGCAGAGCCACAATTTGAAGGGCAGACGAAAACCAAATTAGGTAACAGAGAAGTAAGTGCAGCTGTTTCACAGTCTGTTTCCGAAATGCTGGAAAATTATTTGGAGGAACATCCCAACGATGCCAAATCCATAGTGCAAAAGGTAATTTTAGCTGCTCAAGCGCGTCACGCTGCACGTAAGGCGCGTGAAATGGTACAACGCAAAACCGTGATGAGCGGAGGTGGATTGCCGGGTAAACTGTCAGATTGTTCTGAACAAGATCCGAAGCTTTGTGAGGTTTTCCTTGTTGAGGGTGACTCGGCGGGTGGTACTGCCAAGCAAGGGCGCGATCGAAACTTCCAAGCCATACTACCGCTTCGTGGTAAAATCTTAAACGTTGAAAAAGCCATGCAACACAAGGTTTTTGAAAACGAAGAAATTCGAAACATTTATACTGCCTTAGGGGTAACCATAGGAACAGAAGAAGATGCCAAGGCGTTGAATTTAGATAAGTTACGCTACCACAAGGTGGTTATTATGTGTGATGCCGATGTCGATGGTAGTCACATTTCAACACTTATACTAACTTTCTTTTTCCGCTATATGCGTGAGCTTATTGAAAACGGCTATATCTATATTGCAACTCCGCCGCTTTATTTGGTTAAAAAAGGTCAAAAGAAGCAATATGCGTGGGACGATGATCAACGTGATCGTTTGATGCAAGATTTTGGTCAGGGCTCTTCGGTACAGCGTTACAAAGGTTTGGGTGAAATGAATGCAGAACAACTTTGGGATACCACCATGAACCCAGAATTTAGAACATTACGTCAAGTAACCATAGACAACGGAGGCGAGGCTGACCGTGTTTTCTCAATGCTCATGGGCGACGAAGTGCCGCCAAGACGTGAGTTTATTGAAAAGAATGCGATTTATGCGAATATCGATGCATAAGCTTTTAGTATTTGCGTTCAAGTCTTACTTTTACAAAACCAAAATAACAAACACATGAAAGTTACCATAGTTGGCGCCGGAAACGTTGGCGCTACTTGTGCAGATGCTATTGCTACACAACGCATTGCGAGCGAAGTCGTATTACTAGATATTAAAGAAGGATTTGCTGAGGGTAAAGCCCTTGACATGATGCAAACCGCTACCACCCTTGGGTTTAATACCAAAATTGTAGGCACGACCAATGATTACACCAAAACGGCAAACAGCAGTGTTGTTGTAATTACATCAGGAATTCCACGTAAGCCCGGTATGACACGTGAAGAATTAATTGGCATCAACGCTGGCATAGTTCAGTCTGTTGCTGAAAATATCTTAGCGCACTCCCCAGACGCCATTATTGTGGTGGTTTCCAACCCCATGGATACCATGACTTATTTGACACTAAAGAAAACGGGATTGCCAAAAAACCGCATCATTGGAATGGGCGGCGCTTTGGACAGTTCAAGATTTAAAACGTATTTGTCTCAAGCCCTAGATAAGCCAGCCAACGATATTCACGGGATGGTAATTGGTGGACACGGAGACACCACTATGATTCCATTGACGCGATTGGCTTCCTATAACGGTATTCCTGTTTCAACCCTGCTAGAAGCGGACGTACTGAAGCAAGTTGCGGCCGACACCATGGTTGGTGGTGCAACATTAACCAAGCTATTAGGAACATCAGCGTGGTATGCGCCGGGTGCATCCGTAGCTTATTTGGTTGACAGTATCCTCAATGACCAAAAGCGTATTATACCATGCTCGGTTTATTTAGAGGGTGAGTACAACCAAGAAGATATTTGCATTGGCGTTCCTTGCGTTATTGGACGTTCAGGTTTAGAATCCATTGTAGATGTAAATTTAACAGCCGAAGAGCAAGCTACTTTTGATAAAAGTGCTGCTGCGGTACGTAATATGAATGCAGCTTTAGATAGCATACTTTCGTAAAATCACACAGCTAATTTTAGCAATTTGTTAATCAGTACGGATACGCTATATTTGCTCGTCTCAATTACGACACAAAAAACTTTATCATGCAGAATAACGGACTTATTAAATTTTTCACCGTTTTGTTTGGCCTTGTCAGCCTCTACCAACTATCATTCACTTTTGTTACGTCAAAAGTTGAATCAGATGCCAAGACATATGCCCAAGCTTCCGTCAACACAGATGACGCAGACTATTTCACCCTCGTAGACATTGCCGAGCGCAACTACCTTGATTCTATTTCAGAACAAAAGGTATTTGGTGTTTTCAATTACGCTACAGCAAAAGACCGAGAGCTAAATAAAGGCTTAGACCTCAAAGGGGGTATCAACGTCATCCTACAAGTTTCCGTTAAGGACATCTTAAAAGGCTTGGCTGAAAATAGCCGAAACCCATTGTTTAATCAGTCGCTTGCAAGAGCTGATGTGCTGCAGAAATCATCTGATGATACCTACGTGGAGAGTTTTTTCTTGGCCTTTGAAGAGTTAAAAGGCGATGAAAACCTATCCAATCCAGATATTTTTGGCAACCGTACCTTAAGCGATGACATCAACTTTAACATGACAGATGACGAGGTTAAGCCCGTTATCCGTAAAAAAATTGATGCTTCTATTGTTTCTGCATTTGAAGTATTGCGTAAGCGTATTGATAAGTTTGGGGTAACCCAACCTAACATCCAACGCTTGGGTACTTCAGGACGTATTTTGGTTGAATTGCCTGGTGCAAGAGATGTTGAACGTGTTAAAAATCTCTTACAAAGTACTGCCCAACTTGAATTTTGGGAAACTACTTCTAACCAGTTGTTTGGTGCTTTCCTTGGGCAAGCAAACGAATTGCTTAAAACTGTAGTGGAGGCTGAAAAAGAAGAAGCCGAAACAGAAGTTTCAGAAATCGATGATTTGCTTTCTGATGTGGCTGCTGCACAAGATTCCATTACAACCGTAGTAAACCCCATTTATGACTACGTTAAAGGCGCTGGTTATGCCGGTGGTCCTGTATTGATTCAGGTTGATGTGAAAGATCAACCAACGGTTGAATCATATTTAAACCGTTCTGACGTACGTGCTTTGTTGCCTGCAGACCTGCGTTATACCAAGTTTTTGTGGGGTATACCCGATGAAAAAACAGATTTAGTTGACTTATATGTCATCAAGGCAAACCGTTCTAACGAACCACCGTTAAGTGGAAGTGTTATTGTAGATGCTGCACAAACCTATGACCAATTGGGTGCTGCTGCCGTTTCCATGCAAATGAATGGCAAGGGCGCACGTATCTGGGAAGAAATGACCGGTAAAGCATACCAAGAAAAAAGCAATATTGCCATAGTTTTGGACGATGTAGTCTATTCCGCTCCTGGAGTTTCCAAGGGCGCTATTTCAGGCGGTCGTTCTGAGATATCAGGGCAATTCTCCCTCAATGAAGCCATTGACTTGGCTAACGTACTTAGAGCTGGTAAGCTGCCAGCTGCTGCTGAAATTATTCAATCTGAAATCGTAGGCCCATCACTTGGGCAAGAGGCCATTGAAAGTGGTGTTAACTCATTCGTAATTGCACTACTACTCGTACTTGCTTGGATGATTTTCTACTACGGTCGTGCTGGTCTTTACGCAGACATTGCCTTGAGTTTAAACATCATTCTTATTTTCGGTATTCTCGCTGGATTAGGTGCTGTACTCACACTGCCCGGTATTGCAGGTATTGTACTTACCATTGGTATGTCGGTTGATGCGAACGTACTTATTTTTGAACGTATTCGCGAGGAGCTGGCCAAAGGCAAAGGACAAAAGCAAGCAGTATCGGATGGATTTAGAAACGCCTTGTCTTCTATTTTAGATGCCAACATTACTACTGGTCTTACGGCATTTATCTTGTTTGTGTTTGGAACAGGTCCAATTAAAGGATTTGCAACAACGCTACTTATAGGTATTGCAACCTCCTTATCAACAGCCATTTTTGTCACAAGATTACTTGTTGATGGACGTTTGGCCAATGGAAAGGCTTTAGCATTTGCTACGGGCGCAACCAAAAATTTATTCCGAAACCTAGATATTAAATTCCTAAAAAAACGTGGCTTTGCTTATGTTGTTTCAGGTTTGCTTATCGCTGCTGGTATTGCTTCCTTATTTACACAAGGACTCAACCAAGGGGTTGATTTTGTAGGAGGACGTTCTTATACAGTTCGTTTCGAACAAGCGGTTAATCCAACAGATGCACAATCACAGTTGGTTAGCCTTCTTGGTAGTGCCGAAGCCAAAACTTTTGGTGAGGACAACCAGTTAAAAATTACGACCAACTATAAAGTTGATGTTGAAGGAACAGAGGTAGATGATGAAATTCAGCAAGCTTTATTTAGCGGTCTTTCGTCTTTCTTGCCAGAGAACCTTAACTATGACGACTTTGTTAATGGCGCTGAAGACAAACAGGTAGGTATTATGTCCTCTATTAAGGTAGGGCCAACCATTGCCGATGATATTAAGAAGAACTCATTTTTGGCTGTATTTGGATCATTGATAGTGGTGTTCTTGTATATCTTACTGCGCTTCCGCAAGTGGCAATACTCTTTGGGAGCTGTTGCAGCGGTTTTCCACGACGTACTGCTCGTATTGGGAGTATTCTCTATTACCTACACCTTTATGCCTTTTAGCATGGAGATTAACCAAGCGTTTATCGCTGCGGTGCTTACGGTAATTGGATATTCGCTTAATGATACTGTGGTGGTGTTTGACCGTATTCGTGAGTTTAGACGCCTGCACACTTCATGGGAAGGTCACAAAACAGTAAATAGCGCACTTAACAGCACATTGAGTAGAACCATTAATACCTCCTTAACAACGCTAGTAGTGTTGTTGGCCATCTTTATTTTTGGTGGTGAGGCAATTCGCGGATTTATGTTTGCGCTTATTGTTGGTGTACTGGTAGGAACGTATTCCTCGCTGTTTATTGCGACACCTGTAATGTTTGATACCACACGCAAGGAAAAGTAAACGTAATTACCCTTTTTTTCTAGCAGAAAACACAACCAGCCCTATTCCCAAAAGGATTAGCGGTATGCTGAGCCATTGTCCTGTGGATAAATGGCCAAGTTGTTCCCCGAAGCCGCCCTGACTTTCTTTTACAAATTCAGCTAAAAAGCGTACACCAAAGAGTAGGGCAAAGAATAGGCCCAACAAAAACCCTTCTTGTTTGCTTTTTTGGGTGTTTTTATAAACCATAAAAAGGATGATAAATACGATAAAATAACCCAAAGATTCATATAACTGAACAGGGTGCCGGGGTAGTGTTTCACCATTGTTTTTAAAAACAACACCAAAATTGCTGCCCGTATACTTTCCGACAATCTCGGAATTAAAGAAGTTCCCGATTCGAATAAATATACCCCCCAAAGCAACGGTTATGGCAATACGGTCTAACAGCCACAATAGCGAGGCGTATTTGAATTTCCGCATATATAAATAAAGGGCTGTTATGATGCCAATGACTGCGCCATGACTGGCTAGGCCTCTAAAGCCAACAAACTTCCAACTTTCTTCCGATATTTTAAAGGGTAAAATGATTTCCAATAAGTTGTTTTGGAAATAATCCCAATTGTAGAAAAATACTTCTCCAAGTCGTGCGCCTAACAGGGTTCCCACGACCATATAAAGCAATAAGGGATCTAGATGTGTGACTGAAACGCCTTCTTTTTTATACATGTACTTCATGAGGTACAATCCACCTGCAAATGCAATAACAAACATGAGGCTGTAATAGTAAATACTGATGCTGCCAAGGCTGATGGCTACTGGGTCAGGTGCCCATAAAAATTTGAGTGCTAACATGAATTTTTAATTTTGGTTAAATATACTGCAAATATTGTCCTAATCGGGAACGGGGTCGTGTCCTTGTCCGCCCCAAGGGTGGCATTGGCTGATGCGTTTGATGGCCAGTAGGGTTCCTTTCCAGAGGCCGTGTTTCTTTAAAGCCTCGAGGCTATACTGAGAGCAAGTGGGGTGAAACCGACAGCTGGAAGGCAATAGCGGCGAAATAATGGTTTGATAAATACGAATGAGCAGCACAAAAGGAAAAATGAGCACCTTTTTCATGACATCAAGGTATAGCTGGTGCCGTCTTTACCGTCTTTGAGTTGAATTCCTTTTTCCAATAGGGCATCGCGAATGCGATCTGAAGTTGCAAAATCTTTGGACGCTCTGGCTTGATTACGCATTTCAATAAGCACATCTAACGCTTTGTCCAAAAAGGCATTGTCTTCTTTTGATGAGGCGTCTAGTGTTAGTCCCAAAACATCGAAAACAAAGGCGTCAATGGTTTTTTGTAATGTTTCTATATCGGCAGCTGTTAATTTTTCTTCCCCCTCATTTACACGATGGATAAGCTTAACGGTTTCGAACAACTCAGCAATCAATACCGGACTATTGAAATCATCGTTCATGGCGTCGTAAAAAGCTTGAATAGATGTACTTATGTCCACACTACTCTCATTACTTTGTGGTAGCTGCGACAGCAGTTTAATGCCGTTGATAAGGCGGTTGTACCCTTTTTCAGCAGCTTCAAGGGCGTCGCTACTCAAATCCAACACACTTCTATAATGCGCTTGCAGCATAAAAAACTTGGCCACATCAGGTGAGAAAGGTTTTGATAGTAATGCATTTGACCCATCAAAAAGTTCGTTTGGCAATATGTTGTTTCCTGTGGATTTTGCCATTTTCTTCCCGTTAAGGGTAAGCATGTTGGCGTGCATCCATGTGTTTACAGGATTCTTTTTGTTCACTGCTTTGGCTTGTGCTATTTCACATTCGTGATGAGGAAACTTTAAGTCCATACCGCCTCCGTGAATGTCAAACTGATCTCCCAAATACTTTGTACTCATGGCCGTACATTCCAAATGCCATCCTGGAAAACCATCACCCCAAGGAGAAGGCCAGCGCATGATGTGCTGTGGCTCCGCTTTTTTCCACAAGGCAAAATCTTGCGGTGCTTTTTTCTCGCTTTGACCAGAGAGTGCACGGGTATTGTGAATCATGTCCTCAAGTTTACGTCCACTCAAGGCTCCATAGGTATTGGTGGTATTGAATTTTTCAACATCAAAATATACCGAACCGTTGACTTCGTAAGCGTATCCAGATGCGATTATTTCTTTGACAATTTCTATTTGCTCAATAATGTGTCCCGTTGCTGTGGGTTCTATGTTTGGTGCAAGCGTATTAAAGGCAGCAAGAGTTTTATGAAAATCAACGGTGTAGCGTTGCACCACTTCCATGGGCTCTATTTGCTCCAAACGCGCCTTTTTAGATATGCGATCTTCGCCTTCGTCTGCATCGTGCTCCAAGTGTCCTGCATCAGTTATGTTGCGCACATAACGTACCGAATAACCCAAATGCTTGAGGTAACGAAAGACCAAATCAAAGGAAATAAAAGTGCGGCAATTGCCCAGGTGCACATTGCTGTAAACGGTTGGCCCGCAAACATACATGCCCACATGTTTGTCTTCAATGGGTACGAATTGCTCTTTCTTTCCACTTAAGGAATTGAAAATATACAGCGATGATGTTGTTTCGCTCATGCGTTAAAAGGAGGTGTCAAGGTTTAGATAACCTAAAAATTCTTTCTTTACGTCTGGATTTTTAAAGGCGCCACCAAATTCAGCTGTTACCGTGCTGCTGTCAATATCCCGTATTCCACGTGCATTCACACACAGGTGTTTTGCATCAATCACACAGGCAACGTCGTCGGTGTTTAATACCTCTTGCAGCGATTTAACAACTTGCAGCGTTAGGCGTTCTTGTACTTGCGGACGCTTAGCAAAGTAGTCTACAAGGCGGTTCATTTTTGATAAGCCCACCACGGTGCCATTTGAGATGTAGGCCACGTGTGCTTTTCCAACTATGGGGAGCAAATGGTGCTCACAAGTAGAGTAGAGGGTGATGTTTTTTTCTACCAGCATCTCTCCGTATTTGTATTTGTTGTCAAAGGTTGAAGCACTGGGTTTGTTGTCTGGGTGAAGACCAGCAAAAAGTTCGTTGACAAACATTTTGGCAACGCGCTTGGGAGTTCCTTCCATACTGTCATCAGTCAGATCCATACCAAGCGTTTCCAAAATACGTTTAACGTCTTGCTCTATTTTATTTATTTTTTCTTCATCGGATAATTCAAACGCATCTTCACGCAATGGCGTGTTGATGTTACCACTTAAATGGTCATCATGAATATCCTCTAGCGTTTCTTTGAGCAATCGGTCAAATTTCATAGCATCTTTCATAAGAGTACAAAGATACTACATTCGTAAAAATTAAACTTTTTAGAAGCGAACGTTGTAGGTAAGCACTACCTGACCCGCATTTTCGTTTATGCTAGCACTGTCTGTTAGGCCTGTGTAATAGAGCTGTTGGGCATATTCTTGTGTGCTTTTTGTGTAGGCCAAATCTAGTGAACCACTCCCAAAGCGAATTCCCATTCCAAGTGAAAACCCGCTAAAATCATCCATGATTGCCTTGTTTTTATACGGACTTTGCTCTTGCCAATACCCTGCGCGAAGGCTTAAGTCTCCAATACGACCCTCTCCACCCACACGTAAATAAGTAGCATCGTCAAGCGTTTTATTTATATCGCTATTTAAGGCATTGGTGTCTTCAGCATAGGGTAACTTAACACTAGAGGAGCCGTAATTTTTCTTCCCATAATCCACACTTAAGATTCCTTTTTTGCCCAAAACAAGTGCTGCACTTCCTTGAACTTTACCAGCAGTTTTAAATTTGTAAGGACCATTTAAATTTACAATGTTTGGATAAATGGCCGCACGCTGTGTTTCACCAGTTGAATCTATGTAATTTGTTTCTAAGCCCTCAGTGTATTCGTCCTCAAGTTCATAATAGGTAGGACTGGTGTAGTTTGCCCCAAACCGCAACATATCTGTAGCCTTAAAGATAGCACCAAACTGAAATGAAACCCCTGTGCCAAACGTATTGAGGTCTTGTTGTAGGAACGCTTGGGATAGACTGCTTGCGTTATCTAAATACCTGTCTGAGGTTGCTTTGTAGGCAGCATAATCAATAGCGTAAATATTTAAATTGAACCCTAATGAAAGTTGTTTCATATAACGACCACTAAAATTCAGTGTGTAGAGCTGCTGTTGACCTGACGTGTTGTATTCGTGCGTCTGATCGATACCTCCACCAACAAGACCATCTGCTATGTATGTATCATTCACACCATCATATGTTATAGCATAGGTGTAAAGTCCCATGTATGCCTGCTGTGTGGCATATCCAAACCTACTTCCCAAAAAGGCATATTCGTCATCAGTATTGTTGTTAAAATCAAATGTGTTAAAAGAAATACCACTGGCGTTTTGTAAAAAATAGTCTTCGAGACCCCTGTTGAAATTCGTGCCTTTTGCAAAAAGGTTTTTATCAAAGTTATTGACGGTTTGTGTATTAAAACCAAATGCGACCTTGTCCCATTTACTAGAAGGATTGGCAAGTACCAGAACAAACCCTGCTTGGCTGATATCAAAAGATGATTTTTCAGCATTACTAAATCCCCCAAGGTAGTTGGCATCTGTTGAAAACGACTGCACGCCCATGGTAGCGCCAGCCTCATTAAAAGCAAATACACTTGATCCGGCGGGGTTGTTTGATATAGATGATAAATCCCCACCAAGTGCCCCAAAAGCACCCCCCATGGCTTGGTAGCGTGCAGACCCGTTTAGTTGTTCTGAGGCATACCTAGCAACCTCACCAACAGATTGAGCTAACACAATACTACTTGTTAGTAGGGCGCTAAAAATCAATGCAAATAACTTTATCTTTTTCATCTCTTTATTTTTTAATTTTTCTAAAACTCTATTGAATCCAAGCTGATTTATCTTCTTCTAGATGAGCCAGAGGAACTTCGAGAGGAACTGCTTGAAGTTGACCTTGTTGAACTACTAGGTGCTGAACGTCTGTAACTTGAGTTCGAGGAAGAGGAGGAGCTTCTGTAACTGGAATTATTTGATGAGGTAGAACTTTCATCACTATACCTTCTTGTCGTCCTGCTGTTTTGACTTGAGTTTGTATTGCTACCCGAGTCGTTATAACGCTGTGTGGTATTGTTGCCCGAAACACGTCTTGTTGTTGTGGTACCTCGTGCGTTTGTGCGTCGTTGGGTGTTGTTGTTGGAAACACCTGTACGATTGTCTGCGCTGCTTCTAGTCCTGTTGGTGAGGTTTGTTCTAGAGAACCCTCTGCTGCCATTCAGCCTGCTGTACCTAACGGGAGTATAGTATGCTCGATTCATACCGGGTCTGTAGTAGGGATTGTTATATCCCCAGTTGTTCCAGCCGGGTCTGTAATACGGATTTCTATAACCCCAGCGGTAAGGATTGTAAAAAGGATGGTGATTATATGTAAAATACCACGGGTGATAATTATAACCCCAAAATGATGAACGCCCAAATGTGTATGGCGCATTGTACCAGTCCCAGCCCATATTCCAACCAAATGGTCTGTTGTAAATTACATTGATGTTGACTCTGTCTACTTGATCTCCCCATGAGCCATGTGCTTGGTAGTTGCCAGCACTGCTTTGCTGTGGGGTCGCATCTTGATATTGATCAACGTCTGTGAACATATAATCGTTTTGAACGCCTTGAGAAGCTTTATCAGCAAAATAATTTTTGTAATAAGAGCCGTTGTTTTGCTGGGCGTTGTTATTCACAGGAGCAGCAACTTGTCTGGGCTGCTGTACAACTTCATCGTCATAGATGCCATCGCCGTAGTAAGAAACGGTCTGATAGCCACTACAGCCCGTAAGAAATAGCGCCAATAGTACTATTGAAAAAGGAACAGAACTTCTGATTAAGCCGGGTTGTAAAAAAGTACGCATGACACAAAGTTTAAATTAACACTCAAATTTAAGTAGTTTTGCACTACAACACACAAAAAATCAAAAGTTGTGCCAAACTTATGGGTAAACATTTAACAACACGAGCCGAGGACTATTCAAAATGGTATAACGAACTCGTTGTAAAAGCCGATTTAGCAGAAACTTCCGCCGTTAGAGGCTGTATGGTCATCAAGCCTTATGGCTATGCGATTTGGGAACGTATGCAAGCCATATTGGATAAAAGATTTAAAGAAACAGGACATAGTAACGCCTACTTCCCACTGTTTGTTCCTAAGAGCTTGTTTGAAGCAGAGGAGCAAAACGCCGAGGGTTTTGCCAAAGAATGTGCTGTAGTAACACACTATCGCCTTGAAAATGATCCAGACAAGCCCGGAAAACTCCGCGTTGACCCCAAGGCAAAACTAGAAGAAGAGCTTATTGTACGTCCCACAAGTGAGGCCATTATTTGGAACACCTATAAAAACTGGATTCAATCCTATCGTGACTTACCCATTTTGCTCAATCAGTGGGCCAATGTGGTGCGTTGGGAAATGCGTACCCGATTGTTCTTGCGCACGGCAGAGTTTTTATGGCAAGAAGGGCACACTGCCCACGCCACAGAAGCAGAAGCACTAGACGAAGCAAAACAAATGAACCAAGTCTA
Source organism: Flavobacteriaceae bacterium (assembly GCA_965656545.1). GTDB lineage: Bacteria > Bacteroidota > Bacteroidia > Flavobacteriales > Flavobacteriaceae > UBA7446. The sequence goes on from CBFHKZ010000001.1 coordinate 519,689, forward strand.
TGCTGATTTTGTAGAGCAGCATATGGCCATTCCTGTCATACAAGGCGTTAAATCTGCTGCTGAACGCTTTGCTGGTGCAGTAGAAACCTATTGTATTGAGGCACTTATGCAAGATGGAAAAGCCTTGCAAGCTGGCACTTCTCACTTTTTGGGACAGAATTTCGCCAAGGCATTTGATGTAAAATACGCTACCAAAGAAGGTGGTTTGGAACACGTTTGGGCAACCTCTTGGGGTGTGTCTACACGATTGATGGGTGCACTTATCATGACGCACAGCGACGATAATGGACTAGTCCTACCGCCAGCATTGGCACCGCATCAAGTGGTGATCGTACCCATTTACAGGGGCGAGGAAGAACAAAAAATGGTGTCTGAAGCAGTAGCTCCCATTGTGGAAGCCCTGCGTAAAGAAGATATTCGTGTACATTTTGACAACCGCGATACCCACAAACCCGGTTTTAAGTTTAATGAATATGAACTCAAAGGGGTGCCGCTGCGTATTGGTATTGGTCCAAGAGACGTTGCCAATGGCACGGTTGAGCTTGCCCGTCGGGACACGTTAAGCAAATCAAGTGTAGCGCAAGAAGATTTGGTTGCTGAGGTGAAAACCACACTAGCAGCCATACAAGTTGCTTTGTTTGATCGCGCCAAGGATTATAGGGCCGAACACACCACGGCAGTTGATGATTTTGATGCTTTTAAGGAAGTTTTAGCTTCAAAAGGTGGATTTGTTGCGGCGCACTGGGATGGCACGGCTGAGACCGAATTGGCGATCAAAGAAGCGACCAAAGCAACCATCCGTTGTATTCCGATTGACGGTAAGACGGAGCAGGGCAGTTGTGTGTACTCTGGAAAACCCTCAAATCAGCGGGTTTTATTCGCAAAAGCATACTAATCAAAATATATGTTGCAAGTTTGTTAGGTATCATATAAATTTGCACCTCGTTAATCCGAAGGGCCCGTTCGTCTATCGGCTAGGACGCCAGGTTTTCATCCTGGTAAGAGGGGTTCGATTCCCCTACGGGCTACTAAACATAAACTATGGCAAATCATAAATCCGCCTTAAAAAGAATTCGTTCAAACGAAACCAAGCGTCAGCGTAATCGTTTTCAGCACAAAACAACGCGTAACGCCATTCGTGATTTCAAAGCATTGGAAAAAAAGAAAGAAGCTGAAAAGCAGTTTCCTCTTGTTGTTTCCATGATTGATAAGTTGGCAAAAAACAACATCATTCACGATAACAAAGCAGCTAACCTAAAGTCTAAGCTCACCAAGCACTTGGGAGCGCTTTAATACAGCTTTACATATTTATTGAAAGGTATCCATATATGGATGCCTTTTTTTGTGCCCTAATATTTTTTACTAATTTAGTGGTGAACAACATACCTCGCTTTAGCGGGAACCCAAATCTGTTCTACTACCGATAACCTATAACTTCGCTTTTTGAGCATATTTTTTGGGAACGTTGGTCTCGCCTTTGGCGGACATTTCACGGCTATAATTGATGCATTGGTGGAGCTGTACCTTTTAGCAAATGAAACGATATTTTAAAAAACAAATCTTATTGAACCCTTAATAAAACTAAAATTATGAAAAGGATAATACCACTTATGTTAATTGCAATCTTGATAAGTTCCTGTCGCCCAGCGCAATCTGATGCTAACTCTTTTATGCTCGCTAATGTTGAAATGGACGACGAGCGTGTTCCGGCTGCGAGACAAGTGATGAATAGTCCATTACCAACAGCCACACCTCCAATGGAGAAAAATGCAACAAAGACGAAGAAAATCATCAAAGATGGGCGAATAGCAATCGAAGTTCAAGAATTGGAAAAAACGAAATCTAGTATTGATTCTTTAATCTCAAAACATGACGGTTACTACGCAAATGAAAAACTGAATAATTCGAATTGGGAAACAGCTTATATTCTTAAGATAAGGATTCCTAGTGTGCACTTTGAGCAATTAATTGCGGGCATAGAGAAAGGTTCTGGAGAAATTAAATTTAAAGAAATAAATGCGCGTGACGTAACAGATCAGTTTATTGATTTGGAAACTAGACTTGCAAACAAAAAGAATTATCTAAAAAAGTATAATGACCTGTTAAAACAAGCAAAAACGGTAAAAGATATTCTTGAAATTCAAGAGAATGTGAGAGGAATAGAAGAAGAAATAGAGAGCACAACAGGTAGACTAAAATATTTGGGTGATTTAGTTGCGTATAGCACGCTTGATTTGGAAATCTCAAAGCCCAAAGATTATAAATACCAACCACAAAAAAGAGATAAGCTTTCTAAACGATTAATACATTCTTTGACAAAAGGATGGTATGGATTTGTTGATTTTTTAGTACTAATGGTAAATATTTGGCCATTCTGGATATTTGCTATTCTAGTTTTTTACAGTCTAAAAAAATATCGGAAAAGTAAAAAGCCAAGGGGTAATTGGGCGTAACGATGTAAAATATTCAGAAAATTTAATGCACTCCTTTGGTGTTTTTTTAGGTGATTTAAGATGACATCATAGCGTTTAGTAAAAATAATGACAACGTGAAAAAAAGCTGGATTATACTTATTTCATTTGCCTTTATGGTTTTTCTAGCGCTCTCATATTGGTCGAATAGATGGAATTATATTGTAATTCATCATAGTGCTGGAAGTTATGGCAATATAGAACACCTTCAAGAGATTCATGATCAAAGGCAATCCAAGGAGCCTATCCATGCGATTTCATATCATTATATTATTGGAAACGGGAATGGGATGGAAGATGGAAAAATTGATAGTGATCTTAGAAAAAAATATAATCTGTGGGGAGTGCATCTAACCAAAAATAATTGGAATCTAAATTTTAGAGGATTAGGGATATGTCTTATTGGAAATCTAGACCACAAAGAAATGACACAAAAGCAATATGAAAGCCTATTGAGGCTTACAAAACAACTAATGAAGAAATACGATATTGACTTAAAAAACGTAGCATTTCACGGAAAATTAGATGGAGAGGCAACTAAATGCCCTGGAAAATACTTTCCTTATAACCGTTTTAAAGAAGAACTAAACAATCAATAACCAACAAAAAAGGCGTCCATTCGGACGCCTTTTTTAATGTATGTAAGCAAATGGCTTATGCATTCATTGAAATCAAAAACTCTTCGTTGTTGAGTGATTTCTTGATGCGGTCGTTGATAAACTCCATGGCTTCCACAGGGTTCATGTCGGCTAGGTATTTGCGCATAATCCACATGCGTTGAATGGTTTTTTCATCCAACAAGATGTCGTCACGACGCGTGCTTGAAGACACCAAGTCAATGGCTGGGAATATACGACGGTTGGAGATACGGCGGTCTAGCTGCAGTTCCATGTTACCTGTTCCTTTAAATTCTTCAAAAATAACCTCATCCATCTTAGATCCTGTTTCGGTTAGTGCCGTTGCAATAATCGATAGCGATCCGCCATTTTCAATATTACGAGCTGCTCCAAAGAAACGCTTGGGTTTGTGTAGCGCATTGGCATCTACACCTCCACTCAATATCTTACCAGACGCAGGCTGTACCGTATTATAAGCACGTGCCAGACGTGTGATGGAATCCAAAAGGATAACCACGTCATGCCCACACTCTACCAATCTCTTGGCTTTCTCAAGCACGATGTTGGCCACCTTTACGTGACGGTCTGCTGGCTCATCAAAAGTGGAGGCTACAACCTCACCCTTAACATTGCGCTGCATATCCGTAACTTCTTCTGGACGTTCGTCAATAAGCAAGATGATTTGGTATACCTCTGGGTGGTTGGCTGCAATAGCATTGGCCACGTCCTTTAACAGCATCGTCTTACCTGTTTTAGGTTGTGATACAATCATACCACGCTGTCCTTTTCCAATTGGGCAAAACAAATCCATTACTCGTGTTGAGACAGTGCTTTGCTTGTCAGCTAGGTTAAACTTTTCCTGTGGAAATAGCGGAGTAAGGTGTTCAAATGATACACGGTCACGCACGATATCGGGCGAAAGCCCATTAATCAACGACACCTTGATAAGTGGAAAGTATTTTTCACCTTCTTTTGGTGGACGAATATGACCCAATACGGTATCTCCTGTTTTGAGGCCAAACAAACGTACTTGCGACTGCGACACGTAAATATCGTCAGGGGAAGTAAGGTAGTTGTAGTCTGAGGAGCGTAAAAAGCCGTAGCCTTCTTGCATCATCTCCAAAACACCTTCACTTTCTATAATCCCTTCAAATTCGTAATCGGGCTGGCGATAGCGGTTGCGGTGATCTTTGTTGTGATTGCCTTTTTCAGCGGCATCGTTTCCATTTTGTTGGCGATTTCCTCTGTTGTTATTGTTGCCATTGCCCTTATTGTGCTGTTGCTTCTGTCTAGGCTGATCCGAATTTTTATCGTTTCTGTGCTCAGGTTTTTTGTCCTTAGAATCCTTGGCATCCTTGGGAATATTGGAGTCCTTGGAATCCTTGGAATCTTTATTGTTCCTGTTGTCTTTCTTGTTGTCTCTCTTTTCTCTGAATGGCTTTTTGTTCTCAGCAGTTTCAGTTTTAGCAGGTGCTTTTTGCTCCTCCTCTTGCTCACCTTCTTCTGGAAGTGTAGACTGGTGATCAATGATGCGATAAGTGAGTTCAATTTTTTTAAGTGCGGTAATTTTTTTAATACCTAGCTCTTTTGCAATTTCTTGCAATTCAGCAAGCTTTTTAGCTTTTAACTCTGATAATTCAAACATGTGTGTTATGGTAATTGTATATTGTGTGCCGGCTGAAGTATTTGCCGTTAGGGCAAACATACAACTTTTTTTATTTTTGTCTTTTAATTTTTTAAAATCTGAATGGATATTTCCATTGTAGTTCCCGTATTCAATGAAGAAGCTTTCGTAAAACAGGCGCTTACTTCTTTGTTAAATCAAACATATCCAGCCAAGCAATTGGTTGTTGTTGACGATGGTTCAACGGATAATTCCGTTGCTATTATCCGCAAACTCGCCGAAGCACACCCTAATTTGAAGCTTATCACGTCAGATAAAGCATCTACTCATGCGCCAGGCGAAAAGGTAGTGCGGGCATTTATGCGTGGTTTTGATGCGCTTACTGCTGATTGGGACGTGGTTTGCAAGTTTGATGCTGATATTGTTTTCCCAAATAATTATTTAGAGAAACTCAACGACGCTTTTAGTAGCAACGATACGTTGGGTATGTTTGGCGGCCTGCTGACCGTTCCCAATAAAGACGCATGGGTAGTTGAACCTATTTCACGCAACAATCACCTTAGAGGCCCTATTAAGGCTTATTCAAAGGCTTGTTATGCCGATGTGGGAGGCTTGCGAGCAGCTTTGGGGTGGGACACGCTTGACGAGTTATTGGCGCTGCAACGTGGGTATCAGGTTAAGGTAGATAAGGAATTACTTGTTAAACACTTACGGCCCACAGGAGCGAAATACAATTTTAAAGGGGCTGTTACCAAAGGCCGTTTGTTCTATGAGTTGGGCTATGGATTCTTTTTGGGCGTTTTGGCTTCTATCAAGTGGTCGTTTACCCAGCGGGGTAGTTTGCTTGCGGCTTTAGGTGGGTTTTTAGGTGCTTGGTTTACTTGTAAACCCAAGCTTATCACGAAGCAGGAAGCCCGTTTTATTAGGCGCTACCGATGGTCACAAATTTTTTCTCGGTTTGTCACCTAGTTCAATTACAACAAGATTTTTTGCTTTTCCCGCTTCGATTTCAAAGCGTATCATGGTTTGTTTTTTATGAAAGCCGTGTTTTCCTGCCGCACCGGGATTCATAAACAGTAGGTTGTGTTTTTTTTCAAAAGCAACCTTTAGAATGTGGGAATGTCCACATATAAATATATCTGGTTTTAGACGCTCCAGTTTTTCTACAATGCCCTTTGCATAGCGGGGCGGTTTACCACCAATATGGGTCATAAAGACGCGCATGCCTTCAACGGTAAAGAATAAATCCTCATCAAATTGGCTTCTGATACGCGCATTGTCAATGTTGCCATATACCACTTTGAGCGGTTTGATTTTTTCTAGGGCATCTGTCACTTCAAAAGCACCAATATCGCCGGCGTGCCAAATTTCATCGACCGCCTCCGCATAGCCCAAAACCCGTGGGTCTAAAAAACTGTGCGTATCTGAAAGCAACAATATCTTTTTCATCATCTTTGTACAAAATTACACCTTTGCGTTATTTTTTAGAGTTTTCATACAAAGGAACTGCATATCACGGATGGCAACGCCAACCCAATGCCTCCACAGTACAGCAGCAAATGGAAGATGCACTGACTACTTTGTTGGGCAAAGAAACGGCTGTGCTCGCTGCTGGTAGAACAGATACGGGCGTACACGCCAAACAAATGTTTGCACATGTAGACTTGGCGCTCAATACTGAAGCGGTCAAACAACTTGCGCATCGGCTAAACAAATTGCTACCCCACGACATTGCCATCATAGATATACACCCCGTAAAAGCAGATGCCCACGCACGTTTTGATGCGATTTCACGCAGCTATGCCTATCATTTGGTACAACACAAATACCCCTTTGCACACGAGTTGGCTTATACGTTTACGACCACATTAGACTGGGATGCCATGAATGCCGCAGCCAAATTACTTTTAAGTCACACCAATTTTAAGTGTTTTTCTCGCTCCAAGACAGATGTAAAAACCTATGACTGTAAGGTTACTGAGGCTTATTGGGAACAATCAGATTCGGAATGGGTGTTTTATATTTCGGCCAACCGCTTTTTACGCAATATGGTGCGCGCCATAGTGGGTACGCTGCTAGATGTTGGTACGGGTAAATCAAGCTTGGCTGATTTTCAAGCGATTCTAAATAGCGAGGACAGAACCAAAGCGGGAAGTTCAGCACCTGCACATGGATTATTTTTGACGCAAGTTCAATATCCAAACACTATCTTTGAAACAAATGGATAAAAAAGCGTCGAATAGCATTTTGGATGTTAGCTTGTTTAAGCGTCTTTTGGCTTTTGCAAAGCCCTATCGCATCACTTTTATAGTGGTGTTGGTCTCGGCAGTTTTATTATCTGGGTTTTCTACACTCAGTCCTTACCTACTTAAGATTACCATAGACGATTATATTACCCTGAAGGATTACGATGGCATGTTGCTTCTTATTGCCCTTATGGCGCTGACCTTGGTGCTTGAAGTTGTTTTTCAATTTGTGTTTATCTATTACGCCAACTGGCTTGGGCAACACGTTATTTTCGATTTGCGCAATATGCTCTATCGCCATATGATACAGTTTAAAATGGCTTATTACGACAAGTCGGCAGTGGGGCGTTTGGTTACTCGTGTGGTAAGTGATATCGAGACCATCTCAGGAATTTTTAGCCAAGGCTTGTTTATGATCATTGCAGACCTTTTAAAGATGGTCGTGGTTATTGTGGTGATGTGGACAATAAGTTGGAAGTTATCGATTGTTGTTTTTGCTGTTTTACCCGTAATTCTGTTTGCAACACGACAATTTCAAAAAGCGATGAAATCCGCTTTCGATGAAGTACGCACACAAGTAGCCAACCTCAATAGTTTTGTGCAAGAACGCATTTCAGGCATGAGCATTGTGCAGTTATTTGGTCGTGAAAGCGTGGAGTCAGCCGCATTCAAAGACATCAATGACAAACACCGCAAAGCGTGGTTAAAAACCGTTTGGTATAACTCCATTTTCTTTCCTATTGCAGAACTCTCCACCTCGATTACTATCGGGCTTCTTGTGTGGTTTGGTGGACTGAATGTTATTGCGGGCTCATCGGGAATTACACTTGGTATTATCTTTTTGTTTATTCAGTTGTCACAAATGCTGTTTCGTCCATTGCGACAAATTGCGGATAAGTTCAATACCCTTCAAATGGGTATGGTGGCGGTTCGCCGTGTAATGGCAGTGCTAGATACGGAAGATTCGATTTCAAGCAACGGTCAAATTCCCAACAATGAAATTTCAGGTCAGGTTGCTTTTGAAAATATAACGTTTTCTTACAAAGAAGATGAAACGGTCTTACACGGCATATCGTTTGATATGGCACCCGGTGAAACCGTAGCCGTAGTTGGTGCCACTGGCGCTGGAAAGTCAACGCTTATCAATATTCTAAGCCGCTTCTATGAGGTTGAAAGTGGACAGGTAACCTTGGATGGCGTAAATATCAAAGATTACGACCGTTCTTGGTTACGCAAACAAATCGGTGTGGTGCTGCAAGATGTTTTCCTGTTTGCCGATTCCATTTACAACAACATAACGCTGTGGGATACTTCCATTTCTGAAGACGATGTGATTGCAGCTGCCAAAAAAATCGGTGTTCACGATTTTATTTCAAGCCTTCCAGACGGTTATCATTTTAATGTAAAAGAACGCGGCGGCATGCTGTCAACAGGGCAGCGCCAATTGATTGCTTTTTTAAGAGCCTATGTCATTCAGCCTAAGATTTTGGTTTTAGACGAGGCCACCTCTTCAATTGATACACATGCAGAAAAGCTTATCCAAAAGGCTACCAAAGAAATTACCAAAGGCAAAACCTCTCTTGTAATTGCCCACAGACTCGCCACCATACAGCGTGCAGACAGCATTATTGTTTTGGACAAAGGAAAGATTGTGGAGTCGGGAACACACAGCGCGTTACTGAAAATTGAGGGTGGCTACTACAAGAACCTATATGAGGTTCAATTTGTTACTGCTGAAGCAGTCATCTAAGCCATGTCTTTGGCAATGATGTCATGCAGTTCTTTATACGAGCCAAAAGAAATTTTTTCTCCGTCTTTAAAGTAGCTAATGCTTCCTGTTTCTTCGGATACCACCAAAACCACCGCATCTGTTTTTTCTGTAATTCCAACTGCAGCTTTGTGTCGAAGACCGAATTTTTTTGGCAGTCCACTTTTGTCGGATACAGGAAGCACAACACGTGTTGTTGTGATGTTGTTGTTTTCAATGATGGCTGCGCCATCGTGTAGGGGTGCGCTTTTGTGAAAGATACTTTCAATGACAGGAATTGAAATTTCCATATTTACTTCGACACCCGATGATTTAAGGAAGTCCAAGCTGCTGTTGCGCTCGAGAACCAAAAGTGCGCCTGTTTTTTGTTTTTTGAGCGAAGCGCAACTTTTCACCAAGGCGTCAATATTAAGCGAGGATTCAATATCACTTGAATTGGTGTTAAAGATTTTGAGATAGCGATTTATTGTCTTTCGGTTTGCCAAATTTGAAGACCCCAACATCAATAGCAGTTTGCGAATTTCTTGTTGAAAAACCACAATAAGAGCAAATACCCCAACACTCATAAAGCCCCCAAGTATGTTGCTGAGCAATTCCATATTCAAGGCATCAGTGATTTTCCAAATCAAATAGAGTATGACAATGCCCACAAAAATATTGATGGCTGCTGTTCCTTTAACAAGGCGGTAAGCATAGAAGAGCAACATCGCTACCAATACAATATCGATGATGTCCAGTATATTAAAATCTAAAAAATCAAACATCCTATAAAATTACGAATAATTGGTTAAGCATACTTAAGTTTTTCAATGAGTTGCACGGCTTGATGGGCTTCTTTGACGTCGTGTACACGTAGAATTTGCGCGCCTTGCTGCAAGGCAACGGTGTTTAATACGCTTGTTCCGTTGAGCGCGTCAGCAACTTCTATTTGAAGCAGTTTATATATCATCGACTTGCGCGACACCCCAATCAGCATGGGGATGCCGTCCATTTGAATACTGCTTATATTTTTCAGTAACGTGTAGTTGTGTTCTAGTGTTTTGCCAAATCCAAAGCCCGGATCAATGATGATGTCATGAATGCCAGCCTTGTGCGCTGCATCAATTTTTGCAGCAAAAAACAATCTAATATCTGTCAATATAGTTTCATAGCTGGGTTTGTCTTGCATGTTTTGCGGGGTGCCCTGCATGTGCATGGCAACATAAGGAACGCCGAGTGCACCAACCGTTTTTAGCATTTTAGCGTCTAGATTACCACCCGAAATATCGTTGACCATGGCAGCACCTGCCGCTACAGCTTGTTTGGCAACATCACTTCTGTAGGTGTCTATGGAAATGAGCGTTTCTGGAAATGTTTTGTGTATTTCCTCAATGACAGGCAACACCCGAGCCAATTCTTCATCAGCTGAAATCTCAACTGCTCCAGGTTTTGAGCTTGCTCCTCCGACATCTATAAATGTAGCGCCTTCAAGAAGCATTTTTTCCGTTTGGGCAAGTGCACGGTCTGTATTGTTGTATAAACCACCGTCGTAAAAGGAGTCTGGGGTAAGGTTTAGAATCCCCATTATTTTAGGAATTGTCAGGTCTATAAGCTTGCCTTTGCACGAGATGTTCATAAATAGCGCTTAAATTAGTTGGTTTAAAATGAAAACATTTTCATTTTTGAGCGAAATTTACAACAAATCAAATCAGGTGGCGCAAACCGAAGCACAATATCTTACAGCAGCAACAACATGCAAGTCATTGTTTGAGCAAAAAATGAAAGATTACGGCTGTGCGTGGCGCATACTTCGCCCCACTTCCCTGACCGATCAGATTTTTATCAAAGCCCAACGCATTAGAACCCTGCAACAACTTGAAACAAAAAAGGTTGACGAGGGTGAAGTATCTGAATTTATTGGCATTGTAAATTATTCCATTATGGCACTAATCCAATTGGAATTGGGTGCCGCAGAACAGCCCGACATGTCGAGCGATGAGGTAATGGCCCAATACAACAAACACGCAGCAGCAACCAAAGCCCTGATGGAGCTAAAGAACCACGACTATGGCGAGGCCTGGCGCGACATGCGCGTAAGCTCCCTAACCGATTTGATTCTACAGAAGCTGTTGCGCGTAAAACAAATTGAAAACAACGAAGGCAAAACGCTTGTGAGTGAAGGCCTAGAAGCCAACTTCCAAGACATGATTAATTATGCCTTGTTTGCATTGATACACTTAAATAACCAACCTTAACCATGAGAAAACAAATTGTAGCCGGTAACTGGAAAATGAACCTTAACGCCGCAGAAAGCCAAGAGCTTATAGATGCTTTAAAAGCACAAACGTTTGATGACGGCGTACATGTAGCCATCGCTACGCCATACGTACATTTAGCTGCAGCAGTTGATCAAACGGCTGGCACACCTATCGATGTGGCCGCACAGAACATGCACCAAGCCGCTTCTGGCGCGTACACTGGCGAGGTTTCGGCAGCCATGCTGGAAGGAATAGGGGTGAAGACCGTTATTCTTGGACACTCAGAACGCAGGGCTTATTTCCATGAGACTGATGCCCTTTTGGCTGAAAAAGTAAATGCCGCATTGGAAAACGACATGCATGTCATTTTTTGTTTTGGCGAGGAGTTAGAAGACCGCAAATCGGATGCACACTTTGACCTTGTTACTAGTCAGCTTACCAACGGACTCTTTCACCTAAATGCATCCCAATGGGCAAATATCACACTCGCCTACGAGCCAGTATGGGCCATTGGAACAGGGGAAACGGCTAGTCCAGCGCAAGCACAAGAAATGCACGCACATATCAGAGCGGTATTGGCTGCAAAATATGACGATGCATTAGCACAAAGCGTCTCTGTACTTTATGGAGGAAGCGTTAAGCCTGCCAACGCCAAAGAGATTTTTGCACAAACAGATGTTGACGGCGGATTGATTGGTGGGGCTTCACTTAAGGCTGAAGATTTTGCCGCTATTGTCAACGCTTTTTAAATTTGAAAGCCTACCGCGCTTATCATTTCAATGTTCATCCAACAGATAAAATAGCTATTTTTTCTGCTTGGTTAACGAGCTTTCCATTTGAGAGTTTTGTCACTACCGAAACAGGTGTAACAGCCTATGTTTCTTTGGACGAAGCGGCCCAGATTTCCGAAGCAGCCTGTCTGGCTGTTCCTTTTGACGGGGTGACGGCTAGCGTTAAAACAGAAGATTTTGAAGGGCAAAACTGGAATGCCATTTGGGAAGAAAACTTTCATCCCATTACAGTGGGCGATTGGACCATAAGGGCTTCGTTTCACAAAGTTGCCGCTACCAAGCACGAACTTATTATTGACCCACAGATGTCTTTTGGCACAGGTCACCATGCCACAACACAGCTTATGCTCGAACAGCTTCTTGCTATTGAGGTTGCTGATAAAACGGTTTTAGATATGGGTACGGGCACGGGTGTTTTGGCCATAGCTGCAAAAATGCAGGGAGCCGAAAAAGTGACTGGCGTTGATATTGAAAGTTGGTGTGTGGAGAATGCCATTGAAAATGCTGCGAAGAATAGCATACACGATATTGCCTTTAGCACCAAAACGCTGGATGATTTAACAGACGTTAAGCCTCAGGTGATTTTGGCAAACATCAATAGAAATGTGTTGATGGCTCATTTGCCCACTTATGCACAAATGCTATCAGCAGGCGGCAGCTTGTTGTTGTCAGGATTTCATCAAGAAGATGTGGTTGTGCTAGATGCTTTGGCGCAACAAAATGGACTCAAAGGAGTAGGTAAAACAGAAAAAGAAGGTTGGATTTGCTTAAAATTTATAATTTAGTGGAGATGATTTACTTTGAAAAAACAAAAGAACAAGAGCAAGAACAGCGAGAAGTTGCCGTTGAAAGCTCTCGTTTGCACGAAATCATGCTCTACAACGACGATGTCAATACTTTTGATCATGTCATCAATACCCTGATTGAAGTGTGTGAACATACACCAGAGCAGGCAGAGCAATGTTCGCTTATTGTACATTACAAAGGCAAATGCTCAGTTAAACGCGGATCTTACGACGAACTAGAGCCCAAATGCATCCGACTACACGCTGCTGGACTGAGTGCAGAAATCGTTTGACCTAGTATTTTATCAATTCATTACCTTAGCTTAAAATAAAACCATGCGAATACTTTTTGTTTTGATGCTCTCAACCTTTATTGGTTTCGCACAAACCACCCCTATGAAAAACACCATATATTCTTTCACTGTCGAAGATATCGATGGCAAGCCCTTTTCGCTTGAATCGCTCAAGGGAAAAAAAGTCATGATTGTGAACACCGCCTCTAAATGTGGCCTAACACCCCAATACAAAAAATTAGAAGCCCTCTATCAAGAATACAAGGACCAAAACTTTGTTATTGTTGGCTTTCCAGCCAATAACTTTATGTGGCAGGAACCCGGTAGCAACGAAGATATCAAAGCTTTTTGTGAGAAAAACTACGGTGTTTCTTTTCCGATGATGGCTAAAATCAGTGTCAAGGGAAAAAGCCAGCACCCCCTTTATGCTTTTCTTACCAAAAAAGATAAGAACGGTGTTAAAGACAGTTCGGTAAGTTGGAATTTCCAAAAGTATCTTATAGACGAAAACGGTCATTTGGTGGAGGTAATTTCGCCTCGCACACAGCCCGATGATCCCGTTGTATTAGATTGGATAAAAAGCTAGAGATGAAAATTGATATCCTAGCCATAGGCGCACACCCTGATGATGTAGAGCTTTCTTGCGCTGGAACCTTGGCGAAAGAAATTGCCCATGGTAAGCAGGTAGCCATTTTAGACCTCACGCAAGGGGAGTTGGGAACTAGAGGAACTGCCGAAATCCGTGCAAAAGAAGCCAAAGACGCAGCCAACATATTAGGGGTAACAGCTCGATATAATCTCAATTTTGCAGATGGTTTTTTTGAAAACAACAAGGCGCATCAATTGCAATTGGCCGCATACATTCGCTTGTTAAAACCCGACATGGTACTTTGCAACGCTGTTGAAGATCGACACCCCGATCATGGTAGAGCCGCTGCGTTGGTAGTGGAAAGTTGTTTTTTGAGCGGTTTACAACAAGTTAAGACCACGTATGAGGGGCAATCTCAAGACGCGTGGCGCCCAAAGCAAGTATACCATTACATTCAATGGAACGATGCCCAGCCAGACTTTGTCGTGGACATAAGCACCCACATGGACACCAAGCTAGAGGCTGTTAACGCTTATGCATCTCAATTTTTTAATCCGAAAACGTCTGCACCCGAAACGCCCATCAGCAGTCAAAACTTTTTGGACAGCGTTAAATACCGTGCTGCCAATCTGGGAAGACTCATTGGGGTAGCCCATGCAGAGGGGTTTACAGCCGCGCGTTTGTTGGCTGTTGACCGTATAAACGATTTGATGTAAAAGCTGTTTTGGATTCTCTAAAAACATAGTACATTTGCATCCTACAAAATGGTGGTTGTAGCTCAGTTGGTTAGAGCGCTAGATTGTGGTTCTAGAGGTCGCCGGTTCGAGACCGGTCTTCCACCCAATATAAACCCTTCGAGTAATCGAGGGGTTTATTGTTTGCCAAAAGATCTATTTTTTATTTAAATTATAATATATTTATTGTTTAGTATAAAAATATGAAAAGGATTTTTTTGCAATTGCTCATTTTGTTTTTTTTAGTTTCTTGTTCAAAAGAAGACTCAATATCTGAAGATAATAATTCAGGGAATAATGATAATGATGTAGGTTGGAATGGTAATAGTTTTTCACCTCTAGAGGTAAATGTAAGAAGCCATTGGACATTTGATTCAAATCAAAAATCAAAACTTCAATTAGGCGTTAAAGCAACGTCGCATAGTATGCAACTTAAGGCATACTCTATTGATTATACAGATTCTTTGGATGCAGGTATTTTGTCAATTGAGTCGCCAAAAACAGGGGAATTAACGTCGAGCGAGGTTCTTTCAATCAAAATTGGAAATTACGGCTATTTACCAATTTTAGATTCACTAAAAGTTTCTTATCAGTTTAGTTACGAGGATGGTGAATTTAGTGATCCAATTAGTGAGACTGTTAAGATCAATGATACACTCTTTCCTGTTGAAGCGATAGAATATTCCTTTGCTACTCCACTTGATATGTCAAATCGGGGTACGTATCAGATATTGGCGAGTACACAGTTTGAAGGGGACATGGACCTAGCTAACGATTCATTCACCCAAATTGTAAAATCACTTGAATATACAGAAGTGTGTAATATTCACTCTTTGATTTTTAATGAAGACGACTCTTTTAAATTGTACACATTAGATGAAGAAGGTGTTTGTAATTATGTCATTTTAGGTGAATATAAATTAGATGATAGTAATAGTCTCCTAAGGCTTTACAGTCCAGATTCAGCTCAAGAATCAAACCTTATTGGAAATATTTATGATGTAGCAACAGATGATGATGGTGGTTTTTCTGGCACAATTGCTATTGAAGGAATTTGTATTCAATTAGAAGATGGTTTTCAAGAAAGAAATTATTCACAGGAATTAACATATATTCCAGACGAAAATTTAGAAAATTATTTAATTGAAATCGGCAAAGATGATGTAGTAGATGGCTATATCACAAATTCTCAAGCTGCTAGTATTTCACAAGTTTCAATTGAAGCTAATGACAATTGGGAGATTGGAAGTTCCATTGACTTTTGGGATTTTGAAGAAAGATTCTCAAATCGAATCTCAAACTTAGCAGGAATTGAAGCGTTTCCTAACCTTGAGCGCGTTAATTTAATGGGGCAAAACTTGGATAGCATTAACATTTCTAAAAACATAAACTTGAAATCCTTTTCGGCCAATTTCAATACATTTAAAAAATTAGACACCAGCAATAACCCCTTACTTGAATCGTTGTCAATTGATAGTAATGAAGTTAATCCAATTTTGGATTTTTCTAATAATCCAAACATAAAAATGCTTTCAACTCCTATGTGTTCTATTGCGGGCTTTATAGGAGAAGATGGTTATTATGACATCTCTAATATGGCAGATTTAGAGTTTTTGGATTTATATGATAACAGACTTACATCATTAGATATCAGTAAGAATACTAAATTAAAGGAGCTTAAAATAAATGTGGGTAACAGCATCTCCACAATTGATTTCTCAAATAATCCTATGTTAGAGAATATATCGGCTAATAGTAGTGGTTTACAAGGCAATGTGGATATTTCAAACTTAACTGAACTTAAAATATTTAATGTTGCTTTCAATGACATTACATCAATTGACTTTTCAAATAATACCAAACTTAAATATTTGGAAATTGATTGGAATCAAATTACAGGAGAAATAGACGTGTCAAATTGTACTAATCTTCTAGAGTTTTATGCCAGTAATGGTAATAATATTAGCTGTATAAAGGTTAATCAGGCGCAATTAGATGCGTATAATGGGAATAATGTTCCAGAAGGCTTTAAATGGCAGTTGTCTGTTGAGCCAAAACTTAATTGTAATTAAATATATATCACTTTAATATTCAGGTAGTTAATATGTTATATTCACTACTGTTGTAAAATGTTTTAATATTGATGAACATCTATTTTATACAGTTCAGTACTGTTTTACGTTTGTAGGGTTCTCCGGTTCGAAAGCGGTCTTCCACTCAATATAAACCCCTCGAGAAATCGAGGGGTTTCTTTATTTAGCATGTTATGTTAGGAATTCTATTCCTTTAAACGCAAACGCTCCTCGCGGTTTACAATTTCCCAAGCCGTATGGAAAATGAGACGGGTTCGTTTTTCCAATAACTCGTATTCAATTTTTTCGACGGTATCTGTTGGCGCGTGGTAATCTGCGTGTGTACCGTTAAAATAGAATATCACAGGCACATTATTTTTAGCAAAATTATAATGGTCTGAACGGTAGTAATACCTGTTTTCGATATACCTACCACGCTCAAAAACTTCCGTTGTTGGGTCGTTGTAGCGGTAGTCCAAATCCAAGTTAATGTATTTATCGTTCATGGCTGCAGAAACATCGTGCAAGTCTTGTGACAAAATATCTGAACCAATCAGGTATATGTAGTTGTTGTTGTCGTTATGTAAATCGTCAATGCGGCCAATCATATCAATATTTAAGTTGGCAACCGTATCTTCAAGTGGATATACGGGATTGTCTGTGTAATATTTAGAGCCCAAAAGTCCTTTTTCTTCTGCTGTTACGTGTAAGAATAGCACCGAACGCTTGGGTCCATTTCCGTCTTTAACAGCCTGTTGAAAGGCTTCCGCAATTTCCAATATCGCAACAGTACCAGAACCATCATCATCTGCACCGTTGTTGATTTGTCCATCTTCTTCAACACCAATATGGTCTAGGTGGGCGGTAATAACCAATATTTCGTTAGGTATTTCGCTACCTTCAATATAAGCCAATACATTGCTTGCTTCTAAAGTGCGGTTTTCACGGTATGAATTTAGCGTCATGGGCATAAAATAAGCGCCATCGGGCATGCCTCCATCAATGCCTATTGATTCATATTCGCTTTTGAGATAGTTTATGGCAACGCCTTCTCCTTCCGTACCCGCTTCTCTTCCCATAAAATCGTCCCCTGCGTAGGTATATAAATGTGCTTTTAGCTCTTCGGCTGTAATGGTAGCTGCATAGGTTTCTGGGTCAAATTCAACGTTTTTTTGACTTGACACACATGCCATAAATAAAAAGGCAAATAGTATAGGTAAATGTTTCATGATTTTAAGTATTTGATATGCAATATACAGTATTATTAAATTTTACTGTCAATGAAGTTCCAAAGTGCAATGCGCTTTTGTAGCGCTTCTTGGGCAGCATCATTTGCTTGATCCCAAAGTTGGGTGTTATCGCCACACAACTCTTGGATCATTTGTTTTGCCATTGGACCGTGCTCTCCACTGTCAACTTCAATGTGACGCTCAAAATAATAAACCAATGTGCCGAAGTCAGTACCTTTTTCTTGCGCCATATCTTTAATGAGGGCAATAAACAAATCAGGAATTAGGTCTTCACGGCCATAATTAAACACACTTGCCACAACATGCACAGGTGCCTGGGTTGCGGTTTTGAGTGAAAAGTTTAGAAAAGATTTTATTTCTTCGGGTATTGATGCTTCGCTAACAGCGGTTTCCCAAGCTGTCCCATTTTGAATTTCAGCTACTAATTTTTTTACAGGAGTTGTATCTGCACCTATTTCTTCCATAGCCCTAAGATAAAGCTCAAAATGGCTGGCAGGCTGGTTGAATTGGTCTACGTCGCTTTCCTCACCCCAAACAATTTCATTGATAAGCCTTCTTGTTGAGGGGCTTCCAACAGGAACCCACGGTAAGTCGGTACAGGTAAGTTTACGTTGCAAGGCCTTTACCAAGGACATAAAATCCCAAACGGCAAAAGCATGATACTCCATAAAGGTCTGTATCGCTTCAGTGCTGTTTAGTTTGTGGTATAGCGGATGGTGTACTAGTTGATCTTTGTAAGGCGCAAGTTTGTCCTCAAAAAGGGTAGTCGTTTTCATAAGCAATTTTTCAAGTGCAAATTTATATAAATGGCTCATAATTAGCGTCAAAGGATTTGTTATTTTTGATGCATGTCTCGTGTTTTTCTTACCGAATGCCCTAGGGATGCCCTACAAGGCATCAAAGCGTTTATCCCTACGGATGTAAAAGTGAAGTATTTGCAATCGCTTTTACGGGTTGGATATGATGTGCTCGACTTTGGAAGTTTTGTTTCGCCCAAGGCGGTTCCGCAAATGCGCGACACCCACGAGGTAGTTAAACAGCTTGATTTAAGCGACACCAAAACCAAGTTATTGGCCATAGTTGCAAATGAAAGAGGCGCAGCAGAAGCCTTATCTTATGATCAGATTAGTTATATAGGGTATCCTTTTTCGATATCTGAAAACTTTCAAATGCGGAATACCAACATCACTATTGAGGACTCTTTACTGTTGTTGAACCGATTGGTCGATCACGCGAGTAGCGTAAACCGAGAGTTGGTTGTTTATTTGAGTATGGGTTTTGGCAATCCTTACGGAGATCCTTGGAGTCCAGCCTTGGTTGCAGCCTGGGTTAGTAGGCTAGTGGATATGGGTGTAAAGCGTATTTCGCTGTCCGATACGGTAGGTCTGGCGCAACCCAAAACAATTACAGATTTATTTGAACATTTGCTGCAGGCATATCCCGACATTGTCTTTGGCGCACACCTTCACGCAAAACCAAACGAGGCTACTTCAAAAATCAAAGCAGCGTATGCAGGCGGTTGCCGTGCTTTTGACAGCGCCATACGCGGGCTAGGGGGCTGCCCAATGGCTAAGGACGAACTTACGGGGAATGTTCCAACAGAAAAACTGCTTTCTTTTTTAACAGCTCAAAAAGCACAATTTTCAGTAAATATGCTGCATTTTGAGTCTGCTTATAATGCCTCTTTACAGGTTTGTTAATTTCTTATTTAAAATTATTCCAAATAAACTTTGCCATTTATAAATTAGGTAATACTTTTGCCTTAATTTAAAAGCAATCTAAATAAAAACAGCCATGAAGCAGCTGACCACTATATGTGTCTTGTTATCGTTTTTTGGATTTTCACAAAGCATGAATTTCCAGAATAGTGCCATGCGTCAACTCTCTAATCTAGAAAACAGCGAAAACAGAATTACACTTGGTGGGTATGGTGAGATTAACTTTAACGGGTATGATGGAGCGCCAAATGAAATTGACGTGCAGCGTTTGGTGTTATTGTTTGCTTATAAGTTTGATGACAGAACGCAATTTGTCACAGAAGTAGAGTATGAACACGTCCAAGAAGTTTATGTTGAGCAAGCTTTTGTAAATTATAACATAACGGATAACTTAAATGCTAGAGCTGGATTGATGCTTGTGCCTATGGGAATCATTAATGAATACCACGAGGGCCCAACCTTTAATGGGGTGGAGCGACCAAGTTTAGACGATACCATTATACCTTCAACTTGGCGTGAAATAGGTTTTGGTATTGCGGGGAGATCCAATGAACTTTCTTTTAGATATCAGCTTTATGCCATGAACGGTTTTGTCTCTTTTAACGACGATAACTATATATTAAGAGGCTCAGATGGATTACGAAAAGGGCGTCAAAAAGGTGCCGAATCAGTCAACTCTGATATAAACATTTCAGCTAAAATAGAATATTATGGACTTCCAAACATTAGGTTTGGTTTGGCCGCTTACAGTGGAAAAACCCAAACCACAGACTTAGATAATGCAGCAACGCAAGTAGGTCTTACCATGCTCGGCGCTGATTATCGTTATACTAAAGGCCGCTTTTCATCGAGAGGTCAATGGGCACAAACCACATTAAAAGATGTTGCCGCATACAATGCAGCAGGAAACAAAGATTTGGGTTCTACCATGGGCGGTTATTATATTGAAGGCGCCTATAATCTTTTGCCCTTGACCAATAGACAAAGATTGGATATTTTTGTGCGCTATGAAGATTTTGATACCCACAAAAAAACAGCGGGAGGTATGACGGCTAATCCAGCTTACCACAGAAAGGAAACCACGGTTGGTTTTTCTTATCACCTGGCGCCTGGTGTTGTTTTTAAGGGCGATTACCAAAACAAAAAAACAGCAGCCTCTGATGATGTTATTGGTCAGTTAAATTTTGGTGTTGGATTCTTTTTCTAAAATGATGTCATGAAAATATTTTCCTCTTCATTTTTTTTACTTTCTATAAAAGTATCCCTCGTGAGTTTGGTTTTTAGTTTGCAGGTTAGCAAAAAGGCTGAAAGGGAAATTAGCAAAGTGTTTGAAATAGAACAAGCTGTTTTGGTACAGACACTTGAGCAAGATATGCCGGGTATTGATCAAGACCGACTCTACACTGTCTTTGACCAAGGTCAAGCCCTAGGTTATGCCTATGTTGGTGAAGCTTCCAGTCAAACGGACACTTTTGAATACCTCGTTATTTTTGACACCAATTTTGCTGTAAAAAAAGCAAAAGTGCTTGTGTACAGAGAGGATTACGGCAGTGAAATTGGGAGTAAGCGCTGGTTAAAGCAGTTCTTAGATAAAACGCCAGATGATCGCTTTGCTTACCGCCAAAATATTGCAGCCATTTCTGGCGCAACCATTTCTGTAAAATCTATGACGAATGCCATGAATAATCTTATGATTTCATTAGCTTCGTGGCAAAATAATGGAGAACCAAATAAATCATAATTTTCGACTACGCCAACTGCCTAAGTATGCCCGAATGGCGTGCTTGGCTTTTATCCTAACGCTTTCCGTGGGGTATTTTACGGGCTTGGCTTTTGTGTTCCAAACCGAAAGCAACACAGCTGTTGGTATGGAGGAAAACTATAATGGCAATGAAGATCGCCCCGAGGAGATGGTCATGAAATTTAAGAAAAGTCAGCGGGAAATGCTAACAATTGTTCACACGCATATCTTGAGTATTTCGCTTATTTTCTTTTCAGCAGGCGTGCTCTTGTTTTTCTCATCAGTCCCCAAGCGTTTAAAATCTTTTTTACTTGTTGAGCCCTATGTGTCATTGATTGTCACTTTTGGGGGGATTTACCTTTTGTGGTACGGAATTGGGTTTGTGGCTTATGTCGTATTGGTTTCGGGGGTTTTAATGACATTGACCTATGTTGCTACCGTAGTCTTTATTCTAAAGGAGCTGTTTGCCGGCAACCAACCCTAGGGTTATTTTTTGTATATTTGCGTGCAACATTTCTAAAACGTTGCCATGGAATCTCTTCCCAATAAAATCAGTAGTCTAGGTCTAACATACGACGATGTACTTTTGGTACCTGCCTACTCTGAAACCCTTCCAAGGGAAGTCAACATATCTTCAAATTTTTCTCGAAACATAAAACTCAATGTGCCTATTGCATCTGCCGCTATGGATACGGTCACGGAAAGTCAAATGGCAATTGCCATGGCTAGAGAAGGTGGAATTGGCGTGCTGCACAAGAACATGACCATCGAAGATCAGGCTGATAAGGTTCGTAAAGTAAAGCGTTCCCAATCGGGAATGATAATAGACCCAGTAACGTTGCCCATCACCGCATTGGTATCTGACGCCAATAAAATCATGAGTGAATATCGAATTGGCGGTATTCCAATTGTTGATGACAATGGGATATTAATAGGTATCGTCACCAATCGTGATTTGCGTTTTGAAAAAAACGAAGGCAGACCACTTATGGAAGTAATGACTTCTGAAAATTTAATCACTGCATCAGAAGGCATTTCAATGGCACAAGCCGAAGAAGTACTCCAAGCCCACAAAATTGAAAAGCTCCCCGTTGTTGATAAAGACAACAAGCTTATTGGATTGATAACCTTTCGCGATATTACTCGCGTAGCCATTTCACCACAAGCCAACAAAGATGCTTACGGGCGCCTTATTGTTGCTGCTGCTGTTGGTGTAACCGCTGATGTGATGGATCGCGTTAAAGCCCTTTCAGATGCTGCTGTGGATGCTGTTGTAATAGATACGGCTCACGGACATTCCAAAGGGGTTGTTGATGTGCTTAAAAAAGTTAAAAAAAGCTTTCCAAAGATTGATGTAGTGGTTGGGAATATTGCTACCTCCGAAGCTGCTGCTTATTTGCTTGAGGCAGGTGCAGACGGCATAAAAGTTGGTATAGGCCCAGGCTCTATTTGTACGACACGTATTATTGCTGGAGTGGGTTACCCACAACTTTCTGCCGTTTTAGAAGTTTCATCCGTCTTGGCTGGTACAGGAGTACCGCTTATTGCTGACGGTGGTGTGCGTTATACAGGGGATATAGTTAAGGCCATTGCCGCCGGTGCCGATTGTGTCATGTTAGGCTCTTTGCTTGCTGGAACAAAAGAATCTCCAGGCGAGACCGTCATCTATGAAGGACGTAAGTTTAAAACCTACCGTGGAATGGGTTCTGTGGAAGCCATGAAAAAAGGAAGTAAAGACCGCTATTTTCAAGATGTTGAAGACGATATTAAAAAATTAGTTCCCGAAGGCATTGTTGGGCGTGTTCCTTATAAGGGAGATCTCAACGAAAGCATTCATCAGTTTGTTGGTGGTTTGCGCGCTGGCATGGGCTATTGTGGTTCAAAGGACATTGTCACGCTAAAAGAAACGGCACGATTTGTGCAAATAACTGCATCGGGAATTAAAGAAAGTCACCCACACAATGTTCAGATAACAAAAGAGGCTCCAAACTACTCTAGATAACTATGCGTTACGTTTTCTTACTGCTTATACTGTTGGTGTCTTCTTGTCAGTTAAAAGAAGTGTCCTCTGATAAAATTGTTGCACGCGTATACAACCATTACTTGTATGCATCTGAAGTAAACGCGCATATTCGCGAAAACCTATCTTCTGCCGACAGTGCTTCTATGGCTAAAAATTACATTAATGCATGGGTTAAAGAACAACTGCTCTTGGAAAAAGCGGTTTTTAACTTAAACCCTTCACAACAAGCTTCTTTAGAGAACCTCATACGTCAATATCGAAACGACATATTTATCAAAACCTATCAAGAAGAATGGCTTAAATCTCGTATGGATACTCTGGTAACCTCACAAGAAATTGAAGCCTATTACAATGAGAACAAGCAAAACTTTAAACTTCACCAAGATTTGGTTAGGGGACGCTATGTTCAACTTCCATTGGCTAACTTCAATAAAGCGAGTGTGAGTAGGGCCTTGAAAAGGTTCAATGAAAGTGACCGCAACTATTTAGACTCTATTTCACTGCAGTTTAACAGTGCATATCTCAACGACAGTGTTTGGTTTAGACCTCAAGCTTTTTTCAACCGTATAAACAGGTCTTCGCCAAAGGAATATGACCGCTACTTAAAAAGTAAACGTTTTTTTGAAATAGAAGACTCAATAGACTTATATTTGGTTTTTGTGGAAGAAGTTAGACGTAGAAATGAAATAGCACCTTTGTCTCACATAAATCCAACTTTGAAACAGATTTTATTAAACAAACGGAAGCTTGAAACCATGCGACAGTTTGATAACGATATTTTAGAAGAAGCCATTAAAAACAAAACACTCGAGATCTATGAATAAAATAATAACATTATGTTGTTTGATGTTTGGTGTACTTGGTTTTTCCCAAGATTCAATTACGACCAAAAAGCGCCTTAAAATTGATGGTGTTTCAGCAGTTGTTGGTGATTATGTTATTCTTGAGTCCGATGTGGATAAGGCTTATGTAGAACTTGAATCTCAAGGTGTTTCAACCGCAGAAGTTTCACGTTGTAACCTGTTGGGCAAGTTGATGGAAGACAAACTATATGCCCATCACGCCGAGCAAGACAGTATTGAGGTTAGCAATGATGACATAAATAATTACGTTGAGCAAACCATCGATTATTTTGTAGGTCAATTTGGTGATATTGAAAAAGTCTTGGAGTTTTATAAAAAGAATGACGAGCAAAGTTTTAGAGCCGAATTATTCGAAGTTAATCGTATTCAGCAGCTGTCGCAACGCATGCAATCTAAAATTGTTGAGGACGTTGAAGTTACGCCAGACGAGGTAAAAGTTTTTTTCAACTCCATTCCAAAGGAGGATTTACCCATTTTTGGCTCTGAGCTTGAAGTTGCACAGATTGTAATTAAGCCAAAGGTTTCTTCAGAAGAGGAGAAGCGAATTATAGAACAACTCGAGACCATGCGCAATGACGTACTTGAAAACGGTTCTTCTTTTTCATCTAAGGCAATCTTATATTCCCAAGACCCTGGTTCACGCTCTAGAGGAGGACGTTATACGCTTGACAGGAAGCGTCCACAAATGGTAAAGGAGTTTCGCGAGCAAGCTTATCGTTTGCAAGAAGGTGAAATTTCCCAACCGTTTAAAACTGATTTTGGCTGGCACATTGTAATGGTCGATAAAATTCGCGGTCGTATGCTAGATGTACGTCATGTACTGCTCGTACCTACGGTATCCAATACTGCTTTGGGAGAAGCACAGAACCAACTCAAACTTATTAAAAAGCGAATAGACGATGGTGAAATTAGCTTCGCTGATGCCGCACGTGAATTTTCCGATGACCAAATTACACGCGCCAATGGCGGTGTCTTGATTAACCCTGCAACGGGAGATACCCGTTTTGAACTCACAAAACTTGACCCGCAGCTATACAGTCAGATATTAAAGCTTGAGGACAATGAGATTTCTATTCCGCTGCTAGAGGAAGATCGCTCAGGGAACAAAACGTATAAAATTGTTATGGTTACCAATCGGTTTAATGAACACATTGCTGATTATGCTCAAGACTATGTTCGCATCAAGGATTTAGCCCTGAAAGAA
This sequence comes from Flavobacteriaceae bacterium, assembly GCA_965656545.1. Lineage (GTDB taxonomy): Bacteria > Bacteroidota > Bacteroidia > Flavobacteriales > Flavobacteriaceae > UBA7446. The sequence continues at coordinate 544,715 of CBFHKZ010000001.1, forward strand.
AAGCAACTTAAGGTCATTGAAGAATGGATGACTGAAAAAATTGCAGACACCTATATCAGTGTAAATCGCGACAACCAATCTTGTGATTTTGCCAACAATTGGCTTAAGAACTAAATTCTTTTTCACTTGGTAGGTGGTTCATAGCCAATTACTTAATTTTGTAAAAAATTTGCCATGAACCCAGCAACTCGCTTGCTTTCTTTTCTGTTTTCTACTCGTTTAACAGCCATGCTATTTATTGCGTTTTCTATCGCTATGGCAGTTGGAACCTTTGTGGAGAGCGCTCACAATACGACCACGGCTCGCATTTGGATTTACAATGCTTGGTGGTTCGAAGTGATGATGATTTTCTTCGTTGTTAATTTTATGGGAAACATCAAAAGATACCGTCTTTTAAGATGGGAAAAATGGCCATTGTTGTTACTTCACTTGTCGTGGATACTTATCATCGTGGGGGCTGGCATTACGCGTTATATTGGTTTCGAAGGCGTTATGCCCATTAGAGAAGGGGAGTCTACCCAACAATATTTATCTGAAAAGACATATTTGTCTGTTTTTGTTGATGGCGAGATAGACGGGCAACCACGAAGAAAATTACTCGAAGACGACCTTTTATTTGCTGAGGCTGCCAACAATTCGTTTAGTTGGAAAAATGATTTTAACGGCATACCCTTTTCTGTTTCCTATGTCAACTTTATAAATGGTGCAGAAGAAACACTGGTTGAGGATATCAATGGTGCTATGTATCTCAAGATTGTTGAAGCAGGTGATGGCAATCGACACGATCATTTTCTTAAAATGGGCGAGGTGGCCAACATTCACAACATACTATTTGCCTTTAATGCCTATACCGACGGCGCAATAAATATTACGCTAGACGAAGCGAACAATTACAGTATTCAGTCCCCTTTTGCAGGCACTTACCTTCGCATGGCCGACCAGCAGCAAGGAAGTCTATTTGCTGATGCTTCGCAGCCTCTGATGTTGCGTGCACTCTACAGTGCCGCCGGGATGCAGTTTGTGTTTCCAGAACCTGCGATGATTGGTTCATATCAAATAGTGCCTGTTGAAGATAAGGAAGCCGCCATACAGGATGCCCTAACCATACAATTGACTGCCAATGGTGTCCAAGAGCAAGTAACCGTTTTAGGTGCCAAGGGCGTTGCGAACCCACCTGTTCAAGTTGAGCTTGGCGGTTTAGAATTTCGGGTTACCTACGGTTCAAAACAAGTTGAACTCCCCTTTGCTATTAAGCTCAATGACTTTATCGCTGAAAAGTATCCGGGTACTGAAAAAAGTTACAGCAGCTTTATGAGTAGGGTAACGGTATTGGACGACCCTACTTTTGACTACGATATTTACATGAACCACATTCTCAATCACAAAGGTTATCGCTTTTTTCAGGCATCTTTTGACCCAGATGAAAAGGGAACGGTACTATCGGTAAACCACGATGCATTGGGTACAGCCGTTACCTATGCAGGATATTTCTTGCTTTATATAGGCTTGTTGGGCTTGATGTTTTTTGGAAAAACACGTTTTAAGAAGCTTGCTAAAATGTTGGAGGACATACGCATCAAAAAAGCTGCGTTGACTTTGATCCTCTTTTTGACTTCATCTCTAGCTTTTGCTCAGCATCAACATAGGCCACCAAGTTTTGCAATTGACTCGGTGCTTCAAGCCGATGCTATGAACGCCGATGAGGCTGCTAAGTTTGGCGCGTTGGTCATCCAAGATCAAGGAGGGCGTATGAAGCCTGCCAATACTTTTGCTTCCGAATTGGTGCGTAAAGTCAGTAAGTCCGATCACTACAAATCTCTAGATGCCAACCAAGTATTATTATCCATTACCCAAAACCCAATTATTTGGTATCAAGTTCCTTTTGTGTATTTGAAACGTGGTAATGACAGCATTCGTTCACTTGTTGGTGTAGACCAAAAAGCCAAATACGCTTCTTTCGCAAACTTTTTTGACACGCAGGGAAATTACAAGCTGGCCCCTTACCTGGAGGGCGCTTATAAATCTCCAACCCCCAATCAGTTTCAAAAAGACTTTATAGAAACAGATCGAAAAGTGAATTTACTTTTCTCAGCTTTGGAAGGAAAGGTATTGCGCATCTTCCCAGTGCCGAACGACGAAAACAACCGTTGGGTTTCTCCCGCTGAAGTAAGTGAGATACGTTTTGAAGGCGTAGATTCGCTCTACGTTAACAACGTATTGCCTTTGTATCTGACTTCATTGCGACAGGGCAAAGCCACACAAGATTACACACAAGCCGATCAGTTGCTAGAGAGCTTAAAGGGCTATCAAAAGAAATATGGGGCAGAAGTTATGCCTACTGAAGATCAAATAAAGGCAGAACTCTACTACAACAAATACGATATTTTTAAGCGTCTGTTTAGTTGGTATATGTATGCTGGAACCTTGATGTTTTTTGTGTTGATTGCCCAGATGCTATACGACATACGTTTATTACGTGGAGTTGTTGGCTTTTTTGTAGCGGTCATATCAATCCTTTTTGTGCTACACACCGCTGGTTTGGCTGCCCGTTGGTATATTTCTGGTCACGCGCCTTGGAGTGATGCCTATGAATCCATGATTTATGTGGCTTGGGCAACCATGGGAATGGGACTTGCTTTTGGGCGTAAATCCAAACTTACCATTGCCGCAACTGCTTTTGTGGCTTCCATGGTCTTGATGATTGCACATTGGAATTGGATGGATCCTGAAATAGCAAACCTTGTACCCGTGCTTGACAGTTACTGGCTGATGATTCACGTGGCAGTTATTGTGGGCAGTTATGGGCCATTTGCCTTGGGCATGATATTGGGTGTAATTTCTCTTATTTTAATCCTATTGACGACCGAACGAACCGCTGAAAAAATGCGTCTAAATTTGGCCGAACTTACCGTAGTAAACGAACTGGCCTTGACTGTAGGCTTGATTATGCTAACCATTGGAAACTTCCTCGGAGGGCAATGGGCAAACGAAAGCTGGGGGCGTTATTGGGGCTGGGATCCCAAAGAAACTTGGGCATTGATAAGTATTTTGGTCTATGCCTTTGCTTTGCATATGCGTTTGGTGCCCGGACTACGTGGCAAATGGATTTTTAGCGTGGTATCGGTTTTGGCTTTTGGTAGTATCATGATGACCTATTTTGGTGTTAATTTTTACTTGACTGGTCTGCATTCCTATGCGAGTGGAGATAAGGTGATCACGCCTAACTTTGTGTACTATTCGTTGGCATTTATTGTTATATTGTCTGCTGCATCCTATGGAAAATCAAAAAAATACTTTTCGAAATAGCCTCCGTTGGTGGTTGTATTCTGTTGGTGGATTGACCCTAGTAGGTGCTGGCTTGAGTGTTTTAGGGGAGGCCATTATTGCAAAGAGTAGGGGCGAGGCATGGTTTTTGGTTGGTACATTTGCGTTGATTTTAGTTAATTCAGGAATATGTTTAGTAGCGGGAGCGGTTATACTTCGATTAAAAAAGGATTAATCTTATTCTTTTTTGGCAGCTTGCTTTATGCGCAAGAGCAAAAGGGTGGTTCCTCCTTCCCCAAATTAGACACGCCAAAACCCAACTACGGACTGTTAATTCCAGATGAAAAGGTTGAAGACTATTCCTTTTTGGACAGGCCCAAGCCAAGCAACAACCCCATGACGGATAATGAGAATTTTATTGATGCGGGAGATCGTTACCTTAAAAAATTAAGAAAAGACAGGCCAGTACCCAATAATCTTTATTTGGGCGATACCTATCTAGGGGATATAAAGACAAATACTTCTTATGCCCGAATTGTTTGTCGCGATTATGAATATGAAGATGGAGATCGCGTTCGCATTTCTGTCAATGAGGAGGAGGTTATTTCTAACTTATTACTTAAAAATCAGTTTTTTGTTCTAAAACTGCCGCTTGTTCAAGGGTTTAATAAAATTGATTTTCAAGCACTTAACCAGGGTTCATCGGGTCCTAATACTGCCGAACTGCGAGTATTTGATGAGAACGGTATTGCATTGGCATCACACAAATGGAACCTTTCCACAGGCTCAACGGCTACCATGATAATTGTTAAGGAGGGTGAGGAGATTGCACCACAATAAAAGAGTTAACCACGATTCATAAAGGGCACTGGCGTTTTTAAATGCTTAGTGTTGCAACTTCGGATGCATGACCGTATACCACAGCGGAGGTAGTGTCGCTAGAAGCATAGATCCTGGATAGCCAAACGGCATAGTCGGACTGTTTTCAAGACTTTCCAAAACTTGATATTTTTTTGATGCACGGAAGTGGTGATCACTGTGTCGTGTTAATTCATACAATACTATTCTACCCATGACGTGGTCAGAGTTCCACGAATGTATGTTTTGTACTTTTTCGTATTTGCCGTTGATTTTTTTTCGCGTCAAGCCGTAGTGCTCAATATAATTGATGGTTTCAAGAAATAAGAACGATATGATACCAACAATTAAAGCGATAAGAAATATTTTAAATCCAAACAACGCATAAACACCACCCAAATACGCTGCTTGGTAAATGATAAACAACAGCATGTTGTTTTTGATGGAGAAAAAATGTGCTCCATGCTTTTTGAGTAGTTTCGTTTGTATGCGCCAAGCATTTTTATACTGCCCAATAACAGATGTCAACCAAAAATGATATAGACTCTGTCCTTTTTTTGCTGTCGCCGGATCTAGGTCTGTTGCCACGTATTTGTGGTGGCCATGATTGTGTTCCATAGTAAAATGCATGTATAGACAGGGCAGAAGTAATAACCTCGTGAGCAAGATTTCAAATTTACTTTTCCTATGGCCCAGTTCGTGTGCCACATTAACGGCATTGGTAGCCAACAAAATACCAAGTGCAAAAACCAAACCTATGTATTCATAGATGCTTAGGCTTGCCGTTGAAAAATCATAAAGCCCATAACCTAGGATGGTGTACACGATGGGTACGTTTAAATATAAAAGCCAGTCAAAAAAGCGATTCAACGCCCTTTTTTTTATATCCGTAACGGGTAGTTCTTTTTGTTTTACCGGTATAATGCTTTCCGCTAAGGGAATAAACAGAAATACATAAGCTAGCGCTGTATAGGAGGCCGCTCCTTTGAAATAAAAACTGGCAACAACACTCAAGGGAACGCTGTATGCCATAAGATATTTCAGATCTTTCATGCCCTAAATTTAGGAAAAACCTAACAACTTTTGTTTGAGTAAAATAAAACAAACTTTGTTCTGCACGAAATTGAAGGAGATGTGACCTCGGTAGGGTTACTACGTGATCCTGACAAAGCTCCGTAGTCTAAATTGAACGTCAAAAATCATGGTTTTTTAGTTTTATTTCTGCTTTAAAATGCAAGCTATACTTATCCTTTAGAATAATTCATTATTGATTTTTTTATAATTAGGTATTAATTTAAATACAACCAATTCATTTTATTCATTCATTTGCAAAAATTTTAAAATGAATTCGAAAGTTACAATTGGTTCTGAAGAATGGGTTTCATTAGGTGAGTTAAATATCCCTCATATTAAGGCGCGTATTGATAGTGGGGCTAAAACTTCAAGTTTACATGCTTTAAATATTCAACCTTATCAAAAGGATGGCCATACCTGGGTAAGCTTTGATGTATATCCAATACAAAATGATGGTAAACGTAGGGTAAAGTGTAACGCATTGGTGACAGATAAGCGAGTTGTAAAAAGCTCAACCGGTAATAGAGAACAAAGATTTGTTATTCAAACATTCATGACTATTGGAGTTAATACTTGGGGTATAGAGATTACACTGACAAATAGAGACTCTATGGGATATAGAATGTTGTTAGGAAGGGAGGCTATGAAAGGGAGATTAATCGTTGATCCTGAAAAAAGTTTTTCGCTTGGAAACATTAGTGATGCCACTGTTATGGGTTCTTACGAGAAATTTAGAAATTCAACAACTGGACTTAGAATAGGTTTATTGGCATCTAATCAAGAATTGTATAGCAATAGAAGAATTATAGAAGCTGCAGAACAGAGAGGACACCAAATAGAATTTTATAATATCCGCCAATGCTTTATGAAATTAGATGCTTCTACTCCACAAATTAATTATCGTGGCGGAGAAATCATTGAGAATATTGATGCAGTAATACCCAGAATTAGACCTGCCCAAACATTTTATGCCTGCGCACTTTTACGTCTATTTGAAAGTATGGGAGTATTTTGCTTGAATACATCAGAGTCCATCATTCAATCTAGAGATAAACTTTTTTCACTTCAATTATTGCTTAGCAAAGGGGTCAAAATACCAACTACAGGATTTGCAAGTTCGCCATTAGACACAAACGATTTAATAGAAATGGTTGGTGGATCACCATTGATTGTAAAGCTATTGGAAGGAACTCAAGGGAAGGGTGTTGTATTGGCAGAAACAAAAAAAGCGGCTGAAAGTGTTATCAATGCTTTTAAAAGCTTGAAAGCCAATATATTGGTTCAAGAGTTTATCAAAGAAGCAGATGGAAAGGATATTCGTTGCTTTGTCATTGACGGAAAGGTTGTTGCCTCGATGGAACGTACTGCTCCCCCTGGAGAATTTCGTGCAAATGTTCATTTGGGCGGATCTACAGCTTTGATTAAAGCCACAGCTGAAGAGCGCAAACTCGCAATAAAAGCAACTAAAGCGATGGGGTTAAGTGTAGCTGGTGTTGATATAATTCGGTCTTCTGGTGGCCCATTAGTTCTTGAAGTAAACTCATCTCCTGGTTTGGAGGGAATAGAAGCAGCAACTCAGAAAGATATTGCACAAATGATGATTAAATCAATCGAGAAAAAGTGTAATTATGTTGCGACAATAGAAAAAAACATTTCCATAAATAATTCTTAAGAATAAATTGTGACCTCGGCAGGGTTACTACGTGATCCTGACAAAGCGCCGCTTTGAAAATAGCACAAACAAAAAAACGCTCAAGCAAGCTTGGCGTTTTTTCTTATTGTCCTATTTATTCGTGACCCAAACATACAGTAGTTCAGACTTTTTGAATGGAATTAGTGATATATAGTCAAGAAAAATATTCCCAGAAATAAAAATTATTTTTGGGAATAATCTGTTACCCAAACATACAGTAGTTCTAACTTCAAGGGGAACTTAAACTTAGTTTTTAGAGTTTAACTTTAATATATAACGATTTATAAATTTAGTGTTAAGGCTTATGTTGTAATTGATCTATTGATAAACACATTTTTTTGTATATTTTTGAATTTGTTAAAACCTTTAAAAGACAAGTGTTGTATATCTCACCTTGAACTTATTTTTTTTTAATAAATACCGATTTGTTTTATAAATGACACCATGAATAAAAAAACCACAAGTAAGGAAATTGCAAATCATCTTGGTATTTCGAGATCTACTCTTTCGTTCATTATTAATGGCAAGTCTAAAGAAATGAGAATCAGTGATGAACTCACAAAAAAGACTCTCGAATATGTAAAAAGTATCAACTATACAACAAATTCAATTGCAAAAAGTTTAAAGACAGGAAAAAGCTTCACAATTGGTTTGATTGTTGCGGATATTTCAAATCCTTTTTTTTCGCAAATTGCATATCGACTTGAAAAAGAAGCTTCTAAGAAAGGATATTACATTATGTACAGTAGTTCTAATGAGGATGAAAAGCAATTTAATCTTCAGTTAGATAATTTTATAAATCGTCAACTCGATGGACTAATACTTGTTCCACCTGTGAATTGTGTTGATTTTGTTGATATTTTAAACACAAAAAGAATTCCTTTTGTGTTAGTTGATCGTTTTATTGACGGCCCAGTTGTTAACTCAGTAAATATTGACAATTTTAAAGCTGCTTATGAAGCAACTAACCGTTTGATTTTAAACAATAGACAAAATATTTCTATAGTCAATGTTAACGACCAACTTTTGACGATGCACAACCGCTCAAAAGGTTATTTACAATGTTTGTCTGATAATAATATTTCAATAGATCAAAGGTTAATTAAGCAACTTAAGTTTAGTAATGCAATTAATGATGTTAAAAATGCCGTTCAGCAGGTTATCCAAAATGGTGCAGATGCTATTTTATTTACTACCAACAAACTTAGTTTTTCAGGATTAGAAAAAATGAAAGAAATGGGAGTGATTATTCCTGACGATGTTGCTGTTGTTAGTTTTGATGAAAACCCTGCTTTTAGACTTTTTGATACTTCGATTACTACCATCAAACAACCAATAAAAGAAATGTGCAAAGCATCCATTGACATTTTGCTTAAACTTATTGATAATGATGACATTTCTATTCCCACTTTACAATTAGAATTGGAATCATCTTTAATTCTGAGGAATTCTTGTATTTAGCTTTGTATATTTTATATTTAAGAAAAAAAACATTTTTTTTTGGTTTTTTCATAAAATAGTATAAATTTGCTATTAATACTAACACGAGTTAGTAATTTTTTAAAACAACAGCAAAACCGAGTTAGCAAATCAATGAAGTATTCAATCTTATACCGCTTCTGCATCTTGTTCTTCCTTTTTATTGGGAGTATGGTATTTGGTCAGCAAAAGCAAACCATAACTGTAAATGTTATTGATGCAAGTTTTAACGAGAAACTTGCCTTTGCTACTGTTTTTGTTAATGAATTGTCATTAGGTGGGACCACTGACGATAATGGAATATTTCGTTTTGAGGCGCCAAATGGCACCTACACTTTATTAATTTCTTACATAGGATTTAAAGAGTTACGTAGAGAGATAATCATTAGTGACGATGGGCCATTTAATTATTCTTTTGGTCTTGAGTCTGATAATGCATTGGATGAAGTTGTTGTTTCGGTTCAGGCAAGAGGGCAAATGGCCGCCATACGAGAACAAGTTTCTTCAAATAAAATTGTCAACCTTGTATCTGCCGAAAAAATGCAGGAACTCCCCGATGCTAATACAGCCGAAGCTCTTGGTCGTTTGCCTGGCATATCTCTTCAGCGTTCATCTGGTGAAGCGCAAAAAATAATTATTCGCGGTGTAGCACCTGAAAATAATAATATCACTATTGCAGGTGTTAAGTTGTCTTCAAACAATGCCTCAGATAGAAGTGTTGACTTAAGTATGATGCAAAACGAAATGTTTGCAGGTGCCGAAGTATCTAAGACACTTCGACCAGATATGGAAGCAAGTGCTATTGGTGGAACAGTTGATTTGCGATTAGCAAAAGCTGGAGATAAGCCAAGGTTTAATGCAATGTATGAGGGTGGTTATAACAATCTATTCTCTACCCTAGGAGATACAAAATTTACAGCTGGAGGTTCTTCCCGTTTTTTTAACAAAAAATTGGGAGTTATTTTTCAAGGATCTTACGAGAAAAAACTTGTATCATCTCATAATTTTAATGGAATATACTCTGATCCTATATTAAGTAAAGGTATTGATGAAAATGGCAAATTAACTGGAGAGGACACTTATATTTCAAGAACTACAGCAGCTCATTTGAGTTTAGATGATGCTGTCAGGACACGTATTGCTGGTAATCTAACTCTTGACTATAAAAGTCCTTTTGTTGATGTTTCCTTCTTTAACTTAATTAATATAAATCCAAATACAAATACACTTAGAGAAGAAGTTTATAATTTTTCACAACCAAGAAATCCATTTTCCTTGACCGCCTCTAGAAATAGTGTTGATAAATATGTATCCACACACCTTCTTGAGAACCACTTTCGATTTTTAGACACCGAACTTTCTCTAAAAGTATCATACTCCAAAACTGTCTCTGATGGAATTAGAAAAAGATTTCCCTTTTCTGAAATAGATCTTTCTGGAGAGTCGATTGATCAGGATTATTTGGTGTTTAGGGACCCTAAAGAAGTCCTTCAAATATATGGACAAACAGAAATTCTAAACAACAGGCTAAAAACTAATGATTTATCTCAAGATTTAATTGATGATGAAACATACAATTTAGATTTGAAATGGAAAGTTCCGTTTAATTTTGAATCACTTAAATTAGATGGTACTCTGTCTCTTGGTGGGTTATATAGAAAAAAAGAGAGATCAAGTGACTCTAATTATCAATATGTGCAATATCAAGCAGGTTCTGGGCGCGGACCACGAAACGTCTCTTTAGAATTATTTTCTTGGATGGATTGGCCTGCTGGTGATCTTCAAGGAATTCCGGCTTCGAATTTTATAGATCAAAATTATGATCCGGGTAAATTTTTAAACGGAGAATACAATCTCAGTTGGTCTCCTAATTTGGATAGACTTGTAGATATGCAATCTGAGTTGCTTGCTAAATATCCTTTATTATTCAATTTTCAGGGTCTTCAAAGTTATAAAAATGATTATGTAAATGAAGAGGAGTTATTAGCTGCATTCATCATGTTTGAACTAAACATTGGTCCTTTATTACTTGTCCCTGGAGTAAGAATGGAGATTGCAAATACATCGTTTTCTTCCTATTCTATTGTTGAAAATGCTATTAATACTTCTGGCGTAAGTGGTATTCCTAAACCAGTTTCTTCTGAACGAACGAACGAGCATTTTTTCCCATCATTAAACATGAAGTTAAAGCTTAATAATACGTTGTCCCTTCGAGGTGCTGTTTACAAAAGTATTTCAAGGCCAAATTTCAGCAATTTATCACCAAGGACAATTATTGATTCTAATGAATCTAATACAGAGATTGATTCAAAAAATCCCTTACTAAGACCTTCTACAGCTTGGAATTATGACCTTTCCCTAGAAGCATTTAACTCGAAATTAGGTTTAATTACAATTAATCCATTTTACAAGCGCATTGAAGATAGTCAAGTTGTACTAAATGACTATTTTCCACTGCGCAATGATAGAATTGTAAATCCACCAGCAGGTTTTTTTAATAGCATTCCATCTGTTGATTCTTACCCTGCAGACTTTGTAACTAACTCGTCATATTTTAGTTTGCCTCTAAATAATCCAGATATAGCAGAGTTTTATGGAATAGAACTTTCTGTTCAAACGAATTTCAGGTATTTAAAAAATAAGCTACTTAAAGGGTTTGTTTTTGATTTAAATTTATCATTTATAAACTCTAAAACTAAATACCCTTACTTTAAAGAAGTTGTCATAGGGGTTGATGATTCTGGTTTTTTTCCAAAAGATATTATTGGATATGAATATTCAACTAGAGAAGATAAAATGCCATCTCAACCAGATTTTATTGGAAATGTTATTGTAGGTTGGGACTATAAAGGTTTTAGTTCTAGAATTTCTTACCGCCGTCAAGGTGTTACGGTGTCGGATGGTGGTGATAGGCTTTCATTTAAGCAGAATTTTAAAGACGATCTAGAATTGGTAGATATCAGTTTAAGACAAAGGTTTTACAAAAATTTTGAACTATTCCTAAATGCAAACAACATTACAAATTATGTTGATGAGCGTTTTGTTTTATACAACAATGAACACCGTTTACCACTTAATTTAAATTATTTCGGAAACAGAATCAAGTTTGGATTAAGATGTAGATTTTAAAAAAAAGGTAGAATGAAGGGCTACCTTTTACCCTTCAAATTTTAATTTAACTAAAACTATGAGATCAAATTTTTTACTCAGCTTTTTAATTACAATAGTGATATCTTCTTTTTTGGTAGCACAAGTGCCTGCTAATCAAGAAGTTATTAGTATCCCAAGTGGTCAATCCAATGCTGGTTTGTTAGAGACAACAATCAACAATGATAAGGACGCAAACGGCGACCGATTAAATCCTAACAGGATATACTTATTGGAGCCAGGTCTTCACTTTATGTATTCTGCAATTAATGTCACAAACGACACAGGCACAATTAAAATACATGGCTCAACTGATGGTAAAAAACCAGTTGTATTTCCTTATGTTAATAATGGTGCAGCACCAGTTTCTTCAATGATTAATTCTAGTTTGGAGCTTAAAAACCTTCACATCCAGGGTCGTAACAATGAAGGAGGCACTACTGGTGAGTATTTTTTCCAAGTTAGTGGAAATGACAGAAGTATTCATATGGAAGATTGTTTGGTAGAATTCCCTGCTAGGTTTATAAAGGCACAGGCCGTTCCTCAGGGGCTTACAATGACATTTAAGAACAACTATTTCCGCGACATGTTTGTTTCAGGCCAACAATGGTCAGGAAACGTAGTTGATGCTAAGGGTGTTCCAGTGGAGTCATTTATTTTTGAGAACAATACGGTATCTAATGCTGGATGTCCTGTACTTTTACAGAATCAGGTTGTGAAATATGCGTTGATTAACCACAATACATTTGTTAATACAAGTACTTACTGGAACCTAAACCCATATTTTTATGAGGCTTATTTCACGAACAACTTATTTTATAATGCCAATATGATGGGTGAAGATTACAACTATCTAATGGCGAATCCTGGAGAGGTTTCCTTCCCGATTATGGCCTTTGCTCCGATTTCTTTGGATGGTAACGCTGATACAGCTGCGATTCCAGCAGATATGTTGAATGCAGCAGGTGATGCTTTAGTTGCGCCGTACGATGATGTAGCGAATTACAAGATTTATGTTGCTGATAATATTTATCACAATGAATCAAGTTTGGATAAATACTACAATGGGGATTATAATACAATTGCCAACAATCCAGTTTCGTACTTATCTTGGTTTGGCGTACAGGGCCCTCACGATGTTAATGTTCCTGCAAATTGGATGGCAGCCAGAGAGACTGCTTTATTTGCCAATAATGCTAATTGGGTTGAGGAGAATAACATTCTAGATCAAGACCCACAGTTGGCGACAGTAGCTCTATCTGCAGCTGAGGTGGATGAGCTTGCCATTAAATTACGTAAGTGGTACTCAGTTCCTGATGAAACAGGAACTGAAGACATGTCAAGTATTATGTTTGGTGATTTTGACGCAAATACTATCCCTGGTGTTGGAACTGAAGATGGAGATGGTATCACTAAATTTTCTGACTTAATAGAAGACTTTTCAATTGCAAGTAGTTTTACTTCAAACATTGATGGCCATGCTATTGGTGCACTGCACTGGACAAATCAGATTGACAGTTATGATTCTGCACAAGCATTAACGGCTATTAAATATGCGTATGGCGTAAATACGGGTGATGTTATCAGTATCCCAAGTGGTCAATCCAATGCTGGTTTGTTAGAGACAACAATCAACAATGATAAGGACGCAAACGGCGACCGATTAAATCCTAACAGGATATACTTATTGGAGCCAGGTCTTCACTTTATGTATTCTGCAATTAATGTCACAAACGACACAGGCACAATTAAAATACATGGCTCAACTGATGGTAAAAAACCAGTTGTATTTCCTTATGTTAATAATGGTGCAGCACCAGTTTCTTCAATGATTAATTCTAGTTTGGAGCTTAAAAACCTTCACATCCAGGGTCGTAACAATGAAGGAGGCACTACTGGTGAGTATTTTTTCCAAGTTAGTGGAAATGACAGAAGTATTCATATGGAAGATTGTTTGGTAGAATTCCCTGCTAGGTTTATAAAGGCACAGGCCGTTCCTCAGGGGCTTACAATGACATTTAAGAACAACTATTTCCGCGACATGTTTGTTTCAGGCCAACAATGGTCAGGAAACGTAGTTGATGCTAAGGGTGTTCCAGTGGAGTCATTTATTTTTGAGAACAATACGGTATCTAATGCTGGATGTCCTGTACTTTTACAGAATCAGGTTGTGAAATATGCGTTGATTAACCACAATACATTTGTTAATACAAGTACTTACTGGAACCTAAACCCATATTTTTATGAGGCTTATTTCACGAACAACTTATTTTATAATGCCAATATGATGGGTGAAGATTACAACTATCTAATGGCGAATCCTGGAGAGGTTTCCTTCCCGATTATGGCCTTTGCTCCGATTTCTTTGGATGGTAACGCTGATACAGCTGCGATTCCAGCAGATATGTTGAATGCAGCAGGTGATGCTTTAGTTGCGCCGTACGATGATGTAGCGAATTACAAGATTTATGTTGCTGATAATATTTATCACAATGAATCAAGTTTGGATAAATACTACAATGGGGATTATAATACAATTGCCAACAATCCAGTTTCGTACTTATCTTGGTTTGGCGTACAGGGCCCTCACGATGTTAATGTTCCTGCAAATTGGATGGCAGCCAGAGAGACTGCTTTATTTGCCAATAATGCTAATTGGGTTGAGGAGAATAACATTCTAGATCAAGACCCACAGTTGGCGACAGTAGCTCTATCTGCAGCTGAGGTGGATGAGCTTGCCATTAAATTACGTAAGTGGTACTCAGTTCCTGATGAAACAGGAACTGAAGACATGTCAAGTATTATGTTTGGTGATTTTGACGCAAATACTATCCCTGGTGTTGGAACTGAAGATGGAGATGGTATCACTAAATTTTCTGACTTAATAGAAGACTTTTCAATTGCAAGTAGTTTTACTTCAAACATTGATGGCCATGCTATTGGTGCACTGCACTGGACAAATCAAATTGACAGTTATGATTCTGCTCAAGCATTAACGGCTATTAAGAATGCGTATACTTCAACACTTTCGGTTATTGATGTGAATGATTCTGAAAATGTTACAAGTCTTGTAACATTCCCAAATCCATTCACCAATAATTTAAGTGTTAAATTCAATATTACTTCCAAATCGGACGTTAATGTTTCACTTTATACAATAACAGGAGCTAAAGTAGCTACGTTTATTCAAGATACATTACACTCAGGAAGTCATCATTTAAGCTTTAATACTTCAGGTTTAAGTAAAGGTCTATATCTATGTAAAATAGAAGCAGGTTTATACACCAAGACATTTAAAGTTATTAAATCAGAATAATCATATTCTAAATTTTAAAGGAAGTTGCTTGAATATTCAAGCAACTTCCTTTTTTAATTTTTCACCTAATAAATACATGACAAATACAACACTGAACAAGTCATCACTTGCGCCAACACTTATGGTTTATATCGTAATGGGATTTGTGGATATTATAGGAGTCTCAACGGGATATATTAAAAATGACTTTCAGCTTGAAGATAAAACGGCTCAACTGTTACCATCTTTGGTTTTTGTTTGGTTTTTTATTTTTTCAGTTCCTTCTGGAATACTATTAGAGCGTTTTGGCAAAAAGAAAATATTAAATATTGGAATGCTTGTTTCAGGCTTGTCAATGATCATCCCCATTTTATATTACTCATTGAATAGCATGATTTGTGCATTTGTTCTTTTGGGTATAGGAAATACCATCGTTCAGGTTGCTGCTAATCCGCTTCTTTACGATGTTGTCCCAAAAGATAAGTTTTCTAGCTATATGAGTCTTAGCCAATTTATTAAGGCAAGTTGTTCGCTAGCTGGACCTATTATTGCTGTTTTTATGTCTGTCCAATTTGGTAATTGGAAACTTGTTTTTTTAGTTTATGCTTTTGTAACTTTTTTGGCAATATTTTGGTTGTCTTCAGCTCCCATAAAAGAAACAAAATCTGGTCATATAATTGCTACTTTCAGTTCCTGTTTTTCATTATTGAAAAATAGGAGCATTATGCTACTCGTATTGGGAATTTTTATTGTTGTGGGTGCAGAAGTAAGTATGAAAACAAATATAGCAAACTTGCTTCAAGGAGTACATCAACTCTCATTAGACAATGCCTCTTTAGCAATCAGCATCTTTTTTTCTGCTCAAATGATTGGTCGGTTAATAGGAGCAATTTCATTGCGGTTTATTGACATAAAATATTTCTTTCGCGCATCTACCATATTATCTCTTTTGGGATTGTTTATGGTCCTGTTTTTCTCCGGTGTTTGGTCGGCGAGAATTGGAATCTTTATTATTGGTATCGGTACCTCAAATATTTTTCCACTTATTTTTTCTTTAGCCGCTCAAAAACTACCAGCACGCGTCAATGAAATTTCTGGACTTATGATAATGGCTATTGTTGGAGGTGCTATTATCCCCCCATTTATGGGTCTAGTGAGCTCGAATTTTGGTGTCTTAGAAAGCTTTTACGTTTTATTAATCGCTTTTATATACTTATTAATCCTCAGTCTAAATTCTAAAACAAACTAAATTTAATAATGACAAGTATTAAAAATTTTATTGGTATTGATATAGGAGGTACAAAATGTACAGTTTCTGTAAGCAGTATAGATTTAAAAATTTTTCATCGAATTCAGTTTGCCACACATACAGAAAATGGCCCTAATTATGCTATTGGTGAAATTTTAAAAACCCTTGATGATTTAAAAAATGAGATTGATTTTGACAACGTCATGTCAATCGGCATTAGCTGTGGAGGACCTTTAAATAGTAAGAGGGGAATTATCCTCTCTCCTCCAAATTTACCAGGTTGGGATAACATCGAAATTGTAGAAATTATTCAAAATAAAACAAACATAAACACATTTATTCAAAATGATGCCAATGCATGTGCTTTAGCAGAGTGGAAATACGGAGCTGGTGTTGGTACAAAAAACATGGTTTTTTTAACATTTGGAACAGGGTTAGGAGCCGGATTAATTCTAAACGGAAGGCTTTATACGGGAACAAATGATAACGCAGGTGAAGTAGGACATATTAGACTTGATAGCGAAGGTCCTGTTGGATTTTATAAGTCAGGATCTTTTGAGGGTTTTTGTAGTGGATCAGGCATTGCTAAATTAGCTAAAATAAAAGCTGAAGAAAAGTTAAATAATGGAGAAGAAGTCTCATATTGTTCATCTTTTGATGAACTTCAATCCATTACAACTCTACAACTATCTAAACTTGCTAATCTTGGGGATAAAGATGCTTTAGAGGTTTTTAATATCTCTGCCAAAAAGTTAGGTCAAGGACTTTCAATAATTATTGATATCTTAAACCCTGAGCGAATTGTTATTGGAAGTGTCTATGCTAGAAATCCCCATTTGTTTGATGTAATATCAAATGAAGTGATTTTAAAAGAAGCGATTCCAGAGTCAAGATCAATATGTAGTATTGTTCCTGCTCAATTGGGAGATAACGTCGGAGATATAGCCAGTATTAGCGTTGCAATTGATGGATATTTAACTCAAAAAACCTCAGAACATGCCCAAACTTAAATTGGTAACAGACTTAATTGAAAAGTATCCAGCATTAGAAAAAAATAGTCAAGATATAATCGATGCTTATGAATTATTAAAGAAATCATTTGAGGATAATGGTAAGTTATTAATTTGTGGAAATGGTGGAAGTGCAGCTGACGGTGATCATATAGTTGGTGAATTACTCAAAAGTTTTTCTATTAAAAGGCCCATTCCATCCGCTTTCCAAAAGAAATTAAAACATAAATTTGGGAAGTCAGGCGGCGATTTAGCAAGTAAACTTGAAGGAGCATTACCTGCGATTTCGTTAAATGCGCATGCTTCCTTTATATCTGCATTTTCTAATGATGTAGATCCTGAATATGTTTTTGCACAGCAAGTTTATGGATATGGGAATGCCCAAGATGTTTTGTTAGGTATTTCAACTTCTGGAAACTCTAAAAACGTTATTGCAGCTATGAAAGTTGCAGAAGCGAAGGGTTTAAAAATTGTTGGGCTAGTAGGTAGAGACGGAGGTGAATTTTCAAAATATTGTGATGTATTGGTTAATGTAGGAGGGCATTCAACCCCCCAAATTCAAGAATTACATCTTCCTATTTATCATGTTTTGTGTCAGCTATTGGAAATCCATTTTTTTAATCAAAACAATTAGAAAATTTATGCTCACTAGGTACTTACTATTATTTTTTTTACTCGGAGGATATTTGTTTTCATTTGCTCAACTTAAAAACCTAAACTTGGCTTCATTGTTCCAAGATAATATGGTGCTTCAACAGCTAAGCAAGGCACCCATTTGGGGATGGTCCATACCAAATGACTCTGTTACTATTACTTCTTCTTGGGATAAGAAAACAAAGACAGTTACCACAGACGAATTTGGAAAATTTCAAATGAACCTTGAAACTACATCTTACGGTGGACCATATTTTATTAAGATTTCATCTAAATCTGACACTATTATAATCGATAATGTGATGCTTGGTGAAGTTTGGTTAGCATCTGGGCAATCGAATATGGAATGGTCGTTAAGTAATCCAATTCTTAAATCTTCTGAATTAGATTCTATCATCAATATGGATCATGTTAGGTTTTTTAAAGTACCCAAGGATATTTCGCTGTACCCTGTTAAACACACTAAAGGTGAGTGGAAACTTTGTAATTTGGCAAATGCTGCTGAATTTTCTGCAGTGGCTTATTTTTTCTCAAAAAAGCTGACAATCGAATTAGACGTCCCTATTGGCATTATTCAAAGTACTTGGGGAGGTACGCCTGTAGAAAGTTGGATGCCTTTAGATTACGCTGAAAAAATAGAAAGGTTTGTTGATTTTAAAGCACAAATAAAGAAAGAGATTCTTAAAGAATCTGAATTTCAAAAATGGTTAGATGGAATGAGTTCTATCAATGTTAGTAATAAAAACATAGAAGAGGCACAAGAAGTCCTTCTGAATTCCTTGCCAAGTTATCATGAAATTAATTTGGATGACTTTCAATGGAAGGAACACAAATTGCCACTTAAATTTGAAAATGAATTTGGTGAAATGGATCCTTTAGTCTGGTATAGAAAAGAATTTTATTTTAACGGCGAGGTTGATGACAAACGTTACGAATTGTTTTTAGGGCCTGTTGATGATTTAGATATAACTTATCTTAATGGTGTTAAAGTTGGCAGTATTATAGGTTGGCAAAAAGATAGAGTGTATCGCATTCCTGAAGGTTTACTCCAAAAAGGAAAAAACGTAATAGCCATTTACGTTTTAGATAATGGTGGTGGCGGCGGTATTTACAAAAAAACGCCCCAAATAAAACATAAAAATAAAGTTGTTGTTTCTCTTGATGGGGGCTGGAAATACAAAATGCTAGGTTGTTTCGAAAACAAAACTTCGTTTAAAGTTTTTGACACAAGTTTTAACTTAGATAACAAGCCCAGTTTTTTATTTAATCAAAAAATGCCCTCATCAATTTTCAATGGAATGATTTCTCCTTTAATTCCTTTTAAAATTAAAGGAGTTATATGGTACCAAGGGGAAAACAATGTGAGTAGAGCCCAAGAATATTTTAATTCATTTCCCCTTTTGATTAATTCATGGCGAAATTATTGGAACCAAGTAGATTTCCCCTTTTACTATGTTCAAATTGCACCTTATAATTATGGTTCAGGAAAAGCTCCCATGCTAAGAGAGGCCCAACGATTGGCAATGAAACTACCTAACACCGGTATGGTAGTAACTTCTGATATTGGCGATATAAACGATATACACCCTAAAAACAAGTATGATGTTGGTAACCGTCTTGCTCTGTGGGCTTTAAACAAAGATTATGGATTTATAAATACTGTAAATTCAGGACCCCTATACAAAAATATTAATATTGAAGGTCAGCAAATACGAGTTCATTTTGAAGGTATTGGAAGTGGGTTATACTCCCCAGATAAAACATTAAATTACTTTGAGGTAGCTGGTAAAGATAAAACGTACTACCCCGCCAAAGCTTTTATTGAAGGAGATAATGTAATTGTTAGAAGTCCAAAAGTTAAATCTCCCAAAAGTGTTCGTTTTGGTTGGACTGATACTTCAACCCCGAACCTTTTTAACAAAGAAGGATTGCCAGCAGCATCATTTTCATCAACATCAATTATTGCTATTCAAAAATGAAAATAAAATCCAATATTATATCTTTTATTTTGCTGTTTTTCGCAATATGTGATTTAAGTGGACAAAATAAAGAAGCGGTTGAAAAATCCCCCAATTTTATTTTTATTGTTGTTGATGATTTGGGTTGGTCTGATTTAGGTGTTTTCGGTGCAGATTTGCACGAAACCCCCAATATAGATGCTTTTGCTGCCAAAAGCATGGTATTTACTAACAGTTATGCTGCAGGCTCTGTTTGTTCTCCTACCAGAGCTTCCATGATGACAGGAAAAACGCCTGCAAAACTAAACTATACCATTTGGAGCGAAGCCGCAGAACAAAACAGCAGAGGAGAAAGAGGAAGACATTTAAATTACTTGGAACCTTTAACGCATGAAAATTTACCTTTAAATGAGCTCACTATAGCTGAAATACTTCGTGAAAACAACTATTTAACGGCTCATATTGGTAAATGGCATATTGGAGATTTGATGCACTTTCCAAATTCACAAGGATTTGATGTAAGTGTGGCTTCAAGTCAGCGAGGAGCTCCACCAACTTTCTTTTACCCATATACAGGAATTGTTTATGACGAATTTCGTTTTGTTGGCGATTTAGGTACGGACACCAACGGATCCTATTTTACAGAAAGAGAAGGTGAGTATCTTACTGATAGATTAACACACGAAGCTATGAAAATAATCGAAGACGCTGGTCCTCGTCCATTTTTCCTAAATTTATCTTACTACAGCGTACACATCCCCATTGAAGCAAAACCAAAAGATATTAGTTACTTTAAAAACAACTTGTCTCCAGAATATCATCATCAAAATGAAACCTATGCTGCTATGGTGAAGAATATGGATGATAATATAGGCCGCTTGCTCAATAAAATTAATGATTTGGGGATTTCAAATAATACAGTTATTATTTTTACTTCTGATAACGGTGGGGTCATCCAAGAGTATAAAGAAAAAGTGGTCACCAGTAATTTTCCACTCAGAGAGGGAAAAGGCTCTCTTTATGAAGGGGGAATTCGTATTCCCACTATAGTTTATGATCCCAGAAACCCAGGGAAAGGACGTGAAATTGACATACCGATTAGCACAATTGATTATTTGCCCACCGTCTTAGACATTGCCGGATTTTCAAATGAATTAGAGGATGTAGAGGGGGTTAGCTTTTTACCGGTTCTAAAAGATGAGGAGAATAAAAAAATAAAAGATAGAGCGTTGTTCTGGCATTTCCCTCATAATTATTATGATGTAAAACCTGTTAGTGCCATAAGACATGAAAACTGGAAGTTGTTGGAGTTTTTAGAGACTGGTGAAATTGAACTCTATAATCTTGCTAACGACCTTGGCGAGAATAATAATTTAGCAGATAAAAATCCCCGAAAATTAAATGATCTTCTAGAAAGACTTCATGCTTGGAAAAAGAGAGTAAATGCCAAGGGGCTTAGAATGAATGCTAATTAATATTATTTATGCAAAACCAAGAGTTCAACAATACGAAAATCAAATTTTATTTATTGTTAATCCTGTGTTTGCTAACAGCTAAATATCATGAAATAAAGGCACAAGATAAGCCAAATATTATCATCATTATGGCTGATGATTTAGGATATGGAGATCTATCTATCAATGGAGGTCTAGATATTAAAACCCCGAATATTGATGCGCTTTTTAATGCAGGCATAGTTTTTAAAAATTTTTATTCTAATAGTCCAGTTTGTTCCCCTACTAGAGCTTCGCTACTTACTGGTAAATATCCCGACATGGTAGGAGTTCCAGGAGTTATTCGTAAAAAAAAGGACCAAAGCTGGGGATATTTTAAAGTGGATGAAATCACATTGCCAGAAATCCTTAACAGTGCAGGCTATAACACAGCTCTTATAGGTAAGTGGCACCTTGGTGTTGAAAGCCCAAATTTACCTAACGAAAGAGGTTTTACATTCTTTCATGGATTTTTGAGTGGTATGATGGATGATTATTATGAGCATTTGCAAAACGGTGAGGCCTTTATGCGTAGAAATAATAAAGCGATTACTCCCAATGGACACGCCACAGAAGTTTTTTCTAATTGGGCTATTAAATACATTAATGATAACTCAAAATTATCATCTCCATTTTTTATGTTACTTTCATACAATGCGCCCCATTACCCCATTCAACCTCCAAATGAGTGGTATAATAAAGTTAAAAAGAGAGAGAAATCTATTTCTGACAAGCGTGCAAAAAACGTAGCACTTGTTGAACATCTAGATCATGAAATTGGGCGAGTTATTGAAACTTTAAAGACTACAGGTGAGTATGACAATACCATAATAGTTTTTACATCTGACAATGGAGGTCACATTCCTAGTGCTGCAAGTAATGGGAAGTTAAGAGGGAGTAAAACAGAAATGTATGAAGGAGGTATTAAAGTCCCTACTTGTTTGGTGTGGAAAAATAAAATTAAACCAAACTCTGAAACATATATATTAGGAATTACAATGGATTTGTATCCAACTATTTTAAATTTGGCTGACGTTGAAATCAATCACGTAATTGATGGAGTTAATATTTTTCAGCGCATTAATGATGAGGGTTTAATACATAAAAACAGAACTGTTTTTTTTGTTAGAAGATCAGGCTATGCAGACGTTGGGTTAAGTTATTATGCGGCTAGAAAAGGAGACTTTAAATTAGTTCAAAACACTCCCTTTGAAGCATTGCAACTTTTTAATATTTCAGATGACCCATTTGAAACGAACCCTTTAGATAGCAATCATAAAATGTTCAAAACGCTTAGCTACGAATTATCTCAACACATAAGAAAGTCTGGAAAAATACCTTGGCAGAAAAGCAATCAATAAAATGATCTACTGTATAGACTTCATTTTTAAAAATAAATGATAATTATGAGTCGATTAAAACTGAATATTAAATAAAAAATTATAGCTTTTATATAGTTATGTCAGTCAATTTCTTCCCTAGGTCGCAAGTGGGGCTTCAGTTATACAGTCTACGTAATCAATTTTTCGAGGATATTCCAAGAACATATAGGATGGTTCGAGATTGGGGCTTTAAATATGTTGAAGGAGGCACTATCTCTGGTATTTCTTTGGAGGCTCAAAAAAAATTACTTGATAAAAACGGGTTAGAATTGATAAGTTTAGCAGTGTCCTATGAAGAGTTATTATACAATCCAAATAAAGTTATACAAACCGCCAAATATTTTGAATCGAAATATGTGATTGTAGGTTGGATTCCTCATGATGCTAATGATATTGGATTTGATAAGATCAAAATAGCAACTGATTTCTTTAATAAAACTGGAAAGCTTTTAGAAAAAGAAGGGTTGCGTTTGGCATACCATACTCATGGATATGAGTTCCAACCGTATAAGAACGGAACTTTTTTTGATTATATGGCTCAGAGGGCTAAAAATTTCACTTTTGAAATGGATGTTTTTTGGGTAAAAATGGGAGATGATGATCCTTTATCACTACTTCAAAAGTATTCAGATAAAATTTCTTTATTACACTTAAAAGACAGAAAGATTGGAACTAAATCCAGTATTTCTGGTCAAGTAGATGGTGACACCAATGTAGTTTTGGGTTCTGGAGATGTAGGAATCAAAGAAATTGTTAAAGAGGCTATTAAATTACAGATTAAGTATTTGTTTGTTGAGGATGAAAGCCAAAATGTTTTAACTCAAATTCCTGAAAATTTAGACTATCTAAAAACTATAAAGTAACTATCAATACAATGCAAAGGCTGTAGTATGCAAGATTTTGACATTTCTTTTTATTAAAAATATAGAGAAATCTTTTGCATGATACTATAACTTATCTTAGATTTGCTAAATCGTGTTAGCTATAAAATTTATCATCATTCAACATCACGACAACTAATGAAAATAATTGCACTATTATCTTTTTTCCTTATTAACACTACAATCTACAAGGTAAGTGCTCTGCAAAAGCCTAATGTTATCATTATTCTAACTGATGATCAAGGTAGTGTTGACCTCAATTGTTACGGTGCCCTCGATTTATATACTCCAAACATGGATAAGCTTGTTGCTAGCGGTATAAAATTTACTCAATTTTATGCTGCTCCGGTTTGCTCCCCGACACGTGCTTCTCTAATCACAGGGAAAACA
Organism: Flavobacteriaceae bacterium; assembly: GCA_965656545.1. Classification (GTDB taxonomy): domain Bacteria; phylum Bacteroidota; class Bacteroidia; order Flavobacteriales; family Flavobacteriaceae; genus UBA7446. The sequence goes on from CBFHKZ010000001.1 coordinate 568,542, forward strand.
CCTCAAAAAACAGGCATAACAGAAGTAGTTAGAAGTGGGGAATTTCAGAACGAAGGATTGGCCAGTGAGGAATATACGATAGCTGAAATGTTTAAAGATTCTGGATATAGTACCGCCATCATTGGAAAATGGCACCTTGGTAGTTCTAAGGAAAAGCAGCCTGGTGCTCAGGGTTTTGATCATGCTTTTGGACCTCTTGGAGGTGGGTTTGACAATTATTCTCACTCTTCCTACTATGCAAATGGAGCAAACTACCACGACCTTTATATGAATGGAAAGGAAATATATCGTGATGGTCTATTTTTTCCAGATTTGATGCTTAATCAAGCAGCAGTTTTTTTAGAAAGAAATAAATCAAATCCCTTCTTTTTGTATTATGCTCTTAATGTGCCTCACTATCCATATCAGGGTACCAAAGAGTGGTTAGATTATTATAACGACAAAGGTGTTGAATACCCACGAAATTTATATGCTGCTTTTTTGTCTACCATGGATGAAAATATCGGCCGCTTGCTATCAAAAATAGAAGCATTAGGATTAAGAGAAAATACAATAATTGTATTTCAAAGCGACAATGGATTTTCCAATGAGCAAAGAGCACATGGAGGTGGAGGGAGCTCTGGGCCATATCGCGGTCATAAAGGGAGCCTTTTTGAAGGTGGCATTCGCGTTCCAGCTTCCATTTCTTGGTCTAAAGAAATACAAATGAAACAGGTTCGAAACCAAATGGCAGTTGTTGCCGATTGGATGCCTACACTCGCTGATTTGTGCGGGATTAGCTTGAATAAAGATGGCTTAGATGGTAAAAGCTTAGTCGAAATACTAAAAGATAGTCAAGCAAAATCGTTGCATGATGAGTACTGTTGGGTATACCAAAATCAGATAGCAGTCCGAAAAGGGAAGTGGAAGTTACTAATTAATCCTGTTATTAAAGACCCTAACTACAGGAATACACTGGTATTAGACAGTCCTTACTTTTTATCTAATTTGGAAGAAGATTTAGGAGAGTCAACAAATTTAGCTCTTGAATTTCCTGAAAAGGTTGCTGAGTTAAAAGCTATTTATAATAAGTTGAAAAATTAAAGACACTTTGTGATGAGCTATTTTGTGTTATTTACATATTTAAATTTTATAGGCTCACTATTTTACATTCAGCAGTATAGCAATACAAGTGTTGGTGATTCCTTGTTTGAAAAAAGAAGAAGCCACCAAACACAAGTCTTATATGATAAACTTCTTCAAATTAAGGGCAAAGGCGTTTTCTTTGGAATGAAAGATGCCACAGGATATGGAGTAGGTTGGGATAATGACAATGATGAGAGTGATGTTTTAAAAATAACAGGTGACTATCCCGCACTTGCTGGATGGGGAGCTGACTATTCAATTTGTAGAATTGCTCGCGGTCAAGACTTTAAGGCTGCTCGATATAAAATTCAATTATTCCATGAAATGGGTGGTTTTAATACCATAGATTGGCATGCTGAAAATTATTACGGAGCTAATTATATGTGGAAAAATCATCCAGATAAATCCAAAAATGTTGTTGCTTCGATATTGCCTGGAGGTGAAAACCATCTAAAATTTGTTTCACAATTAAATCACTTAGCCTCATTCTTTAATTCTCTTATTGATAAAAATGGAGAAAAAATACCCATTATTTTTAGACCATGGCATGAACATTCTGGTGACTGGTTTTGGTGGGGTGCATCCAACTGTTCTGATGAAGAATACATCGAGCTGTGGCGATTTACTGTAGAATATCTTTCTGAAATTAAGGGAGTTGATAATTTACTTTATGCTTTTTCCCCAGCTAGGTTAACACTAAATTCAAACTATCTTTTTCGGTATCCTGGGGACAAATACATCGATATTCTGGGACTGGATAATTATTGGAGTTTAAGGGAAAATTATGACGGCTTTGATGAAATTGTCAGTCAATTAAAAATATTAGTTGGTATAGCAAATGCAAAAAACAAACCAGCCGCATTTACGGAAACTGGTCCTTTTTCCAAAAACGGTAAGGCCATAATGAATGAAAAAGACTGGTACACAAACAAATTACTCAAAAGTATATTATTCGACGATATAACTAGCCAAATTAGCTATGTTATGGTTTGGAGAAACGCTGATAAAAGTCATTTTCACGTTCCATACCCAGGGCATCCTGCAGTTCCAGATTTTTTACAATTTTATAATCATCCTTTCACTTTGTTTTTAAATCAAACAAAATAATAAAGCTAATAAACCAATAATAATTTAATTAAACATGAAATTTTTTATAGACACAGCTAACCTAGATGATATTGAACAAGCACAATCTTTAGGGGTTTTAGATGGAGTAACAACAAATCCATCACTTATGGCTAAAGAAGGGATAAGTGGTCAACAAAATATAATCAATCACTACAAAAAAATATGCAACTTAGTAGAGGGTGATGTTAGCGCTGAAGTTATTGCTACAGATTTTAAGGGTATGGTTAGTGAGGGTGAGGCACTTGCAGCTTTGAACCCTCAAATTGTGGTCAAAATACCAATAATTTCGGAAGGAATAAAAGCTTGTAAATACTTTTCGGACAAGGGAATTAAGACTAATGTTACTTTGGTTTTTTCTGCTGGACAAGCATTATTGGCTGCAAAGGCTGGTGCAACCTATGTGTCACCTTTTCTAGGAAGGCTTGACGATATCTCTTCAGATGGTCTTGATCTAATATCTGAAATACGAGAAATTTATGCTAATTACGGATACAAAACTCAAATTTTAGCGGCTTCAATTCGCAGTACTATGCACGTGATAAATTGTGCTAAAACTGGAAGTGATGTTATGACGGGTCCTTTGTCTGTAATTAAAGGTTTGCTAAACCATCCACTCACGGATTCTGGTTTATCTAAATTTTTAGAAGATCATAACCGTAATGCTTCTAAAATGTAACATATAAATGGGAAACGTATATAATAGAGAACACCTAATTAATCAGTTAAAACAAGTCTCAAGTTGGGATATTATTGTTGTTGGAGGTGGTTCTACAGGATTAGGTGTTGCACTAGACGCTGCATCAAGAGGGTATAAAACTTTGCTGCTAGAAGGAGTTGATTTTGCGAAAGGAACATCGAGTCGAAGCACAAAGCTACTTCATGGAGGTGTAAGGTATTTGGCGCAAGGGAATATAAGCCTTGTTAAAGAGGCTTTGCTAGAACGAGATTTGCTGCTAAAAAATGCACCCCACTTAACACAAGTCCAATCCTTTATTATTCCATGTTTCAGTTTGTTGAGCAAATACAAATATTTGATTGGATTGAAATTATATGATTTATTGGCCGGAAAACGAAGTATTGGCAAATCACACTTCATTAACAAAAAGGAAACTTCTCTCAGATTAAAAACGTTGTCAAGTAACAAGGTTCGAGGAGGAATAGTTTATTATGATGGTCAATTTGACGATTCTAGAATGGCAGTCAATCTTGCTCAAAGCTGTGTAGATTATGGCGCTACCGTTTTAAATCATTTTAAGGTAAATGAAATATTAAAAAATGATGCTGCTAAAGCTTGTGGAGTTAAAGCAATTGATTGTGAAACAAATATATCCTATGCACTTAATTCAAAAGTTGTAATTAACGCAACAGGCGTATTTACCAATAAGATTATTAAAATGGATAATGCCTTTGCACAAAAAATTATTCAACCTAGTCAAGGTGTTCATTTGGTTATCGAAAATACTTTTTTGTCAAGTAAAGATGCAATCATGATTCCAAAAACTATTGATAGGCGCGTGCTTTTTGTCATTCCTTGGAAAGGAAAAGTCGTTGTTGGCACCACAGACACGGCTGTTAAGAAGTGTGAATACGAGCCCAAAGCCCTGGATGAAGAAATTAGTTTTATTCTTTCAACTTTGAATAACTACTTAAATAAACATGTTTTAAGAAGTGATATTTTAAGTGTTTTTGTAGGGTTAAGACCACTATCAATTAGTAAGAATAACCATAAAAAAACAAGAGAGATTTCAAGGGGGCATAAAATTCTCATTTCTGATTCAAACTTAATTTCCATAACTGGTGGTAAGTGGACAACTTTCAGGAAAATGGCTGAAGAGACAATAGACAAAGTGATTTCACTTGGGATGTTGGAAGAAAAAAAATGTTTGACAGATAGTATTAAGATACACGGAGCTGAAATAGTTGATTTGCCTCATAGTATTTATGGCTCAGATTTTAAGTACATTAAGAAACTTTCGATGGAACACCCTGAGTATTCCGAAAAAATACACCCTACCCTTAAATATACCAAAGCAGAAGTTGTCTGGTCGATTAGAAACGAATTTGCGAGAACTGTTGAAGATGTTTTGGCAAGAAGGACAAGGGCTCTTTTTTTAAATGCTCAGGCTTCGGTAGCTGCTGCACCAGTTGTTGCCAAGCTATTAGCGAAAGAGTTAGAGAAAGATGAAAATTGGGTCCAAAACCAGATTAAAGTCTTTTCAGAATTAGCTGAAAATTATATTTTAATTCCTTAGTTGTAGTTAACATTAATCATTTAATATGGATAAGTTCATCTTAGCGTTAGATCAAGGTACTACCAGTTCAAGAGCAATTATTGTAGATAAAATGGGTACTTGTGTTTCAACTGCTCAAAAAGAGTTTGCGCAGATTTTTCCAAAACCTGGATGGGTTGAGCATGACCCTCAAGAGATTTGGTCAAGTCAATATGATGTTGTTCTAGAAGCTTTAATGAAAACGAGGTTAAAGCCTATCAACATTGCTGCAATTGGTATTGCTAATCAAAGGGAGACTGTTGTTGTTTGGGATAGAAATACTGGGGAACCTGTATATAACGCTATAGTCTGGCAAGACAAGCGAACATCTGCTTATTGTAACGAATTGAAAGGCACTCCTAATGCCCAAATGATCCATGAAAAAACAGGGTTATTTGTAGATTCGTACTTTTCAGCAACTAAAGTAAAATGGATTTTGGACAATGTTGAAAATGCAAGGCAAAGAGCAAATCAAGGAGATCTTTTATTTGGAACAATAGATACCTGGCTCGTTTGGAATCTTAGTGGTAAAAGTTGTCACATTACAGATGTCTCTAATGCATCAAGAACTTTATTATTTGACATAAATAAAATGACATGGGATGATGAGCTCTTGGAGCTTTTTACCATACCCAAGAGTATGTTACCTAAGATTAGGCAATCTAGCGAAATCTATTGTCATACCAATAAAGATTTATTCGAGGTTCGTTTACCCATTTCTGGAATTGCTGGAGATCAGCAGGCGGCGTTATTTGGTCAAATGTGTACCAAGCCAGGAATGGTGAAAAATACTTATGGAACGGGTTGTTTTATGTTGATGAACATTGGTGAAAAACCTGTAGCTTCAAAGAATAATCTATTAACAACAGTAGCTTGGAAAATAAATGGTAAAACCAGTTACGCCCTTGAAGGTAGTGTTTTTACTGGAGGTGCAGTTGTTCAGTGGCTTCGCGATAGTCTCAAAATCATCAATACATCTAATGAAGTTGAAAAACTTGCCAATTCTGTTGATTCTTCTGATGGAGTTTATTTTGTACCCGCATTTGTGGGCTTAGGCGCACCACATTGGAACCAAGAAGCTCGAGGCACTATTTTAGGACTAACTAGAGGAAGTACAGATGCGCATATTGCTCGTGCAGCTTTAGAGTCAATTGCTTACCAAGCTATGGATGTTTTAAAGGCCATGGAGGTAGATTCTGGAATTTCCATTGAAGAGTTACGTGTTGACGGCGGAGCAGCAGTAAATAACTTACTCATGCAATTTCAAGCAGATGTTTTAAATATCGAAACTGTCAGGCCTCAAATTATTGAAACTACAGCTATGGGTGCTGCTTTTTTTTCAGGTTTAGCAATTGGGTTTTGGCAAAATCTTGAAGAGATTCAAGAAATGTGGGAAGTAGATCGCTATTTTAAGCCAACAAATGACACTAAAAAAATTAATAATTATATCGGTGGGTGGTACAAGGCATTAAATACTTTAGAACATTGGACAAAAAACAAATTCTAATAGATTTACCATATTGTTTTGAATAAAATTGTATACAATTGTTTTGAACATTATCACATCACTTTTTGTGTAGTAGCTCAAATTTTAATAGTTTAGCTATAACGTGTTAGCTTTAACGTATAGTAAATATTACTTTTTATGAAAACAATAGAAAAAATTAGTGTTAGGGAAAAAATATCTTACGGCTTTGGCGATTTTGCTTCCTCTACTTTTTGGACATTGTTTTCCATGTTTCTTTTGTATTTTTATACTGATGTATTTGGTATAACTGCAGCTGCTGCAGGGACTATGTTTCTTGTAGCACGATTTTGGGATACAACAAATGACCCTATAATGGGTATGATATGTGATCGCACTACTACGAGATGGGGTAAATTTAGACCCTATCTTTTATTTGGTGCAATACCCTTTACAATTATTGGGATTTTAACATTCACAACCCCAGATTTAGGACCATCCGGGAAATTGATTTATGCGTATATCACATATACACTAATGATGATGGTTTATACTGCAGTGAATGTACCTTATGCCTCCTTGCTTGGTGTAATGACAAAGAATTCTGATGAAAGAACTTCACTGGCTTCATTTAGATTTATTGGTGGATTTTGCGCAGGGCTGATGGTAACTTCTTCGGCTAATTATTTAGTGGAATACTTCAAAACAACAGGCGATTTAGCCTCATCATATCAAAAAACGGTTGCCATTTATGCAATAATAGCAGGGGTGTTTTTTGTACTTACTTTTCTTGGAACAAAGGAAAGGCTCGACCCTGAAGAAGTAAAGCCTTCTACTTTTAAAGCAGATTTAAGTGATTTGTTTAAAAACAAACCATGGTTTATTATGCTTGGTGCTTCAATTGCAGTTCTGATATTTAACTCTTTAAGAGGAGGGGCAATTCTTTATTATTTTAAATATTTTATTGGTGATCAATACGTTACCTACTTCGGAGAAGTCTCTCATGGCACGTTATCAGCAGCCTATATGAGCAGTGGTTTTGCAACCAGCTTAATCGGTGTAGTTATGGCAATACCCATTTCTAATAAAATTGGCAAAAAAAACACGTTTATTCTCTCAGGATTTGTCTGCGGTGTTCTTTCCATATTGTTTTTCTTTCTTCCTCCAACACAAATTGAATTGATATTTATTATCAATATATTCATTGGTATTTATTCGGCCATGGCTTTTCCATTAATTTGGGCTATGTATGGTGATGTATCCGATTACTCCGAGTTAAAAACGGGCCGACGAGCAACGGGTCTTATTTTTTCCTCTTCATCCATGTCACAAAAACTAGGTTGGACCATTGGTGGTGCTATAAGTGGTTGGATATTAGCTGCCTTTGGCTTTATTGCAAATGACATACAGACCGATGAATCAATTTTAGGAATTCGATTAATGATTAGCATTTTTGCAGCTGTTGGGGTGATTTTATCAATAGTCATCATGTTTTTTTATCCTTTGACAGAAAAATTCATGAGAGAGAAAGTAACTGCTCAATTAGAAATGGCTAGGTCAAAACAAAACAAATGAAAATATTATTAAAGTTTTTTGTTTATATATTTTTTGTTGGGTATGGTTTTTCTCAAGCCAATTCAGTCTTAACTAAAAAAAACAGCGTATCAAATATTGCTGAATTACCCAATATTATATTCATAATCACTGATGATCAACAATCTGGATTAACAAGTATTGAAGGAAATGCAGTTTTGAAAACTCCAAATATTGACAGAATTGCAAAAGAAGGAGCCATGTTTGAAAACTTTTTTGTAGCCACACCGCTATGTTCACCAAGCCGTGCAAGTTTTCTTACTGGACAGTATGCACAAAATCATGGGGTTATAAACAACGACCGTATAGGCTTGGATGTAATTAGTCATACGCTAATGACATGGCCAAGACAATTACGTGAGCATGGTTATAAAACAGCTTTTATTGGCAAATGGCACATGGGACTTGATGATTCCCGTCGCCCGGGATTTGACAGATGGGTCAGCTTTAAGGGACAAGGTATTTTTGTCAACGGTGTAGTTAACGATGAAGGCACTATCAAACAAATTGATGGCAATATGACCGATTACCTGAACGAGCAGGCTGTGAATTTTCTAAAAAAGAACAGCAAAAACCAACCTTTTGCGATGATTCTTTCACACAAAGCGGTCCATAGCCCTATCATACCAGCAGAGCGACATAGTAATTTTTATATTGATTATGAATATGAGGCACCACATGTTAGTAAGGGGAATATTGAAAGCAAACCTATACTACGAAGAAATGTGCCATGGAAACCGCCTTATGAATATCAAAACATTGTTCCTGAGCCAGCAGAGCCGAGACGCGGAAGGGGGCAGGATAGAACTAGTATAGTAGCCGATCAAATGCGGTGCTTGCTGAGCGTAGATGAGGGTATTGGTGAAATGTTTAAAATACTTGAAAAAAAAGGGCAATTAGAAAATACAATTATTGTGTATACAAGCGATAATGGTATGCTTATGGGAGAACATAATAGATTCCATACTAAACGCTGGGCTTATGATAATGTGTTGCGTGTACCATTTTTTATCAGGTATCCGAAAAAAATTAAGGCAGGAGTTAAAATTGATGAAATGGTTTCTAATATTGATTGGGCACCAACAGTATATGATTTAGTAGGTGTAAAATCATTAATTCCTGTAGACGGAAAATCATTTTTGCCGTTATTTAAGTCTGAAATGACTATGTGGAGAACTTCTTTTTATGCTGAGTATTTTCATGAAAAAGTAGCACGAAACACACCTTCATGGCAAGCAGTGAGAACAAACGATTGGAAATATGTCAATTATGTTGGATTGGAAACCGATGAAATGAATGAATTGTATGACCTTAAAAATGATCCGGGTGAAGAGTTTAACTTATATAAAAATTTAGCTTATAAGCAAGAGCTTGAGACGATGAAAATAGAGTTACAAAACAAATTTACAGGAATTAATAGTAACTAAAACATTATGAAAATGAATCAGTTAAAAACTAAAATATTTTTGCTTGTTATAGCTCTTCTAATATTATCCTGTAAACAAGAGAAACCCAATGAGAAACCCAATGTATTGCTCATAATCGCAGATGACATGCGTACAGAACTCAATTGTTATGGTGCTGATTATATTCATTCTCCCAATATTGATAATTTGGCAAAGAATGGGGTGCTATTTAATAATGCATATGTACAACAAGCTGTTTGTTCTGCTTCTAGAGCTAGTTTTCTGAGTGGAGTTCGCCCCAATACTACAGGAGTGGATTATCCGTATAGCAATTATTTTATTAATGAATTTTGGCCTGCTCATCCTATGTTAGCTGAATATTTTGAACAAAATGGTTATTACGCACACACCTTTGGCAAAATACACCACGGACCACCTGACAAGCTCAAAACAGAACATTATATGCCTGAGACAGGCTTGAATACCGGAATGTATTATGCACTTCCAGAAAATATTGAGAAAGGAGGAAAGAGTGGGCGTGGAAGAGAAACACCGCCCTATGAATGTGCTGATGTACCGGATGAAGCTTATCGTGACGGATTGATTGCCAAAGAGGCTGTTAAAATTATATCGCAACAGAAGGAAAATGATAAGCCTTTTTTCTTAGCTGTTGGATTCAAAAAACCGCATTTGCCATTTAATGCCCCAAAGAAATATTGGGATTTGTACGAGGAGAGTGAAATGCCGTTGGCTCCAAACCAATATCATCCTGAGAACTCGCCTTCTTATTCGACCAATCATTACGCGGTTGCGAATTATGCTGGTTGGAATTATTACAATTCTCCTGATCATCTATTGCCGGACGATTACCAGCGCAAATTAATTCATGCTTATGCCGCCTGTATTTCTTTTATTGATGCCCAAGTAGGTAAGTTAATTGAAAGCCTTAAAGAGACAGGCAAATATGATAATACCATTATCGTATTTATTTCCGATCATGGTTGGCATCTGGGAGATCAGCAAATGTGGGGGAAGACGACTAATTTTGAGAATGCAACACGTGCTCCTCTTATTGTTTCAGCTCCGGGCTATAAGAAAGGGAAACGCTCAACTCAACTTGTAGAGTATGTCGATCTATATGCTACGCTTTGTGACCTTACAGATATAGAAGTCCCGGAATACACGGAAGGCATCAGTTTCAAGCCTTTGATGGAGAATCCGGATAGAGAATGGAAAACGGCTGCTTTTAGCCAGTTTCCCCGGGGAAGAAAAATGGAAGGCTATAGTATGCGAACTGATGATTATCGTTATACAGAATGGAGAGTCAAAGAAGGTAAGATCGATTCCATTGAACTATATGATCACCGGAAAGATGCCATTGAAAGTATAAATATTGCTTACAAAAAGGAGAATGAGTCCATTGTAAATGAATTATCTCAAAAATTAAATGCGGGCTGGAAAGATGCATTACCCAAAGGAGTTGTAAATAATTCAAACAACCCTGTTGCACCACCTCATGTTTCTTATGTAAATGAGAAGGGGAGGGCAAAACCAAGTGAAGAAGAAACCTTATCGTTTATCGACGGAGATTTGAATGATATGTGGAAACGAGCAGATGGTTATCAATTATCTGTAAAGAATGAATTGCTTTACATTGACATTGAACATCCTGCTAATTATTGGCAAAAGGTTAATATCAAGGATTTAAATGTTAGAGCGCATAAGAATTCACAACTGATATTGAATTATATGACTATGGATAATACCCCAATATCATTTAATTATATTGCTGTTTCAAATGGTAATTGGGTAGAATGGTTAAAAACAGAATTACCTGCTACAGGTGGCGAAATAAAAGAACTATCTGTTGATTTATCTGAAGCAATGGAGCTATATCAAAAAGAGTATGAGACGATGGAATATATCACTGAATTTGTTTTTTGTGTCAATCCGCAGGAAGAATATAAAGGTTCTTTGGTTTTGAAATCATTAATTTTTAAGTAAATAAGTTAGGTAACAATCTGAAAACATGAAAAACACTTTTAACAACATTATAATCTTAATACTGCTAATGAATACTGTATATAACTACTCACAAAATCAAAACACGTTTTTGCAAGAAGTAAATGATAAGCCTACCACCAAAGCGGTTTTGTCATTAAACTCTTCAAAGCTATCGGAATGGACCCTATATTTTGGCATTCAGGACAAAAACGCACCCCAAACACCCGATGATCTGCAGAACTCAAAATTCAAAAGTATTTCGGCAACCGTCCCTGGAAACGTTGAGATAGATTTAGAAAGAGAAGGAATTATCGAAGATCCCATGATTGGGGATAACGTATATGACTTGCGTAAATATGAAGTATATGATTGGTGGTATTTCCGAGAGTTTGATTCTCCAAAATTTGAATTGGGAGAGCGTGTAGAATTAGCATTTGACGGAATTGACTGTATTGCAGATATTTGGCTTAATGGCAAAAAAATTGCCTCTGTAAACAATATGTTTGTTGAGCATCACTATGATATAACGGATGTTATAGAAAAACGAAACAAATTATATGTTCACATAAAATCCACCGAACTAGAAGCGCGTAATCAATTGCGAAATAATTTTGGGGTGAGATATGACCAGCTTGGACAGGCGTCTGCTATTCGCAAAGCACCCCATATGTTTGGCTGGGATATTATGCCGCGTTTGATGAGCGCTGGCTTGTGGAAAGATGTAAAGTTAGAAATTGTCCCTGCTACACATTTTTCATCGGTGTATTGGGTTACTAAAAACGTGTATCCAGAAGTGAAAAAAGCCAACATGTATGTTGATTGGCAGTTTGACACTGATTTACTATATATTGATGATTTGACAATTTCTTTTTCATTAGAACGAAATGGTAAACATATTGTTAATAGGCAAATCCCTGTTACAACGACTATAGCTAGAGAAAGGTTTTGGGGCCTTGAAAATGTTGATTTTTGGTGGCCACGGGGTTTTGGAGAAGCAGCATTATATGAGGCAACTTTAACGTTAAAGGACGCTAGTGGAAAAATTCTAGCCCAAAACAAACAGAATATTGGGATTAGAACAGCAGAATTAGTTTTAACGCCCATTAATACAGAAAAAAATCCAGGTGACTTTCATTTTAAAGTCAATGGAGAATATGTATTTATTAAAGGCACCAATTGGGTTCCTTTAGATGCCCTACACAGTCGTGATATTAATCATTTAGATGAGGCCTTTGATTGGTTGGTTGACTTGAATGCAAATATGATTCGTATGTGGGGTGGAAACGTTTATGAAAGCGATCACTTTTACAACCTTTGTGATGAAAATGGAGTCATGGTTTGGCACGATTTCTCATTTGGGTGCACCACTTATCCACAACACGAAGAATTTAAGACCACTGTAAAAAGTGAAGCAGATAAAGTTGTACGTAGATTGCGAAACCATGCTTCAATTGTTTTGTGGGCTGGAAATAATGAAAATGATGTATCTCTAAAATGGGGTGATGATCAATCACATATTGATCCAAATTCAGACGTGATTAGTCGTGAGATTTTACCACTTGCTGTTAGGGAATGGGACCCAAAAACCCCTTATTTGCCAAGTTCACCATTTATTAGTGAGGAGGTTTTTAAAGTTAATAATAAAATAGAACCATCTCTTTCTCCAGAAATGCATTTGTGGGGCCCTCGAGGTTTTTATAAGGCCCCATTTTACACCGAAAACAATGCGAAATTTGTCAGTGAAATTGGCTATCACGGGGCACCTAATGTTGAGAGCCTAAAAAAAATGATGACACCAGATAATGTATATCCTTGGTTGAATGTTGCAAATGTTGAGGCAGAAGACGTAGTTACAGTAGATGGCGAACTGAAAAAAGTAGAAAAGCTGGTTTGGAATGAGGAGTGGCAAGCAAAAGCTACTAGATCTAATCCTAATTCTTTGATTAATAAAGAGCGTAACTTTTTAATGGTAAATCAGATCCTTGAAGTATTTGGTGAGTGTCCAATGGAGTTGGAGGATTTTGTTACAGCATCTCAAATAGTACAAGCCGAAGCAAAAAAATATTTTATTGAATTTTGGCGTATGAACAAAGGCCAACGCAATGGAATACTTTGGTGGAACTTACGTGATGGCTGGCCGATAGTTTCTGATGCAATTATTGATTACTACGGAGGTAAAAAATTGGCATATGAGTATATTAAAAATGTTCAAACGGATGTGTGTGTAATGATAGGAGATAAACTTGAAGGAAATACTGGGCATCCTGTGACAGTAGTTAATGATACAAGACAAAAAAAGGAAGTAAAAATAGTTATTAAGGATCATGATACTAAACGAAAATTAGTTAATAAAACTGTGAGCGTTGAAGCAAACGGTAAAATTGTTTTGGATGAATTGCCAGTAGTCAACACCAATCAACTTTGGCTTATTGAATACGTGATTGATGGAAGAACTTTCAACAATCATTATGTTGCATTTAACCCTCCAATGAAATTTGAAGTTTATAAAGAATGGCTTCCAGCATTAAGAAGGTAATGTATTTGCGTTTTAACGTATTTACTCAAGTTAAGTTGGATTGATATAAAACAAAAATATAAGCAACTAATTATACGTGTGAAAAATCAGCTACTTCTATTATTATTTATTGTTTATTTCCAAGCACATAGTCAATGTGAAGAAATAAGTGAACAAACCACATCCAATTTCAGTTCATTTGAAATAAATTCAATAAATCAAACTGAGGGATTAAGAGATGGGGATGATTTTGATGGTGCTACATTGTATTTTCCTTTAAATAGTAATGGGAATTTAAAAAGCATAGTTCTGGTACCAGGTTATCAAGCAACTCAAAGTTCAGTTGCTACATGGGCCAAATTTTTGGCAAAACGAGGATTTATTTCTATGACAATTGGGACTAATTCATTGAATGATTTGCCATTAGAAAGGGCATATGCTTTAATTGATGCCATGGAAACAATTCGTCAAGAAAATGAAAGAGTTTCTTCCCCACTATATAGCAGAATTGATATAAATAGTATTGCCGTTGGCGGCTGGTCTATGGGAGGAGGTGGTGCTCAATTAGCAGCCAAACTAGACTCCAGAATAAAAACTATTTTTGCGATAACTCCTTGGTTGTGGCCAAATAATTTATCCAAGTCTGATTTAGAACATGATATTCCGGTACTAATTATTAGTGGTGAATTAGATACAATAGCTCCAAATAATCAACATTCTAATGTTCATTATAATTATACCCCAAATTCGACACCCAAATTAATTTTTGAAGTTTCAGGGGCAGATCATAATATTCCATTAGAACCCTCAACAGGTTTGGGAGACCTTGGGAATATTGTATACGCATGGATGCAATTATTTTTAAATAATAATATATGTTACTGCGAGCTTTTGCAAACGAACTCTTTGGACCAAAACACAACTGCTTCCAAATACCTAACAAATCTTAACTGTACAAAACTTGATTTAGCCATATCAAAAAAAAATGACAGTTTCCCGATTTCTATTTATCCAAACCCAGCTTCCAATTTTATCTATCTCGATGCAGATTTTATGATGAAGTCTGTAAAGATTTATTCTCTTTTGGGCGGCTTGGAAGAATCTATTCACGACATCAATACCATTGATATTTCCGGTTTAAACAAAGGCTTACATATATTGGTGGTCGAGTCAGATGGCAAGCATTCTGCCAAACAACTGATCATCGAATAATTTTATTTTAAAATAATTCATGAAAGCCAAACAAATATTTGTTTGGCTTTTTTTAATTTTTGTCATATAACAACTCGATTTTTTCTTGACTTACATGCAGGAAAAATTATTACAACTCTGTTGAACTTGTTATAGCAGATCAAACATAAAAAAAGGAGAACCAATTCCTGTGAATCAATTCTCCGATTTAGTGACCTCGGCAGGATTACTTCGTGAACCTGACAAAGCGCCGCTTTGAAAATAGCACAAACAAAAAAACGCTCAAGCAAGCTTGGCGTTTTTTCTTATTGTCCTATTTATTCGTGACCCAAACTTACGGGAGTTCAAATATTTTAGAAGAATTTATCAAAGTAATGAAAGCTAACTTTTAATGCTTATTTTTCTTACGCAAATCTCTGTTAAGTGATTTTAGAAGTGAATAACAAATAACAAATAGTAGCAGTAAAAATAAAATTCCTGAGCTTACAGATGCGGTTTGCATGGCTTTTAACCCACCTCCAATGAGAAGTGCAGCAGCTACTGCTCCTTCAATAAAGGCCCACATAATTCGCTGCCCTACTGGTGCGTTCAGCTTTCCCCCTGCTGTAATACTATCGATAACTAAAGAACCGCTATCCGAAGATGTAACAAAGAAAACAGATACCATAAAAATCCCAATAAAACTCGTTATTGATGAAAATGGAAATTGCTCAAGAAACACAAAAAGGGAGGTTGAACTATCTACGAGCACTATATTAGAAAAGATCCCTGGTGTTTGAAGCTCCATGGATAGTGCAGAACCACCAAAAACAGATATCCATAAGAAAGTCATCATTGTTGGAACGAGTAAAACCCCTAAAACAAATTCGCGGATGGTTCTTCCTTTTGAAACACGTGCGATAAACGTACCAACAAAAGGAGCCCATGCAATCCACCACGCCCAATAAAATATGGTCCAATTGTTTTGCCACTCTTGGTCGACAAAAGAAGAGGCAAAAGTGCCTAAATCAAAAAATCGGGTAAAATACTTTCCTGTGCTTTGTATGAATATATTAGTCATGTCTATAGGACCAGAAAGCAACATAACAAGGATCAGAAAAATTACTGCAATAATCATGTTTAGCTTACTCAGAAATTTTACGCCTTTTTTCAAGCCTGTTACCACTGAAATAGTAGCAATACAAGTGATGAATAAAATGATAAGTAATTGTGTGGTCTGACCAGGATCTACCCCAAAAATATAATTTAAGCCTGTAGCTATTTGGCGTGCACCAAAACCAAGCGAGGTTGCCAAGCCAAACAATGTTGCGATAACCGCAATGATATCGATATAATCGCCCGTTTTACCAAATATTTTTCTGCCAATAACAGGAAAAAATATGGAGCGAAGCGAAAAAGGAAGTTTTTTGCTAAAAGCAAAATAAGCAAGCCCCAATCCTACAAGACAGTAAATCGCCCACGCATGTAGCCCATAATGTAAAAACGTGAAATTTAAAGCTTGTATAGCTCGATCTTCATCTAGCACTTGCGGAATTGGAGGATTTGCAAAATGTGTGATAGGTTCTGATACACTAAAGTAGAGCAAGCCAATGCCCATACCTGCAGAAAACAACATAGAAAACCATGAAAAAACAGAGAACTCAGGTTTTGCTGTTTTGCCACCAAGACGTTGTTTTCCGTGTTTACTAAATGCGATGTAGAGACAAAACACCAGAAAGATGTTCACACCTAAAATAAACAACCATCCTGTCTGCGATGTGATTATATTCGATGTTTCAGAAAAGAACTGACGTACCTTATTTCCTCCAAGTATTGACAAGAAAACAAACCCTAAGATAAATATCAAGGAAGGATAAAAAACCCTAGGATAAACGTCAAAATATTTTTTCATGAGTTTAGTTGCTCAGAATCCACATTTCACCATTTATTCCGTCGTATTGGCTTTTGGCAGCATTATAGTTAACCTCGTTTAAGCTCTGTTCTTGGAACGGATAAAGAAAACGCAAAGGCATCTCTTTGTTGTTGAAGTTAGTGCCATACGGCTCTTTTAAAAATCGAATACCGTCAAAACCACCCGCAGCTACATACATTCTCCTTACTTCAAAATATGGATCCATAGCAGTGAAGTAGAGTGAAAGCCATTTTTGTTCCCAGATATCCATTTTTTCATCCAAAGCAACACCAGAATTCAAGTAGAAATCATCAAAATCTGTATAACCAAACGGTGTATAATTTACTTGATAATATTCGTGTGAGGCTCGAATACCATTTTTATAATGTACCTCCTTATCATTAGTGATCCAACCATTATGGGCAGCTTCTGCTAGTAGCAGTTCTTGTTCTGCATAGCTCATCAATAGTCCTTGTGCATAATTAATCCCCATTTCAGCAGCAGTTGTATCGCCGATAAAATCATAATAAGCAACACCCAAAAGAGAACCTTCTGAAACTACTCCATTGGTAATTCCTGTAAATGTTGGATTGTCATAATCTCGATATCCATTTGCGTCAGCATTTGGTCTTGCGTATCTACTCAATCTAGGATCGTTGTATTGGTTAAACGCATTTAAGGCAGATTCAGAAAAAGAAACTGCAATAAAATCTCCAGATTTCAATGGTAATGTTGGAAATTCATTTGGGAATGCTCTAAAAAATTCGAGTGCAGCCTGATCGTCATTAGAAGTAAATAATGGCTCATTATCCACTATATTTTTAAATTCCGCAGCCACATTTTCTTTATTAGATTTATACATCAATAAACGTAAGCGCAATGCATTAGAAAACTTAATCCATTTCTGCGCATCACCATTATACAGTACATCTCCAGCAATAGAGCCTCCGTTTGAAAGTAAGCCAGCAGCAGTTTCTAAATCAGACAACAAAGCCGCATAAATTGACGACTGCGTGTCATATTTAGGAGTTAGGTTTGGCTCGATAGCTTCCCCTCCTTTAATTGCTTCGATGTAAGGAATATCTCCGTATGCATTGGTTAACTGACTGTAAATCCATGATTTAAGCACCAATAAAGCCCCTTGCATAGCTGGGTTGTTTGCTTCTTTTGCTAGAGCAAGTGCAGCCTCTACATCAGTTAGGCTTTCATACAGTCCTTCCCATAATGTTGGAAAAGCATTCCATTTATAATTATCAACCTCTAAGCGTAAAGCCTTACCTGTTAATTGAGCAACATTATTCGAAATTAAAAAAGCTTCGTTTGATGTAGTTTGAACACTGTTGCGAATGGCATTGGTAAGCAAAACATCTGCTCCAACACTTGTGGGTTCATTCGGGTTTTGGTTAAGTTCCTCAAAATCGGAACATGAAACCGTAAGAAGTGTTATAAGTAAAAAAATAGTTCGTTTCATAATTTTAAAATCCAAGTTTAACATTAACACCAAAGGTCCTTGTAGATGGGATTGACGTACTTTCAAACCCATTGACAAAAATTCCATTTCTTATGGAATATGTTTCTGGATCAATGGTAGGTACTTTTGTGAATAATAGCAGGTTTCGACCAATAACCGACACCGTTGCATAGCTAAAGCCAAGTGATGAGGCTAGCTTATCTGTCAAATCATAGCTTAGACTAACCTCCCTTAATTTAAAATACGTAGCGTCATAGGTAGCTGCCTCGATATTATCTCGATTAAATCCATTTCCATAGTAATTGTAGAAATAGCCCGTATAAGCAGCACCTCCTGGAGGCACAGCTACATTGTTTTCTACTAGGTTTCCAGAGCCGTCATACATCCAACCTGGTCCTACAACTCCAGCGCCTGAACCAGGCTCAGGGGTATAAACTGGGTTTCCGCCAGAATCATAAGATACGGAGTAAACATTTCTTCCCTCCATTGTAGTCAGGTTCAGATTCGGATCATCTTCATTGGTAATAGCCCCACCCGTTGCATATAGTGCATGCGATCTAGAGTAAATTTTTCCACCTACTTGCCCATCGAACAAGAACGAAAACTTAATATCCTTGTATGAAAATTCATTGTACCACCCCAGTCTAAAGTCGGGTTGATAGCTTCCAGCAGAAACCTTTTCATCAGTGATTAGAGGTAGCCCGTCTTCATGAATGATGCGACCATCTGGACCACGCTGAAATCCTAATCCATAAAGTTGCCCCAATAACTTTCCTTTTTCGGCAACAAGCTCTAAGTCCGAACCGCCTTCATCTCCTGGGAATACGTCTGCAATAATAGAGTACTTACCACTTGTAATAACATCGGGTAGCTCCTCAACTATAGCGCGGTTTTTTCCAAAATTGATAATCGAAGAAGCTTTAAATTTATCTGTATTTAGATAATTGATATTCAAGGAAGCTTCGATACCTGTATTGCTGATTTCACCTCCATTGGTCAATGTGAAGTCATAACCACTGGTTTTTGCAATAGGTAATGAAATAATTTGATCGAAGCTATTCATCTTATAAAAGGTCAAATCTAGTCCTACAACATTAGAGAATGCCTTAATATCAAAACCGATTTCAGAAGCTGTTGTACGCTCGTTTTTAAGGTTTGGGTCAGAAATTGTTCTGTTGGTGGTATATGCGGGATTGTTTCCAAAAGCCGCCTGAGGCGTAAAGGTATTGCCAAAAGAGTATGCTGGTGCACCATTTCCTACTTCAGCATAAGACGTTCTAATCTTAAAAAAGTCAATTTCAGCAGGAAGGTCAACTATTTCGTGTATTAAAATACTGGAAGATGCCGATGGATAACCAAAACTGAAATTAGACTGATCTTTCCCAATGAGTGGGTTTACCAAAGAACTTGTCCAATCGTTTCTATATGTTAAATCCAGATATACTTTGTTTTTATAGTCAAAGCTAACTAGACCAAAAATACTATTGATCTTAGCATTTGTTTTTTGTGATTCAACAAGAACTCCTGATCGTGAATTTGTCAATGTGTAAATAGATGGATCTGTGCCGAAAATTTGAAGCTCCGGATTGTTGGCAACACTGAAATTTGCTATTTGTGACATTAAATTTGTCCCCAATTTTGCTTCAATGTCTATGATGTTATCTTCATTGGGAGAGAAATCTAGATTCAACAGCAGTTCTGCATTACTTTCTCTAAAAGAAATTTCATCTTCTCTGTAGCTTCCGTTGAGAACCGCTTTTGTTGAAGGAGCTCTACGGTATTGCCGCTGTTCATCAACATAGTCGACCCCATATCGAAAACGAATATTTGCGTATTCATTAAGTGTGTAATCCATTTGAACTGAAGTAATAAACCGATTACTCTGGAAGGCATTGGTGTTTTCATAAGCCAAAAACCAAGGATTATTCACCCATTCATTTTCTACATAGCGTTGTTGAACTCCTTCTTGACCAGGCTGCCAATAGTCTTTTAGGTCTCCGATATCGACCTGACGGGGAAACCACAACCAACCATACATCACCGATGAAGATTCATCATACCCTGTGTTTGGAATATTATCTGAAGTTGAGCGAACAAACATGGAGTTTACGCTGACATTCAATTTATCATCAAAAAGTGATCTTCCAAATGATGTGTTAAATGTATTTCGTTCCAAGCCTGTATTGGGGATCAGCCCTTTATTTGTAAGGTGTGTATAAGAAAATCGACCAAATGAATTTTCATTATTTGAACTCACAGAAACATTGGTAGAGCTTGTTATCGTAGTTTCATAAAAATCACGGACATTATTTGGTGATGAAGTAAAGGGTACTGGTTCACCGTTAGAATTAAATTGCTTTATGAGTTGGCCATTCATCCTTGGGCCCCAGTTTTCTCCATAAGCATCGCGCTGATTCGCTTCTCCAGTGGACCAAAGACCATCAACATAACTGTATTGGCCGTGACCACCAGAACCATATGTGTTTTGGTAGTTTGGAAGTTTCAAGGGTGAGCCAAACTGAAGGTTGGTACTCAAATCTACCCTATATCCTGATTCAGAAAACTTGCCTGTTTTGGTTTCTATTAAAATGACGCCGCTTGCAGCTCTAGATCCGTACAAGGCAGATGCAGCTGGTCCCTTCAAAACGCTTATGGATTCAACATCATCGCTGTTAATGATTTGTGCTGCATTACCAAAATCAATAGAAGACGAACCGTTAAGTCCATCATCAAATGAATATAGGTCGTTGGTAATAGGCATCCCATTTACTACAAACAAAGGTTGGTTGTTTCCCATTAATGATGTTGCCCCACGGATGGTAATATTTGCAGATGCTGAAGGGCCAGCAGAAGAACCTGTTATATTAACTCCTGCGACTTTTCCAGAGAGTGCGTTTATCACATTGGTTGCTTTTACTTCGGCAATTTCGGCGCCTGAGATTCCCTGAACAGAATACCCGATAGCTTTCTCAGCACGACGAATACCCAGTGCCGTTAAAACAACTTCATCTAAAGCGTTAGACTGAACCAATTGAATGCTTAATTCTTGTCCAGGGTTTGCTACCGTGGTTTGTGATTCATATCCAACATAACTAATAGTTATGGTAATAGGGGAAGTTGTTTCAATAAGAAATAAACCGTCAAAATCTGTCGTAACTCCACTGTTTGTTTCGGCAATTACAATAGAAGCACCAGGAAGAGGAACACCCTGATCGTCTGTTACAGAACCTGAAACTATACCCTGAGCAAGACTGAAATTAAAAATTAATATAGTGAATAAACTTACAGTAATCTTAAATATTCGCATGAAAATAATTTTTTGCGAATATATAATATAGTTTCAATAGAAACTAATTAATCACTCAGCATTTTTTTCTATAGTCGCCTGACCTGTAATAATTGGTGATGCGTCTATATCTTGAATATCAAAAAGTTTAATTAAAGTTTCAAGTGAACTAATAATGTTAGAGAATTCATCATCTTCAATACGTTCAAGGCTTTTTGAAATACGTTCGTGAAGGGATTCATTTGATTGAACCAATAAGTCATTGCCCCTAGATGTGAGTATAATAGGAGTAGAACGCTTGTCTTTGGGATCGGGCAATCGGGCAATCAAGCCTTTTTGCTCCAAACGTGCAACGATTCCAGTAACCGTACTCGCATTTAACGACAAAAAGCCTTTAATTTCTGTCATAGTAGACTTGTAATCATTACAATCTTGGAGATGCTTAAGTGTTAATAATTGAGGAATGCTTATGCTAAGCTCTTTTTGCACACGCTTGGATTCAAGATTAATCGCACGAACAATCTTTCGAATCCCGGTCATTAATTTGGCGTATTTAGCAGTTGTCATTATTAGAGGTATCTAAGCGTAAATATATAAAAGTGTTTTGAATAAGAGAGCTAAACAAAGTAAGTCCCCTTTTAGGATTACTGCGTGATCCTCACAAAGCTCCGTAGTCTAAATAGAAAGTCAAAAATCATAGATTTTTAGTTTTATTTCTGCTTGAAAATTCAAATAAATTTGATTCTCCATCAGAAACAAAAAAGTCTGCATATTATGCAGACTTTCTATTCTTAAGTGACCCAAACATACAGTAGTTCAGACTTTTTGAGTGGTATTAGTGATATATAGTCAAAAAAATATTCCCAGAAATAAAAAATTATTTTTGGGAATAATCCGTGACCCAAACTTACGAGAGTTCGAACTTTATAGAAGAATTTATTAAAGTAATGGAGGTTAGCTTTTAACGCCTATTTCCGTTAAAAAAAATAAAGCAAGTCATGGTGTATCACCATCGGAATGGATGCTGACCATTATTGAAACAAATAAAAATAGCTATGGTAAAGCAAATGATCCCACACCAAACGAAATCAAACAACAAAGAGAAATTGAATTATTAAAAAAACAATTGAAGAAAGCAATAGCACAAAGGGATACTTCAGATGAATATGGAGCCAATATGCAAGAGCGATCAAACAAAGCTGTACGTGATCGTGATGATTCAAATTATGCCATGAAAGTTGCGATTGCTGAGAAAGAAAAATTTAAACGAAGATTAAATGCTATTGAATCTTTAATGGGGAAAGAAAAGTCTAAGGAAACAGAAAGCGGTTCTTTTATAAACCCTATTTCTGTGAGTTTGACTACTATTTTAGCAATTGTGATTTTTGGTGTTAATAGGAGATAAACTAATAAAATAGCTTAAATCAAACCCAAATATAAATTATCCTTTTTCATACTATAATGAGTTTTATTATTATATATAATGTATCTATATTTACTAGAAGGATTTAATACGAAAAAACAGCACTTAATAAATTCATATTGGCTAATAGTAAACATGCACATTTAAGATATAACATATTGGATTATTGCTTTCGCAATAAACCATTGAGTTTTGATGAATTATTGAGCCATTTGAACAATTTAATTAGCGAATATTATCCGGGAGAAGGGATTGCCACAAGGACATTACGGAACGACATAAAAACATTTAAGGATCCAATTGAAGGATTTGGTGCTCCTCTTTTAATTAGAGCAGGTAAATATATTTACTCAGATTCAAACTTTTCTATAGCTACAAAACCATTACTCCCTTATGAAAATTATTTAATTGAGGCCTCACAACAACTATTAGAGCGATTTGAAAATCATCCTAAATATGACAGACTATCAGAAGCGTTAATAAAGTTTACAGACGATGACAAACAAGAAAACAGAGTGCTTTTTTATGACCACAATGAAGAGTATAAAGGCATAAAATATTTAAAACCATTATATCTAGCAATTCAAAAAAAACAAGTCCTAAAAATAACCTACCAAAAAAGTCCAGAAGCAGAAATTAATAACTACACTTTTCACCCACACATTTTAAAACAATACAACAGAAGATGGTTTGTATTTGGGTATAATAGTAAAACGGATAACTGGTTATGGAGCATACCCCTTGACGATAGATTGGTTAAATATGAATTTGATCCTGATAGCTCTTACTTAGAAAGTAATATTGATTGGAATTCTCATTTCAGAAACCTGGTAGGTATTCGTAGAAATAAAGAAGATATTCCCCAATTTATCAAACTTAAGTTTAACTCAGAAGGGAGATTAAACCTATTTAGATCAAAGCCATTAGTTCCAGATTTCGATGAATCTTTACTGCCTGGAGAAGAAAATGTAGTACACTTTGAGACTGTAATAAATTTAGAATTAATACAACAAATTTTATCTTATGGTAAAGATTTAGAGGTTTTAGAGCCTCAATATTTAAAAGAAGCACTGGGTGATCATGTTAATACAATGCAGGAATTTTACTCAAAAAAATAATGCAATTACCCTGCACTATTATGTACTTTATTTGCAACATAAAGTTTAACAATTCATTTTAATTTGGATTATGGAAAGTGATAATATGACGGTTTTGCAGAATAAAATTAGGGAATTATTTAGGCTATTAAGGGGTGAAATACGTGTTGAAAATTACACAGTAATTTTTTTTTTCATTTATATACGGTCTACTAATTTATTCTCTGATATCACTCAAAATCAAAAGGATCAGAAGGGGTCACTAATTAATGTGTTAAAAAACACAAACGAAACTATATTACAGAAAATATTTAATGTTTTCCTACCTGTCATTAATAAATTAAGTGAGCAATCAATAAGCGACGTTTTAGAGTTGTTGAAGTCCATCGATTCAGATTTACTCAATGAGAATATTTCTGAAATTTATGATGATACATTAAATCGAATTGCATTATCACAAAGCAGAGTAAGTGCTGAGTTTATGCAACCCAAACAACTTACTGAATTTATCAACGCCTATATTGGATCAGCTAAACATTTAAAAATTTATAATCCGTTTGCCGGCGTTGCATCGTTGATTAAAAGTATTGAGAGATCTAAGTCGATTTATGCGCAAGAATTAAACCTTAAAACATGGGCTGTAGGGCAATTACGTTTAATTGTAAGTAATTCAAATGCTGTTTATAATTGTGATGACTCCATTATGAACTGGCCTACAAATGAGAAATTTGATCTAATTGTTTCGAATCCTCCATTTATGTTGCGGCTAAATGGTGCTAATAGAGATAAATACCCTGAATATAGAAATGTTGAAGATTTCCTTCTTGGCATGTCTCTTAACTCATTATCTGACAATGGTAAATTAATTACTGTTTTACCAACAGGAGTGCTTTTTAGAGGCAGAAGAGAAAGAGAGATTAGAGAGCGCTTGATTCAAGATGATTTATTAGAGACAATCATTTCTTTCCCAAGCGGATTACTCCATCATACTAGTATGCCGTTTGTTGTTATGATTTTAAATAAGGCTAAAGAAAATTCTGAAAAAGTCAAGCTAGTCAATGCTGCACCTTTTGTTTCAAAGCCCTCCGAAAGAGAGAGTTTTATTTCAATAAAAGAACTCTTGCAAGCTGTAAACGGCAATGAGTCTGATTCAGTTCGTGTCATCTCTACCCAAGATGTTATAATAAATAACTTTAATTTAAATATTGCGAGATATTTTGTTGAAGAAATAGATGGAGTCAGGTTGGGTGATATACTTGAACCCCAAAGGGGCACAAGAGTAAAACCGCAAGAAACGGGCAAGATGATACGAATTCGTGATCTAAAAAACGATACAATTGATTTTCATCTGAATGTTTCAGAATCTGAAGAGATTCTGTTGGATCGGCCAGATTTTCGTAAAATAGAAAGCTCTTGCATATTACTGGCAAGAAGATGGAAAACTTTAAAACCAACTTATTTTCAGTTTCAAAACGAACCAATCTATATAGCCTCTGATGTTTTAGCATTTCATGTTGATGAGTCAAAAGTGGATATAAACTATTTAATCAATGAGCTTCATTCGGACTACGTGCAGCAACAAATTGAAGGTTACAGTACAGGTGCTACTATTCCGTCTATAGCGCTAAATGACTTATTAGAAATAAAAGTCAAACTTCTATCAATTGAGGAGCAACGAGCTAAAGTAACTGGCCTAAAAGAGATTTCAGATAAAATATTACAACTCCAACATGAACGAAACACTTTAGCTCATGGAATGAGTTTAAAGCTTTATGAAAACTCATCTACACTAAAACATTCTTTAGGAAAACCTTTACTGAATATTGGCTCGTCTTTACGAAATATAGAAAACGCTCTTTCCGCACATTATTCTCAATGGAAAGATGTAAAGTTAAATAAGCGCTATGATATTTCTATAAAAGATACATTTGAATCAATATATTCCAATTTGAAATTTATCCATTCTGAGTTAGAAAAAAATGAATCTGTATTTGACGTAAACAGTTACGAATTGACTGAAATCGAATTCCTTAAATTCATTAAAGATTATGTTAAGCGAAATAAATCATCTGCAAACCCAAATGTTTCTGTTAATCTTGATTTAAGTCCGGACATTAAGAATGAATTGAAAAACTCTATCAAGATACTTTCTAATATTAAATTACTAGAAATAGGGTTGAATTCTATTGTAGAAAATGCATATAAGCATGGCTTCGTCGACCCTCAAAAGAAGTATAAATTAGAGTTTAGAGTTGGTTTATCTTCAAAAGGAAGTGAAAAAAACCAAAGTTCAGTAGGAGAAAAGCACTATGTAAAGGTTGAAGTATCAAATAATGGCAAACCTTTTCCTAATAACTTTAATCTAGATAGTTTAGTTCGTAAAAATTCATTTGCTGGAAAAACAGGTAATACTGGGCAAGGAGGCTTTGATTTAAATGAAATTGTAAAATACTTTAACAATGGATTTAGCACTCTGGATTTAATAACTAATGATGAAATCAGTGAATTTACCACAACATATTTATTTTTAATTCCCTTAAACCATTAACAAAATGTACAACGTTCTTTGGATAGATGATCAACACAATGATCCAGAAATGATTCAATTTGCTATTGAAGCAGCTAATAAAGGATTAATTCTAGAGGGATACGAATCCAGTGAAGAAGGTTTTATAGCTTTAGAAAATAAATTTGAATATTTTGATTTGATATTATTGGATGGACTTTTTTTTGAAAAAAAAGGTCAAGAAAGAGGAACCGAAGACGAGTCTGGAATAGGTTCTGCAATTGCAAAGATTAACGAACTAAAAGCAAGAAAAATTTTTCCATGGTTTGTTCTTTCTGGAAAAGACAAATTCACAAAGGGAGAAAACACCTTGCTGAAAGCAAATAAAGCCGAATGCTATGATAAAACCAACCCCTCAGATGTTAAAAGATTATTTAATGACATGCGCTCAGCTGCAAGTAAACAGCCGGACACTCAACTTAAACATAAATATTACAATTTATTTCAAATATATTCCGATGAAATATTAGGCAAAAAAAATTATTCAAGATTGATGGATCTTATTAAGCATGTAGAGGATGACACTAGGATAAACAGAGGGGAGGATATGCTAACATCAATGAGGAAAATTATTGAAGGGCTATTTAGTACTCTTGGAGAATACCGAATAATTCCTAACGAAATAATCGGTTCAAAAGGTTGGATTAATGGGTCAAGTCGTTTTCTTCTAGGAAACCACAGCGATTATAACATAAATAAAGAAATTATCCCTTCAATAGTTGCGTTTAACATACAAAAAATACTAGATGTTTTACAGGATGGTTCTCACGCTTATGGAGATTTAAAGTATAAGGTTGATAGCTATATTAAAGACTCTAGATCAGATTATTTTTTAAGAAGCTGCATTTATTCCTTATTCGATATACTAGCCTACTTTAAAACATTTATTGATGATAATTCAAACAAAACAATTAACCAAACAAAATGGAAATTAAGCGAAAACAACATAAATATTTATGAGGGTTTTATAGCGCAAGATGAAAAGGGTAATTACCATTGTGATCATTACTATTTGAATTATAATTTGGTGCGTGAAAATTATAGTATTGGTGATAAAATTGTAATAATTCAAGAAGATGTAAACAATAATTCTAGAACAATGAATTACTATTCAAAATATGCAATAAAATTTAAACTTAGTTGACAATATGTGCAATTACCTTGCACTGCCCTGCCCTAAATTTGTGTCATAATTGTTAAATCATATGTTATGAAAGATAATACCGTCAAATGCCCTAGCTGTAAAGAAGTTTTTAAAGTAGATGATTCTGTCTACACAGATATTGTTAAACAAGTGCGTGACCAGCAATTTCAAGATGAACTGAGCACACGTTTAGAGACGGCCAATAGCGAAAAACAAACAGCACTCCAACTCAAAGAAGCAGAACTAAAAAATGAATTTCAAGAGCAATTAGCTCAAAAACAAAGTGAAATTGATCTTTTGAAACAAAAAAGTAAATCGGATTTGATTGAACAATTATCTGTTAAGGACTCTAAAATCAAAGATTTGGAATCAACCATCAATCAGTCCGAGACTGAAAGAAAATTAGCTCTTTCCAATGCAATTAAAGACATTGAAAAAGAAAGAGATCAATTGGCTAATGATTTAAAAGCGAAGGATACTGAAATGGAGCTTAAGAAAAAATCTCTTCAAGAAGATTTTCAAAGAGAATTAGAACATGTTGCCAAAGATATTCAGTTAAAAAACGAAGAGATTGAACGCCTAAAAGATTTTAAACAGAAATTATCTACCAAAATGATTGGAGAAACCCTAGAGCAACATTGTGAAACAGAGTTCAATAAGTTGAGAGCTACTGCCTTTCAGAATGCTTATTTTGAAAAAGATAATGACTCATCAGGCGGCACTAAAGGAGATTATATCTTCAGAGAAAATGATGCCAGTGGTAATGAAATCATCTCCATCATGTTTGAAATGAAAAATGAAGGAGATGAAACAGCTTCCAAAAAGAAAAACGAAGATTTCTTTGCAAAATTAGATAAGGACAGAAGAGAAAAAGGTTGTGAATATGCTGTGCTAGTTACTCTTTTAGAGGCTGATAATGAGTTTTACAATACTGGGATAGTTGATGTTTCACACAAATACGAAAAGATGTATGTGATAAGACCACAATTTTTTATCCCAATTATTAGCTTATTGCGTAACGCCGGCATGAAGTCTTTACAGTACAAATCGGAGTTAACTGTAATGCGAAATCAAAATATAGATATCACTAATTTTGAAGATAAGATTAACGAATTTAAAACAGGCTTTGCTAGAAACTACGAGCTGGCAAGTCGTAAATTCATGACAGCCATTAGTGAAATTGACAAAACGATCTCTCATTTGGAGAAAACAAAAGCTGCAT
The DNA here is from genome assembly GCA_965656545.1 of Flavobacteriaceae bacterium. Taxonomy (GTDB): domain Bacteria; phylum Bacteroidota; class Bacteroidia; order Flavobacteriales; family Flavobacteriaceae; genus UBA7446. Next base: position 597,339 of record CBFHKZ010000001.1, read on the forward strand.
TATTATCTTCTGAAAACAATTTACGTTTAGCAAATAATAAAGCAGAAGATTTAACGATTAAAAAGTTGACGTATAACAACCCAACAATGAAAGAGAAGTTTAACGATTTAAAAAAATAGATTTGTAAATGATTACAGGAGAATTAAAATCACAAGTAGATAAAATTTGGGAAGCCTTTTGGACAGGTGGAATTTCTAACCCTTTGTCCGTAATTGAACAATTCACCTACCTCCTATTTATTAGGCGATTGGATGAACGCCAACTTCTTGAGGAAAAAAGAGCTAATACTGTAGGTGTGCCTGTCAAAAATATCATTTTCACAGCTGCTCAAAAAGAACTCAGATGGAGCTCTTTTAAAAACAAGGATCCTGAGTCTATGTTTGAAGTGTTTACAAAGCCTGTAGTTGATAACATGACGGTCTTTGACCACATGAAACAAGTGGGTGACTCTGCCGGCGTTTTTACTGAGTTTATGAGTAAGGCTACTTTTATTATTGCCACTCCAAGACTTTTGGATCAAGTAGTGCAGCTTATTGATAAGATTGACATGAAGGATAGAGATACCAAAGGGGATCTTTACGAATACATGCTTTCTAAGATTGCTTCTGCTGGCACCAACGGACAGTTTAGAACGCCCAGGCATATCATTAATATGATGGTAGATATGACACAACCTAAAAAGGATGATGTCATTTGTGACCCTTCTTCTGGAACAGCCGGTTTTTTAGTAGCTGCTGGAGAATATTTTAGAGACAATCACCAAGATTTATTTTTAGACAAATCCTTTAGAGACCATTTTAACAATGAAATGTTTAATGGGATTGAAATAGACGATACCATGATCCGTATTGGAGCTATGAACCTACAGCTTCACGGTATTGAAAGCCCAAATTTGATTAAAAATGATGCGCTGAGTGAAAGAGCTGGAGATATTAGAAGCCAGTATTCTTTAATACTAGCAAATCCTCCTTTTAAAGGAAGTTTAGACTATGATGCTGTTGAGAATTCAATCTTAAAAACAGTCAAATCTAAGAAGACAGAACTACTCTTTCTAGGGCTTATGCTAAGGATGCTTAAAACAGGTGGGAGAGCTGCTGTAATTGTGCCAGATGGGGTGCTTTTTGGAAGTTCTAAGGCACATAAGCAAATAAGGCAAGAGCTTATTGAAAAACACAAACTTGACGCTGTAATTTCTATGCCAAGTGGGGTGTTTAAACCCTACGCTGGGGTAAGTACTGCTGTGCTGTTTTTTACCAAAACAGGAACAGGAGGCACAGACAAGGTCTGGTTCTATGATATGCAAGCAGATGGCTATAGCTTAGATGATAAGCGTAATGAAATTAAAGAAAATGACATCCCTGATTTATTAAACAGGTATCACAATCTAGCAGATGAATCTAACAGAGCCAGAACAGACAAGAGTTTCTTAGTGCCCTTTGATGAAATTAAAAGCAATGACTGGGATCTTTCAATAAATAGATACAAGGAAATTATCTATGAAGAGATTGAATATGCTGCTCCTTCTGATATTATAAAGGATATTGAAACACTTGACAAGAAAAGAAATCAAGCTTTGGCTGCTTTAAAAGAGATGTTAGGATGAATAATGTAAGTTTTGGTAACCTGTTTGACTTTCAAAAAAAGTCAAAAATAAAAGCTGGTGATGGACTTCCTTTAAATGAAGGAAGTTATCCTTTTTATACATCGAGTAATATCTTAAAAAAATCTATAAATAAATTTCTTTTTGATGGCAATAGTTTAATTTTTGGAACTGGTGGCTCAGCAAGTGTTCATTATTGTAATGAAAGATTTGCAGTATCAACGGATTGTTTTGTCACTCAACCAAAAAATAATGATGAGATATTTTTAAAATACATCTATTACTTTCTAAGTGGGAATATTCATATTTTGGAAAATGGATTTAAAGGAGCTGGATTAAAACATATATCTAAAGGATATATATCAGATATTAAAATCCCACTCCCCGCTCTAGACCAGCAAAAAAAGATAGGTGCTATTTTAGATGCAGCAGATGCCTACAGGCAAAAAACAAAAGCACTCATTGAAAAATATGATGAGCTGACACAAAGCCTGTTTCTGGAAATGTTTGGAGATCCCGTGACTAATCCTAAGGGTTGGGATGAAATGCCAATATCAAAATCAATAGATTTAATCATAGACTACAGAGGGAAAACACCTCCTAAATCTAAATCTGGTATCCCATTATTAAGTTCTGCCAATGTGCAGGATGGGAGGATTGACCTTTCTTATGAGCAATACATAAGCAAAGAGAATTATAAGAATTGGATTGTGAGAGGAATAACAAAACCAGGAGATCTATTATTTACTACCGAGGCTCCAATTACTGAGGTTGCTTTGATTCCTAATGATGGTAATATTTATCAAATATCCAGAAGGGTAATTGCTTTGAGATTCATAAATAATCAATTGAATAATTATTTTTCCCTCCATTTGATGTTACAAAAAAACTGGACAGATAGACTTAAAAAATTAACTAGAGGATCCACTGTCCCAAGACTTCTAAAACCCGACATACTTAAACAGTTATTAATTTCACCTCCAATTGATCTACAAAACCAATTTGCAGAGAAAGTTCAAGCTATAGAAGCGCAAAAAGTACAAGTACAGGCTAGTTTGGCCCAAGCAGAAGATTTGTTTAACAGCCTTTTGCAAAGGGCATTTAAAGGAGAGCTGTTTTGAGGTGTCAATCGAACATAGTATGTGAGCCTTTAAATGATAAAACCAAGCGTTTTGTACTTGGGAAAGCAGGTAGCAAAGAATTTTTGGCAATTGGCCTAAACCCCAGCACCGCTAATGAAGACAAGCTAGACCCCACATCTAGAAACATACAAACCATTGCCAGAAACAACGGATGTGATGGGTGGTGGTTAGTAAATCTCTATCCTAAAAGAACATCTAAACCCAAGAACCTTCCTGAAAAAATCAATAAAGTTCTTGCCAAACAGAATGTAGATTTTATAAAAGAACTATTACATAGCGACAGCTATTCTATCTCTAAAGTTCTTTGTTGTTGGGGGAATCATATTGAAGATCATAAATACCTCCAAAATCAAGCAGAAAAAATTATTAGTTTAGTAAATGAATCTGGTCATAAAATTCAGTGTATTGGGCTAACCGGATTTGGAAACCCATTTCACCCAGCTCCAATGACAGTAAACACAATTTTGGGAGGAATTGATAACATTACATTAGAAGAATTTAAAAACAATGGATATACAGAAGTATAACTTAAACAATCAGCCCATCGGAGTTATATTGGCATGGGTAAAAGGCGGAGAAATAGCCATTCCTGAAATTCAAAGGCCATTTGTTTGGAATTCATCCAAAGTTAGAGACCTTCTGGACAGTTTGTATCAAGGATTTCCAATTGGATATATAATCACTTGGAGAAATCCAAATATTAAACTGAAAGATGGGAGTTCGTCTGAGGGGAAAAAGATTTTAATAGATGGCCAGCAAAGAGTTACAGCATTGACAGCTGCTATTTTAGGCGAACATGTTATTGATGAAGATTACAAGAAAATCAGAATTAAAATTGCTTTTAATCCTATTAAAGAAAAGTTTGATGTACAAACTCCTGTAATACTAAAAGATAAAGAATGGATCCCAGACATTTCTGAGGTGTTAAGTGGTCAGAACAACCCCTTTGCTTTCTATGAGGACTACAAAAACAATCATCCTGAAGCTGATCATACTGCTATACAACAATCTATCACAAAGCTTTTTACGCTCAAAGAAAAGCGAATTGGTCTTATTGATCTAGCGGCCGATTTAGATATTGAAACGGTAACTGAAATTTTCATTAGAATCAATTCTAAAGGCGTGGTACTTTCACAAGCAGATTTTGCTATGAGTAAGATTGCTTCAAATGACACTTATGATGGTCAAACATTAAGAAAAGCTATAGATTACTTCTGCCATCTAGCTATAGCGCCAGAGTTTTATCAATTCATTGCAGATAATGATAAAGACTTCTCATCTACAGATTATTTCCAGAAAATGAGCTGGCTAAAGAATGAGAATGATGACTTGTATGACCCTAGTTATACTGACATGCTGAGGGTTGCTTTTACAACAGAATTCAATAGAGGCAAAATGGCTGACTTGGTGAGCTTGCTTTCCGGAAGGAACTTTGAAACTCGAACTTTTGAAGAAGAAATAGCAGAAGAATCTTTCAGAAAACTTAAAGATGGTGTATTCAACTTTATGAATGAAACCAACTTCAAAAGATTTGTGATGATTATAAAGTCTGCTGGTTTTGTTAATACCAAAATGATCAGATCTCAAAACGCATTGAACTTTGCCTACATAGTTTATTTGAAGTTAAGAGCTAGAGGAATCGATCAAGGGCTTATAGAAACCTATGTAAGAAAATGGTTTGTATATAGTGTTATAACTGGTAGGTACTCAGGCTCTCCAGAATCTATGTTTGATTTTGATATCAAACAAATTGAAAACAAAACTTTTGATCAATACTTACAAGAAAAAGAAGATGGGGAACTTTCAGATGCTTTTTGGGATGTTAATCTCGTACAAAGACTAGACACTTCGGTTGCAAGTAGTCCATTCTTTAATGTATTTCTAGCATCTCAAGTAAAAGATAATGATAGAGGGTTTTTATCTAAAGAAATAAGCGTCAATAATTTGATCATGCATAGAGGTGATATTCATCATATTTTCCCAAAAAATTATCTAAAAAAAGCCGGTTTGACAAGGTCTAAATACAATCAAATTGCAAACTATGTGTATATGCAGCAAGAGGTAAATATAAAAGTTGGTAACAAAGCCCCTGAAACTTATTTTTCTGAAGTGTTAGAGCAATGTCATAGTGGAGAACTCAAGTATGGTGCCATTGCTACTAAAGAGGAATTGTCTAAAAATCTCAAAGAGAACTGCATTCCAGAATCTGTATTTTCAATGACCATTGAAAACTATCAAGAATTCCTTATGGCAAGAAGAAAGTTGATGGCTAAAAAAATTAAAGCATACTACTACAGTCTATGATGTCCAACTTTCAATTCCTACATAAAGAATGGCCTGCCATATTTAGAGAAGCTCATGAAGCTGAACAACTCACGTTAACTTCTCCAAAAGCCAGCGCCATAATTGCGAGGTCAGCATTGGAAAAGGGAGTGGAGTGGTTATATCAAAACGATGGGGAACTGGAATGGCCCTATGACACTAAGCTCTCCAGTTTAATACATGAACAGTGTTTTAGAGAAATCATTAAACCATCGATGTTTAGGGAAATAAACCTAATACGACTAACAGGAAATAATGCCGCTCATGGAAAATCTATTTCTCATGATCAGTCTATCACAAGCATAAAAAACTTATTTAGATTTCTATGTTTTTTAGGCGTCTATTACAGTGAACAAGATATAAGTGTTCCATCTTTTACAATGGGTTTAATTCCAGATGGAAGCAAGCAAAAAGAAACCCTAAAAGCACTTCAGCAGTTAGAAGAGCAACTTGATCTTAGAAGAGAAAAAGAAAAAGAGGAACGTACTAAATTAGAAGCGCAAGCTGCCCAAATTGAGGCATTAAAAGAGCAGTTAGAAAACCAGCAAAAAGAATTTGCTAAACGTAGAGTTGAAAGAGAAAAAGTAAAAGATTCTGAAAAAACAATTCCTATACTGATACCAGAATCTGTCACTAGAAAACTCTACATAGATGTTTTATTAAAAGAAGCAGGATGGAATAAACTTTCTGAGGGAAGAGAGATTGAGTATGAAGTCAAGGGTATGCCTGTAAGTACTAACCCTTCAGGTATTGGTTATGTAGATTATGTGCTTTGGGGTGATGATGCTAAACCGTTAGCTGTTGTTGAAGCCAAAAAAACCATGGCAAATGCCAAAAAGGGAAAGCAACAAGCTGTTCTTTACGCTAATTGTTTGGAGCAGATGACTGGGCAAAGACCTATCGTATTTTACACCAACGGATTCGAGACTTTTATATGGGATGATCTTTTCTATACAGAAAGAGAAATATCAGGTTTTTATACTAAAGACGAACTACAATTACTCATTGATAGAAGAATCACTAGAAAGGATCTTAGAAACTTTAAAGTAGATAAAAATATAGCTGGACGAGCTTATCAATTAGAAGCCATAAAAAGAGTTGCTGAAAACTTAGGACAAACAAGAGAAGGCAGGTATGTAGGAACGAAAAGAGAGAGTTTATTGGTAATGGCCACGGGAAGTGGAAAGACTAGAACTGCTGCAGCAATTGTGGATATGCTTACCAAATGTAATTGGGCTAAGAGGGTCTTGTTTTTGGCAGATAGAAATGCACTTGTAACACAGGCTAAAAATGCGTTTAAAGAACACTTAGAGCATCTTTCATCCATTGATCTAACTAAAGAAAAAGAGGACAGTAATACAAGATTAGTTTTCTCAACATATCCAACTATTATAAATAAAATTGACAAGCTCAGAAATAAAGATGAAAGGTTTTACGGAGTAGGTCATTTTGACCTTATCATCATTGATGAAGCACACCGTTCTATATATCAAAAGTATAAGGCCATTTTTGAATACTTTGACTCTTTACTAATTGGACTTACTGCGACTCCAAAAAAAGATATAGACCGCAATACCTACAGTCTTTTTGGTATTGAAGATGATAATCCAACTTTTGCATACGAACTAAATACTGCGGTAGAGCAAGGTTTCTTAGTGCCGCCAAAGTCTATAAGTGTTCCTTTAAAGTTCCAAAGGGAAGGAATTAAGTATGCTGAGCTTTCAGAAAAAGAGAAAGAAGAGTATGAGGAAAAATTTGGAGATCCTACTAGTGAAGAAACTCCTGACACAATTGGAAGTGGGGCATTAAACAAATGGCTTTTTAACACAGATACCGTTGATAAAGTATTGGAGCATCTAATGAAAGATGGAGTAAAAGTTAGCGGTGGCGATAAGCTAGGGAAGACTATAATATTTGCAAAAAACCACCAGCATGCTGTGTTTATTGAAGAAAGGTTTAATATAAACTATCCCGAATACTCAGGTCACTTCTTAAGAGTCATTGATAATTATGAAAGTAAAGCTCAAGACTTATTAGAAAAATTTACGGATCCCTTTGAAGAACAAGATCCTCAAATTGCAGTTTCAGTTGATATGATGGATACTGGAGTGGATGCTCCAAGAGTTGTAAATTTAGTCTTCTTCAAAATGGTAAAAAGCTCCTCTAAGTTTTGGCAGATGATAGGCAGAGGAACTAGATTATGTCCAGATTTGTTTGGACCTGGTGAGGACAAAAAGGAGTTTATAATTTTTGATTATTGTCAAAACTTTGAATTCTTTGATGAATACCCTGACGGTGCTACTACCAAAAACATGAAGCCCTTGCAGCAACAAATTTTTGAGGCTAAACTAAATGTTTCACAACTGATTTCAGATTTACCAGAAAAAACTACATTAGATAGCATGGTCAGAGATACTTACTTAGGTGAACTTCATAAAACTATTCAGAATCTAGATGAAAAAAGATTTGTAGTCAGAAAAGAGCTTAGATATGTTAAGGAATTTAGCAATAAAAACAAGTGGCTAAATCTATCAAAGAGCGATGTTCAAGAAATAAACTCACACCTGTCCCACTTACAACCAACTTCAAAAGATGATGATGAGTTAGCTAGAAGATTTGATATACTCATTTTAACTTATCAAATTTTATTATTGACCGGGTCAGATAATACTGGAAAGTATATGAGTAAGATTTCTAGAACGGCTGCTTCATTGCAAAAAAAAGATAATATTCCTCAAGTATCAATCCATATCCCACTGATTAAAAAAGTTCAAACAGATCAATACTGGAAAACCATCAATGTTAAAAAACTTGATGACCTTAGATCTGCCCTCAGAGACCTAATTAAGTATTTAGACACTGAAAAACAAGAACCAATCTACACACATTTTGAAGATGAATTAGATTATGACGGAATCAAAGTAAGAGGTAATGTAAACACCTCTTATGAAAGTCTTCAATCCTATAAAGATAGAGTGGAGAGTTACATCAGAAAGAACAAAGATCATCTTACTATACACAAACTAAGGAATAATATTCCTGTGACTAAAGAAGAAATTCAATCAGTCGAAAACATGCTCTTTACAGAAAGTGTTGCAGGAACTAAGGATCAGTTTATTGAACAATATGGAGAAAAGCCATTGGGTGCATTTATAAGAAGTGTCACAGGGGTTGATCAAACCGTTTTAAATAAGGCTTTTGCTGATTTTTTGCAAACTGGAAACTTAAGAGCAGATCAAATGACTTTTATAAACACTATTATTTCTTATTTATCAAAAAACGGGACCATTGACAAAGCAATGTTATACGAACCCCCATTTACTGATTTAAATGATCAGGGAATAAGTGGTGTTTTTGATAATGATTCGGATCTTATAAAAGTGGTGAAAATAATTGACCATATCAATGAAAATGCTCTAGTGGCTTAATTAGTGCATTTACTTTGCACTAATTGAATGTAATATTGTAGTATAATTTTAAAACTGAGATTATGACTACTTATCAGAAACATTGGAATGCAGAGATTGAAGCTTTATTAAAGGAATTAAATGCCCCTGAATCCCTTGAGCAAAATATCATTGACACACTTCTTAATACCAGACGCACCGGTATATTTCCAAATCAGATTATTAACGCCCTAAGACTGGGGGTTTCTATCAAGGAGGGAAACCAAAATATGGCTTTTGTAGCTTCAATGCAAAGTGGCAAATCAGGAACAATATACTTCTTATGTAATTATGTATTGCCAGCAATTGGTTTAATTCGGGAATACGAATCTATATTGTTTGTGACAAGCATGAGGGATACCGACTTGTACGCTCAAAACTGCAGAGTTCTTCAAAGAGATTACTATGATGCTTCTTTGGATCAAATAAAACCTTCAAAATTAAAAGTGATGAAAATGAGTGACTTTTTCAATCACCCAAATCCCCATAAAGTTGTTAATGAGTATGATGTTCAGTTAATTGTGAGAGATGAAGATCAATATGGCTGTGGAGATGACTCATGTTTTCAGGTTGCGTTTTTTAATGAACTAAGGCGTCGGATCGCTGATATTAAATTGTTAGCGGTAAGTGCAACGCCTTACGACATTTTAGATGCTCAATTTAATGGCGATGCAGATGTAGACGTTATTGTTGGTGTACGTCCTCCACAGTATTATGGTATTTCAGAAATGTTGCGTGATGGTTTAATAGAAGACATACCAAATGATTTTAAACCGTTACAATCACAAAGATTAGATGGAGAAACCTTTTATAGTATACATCCCAAAGTAGATGAGTATGTGAACTATTTAATTAACTTTGATGATGGCCTAGGCATAATTAGAGAGTCCAATACTTCCAGGGCATCAGAATTAAGAAGATTATTACTTGAACGTTATAAGAAAAACTGTAAAGTAATATTGATTGGCTCAAATTCCAACTGTGATCTAAGAATAAATGAAGGGATCAAAGAAATCTCAGATTTAAAATTGAGACGTGGAAAAAGAGTCGTTTTAATAATAGTTCAAGCCTTAACCGCAGGTAAAGATTTAGGTATTTTAAAAGAGAAAGTTCGATTTGGCATTGAACCTAGAGACAAACAATTAGCCAACGGTGCACAAGGAATTACCGGACGTTTTTGTGGTTATCACTCAAACAGGAATTTCAAACTGATGGCAAGCCTTGAACTGTTAAATCACTATTCAAAATTTGAACAGGACTGGGAAATTTTCACTGATCCTAAATGGAGAAATGATTTATTTAATGCGAAAGTTAGAGGTCTTAGTACCCATACCAAGTTTATAAAAAACCAATCGCAAGGTGTTTTTACTCCTATTGAAAAGATTGATCTCATATCCTATGATGAATTAATAACAGATTGTGGGCGCAATAAACTCCAATTCATTGATGAAGAGGCTTACTATCGCCTGTTGAGTTATTTCCAGCCTACATTTTTCAATGTAGAAACAAAAGGGACGAGGTTTAATCAGAGAGGTGTTACAGTTCGAATTGCCTCTAGTTATAACCAAAACAGTAACCGAGTTTACAAGACCTGGAATTGCGACTTGAAATCAGATTTTGGAAGTGTGTTTTTTAAGAAAAATCAATACAATTACGGTCTATTGATAAGCAACTATCCTGCCGATGATATTAGAAATAAAACTGGTGTCACTGGGGTGAAAATAATAACTTCCGGGAAAAGAGAATGGAGAACTCAGGAGACATTAGTTCAAAATAATTCTATGTACAGTTTAGATCATGTTGCTTAATCTTTTACCCCTTTCTAAAATATATTCATTTAACTAACTTTTTATGTGCGATCTCAGTGGCCCTTTTCGATTATGCTCTTGTGGTTCTGAAATAGACTACAATAAACCACATTGGGTTTTACATCAAAATGCAACCAATGAGGGTGATGAAATCATTGCTTGTATTGGCATGATGACTCCTTTAGACTTAATTGAGAAAATTGAAAGAAGGAAAATTCTTAGAAGACTTAACACAATCAATGTTTTTGATTTTGAATACTCCCCAAAAGAAAATGATCAACTTGAACTTAATTTCAATGAGCATGAAGGTTTGAAATTTACTTTCCAAAAAGGTAGATGGGTTTTAGAAGAATGGTACTGTGAACATCCTGTCTTTAAGCATGAACTGAAAAAAGAAGGTGAAATTGATTCTGTTTCATCAAAATTAAAAGAGGTTTATGGGCGGTATTTAGATGTCATTAATGAAGATGAAATAGATATGGTGAAATGTGGTTGGCAGAAAATCAGAATATCCGAAAAGAAACTTATCGAATTAATGGAGAAGCGAATCAACGGAGAAAAAATAGAATTACCTGAGGGTTATAAGCCCTGGGGAATATAAGTTATGGGGTCAATTAATCATTATTTCTGCAACCATTGTGATGAAGATCAGATTGCATATCATGGAATAGGCATGATGTACCCAATTAACAATATAGACAGGCGTGTTTTTGGGTGTTATGATTGTGGCATTGTCTACGACATAAACATTAATAAAGACCCTTTATGTTGTCCTAAATGTAAAAAAGAAGCCCAAGAACTAAACTTCTACAACGAAAACGAATCAACATCCGTTCAGTGCCCTAGTTGTAAAACAGGACATCTAATTCTTGAAAATAGGGGGAATTGGGATTAGTTAACTAAAATCTCATTGCGCCTAATCTTGTATTATTCAATAAATTTAATAGTTTAATTACATTAGCAGAATGAAAAAACAATTAATATTAATTCTCACATTACCATTATTTCTCGTCTCTTGTGGTCGAAGCTACTGGTCAGAAAATGAGAAAATTAACTTTGTTAAAGCTTGTACAAAAGCTTATAGCAGAACGTCTAATTCAAATGTAAGTTATTCTGCTTGCTTTTGCGATAAAGCATTACAATTAGCAATGGCTAAATATGCTAATGGAGAAGAAGCTGACAATAAAGCAACTGCAGCAGAAATGCAAGTATTATCTGCCGCAGCACAATTAATTGCAGACAAGGATTGTTTGCAATTCAAGTAAACTAAACTATATGCACATTTTCTTGTTCAAACCCTACTACTTCAAAACCTCCTCATTAGGGTAAATTCACATTTATTACATTTTGTATTATGAGAAACTTCTTTTTAATATTATTATCAGTTTCAATTTTATCTTGTGGTAAAGACCCTTATCCTAAATTTGATATTAAGCTCTCTAAAGCTTTTGAAATCGAAGTTTATAATGATGGATGTAATCTATTAACAGCATCTAAATATGTTAATGGAAAAATAGAAAGTTTGATAGAATTAAGATACTCCGATGATTGGTCTTTTTCAACACTTTCAAATGACACCTACATTGCTGAAATGCTAAAAACTAACAAGTCTGAGGACGCTTCATCAATGACGTTCAATAACTTTAAGGTTCAAATTAAAGAAAATATGTACTTTAAAAATTTAGGCTATTGTTTCTACTCTATTTGCAGTGGGGATTATTATGCTAATAATGTTAGAGTTACAAACGTTGCCGTTCAGTTTATTAAAGAAGATAAATTATATACTTTATTGGGAAATACTTTCCCTGAAAATTTCTATAATTATCATAAACAATTTTTAAACACCTTTGAGATATTTAATCTATGAAAAAAGCACTAATAATCATTTTGAGTATTATAATTTATTTAATTTCTCTGTGGGTACTTTTAGCAATTTCTATTGGTATTAACTTTGCTGTTTTTGGACGAGGTGCAGGCGGAATAACTGCATTAGGCTCAATTATATCTATTTGGCTTTCTTATAAATTTGTAAAATGGATATGGAAAAAGTACTTTTATACCACTAAATAATAGGCATATCCCCTTCTTTTAATTCTGCTGCTTCTAAACCTCCTGAGTAGTTTAAACTTGAATGCCGCCATAGCTCTTTGTAGTTTTTGTAAAAAACCTGTACACTTAAAGATTTCTATCGCCTTGTGTATCTAAACCAGAAGAGCGTAAATCATTTCAATCTAATTATTTAACCTCTTAAATTACTTCCAAATAAGCGATAAATAGCTACTATTGTAAGGCTTACTACTACCTGTGAATATGTTGTCATTGATATTGCTTTTACAAACTGTTTACGGATAAATTTTTTTCCTACTATGATTGTTTTAAGAAATAATAATTTATCCTTGGAAACAATCTTAATGACTTATTTAGGAATTAATTATTTTTAAAAGTTTATTTGCAGCACCATCATCAGGATACTTATCTAAATAAACTTTTAAGTCCTTTCTCGCTAAATTAATATCCTGATGGTCACAGCTGTCACTTGCATAAGCTACTGCTCTCATGTAATAAGAATCAAAAAAATCTGGGTCTATATTTAAAGTAATATTAAACTGTTCAATGCATGAGGTGAAATCCCCACATTGTATCAAAGCACAACCTAGGTTATGGTGAAATTGAGGTTCATTTCTCTTTAGGTTAGTACTTATAGCTTTGATCAAATCATTTTTCGCATCCTCGAATAAGTTTAATTTAAAATATAATTGTGACCTATTGAAATACATTTCTTCTAACAATATCCCATTTAACATATCACTTGGATCAACATACGCAACTAAAGATTGTCCTTTCAATTCAGGGATATGTTCAATAATTTTAGTTAATATATTTATTGCTTCTGTATAATTTTCATTGTCTTCAAGCTCTAAATATTGATCTCTTAAATTATAAAGCAACTTTACGTTTACTTTATTTGATTGTTTTAAATATTCTTCTTTTTCTGAATTAGTCCATTCTACAACAACGGGCTCATATAGCATGTTTTCATCAGTACCATCAGAATTAAAATGGGTGCTTATTAGTTCATTTTGGGGGAAATCCAAATTCTTAAAAAGTGTTTTCGCCTCCTCATTTTCTTCATTAAGCTCTATTGCTTTATTCAAATCAATTTTTGCTAAATCAGGTTTTTCTAATTTTAAATAAATTTTAGCTCTTGTAACATAATGGTCACTCCTCGATTGATCAAGATCCAAGGATATATCCGCATACTTAATTGCTTCATCATAATTCTTTAAATGATAATAAATCAATGCAATCGTGTCATTATTAATACTCATTGATAAAGTGTCTATTGATTTTTTTGCATCTATCAAAGCGTCATCATAAGCTCCATTCTCCATCTTATTCCAAGCTTGATTATTAAGCGCATCCGCCTCATCCCTAGCCAAACTTCTTTTCTCGTCATACATAATTGTAGCGAAGAAAATTTCCGTTTTGAGTTCGAACGGCAATGACTTAAATTTTTCAGCCACTTTTTCTTGTTCAAGATTTAATATCTGATCAACTAAGTCATAATTTTCTTCTGTCTGATCAGACATTTCATTTTTCATAGAAGAATAAATTTCAGCAATGTATAAATAGAAAGTGTTTTTATCTAAAGATTCATTTTTACAAATTGAATCAATTATTTCCTCAGCATTATCCATACTTAAATTTAAACCTACACAAAAGCTAACTGCCAGACTTAGCTCGCTGTAAGTAACAACCTCATCAATGCTTATTAAGGACATGAGCAATCCTATTATACTCGTTTTTTCATCATCAGAAAACTCATCAGATTTACTGAAAAACGATAATGTTTCAGCTCTTTTTACATCCCCTTCAAACTGGTACAATTCTTTTAACTTATGTATGCTAGCGGCAATTAACAATGCTTCTTTATTGTCCAATTTGTTATCAGCCAAAGAAACTCTCATTAATAATTCATAAATGAAGGATATTTTCTCCTCATCAATATTTATATTGTTGCCTTCACTTTCCGATAGTTGTTCAATTTGATTCATTAATCCATTATCCTTCATTGCTTGAAGCAAATCCCTCTGCATTATAACATTCTCATTTTCAGGATTTAATTCATAAGCAGAATTATAGTCGTCTAAAGCTTCACTAAATTTTGTTAAAGATTGTTTGCACTTACCCCTATTAAAATAGTTGATAAAAGTTTTATCCCCCAAGTCAATTGCTTTGTTTAAATCTTCGAGTGCTTCTAAATTCCGGCCTAAATTCATTAATGAAAGTCCTCTGCTTGCATAACTAGAGGTATATTCAGAATCGATTTTCAAAGATTCATTAAAGTCAATAATTGCGGCTTCCTCTCTGTCCAAATATGATTTTGCTAAACCTCTATTGAAGTATAAACCTGCATAAACCTTATCAGGGTTTTGTTCATATCCTTGAGCATTGATTATTTTATCTAAAGTTTTAATTGCTCCAACGTAGTCTTGCTCAAAATTAATTTTAATTGCAGTTAGGTTATAGTAAGCAGGTAACATAAAACTTTCTTGCTCAATAACTTTCTCAAGTTCTACAGCAGCAATTTGATAATTCCCCGATTGTAGCTTCTCCATTGCTCGATTGTAGTTTTCTATGATTGATTCACTATAGTTCGAAAAAGGGTTCTCATCATCCTCTTGTTTAACTTTGATGTTTGTAGGTCTATCAATTAAATTAAGCGGCAAATCTCCAACTAATTTTTTTCTCAATTCAATAGCTGATTCATTAGACTCGTTTTTCATGCAATCAAATAAGTCTTCCAAGCTTTTAAAATCATTTAAATAAGGTTCAACTTCATCCATTCTCTTCTTCATCATTGAAAAAAGGATAAACTCTCCGTCTTGAATGTCAAAATATTTATTCAATCTTAATAATTCGAATGTTCTCTCAAAATATTTGGTGTGTTCTGTGATAGCACTTAAGTCGTCATTATCTATTGTAAAGGTTTGTTGTGGGCTCTGAATAAATTGATAACATAGATTTAGTTTATCAAAAAGCGTAAACTCAGAATTGAATTTTTTAAAAATATTTTTAAATATTTCTGTTTGGAATGGGTCAATACTATCGACAAAAATATTCTTACGGCAGTAAGTCCAAAATGATTTAAAATCTTCAGTATGAGTAAAAACTTTTATTTCATCTTCATTGTAATAACTAGGACACAGTGGTATTTCATCACTGCCATCAAGAGTGTTGAAATAAACTAAAGCTAGCATTATAGACTCAGATAAATTAAAATTAAAATTAGTTTCAGGCAAATCATTTTCAATCAGAGATGAAAAGGGAAACGTAAAGACTATTGCCTTATCCTTATTAACAGATTTTATATCAGTCCATTTGAATGAGTTTTTTAGTGATATGTCTATTCTGTAAAGACTGACTCCCTTAGACAATTGAATTGAACAGCCTTCAACATTTAGGGATTGAATCTCACTTTTATATTTGTTTATCCAACTTGATATTTGATTCGATTTTAACTTGAAAAACTGTTCACTATTGGAATGCGACTCAATAATGGTTTTAAATTTTTCAATAGCCTCATTTGCTTCCTCAAAGAAAATAAATATGTGCCCGGTTTGATTGGAATCTTCCTTTGCGTAAAAAATATTATTCTTAAATGTCTCAACCTTTTTTAATACTAACTCTTCTTTGTTAGAGACATATTTTTTAAAAAAAGTAAGAATGTTTGGTTCTTCACCTCCCCAGGAAGTTTCAATATTAGTGTCAAATGCATTTGAATCACTGTAGTCAGAGACCGCATCTTGATTGGCAGATGAGTTTTCAACTATCTTATCAATAATTTCAAGATTGTTTTTTTGGTCTGAAAATTTCGAGTCAACATTAGAATCGCTACTTACCTGATTATCAATTGATTTAGCTAATAATTTTTTATAAATAAATCTCGTTGCAATTATTAGATAAACTATTGCTATTAGAGGGTTATCGATTATTTTTATAATATCCCATAAAATTGGCTGATCACCAATTGTATTCCCTAAAACATAACCTATTGTAAATGTAATTACATAATGAGACACTTTTGCTAAAATAAAGGCAACTAATCCTGTCCAAAATCCTCTTTTCATATTTTTAAAATTATATTTATTTGTTATTCCACGTATTATCAATTGACTTGTCTAGAAAGTTATTCTAACTTAAATTATTGGACTTGTTGTTACCAATTGATTTTTTGTAATGAATATAATCTTCCATATTTGAAAGCTCATTATCAGATATTGTGAAATGAATTTCGTCTTCCTCTTTGTTATTAAAAGGCCATGTACCCCACTTTAAAGTTTTATAAACAACCCAGGGTTTATTAGCTCTTAAGGGTTGAGAAATAGTAATATTAATTATCTCCTTTTTTCCTTCTTTTAAGGTTATCAAGTGTTTAAACTTTTTTTCGAGAAACGAATGTTTTTCATCCTCTTCTAAAAGCTTTTCTCTATTTCTATATCGAAGCCAATTAATGAAATATCTAATTAAGCTTATAAAACCTAAAAAAAGAGCTATTACCAACCCTTTAACAAATGCCTCAGCCATATTAATTACTTTTTGATTATAATTTTATTTTCATTCGGAACTATTGAATAGTTGCCAAGCCTTTCTAATGTAGACATCCCTAATAAAAAGGGAGCATTTTCTGAAGATACAGACGAAAATTCCACATTGTAAATCGTTTCACTTCCAATTTTAATCTTTGGAATCCTCCATATACCACCTTCAACCGTATTCCCATCAGCAATCCTAAACTGCTCATGTCTAATAAAGTGAATTTCAGGCGTGATATACCCCTTTTTAATTAAACCTTCAATAAAATATAAAGGCACAGTTGACATGGAAGCACCAGTGTCTAGTAAGAAATTTTGCTTGACTCCATCAATGGTTAGTAAGGCATAGTTCTGGCCACCTGCTTTAGTTAATCTAATTGTCTTTGATGTTATTCTAGTCTCTACATTATCTTTAAATTCAATTAACTGTTTTTTCTTCGCATTAAAATCTATACTTGAAATAAATTGAACTAAAAAATATAAAACTGCAATTGCTAACAAGAATATAAAAGTATATTTAAGGCGCTTAATTAAACTCTCTTTCCTTTTAATCTTTTCAAGATCTGGAAAAATAATTTCAAGTTCCTCTTTGGGCTTTTCGTAAAGATCAATTTTTACCTCTTCTTGCTTTTTTAATGTAAAAACTGCTTTGCCCTGAATTACTCCGTAGGTGGTAGAACCCTCTTTAATTTGGTCAGACAGTGATACATCCCCAATTTTCAGGTTATTTATATCTTCAACAAATCTATAGTCATTTAGATCTTTGTCATCAGATAGTTTAATGGTTACATCATCAACTTTATTATACACTAAAGAATCACTATTATGATTAAAAAAATCAAATTCAGAACACATCTCTGTTTCAGAAATAGTTGTTTCAATTAGCGTAATTTTAGAGTCAACTCCTGAAGAATCAATGTTAGTAGCCTTGTACTTTCCATCTAAGTTACCTCGAAAATGTATGTTTTTTGATATTTTAAAAGTTGGATCCCTCATATCATCTGAACATTTCTATCCACTTTAATAAAGATCCCTTTTTAAGCACACGATATGGTGGCCCAATTTTAATTGTATTAAACGGTGGGTCTTCCCATTTTTCTTCAAAGTTCAGCTCGTGTCCCATAGATTTCATCATAAAGATTGGATACATCTCTTTAAATGAATTGTATTCGTCAATAATTATTTGCCTACTAGCACTAGCGCAAGCAGTGTCATATTCAGTAAATAATGGGGTCAATAAAAAAACATAAAATGGTGACAAAAAGATGCTTATTATTATTAGGGTTAGCAACCAACTCTCAGGAATATGAGTAAAGAGTAATTTTATTTTTGTGATGAAAAAGTTAGATGCATTAATTTTCTGTTGAATTACTGAGTTTTCTAAGTCAACCTTTTTTTGAATTTCAATTAATTTTCGATCTCGTTCAAGCGCATATTTCTTCACATTTTCAGCTAAAAACTTATCAAAAAGTTTATCGTCATAAATACGACGTTCATATTCTTCGTCAATACTTTGTCTGTCTTTTAATAGCCCGATTTCTAAGGTTCTGTTAAAATCTCTTTTTAATCCATTTTTATAATTATTAACGTGAAATTTTAGTTGGTCTTTAAAAATATAAACTTCTAAAGATTTTGAAATAAATAATGATAGAGCAATTAAAATAAATCCACGTTTGAGAACGAATTTCGAGACATCCCAAAACTTATCATATTTGGTTAATTCTCCTTCTGAAATCGAAAATACTAATCGATAAATATTAAGAATCAAAAGTGTAAAAAAGGCAGCTACGATAATTCCTAGAATAAGGCTTTCAGTTGTGTTGTATATGGCATAATAAAACCCAAATGCGGCTAGACTCAACACAAATAGAATTAAGCCGGCAAAAGCTAATAATATATTGTTGCCAGATTTAATTTGAGCAAAGTCTACTCCAACAAGATAACACAACCAACGTATCATACCTATGAATCCATATATTTAGAAGGATCCTTCTTAATGTTTACAGCTTCTTTGTTTTTCCACTCTTCTAAAACGATTTCATTTAAATCAGCTTGTGTTTGTAAAAGCTTTACTTTCTCACGAATCATCTTTTCTGATTGATGATTTATCACTAAGTCTCTTTGTACACCTTCTTTTTCTTTATAAAAGTCATACTTCACTTCTATTCCTTGCTCTGCTTTTAACAATGCCTTTAAATTGTCATTCATAAAGTCATAGGGGCTCTTTATAAGCATCATTTTAAAGAAAATAGGCGTAAGCTCTATTGCCATAAAAAGTAGCGTTATAAATAGTGTTATCCAAAAACCTGCAATTTCATGGGCTATATGAAGCCTTTCTAAAAGGCCATTTAAACCATTCGCAACATTTTCTGCCTTTGCCTTTTCTAGTTTTATCTTATTTTGAGCAGCTTTTTTATCTTCAATTAAACTTTCAATTTTAGGTTCGTTTTTCGCAATGAGCGCATCTAATTCAGATTGAGCGAGGTCTCTTTCTCTCTCTTTTTCCCTTGCCGAAGGTCCTTTTCCTTTTTTACCCGAACCACTTAGACCGTCCATCTCAGCTTGAAAAATAGTTGTTTTTCTTTCTAAGTTTTCCCTTTGAAGACTAATCTCTGACCTTAAGGCTTCTATCTCATCTTCTATCCTTTCTACTTCAGGCCTGAAATTCATTTCAACTTTTTTGATCTGATTGTTATATTCAATTTGTTGTTTTTCGTGAAGTTTAACATCAATTTCAGTTTCAAACATCCTTAATTCAACAGGTTTTGATATCGTTATAGCTATTATAATACCCATAATTATACGAGGTATAGCTCCTCTAAACTCCCCCCAAGTTATGGCATCAGTTCCGTCACCCTTACCCGTACTTGCCACAATAAACCTGTCAATATTGAAAATAATCAAGCCCCAAATAATCCCAAATAAAATTGACAGAAGTGCTGTTTTAATGTCAGTACTTTGCTCAACTACCTTTGAAGTGTTTTCAGTTATTGCAGCAGCTTTTTCCTTGAAAATAATATAGAAGGCATAACCACCAGCCAGTGCGGCCATAAATCCTGTAGCGCATACAATACCTCCTAGTGTGGAATATTTTACATGATCCGAATACGTGCTACGCTTTAGGATGTATTCATCTGCACCAGCAGCTTTCCATAGAATCTTTGTTATCCAGTTTGGTTTGGGGGTAGTATAATATTCTCTTTTCATTATCTGTGAATTAAGGTTGTATTGACTTTATTTTTATATTGTTGTTTTTAAGCGTAGTATTCGAAAAGCTATCAACAACTGTATTTTTTATTTTTTGTGGTTTTTTAATATGAGCAACTTCAATTTTTGATTTTCGTGTTTTACCAAGTGTTAAACTGCTGCTAATCACTTTACTGTCGTTAACCGTCAGTTTTTCATAGTCAAGTGAAAAAAAACCAAAAGCTATTAGTACGTATGTTTTTTTTGAATTAGAAACTGTTTTTAGCTCAGATGTATCATAAAAAAATTTCATAAATCCTTTAGAAACAAGTAAAGTAAAGTAGGAGTCCTTAACATCCCACTTTAGATGATTTACTCCCCCATGAATTTTGTAGTGGGTTAAATTAGTAAAATATGTGATTTTGGCGAATTTCATATTATTGATTGAAAAACTGTTCTTCAGAAATCTCATCAGATGTCAGACCACCTCCTACAACACAGTCTTTGTATCCAAGAGATTGGTAATTACTAAAATTCCATACTTGATTTACTTTACTTGTTTTCTGATCTACTAAAAATCCTCCCTTGCTTATTTCATTTGGAAGCATCTTATTAAAACTCCATTTTAAGCCCTGCAAATATTCTACTTGATAACGCCCTTTTGGAATTCGATCCATCACTAATTTTTCTCCAGATCTGACATATTCACTTCTTACAGACCTCCTTGTTTTTAAGTCCTTCAATGTAATGACCATATCATAATCACAGTTGTTTGTCACTGTAAACTCTCTATCCCCAGTAAAAACACCAGGTCCGAAAATTTTATCGTAAGGCCTAAACCCTGTTTTGGGTTGACAATATTCATCCACTAGTTCACACGCATCAAGGGTGTTAAATTCACATGCTTGGTAATAATCTGAACAATAACTTTCATTTTCAATTTTCTGAAAAACCTTACCCCGATAGTAGTAAGACTTTCCATTAGTTGCTGTTGAGTTTATAGATAAGGACTTAGTAAAATCTTGAATGGCATTTTTATTAGATCTGCTATATTTAGAAGTGGCTAGTCTCATATTCGCCAAACCTCTTAAGTAATATGCTTTCCAATTTTCTGAATCCATAAGTATAACCTCATCAAAATCATATTTAGCATTTTGATATTCCCCATTTTGCAAATTCATTTCTCCACGTGCTAAGTATGGGTCAATATACTCGTTGTCAAGATTTATGGCATTCTCAAAATCTCTAGATGCTTTGTCATATTTACCTGAATCAGCATTATTAACACCTTTCTTATAATAGTACTCGGCGTCCCTTGAAACAGAACAGTTTCTTAATAGCAAGAAAAGTAACATTACCCCAATTATGACAAACAACCACTTTAAAAAAGAAGATGAATTTGAGGACTTGTAAGTATTTACATTTAAATCTTCATTATCAACAACAGAAGATTCTATAAAATCGGCCTTTTTTTGATTATCGTTAGCGATATTAAAGGCTGAATTATTTCTTTTACTACTATCTTTAATTGGTGGCGGAGCCTGTCTAGTTAAAATTTCTTGGCTAAAATTAACTAGTGGTAATTCTTCAAAATCGTTTTTAGGAATATCATTTGGCCAGCTTCCCATTAGGCCCCCTGGTGGAAAAAGATTGAGCCTGTACATTGAATTGCCCTTGGAAAGTAATAGCTCAAAATTGTTTGGAACTGAAAAAGAAATCGTCTCCTCAGGATTCTTATCTATCCATGTCTCAATACTAGCAGAGTTAATTTTCAAAAAAGGGTCATCAGAATTGAACTGAACAACCACATCTTTAAAAGATGAAATTAGATTTGATGCATTTTTATCAAAGCCTACAATATTGTTTGCTTTTTCAGTCGATGCAACCAAACGCCCGTCAGCTACAGCTCCGTCAGCTGGATTGTATATTTGTTTATTTAACCCCTTTACTATGGAATTTACTTGATTACTCAATGGGTGAATACCTGAAGTTAAACTTTCCCCATCAGTTGATGATGCAGTTGTTTGCTTTCTGTTAATTCGTACACATTTATGTTTAGGCAAATAGCCAATAACGAATAAATGTCCTGAATAAAGACTTTGCCAACCATCGTGGTTTTCTTCATTAAATTCTTTAAAGCCTCCATTATCTTCAATGATTTTGTCTATGAGTGGCTTTGCAAACTCATCTGCTTGAACAGGTATTAATATATAATCGTTATCTCCTTCAAAAAATAAAGGGCAAAGAATAAACTTAGAAAAATCCCTTTCATTTTTATCAATAGATTTTGAGTCATAAATTGGAGCTAAGCCTGATATCCAATTTGGGGAAGTTGTGGTTTTTGCAAGCCCAGTTTCATTAAACGCTATGGTCTCTTTTGTAATTGAATTTACACTTGTAATGATTATAAGGTTTAAGTTATTATCAGATACTTTTTCAATTTTAAATCCATCTCCATCCCATAAAGTAATATTTCCAGATGGATCATTGTAAGAGCTATCAAGATTTATGTTATTTCTAATTAATAGTTTATTAATTTCTGTACTAAAATCCTCAGGCTTTAAATGCCTATACAGCAAAGGCAATGAACCTACAGAAAAAGACCAGTTTTTAGCATTAATAGTTGAAGAAAAGCCAGATTTATCAAAATCTGAAATATGAGTTACTGTATTAAAATCAATCCCTTTTAAATGAGGAAATAACGACTTTAAAACAACAGAAATTCCATGGGTGTTAATGGCTTCGGAAATATTCATTACGACTTAACAATTAATAAATTCAAAAGAACAAACAAGACAAAAATAAATATCGCCGAGAATTTATTGTTTTCGAATTTCCACAGTGTAATTTTAGAAGTATGTTGTGCTATTACAATAAATATGTTTATAATAATAAATATAATGACAAGATTATTAATCAGGTCTGCCTTCGTTAAAACCTGAAGTGCAGGCATTGAATTTTCAACAAAATACTTGTTTCCAACTGCACCAAAAATACCGCCTAAACTTAGGGTGATTCTGGTTTCAAAGTGTTCAGAATCAATAAAAAAGACTAAGTAAGAAATCAGAAATGAAAGAAATGCCCCAAAAAATAATTTATAAAACAAATAAGAGCCACTTCTATCAATTGTAATATTAAATATTAACTGTTCAACTATTTTTTTTCTTTTCCCACCTACATAATCCCCTATTTCAGACGTTTCACGAAAATCCTTTGATGTACTAATATTCTTTACATTAAATCCGTCTAATAAATACTTAAAATTTTCTGGATTTATTGAGGCTGGATAATCAATCGATTCATTTAATTCGAAGTAAGATGTATCAACCATTGATTCAAAAACTATTTTAAGATTCTGATCGTCAAAAGGATAATTTCTTAGATCCCATTTGTGAGGAAATTCTGATTCAACATAGCCCTCCCATTGGATTAAACTGTCATTAGATTTTTCAAAAAAAGATTTGCCAGAATAATAATTCCCTGACATATACTTTTTATCACTTTCTGGATATATTAATTGAAAATAATCAGAAGGATAAAAGTAAACGGAATCCCTACTCTTGGTAACCACCAGAGTGTCGTATTTAGAATAAAAGAAAAAGTCAAACCTTGAGAAAAAATAATTTGATTTTATATCCAAATCCTTTAATTCATTTATATCTAACTCAATCTCAAAATTGAGAGGTAATTCTATAATATCATTTTCGACTAACTTAATATTCGGCAAAAATTCTCCAGATGTCAGTTTTTGTTGATAAGTTAGACTGTCCACACTTATCATATACTCTGCAAAAGCAAACTGTTGAGCTACAAAAAATAGTAATAATGTTATGTTAGTTTTGATAGTACCCATACCCATTAATTATAACGCCTCATTTAAACTACTTGATTTTGGACTGAAATTTCCATAAGTTACTTCAGTAAGTGTATAAGTCATAATCTGACTATTTACAGTTATTGGGTTGTCTTTTGACACCGATTCATTTTCTGTAAACCCTCCATAAATATTGTAACATTCATCTGAATTCATTTTTTTTCGACTATTCCATTTTCTTCCGTAATAGAAAAAAACTTGATATGTTCCATCAGGAACTTCAAATGAATAACTACTTCCAGCAGATATATAAGCGTGCTTTAAGACCTTGCCATACTTTTTTACAATTGCCATCACAGGAGATGAACTAGATGTATTTACTATAATTTCAGAGCACCCAACCATATAACCATCTTTAGGATATGATTTGCAAGAAGCATTAATACCAAAGCAATTTTCCCAGGGGGTTGCACCTGTATACTGGGAATAACTAAACAATGGGGCTAACATTAAAGAAAATAATAAGAATCGAATCATTATAATAATTTGTTAAATTTAAATAAAATTTTATTGTTTAATGTTTATGAAATATTTTTTAAATATTAAAACATTTACATCATTTCTTAACTGTCAATCCAACAGTCAACTGTGGAGTTAGGACAATGGAACAGAGAGATTATAGTATTGAAGGGTATTTTCATGTTCGTTATGATGAAAATGGAAATTCTACTATTACTATTGGAGAGAAGAAAAGTTAAAAAAAGAAGATATTCCTGTTTGTTAATCCTTAAAAATTTTATTTTAGTTCTTGAATTAACTCACGTCACTAAATACTTTCCATCTGTTCCTAAATAGAGGATTATGTATTTTTAATTATAATTTTTTAATAAAATACAAATGAATTCGTCGTATTTTGTAGGAACTAAAGATAATTTCAATAAATATTTTTCTGGATTTTGTCGTAATTTAATACAAAGAATTACAAAAAAACATAAAAAAGAGGTTGGTAAATGTGAACATTGTGGAGAATCAAATAAACAACTTGATTCTGCTCATGTGCATGGAAAAGAAAGAAAAATAATCATAGATTCTATTTTAAAAAAATTTCAAAAGGATGATGGTTTATATGTGGATTTAAGAGAGTTCGAAAAAATGTTTGTAGATGCACATAACCCTGTTGATAGAACAATAAAAATTCTATGCAAAAAATGTCATAATATATATGATGGTGGGGGGAGACAAACTGAAACCAAGAAAACCAAAACAATCAATATCCCAACTCAAAGAGTAAATAAAAAATCTATTATAGATTTAATTGAGAATAGTTTGGAATGCGTAGTAGATGTAAAGAATTTCAATATTTCAACAATAAATAAATCAGGTTTATTTTCAGTAGAGCCCAAAAAAAGCTGTAATGAAACTGTTTGGCACCTATGTCTTATAAATAATCGAGATTCTGTAATTCATTACTTTAAAGTTCCGAAAGAATCTAACATTTATTCCAATCTTTATTTCAGAAATGACAAAGAAAGGTACAGACTAGTTTTTGAAATTTCTGATGAAACATTTAATGAAAAATACAGTTTTATAAAATTTAAAAAGTTTTTATTTAAAACTATCGAACATCACTTGTGATTCAAAAGAGTTTTTAGTGCAATAATATTTTAAAATTAATGGATTTATATTAGATAATTATGATTTACTTACATGAAAATGGTGTAACTGTTGTTGCTAAGAGTGGTGCTAAAGGAGCTAAAGGTGGAGAGGTTTATGAACTTAACGGTTTTGAATATTATGTTGCAAAAGATCATTGGGATTTAAAGAAAATCATTGACGATAATGGTTACAAAAATATCCCCCTTAATAGAATTGTTACAAGTAAAATAACCACAATGAATAATATCATAAATAGATATGGGAAAGGTAAAGATTTCAACGAAGACATTAGCAGTTGGGACACAAGTAGAGTAAAATCAATGTCTGATATGTTTTTAGGTTGCGAAAAATTTAACCAGCCTATCGGCTATTGGGACACAAGTAATGTCACGGCTATGATTTCAATGTTTCACGGCGCAAAATCATTTAACCATCCAATTGGTGATTGGGATACAAGTAAAGTTTATAATATTTCCAGAATATTTGAAGGGGCAGAATCATTTAACCAAAATATTAATAATTGGGATACTTCCGAAATGAATCTAATGACTGCAGCTTTTAAAGATGCAAACTCATTTAATCAACCTCTCAATAAATGGAAGATTAATTCCTCCTGTCAATTATTTTCCATGTTTGAAAATGCTAAGTCATTTAATCAAGATATATCAAATTTTAAAGTATCGGGTTCCATATCTTCATTTCTTGCAGGTGCGGAATCTTTTAATTCACCATTAAATTGGGACGTTTCAAAAGTAAAATCTATGAAATCACTATTTCATGGTGCTAAATCGTTCAATCAAGACATTTCTGATTGGGATGTAAGTAAGGTTACAAATACGGAAAACATGTTCTATGGTGCCTCATCATTTAATAGACCAATTGGAAATTGGAAATTAAGTTCTTTAACAAATATGAATAATATGTTTAGAGAGGCTAAATCCTTTAATCAGGATATATCTCAATGGGATGTAAGTAAGGTTACTAAAATGAAAGGTTTATTTCAAGACGCAGTATCATTTAATCAAAATATAAAAAACTGGAAATTAAATGAACAAATAAAAAAATCGCGCACAATTTTCCAGGGTGCGTCAGCTTTTGATTTTGATAAGTACAATCCCTTTTTAAATGAAAATATTAATGAAAAGGTTGTAACAAGAAAAAGAAATCTAGATACTTCTACTGATAATTTGTCTTCTGAAGAAAAGAAAAAATTCACAAAAATCAAGAATTTAATTATATCACGAGATATAAGTAAAATTAATATGGGAATTGAAATTTTAGTATCATTAAATAATAATGAAATATATAGTTCTTTATTAAAGGACTGTAAATTTACAGTAAATGAGGGTGGTAAAATTGAATTGATCTTAAATAAACTTTTTTCGGGAAGCCAAGAAGCACAACCATTCTTGAACTATTCACTATTTAGTATAATTTCAATTGTACCTAACGATAAGAATGTACAAATTGATAACTCTTTAAAAATAGAAAATATAAAGGTGCTAGATTTATCATCTATTGATTTTCCTAAATTGGAAGATGTTATTGTTATGCCCGATTTAAGTAGATTTAAAAACTTAGATAAACTTATACTTAGTTTTTACAGAAAAATTCAAACCTCTATTAAAAATAACAGTATTACTCATTTAATCTTGAAACATTTTCAAGGATCACTAAAATTTTTATCTGATTTACCACAGTTAGAATATTTAGAATTAGATATAGATTCTTATGAAAAATCTATTAAAGATCTAGATAGTTTTAATAGCTTGAAATCATTAAAAAAACTTGACTTAGATACTGGTGGTATTTTAGAGAATTTTAATTTTTTATCTAATTGTAAAAAATTAGAATCCTTGAGTGTTAATTTGGGATTTTCTTATAATGAGGGGACTTTAATAAATAATATTAATGGTATTACAGAATTAGAAAACCTAAATGAATTAAACATCCAAAATGTTTATTCAGAATTTAAATTAAATGACTTAGGTAAACTCAATAAATTAGAAATACTTGAATTAAATTTCAAACAAGACTGTGTTAATTTTGATTTATCTGAACTAAATACTTGTGAAAACCTTAAAGATTTAATTATCAGTGGAGGTGGTATTAGTGAAATTTATGGAAAAGTTCACAGTGTTAACGACATTAATTCACCAAAAAATATCAAAAACTTTTTTATTAAACAATCATGGAGAAATGAAATTAAAATTTATGAATTAGACAAGAATAAAGTTTTGGAAAATGAAGAAAATCAACATGTTTTTGTTCAAGATAAAAATACTGTTATTGAAGACAATAAATCCAATCTGTCTCCAACAGTCAATAACAATTTGATAAAAGAAGACAAGAAAACATTCACAAAAATAAAATCTTTATTGCAAACAAGAGATTTTGACAATGTTGACTTAGGGATTGAGTTGTTAATCTCTGTTGAAAATATTAAGTTTTTTGAAACTTTTTTAGCAGATTGTAAAATAACAGAAGATCGTACTGAGGTAATTAAAAATAAATTTTTCACAGGGTCCCGTCCTGCACAACCATATCTAAACTACGCTTTATACTTATTAATTTATCATTGTCCCGAAGAAGCAGACATTGATGAGTCAATAAAACGACACAACATAAATGAGTTAGATACAAGAATCTTTTTTAAACGGTCAATGAACCTGGAACGCAACTTTAAATATAGGTTACCAGAGATTAAAAATTTTACTCATTTACAAGAACTAAATATTGACCTTAGTGTATTTGATTTGTCAAAGTCTGTTATTTCAAATATTTTAATTAATCAATCTGTAAAGATTCTTAATGTACACGGAACTCATCAGCACTCAACTTGGTTAAAAAACCTTCCTCAACTTGAGTCTTTAAAATTCGGAAGTATTTACCCTTCGGAAGACTCAGCTAATGCTTTCAAATTTTTAGTTAATTTAAGGAGTTTGGAAATTGGTGTGGGTGGTTATTTTGATATAGACTTTTTAAAAGAATGTAAAAAATTAAAAAAACTAGTTTTGATTACTATAGAGAATCCTTCATATACCAAAAATATTAATGCTTTAAAATACTTAAAAGATTTGGAGGATTTAACAGTTTTTACAAATGAAACATCAAATGGGACTTTGTCTTATCAAGGACTATCTTACTGCAAAAAATTAAGGTCTTTAGAAATTCATAATAATGTATCTGATGAAGTTTTCCAAAATATATCTAACTGCCACTCTTTAGAAAAATTTTCAATTAATTCAAGTTCAAGTTTTGATGTCAAATTAACTCTTTCAGACTTTAATGGTTTAATAAATTCATCAAACGTTAAAAAAATAAAAATTGGCAAAGACAATATCAACCTTTATTAGAATAAACTTCAATACATATGAATAGAAAGTTATACGGAATGGAATGTAATTCTGATGAAATTGAAACTTTAATTGAATATGTTTTTTCAACTGCAATTAAATTAAATTTAGAATCCCCATTATGTATCTGGGGAACTCACGGTATTGGTAAGACAGAAATAGTAAAGGAGTATTCGTTAAGAAATAATATAAAATTTAGGTATATATCACCTGCCCAATTTGAAGAAATGGGAGACTTACACGGTATCCCAGAAGTTATAGACATTAATGGAAATAAATCTACAAAATTCATATCACCTGATTGGGTTCCAAAAGAAGAAGGACCAGGAATTCTACTACTTGACGATTTAAATAGAGCAGATGATAGAATTTTAAGGGGTTGTATGCAGTTAATTCAAAATTATGAACTCGTATCGTGGAAATTACCTAAAGGATGGCAAATAATTGCTACAGCTAATCCTGATGATATGGACTATTCAGTAACAACAATGGATAATGCGATGATTACAAGAATGATTCATTCAACATTAATATTTGACGTTAAGTCATGGGCTAAATGGGCTTTTTCTAAAGATTTGGATGAAAGAGGTATTTCTTTTGTATTGACTTATCCTGAATTAATAAACAACAGTTTAACTACTCCTAGAACTTTAGAGAAACTTTTCAGACTAACAAAACCAATTAAAGATTTAAAATCTAATAATAAATTAATAAATCAATTAGCAATGGGGTGTATTGATGAATATGCAGCCACAGCATTTACAAGTTTTATAAACGATGATCTTCAATTATTAATTGACCCCGAAGATTTTCTTTACACCATTGATATAAAGACTATTAAACAACAAATGAAATCTCTATCTGAAGGAAAAAATGGTGAAGTCAGGTTAGATAGGCTGTCAACAGTTTGTACGAGGTTATCTTTATATTTTTCTAACAATAAAGTGGATTACAACAAAATTAAATCCGAAAATTTAATTTCATTATTGTTGCTTGATTTCTTACCAAAAGATTTAACAATGAGTCTATATAAAGATTTAATTAATATTAATGATGAACAATTAAAAATAATTTTAAGAGATAAAAAATTAGCAGATTTCTTATTAAGTCATTTATAACAAGCGGATATAGATGACAAAAATTGCATCAGATAAAAAAATTGAAGACGAAATTTCAAAATCAATTATAAAACTGTTAATTGATGACCCCTTCTACGCTCACGTATTAAGTGGCATAAGTAGGAAACTATCAAGTGAAATTCCAACAGCTGCAGTTGGTTTAATTGGAAGTACAATCACACTATTTATAAATAAAGAATTCTTTCAAAAGTCATTGACTAAAGCTACATCCAAAGTGGCTGTAATTAAACATGAGGTATTGCACGTTGTCTTAAAACATATTTTTAGATTAAAAGAAAAAAAACATGACTCATACTTATATAATCTTGCCGCTGATTTAGTAGTTAACCAATATATAGGTAAATGGAAACTTCCAGAAAGTGCCATAACATTAAATTCTTTTCCAAATCTTAAATTAGAAAAAGATGAAACCCTTGAGTGGTATTATGATAAATTAATGACCTACTACAATGATTCACAAGAAGGGTCCAAATTCATTGATAACTTGAAAAATAATAAAAATTATAGTGATCATTCATTATGGGGAAAATCTACTAAATCAGAATTAGATGCTGCTCAAATCACTTTTGGAAAACTTATCGTTGATGCAAAAATGAGAACAGGTAACAAAGAATTTGGCTTATTACCAATATCAGTCATGAATATGGTCAAATTGGAATTAGAAAAACAAAATCAACAAGTTGATTGGAAATCAGCAATTAAATTATTTAATAATAGTAGTAAAAAAACTTTCTTGAAATATACTTACAAAAGAAAGAGTAAAAGATATGGTGTAAGACCAGGTATTAAAATTAAGCAACACTCTAAGTTATTAGTTGCTTTAGACACCTCAGGGTCAATCAGTGAAGATGAACTTTCATTATTTTTTAACGAAATAATTGGTATTTGGAAAACTGGGACAGAAATTGATGTTATTGAATGTGACAACAAAGTTCAGAAAAAGTATACTTTTATGGGAGTAACTCCAAATTTTATTCATGGAAGAGGGGGAACTGACTTTAGTCCTGTTTTTAAACATATAAATGAAAAAAGAAGTTTAAAATATGATGGTTGTATCTACCTTACTGATGGATACGCAAATAAGCCATTAATAAAGCCCTATTGTCCTGTTATTTGGGTAATTAGCAAAAATGGTTTAATTGACAAGCATTTATGGTTTGGTAGAATAACAAGACTTAAATTTTAAGTTTGACTAACTAAGATCCCCGAACCATTCTCTGAAGAGATAATCACTCTACCCATTCTTCAAACTTCAAAAGAGTTTGAATTAGTGTTAGACCCTTTTTTGGGTAGTGGAACTACAGGATTGGTTTGTGAAAATAGAGTAGTTTTAAATGGAATCAATTCTAAATTATTAATTTTAACTTTTTTTAGAGAAAAATGGTTTTTCAAGCCGTGAAAACTTCTAAGATCAACTTTTATGCAAAAGTTAGTCTGATCATCAGTGGAAATATTAAGGCTATCAAGGAAATTTAATTTTGTTATGTGTTTTAACACGTCATTGATTACTTCTCTTTCATTTATTCCAACTAATTCAAAATATTTGAGATTTTTCAAATTTTCTAATTCACTAGCATCCTCCATTTTTGAATTATCATTACTACTATAAAGTGAAAAATCTAATTTGAGACTTTTAATTTTGGTACAATTATGAAGAAAATTGATATTAGTATAACCTGAACTTTTAATTTCTAAATCCTCAAGATCATTTAAATTGTGAAACACTTCAAAATCTTTAAATGGATAAAAGGGGTAATTCTTCAGCTTAAGTTTTTTTATTTTACTAAACTTAGATAGCCAACTTAGTGACCCAACTGCTGAATCCATTATTAATCCCTCTACATTTTTATTATCAAAATTTAGCGAATACGGAAAATCATTTTCAAAACATTTAAAATCTACTATTAAAAACTTCAAGAAAGTAAATTTCGAAAGATTGAAACATCTACCTACAAATTTCTTATGTGAGTAGGAATCCTCTAATAATGTAGATAAATTAAGGCGACTTATATTTTTAATATAAAGTGATTCATCTACTTTAATATTCTGATCTTGAGGTAAATTAGATACAATACTCATCAGAGCATAATTCAAAAAAGGCTGAGATGGTCCTGTACCTGTAAAAAATTTGTTAGTATGAAGAACAGAATTAAAATAATTTAAATCTCCTACCTTATTAACATCTGTCTCTAATGTTTCAAGTTTACACCCACCTAATAAAAACTCAAATAATTCATCATTATCTAGCGATATTATTTTTTCTACAGCAAGGTCAATTTTTTCAATATCCCTTGAAGTGAGTAAATTTTTGATTTTAGTAATAGTATTTTTATCAATAGAGCTAATTTTAGATTCATCAATATAATTTTTATGAATTGCTGAATCAATAATGATTTGGTTCTTTTTAATAAAATTTGTTTTATTTATGTCTTTATTTAAGGAATTCTTTGAATTTAGATCCAAATCAGTCTGTTCAATAATTAAGCCGTTTAATTGAATAGAATTTGGGAAATTAGCTGATTTTAATTCATTAATTGAGTGAATTTTACCGTTTAATTTTGAAGACACCTCGCCATTAATATCTATCAATAATAATTGGTTACAACTCTCAAGTGGAGCTAAATTTAATCTGCTTAGTGAAAATTGTGAGGTAATTTTTAAGTGTATTTTTTCTAAATATTTACAATTTTGTAAATATTTGAAATCAAATAGATCATCAATTTTTAAACTTAATTCTTTTAAGTTTAAACAATTAAACAAAGGGTTTAGATCTAAATTTGAGTCAATACCATTAATTTCTAAAATCTCCAGGTTCTTTATGAGTGTTAAAACGTTAATGTTATTAAGTTTCTTCTCAGCTCCATACCAATTATTAATATTAAGTGTTAAAGAATTTATATTGCTACAATTATTTAAAAAATCTATGTTTTCAAACTCCCCATTATGGTGAAGTATTAAATATTCAAGTTTTTTTAAAGATTTAAAACTATCAAAAAAACCAAACCGTTTTTGTGAATTATTGTCAGTAAACTTTAAGTTGAGATAATTAATTTGATTAAATTTCTCAATCCATTTAATCGATCCATTTGAATTAATTGCAACAACTTCACTTATATATTCACTCTTAAACGAGTATAAAGAAGTTATTTCATGGCCTACATAATGAAAATCAATTATTATTTTATTTAGACTAGTAAATTTGTTTAGATCGAAGCACGCTTTTTCAAACAAATTATCTCCCCGAACATATGTATTCCCATGTAAATCTGTTTTAGCAGAACTTAATAATGTAGATAAATTAAGGCGACTTATATTTTTAATATAAAGTGATTCATCAACTTCAATATTCTGATTTTGAGGCAAATTAGAGACAATACTCATCAGAGCATAATTCAAAAAAGGCTGAGATGGTCCTGTACCTGTAAAAAATTTGTTAGTATGAAGAACAGAATTAAAATAATTTAAATCTCCTACCTCATTAACAGCTGCCTCTAATGTTTCAAGTTTACATCTATCTAATAAAAAATTAAATAATTCATAATTATTAAGTGATATTATTAATTCAACAGCAAGATCAATTTTTCCAATATCCCTTGAAGTGAGTAATTTTTTGATTTTTGTAATTGTTTTTTTATCAATGTCTGACAGTCTTAAATATGATTTGTCAATGGTCCTTTTTGTTTTATTAAATGGACTAAACTCAGGTTTCATTTTTTTTGCGCCTGTAAAAATTCCAGATGGTGGTTTTTGTTTCAACTTTTCATTGATGTTCCAATTGCTTAGATCATGATTAAATGAAATGGCTTTATTAAACATTCTATCCATTTTCACAACATTGCCCATATCCCAATTTGAAATATCTTGGTTAAATGAGGTTGCACCACAAAACATTTCATCCATTCGAGCCTCATCTTTGAATTCCCATGAAGCTATGTTACCATTAAATTTTAGAGCATTTTTAAACATTTTATTTAAAGAAAAGCCTTGCCAGTATCCATTGGGCAATTTCCATGAATTCAAGTCTTGATTAAATGATTCAGCCCCTTCAAATAAAGATATCATGGAATCAACTCCTTTGACATTCCAATCATTAATACTTTGATTAAATGATTTAGCATTTTTAAACATCCCTGAAATATTGCCATTGATATTCCAAGCACCAATAGGTTGATTAAACGAATAGGCCCCTGAAAACATATTTCTAAAATTACAGCAACTCTTTGTATTCCATTTCTCGATATTTGAATTAAAAGATTTGGCTCCTTCAAACATTGATTCCATCTGGTACACTTTACTAGTATCCCAATTACTTAAATCTTGATTGAATTTCTTGGCATTATAAAACATATATGACATACTTTCAACATTACTAACATCCCAAGAGCCAATATTTTGATTGAAACTATTTTTATTACTAAAAAGTTGTAGCATAATTTTAACTTTAGTCGTTACAACCTTAGTTACATCCTTTCCTTTAGAAACTAGATCTCCTAATATTTTTCTATCAACAACAAGATATTCTTCGCCATTTAGCTTATACCATTGGCCTACTTTAGCAGTCTTTTCAGCAACTACAGTTACTCCATTTTTATGTAAATAAATCATATTAAAGAATTAATTATTTTGATGAGTTTTTTATTAAAATTTGTTTTTGTGAACATCTAACAAAAAAATATAAATGAAAAATTAGTGAAAAGCAATTAAAAGTTGAGATTTTGAATACTTACCAAGTGATAAATTAATAGCCTTTAAAGATTCTTCAGCATAATTTTTTAGACCCTTTTCTCCATTTGTGAGAATTGATATATAATTTAGAATTCTCATTTTAACCGAGCTTTGAGTAGTGCCTATATCATCTGAAATTGATTTGATAATTTCATTCCATTCTCTTGTTTTATAGTTGGCTAACAACGTTTCGATTATAAATAAATCGTCTTCAATTGTCCATTTTTTATTTTTCACAAATTTTAATTTTTTTATGGATTTATCATCAAATACACGTCTATATATAAGTCTATCTTTAAAGTATACTTTAAATTTATAAATGATAGTGTTTGGATCTTGTAATTTGTATGAGATGATGACCATATATCCATTTTCTTTATTAAAGAGCTGGGCTTTATATTTATACTTCCATCTTTTAATATTTCTCTCAACAATCTCATCATCCTCTAAAATTGTATTTGAGAACATTTGACACTCCATATAAACCTACAGAAATAGTAGTTAAGAAATCATAAGTGGGGGTGACTCAAGAACCTTCAAAATATTTTTGAGAATAAACTGGAAAGGTTGTTAGTATCAATAAATGTAGTAAAAAATGAGTTTTCATATTAGATAATAATTTAAATATATAAAGCGATTATCTAATGAGCTTCGTATTTGGTTTGTAAATTATATAACACTGAACTTAATTCAGCCATATCCTTACCAAAATAGTTTGACTTTACTGCCTTGCCCTCCACTTTTTATTCCTTAAAAATAATTAGACAATAAAATATTATCCATGTGCAATCTCAATGGCCCTTTTCGATTATGCTCTTGTAGTAGTGCTAAAATAGACTACAAAAAATACATTGGATATTACATCGAAATGCAACCGATGCGGGTTACAAAATCATAGCTCGTATTGGCGTGATGAATCCTTTGGAGTCAATTGAGAAAATTGAACGAAGGAAAATTCTTAGAAGACTTAACACAATCAATGTTTTTGATTTTGAATATTCCCCAAAAGAAAATGATCAACTTAAACTTAATTTCAGTAAGTATGATGGTTTGAAATTTACTTTTCAAAAAGGTAGATGGGTTTTAGAAGAATGGTACTCTGAACATCCTGTCTTTAAGCATGAACTGAAAAAAGAGGGTGAAATTGATTCTGTTTCTTCAAGATTAAAGGAGGTTTACAAGAAGTACTTAGATGTCATTAATGAAGATGAAATAGATATGGTAAAATGTGGTTGGCAAAATATTAGTATATCCGAAAAGAGACTTATTGAATTAATGGAGAAGCGAATCAAGGGAGAAAAAGTAGAATTACCCGAATGTTATAAGACATGGGGAATATAAGTTATGGGGTAATTAATCATTATTTCGGTAACCATTGTGATAATGTAATTCAGATTACATATCATGCCCTAAAAAGAGTTATAATAGGGGGTAGCTTTTTATTTCATGACAGCTGTTCCAGTGGATACTGAAACAGCATGTTCATAAAAACTACCCCCAACACTGGAAGCATAAACAACGGTTTTAGAACGGTTGTAGATCTTCATTAGCATGTTCAAATGGAATTGCCATAGTAAAAGCTTTTT
>CBFHKZ010000002.1:0-319214 GCA_965656545.1 Flavobacteriaceae bacterium
CCTCGGATACTGAGCCTGCCGAAGTATCATTTCGACTTTGCTCAATGACCCTCGGATACTGAGCCTGCCGAAGTATCATTTCGACTTTGCTCAATGACCCTCGGATACTGAGCCTGCCGAAGTATCATTTCGACTTTGCTCAATGACCCTCGGATACTGAGCCTGCCGAAGTATCATTTCGACTTTGCTCAATGACCCTCGGATACTGAGCCTGCCGAAGTATCAATCCAACAAATCGGGTCTTTTGGCTTGGGTGCTTTTAAGCGCCTGTTCTTCGCGCCAAGCGTCTACCTTGGGTGTATTGCCCGAAGTCAGTATATCAGGTACCTTTTGGCCCTTGTAGTCCGCAGGACGGGTGTATACCGGCGGTGCAAGTAGACCATCTTGAAAAGAGTCGGTTAAGGCAGAGGTCTCGTTGCCCAACACCCCAGGAATCAGCCGTATCAGGCTGTCACAGAGCACGGCAGCTGCCAATTCGCCCCCAGAAAGTACGTAGTCGCCTATGGATATTTCATGCGTAACAAACATATCTCGTACCCGTTGGTCAACGCCTTTGTAGTGTCCGCAGAGGACAATAATGTTTTGAAGCAGCGACAACCTATTGGCCATCCCTTGATTGAGTACATCGCCATCGGGTGTCATGTAAATCACGGCATCGTAGTCACGAGCGGCTTTTAGTGCGCTGATGCATTTGTCAATGGGTGCTACCATCAACACCATGCCCGCGCCCCCACCATAGGGGTAGTCATCCACTTGCTTGTAGTTATTGGTGGTATAGTCCCGTAAATTATGGAAGTGTACTTCCACCAAACCCGCTTCTTGCGCCCGTTTCATGATAGAGCCGTCAAAAGGACTGTGCATGAGCTCGGGTACCACACTAATGATGTCTATTCGCATGCGGTAAAGATAGGGAATAGGCAGTAGTTGATAGTGAATAGGCAGTAGTTAATAGTTAATAGGCAGTAGTTAATGGTAGGACACTGAGCTGCGGACACTGCGCTTCGGACACTGAGGACACTGAGCTTCGGACACTGAGCTTCGGTCGGCGAGGCTCCCGAACCGTGTCGAAGTGTCGAAGTGTCATTTCGACTTTGCTCAATGACCCTCGGATACTGCGGACACTGAAACCATCCTCCTTGTCATTCCTCTGTCATTCCTCTGTCATTCCTCTGTCATCCCCTTGTCATTCTGAACTTGTTTCAGAATCAGAATCATTTCAGCATCAGCATCAGCATCCATCCCTTTTGTCATTCTGAACAATCCACTATCTGCACAAAGCATAGAAGCGAAGCTTATTTCTATTAAAGGTCAACAAGTGCTTATCGATCGAGATGTAGCGCAACTGTATGGCGTTGCTACTCGAGATATAAACAAAGCTGTAAAAAACAATCCTGATAAATTTCCCAAAGCATATATGGTAGCATTAACATCTAAGGATTGGAATGTTTTGCGGTCGAAAATTTCGACCACAAACTTTTCAAAAACAAGAGTACCACCCAAAGCCTTTACCGAAAAAGGGTTATATATGCTGGCTACCATTTTAAAAAGCAAACAAGCTACTGAGGCTACCTTTTTGATTATTGAAACCTTCGCCAAGCTTCGTGCGCTACAAAAAACGGTGGCTGCAGCTATTGCTGAGTCGAACAAAGTAAGCTCCACTACTGGAAACAAAAAGAATAGACTGCTTAAAAAAAGCGCCGAACTTATGGCTGATTTGCTAGATCATGACATGACCGAAACCGAGTCAGAAACCACATTGGAACTCAATTTTGCAGTGCTAAAACTGAAACACACCACAAAGCGAAAAAAAGAATAAGCCTGTTACTCAAAGATAAAGCGCATTTTTTCTCCGTTTTTGTTCAAAAACGTAAGCTCATAAATGCTGTCTTCGTCCAATGCCAATACATCGGATTTACGTTCCACTTCCTTGCCATTAACGGCCAATAGGACATCTCCGGGTTGAACGCCCCTGCGAAACAGCCTACTGTTCTCTATTCCAGAAACATAAACACCACCTTCGGTGTCGTATGATTTAGCCTCTTTTTCGCTGAGGTCGCGCAAGCGCATGCCGTAGTAATTGATAAAAGGCGTTGCTTTTAGTGCAACCCTAAGGCTAATGGCTTCTCCTTCACGAACAACCGTCACATCCACGCTTTCGCCTGGGCGCTTGGAGCCTAAATACCCGGTTAAATCAGCAAATTTGCGAATGGGGGCATTGTCAATTTTGGTAATGATATCCCCTTCTTGAATACCGGCTTCTTTGGCACCCATATTCTCTTCCAGCCCACCAACATAGAACCCTTCGGTTTCTTCAATGCCGAGTTGCTCGGCCATGCGCGCGTTTAGGCCGTTGCCCGACACGCCCAACAGTGCCTTTTGCACATTGCCGTATTCCACAATATCTTCATAAATCTTTCGCGCGATGTTGCTGGGCACGGCAAATGAATAGCCGATAAAGGTACCCATGCCGTTGCTCGTAATGGCTGTATTGATGCCAATCAAATCGCCGTCCAAATTGACCAATGCACCGCCGCTGTTTCCTGAATTCACAGCAGCATCGGTTTGGATAAAAGATTGGTTTTTGTTGTCATAGTCGCTAAAATCTCTCGATTTGGCACTGATGATGCCCGCCGTAACGGTAGAGTTGAGGTTATAGGGGTTGCCAACCGCCAATACCCACTCGCCAATGCGTGTGTTGTCGGAGTCAGCAAAACGCACATAAGGAAAATTATAATCGCCTTTTATTTTAAGTACGGCGATATCGGCATTACTGTCCGTACCAATGACTTCAACTTCGTATTTTTTATTGTCGTTGGTGGTTATTTCAAGGGTTGTGGCACCCTCAACCACGTGGTCGTTGGTGATGATATAGCCGTCTGATGACACGATCACTCCCGAGCCCATACCAATACGCGGGTATTCGCGTGCACTTCTTCCGTAGAAGTATTCCATAAAGCTGCTGGGTCGCTGCCCTTTTTCTACACTGGTATTGGTGATGTGCACCACTGCATCAATGGTTTTTTCGGCAGCAGCCGTAAAATCCGTGCTGATGGCTTTTATCGTGGTAGTAGGCGTAAAATTGGTATTTACGGCTTGCGGTTGCGCA
This sequence comes from Flavobacteriaceae bacterium, assembly GCA_965656545.1. Taxonomy (GTDB): domain Bacteria; phylum Bacteroidota; class Bacteroidia; order Flavobacteriales; family Flavobacteriaceae; genus UBA7446. The sequence goes on from CBFHKZ010000002.1 coordinate 3,107, forward strand.
GGCGTGTAAACCACGGTTTGCTCTTGTGTAAGGTGATATCCCAGTAGGGTTAGAAAAGCAGCGCCAAAGGCTACTGCCGTGTATTTAAAGAATGATTTCATAGCGTTTCAATTAAATAGTACACCCAAAAATAGGACAACTGTTTTTGAGTTAAAAGTCATTTAACGCATTTTTAACAACGAAGGCATCTTGTTTTTTAGTTTTAACCGATAATGAAATGACATTTGACCAGACAAGGCACTTTTTGAATGCCATAGCTGGGCTACGACTGAAAAAAGCAATAAAATATGGAGGATGGATTTCAAGCATTTTTCAGGGAATAGAAAAAGTCAAGATGCGTTCAATATGGTCGCGGTTGAATTTGGTTATATTTGCACATGATTTTTTCGTTTGTAAAATATCAGGGTACGGGAAATGACTTTGTGATTGTAGACAATCGCGACAGTAGTTTTCCTATTAAAGACCACGCCCTTATTGCACAGCTTTGTCATCGCAATTATGGCATAGGTGCCGATGGTTTTATTGCCATAGAATCCGATACCACCTCCGATTTTTTTATGCGTTATTTTAATGCCGACGGCCATGAAGGCAGTTTGTGTGGCAACGGCTCTCGCTGTGCTGTTCACTACGCCCACGCATTGGGACTTACCCAAAAAGAAGTGGTTTTCCGCGCAGCCGACGGCTTACACCAAGCACAATTTGTGGGTGAGGAGGTAGCCTTTTCGCTACACGATGTTTCCATGTGGGAGACACGTGACAAAGCTCTTTTTATAGATACAGGATCACCGCATCACATTGCTTTTGTTGCCGATGTGGCTGCCGTAGACGTGGCTACCACAGGTGCTGCGATTGCCCACGGTGCTCCGTATTATGCAGACGGTACCAATGTAAACTTTGTTGAAGTTACTGCAACAGACGGCTTACACGTCCGCACTTATGAACGTGGCGTTGAGGCGGAAACGCTTTCGTGTGGAACTGGCGTTACTGCCGCTGCCATAGGGGCACACCTAAGCAAGCGTGTCGCCGCAGAAAAAATCAGCATACAAACCACAGGTGGCGTATTGACCGTTTCGTTTACCGCCACGTCCAACGGATATGAAGCAGTAGTGCTTCAAGGTCCTGCCACACCTGTTTATAAGGGACAATGGGAAATAACAACCAAATGATTAGACGCGTATTTATAGCGGTACTGCTATTGGGATTTCTTGTTGGCAGCGCATTTGTATTTCATTTTTACAGGGTATTTTTTGCTTCCAATACCGCTTTTGAAGCCCCCCAACAAGAAGTACTCATTCCTTCTACGAATACCAAAATTGCCGCTTACGACACCCTTGCTCGGGTGGTAGCGCACTTTGATTTTTTCCAGCAAGCTGCCAGCCGCAAAGGCTATCAGCCCATACCGGGGCGTTTTGTGTTGGACAAAGGCATGAACAACAACGAGCTGATCAACCGATTGCGTTCAGAAAACAAACCCATCCGCTTGACGTTTAACAACCAAAAAACGCTGATGCATTTGGCGGCATACGTTGCCAAGAAAATAGAAACAGACAGCACTGCCATCATGCAGGCTTTTTACGATGCCGACTTTTTGAAGGAAAACGGTTTGACCCAAGACAATGTCTTGTCCATTTGTTTGCCTAATTCGTATGATGTTTTTTGGAACACCACTGCCGAGCAGTTTAGAGACAGGATGCTAAGGCAATACAAGGCTTTTTGGACGCCAAAGCGAGAGGCAGCGCGCAAAAAAATAAAACTTTCACGAGAGGAAGTAGTGGCCTTGGCCGCTGTGGTACACAAAGAATCCTACCGTGTGGATGAGCGCCCGTTGGTAGCAGGGGTCTACCTCAACCGACTGCGTAAACGCATGCGACTTCAAGCCGACCCAACCGTGATCTATGCATTGATGCGTAAAGCCAATGACTATGATATGGACATTCGCAGAGTGCTTTATGAGGACTTAAAAATCAGATCCCCCTATAATACCTACCGCAACAGGGGGATACCTCCCGGCCCCATTACCATGCCAGACGTCAGTGCCATTGATGCGGTGCTGTTTGCTGCCAAGCACAAGTATGTATATTTTGTTGCTGATCCAAGTCGGAGTGGCTATCATTTGTTTGCGACAAACCTGTCACAGCACAATAAAAATAAAAAAATATACACCCGTTGGTTACGCGAAAAAAAAATCTACCGCTAACCGCCTAGCAAAGAAAAAACGGTAGGTCTTTTGTGCAAGTCTTCCTTGTTGTTGCGCCATGCCTCGGCAGTTGTCGTTTTGATAAACTCCGTGGGAAGCGTGATGTCACAGGCCACACTGAGTAGTGTTTTTGGTCTTAAGGCCTTGCTTAATTCATCAAGAAGTGCATTGTTGCGATAAGGGGTTTCTATAAACACCTGTGTTTGATTTAGTTCTATGGATTTTTTCTCGTATTGCTTGATGGCCTTTCTGCGTTCGCCCTTGTCTATGGGTAAATAGCCATTAAAGGCAAAAGATTGGCCGTTGAGTCCAGCTGCCATAACTGCCAACAGTATGGAAGAGGGCCCCACCAGTGGAATGACACGCATATTGTTGGCGTGCGCCCGTGCCACAAGTGCAGCACCTGGATCTGCAACGCCTGGGCAACCCGCATCTGTAATAAGTCCCACGTCCTCGCCATTTTGAAGGGGCAGGAGCATGGCCGTCAGGTCTTCTTCGGTTGTAAATTTATTGAGTAGGTGAACGGTAATGTTGTCTTGGGGTGTGTTTGGACTGATGCTTTTGACAAACGCCCGACCCGCTTTTTCTTTCTCAAAGACAAAACAACGCAGCGCCTCTATGGTTTTTTTAACCGATATGGGCATCACCTCGAGTGGTGCCGTATCGCCCAATACATTTGGGATTAAAAAAAGACGGCCTGTTGTTTGTGTGCTCATTTGGTATGTTTTTTCAACCAATTCTTGCAACAATCGTGCAGCAGTTCATACACATGAGCAAAACCATCATCCCCTCCGTAATAGGGATCGGGAATGCGGGGCGCATCTACCCCGCTAGCGGTGGTGATAAGCGCAATTTTATCTCGTTGTGCTGCCGAGGTACACAGGGCTAGTGCATTGGAAAGGTTTTCTTCGTCCATGACCAATATGTGGTCAAAAGCGTCTATGTCAGCTGGTGTGAGTTGTCGTGCTTGTTGCTTGCTGATGTCAATATTGTGTAGTGCAGCAATGGCAATGCTTCGGTGGTCTGGTGCTGCGCCTTGGTGGTAGTTGGCCGTACCGGCAGAATCAATTAAAAAATCCTTTTTGTTGGTGAATTTACGCATGATGCCTTCGGCTAATGGTGAGCGGCAGATATTGCCCAAACACACCATAAGCACCTTGGTTGTCATGCCTTAGTTGGAAAGTTTTTTGTTGAGGTCGTCCACATATTTGCGGAACTGCTTGTCGGTAAATGCAAGGTTGTCAACGGTTTTGCAAGCGTGAAGCACGGTAGCGTGATCGCGGTGTCCAATTTTAGAGCCAATACTTGCCAAAGAAGCTTTGGTCATTTTTTTGGCAAAGAACATGGCCAATTGTCTGGCTTGTACGATATGGCGTTTTCTCGTTTTTGATTGTAGCGTAGTAACGTCCATTTGGAAGTATTCCGACACCACTTTTTGAATGTGGTCGATAGAAACTTCGCGTTTGGTGTTGCGTACAAACTTCTCAACGATTTGTCTGGCCAGGTCAAGGGTAACTTCCTTTCTGTTAAAAGACGCCTGTGCAATAAGTGAAATAATGGCACCCTCGAGTTCACGCACATTTGTTTGTACGGATTTGGCAACAAAGTCGATGATTTCTTCTGGCATTTCAACGCCGTCGCGGTACAATTTATTTTTGAGAATGGAAACGCGTGTTTCGTAGTCAGGGCGTTGCAGTTCAGCAGATAGTCCCCACTTAAATCGGGACAACAAGCGTTGCTCAATATCTTGCATGTCCACCGGAGCCTTATCGGAAGTCAAGATAACTTGCTTGCCGTTTTGGTGCAGGTGATTAAATATATGGAAGAACACATCTTGTGTTCCTGATTTTCCAGAAAAGAATTGTACGTCATCTATAATAAGGACGTCCATTACTTGGTAGAAGTGAATAAAGTCGTTTCTGTTGTTCTTCTTAACCGCCTCAATATATTGTTGTGTAAATTTCTCAGCCGAAATATACAATACGGTCTTTTCGGGGTATTTGCTTTTGATATCAACACCTATGGCGTGGGCAAGGTGCGTTTTGCCAAGACCAACACCACCAAAAATGAGTAGGGGGTTGAAAGAAGTTCCACCCGGCTTGTTGGCTACGGCAATTCCGGCGGATCTAGCCAGTCGGTTAGCATCACCTTCCAAAAAGTTTTCGAAGTTATAGCTCGGGTTTAGTTGCGATTCAACTTTGAGGTTGCGTATTCCCGGGATGACAAACGGATTTTTAAGTTCAGCAGTTTGCGCTTGTAGGGGCGCTTCAACATTTTGCACTTTAATGCGTCCTTTATTTTGACTTGGAATACTTTCTGTAAATGCTTGCTTACTGCCAAATGTATTTTCCATTCGGATTACATATACAAGTCTGGCGGCTGGGCCAAGTTCTTTTGTGAGTGCAACTTTTAGGATTTCGACATAGTGTTCCTCGAGCCATTCGTAAAAGAATTTACTCGGGACTTCAACACTAAGGGCGTCGCCGTTTAATTTTAAAGGTTTAATCGGATCAAACCAAGTCTTAAAAGCTTGATTGTGAATGTTATCCTTTACAAAATTCAAACAGTTTCCCCAAACGCTATCAGCGGTTTTTTGCATTTTACTATTGGTTGCTATGGTTTTGATGTAACAAAAAAAGTTAAAAATTTGGGGTTTCCATGTCTTTTATTGTACAGCACAAATATGTGTTTATTTTTTTTTTAAAAAAAGCCCTTTTGCTATTGAATTTATAAAAAGATTTATGCATATTATGGCTCGTCAAGAAGCTTATTTTTTGACATTAACGCCTTACAATGAGTAAGAAAAATATTACAATTCAAAATTCGGTTCATTATCATCAGGTTGATCAAATGGGTGTTATGCACCACGCACAATATGTATACGCCTTGGAACAGTCAAGAATTGAATGGCTGCAAAGCCAAGGGGTTAGTTATGGTGACTTAGAGAAGAAGGGAATTTTACTTCCAGTGGTAGACATAAGCCTTCAATATAAGAAGCCATTGCATTTTGAAGACCTGTATTTTGTTCACGCTTCATTGGACGAATTAAGCGGCTATTATGTTGATTTTTCCTATGTGATTGAAAATCAGCAGAAAGAATGTGTTGCTACTGCAACAACCCGTTTGGTTTTTGTGGACGAACAATCCCGCCGCGCTATGAAATGCCCAGACTTCTTGATTAGGGTCTTTCGTTCAGCATAAGGTGTAGTATATCTCCTACAATTTTTTTTGATGCTTTTTTTCCCTCTGGTAGCAAGGGTGCCTTGATGCCATTTCCTACTGACTTGCCGGCTTCGAGCATACGGCATTCATCCCACAAATTGGTTGTTAAGAACCCTTGAATTGTTGCCGCTCCACCCTCAACCATGATGGATTGAATTTCATTTGCGACGCACCAACTTAGGATGCCTTTTATCATTTGAGTTTTCGTTACTGCAACCCAATTGATATTTGCTTCTTTTTTATTGATGCTGTTGTTGAAAACCACTGTTTTCGCAGCTCCATTTAAAACATGTGCGTTGGCAGCTATGCTGTTGTTGGGGTCAATGACCAATCGAATCGGATTGCTGCCTGTCCATTTTCTTGTCGTTAGTTGTGGGTTGTCATTGTCTACTGTTTTCCTGCCCACCAATATGGCGTGTTCTTCTGCCCGCCAACGATGCGCCAGTTGCTGACTGTCTGCATCACTAATCCAAAATACCTCATCTTTCTTGTCGTCTGCCGGTGCCATATAGCCATCTGCCGATTGTGCCCACTTCAATATAATATAAGGACGCTTTTTGGTATGGAAGCAATAAAATCGCTTATTTAATTCCAAACAGTCATCTTCCAATATACCACTGACTACCTCAACGCCTGCCGCTTTTAGTGCTGCAATGCCACGTCCGGCCACCTTTGGGTTGGGATCTGTTGCGCCTATGATTACTTTTTTAATGCCCTTAGCCAAAACCAAATCACAGCAGGGAGGTGTTTTGCCGTGATGTGAGCAGGGTTCGAGGTTTACATATAAAGTAGCGCCATCCAGTTCTTTAGGTGACAGTTTAGCCAAGGCGTTCACTTCGGCATGTGCATCCCCAGCTTTATGATGCCAGCTCTCACCAATAATTTTTCCATCCTTAACCACTACCGCGCCCACCATGGGATTGGGATAGGTGTGACCAAAGCTCTTTTGAGCTAGGACCAAACAGCGGCGCATAAAAGTATCGTGGGTTGGATGCAACGGGAATGTGTATTTTAGCAAAAATATCAAATATCTCCTTGCGAAGCAGATTTCATTTACAATTGACCCACTTTGACATTAAAAAAAATTAGAGTACGATTTCTAAAGTTGCTTTCATCACAGTATACCCAAGATGAAATTGGTGTGCACTTTGAAATGTTGTGTGAAGCCTATTTAAATTTCACACCTGCTCAGGTCGTGCTCAATCTTAATGAAGTATTGTCCCCTGAAAAAGAAGCGCAATTGCAAGCTGCACTGTTAGCCCTTCAAGAAAATATACCCATACAATATATAATAGGTACCGTTACGTTTGCTGGTCTTACACTTGAAGTAGACGAGCGAGTGCTTATTCCCCGACCCGAAACAGAAGAGCTGGTGCATTGGTTGTTGTCTGCGCACGACAACGAAACACCTCTTCATGTACTGGACATCGGAACGGGTAGTGGTTGTGTGGCAATAGCCCTAAAGAAAGCACGCCCAAACTGGAAAGTAACGGCTTGGGATGTTGATTTGGACGCCTTGGCATCAGCCAGACACAATGCCAAAAAAAACAGCGTATCCGTCAACTTTGAAGTTGTTGATGTTTTGGGTGCACAACTGCCCAACACCAATTGGGACATTATTGTGTCTAATCCACCTTATGTGCCCGAATCCGAAAAAGCACATACCGCAGCACACGTATTGCGAGAACCCGAACACGCCATTTTTGTTCTAGGGGCATCGCCGCTAAAATTTTATACGCATATCATCAATTATGCAACCAAGCAGCTAAATACCAAGGGCGGTATTTATTTAGAAGGACACGCGCCGCTTATGAAAACACTTGATTTGCTTTTAACACAAGCAGGATTTTCCGATATTGTACTTCGAAACGATTTTAGAACAAACCCACGGTTTATACGTGCACATTACCGATGAATACAGCAGAAAAAATACGTACATTAAGGACAGAGCTACACGAGCATAACCGACGCTATTATATAGAAGATGCGCCTGTGATTTCTGATCGTGAATTCGATGAAATGCTGGCCGAACTTCAAGCGCTTGAAGATGCAAACCCCGCACTTTTTGATGCCAATTCACCCACCCAGCGCGTGGGCGGTGCCGTAACCAAAAACTTTAACACCATTGCCCACGAACAGCGTATGTACTCATTAGACAATTCCTATAACAGACAGGATTTGTTGGATTGGGAGCAACGTATGTGTAAAAACTTAGGCGTGGCATCCTTGGATTATACCTGTGAGTTGAAATACGACGGGGCTTCAATTAGCCTGACCTATGAAGACGGGAAGCTCGTGCAAGCCCTTACGCGCGGCGACGGTTTTCAAGGCGATGAAGTAACCCAAAACATCAAAACCATTCACAGTGTTCCCTTGCAAATTTCGGCTTCGGATGTGCCGAAGCGCTTTGCCATAAGAGGAGAAATTATTTTGCCATTGGCAGGCTTTGAACAGATGAACAAACAACGCCTCGCCCAAGGCGAAGAGCCCTATATGAACCCAAGAAATACGGCGTCGGGTAGTTTAAAACTGCAAGACAGCAAGTTGGTGGCAGCCCGTCCCTTGGATTGTTTTCTCTATCAAGTTGTTACGGACCGAACCTTATTTCAAACCCAATTGGCGTCGCTGCAAGCAGCCAAAAGATGGGGCTTCTATGTGCCCAAGCATTTTGTGCATGCCCACAACATGCAAGAGGTGTTTGCCTTTTTGGATCATTGGGAACAAGAACGCAGCAGCTTGCCCTACGAAATTGATGGGGTAGTGGTTAAGGTAAACCAATTGGCATACCAAGAGCAACTGGGTTATACGGCCAAATCACCCCGTTGGGCCATGGCGTATAAGTTTAAAGCAGAGGCGGTTGAAACCCAACTGGAAGGCTTGGTTTACCAAGTAGGCCGCACAGGTGCCATAACGCCTGTGGCACAACTAAAACCCGTATTGCTGGGCGGTACCATCGTCAAGCGGGCATCCTTGCACAATGCAGATTTTATTGCAGAACTTGGACTCCACCTCAACGATACCGTTTCTATTGAGAAAGGGGGCGAGATTATTCCTAAGATTACCTCGGTCAATCACGGCAAGCGTTTGCCCAACAGCCAAGCCATCCAATACGCAACCAACTGTCCATCTTGTGACACCCCTTTAAAAAGAAATCCCGAAGAAGCACAGCACTATTGTCCAAATGCAGCTGGCTGCTTGCCGCAGCGTGTGGGTCGTGTGGCGCACTTTATTTCCAGAAAAGCCATGGATATTGACGGTCTGGGTGCTGAAACCATACAGCTGCTCATAAAAAACAACCGCATCAATAGCTATGCGGATTTATACGCCCTTACAGAGGCTGACCTTATATCACTTGAACGCTTGGCTGAAAAATCGGCACAGAACATTGTACAAGCCGTTGCAGCATCTGTAAGCATACCCTTCCACCGTGTGTTGTTTGGTTTGGGTATTCGCTATGTGGGTCAAACTGTTGCCAAAAAGTTGGCACAACACTTTGGTTCTATTGATGCCTTGATGCAAGCCGATGTCGAAGCCTTGGAAGCTGTTGATGAAATTGGAACCCGTATTGCTCAAAGTGTGGTAGCTTTCTTTCAAGATGTCGACAACCTTTTTGTTATTTCACAATTACGTGCTTCGGGCGTTCAACTCGAAGCGGCTGTTTCCTCCCAACCCACTTCAACCACACTTGCAGATATGCGTTTTGTGGTATCGGGGGTTTTTAGCCAGTATTCCAGAGACGAACTAAAGGCAACCATCGAACAGCACGGCGGAAAGATTGCTTCTTCCATTTCAAAAAACACCACCTATTTGGTGGCTGGTGATAAGATGGGTCCTGCCAAGAAAACCAAGGCCGAAAGCTTGGGTGTTCGCATCATTTCTGAACAAGAATTTGACGCGCTTATAAGTTCCTAATGTTGTGTTTGTAACAAACCGTTAGTTTTTTATAATATATTGTTGTGGTCATGCACCCACCTCTTACGAAAACACTACTTTTACAACAATGAATTTTTTTGCCAAACGTACCGTAAAACAGCAGCTTGGTCTACTTGATAACAGGGTAGGAGTTAAGCCTGCAACAATAGGTCGTATGGTTTTTGTTCACGATACGGATTTAGATATTACAGAAGCACAGTTTCAAGACATGATTGATTTTTTTTCACCAGAATATAAAACAATCGAGCGTGTCCATTTTCATTTAAATAAAAAAATGCTTGAGGGTTTGCCCAAGCCTCACTTGCATCCCAAAAGTTTGGACTGGCGGGGTAGGATCGTGGAAGATGATTTAACATTTGTGATGTTACAGCAATACGATATTGCCATCCATTTTGTGCAGCAAAGTACCCTTTCACTGGCATCTTTTTCTGCACAACTCAAAGCCTCTTTTCGCATAGGCCCATCTTGTATGGATACTAGATTGAACGATTTGGTGCTACCCACACGATTGGACTTTGGCGGATTTTTAAGCGACCTTAAAAAATATTATAATAAAATTAACCCTCATGCATAAGCTAACAGTCAAATCTACAGGAGTAGCGGTTATTACCCCTTTTCATGCAGACGGTTCCGTTGACCATGACGCACTTGCGCGCATCATTCACTTTTTGATTGATAGCGGTATTGATTTTCTTGTGGCCTTGGGAACGACGGGCGAATCCGTTACGCTGACCAATGATGAAAAGCAGGCTGTATTTGCCACTTTTGTGCGTGAAAACAAACAACGTGTTCCGTTGATTATGGGTGTTGGCGGCAATTGTACCCGTTCACTAGTTGAGCGTTTTCAGACGCTAGACACTACTGGATTTGATGCCATTCTTTCTGTAACGCCTTATTACAATCGTCCTAACCAAGAAGGATTGTATCAGCATTATATGGCCTTGGATGCTGTAACCCCTTTACCTTTAATCATGTACAACGTGCCTGGAAGAACAGGCGTGAACATGACTGCCCAGACCACGGTGCGTATTGCCAATGATGCAAAACATATTGTTGGGGTTAAGGATGCAAGTGGTAATATGGAGCAGGGCGCAGAAATCATAGCGCAAAGCCCAACAGATTTTTTGGTTTTTTCAGGCGATGATGAAACGGCAATTCCACTAACCCTTCTGGGTGGAGACGGTGTTATCTCTGTAGTTGCCGGTGGCTTTCCAAAAGCGTTTAAACATGGGATGGATTTGGCTTTAGAAAAAAACGAAGCTGAGGCAACTCGAATCAATCAGCAATTCAAGCCTGTTATAGATTTGCTATTTCAAGAAGGAAACCCCGCTGGAATTAAGGCTGTTTCTCAATTGCTAGGACTTTGCGGGGCCAACTTGAGGCTTCCTTTGGTTAAGCCTACGGATGCACTTGTAGCTGCCTTGCAGCCTTATGTAAGCAAGCTTAATTAAACACCAATCCCAATCTGAGCCCAACGCTATTGTGTCCAGAGTTCGGAAACTTTAAATCAGCATTGGACTCATGTCTTATGACCAGCGTGCTGCTTACCCAGAAATGTTCCTTGTATTTCACCTTCACGCCCAAGCCTATGTTGTCGGAAAAGGCAAATCCAGCCGCCAGACGCTCTGTTAGTTGTGAGGTCCACATGGGGCCAATAGAACCGTATCCAAATACAGCGATTTTGGGACTTATAAACCAATTGAGGGTTACTCCCAAATGCGCCGCCAATTGATGGATGTTTTTTTCTGCTAACATTTTTTCTTGAAAACCATCTTGAAAATCATCAAAGTAAGCGGTTGTAGTAAACCACTTGTTGCGGAGTTGGTGTTTTGAAAAATAGTAGCCCAATTCACTGAGGACGACTACTTTAAAATCACCTAGTCGAAATTGTTGTAACCTTAGGTGCCCCAAGATGTGATGTTGGGTAAGTTTGTAGTCTTTGTCTTTAAACGGAAAGGCTTGCTGTGTGGCATAACCTACGTGTATTCCCCAATCGGGCGAACTTGATTCTTCTTGTCCTGCGACGATTTGAAAAGTGAATAGGATAAGAAGTACCCGTAAATAAGATGTGCGCATGCGCTTTATATGTAAAACGTTTTAATTAAATTAGCCAACATGAAGTTACCAAATTATTTAGTTGTAGTCCTACTTTTTTTAGTAGGTTGTAGTGATTATCAAAAAGCACTAAAATCCGAAGATCCTGGGGTAAAAAACAAACTTGCTCAATCACTCTATGAGGAAGGGAAATACCGCAAAGCAGCACAGCTTTATGAGCAGTTAAAGACATCATACAGAGGTAAGCCACAGGCAGAACGCATCATTTTCTTTTATGCAAATGCGTTGTTAGAGACCAAAAATTATATTATGGCTGCCTATGAGTTTGAAACTTTTGTAAAAGCCTATCCAAAAAGTCAGAAGGCTGATGAAGCCTATTTTTTGATGGCTCACGCCTATTATATGACCTCTCCAAACTTTAGTTTAGATCAAACCGATACCTACGAAGCTTTGGACAAACTCCAAGAGTTTATCAACCGCTACCCTGAGAGTGAGCGCATGGATCGTGCCAATGCCATGGCACAGGAATTGCGTGTCAAGACAGAAAGAAAAGGATTTGAAACCGCTAAACAATACCATACCATACGCGATTATAAAGCTGCAATGAAAGCGTTAGATAATTTTATTGCAGACAACCCCGGTACTTCATACCGTGAAGGCGCCCTTTTTGTTCAGTTCTCTGCGGCGGCTACACTAGCCATCAATAGCGTTGAGTATAAGAAGGAAAACCGCCTTGAAGACGCCAAATCTAAATTTGAAAACTTCAAGCGTTTATACCCAGAATCAACACATATGAAGGATGCTCAAAAACTCTTGAAAGATATTGAGCAAGAAATCCTTACTTTTGCATCCAATTAAATTTTTCGCATGGACCTAAAAAGCACACAAGCCGCTCTTACTACAAAAACATATGACCGCAACGAACTAGATGCGTCTACGGGCAATATCTATGAAAGTATTTCAATCATGGCAAGACGTGCCGTGCAAATCAATGAGGACATCAAAACAGAGTTGTTCGAGAAATTGGAAGAATTTGCTACGCCAACCGAAAGTTTAGAGGAAATTTTCGAAAATAAAGAACAGATTGAAGTGTCTAAGTTCTACGAAAAGTTGCCAAAGCCACAGGCTATCGCTATCGAGCAATGGCTACAAGAAAAGATTTACTACCGTCACACTGACGCTGACGCAAGCGAATAGTCATGTCTATCTTGCATGACAAGCGAATCCTACTCGGAATATCGGGGAGTATTGCGGCCTATAAAACGCCGACCATTGCCCGATTGCTAGTCAAAGCAGGAGCCAACGTACAGGTTGTCATGACCGATGCAGCAAAGGGATTTGTTACCCCCCTTACGCTGTCTACCCTTACAGATCGTGAAGTGCTCACTTCTTTTACACAAGAAGACAACGACAATGCCGTATGGAACAATCACGTTTCCCTAGGCCTTTGGGCAGATGTAATGCTGGTTGCCCCCGCCTCTGCCAACACCCTTGCTAAAATGGCAACTGCCGCTGCAGACAACTTGCTTTTGGCAACCTATCTTTCTGCTAAATGTCCCGTCTTTTTTGCACCTGCAATGGATTTGGACATGCATAAGCATCCTGCCAATCAAGACAACATCAATCGCTTGGTTGCTAACGGCAACATATTGATTCCAGCTACCTCCGGTCCTTTGGCTAGTGGGTTAGAGGGCGAAGGTCGAATGGAAGAGCCCGAGCAAATAGTAGCCATACTAAAAGGTTATTTCAAATCTAAATCACCGCTTTCTGGCAAAAAATTGGTCATTACTGCAGGCCCAACATACGAACCCATAGATCCTGTGCGTTTTATTGGTAATCACTCCTCAGGAAAAATGGGATATGCCTTAGCCAATGCTGCCGCACAACAAGGTGCTGACGTTACCTTAATCAGTGGACCCACCGCTGGAAATACCGCGCACCCCAATGTTTCAGTTGTAGCTGTTACTACGGCTGCTGAGATGCTAGCTGCCTGTATGGATGTGTATGCCAATACCGATGCCCTTATTATGGCTGCTGCTGTTGCAGACTTCCAGCCAACAGAACAAGCCCAACAAAAAATTAAAAAGCAAGCAGGTATACCTTCTTTGTCTTTGGCGCCAACACCCGACATACTTTCAAAACTCGGGGAGGAGAAAAAGAATCAACTTTTGATAGGTTTTGCCCTTGAAACCCAAGATGCCTTGGCAAACGCTCAGAAAAAAGTAGCAAGCAAGAACCTAGATGCCATTGTTGTCAATTCACTTGCAGATGATGGCGCAGGCTTTGGTCACGACACCAATAAAATTTCTTTTTTACAAGCCAACAAAGAAGCCGTACATTATACCCTTAAATCCAAGCAAGAAGTTGCTTTGGACGTGATGGATCACCTTAAAACCATGTTCGATGAATCTTAAAGCCTTATTTTTTGTTTTTATTTTCAGTGCACTTTCGTGGGCGCAGGCGGTGCGTGTAACCCTTAACGTTAACACCGATTTGGTTGATCAAACCAATATCAATCCAGTCAAAACACTCGAGAAAGCAGCCCAAGATTTTCTTAACAATACCAAATGGACGTCTAGCCGCGATATGAATGCCGCTGAAATTGATATTGAAATGTTACTTACCATTTCTAGTGTCAATAACAATTTATATGCTGCAAGCTTACAAGTACAATCAGGACGCTTGGTCTACAATACCAACTATACCTCGCCGCTGGTCAATTTTTTTGATGAATCTTTTGGCTTTACCTATCAAGAGTTTCAACCTTTCTATTACGACGTGAACCGCTACAACAACAACCTTATTTCGGTGTTGTCGTATTATATAAACCTGGTCATTGGTATGGAGATGGATAGCTTTTCTCCTTTGGGCGGCACGGCCTATTTTGAGCGAGCACGCACCATTGCCAACGCAGCACAAGCAAGCAACGCGCAAGGCTGGCAGGCCAATCAGGGGCAGAACGGTCGATATGATATTATTGACGCGCTATCGTCAACCGCCTTTAACGACTTTAGAAACCTTATTTACACCTACCACAGAAACGGTTTGGATACCATGACAGACACGCCCAAAGAAGCCAAGGAAACCATTGCTGCGCAGTTGATTACGCTAGAAAATCTTATGCGTCGACAGCCAAATGCCTATTTGATTCAAGCCTTTTTTGATGCCAAAGCCGAAGAGATAAGCCAACTCTATAGCGATGGCCCAGAAGTTGAGACCAAAGCACTGCTTCGTTTTTTAAACCGATTTGTACCCAGCATGTCTGGCTACTGGAGCAGCATCACGCGTTAATAACTTCATGTCTTTAAGTGACATAAACGCATTATATTTGAAGTAACGACAATATACAACTGTGCTACTTTCACTCTCAATAAAAAACTTTTCACTCATAGAAGACCTAGAGGTCTCTTTTGACAGTGGTTTGTCTATACTGACAGGGGAAACAGGCTCTGGAAAATCCATTTTATTACAAGCCTTATCGCTAATACTTGGGCAACGAGCCGATTTGTCTACCATACGTGCAAATGCATCAAAATGTGTTGTGGAAGCCACTTTTGACATGGATAAGCACAAGTTAAAAACCATTTTTGACCAACTTGATTTGGATGAGGAAAGACATACCATCATCCGGCGCGAGTTGAGTGCAACTGGGAAGTCACGTGCTTTTATCAACGATACCCCCGTTACTTTGGATGCCCTTAAAGCTGTGGGGAACGCTTTGGTGGATATTCATACCCAACGGCAAACCATACAACTTACCGATCCAGCATTTTACCTTAACCTTATCGATGCCTATGGCGATAATGCGAAGTCGCTTGCTGCATACAAAGCGGCATTTAAGCATTGGCATACTACCACTACAGATCTCGAAAGTTTAAGAGCGCGTCAACGTCAGTCCGATGAAGCCTTAGACTACCACAAGTTTTTACTCAACGAACTGGAACAGCTTAGCCTATCGCCTGATATGATAGCCACTTTGGAAGAAGAAGTTCATGTGCTTAAAAATGCGACGGGTCTTAGGGCTGCACTTGCAGAGGTGGTTTCAATCAGTACCCAAGACGGTCTGGGTGTTCAAGACCAAATAATTGCCATTTCCCAGTTGTTGGATAAAACAGCAAACCTTGGCGCTGCATACCAATCGCTTTATGAGCGCATATCGAGTGTGCGGATTGAACTTTCCGACATCATTTCAGAAACGCAACACCTAGGCGAGTCGGTGCAAGACGATCCCGCTCGTTTACAAGAAGTAGAGGAGTTGTTAAGTACGCTTCACCACCTGTGTCAAAAACACCATGTTTCAAACGCAGAAGGGCTTATTGAAAAACGCACACATTTGCAGCAGCTATGCGAAAGTGCCGAAGCCTTGGATGAACAGATAGAAACTCGATCCAAACAAGCAGCACTTGCTAAAACAGCTTTGGACGCTGCAGCAAAAACGCTGAGCAGCCAACGGCAACAAGCGTGTAATCCCCTTGCCGAGGCACTTGCCACACGCTCACGTGATCTGGGTATGGAGCATGTACAATTTTCTGTAGTGCTCAATTCCCTAGATGCGCCCACAGTCAATGGTGTTGAGGAAGCAGCACTGTTGTTCTCTGCCAACAAAGGCATCGACTTTGCGCCATTGAGCAAGGTTGCTTCTGGTGGTGAACTGTCTCGCATCATGCTTGTTATCAAATCCATTGTGGCGGAAAAATCCCAACTTCCAACCTTGATTTTAGATGAAATTGACACAGGCGTGTCGGGAGAGATGGCAAAAGCCATGGGCAAGCGTATGCATGAAATGAGTCGCCATATGCAGGTGATTTCCATTACGCATTTGCCGCAAATAGCAGCTTTGGCTGATGCGCATTACAAAGTTTACAAAGAGGTGGTAGGGGCATCTACACAAACATTTTTAACCCCACTTAACGAAGAAGACAGAATTGAAGAACTTGCTGAAATGCTCAGCGGAAAAGACGTAAAGGCGTCTGCCCGCATGCATGCACGTGAGTTGCGAAACGTATAATTTAAATTACAACTATGAGTTACGGATTACTTAAAGGAAAACGAGGTATTATTTTTGGCGCACTGGACGAAAATTCCATTGCTTGGAAAACGGCAGAGCGTGTGCACGAAGAGGGTGCGAGTTTTGTGTTGACAAATGCACCAATAGCCATGCGTATGGGAACCATCAACCAATTGGCTGAAAAAACAGGCTCGACCATCATCCCTGCCGATGCTACCTCCTTGGAAGATTTAGAGCATTTGGTGACCGAGTCTGTCAAAGTACTCGGAGGCAAAATAGATTTTGTATTACACTCCATTGGCATGTCTGTCAATGTGCGTAAAGGACGTTCCTATACCGATCAAAAATACGATTGGACCGCAAAGGGCTGGGATGTTTCTGCCGGTTCCTTTCACAAGGTAATGCAAGTGCTTTATAAGCAAGACGCCATGAGCGAATGGGGAAGTATTGTAGCCCTGTCCTATATGGCTGCACAGCGTGTTTTTCCAGATTATAACGACATGGCAGACAACAAGGCTTTTTTAGAGTCTATTGCGCGTAGCTTTGGATACTTCTTTGGAAGAGATAAAAAGGTTCGTGTCAATACCATTTCACAGTCGCCCACACCCACAACAGCAGGCAAAGGCGTCAAAGGATTTGATGGCTTTATTTCTTATGCAGAAAAAATGTCTCCATTGGGGAATGCCTCTGCACTTGACTGTGCCAACTATACGGTTACCCTGTTTTCGGATTTAACCCGAAAAGTAACCCTCCAAAACCTGTTTCACGACGGAGGTTTCTCCAATATGGGCGTCAGCGATGCCGTTATGCAAGTATTCGAGGACGAATAAAAAACAACTATGGCCAAACAACAGAAAAGCTATAAGGCGCGGTTTTTAGGTTCAAAGCAGGGACTTTTGTTTCTGCTTTTTGCAGCGCTTATATGGGTAATTAGCGCCTTGTCCGAAAAATACACCGCTGTTGTTCCTGTTCATGTTGAAATAGAAAACGATGCAACTGCTGTTATTTTATTGGAAAAAAATTTGCGTGTAGATGCAAGTATGTCCACTTCTGGTTTTTCTGTTTTATACAGACGCCTGTTTCCACCTAAGTTGGTGCTTTTTACGAATGAACTACCAACACTAGATTTGGACAAACCCTTGTTAAGCACCCAGTATTTGGCCAACGGCTACAGGCAACAATTTCCTAGCCGAAATGACCTTAATGGCTTTATCGATAACACCATATTACTACCACTGACCGCAGCTGTTGTAAAATCCTTTACACCCACGCTGGCAGCACCACCTGCGTTGGCAGCGGGGTATCAATTGACGTCTCCCATACAAATCAATTTGGATCAAGTGACTGCAAGCGGAGGTAAAGAGAATCTAAAGAGCTTGGATACCGCTATTTTTAAACTCCTGAGCGATGATATTATCAAAGAAGACTTTGTGCTTAAGGCAGTCCTTTTGGATTCTATTGCAGCTTTGGCACGGTGGAATACTACCGAAATAGAAGTACGAGGCACTGTTGATCGCTATTCAGACGTCTCTTTTATGCTGCCCATAACCATTACCAATGCGCCCAATACAATGGATATTGAATTGACGTCAACATCAGTAGCATTGAAATTTGCAGCACCCCTTTCCAGTTTAAAAACCATCAATGCGCAAGATTTTCGTGCAGAAGTGGTATACGAACAAACAACCACTGGGCAATTTCCTGTGATCATCTCTGGATTACCTGATAATGCCAAGCAAGTTGTCATAACACCACCAACGGTTTCTTATCTCATTTCCGAATGAAGCATTACGCACTTACGGGTGGTATAGGCAGTGGCAAATCAACTGTGCTTGCACTTTTTAACGAACTGGGTGTGCCCACCTTTGCAGCAGATGATTCTGCTAAAATGGCAATGGAACAGGATGCAGCTATGAAAGCTAAAATCACAGCGTTATTTGGCGAAGCTTCATATGCCAAAGGCAAGCTGAACCGACCATTTATTGCTGAGCAAGTTTTTGGCAATAGCGAAAAATTACAACAACTCAACGCCATCGTGCACCCTGCAGCTCGAGCAGCTTATGCAAACTGGCAACAGGCGCAAGATGCACCCTATACCGTTTATGAATTCCCACTCGTATTTGAATTGGGGGAACAAGATAGGTTTGACGGCGTTATTTTAGTTATTAGCCCCGAGGCCTCACGCATACAGCGGGTGAAAACTAGAGACGGTGTGACGGAAGAAGCCATACGTAAGCGGATGATGCATCAATGGACCGATGAACAAAAGCAACCCTTGACCGATATGCTTATTCACAACACTACCATTGACGAAACTGCCGATCAGGTGCGCAAGCTTCACCTGCAATTGATGCGCGCTTGAACGTTTTCATAAAGGTTGTGTATTTTTACATTTCAAATAACAGCAATACCTAGTGCAAGAAATTAAACTCCATTACATTTCATTCGAATGAAAAAACGCTTGTTTAGCATATTGATTGCACTTATGGCACTATCCCTACTGGGGATTATTGTGGTGCAAATTTTCTGGATACAAACCAATCTCTCCAACCGAGAGCGGCAGTTTTCATTGAGCGTTAACAATGCCTTGGCTGCCGTTTCAGAACAAATCAAAGAGCGTGAGTTACGTGACTATATCAGCGCTACCCAAAAAATCATGGACAGTCTCGGCTCTCCAAAAGCATCCCAACTGACGGAAGTATTTCAATATATTGACCGTTCCACCATAGACAACAAAACCCTTTTGGTTTCGCGAGGTATTATTGAAGACTCTTATGGGATTTTCCCAGAGTTGTTTGATCCTGCCTCATCTGATTCCACGCCCATACTGGATTACCGCAGTGTTAAGGCTACAACCGTTCTTGAAGAAGATGTTGAGGGAACCATCAATAGGATGTCTGCCTCTGAACGCATCCAACGCATTGAGCGTTTGTCTTCTATGGATAAGGCCAAGTACGAAAGTATTTTTATGGACATCGCAGCTACCAAGGTCATTGAAAAGCGTGTCAGCACCTTTGAGCTGGAATTGCTATTAGGACAGGAGCTTTTGCTTCGTGATATTGATGTTGGTTTTGAATTCCGTGTTTTTGAGGGCAACCGTATGTCTAGTTTGGGTACGGATCAGTTTCTTCAGAATATCAATAAAACTACTTACAGAATGCCCCTTTTTGTTGACGAAAATGGACTAAGTAAGTATGAGTTACGTCTTATTTTCCCAGAAAAAACAGCTTTTTTAAGGTCATCTGTTTTTAGTTCTATTGCGCTTTCTATTTTGTTTACAGTTGTCTTGATTACCGTGTTTGCCATTACCTATTTCCAAGCCCTGAAACAAAAGAAGATATCAGAGATAAAAACGGACTTTATCAATAACATGACGCATGAGTTTAAAACGCCCATTGCGACCATTCAGTTGGCATTAGATGCCTTGGGGACTTCGGCCATTGCCAAGCAACCCAATAAGGTTACCCAATATCTTGGTCTTATTCGTGATGAGAGTAGACGAATGAATACCCAGGTTGAGAACGTATTGCAAATTTCGAGGTTGGACAGACGTGAGTTGGAGCTTACTACCGCGCTAATCGATCCCCATACTGCGATAAAGACCGCCATTGAACATGTACGTCTTTTGGTAGATCAACGTGAGGGAACGCTCAATGTGTCTTTGGACCCCATGCAAATCAAACTTCCGATTTCAGAATCTCACATGACCAATGTTTGGGTCAACCTATTGGAAAATGCCATCAAATATTCTGATGACATAGTTGAAATAGATTTGACAACCAGCGTTACTAATGAAGCCTTTACAGTTACTGTACAAGATAAAGGAATAGGAATGAGCAACAATGTTAAGCGAAAGGTCTTTAATCGTTTTTACAGACAGGAGTCTGGCGATATTCATACCGTTAAGGGACATGGATTGGGACTATCTTACGTTAAGCGCATCGTTGAATTACACAATGGCACGATATATGTAAAAAGTCAACTCAAAAAAGGAAGTACTTTTACAGTGCGTTTTCCGCTTAAACACAAATTATGATTAGGGAAAAGAAAAAAGTTTTATTGGTTGAAGACGACCAAAATTTCGGGAGTATTCTTCGTGACTTTTTGGAAATCAATGACTATGATGTGACACTTGCCCGCAACGGAGTTGAAGGAGGTGAAAAATTCAATAAGGGCAGTTATGATATTTGTTTGCTGGACGTCATGATGCCTTATAAAGACGGTTTTACCCTAGCCAAGGAAATACGCAAGACAGATGCTGGAGTACCCATCATTTTTTTAACAGCCAAGTCCATGAAAGACGATGTTGTTAAGGGATATAATATTGGGGCAGATGACTATTTGACCAAGCCCTTTGATTCGGATGTGCTGCTGTTGAAAATGAAAGCCATGTTCCAACGCATGGAACAACAAGTAGTCAATTTGGACAAAGCCAATCACCTCTTTACTATTGGTCGATTTTCTTTTAACGCAAAGCTGCGCGAATTGTCTTTTGAAAACAATCCGCCTGTTAAGTTGTCTCCCAAAGAAGGCGCATTATTGCAATTGCTTGCACTTCACCTAAATGATTTGATGCCTCGAGAACTGGCGTTAAAAAAGATTTGGAAAGACGACACCTATTTTACCTCTCGCTCCATGGATGTTTATATTGCAAAACTCCGTAAGCACTTAAAGGTGGACTCAAATATTGAAATCAGCAACATCCATGGAGAAGGATTCCGTATGACGGTCTCAGCTTGATCTAGGATGAAATTTTGAAATGGCATCTTTTAGGTGTCGTTGACTCATGTGAATATACCGTTCTGTAGTGGTAATGCTGGCGTGTCCCATCATATGCTGTACCAATTGAATGTCTGCTCCGTTTTCGACCAAATGTGTCGCAAACGAGTGTCGTAGCGTGTGTGGGCTGATGTTTTTGTTGATGTTGGCCAATACCGCAGCCCTCTTGACAATGGTATATACCATCACTCTTGTTATGGATTTGCCTCTGTTGTTTAAAAACAAGATATCTTCAAATCCCCTTGCCGCAGGCCTGTGCCTGTACCGAGTTTCATATGCTCTAATAAGTTTTATGGTGCTGTCGGCTATGGGTGCCCAACGCAGTTTATCTCCCTTTCCCTTTACTCGTATTAGCCCTTTTTCAAAAAAGAGGTCAGAACATTTGAGCTCGGTTAATTCACTGACGCGTAATCCACAGCTGTAAAGCAATTCCAATATGCAATGATTGCGCATGCCGTGTTTGCTGTCCTTATCTATGGATTGAATCAGTGCATCTACTTCTTCAACGGCTAAGGTGTCTGGATATGTTTTCCGTGTTTTGGGCGTTTCTAGCAATAGCGTAGGGTTGTCTTTTCGGTAGCCTTCCAGTTCCAAATACCCAAAAAACCCCTTTAGCCCAGAAAGTATACGCGATTGGGTGGTTGGCTGCACCTCTTTTGAAAGCTGATAGACAAAATCCTTAAGGGAATCCGCATCTACATTTTGGGGTTTATTGTTGTTGTCTAAATTTTCGCAGTAGCGCATAAGCCGCTTTACATCAAACTGATATCCTTCAATGGTGTTCTCAGACAGTCCTTGCTCTAAACGCAAGTAATATCCATAGTCTTCCAAAGCTTTTTTCCATTGCATTTTTAAAGGTAGCTATTTTTTAGTTTTTTCTTAGAAAAAGACAACTCAACTAATATTAAAATATAGTAATTAAATTTTTAAGTAAATCTTCTTTTTTTTTATCAAAAACCGTAAAAAATGCATGGATAGCTAAAAATAGGGGTGTAAACTTTAGTTATTTATTTTATATTTCGTTTGAGACAGCAGTAAGTATTTTTTTGCTTGTAGTTGTTTGTTGCCAATCTTACTAATAAACCTATATAATGGTACAAAAGTTTAATACTTCAAAAAAAGTCACTTCATATGTTATGGATGGCGACAAAAGTGAACACCACACTACACGCCCCAAGCTAGACAAGCAAAGAGCTACTAAACTTAGAGTTTTTGCAATTCTAAGCTGGATGGCAGCAATTGTTTTTGAGGTTCTTGCTATTATGCAATTGCAAAAAGACCCAATTAATACCACTTGGCTTATAGTTTTTATTGCAGTTGACTTACTTTTTGTTATTGCGGGATCGGTTTTATGGAAAAAAGCCAACCGCTTTAATCCCGCATCAAAAAAGCAAAAAATAAAGTTTTTCCTTCAAAACCAATTGGGTCTTATAGTAAGCGTCATTGCATTTTTACCCTTAATCATTTTAATTTTTAAAAACGATAAACTAAATGGCAAACAAAAAAGCATAGTGGCGACTGTTGCGATTGGGGCACTGCTTATTGCTGGACTTACCGGCATTGATTTTAATCCACCCTCACAAGAGCAATATGAAGAAGAAATTGCACAAGTAAAAGCCTTAAATGGAGGTCGCGATTATGTCTATTGGACCAAATCGGGCAAAAGCTATCACTTGTTTGAAGATTGCTCCTATATAAATACAGACAGAACCGTTGAAATTTTTCAGGGCACAGTGGTGCAAGCAAAAGAAATGAAAAAGATTAGTGACTTGTGCGATAGATGTCAAAGCCGCAGCGAAAAACAAAATCCACTTGGTACTGAAAATCAATTATAAATTAACCCTTTACATTAATCTTAAATATAATTATTATGAGTAAACTAGATGAAACAGTAGCACTTTACCAAAGCGAATTTCGAAGCAAGCTGAATATGTCAGTAGATAAAAATCTACTTAAAAAAGTGGCAAAAGGATTAGGTCCTGTCATTTATAACCCTGATGCTTCAAGAGTTTCTGGATCAGACCCTAAAGAGTTGCAAACCGTTAAGACCAATTTTTTAATTAAAAAACTTGGTCTTAAAGATAGCCCTGCATTGGATACTGCCATTAGCGAAGTTATGGAGCAAATGGGTACTTCAAACAGAAATAAGTATAGAGCAATGGTGTATTATTTGCTTGCAAAAAAGTTTAACAAAGCGCACATTTATAACTAATAGATATGGACTTAAATACTCTTTTAAGCGAGAACAAAGGAACTATAATAAAATTACTTGGCAATTTAAATTTGAGTTCTAAAGAAGTGGATGTGACCATTGACAGCACTAAAGCGGTTGTTGACGACGCAATTGCCAAAGAATCTAGCGGCAGACTTGACACACTGCTAAATTTGTTTTCAGACGATACGAATTCGTCTGCATCCAACTCGTTTTTAAAAAACATGGATTCGAGTTTGGTAAAAAAGTTAATTTCTAGCGGAATCAACAAACAAAAAGCGAGTTCTATTAAGGAGCTTATTGTCCCTTTTGTTGTAAAACTTATTTCGTCAAAAATTGGCGGAAATTCCGAGATGCTCACCGGTTTATTGGGTGGGTTGACCTCGAAAAATTCCAATGGTTCAGGTAGACTTTTGGGAAAACTGTTTAACTAATTATTTAATCTTAAAACCAAATATTATGGCCATTTTAAAAGTAATTGAAGTTCTTTCAAACTCAAAAAAAAGCTGGGAAGATGCAGCAAGTAACGCTGTAAAAGAAGCACATAAAACCGTTAAAAATATTGTTTCAGTTAACGTGAATAACTTTAGCATAACGGTAAATGATGGAAAACCAAACGAATATCGCGTGAATGTTAAAATTACGTTTGCGGTAGGGAAATAACATAAATGTTTGTAAGATGACGGGGCAGCTTTTGCTTTCCAATTATTAATTTTTCTGTTGGATTCCCAAGAGTTTATTAGTTTTGGGTAAAATATCATATGAAAATTACTATCATCAACGGACCAAACCTCAACTTACTTGGTAAACGCGAGCCTGAAATTTACGGTTCACAAGGTTTTGAAGGGTATTTAGAAGCGCTCAAAGCGCGCTACCCCAGTATTGATATAACTTATGTACAATCCAATATTGAAGGTGAACTAATTGATGCGCTTCACGCGGACGGCTTTTCTGCGGATGGGATTATCCTCAATGCCGGTGCTTATACACACACTTCTGTTGGTATTGGCGATGCCATAAAAGCCATAGAAAAACCAGTGGTGGAGGTGCATATTTCAAACACCTTTTCTCGTGAAGATTTTCGTCACACTTCTTTTATCACACCTAATGCTACGGGCTTAATTCTCGGTTTTGGCTTAGATGTGTACCGCTTGGCAATTGAAAGCTTTACTGTCAAATAATTATACCGGACGGTGACGGTTTCCTTTTGAAAGGGATCTGTGAATAAACCAATCCACCAACTTATCCGGCAGGTAGTTTGCCACTATTTTAAATACAAACGCATTCTTGTGAACGATATAGCGTGTTTTGGGGTGCTTTTTGGTTATGCATTTTAGGATAACATTTGATGTGCGGGTTACAGGCAGGGCATTTTTCTCTGTGTTTTCAATCATTTTATCAGCTTTTTGCAAGATGTCGTAGTAGTCTGTGTCTGCAAATTGGGCCATGCTGTTTAGGTTCTTGCCCCAAATCTTAGTCTTAATGGGTCCCGGTTCTATGGCCACCACTTTTATGCCATAACGTCGTAACTCTCTTCTGTATACGTCTGTCATGCTTTCCAAGGCGTGTTTGGAGATTGAATAAACGCCGTTGAAAGGAGAGCTGAACAATCCAGAGATAGAACTGATGTTGATGATTCTACCTGGCGCTCCCTTAAAATCAGGCGCAGTTCCGAGTAGGGGTAAGAACGTATTGGTGATACGTCGCACAGACTTTAGGTTGATATCCATCTGTTTTTCAAAATCTGCTTCTGTGACAAATTGCAACGGACCGGGCACAGCAACGCCTGCATTGTTGATGAGTGCATCTATGCGGTCACACGCTTCAAAAACAAGCTTAGCCGCTTGGTTTACGGCATCTAAATCTTGTACATCAAAAATAAGTGGGGTAAAACGCTGGGGATATGCTTCGGCAAGTGATTTGGCATCTGCTTCTTTGCGCACACTTCCGTAAATGTGATAGCCTTTTTGGTGTAGCAGGCGTAGGGCATCACGCCCAATTCCAGATGAAACACCCGTGATGATAATATTTTTATTCATAGCTATAAATGTATAAAAAAAGCAGCCGATGGGCTGCTTTTGATTTTTTCTAGAGGTGTATTACCTCGTCATAGGCATCTGCGACGGCCTCCATCATGGCCTCACTCATGGTCGGGTGCGGATGCACTGTCTTGAGGACTTCATGCCCAGTGGTTTCTAATTTCCGTCCCAATACCGCTTCGGCTATCATGTCGGTTACACCGGCGCCAATCATGTGACAGCCCAGCCATTCGCCATATTTGGCATCAAAAATAACCTTGATAAATCCTTCTGCTGTACCGCTTGCTTGTGCTTTTCCAGAAGCTGAAAAGGGAAACTTTCCAACTTTGATATCAAGTCCTTGTTCTTTTGCTTGAGCTTCGGTTAGCCCTACAGAAGCAATTTCGGGACTACTATACGTACACCCAGGAATGTTACCATAATCCAGGTGCTCAACGTGCTGTCCTGCAATTTTCTCTACACACAAGATTCCCTCTGCTGAAGCAACGTGTGCCAAGGCCTGACCCGCAGTAATATCGCCAATGGCATAATACCCCGGAATATTGGTTTGATAAAAATCGTTTACCAAAATTTTGTCTCTATCCGTAGCAATGCCAACTGCTTCTAAACCAATATTTTCGATATTCGTTTTAATACCTACTGCAGAAAGTACCACGTCTGCTTCCAGTACTTCTTCGCCTTTTTTGGTTTTAACCGTTGCTTTTACGCCCTTGCCACTAGTGTCCACTGAAGTGACTTCCGCACTGGTCATGACTTTGATACCGCTCTTTTTAAACGAACGCTCCATTTGTTTTGAGATTTCTTCATCCTCAACAGGAACTATGCGCGGTTGGTATTCAATTAGGGTTACTTCTGTGCCCATGGCGTTGTAGAAATATGCAAATTCTACCCCAATGGCACCAGAGCCTACAACGATAAGTTTTTTAGGTTGTTTTTCGAGTGTCATCGCTTTTCGATATCCAATGACCTTTTCACCATCTTGTGGCAAGCTTGGTAATTCGCGTGAGCGTGCTCCCGTGGCAATGATGATGTTTTGAGCAGCTAGCTCTTGTTCGCTGCCATCCTCAGCTTTTACGTGTATTTTTTTGCCGGGTAGGAGCGAGCCATAGCCCATAATAACGTCAATCTTGTTCTTTTTTAACAAAAACTGAACGCCTTTACTCATGGTGTCCGCTACAGATCTACTGCGATTGACTACCGCATCAAAATCTTTGTCGTATTCTTTTACTTTTAGTCCGTAATCTTCGGCATGTTGTAGGTATTCAAAAACTTGCGCAGATTTGATAAGTGCTTTGGTAGGGATACAGCCCCAATTTAGACATACGCCTCCAAGGCTTTCTTTTTCAACGATTGCTGTTTTAAGCCCTAATTGCGAAGCGCGGATTGCGGTAACATATCCACCTGGGCCACTTCCTAAAACAATGATGTCGTATTTGCTCATATGGTAAAGTTTCGGCAAAAATACGAAACAGATGGCTATTCCTTGCCTTTGTCATCAGATTTAAAATCGATGGATACGGAATTGACGCAATAGCGCAGCCCAGTGCCTGTTGGTCCATCGTTGAAAACGTGACCAAGGTGTCCGTCACAATTGTTACAGATGATTTCGGTACGCACCATACCATGGGTGGTGTCTTTCTCATACCTAACCTTTCCTTCAATGGCTGAATCAAAACTCGGCCATCCGCAATCGCTCTTAAATTTTGAACTACTCGCAAAGAGGGGTTCTTTACACGCATAACAGCTATAGGTGCCTTCGTCAAAGTGGAGGTTGTATTCGCCTGTGTGGGGATATTCTGTTCCTTTTTGGCGTAGTATTCTAAAGGCTTCTGGGTTCAGTTTGTCTTTCCAGTATGCGTCTGTTTTTTTCATGTCTTGAGCGGTTTCTGTTCCTTTTTGTTTTGTAGGTTCTTGTGCGCACGCTTGTAGCGAAAAAAAGAGGCACAAAAATAGGGGGTATGCTAATGCTTTCATGATGCTTGAATAAATGATAATATTTTTTGGATAACCTTTTCGTCTCTTAGAATCCTGCGGTGCCCAAGTCCTTTGGTAATCATCAAGGTGGCGTTGGGATGCTGTTTGTGTATGTTTTTAGCACAACTTACATTAATATCATGGTCATCTTCGTCGTGAATAATCAGCGTTGGCGCTTGTTGTTGGCGAACGACATAACTCGCATCATATTCATTGATCTTAATGTTGTACTTGTCTTGAAAATATGTCTTCATACGTTCCGATGTTTTGGGCTTTAATCCTACCGACATGATGAAATTATCAAAAATCGTGCGCATTAGGTCTCCAGAACCAATGGTGATGATTTTTTTAGCATTTGAAACCTGTTCACAATACTTTAAAATAGCCATACTGCCGAGCGAGTGCCCGATGTAAACATCAAATTCGCCGTAATGATTGTTTAGTGCCTTTATGGCGGCACCCCATTGAAGCATATTGGTAATTTTACCTGTGGATTTACCGTGTGCGGGTGCATCAAACGAAATCACATGATAGCCTTTTTGGTGTAGGCTTTCTGCGATCGCATAGAGTTGTGTGCCCCTGCCGCTCCATCCGTGGGCCAGCAGCACCTTTTCACCGTTATTTTTCCATTCAAAGCACATAATGGTTTCGTTGATATCTGGAACAGCAACCCATGCTTGGTGGCAATGTGCCAAGGCTTTTCGTTCTTTTTCAGGCAATTTAAACTTAAGGGGTTTTGAAAAAATATGGGCTGCAACACGCATGCCCAGTTCAGGAGATATACCTTCAATTAACCTTAGCGATTGCTTAAACCAAGGGGGTACGGCTATACCTTGCTTGAGCTTTTTTTTCTTTTTCATTACACAAACTTAAGCTTATCTTTTTTTATGTCTTGAAACATTTTTGTTTATTTGAGAAAACAATGCATATGCCATCACACAAAAAAGGGGACAAACGTCTTTTACGCGCTTGGGCCTCATACGATTGGGCAAATTCCGTTTATTTCCTTGTTATTTCTTCGGCTATTTTTCCACTCTACTATGGATATATATGCGCTGATGAAACGCATTTAGAAGTGTTTGGTATGTCGTTTAAAAACACCGCGCTTATCAGTTATGTAACGGCTCTAGCCTTTATGTTTATTGCGATTTGGTCTCCTATTCTCTCTGGTATTGCCGATTATATGGGCAACAAAAAACGGTTTATGCAGTTTTATTGTTACTTGGGCTCCGCTGCCTGTATTGGTTTGTATTGGTTTGAAATTGACAACCTTTTATGGGGCTTGTTGTTTTATTTTTTAGCACTGGTTGGTGCCTGGTCAAGTTTGGTTTTTTACAATTCTTACCTTCCCGATATTGCCTACCCCGAACAGCACAACAAAATCAGTGCGCGAGGTTTTGCGTTGGGCTACATTGGAAGTGTATTGTTGCTACTCATTAACCTATTTATGGTGTTAAAGCCAGAATGGTTCAACATACCTGGTGAAAGCGGAGCGGCCTCCCTGAAAGCCATGCGCTATTCCTTTGTGATGGTAGGAATATGGTGGTTTGGATTTAGCCATATTGCTTTCTACCACTTGCCACGCGGTTTTAAAGATAAGGTATATACCAAAGACATTTTCTTTAATGGTTATCGTGAGCTTAAAATTGTTTGGAAGAGCCTTCGCAACCTCACCCAATTAAAACGTTATTTGGGTGCTTTTTTTGTGTTCAGCATGGCCTTGCAAACGGTAATGATAGTGGCTGCATATTTTGGCGAGCAAGAAATTTCTTGGTCCGGTCAAGAGAAAACTATGGGGCTTATCATCAGTATTTTACTCATTCAAATCATTGCTATTTTCGGCGCATTGCTTTCCTCTAAGCTCGCTAATACATGGGGCAACATCAAAACACTTATACTGCTAAATGGTATTTGGGTAGCCCTGTGTATAAGCGCTTATTTTATCTATGAACCCATTGAGTTTTATTTGGTTGCTGCTTTTGTAGGTCTTTGTATGGGCGGCATACAGTCAGTAGCACGCTCAACCTATTCTCAAATGATACCAGAAACGCTTGACACCACGTCTTATTTCAGTTTCTACGACGTCGCAGAAAAGGTGGGTATTGTTATTGGCATGTTGATGTATGGCACCATAGACCAAATAACAGGAAGCATGCGAAATGCCATCTTGTTTTTTGTACTCTTTTTCTTTGTTGGAGCTATATTGTTATTTCGCCTTTATCGCAAGGACAAAAACCTGTCTGTAAATTAGTATTTGCTGACACTGCCTGAGCCTACAACTTTCTTGTTTATCGTAGCTACATCTCTGTTTACGTGAACGTCTCCAGAGCCTACAATTTTAACCGTTAGTAGGTTTTTTGCATATGCTGTAATATCGCCAGACCCTGTGACATGTGCAGTTGCGTTATTGGCATTTAGTGACTTGGCATCGATATCGCCAGACCCTGTTACTGCGGCATCAAATTCATCTGCTTTTCCACTGATTTCGATGTCGCCAGAGCCTGAAATAGCAGCCTTAATTGCCGTTGCATCGGCAGCTACTTTTATATCTCCAGAGCCGCTTACACTTAATTTAAGCGCTGCTGTTTTTAGGGTTAATGCTCCTGTTATTTCACCAGAACCGCTTAATGAAATTTTGGATACTTCTTCAACGGGAATCTCAATGTGAATGCCCTTTTTCCAAGAGGGCCTAAGGTTAACATGGTCTTTGGTTTTGATGCGTAGCTTACCGTTGTTGTTGGTCACCTCAATGTATTCCAAGATATTTTCCTCTGCTTTGAGCGTAATGCTTCCTTCGCTTCCTTCTACGAGGCTAACGTCCATGCTGCCGTGAACGCTAATAACATCATATGGGTCAAAGTCACGTATTTCTGTTGTTGCTTTTCCGTTTCCTTTAATCGTTTTGTTCCACTGTGCGTTGGTACAGCCAATAAAAAATAGGAGTAATGAACTTAATAGTAGGGATGTTGTTTTCATGATTTTGTTTGGGTTTGCATATAAATAACGACTTTTGAAGCTAAATGTTACAATGGCACAGAGTTTGAAAATATTACGCTATCATTTAAAACCAGCTATTTTCAGGGTTTTTGATTTAAAATCGGACAAAATGGCACTCACATATTTTTATGTCTCAAAATAAAATTTTGTCTTTAGACACCCTTTTACCTCAAGATTTGGAAGATGAAGCGGATTTGATTCCACTGATGACTTCAGACGATGAGGAAGCCATGCTCAAAGAACCACTTCCAGAAGAGCTGCCCATACTTCCATTAAAAAATACGGTATTGTTTCCCGGTGTGGTGATTCCCATTACTGCCAGTAGAGATCGCTCTGTCAAGCTTATTAAAGAAGTAAATAGGGGAAATAAATTACTTGGCGTAATTGCCCAACAGAACGGCGACACGAAATCTCCTTCTCCAAGCGATTTGTTTAAAAAAGGAACACTTGCAAAAGTTTTAAGAGTACTTAAAATGCCCGATGGCAACACTACCGTTATTTTGCAAGGAAAGAAACGATTTGAAACGGCTGCTTACACCCGTGAGCACCCTTTTTTAAAAGCCGAAATCAATAGCTTAGCGGAGGTACGACCAGACGAAGGCGATCCCAATTTTGATGCAATCATCGATTCTATTCGCGATTTGGCTTTAAAGATTATTGCACAAAATCCCGAGATACCTTCCGAGGCGTCTTTTGCCATTAAAAATATTCAGAGCAATTCGTTCTTAGTGAATTTTGTTTCCTCCAATATGAATATGTCCGTTGCCGAAAAGCAGGAAATATTGGAAATTGACCAACTGGAGCAGCGCGCCATGTTGTGTTTAAAGAAAATGAATGTTGAGTACCAAAAGCTTTCCCTCAAAAACGACATACAAAGTAAAGTACGCACAGATTTAGACCAGCAACAGCGTGAGTATTTCTTGCACCAACAGATGAAAACCATTCAGGAAGAGTTGGGGGGTGTGTCTTATGACGAGGAGGTACACGAAATGCGTAACCGTGCCAAGACAAAGGCTTGGGGCGATAAAGTAGCCAAGCATTTTAACAAGGAACTGGCCAAGCTTGAGCGCATGAACCCACAGGTGGCTGAATATTCCGTGCAACGAAATTATTTGGATTTGTATTTGGACTTGCCTTGGAATACCTATTCTGAGGATTCCTTTGATTTGGACCGCGCACAGAAAATTTTAGACCGTGACCACTTTGGTTTGGACAAGGTCAAACAGCGCATCATTGAGCATTTGGCGGTACTGAAGTTACGCAACGACATGAAATCCCCCATATTATGCTTAGTAGGCCCTCCGGGTGTAGGGAAAACGTCATTGGGTAAATCCATTGCTGAAGCCTTAGGTAGAAAATACGTACGTATGTCTTTGGGAGGTATGCGCGATGAAGCTGAAATACGCGGACATCGCAAGAC
This sequence comes from Flavobacteriaceae bacterium, assembly GCA_965656545.1. Classification (GTDB taxonomy): domain Bacteria; phylum Bacteroidota; class Bacteroidia; order Flavobacteriales; family Flavobacteriaceae; genus UBA7446. Next base: position 34,943 of record CBFHKZ010000002.1, read on the forward strand.
TTATATTGGTGCCATGCCAGGTCGGGTCTTGCAAAACATTAAAAAAGCATCCACATCTAACCCTGTATTTGTGCTTGATGAGCTAGACAAGCTTGCAGAAAGTGCACATGGCGATCCATCTTCGGCCATGCTAGAAGTATTGGATCCAGAGCAAAACACTACTTTTTACGACAACTACTTGGAAACAGGCTATGATCTCTCTAAGGTGATGTTTATTGCTACGGCAAACGGACTTTCTTCCATACAACCCGCATTGCGCGACCGTATGGAAATCATTGAAGTATCGGGTTATACAGTTGAGGAAAAAGTACAGATTGGGCTGCGCTATTTATTGCCAAAACAACTCAAGGAACACGGGCTTAACAAATCGGCGGTTAAACTGCCCAAAGCAACCATGCAGCGCATCGTAGCTGGATACACACGTGAGTCGGGAGTAAGAGGTCTTGAAAAGCAAATTGCCAAGGTAGTGCGGCACTTTGCCATGCTAGAAGCAAAAGAGACTCCAAGAACGTCCAAATTACTCAGCGAGGAGCTAGAAGCCATACTGGGTCCTGCAAAGATGTTGCGCGATACCTACGAAAACAACAACCTTGCTGGTATCGTTACTGGTCTTGCTTGGACACGAGTTGGTGGCGATATTTTATTTATTGAATCCTCCATTAGTAAGGGAAATGGCACCTTGTCCATCACTGGAAACTTAGGGAAAGTCATGAAAGAATCAGCGACGATAGCCTTGCAATATATCAAGGCGCATGCGGCTGAATTAGAGATTGAAGAAGATTTCTTTTCCAAATATAATTTTCACATACACGTGCCCGAAGGCGCAACGCCCAAGGACGGTCCTAGTGCGGGCATTACCATGATTACCTCTCTGGTTTCGAGCATTTTAAAGCGCAAGGTCAAAAACCGTATTGCCATGACTGGTGAGATTACCCTACGCGGTAAGGTATTGCCCGTTGGCGGTATCAAGGAAAAGATACTTGCGGCCAAGCGCGCCAACATCAAGGAGATTATTTTAAGTGAGAAAAACCAAGCGGATATCAATGAGATTCCACCACGGTATCTTAAGGGTTTACAGTTTCACTTTGTAACTTCTATAGACGAGGTACTTGCTATTGCCATCACCAAACAACGTGCATCGAGTACGAAAAAGCGTTAATTTGCGTTTTTTGTAGGGATGAGGCATTTTGCTGTTTGTTGTATGTTGGGCTGTGCGGCTTTTTTGAGCGCACAAATTGGCGGTGATGCCACCTTTCGCTTTTTGGAACTATCCAATTCCCCACGACAACTCGCATTGGGCGATCCCATTACGCTTCGTGATATGGATATTAGCTCCACACTTGCCAATCCTGCGATGATTCGGGGTGAGCACGGGGGTCAGGTAATGGTTAATTACGAACCTTATTTTGACGGCATCAATCGAGGAACCGCTGCCTATGCCTATACCATCAACAGACAAAAAGCTTTGGTCTTTGATGTAAATTACATCAACTACGGCACTTTTGAAGGCGCAGACCCACTCGGTAACCCAACAGGTAGTTTTACGGGAAGTGAAGTAGCCCTTGGCCTTGCCAGCTCCCATTATTTTCTTCGTCAAAACATACACTTAGGTGTGCGTTTGCGCTATGCGCTATCTAGTTTAGAGTCATATACCTCTTCTGCCATCACAGGCGATATAGGCCTCTATTACAGTCCTGTTTCCAAGCCTTTGCGGATTGCGTTGGTCTATCAGCATTTGGGCAGTCAATTGACGGCTTATGAAGATGTATTTGAGCCCTTGCCTTCCAACCTTAGCTTGGGTTTCTCCAGTGCGCTTAAGCACTTGCCCTTGCGATGGCACTTGACGTTCCATCATTTAAACAAGTATCCCTTGTATTTTGACAACCCAGAGGATGCAAGCCAAACCTTGGGTGGTGGCAGCAACCAGCGTTCTGCTGGTCTGGCCAAGAAGCTATTGCGTCATGCTTCATTTGGCGTTGAAGTGTTTCCAGAATCATTGTTCTCCATTCGTTTGGGTTATCATGCACAGCGTGCAGCAGAATTGCGTATTTTAGAGCTGCGTAATTTTTCAGGTCTATCGTTTGGCGTGGGTATGCAACTGCGCCGTTTGCGTTTCCAAATCAGTCATGCACGCTATAACATAGCTGGAAACCGTACGTTTTTGGGATTAACCCTAGAACCTAGACGATGAAAAAACCTTTTGTAATTGCCATAGACGGCGCCTCTTCAACTGGGAAAAGCACCCTTGCCAAGGGACTTGCCGAGGCCTTGGGCTTTGCACATGTAGACTCAGGCGCTATGTACCGAGGCGTTACCCTTTATGCCCAGCAACATGGCCTTCTCGAAAACAAAAAACTAAAAACCGAAATCCTGTTGTCGCAATTGGACGACATTCACTTGCGGTTTGAAGGCGATACCTTTTGGCTAAACGGAGTTGATGTAAGTGCTGAAATACGCAGCATGCAGGTTTCTGAAGCGGTAAGCTTGGTAGCTGCTATTCCAGAAGTACGCACTTTTTTGGTGGCGCAACAACGCATTATGGGCGCTAACCAATCTGTAGTTATGGACGGACGCGATATAGGCACGGTAGTGTTTCCCAAGGCAGATTTAAAACTTTTTCTAACGGCAGATGTCAATATTCGGGCGCAACGTCGCTTTGATGAACTCAGTACTCAAAACGCTTCTACTACGGTGGAGGAAGTGCGAAACAACCTCGCCGAGCGTGACCATCTTGACAGTACCCGCGCCGATTCACCCCTAGTGCAAGCTGCAGATGCCGTACCGCTAGATGCAACCCAGTTTACTGTCGAAAGTATGCGAGAGCACGTATTGAACTTGGTTGCCGAACGCTTGAACTAGGTTTTGAATTATGTATATTTATAATCCCAAATAAAAAAAATCATGTATAAACAAATATGTTACAGTCTTGTTGCCACGGTTCTACTTCTTGTTTCGTGCACCAATAAACCCAAAGCCAAGCAAAATAAAGCTGCCAATGCTATTGCTGAACAGTTTAAAGTAAGCATACACGACACGGCAGCGTTGTCGCTCATAGCTCCAGATGCTTCTTTTGAAATACTGGCCACCGGATTCAAATGGAGTGAAGGCCCTTTGTGGGTTGACAGCTTGCAGGCGGTACTTTTTTCCGATGTCCCTACAAATAAGATATACAAATGGAGTCCAAAGGACAGCCTAAGCATTTACCTTGAATATGCCGGTCACACGGGGGAGGGGAATAAAGATTCCAACAGAGGATCGAACGGTTTGTTGTTGGACAGTGAAAACAACTTGCTGCTGTGTCAGCACGGCGATAGGCGCATTGCTCGCCTTGATGCTGATTTAAGCGATCCAAAACCACAGTTTATTACCCTAGCTGATACTTATGATAATAAGCCATTTAACAGCCCCAATGATTTGGATATAGATCGTGATGGGAACATATATTTCACTGATCCGCCATACGGTCAGCCGGGCACTAAAACAGCGGAAATAGGCATTAACGGTGTGTTTAAAGTTGCGCCAAGCGGTGCGGTTAGCATGTTGATTGACAGTCTCAACCGTCCAAATGGAATTGCCTTGTCACTCAATCAAAAAATGCTGTATGTCAATCAGTCTGACAAAGAAAAACCCTTTTTATACCGCTATGAAATTGCAGCAGATGGGTCGCTTGTAAATGGGAAGGTGTTGTTTGATTTTAGGCCATTCACAAAACAATTTAAAGGCATGCCAGACGGACTGAAAATTCACAAAAGCGGTAACATATTCGCCACTGGTCCTGGGGGTGTGCATATCATAAGTCCAGCGGGGAAACACCTTGCTACCGTTGAGACGGGGAAGCGTTCGGCCAATTGTGCTTTTGATTCCGATCAAAACTATTTATATACTACCACAACAGACATGCTTCTTAGGATAGCGTTGAAGTAGTTTTACTTAACGATGATACGTTTGGTTGCGAATGCAGCGTTGTCTCCCAAGCGAACGATATAAACCCCCGACGAAGCATAGGACATGTTTAAATCATATCTATATGTTCCATTTTCATTTCTAAGCGTACTCCACAAGAGATTTTGCCCCAACGCATCATACACATATAGGTCTAAATCTTTCGATAAGCTAGTTGCGCTAAGGGTGATTTCAAATTGATTACTTCCGTTAGTTGAAATATTAAAAGCTCCTTCAAGATTATTTTCTTCTATGAACAAGGTTTTTTTGTTGCAAAGCTCAATAGACCAGCTGATGAGGTTTCCGCCATCTCCATCTTGGTCATCCTCAATCTGCAACCTCCAATCTCCTTTGGATGATAAGCCAGCATCGATAAAGTCACGCAAACGTCCCTGTGGTTTAAAGGTTCCAGTAAAGGGAGGAGTTCCATTTTCTATGGCGGTATTTGCATCATCGTCAAAGACGGTATTGATAAAATCATCTCCACCTCCGCCAACATCGTTAAAAAGCACCACTTCTGTTCTCCAATTAGGTCCAATAAGCTTAACATCCAAATCGGTGGCCCATGAATGCTCAATGTTTACCGTAACATTCACATCATTAATTGGTATGTCAGTGGATATGTAAATATCAGATTTTGTATTAGCATCCTTATTTGGGCCTACGGCCTGAGGAACATTATTGGATTCGGACACACAGCTGGTTGTTTTAATGGTCATCTGACTGCTGTTATTTGTTGTATCCGCATCTGATGTTAAGTCGGTTTTGGTATCGATAATATACGTTTCTGCTGTTCCAGAAAAATCGCCTTTAGTAGCAAACGTATGCTTTAACCAGCTTCCAGGCGCAAGTGGGCCCGCAATGCGCTCAACAACTGCTGTGCTGCCGTTAATGGAGTAGGAGACATCAAAATTAGACTGACTTGCAGAACCGTAATTTTTTATGACAACGGTTATGGGTTCATCAGCGCTTAAGATTTGCTTGCTAAAAGGCGTTAGAATAGCCGATACGCCAATATCATTAGGATGCTTATGTGTTAGCTGCTGGGTTACTTGATCATTGTTGTTGTCTTCATCGCTTCCTAAGTTTGTAGCGGCAACTATACGGTATTTATGACCTACGGTAGAAAAATCTGCTTTGGTGGCAAAAGTAAATTGAGCTGTTTTGTTTGAGGGAATCGCAGTTCCTGTATAGGTTTCGGTAATTACGGAACCCCCATCAATTTGATAGCTTACATCAAAATTGGAAGCTGGATTTTGACCATAATTGAAAATCGTCACAATAATGCTTTCATCAGTGCCAAGTGCCATTGATAGGGGTGCGTCGACATGAATCACCCCAACGTCATTGTTGAGGTCTGATGCTATTTGAAATACTCCAGCAATATTTTTCCTTCCATTGTTCATTAACTCATTGACGTACCAAAACTTTTTATCATTTGCTGGGTCGATGTCAATTTTACTATAATCCCCATAACGTCCGTTTGGAAAATTACCCGTACCTGCCTTGATTAGCTCTTCTGCTATGGTCATGGTGCCCAATGGATCATTTGCATATCGCCCTGTGAAGTATGATCCCGCATATACATTCTTATCAACGCTGTTGGCGCTTGACATGCTTCCATAGCCCATACCTATATTTCCTTGTTCATCCATAATCAGACTTGCATTCCAAGCATGTCTGTTGTCTGGAGCGGTGTAGGTGCCTTCTTGGTGAACCCTCCAAGGCTGCCCATCACCAGATTGTCTTAGTTCGTACCATCTTACACCGGCTTGTATTGTTGAACTTCCGTCAACATCCACTACAAAATTAAAAACAGCGGAGTTGTGTGTTGGAAACTTTCTAAATTGGGCTTGATTCATTATGTATCCTTGCAATGCATCTAAAGCTACACCTCCGCCTGGTTGTGTCAAGCAAGCTCCACCAAAAGCACCGAATTTATGCGCAAATGGGGAAATGCCAGCAGCAGCTCCTAATTTTTGCGGGACAGATATGGTTGAGTTTGAAATAGTATCCCAATCCATATCTATGGTCCAAAGTTTAATATGATCTTCCAAAACACCTTCCCATGCATCATCTTGCATATACACTACGGTGGCACCACCTGTAGGAGGCCAATTAAAATTGCTGATATTTAAGACCTGTGGGCTTCGATGTCCAGCGGAAACAATTCCAGGAATTGTAAAAGAGACAATCCGAGGTGTTGTTCCTGCGCTAGCATCATCAATCATGGCAGATCGTTCAAAAACATGAATTTTATCTGGATTTGATGTATCATTGTCTGTCATATAATAACCGTCCCGCCAGATAGATAGTTTTTGATAGTCGTTAATCTCACTATAGTTGTAAACCGTCCAGCCATCGTTTATGGGGTCTGGCCCATCAGAAACGGCAACTTGTACGCCACCTTTATTTTTTTTAAGCATTGAAAGTACCCAACGATCCGCATTGTTATCGTAGCTTATGGTCATATCACAGCACCCATCTGTGGGGAAAATAGCTGGTGTTGGTGCTAAAATGCCACCTGTAAGTGATTTGCCCGTTTTATCAAAAATTTGAAATCCTTTATTGTGCGTGGTAAAATAATGATTTGGACCTAGGGCAGCCGTGGGGTCGGTAGGGGTGTAGTTTGAGGTGGCCGTTTCAAAGACTAACGCTGGTTTATTTGCGGTTATGGAGGCTTTTAGTTTATGGGGTTTTTTAGCCAAAACATCATCTCCTTTAGACCCTTTTCCAATAAGTGCCTTGTGCGACACTGACCTGCCATCTTTAGCTTCTACAGCTTTGGTTAAGTCAGGTCTTTCTAAGGTGCGCATACGCGTTGCCAATGGCGGTACGTGCTCCACTTTTGAAGGCTTGCTTACACGGAAGGCTTTTTGAGCTCCGTTTTTATCCTCTTGCGCGATTGCGGTTTGGAGCCCAATAAGACAAAGGTATATAACGAATAAGGTCAGTTTTTTACACATGGCATAATAAAAGTTTCATTCAACATCCGCGTAAACAGCTTTGACAAACTACAGCCCAAAAAGTCCTAAAAAAGTGTAATTGTAGGTTCATTAAGAAGAACAGCTTGGGGGTAAGGTAAATTGTTCACTGCTAAATTAATAAAAATATCAAAGCTACATTTAAGTCTAGTTTCCATTTCTCTCAAGCTGCGACATCTACTTCATTTGCCTAAAGCTATTCAGTGTTAACTTTTTTTGTTCATCTAAGCGAAAGACATTACATTTGCCGTCCTCTTGGGAAGCGCTTTAGAGTAATACAAGAGTAAAAACACAAATAACCCTTCTGTAAGGCAGCGCCTTTACTCCGCCAAACAGAATACAAATAATACCGCAGCATGGCTGACGAAAAACAAGCTGTAGAAGAAACAACAGGGGCGACTGAGCCTATCGAAGTTGTTCCGACCACAGAAACCGCCACAGAGGCAACAGAGACTGTAGAAGCTCAACCTGAGCAAGAAGCGACAGTAACTCCAGAAGAAGATTCCACACCAACCGTTTCACCTGAAGAATTCCTTTCCAGTTTTGATTGGCAAAGATTCGAAGAGGGTATTGAAGCCGTTGAGGATGATAAACTAAAAGAATTCGAACAACTCGTTTCTGAAAACTTTGTAGACACACAAGGGGCAGACGTTGTTGTTGGGAAAGTCATTCACATGACCGACCGCGAAGCCATTATTGATATCAACGCCAAATCAGAAGGTGTTATTTCGCTTAATGAATTTCGCTACAACCCAGACCTCAAAGTAGGGGACACGGTTGAGGTAATGATTGACACCCGCGAAGACAAAACGGGACAACTTGTATTGTCGCACCGTAAGGCACGTACCATCATGGCATGGGATCGTGTTAATGCAGCGCACGACAACCAAGAAGTTGTTACTGGATTTGTTAAATGTCGTACCAAAGGAGGAATGATTGTAGATGTATTTGGCATTGAGGCATTCTTACCTGGTTCGCAAATTGATGTGAAACCGATTCGCGATTACGATCAGTACGTGAACAAAAACATGGAGTTTAAGATTGTTAAGATCAACCATGAGTTCAAAAACGTTGTGGTATCCCACAAAGCACTGATTGAAGCTGATATCGAAGAGCAGAAAAAAGAAATCATTGCACAACTTGAAAAAGGTCAAGTACTCGAAGGAACGGTTAAAAACATTACCTCTTACGGGGTGTTTATCGACCTTGGAGGTGTAGATGGACTGGTACACATTACCGATCTATCTTGGAACCGCATCAGCCACCCAAGCGAAATCTTGGAGGTAGAGCAAAAGCTCAATGTGGTTATCCTTGACTTTGATGATGACAAGTCACGTATCCAACTTGGTGTGAAGCAATTATCGCAGCACCCATGGGAAGCTATTGACGAGAAAATGAACGAAGGCGAAACCGTTAAAGGTAAAGTTACCGTTATCGCTGATTACGGCGCATTTGTTGAAGTAGCGCCTGGTGTTGAAGGTCTTGTTCACGTTTCTGAAATGTCGTGGAGTACGCACTTGCGTTCTGCACAAGACTTTGTTAAAGTAGGACAAGAGGTAGAGGCAGTTATCCTTAACCTTGATCGTGAAGAGCGTAAAATGTCTTTGGGCATCAAGCAACTTTCACAAGATCCTTGGACCGATATTACCATCAAATACCCATTGGGCTCTAAGCACACAGGTATTGTTCGTAACTACACCAACTTCGGCGTATTTGTTGAACTAGAAGAAGGTATTGACGGTTTAATTTATATTTCTGATTTGTCTTGGACCAAAAAAGTAAAACACCCATCTGAGGTGGTTACTGTTGGACAAGAGCTTGAGGTGATTGTTCTTGAGTTGGACGTTGAAGGTCGCAAGCTAAGTCTTGGACACAAACAAACAACGGACAACCCTTGGGAGAAATACGCCAAAACATACGGCGAAGGTTCTAGTCACGAACTTGCCATTACAGAAATCGTTGACAAGGGTGCTACCATAGTGCTTAATGATGACATCACGGCATTTGTGCCAGGACGTCACCTAGAAAAGCAAGACGGTACCAAACTTGTAAAAGGCGAAGCAGCTGAGTTTAAAGTTATTGAATTTAACAAAGACTTTAAGCGCGTTGTAATGTCACACGCAGCCGTTTACAAAGGCATGGAAGCGGATAATGTAAAAACAGCCAAACGTAAAATGTCTGACAATGCAGAAAAATCTACCCTTGGTGATTTAGATGCCCTCGCAGATCTTAAGCGTAAAATGGATGGTGAAGCATAATCATCCTAAACAGATGTAACTAAAATGGGGCGTTTAACGCCCCTTTTTTTATGCAATATTGTTGGCGATAAAATCGCCTACGTCTGAAGTGGTGTATTTATTTTCAGGGAATACTTCCGGAGTACATACCCCTTTGGCAAGCGCCAAGTCCACAGCAGCGCGAACGGCCGTAGCCTCTTTGTCCATATCAAAATGGGTTAGCATCATGGCAGCGGATAAAATCATGGCAATGGGATTGGCAATGCCTTTTCCTGCGCCTTGTGGGAAAGATCCGTGAATGGGCTCAAACAAGGCATGCGTTTCCCCTATAGAAGCGGAAGGCAACAATCCAATAGAACCACCAATAACGCTTCCTTCATCAGAAATAATATCACCAAACAAGTTGCTCGTTAGCATCACGTCAAATTGGTTTGGTGCCAAAATCATTTGCATGGCGGCATTGTCTACAAACAAATAGCGAAGTTCTACGTCGCTGTAAGCCTCTTGATGCATGGCCGTTACCACGCGACGCCACAGGCGTGAACTCTCCAATACGTTTGCTTTGTCCACGAGTGTTAGCACGTTGCGTCTTTTGCGCGCCGCAGCAAATGCTTTGTGTGCTATGCGTTCAATTTCAGCTTTGGTGTACTGACAGAGGTCAGAAGCGGTATTCTTGTCATCTGATAATTTCTTTTCCCCAAAATAGATACCACCTGTTAGTTCGCGGTACATTTCGAAGTCGGTGCCTTTGACCCGTTCTTCTTTTAGGGGGGACTGATGCAATAAGGCATCAAAGGTTTTTACCGGTCTGATGTTGCAGAACAACCCCAGTGCTTTTCTAATGGCAAGCAAACCTTGTTCTGGGCGCACTTTGGCATTTGGGTCGTTGTCGTATTTGGGATCGCCAATGGCACCGAACAGTACCGCATCGCTTTCCAAACTTGCTTTTAATGTGGCTTCGGGCAGTGGGTTGCCTGTTTTGTCAATGGCAATCGCGCCCATGTCTGCATAGGTGTAGGCAAACTCGTGATGGTAGGCTTTGGCTACGGCATCCAATACTTTGACAGCCTCTTGAATAATTTCAGGTCCAATACCATCTCCAGGAAGTACTGCTATATTTTTTTTCATGCTGCTTTGTTATACGTAATTACGCACGTTTTTGTTCAAATGCTTCGATGGCTTCTTTTTGACTTATCAAATAATCGATATCGTCATAGCCGTTTATCATGCACATTTTCTTGTAGTCGTTGATTTCAAAAGATACCGCAATGCCTGCCGCATCAATAAGCAATTTTTGATTTTCTAAATCTACGATGGTTTCAACGGAAGTGTCTTGTTCAATGGCCGCAAAAATGCGTTGTAAATCTTCGGGTGAAACTTGAATGGGAAGGATGCCGTTGTTCAGTGCATTTCCCTTAAAGATATCTGCAAAAAAGCTCGAAATAACCACCTTAAAACCATAATCGGCAAGTGCCCAAGCGGCGTGCTCTCGACTTGATCCACAGCCAAAGTTGTTTCCCGCCACCAAGATTGCGCCTTTGTACTGGCTTTGGTTTAGGGGAAAGTCTTCTTTGGTTTGTCCGTCGGTGGTAAAGCGCCAATCGCGAAATAGGTTTTCACCAAATCCCTTTCGGTCTGTCGCTTTTAAGAAGCGTGCCGGAATGATTTGATCGGTATCCACATTTTCCACCGTTAGGGGAACCATGCTACTCTTTAGAAGTGTAAATTTTTCCATTATGCTTGACTTACATCTACAATTTTTCCAGCCACTGCTGCCGCTGCTGCGGTAACAGGACTTGCCAATAGGGTTCGTGCGCCCTGCCCTTGACGGCCTTCAAAGTTTCTGTTTGACGTAGAAACGCAATAGGCACCAGCAGGAATTTTATCGTCGTTCATGGCCAAACAAGCCGAACAACCCGGCTGACGTAGCTTAAATCCAGCCGATTCAAATATTTTATCAAGACCTTCTGCGACTATTTGTTTTGCTACTTGCTGCGAGCCCGGTACTATCAGTGCCGCAACATCGGGAGATTTTTGTTTTCCCTTTATGTGTGCGGCTGCAGCCCTAAAGTCTTCAATTCTCGAATTGGTACAGCTGCCAATAAAGACATGACTGATGGGCATATCGAGCAAATAGGTATCTGCTTTAAGTCCCATATATTCCAATGACTTTACAAAACTGGCATCGTCAGAAGATGGAATTTTGTCTGCTATTTTGATGCCCATACCTGGATTTGTGCCATAGGTAATCATGGGGCGTATGTCTGCTGCATCAAAGTGGTGTTCTGCATCAAAGGCAGCACCATCGTCTGTTGGTAAGCTTTTCCAATGCGCTATTTTGGCTTGGAGTGCTTCGCCTTTGGGGGCAAATTCACGTCCGCTTACATAGTCAAATGTGGTTTGGTCGGGAGCAATCATGCCGCCACGTGCGCCCATTTCAATACTCATGTTACAGACCGTCATGCGGCCTTCCATGCTCATTTCCTCAAAAACATTGCCTGCAAACTCTACAAAGTAGCCCGTGCCTGCGTCGGTTCCCAATTTGGCGATGACATAGAGCACCACGTCTTTGGGCTCAACAGCTGGATGCAGCTTGCCCGAAACCACAACACGCATGCTTTTGGGTTTGTCAACCAATACGCATTGACTGGCAAATACTTGCGCTACCTGACTGGTTCCTATGCCAAAGGCAATGGTGCCAAATGCGCCGTGAGTGGAGGTGTGACTGTCGCCACAAACCATGGTCATGCCCGGTTGGGTAACCCCAAGTTCTGGACCAATAACGTGTACGATTCCTTGATAGGGATGCCCCAATCCAAAGAGGTTAACGCCGTATTCTTCGCAGTTTTTGGTAAGCTGGCTTACTTGCTTGCGCGAAAGGGCATCTTGGATGGGTAAATGTTGGTTTTCTGTGGGTACATTGTGATCGGCCGTGGCGACTACTTGGTTGGGTCTAAAGAGCGGAATGCCTTTTTCTTCCAACACATTAAAAGCCTGCGGGCTGGTTACCTCGTGTATGAGGTGTTTGTCAATGTAGAGTATGTCCGGACCATGCTTTACTGATGATACCACGTGACTGTCCCAAACTTTGTCAAAAAGTGTTTTTTTCATGTAGCTATAAACTTATTCCAGCGGATTTTACAATTTCAGGAATGTCGTTATCGTTTATTTCTTTTTTCTGATCTGCAAAGGTCAAGAATGTTGCATATGCCAAGTCCAACTCATCTTTGGTGAGTTCGATGCCAATGTTTTTGGCACGGTAGGCGAGGGCAGCACGACCGCTTCTTGCTGTCAGTACAATAGAAGAAGTATCAACGCCCACATCGTGCGGGTTGATGATTTCATATGTTTCTCTGTTTTTGATGACACCGTCTTGGTGGATACCAGAACTGTGTGCAAATGCATTGGAGCCTACAATGGCTTTGTTGGGCTGCACTATCATGCCCATGGCTTCGGATACCATTTGACTGGTTTCTGAAAGCATTTGGGTGTGAATGTTGGTGTCTAGCCCTAAGTTGGGGTGTTGCCGCATGATCATCACCACCTCTTCCAAAGAGGTGTTGCCTGCGCGTTCACCAATCCCGTTGATGGTACACTCAATTTGGCGTGCACCGTTAATCACACCAGCGATGGAGTTTGCCGTGGCAAGCCCAAGGTCGTTGTGGCAGTGACACGAAAGCGTTGCTTTGTGGATGGAAGGCACATGCTCCATCAAATACTTTATTTTGGCACCGTATTCCTCTGGCAAGCAATAGCCCGTCGTATCTGGAATGTTTAGTACGGTAGCACCGGCCTTGATCATGGCCTCACAAACTTGTGCTAGGTATGCGTTGTCTGTTCTGCCGGCGTCTTCTGCATAGAACTCAACGTCTTCCACGTATTTCTTTGCATGCTTGACGGCTGCCACACCACGCTCAATAATCTTTTCACGTGTAGAACGAAATTTGTATTGAATATGAGAATCAGAAGTACCAATGCCTGTGTGAATACGTGCACGATGGGCAGGTTTTAAGGCTTCTGCTGCCACGTCAATGTCTTTTTGAACTGCTCTAGTGAGTCCGCAAACAATGGCGTTACGCACCGTTTTGGCCACGTCGCTAACGGCTTCGAAATCTCCGGGAGAGGAAATGGGAAAGCCCGCCTCTATGATATCAACACCAAGTTCATCAAGGCGTTTGGCTAGGACGAGCTTTTCAGCTTTGTTAAGCTTACAGCCCGGAACCTGCTCTCCGTCTCGTAATGTGGTGTCAAAAATTTGAACGTACTCTTGTTTCATACAAAAAGGCGTTAAAGACAAAAGTAACCAATTTTATATTTTTACATAGCAGAAAACGGGTTTTAATGTTTGGGGCTGGTTTGAAAGGGCCAATTCCTGATTTGGGTTTTGTTTTTGTTGGAGAGTGGTCTTGGAGTATGCTAGCCTGCTTTGGTACATTTTGAATGTAATCTAACGGTTGGGCTATGCGTAGTGTCCCGTAGGGCATTGCGTATAGGTTTTGTTGTAGCACGTTATTATTCGTTCGGTTTTATAATTTTTGTCAATTTTTCAAGCAAAGAATTTACTTCTCCTAACGATGAAGAGTTGTTTGTAGATTCTTTAACTTTCTTTTCTATTGGTGATGTAAATACAACATTAGAGGCACTTGAAATAATTTGGTCTTTTACATCTGGTGCTCCTGCTAAATTTCCATAATTAGGAAGTGAGGAAGCTACAGCTGCTCTGTGTGCATATTCTTCTTCAAGATTTCTTTCTTTATTGTAATGTTTAAAAAAGTACGCAAAAATGGTATATAAAGGAATTAATATTCCAAGTCTTAAAAATATGATTGTATTTTGAGGAATATTCCTTGCCAGTATTTTATCAATCTGTTCAGCAGTTGAATTTTCAGGAATTGAAGGATTAAATAGTTCAACTAAAGCGTTTATTACATAGAAAGTGCCCCAAACAGCTCCTATTCCACTAATAATCGTTAATGCTAACCACCATCTTTGATTTGTTAGCAATTTCGATTGTCTATTACTAAACGATTGACTTAACGAACCAGCCACAGCAGGCTCAATGAGTTTATTGACGCTTTCTTTTAAACCCTCAATTTCTCTATTTTTTTCAATTATTTTTTGATACTCTACATTGAAGCCCTGAACTCTATCTTCCATTTGTTTTCCATAATCAACATATGTTTTGATTCCCCAAGTTCTTATGTTAGTTCTATTAGATTCTAATTGAGATAAAGAATTTTGAAAATGAGGTTGATTTTTAGAGTTTGAAAAATTATTTAATTGCTGAAATAAATTTATCAAAGAAGTATTTAAAGAGTTTAGAATATTGTGAGGTAAGTCTTTAAGCGCATCTTGTTCGATAGCAGATTCTATTGTGCCAATTAAATCGTTATATGAATTATGAAAATCTTCTTGATTTAATCCATTCCAAGGTTGCAAATTGGTTATAGCTAAAGCACTTTCTAAATCCAAATTCTTGATGTTTGTTATAGATGTTGCAATTTGGTCAATCAGATTATTATATGGCATTGTTGTTCTGTTTTTAGCTTGTTGCTAACTCCTGTATAAATCACATATGTGGTTTATTTCGCTTTTAGTAAATCCCATACCACTTTCCAGCCCTAAAAAAAGTGCAGCAAAATAACCCCCTGCTTTTGGCATGGCGTGTAGTCGAAAAAAATCAGGTGTGAGCCGTAGGTTTTTCATGGTGTAGACGCGATTTGGGATCGTTTCTAGCTGCAATATAATAAAAATTCAATAGCTGCTAAACGGCGTTAGCTTCGGGGTTTTAGCCGCCTTGCCCATTTTCGAGGTTAATGGAAAAGTAATATTGCGTTATTTGGAACACAATCAATAGCGTTACATATAAAATAAATGTAAGGCTGCTTTTCTTTTTTCTATAAATGGATGTTATGAATGCTAGTGAAAATAAGGCATTCAGACTGAAAAAGATGGGATACAATGTTGCTTCATAAAAGCGATCATATGCTGTACGACCTCCATCAGGAAATCCTATCATTGATTCATTATAATAAGCAAGCAACCCTATTACTGCCGTAATAAATAGTCCAAAAAGACCAAGTATATGTTTTATGAAATACGTCACATTTTGTGATTTTAATCGAAAAGAATTCCTCGAGGCGCTGCCTCTAGGATAGTTCGTTTCAAGAAATTCTTTATTTGATCCGTACTTTTATTTGTTCGGTTCTATTAGCATTCCTTTTTTATCGTAAAATGCTTTACTTACGATTTTTCCATTTTCATCGTATGTGATTTTTGATTTCAATTGCTTGTTTTTGTAATACGTTTTCCAAATGCCCATTTTTCTAAAATAATCTATACCTGCATAGGCTCCTATTTCCATTACATTACCATTTGGATGAAAATATTTGTGGATTCCTGTTTTATTGCCGTTTTCATCAAAGCATTTTTCTTGAAAAACCGTTCCGTTTTCATAGTATACAATGTAATCTCCAATAATGTCTCCAACCGCATTATAATCGGCATTAACGCGTAATTGACCGTTTTTATAGTATTCCGTATTTTTTTGGATTACGCCATTTTCGTTGTAGTCTATATGTGATCGAATTTGTCCATCCTCCCAATAATTTACCCAACTGCCAACCGTCTTATTGGCTTTGTATTTTCCTTTAGCTTGCAGCTGTCCATTTTTAAAGAAGCTTTCATAAGCTCCATCCATTTCATAAAAGCCTTCACCCGAATAGCTGCTTTTAGTTTGAATCTGACCATTGTCATAAAATAAAATAAAAGGGCCTTTGGGTTTTCCATTTTCGAAGTTAATCTTTGAATCTATGGAGCCGTCTTTTCTGTAGTACGTCCAGTTGCCATATAGTACGCCTTCCTCGTTTTTAAATCCTTCCAGCTTTTTATTTCCGTTGTCGAAGTATTCCGTATAATTTTGAGCGGTTAGTACCTCAAATGCGAATAAGGAAACCAACAAAAAGACAACAGTATATCTGTTTTTATGTTTCATGATTTAACGGTTAGTGTATGAAAAGTAGCGACCGAATGGGAGCTATGATTTCATATACAATGTTATGGGCTGGCTTTCTTCTTTCCTCTTAGAACAAGTACGAAGTGTCTAAACAAACTTTTTGACTGTCGATTATACTTTGTTCAGGTTGAATTACGACCGACCCAACAGAATAATCAGAGTATTCTTTTGTAACAATAGAATTTATTTGTTTGCTTACTTTGGAAGGCTCTTTTAATTGAAAAGTAATTGAACCTTCTTCATTGCTTTTGATAACAACCGATATTGGAATTGATTTTACTTCTTTTTCCATAATTTGTCTGTTACTTTTAATTCAATTTGACCCGAAGGCTGCGTCTTTAAAAACACTTCAATAGCATCTTTTGTTGCGTTTCGCAAAATTACGGGTAAATTTTGACTTAGCCAATTTTGTAGAAACTGTTGAATTTGTTGCTCATTCAAGTTTGGAGGCACTTGTGGTAGCGATATTTGTGGATTAAGATTAATAGGCTGATTAACTTGTCTTAGTCTTTTGGCTTCAACATCACATAGTTGTTGCCAACTATCATATTCCGTCTCAATCATTGCTTTCTTTAAATCGTTCCACTTATGATTATCTATTCCATTCTCGGATAAATATTTTTCTGGATTAAATGGTTCTTTAAGTTCAAGTTCTTTTGCATAAAGTTCATACAAACTCCATAATTCAGTTTCGATTTTATAGTCTTCCGCATTTTTTACATAGGAAATTCCAATTTGTCGAGCTTCTGTTCTGGAAATAGAGTGTCTATGAGAGTAAATCTCTGACCCTAATTTCCTTACGATTTCTTCGTTTTCATCTATACTCAATTTCTTTTTCCTAAACGAAAGCATTCTATCCGCAACAAGCTTAGTTTGTTCTAAAAGTCTGTTTACTTTACCAATTGCGAGGGGATTAATATGGTTGGTTAAAATCTCAAAGGATTTAATCTTTTCTTCGGGTCTGTTGCAATCTAATTTATCAAGCAGACCAATAAATCCCATAACATCCTCAACTGATAAGTCAATGGGTTGTTTAGTTACTGGGTGGGGTGGATTTAATGGAGAATTTCCAATCGTTATGTCTACAGGTCCCATTTCAGCCTTTTCGGTCATTATTATTTCATCTGCACCTAAACTTATCATTGTTGCAGCACTATGAGCCCGAAACGGTATTAGTACATTGAAATTACATTTCGGGAAGCATTCCCTTATTGTGGATACAATACTCCAAGGGGCATCACTATCACCACCTCGACTATAAATGAAGAGATCAATATTTTTAAAATCTTCATTTTTAGATTTAATTGTTCTAATCTGTTCATAGACAATATCATTCATCATTTGGTGAATTGCCTGATTGAGATTAGGTCTATCACTTGTTACGAGAGTAATAATTTTACTATTCCTCTTTTTTTGAATTTCTTGGATTAGCTTAATTCTTTTTTCTTTGCTCATTTTCTTGTTTTATTTCTTTTGCGTGTTTGCCCATAACTCCTGTATAAATTACATATGTGGTTTATTTCGCTTTTAGTAAATCCCATACTCATCCCTTGCCCTAAAAAAAGCGCAGCAAAATAACCCCCTGCTTTTGGCATGGCGTGTAGTCGAAAAAAATCAGGTGTGAGCCGTAGGTTTTTCATGGTGTAGCGGCGATTTGGGATCGTTTCTAGCTGCAATATAATAAAAATTCAGTAGCTGCTATGCGCGTTTTAGTGCAGCATCCCAAACAGGATCTTTTGGGGGAGGTGCTATAAAGCCTATTGCTTCTTTTAGGGTAGGGTGGATCAGCCGGAGTTCACGGGCGTGCAAGTGTATGCTGCCGTCTTTGTTGGGGCGCTTGGCGCCGTATTTCAAATCGCCCTTTATGCAAAGTCCCGCCGCGCTTAGTTGCACCCTTATCTGATGGTGCCTGCCCGTAAGCAGTTCAATTTCCAACAGCGTATAACGGTCTAAGGCCACTTTTTTGGTGTAAATCAATTCGCTGAACTTGCTGTTGGGTACTTCTTTTTTGTGTGCGTAGGATTTGTTTTGCGCTTGCTTTCTGAGAAGGTAGTGCGACAACCGTGTTGGGCTATCTGCAGCTTCTCCGCTTACGACTGCCCAATATGTTTTGGAGGTTGTCTTGTCGGCAAACTGCTTGTTGAGTCTGCTCAGTGCCTTGGAGGTTTTGGCCAAAACCATAACCCCACTGGTGGGTCGGTCTAACCGGTGTACCAATCCCAAATACACATTCCCCGGTTTTTTATCCCTCACCTTAATGGTGTTTTTCATCACATCCAGTACCGAAAGGTCGTTGGTGTTGTCTCCTTGTGCCAACATGCCCGCCGGTTTGTTTATGACCAGTAGGTGGTTGTCTTCAAAAAGAATTTGCGGCTGCAATTAGTATTGTTCGTCTTTGTTTGGGAAATCATTTGATTTGACGTCTTTGACATACTGCTTTATGGCAGTTGTCATTTGGTCATACAAGTCCATATAGCGGCGTAGAAACCGCGGACTGAATTCGGTGGTTAGCCCCAACATATCGTGTAAGACCAATACCTGACCATCAACATCGCCACCTGCGCCAATACCGATCACCGGTATCTGCACCGCTTCGGCTACTTTTTTGGCAAGCTCAGCAGGTATTTTTTCAAGTACCAAGGCAAAACAACCCAGTTGCTCCAACAGCTTGGCGTCTTCCAACAGTTTTTCAGCTTCGGCTTCTTCTCTGGCCCTAACGGTGTAGGTGCCAAATTTATAGATGGATTGCGGCGTAAGCCCCAAATGTCCCATGACGGGAATTCCTGCGTTGAGGATGCGTACCATGGAATCTTTGATTTCGGCCCCGCCTTCAATTTTAACAGCGTGTGCACCGGCTTCTTTCATGATGCGTATGGAAGAACGCAAGGCCTCCTTCGGGTCTGACTGATAGCTGCCAAAGGGCAAATCAACCACCACCAAAGCACGCTTCACGGCATTGACAACCGCACTGGCGTGATAAATCATCTGATCTACGGTAATGGGCAGTGTTGTTTCGTGCCCCGACATGACGTTAGAGGCAGAGTCTCCCACCAAGATCACGTCTATGTTTGCCGCATCAACAGCCTTGGCCATAGAGTAGTCATATGCGGTGAGCATGGATATCTTGGTTCCCGACGCTTTCATCTCAATCAATGCGTTTGTCGTGACGCGCTTGTACACTTTTGCAGCTGCAGACATATAATTTTTTTTCAAAAATACATTATTGAGCGCATATTACCCCAGACATGACACCCTGTCATGAATTTGTTGTGGCACAAAGATTGAAATAGCTATTGAAAACATATTTAAATGAGTAAGATTATAGGTATTGATTTGGGAACAACAAACTCGTGTGTTTCCGTAATGGAAGGTAACGAACCTGTTGTTATTCCAAATGCTGAAGGAAAGCGTACAACCCCCTCGGTTATTGCTTTTGTTGATGGTGTTGAGATTAAAGTAGGCGACCCTGCAAAAAGACAAGCGGTTACCAACCCCACAAAAACCATCTCGTCCATAAAACGTTTTATGGGAAACAAGTTCTCTGAATCTAAAAATGACGTGGAACGTGTGCCTTATAAAGTAGTAAAAGGAGATAATGATACCCCACGTGTTGATATCGAAGGACGTTTGTATACGCCTCAAGAATTATCAGCTATGGTGCTTCAAAAAATGAAAAAAACAGCCGAAGACTACCTCGGACAAAGCGTAACCGAAGCTGTAATTACCGTTCCTGCATACTTTAACGATGCACAACGCCAAGCCACAAAAGAAGCGGGCGAGATTTCAGGTCTTAAAGTACAACGTATCATCAACGAGCCAACAGCCGCAGCACTTGCCTACGGATTGGACAAGGCTGGTGCCGATAGAAAAATTGCAGTTTACGATCTTGGTGGTGGAACCTTTGATATCTCCATCCTTGAATTAGGCGATGGCGTATTTGAAGTATTGTCAACCAACGGAGATACCCATCTTGGTGGCGACGACTTCGATGATGTGATCATTCACTGGTTGGCCTATGAGTTTGAAGAAAACGAAGACATCAACTTGCGTAAAGACCCAATGGCATTGCAGCGTTTGAAAGAAGCTGCTGAAAAAGCCAAAATCGAATTGTCGTCTGCGACGCAAACAGAAATTAACTTGCCTTATATCACAGCTACGGCAACCGGACCCAAGCACTTGGTAAAAACACTTACCCGTGCTAAGTTTGAGCAATTGGCCGATGAGTTGGTGAAGCGTTCCATGAACCCCGTTAAAAGTGCTTTAGATGATGCTGGCCTGTCTACAGGTGATATTGATGAAGTTATCTTGGTTGGTGGTTCTACGCGTATTCCTGTTATTCAGGAAGAGGTTGAGAAATTCTTTGGCAAAAAGCCTTCAAAAGGGGTAAACCCCGATGAGGTGGTTGCCGTTGGTGCTGCCATTCAAGGTGGTGTCTTATCAGGCGACGTTAAAGACGTATTGCTCTTAGACGTAACGCCACTGTCGCTAGGTATTGAAACCATGGGCGGTGTGATGACCAAGCTTATTGAGTCAAACACAACCATACCTTCAAAGAAATCGCAAGTATTTTCGACTGCTGCTGACAACCAGCCCTCTGTTGAAATTCACGTACTGCAAGGCGAGCGTTCCATGGCAGCTGATAACAAAACCATCGGTCGCTTTCACTTAGATGGGATTCCTCCTGCACAACGAGGTGTGCCGCAAATCGAAGTTACTTTTGATATTGATGCTAACGGACTGATTCACGTAACGGCCGCAGACAAGGCGACCAACAAGTCACAAGACATCCGTATCGAAGCATCTTCTGGACTTACGGAAGAAGAAATTGAGCGTATGCGCAAAGAAGCAGAAGCCAATGCTGATGCCGATAAAAAAGCCAAAGAAGAAGTAGACGTACTAAACAATGCCGATCAGATGATTTTCCAAACGGAAAAGCAACTGAAAGAATTTGGAGACAAATTATCAGCAGACAAAAAAGCACCTGTTGAAACGGGTCTTGAAGCGTTGAAAAAGGCCTACGAGTCTAAGGATTTAGAAGCCATCAAACCTGCACTAGACAACATTAACGAAGCGTGGAAACAGGCCTCTGAAGAAATGTACAAAGCGCAGCAAGAAGCTGGTGGTGCAGAAGCTCCTCCAACAGATGGCGCCGATGCAGCTTCGTCTTCTGACGATGATGTTGAAGATGTTGATTTTGAAGAAGTAAAATAACTATATCTGCGCCCCGCCAAAGCGGGGCGCTTCTTTTTTTATGGAACAAGAAGCAATATTAAAGAAAATACAAGAACGCTGTGCCAATACGTTTGTCGATACCCTCGATATCAAATTTATTGAAGTAGGCGAAGATTATCTTGTTGCCAAAATGCCTGTTACGCCTGCAGTACTGCAATTAGACGGCGTATTACACGGGGGTGCTACGGCTGGTTTGGCCGAGACCGTGGGTAGTGCGGCTTGCGCTGTATTTCGCGCTGCCGATGACGTCATGATTCGTGGTATTGAAGTTTCCGCCAATCACGTGCGGGGCGTTCGCTCAGGTCATGTGTATGCCAAAGCAGTGGCTGCGCACATGGGCAAGACCATGCAGCTCTGGCAGATATCCATCACTGACGATGACGACAAATTGGTTTCTTCCTGTAAGTTAACCACCCTTTCGCTCAGCAGAAAAAAATAGATTTTGTACCTTGAAAATTAAATTTAAGGGCATGCATTTAGAAAAAATTCGAGAAAGCCAGGGGGGTCGTTTTGACCGCTATGTGATTGGAAGCCTAATCATCGTATTTGCTTTTTTTGTTGCACAACTTCCACATACCCTTGCCGTGATTAACGCGGTTGGTTTTGATCAGCTCGGTTCGCTTGATGTTGCTGGCATACTCCAAGCCCTTCCGTCCAATACCACCTTGGTGCTCATGCTTTTGCCTTTTGCCCTAGTAGCAGTTCTGGTCTTGGTATTGATACGTCGTTTGCATGACATCTCCATTCGTGCATTTATAACTTCACGCGCAAAAATTGATTGGAAACGCATTGGTTTTGCTTTTGCGGCAATCGTCCTGTTGAATTTTTTATTTTTTGTCTTTTCGTATTACAGTAATCCATCACATTTTCAATGGAACTTCGATCCACAAGCTTTTGCCATCTTGTTTTTGATAGCCATCGTTCTGGTGCCCTTACAAACCAGTGCAGAAGAACTCTTTTTTCGAGGCTATTTGATGCAAGGATTTGGACAAGTATTCAAGCATCGCATTTTTCCATTGCTCATCACTTCGCTGTTGTTTGGGTTTATGCATTTTGGAAATCCCGAGATTGACAAACTTGGCCCCTTATTGATGGTGTCCTATGTGTCTATGGGTTTTTTCTTTGGCATCCTCACGCTTATGGACGAGGGTCTTGAACTAGCACTCGGATATCATGCGGGTAATAACCTGCTTATTTCCCTTTTGGTTACGGCTGACTGGACGGCGTTTCAAACCAATTCCTTGTTCTTGGATGTTTCCACGCCTGATGTTTATATGCTTGCCTTTATGCAACTGCCTATGTTGCTGATATTGTTGGCGCTGTTCAGCTGGAAGTACGGCTGGAACAATTGGCGCCAAAGACTGATCAGCAGCCCTAAAGCTTGAGCAGCATTTTAATATCCCCGCGTTCGTAAGGACTATCCTCATTGGGCACTTCGTTAAAGCCAAACTTTCGATAGAGGTAAATGGAGTTTTCTAATTTTCTGTTTGAGTAGAGTAGCATCTCCTTATGTCCCAAGGCAACTGCTGTGCTGATGGCATGTTGTAGTAATTGTTGCCCATAACCCCTTCCTTGATGTGCGGCCGTTATTGCCATTTTTCCGAGCTCTACACAGCCATCAACAGGGGCTAAAATGGCATAGGTACCGATAACCACTCCGTTGAGCTTGCCAAAAAATATGTTTCCCCCTTTATCAATGATTTCCGACGCGCAATTTTCAAGTAAGAAAGCATCATAGGGTTCTACCACAAAATACTTGTTTAACCACTCCTCATTAAGTGTTTTGAAAAAGGGGCGCAGCGTAGGGGAGTAGGCGCAAATTTCCATTTTAGTCACGCCCTATCATGTTTTTGGGTTGCACCCACTCATCAAACTCCGCTTCAGTAAGATAGCCAGTTTGCAATGCTGCTTCCTTAAGCGTAAGCTTGTTTTGATGCGCCAGATTGGCGATTTCTGCAGCCTTGTAATATCCGATTTTTGGATTCAAAGCGGTCACCAGCATCAAGGAGTTTTTAAGCAATTCGTCAACCTTGTCTGTATTGGGCACTATGCCTTGCGCACAGTTGAGGTCAAAACTTACACAAGCATCACCAATCAGTTGCGCTGATTCTAAAACGTTTAATGCCATCACTGGTTTGTATACGTTAAGCTCAAAATGACCTTGTGATCCTGCAAATGCCACTGCTGTGTCATTGCCCATAACTTGTGCACACACCATGGTAAGTGCCTCGCACTGGGTTGGATTTACTTTTCCGGGCATGATGGAGCTGCCAGGTTCATTGGCTGGGATAATCAATTCGCCTATGCCAGAACGCGGGCCACTGGCCATGATGCGTATGTCATTTGCAATTTTAAACAAAGAAACGGCCAACTGACGAAGGGCGCCGTGTGTTTCCACAAGTGCATCGTGAGCAGCCAGTGCTTCAAATTTATTTTCAGCAGACACAAAGGGAAGGCCTGTGAATTGTGCGATATACCTAGATACTCTTTGAGCATATCCCTTTGGTGTATTGATGCCTGTTCCTACGGCAGTGCCGCCGAGTGCCAATTGCGCCAGGTGTGGCAATGTGTTTTCCAAAGCCTTAATGCCTTGGTTGAGTTGGGCCACATAACCCGAAAATTCTTGTCCTAAGCTCAAAGGAGTGGCGTCCATAAAGTGCGTGCGTCCAATCTTGATGACATCATCAAAATCAGCTGCTTTTTTAGCCAAGGTGTCTCGTAATTGGGAAACCCCAGGCAGTGTGACTTCCACGATCTTTTTGTAGATGGCAATGTGCATGCCCGTAGGGAAGGTATCGTTGGAGGACTGTGACTTATTCACATCGTCGTTTGGGAGTAGGGTGCGTTCGCCTTCGCCCAATACGCGTCCTTGAAGTACGTGCGCTCTGTTGGCAATCACCTCATTTACATTCATGTTGGATTGGGTACCCGATCCCGTTTGCCAAGCCACCAAAGGAAAATGTTCGTTGAGTTCGCCTGCTTCAATCTCGTCACATACTTGTGCGATTAAGTCGCGTTTTTCAGCGCTCAAAACACCCAATTCCTCATTGGTATAGGCAGCAGCCTTTTTGAGAACAGCAAAGCCGTAGATGATGTCAATGGGCATGGAACCTGGGCTGCCAATCTTAAAGTTGTTCTTGGAACGTTCTGTTTGAGCACCCCAATATTTATCGGCTGGCACTTGAACGCTTCCCATGGTATCTTTTTCTTTCCTAAACTTCATGTGGTTGTTTTGTGCAAAAATACAAAAGGATTAGCAAATTGAGTGTTGCTCGGTACGCATCCAATATGTACCTTTGTAAAAACTTTTACCCATGATTGAATTTGATCAATATCTTGGTTTCTTAGCATTCTTGACCATCCTTACCATAGGATTCTGGTTGATGATCTTCCTCATCACCTTCGTTATTCCATTTTGGTTGACGGGAAATTTAATGCAGTGGCTTAAAGAAAAACGCCAAAAATCGAAGGAGTAACTACAATTCTACCCCTTCACCACCACCATAATCGCCATCACCTCTTCGCTGGCGTTCTTTTTCCTGTCTAAACCTGTATGTGAATGTAAGTTTGTAATAAGGCTTACGTCTCTGGTATTCTGCTTCAGTTAAAATGGTTTCTGTAAACGAACTCCATCTCCATATGCCGCTGTTAAACACATCATTAAAATTTAGGTTTATGGTCGCATTGTTGTTCAGAATATCTTTACTTAAACCTAGACTGGTACTGCTATATCCTTTTCGACTTCCATAGGCCGACTCTTGCGGCCCCATATAGCGTATGTTTATTTGCGTATTGATGTCCCAAGGAAGTTCTAGGTTGTTGCGGAAATTCCCAGACCAACTCTCATTTTCGTTATCCAACACTAGGTTTTCATAGGTTCCTTTGTCAATGGTTTTAAAGAGGTTAACGCTTATGTTGGTGCGCCATATTGGTGACCAACGAATAGCACTGTTGGCCTCAAAACCAAAGCGATCCTGACGTCCAAAGTTGACAGGAAAACGTTTTATGACAGCAGTTCTTTCGCCATTTACGTCCACAAATTCCCCAGACTCAACAGTTATGCGTTGTCTTGGTTCATAGGTGCGTCTAAAGTAGAGAGAGCTATTCAGCGTAAGTTTTTTGAACTGTTTTAAATAACCTAAATCAAAGCCATCGGAATAGCTGGGTCTTAGATTTGGATTCCCTTGATAAAAACTGGTTTCACTAGCTCTTGATCTGAAGGGGTTTAACCCTCTTGCGCTAGGCCTGCTCAAACGACGGTTATAGCCAAAGGTAAGGTTGGCCGTTTCTGAAAATTCAATACCAATGTTGAGTGTTGGAAATAAGCCGTCAAATATATTATTACCCACTTCTGAGGTAGTTTTTTGGATAACTGTCCAATCGGTGTGTTCGTATCTCATTCCCGCCAAGAATGAAAAACTATTCCATTTTTTTCCAAACTGTGAGTACACGGCATGAATGGTTTGCTTGTAGTCTAAAAAGTTGGTGAGATCTTCGTTAACCACCAAAGCACCACCTGCAACTTCATTTAAGACCGTAAAGCCCGTGTCTTGATTTTCGTTGGTGGTTCGATATCCTGCTTCGAATTGGGTGTTTTTATCAATAGGCCACACGTAGTCTACTTGGGCTAGAAACTGCTTTTTGCGCTCTTCTGTATTGTTTTCTTCCATAAAACCAAGTGCGTTTGTGGGAAGAAGGGTTTGCGTTTGTAAATCTGAAAATTCATCTTCAATAATACGCTCTGTTTGAACCGTGACATCAAGTTTGTGTCCCACTTCATCAAATTTGTGGGTAAGTGAAAAACTCAATTGTTTGCTGACGTCTTTGTCTTCTTCAATTTCAGATCGCAGCGATAATGTCTTGTTTTCTCCAAGCAGGGTGTGGTTTTGTTGATTGCCGGTGATGTCTTCCCCATCCCTGTCATTTATGACATAGGAGAACGTAAATTTTGTTTTCTGCGTAAGACTTATGTCAACTCCCAAATTGACATTGCTGCCAACCCTTCTGCGGTCAAAGCTCCGTCTTTCATAAAATTTGTCATAAGTTTCCACTGGAGTGTAGGTGTTCTCTTGAAATGCACCACCCATGTTGGTGTTGTCTCCATAGCCAGAAGTGGTAAAGAAGTTGAACTTGCCCACCTTGTAGTTAAGACTGGCATTTGCGCCATAGCTATCAAACTTACCACCTGAAACATTAAAGACACCGTTAAGTCCTTTTAGCGTGTTTTTTGCCAATATAATATTTACAATTCCCGACGAACCTTCTGCTTGATAACGGGCTGAAGGGGCTGTAATAACCTCTACCCGTTCAATAGACTCAGCGGGGAGGTCTGCAAGCGCATCAATTCCGTTAATGCCTACCAAGCCAGACGGCTTGCCATCTATGAGTATGCGAACATTGGCACTGCCGCGTAATTCTAAATTGCCGTCTAAGTCTAAGGACAGTGAGGGAATGTTTTCCAACACATCCGACACGTTAGTACCTTTGGCATTGAGGTTCTGTCCTACATTATAAACCCGTTTGTCCAACCTGATTTCTACATCCGATCTTCTTCCGACCAAATCAACACCCGCCAATTGGTTTTCCTTTGGTGTTAATTGCAGGGCACCTAAATCTGTTTTTTTTGTAAGGGTTTTTGTTAAAATAAGGGTTTCAAAACCAACGTAGTCCACCTGTATTTTTACATTCGGAACGCTACTTTCAAGGGTGGCTTTTCCCCTTTCATCAGAAACTGCGCCGCCAATCAGTTTGTTGGTTGACGCATTGCGCAATGTTACAGTTGCAAATGGTAGAAAATCACCTGAATTCTTGTCTTGAATGCTTGCGCTAATGCTATAGCGTTGTTGCGTATAACCAAAACTGGTACACAGCAGTAGCAAGGATAAAATCCCTAATTTTCTCATTCTTTTTTTTGCAAAAGTAGTCTTTTAAACAGTTTTAAATTAAAATTTTTGCGAATTTAACTAACACCAAGCGTTTTAAGATCTCTTTTGAGTTTTGCAGCGGTTGTGAAGTGGATGCCGTGCATGCCCAGCTTTGTGGCTGCATGTACATTTTCTAACTTATCGTCAATGAATACGGCGTTTTCAGCAGTCACTTTATAGCGATCTAAAGTAAGATTGTATATACGAGCATCTGGTTTTTTCATTTTTTCGGTTCCCGAAACCACAATGCCTTCAAACCAAGACAGAAAATCGAAACGTTCCAAGGCAACGGGAAAAGTTTCGTGGCTCCAATTGGTCAATCCAATAAGTCTGTGCTTGCCGTTGTCTTTGAACATTTTCAATAGTTCCACGGTGTCTGTGTGTTCATATCCCAACATGTCTTCCCAGCGATCGTAATACATGCGAATAAGACGTTCGTGTTCGGGAAACATGGCTACGCGTTCTTCGGTAGCCTGTTGAATGGAGCAACCAGCGTCTTGGTTTTCATTCCACTCCCATGAGCAAATGGTATTTAAAAAGTGGCTCATTTCTTCTTGGTTTCCTCTAAATTCTTTTAAATAAACATAAGCAGGATTCCAATCAATAAGGACGCCACCAAAATCAAAAATTAGGGTATCTATATTATTCATAAGGTTTCATTTTTAGGTTGATTTTGAGACATTAAAAAAGCTTTTAAGAAACGGTCTATATCGCCGTTTAGAACGTCTTCAACGGCTGCTGTTTCTTTTTGCGTTCTGACGTCTTTTATTAGTTTGTATGGGTGGAGTACATAGTTTCTGATTTGCGAACCCCACTCAATTTTCATTTTACCGGCCTCTATATCTTCACGTGCCGCCATGCGTTTTTGTAATTCAATTTCATACAACTGAGAGCGAAGCATTTGCATGGCCCGATCCCGGTTGTCGTGTTGTGATCTTGTTTCGGAACAAGATATTTGTATGCCCGAGGGTTTGTGTACCAGTTGTACTTTGGTTTCAACTTTGTTTACATTCTGACCACCTGCACCACTAGAACGTGCTGTTGTAATTTCAATATCGGCACTGTTTATTTCTATTTCAATGGAATCATCGACCAGCGGATACACATAAACAGACGCAAAACTTGTGTGGCGTTTGGCATTGCTGTCAAAAGGGGAGATGCGTACCAGTCTGTGTACGCCGTTTTCGCCTTTGAGCCAGCCAAAAGCATAATCGCCCTCTATTTCTAAAGTGACCGTTTTAATGCCAGCCACATCGCCTTCTTGGTGGTTGAGCTCTCTTATTTTAAAGCCTTTTCTTTCGGCCCACATTTGATACATACGCATCAGCATGGCCGCCCAATCACAGCTTTCTGTACCCCCAGCACCTGCGGTTACTTGAATTACGGCGCTTAGGTTGTCGCCTTCGTCTGAAAGCATGTTTTTGAATTCCAGTTCCTCAAAATGGTTGATGGTGACTTCGAAATGACGTTTGAGTTCTGCCTCTTCGACTTCATCCGATTTAAAGAATTCAAGCAACACCTCTAACTCTTCAACGAGTAGGGTGGCTTTTTCGTAATCGATAATCCATTGCTTTGTGCTTCTCAATTCACGCATGAATTGTTCCGCTTTTTTGGAGTCATTCCAAAAGTTGGGATCTAAAGTTTTTTCTTCTTTATTGGCAACATCAATACTTCGGGCATCAATGTCAAAGATACCTCCTCAGCGCTCCCAGGCGCTCAATCAGACTTTTTAGCTGGTCTTGATTCAATTTTTTTGTATTTTAGGGTATAAAAATACATCATTATGGCTTCAAAACTTATCTTAGCAGCTTATTTTTGTCTTCTATTTAGTTGCACCCACATGACACATACTCCACCCGATGCTAATCCCAAGGACAAAGAACTGTCCATTCACGGCGATACGCGTCTCGATCCATACTATTGGCTTAACGACCGAGAGGATCCAGAAGTAATCCAATACTTAGAAGATGAAAACAGCTACACCAAGGCTGTACTTAAATCTACTGAAAAGATGCAAAAGCAGCTTTTTGAGGAAATGAAAGGACGTATTAAGGAAGACGACAGCTCTGTGCCTTACTTTCTGAATGAGTACTGGTATATAAGTCGCTATGAAAAAGGGAAGGATTACCCCATTTTTACCCGTAAGCACAAAACATTAGATGCAGCGGAAGAAATACTCCTCGACGTAAACGAATTGGCCAAAGACTTGTCTTATTGTCAGGTTTCAGGACTCAGTGTTAGCCCCGACAACACCAAGCTAACTTATGGTATTGACACCTTGTCTAGACGCATTTATACCATTAAAGTTAAAGATTTGATTAGTGGTGAAACGCTTAAAGACGAAATTCATGGCGTGAGTTCCTATGCAGCTTGGGCTGCAGACAGCGAAACCTTCTTTTACACCTCAAAAGATGAAGAAACCCTTCGCACGGATAAGATTTTTCGTCATAAAATTGGCAATGCCCAAGCGGATGATGCCATGGTATTTGAAGAAAAAGATGAAACTTTTTACGCCTTTGTCTATCCTTCAAAATCTCGTGAATACATCATGATTGGTTCCACCAGCACGTTGACCTCAGAGTATCAGTATTTGCCTAGCGACAAGCCCACGGGCAAGTTTAAAACCATACAAAAGCGACAGCGCGGTTTAGAATATGGCGTTGCTCACTTCGAAGACATGTTCTATATATCCACAAATGCGGACAACAGCACCAACTTCAAATTGGTCAAGGCACCAGTGGCATCACCAAGCAAAAAAAACTGGGTTGATGTGCTTCCGCACCGTGACGATGTGCTGTTGGAAGGCGTTGAGCTTTTTCGTGATTTTATGGTGGTTTCTGAGCGCATCAACGGATTGTTGCAGTTACGTGTAGTTAAGTGGGACGGCAGTGAGGACTATTATATGGATTTTGAAAGCGAGACCTATTCCGCTTCTTTGGGAACAAATGTCGACTTTGACGCCCAAACCTTTAGGTATAATTTTACCTCTCTTACAACCCCTTCCAGTGTCATTGACTACAACACTACCACAAAAACCAAAGAAGTTAAAAAAGAGCAAGAAGTTTTGGGCGGTAGTTTTGATAAATCCAATTATGTAGCTGAACGATTGTGGGCTACAGCCGATGATGGTACAAAAATTCCGATCTCATTGGTACGACACATTGATACGGCATTAACCCCAAAAACTCCCTTACTCCAGTACGGATACGGTTCCTATGGGAACACCATTGACCCATATTTTTCATCGGTTCGTTTAAGTTTGTTGGACAGGGGATTTGTATTTGCTATTGCCCATGTTAGGGGTGGAGAGTACTTGGGCAGAACCTGGTATGAAAACGGCCGACAGCTTACTAAAAAGAATACGTTCACAGACTTTATTGCTTGTTCAAAATTTTTAATTGATCAGTCATACACCTCACCAGAGCATCTGTATGCTATGGGCGGTTCGGCTGGTGGTTTATTGATGGGGGCTATTATGAACATGGCGCCAGAACTTTATAAAGGGATAGTAGCAGCTGTGCCTTTTGTCGATGTGGTAACGACCATGCTAGATGATTCTATTCCGCTCACGACAGGAGAATACGACGAATGGGGTAATCCAAACGATGAAACGTACTACCATTATATCAAATCGTATTCGCCATATGACAATGTAAAGCCAATGTCATATCCAAACACATTGGTAACAACGGGCTTGCACGACTCACAAGTACAATATTGGGAGCCTGCCAAATGGGTGGCCAAACTTCGCGATGTGCAACAAGGGGATAATTTGATCCTTTTGCACACCAATATGGATGCTGGTCATGGTGGCGCTTCTGGTCGATTTGAAGCATTAAAAGAAGTTGCAATGGAATATGCATTCCTACTTTATTTAGAAAAGATCTAGGGAAAATGATATTTAGTTGATTTTTATTAAATTTGCTCACCAATATTTCGCACTACTTGTGCTACAATATGACAACCAATAAAATAACTGCATATAACAGCGCTTTAGAGCTGATCGGAAACACGCCACTTGTTCGGCTGAATCAACTCACTAAAGATTTTAAGGGAGACTTTTATGCCAAAGTCGAAGCTTTTAATCCTGGTCATTCAAATAAAGACAGGATTGCCCTTCACATTATTGAGCAGGCTGAGAAAAAAGGCATTTTAAAGCCTGGCAATACCATTATCGAAACGACATCTGGAAATACAGGTTATAGTTTGGCTATGGTAAGCATCATTAAAGGATATGAGTGCATATTGGCAGTGACTTCTAAATCCTCACCAGACAAGATAGATATGTTAAGGTCTATGGGTGCCAAGGTATACGTTTGCCCGGGGCATGTTAGTGCCGACGACCCACGTTCTTACTACCAAGTGGCCAAACGATTGAATGACGAGACTGAAGGGTCTATTTACATCAACCAGTATTTTAACGACCTCAATACAGAAGCACATTATCTTACTACTGGCCCAGAAATATGGGATCAAACAGGCGGCAAGATTACTCACTTAATTGCCAGCAGTGGTACAGGTGGGACCATCTCTGGAATTGGACGTTATTTAAAAGAACAAAACAAGGATGTTCAAATCATAGGCGTTGATGCATATGGTTCGGTTTTAAAGAAATTTCACGAGACACAAGAATTTGATCCAAACGAAATCTACCCTTATCGCATAGAGGGTCTTGGCAAAAACCTCATTCCTTCTGCTACAGACTTTGATGTCATTGATCATTTCGAAAAAGTGACAGATGAGGAAAGTGCGCATGCCGCACGCGACATAGCCAAAAAAGAAGGTTTATTTGTTGGATACACCTCCGGAGCAGCGCTTCAAGCTGCCCGACAGTTGGATAAAGCAGGCACGTTTTTCGATGAAAATAGTGTTGTAGTTGTTATTTTTTGTGATCATGGCTCTCGTTATATGAGCAAAATTTACAGCGATAAATGGATGCGAGAACAAGGTTTTTTCGATGCCGAAAATATCGAAAAGGAAAAACCAATAGAATATATTCGTTAAATCCACAGCAGCTCTTATTAGCTTTATTCCTATATTTGTAACAACTTAAAAACCAATACATTGACGAACGACTTATTTGCAAGAATCCGCAGTGATAAAGGTCCCCTTGGAAAGTGGGCATCTGTAGCTGAGGGTTATTTCGCTTTTCCAAAATTAGAAGGTGAAATTGGTAACCGTATGCACTTTCAAGGTAAGGAAGTGATTACGTGGAGTGTAAATGATTACTTAGGACTTGCTAACCACCCTGAGGTGCGTAAAGTTGACGCTGAAGCAGCAGCTGAACACGGTTCTGCTTACCCTATGGGTGCGCGTCTGATGTCAGGGCATACTTCTTTCCACGAGCAACTACAAGACGAGTTAGCTGAATTTGTTGGTAAGGAAGCAGCTTATGTGCTAAACTTTGGTTACCAAGGCATACTTTCTACTATTGACACCTTGGTTTCTAAAAACGATGTTATTGTTTATGATGTCGATTCCCATGCATGTATTGTTGATGGTGTTCGCTTACACGTAGGCAAGCGCTTTACGTTCCGTCATAACGACATTGAGAGTCTCGAAAAAAACCTACAACGTGCCACACGGGTAGCTAACGAAACTGGCGGTGGTATTTTGGTTATTTCTGAAGGTGTATTTGGTATGCGTGGCGAACAAGGACGTTTACGTGAAATTGCTGCCCTCAAAGAAAAATACGGATTCCGCTTTTTGGTTGATGATGCGCATGGCTTCGGAACGCTTGGTGCTACTGGCGCCGGGGCAGGTGAGGAGCAAGGCGTCATGGACGATATTGATGTTTACTTTGCCACATTTGCCAAGTCTATGGCAAGCACAGGGGCGTTTATCGCCGGTGACAAGGAAATCATGGACTTTATGAAATACAATATGCGTTCGCAAGTATTTGCCAAGTCATTGCAAATGGTATTGGTTAAAGGCGCATTGAAAAGATTAGATATGTTGCGTACCATGCCTGAGTTAAAAACCAAGCTCTGGGAAAACGTAAATGCGCTTCAATCGGGTTTAAAAGAACGCGGATTTGACATTGGTACCACACAAAGTTGTGTTACGCCAGTCTATATGAAAGGTAGTGTTTTAGAAGCGATGGTATTGGTAAGAGATCTTCGTGAAAATTATGGCATATTCTGCTCTATTGTGGTTTACCCCGTGATTCCAAAAGGATTGATTTTATTACGCCTTATTCCAACGTCTTCACACACACTTGAAGATGTAAGTGAAACGCTGGAAGCCTTTTCTTCGATTCGTGAAAAACTAACTTCGGGTGTATATAAGCGCTTATCGGAAAACCTAGCAGCCACTGCTGGCGCTTAGTCTTCGGCATAGATGGCTACAACAGGACTGCCATCCAGCGAAATATAACCTCTAAACATTCCGGGTGTGTTAAAAGGCATGACTACATGACCTTGGCTATCCAGCCCAATAACACCTCCTGCACCTCCTTTTTCTTTTAGGGCATCAATAACTTCTGTTGACGCTTTATCGATAGTGTGGCCTGCATATTTTATGCGCGCCGCTATGTCGTGTGCCACTACATTTCGAATAAAAAATTCACCATGCCCCGTAGCTGAAATACCACAAACGCCGTTTTCTGCATAGGTGCCTGCACCAATAACGGGTACGTCACCAATGCGACCATAGCGCTTATTGGTCATGCCGCCTGTTGATGTCCCAGCAGCCAAATTCCCATCTGCATCTAGTGCTACAGCTCCTACCGTACCTAATTTTTCTTGAGTTGGCATGGTAGTCGAAACCTTAACCTCTTTAAGCCTGTCGTAGTTTTTTTGGGTAAAAAAGTAAGACGGATCAACTTGTTTGAGCCCTTGTTCTACGGCAAATTCTTCTGCACCAGGACCACTCAAAAACACATGAACGGAATGGTCTAGCACGGCACGTGCAACTTGGATGGGATTTTTTATTGTAGTTATTCCACTAGCTGCACCTGCGCCTCCAGAGGCACCGTCCATGATGGCGCTATCCATTTCATTGGTTTCATTATAAGTAAATACCGAGCCTTTTCCTGCATTGAATAGGGGTGAGTCTTCAAGGTGTTCAATAGTCAGTTGTACAGCATCTAGGCTGCTCCCTCCTTCTTTGATAATTGCTCTTCCTTTGATTAACGCATCACCAAGTGTTTTGATATACGCCTGTTCCATACTATCAGAGACGCTTTCTTTGGAAATCCAACCAGCCCCGCCGTGGATAACCAGTACAGCTTTGGGTGTTTCAGGAATTGGGTTGGTGCAGCTCAAGGCAATTAGGAATAAAGCGAATAGGGACAATGAACGAAGTATCATGACGATTAATTTTCACTAAAGTAGCAAAAATCAGCCTGCTAATTGAATTGTTAAAAGCAGTAAGTTAACTATCAAGCCAAATATGAAAATATTAAATACTTTCCTCACGTGTACTTGTGCTAATATTGCACCTAGATACGATGTTGTAGCTGCAACACAACAGAGCAGTTGGACCATATCCCAAAGGTCAGGAATCCCTTGTAGCATATAATACACAGCAACGGAGCCAATGCAGGCCTGAATGATGATGGTTAAGGGGATGAGTTGGAAGTAACTTCCGGCAAAATAACGGTAGGCATTGTTAAGCATAATTGTAAGATTTAGGTATCATAAAATTACGCATTTTTTCGGAAAAATGGAGAAAGGCTTAAAAACCATCAAATTTTTCTATTTTTGTAAAAATATTTTGGATGAGCCAAAAGCAACTACTTAGTGCCGAAGACCTGCGCATCATCCTTTTTCGTTTAGCTTGTCAACTTAAAGAAACCCACGGAGACTTCTCTAAAACAGTCCTTGTTGGCTTGCAGCCACGCGGTGTTCGATTGGCAGAACGGCTATTGCATATTTTACAACATCACTATAAGGTTGCTGATGTAAAGCTCAGTCAGCTTGACATTACTTTTTTTAGGGATGATTTTAGAAGAAGTGACAAGGTATTAAACGCCAATGTCAACGATATGGAAGTTGGTGTTGAGAACAAGCGCATTGTGCTAATAGACGACGTCTTGTACACAGGCCGAAGTATTCGTGCTGCACTGACAGCCATTGACTCTTATGGCCGCCCAGAAGAAGTGCAACTCCTAACCTTAATAGATCGTAGGTTTTCAAGACATCTGCCCATACAACCTGATTTTTGTGGCCGACAAGTTGATGCAATCCAAAACGAGCATGTTGTGGTTTGTTGGCAAGAAGAAGATAATGAGGATGCAGTTTATCTGGTAAATAAATAATATGAGCGAATTAAGCGTAAAACATTTATTGGGCATCAAATATCTCACAGAAGCAGATATCCAGCTTATTTTTGATACAGCAACCCAATTTAAAGAAGTGATTAACCGCCCAATCAAAAAGGTTCCTTCATTACGCGACATTACCATAGCCAATCTCTTCTTTGAAAATAGCACACGCACCAAGTTGTCATTTGAACTGGCACAGAAAAGATTATCGGCCGATGTGATAAACTTTGCCTCTTCCATGTCGTCCTTAAAGAAAGGCGAGACCTTAATCGACACGGTAAACAATATTTTATCCATGAAGGTAGACATGGTGGTGATGCGTCACTCCAGTCCAGGTGCTGCCAGCTTTCTGTCAAAACACGTTGATGCAACCATCATCAATGCCGGGGATGGCGCACATGAGCACCCCACTCAGGCATTGCTCGACACTTTTTCTATCAATGAACGCCTTGGCGATGTTGCAGGAAAAAAAGTAGTCATCATAGGCGATATTCTTCATTCAAGAGTAGCCCTGTCCAATATTTTTGCCTTACAGAAATTAGGCGCTGAGGTATGTGTATGTGGTCCAAAAACATTGATACCCAAGCATATCACTAGCTTGGGCGTTAAGGTAGAAACGGATGTCAATAAAGCGCTAAAATGGTGTGACGTAGCCAATGTTCTAAGAGTGCAATTTGAACGTATGTCGGCAAGCTACTTCCCTTCCAATAGAGAATATGCTGCTTTTTATGGCATCACCAAGCCCATGCTCGATGCATTAGACAAAGAAATTGTGATCATGCATCCGGGACCAATCAACAGAGGAGTCGAATTATCAAGTGCGGTAGTCGATTCAAATCAAGCAATTATTTTAGATCAAGTGGAAAATGGTGTGGCAATTCGAATGGCTGTTTTATATTTGCTAGCCGCAAAGAATTAATCATGGAAATCAGTCAACACGATAACACTACTGTTTTTACCTGGGATAGCGCAGACCCAACGGGCATTGATTTTAGAAACCTTGTCAAGGCACACTTCAAAAACATCCACCAACAAAATATTGTCATTGATCTATCAGCTATTGAAGCCTTAAAAACAAAACACGTTTTAGAATTTTCTGAACTCAATGCGTACAACAAAGAAAAAGTATTGAAATCATTTGTTGTTGTGGTTGGGACAATGTCTGTATCTAAAATCCCCGATGACATAGCTACGGCACCAACACTACAAGAGGCACTTGATATTGTTGAGATGGAGGAAATTGAACGCGATTTAGGGTATTGATGAAGCTAACCATATTGGGTTGCCATTCGGCTACTCCACACGAGAACAAAAATCCCACTGCCCAACTATTAGAAATTAAGGGGCATCGTTTCCTCATTGACTGCGGCGAGGGCACACAAGTGCAATTGCGCAAAGCCAAGGTTTCTTTTGTTCATATCAAGCATATATTTATTTCTCACTTGCACGGAGACCATTTTTATGGTTTACCCGGCTTGGTGTCTTCTTTTCGTTTGTTGGGCCGCGAGGCACCATTGCATATCTATGGCCCAAAAGGCATTAAGGAAGCCTTGCTTTTGTTGTTGAAGTTGTCCAAGTCTAATATGAATTATCCCCTTCATTTTCACGAATTGTCCTCAAACCAATCTGAGTGTGTTTATGAAGACGACAACGTAATAGTGCGCACCATACCACTGAAACACCGCGTTTATACCAACGGTTTTTTGTTTGAAGAAAAAATAGGACTTAGAAGAATTGATGCAGATGCTGCCCAAACAGCAGGTATTGATATAAGCCAATATCGTTTATTGCAACAAGGTCAAGATGTGGAAAGCAATGATGGGCATATTATTGAAAATGCAAAGGTCACTTTTGCGCCTCATCCAGCTATGAAATACGCTTATTGCAGTGATACGGCCTTCCATCCTCCTGTAATTGACATCATTCACAAAGTGGATTGGTTATACCACGAAGCAACTTTTCTAAATCAACATGCAGCACTAGCGGAGCAAACCCAACACAGTACTGCACAGCAGGCAGCTGAGATTGCCAAAAAAGCCGATGTAGGTCGCTTGATTTTAGGTCATTACTCATCAAGATATAAAGACTTAGGGCTGTTTGTTGACGAGGCAAAAGCTGTATTTCCAAATGTGATTTTAGCGGCAGATGGCGCTGTGATTTCCTAACGCATTTTTGTACATTTATAAAATGGAAAGAGACTTTGGACACCTTCGCAAAAACTATGAAGCTAACGTGCTTGACGAGGCACAACTTCCCAATTCCCCTACTGATCTATTCAACCAATGGTTTGATGAGGCAACGCAAAGTGGAGGTGTTGCGGAAGTAAATGCCATGACACTAAGTACCATCGATGGAAGCGGGACAATCAAGGGTCGCATCGTGTTGCTTAAAGAGTTGTCTGCGGATGGATTTGTCTTTTATACCAATTACAACAGCGATAAGAGCAAAGCACTTTTTGCGAATCCCAAAGTGAGTTTGTCTTTTTTTTGGCCAAATCTAGAACGACAAGTCATCATATCTGGAACAGCAGGGAAAGTAGCTCCTGAAGTATCAGACGCTTATTTTGCTTCAAGACCAAAAGGCAGTCAAATTGGGGCTCATGTATCCCCACAAAGTGATGTCATCGCTTCAAGAGAAGTTTTAGAAGCCCGTCAAGAAGCATTGGAGAAACAATTTGAAGGCAAGGACATTCCTCGTCCCTCACACTGGGGCGGGATTGCTGTTACCCCTTTTGAGATGGAGTTTTGGCAGGGTAGACCCAATCGTTTACACGACCGTATTGTGTACTTAAAAAGTGCTGATGCCTGGTCTAAACAACGCAAAGCACCTTAAGCGCATAACGCCCCACAAATAGTTAGAAATGAAAACATGGATCATGATGCGTCATGGAAAGTCTTCTTGGGAACTAAACGTTTCTGATAAAGATCGTCCGCTAAATCAACGGGGTATTGATGATGCCCACAACATGGGTGCTTTTTTGCAAAATCAAGCATATGCTGTTGATGCTGTTTTTTCAAGTCCTGCAATCCGAGCTGCGCACACCGCTTTGATTGTTTCCCGAGAAATGAATGTGCCCATGCATACGATTTCTTTTAGCGAATCGCTATATGATTTTTCTGGTGAAGATGTATTGGAGTTTGTTCGATGTCTTGACGATACTTTAGATACGGTCATGACTTTTGGTCATAACAATGCCTGTACTTCTTTGGCGTATTCCTTAGCAGATTTTACTGGGGATAATATTCCAACCGCTGCTGCTGTCCTTTTTCGCTTTGACGTATCTTTGTGGTCAGAAATTACCAAAGCAAATGCCGAATATTTTTTTCCAAAAACAATAGCCAAGCCGTGACACTTCCATTTGTAAATCGTGAATTGAGCTGGTTAGACTTTAACCGCCGTGTTTTGCAAGAGGCGCAAGACAAAAGCGTTCCGTTGATTGAACGGGTTCGTTTTATAGGAATTTTTTCAAATAATCTGGATGAGTTTTTTAAAGTGCGCTACGCTACGGTGAAACGCATTGCCCAGATGGAAGCAGCTTCTCACTCGACTGAGACTACCAATGCGGAAGCGCTGCTACAAGAGATTACCCAAAAGACAATTGCGCTTCAAGACGAAAGCTTTCAAACCATACAGCAGCTAACGGCTGCTTTAGCAGAAGAGAACATCTTTATTTTAGACGAGACAGCTCTCGATGAAGAGCAAGTTGAATTTGTGCATGCTTTTTTTACTCAAAAAGTAAGTCCGTCTTTGCTCACCATACTTATAAATGACAATAGCTTGTTGCCTAGCAATAGGGGAAACAACGCTTTTTTAGCCGTTCGTATCGAACAAGAAGATGGCAGTTCACAGTTTGCACTGATTCAAATGCCAACAGACCTTGAGCGCTTTGTTGTATTGCCTGCTCGTGACGGAAAACAGTATGTGATGTTGTTAGACGATCTTATACGTCACCAAATGCGGCACATTTTTCAAATATTATCACCTACTAAAATTAAGGCGCACATGGTAAAGTTTACACGTGATGCAGAGCTTGATTTTGATGATGACATTAACATGAGCTACATTGAAAAAGTAGCTTCAAGCGTCCGCGATAGGGTTGAGGGAGATCCTGTTCGTTTTGTTTATGATAAAAATATTGATGATGATACCCTAGAGATTTTATTGGAAAAATTTCAAATTGGTTCACGAGACAGTATAATTCCTGGTGGTCGCTACCACAACAGAAGGGACTATATCAAGTTCCCTAGTTTGGGACGCCATGATTTGCTGTACGACAAAAAACCTCCATTGCCCATTGCTGGCTTTTCTCTAAAAGAAAGTATTTTATCGCAAATTAGTCAGCGCGACTTTTTGCAGTTCGCACCCTACCACAGCTTTGCATATGTTGTTGATTTTTTAAGAGAGGCTTCACTCGACCCAAAAGTCAAGAGCATTTCCATTACCATTTACCGCTTGTCAAGTGAGTCTCATGTAGCAAATGCGCTTATTCAGGCAGCGCGGAATGGCAAGCAAGTAACCGTTCAAATTGAGTTACAGGCACGTTTTGATGAGGCTGCCAATATTCGCTATGCTGAGATACTTAAAAATGAAGGCGTTCGTCTGATCTTTGGTATTCCAAGTTTAAAGGTGCATTCCAAGACTTGTTTGATTCAACGCCAAGAAGGTGATAAGCTCAAGCGCTATGGTTTTATAAGCACAGGTAATTTTAACGAGTCTACCGCCCGTATCTATACCGATTACACGCTTTTCACTGCCAATCAGCAAATTTTAAAAGAAGTCAATAAAGTGTTTACGTTTTTACAAAAAAGCTATAAAACGCCCGTCCACAAACACCTGCTGATTTCTCCATTCTCTACTTCAATCGGTCTCAAAGAACGAATTGCCCGTGAAATGGCATTGGCACAAGCTGGTAAGAACGCACTCATACGCATTAAAATAAATAACATCACCAACTACGACATGGTTGCCGCACTCTACGAGGCCAGTCAGGCGGGTGTTCAAATACGTATGATTGTTCGTGGTATCTGTTGCTTGGTGCCTGGCGTTCCTGGTATCAGTGACAATATTGAAGTCATCAGTGTGGTTGATCGTTATTTAGAGCATCCACGAATGGTTATTTTTGAAAACAGTGGTGACAGAGAAATACTTATTTCTTCTGCCGATTGGATGACCCGTAACTTGGACAACCGCGTTGAAGTGACCTGTCCTATTTACGACAAAGACGTACAGCAAGAACTTGTAGATACTTTTGAGTTGAGTTGGAATGACAATGTAAAGGCACGTTGGGTAAATGATGACTCTAAACCTGTATACCGCAACAATGGTGCTGCCCCGCTGCGCTCACAAGAGGCGACCTATTCATATTATCAAAATAAACTAAACCCCCTTGAGAATATCTAAATACGCTGCAATTGATATAGGCTCAAACGCGGTGCGTTTGCTGGTCAGTAACGTTATTGAGCGTAAGAACAAACCAACACTTTTTACCAAAAACACCATGGTTCGTGTGCCCATTCGCTTGGGTCAGGACACCTTTACGCATGGTTCCATAGGAATGCCCAATCAACAACGTATGATTGACGCCATGCTTTCTTTTAAGAAGCTAATGGGTGTTCACGGCGTTTCACATTATATGGCTTGTGCAACTTCAGCATTTCGAGAGGCTAAAAATGGTCCTGAACTGGTGAAGCGTATTTTAAAAGAAACCGAAGTAGCAGTTGAGATCATTGATGGAAAGCGCGAAGCAGAAATCATTGCGATGACGGATTTATACGACGTTATGAAACCGCATAAATCCTACCTGCTTGTCGATGTTGGAGGAGGAAGTACCGAGCTGACGGTAATTGATCGCGGTAAAACCATAGCATCAAAGTCTTTTAAAATTGGCACGGTTCGTTTGCTTAATAAAATGGTAACGGATAAAGAAATGGCACCCTACCAAAAGTGGATTGAAAAACA
This sequence comes from Flavobacteriaceae bacterium, assembly GCA_965656545.1. Classification (GTDB taxonomy): domain Bacteria; phylum Bacteroidota; class Bacteroidia; order Flavobacteriales; family Flavobacteriaceae; genus UBA7446. The sequence goes on from CBFHKZ010000002.1 coordinate 76,501, forward strand.
CACCCATAAACTCGAACGTCTTTCTGTAGTGGGTTCGGGCGGTACCATCAACAAGGTTTTTAAGCTGTCGGGTGTACGTATAGGAAAACCACTTTCCTACATACTGCTTTCAGAGTATTATGAGTATTTAAAACAACTTACGCACAAGGAGTTAATTATCGATCTGAGGTTAAACCAAGATCGCGCAGACGTTATCGTACCTGCAGTTCATATCTATCTTTTGGCTATGAAGCAGTCGGGTGCCAATAAGATTTACGTTCCCAAAGTTGGTTTGGCAGATGGGATGATTAAGCTTTTGTACAAAGAGCTACACTAGCAGTTGCTTTTTAATCGAAAAGAATTCCTCGAGGCGCTGCCTCGGGGTTTCCTTTGAAAATGTCATTCCCGAGTATTCGGGAATCTAAATCACAGAATTTCGGTTTTTGCCCCTTAAAGGGCAAAATGAAACGAGCGAAATACCTATACGCCGCTGCCTCGAGGATAGTTCGTTTCAAGAAATTCTTTATTCAATATTCTAAATTGAATTTTTTCTTGAACAGAGCTAAAGTTGGATTTTTTTCAGAAAGCGCTTTATACTTGTCTTCGTTGGTGTAGACAAATTTCTTTTCTTCTTTCACTTCCAAATGTAATTTTAGCGTAAGCGCATCATTTGAAAGCTGATCGCGCAAATACGCCATCAATTCGTTGCTGTTTTTTTCAAGCTCAACCCGGTTGGTGTCGTTTGGAACGGCATAATGAATCTCAACTTTATTTTTCAATCTGGGTATGTCAAGTTGCAATAGGGCAACCATATTCTTTTCGCCATTAACGGCAATAATGTCACTGAATTTTTTCCAGTACTCCTCAATACTTTCTTGGTTTACTTCGTTGTCTCTTACTTCTTTGTCATCAGTTGAAGAAACGACCTTGTTCTTGTGCTCTTTTTGCACTTTTAGACTGGACAAGGACAGGCCTGAAACCCCTTGTGAGGATAGGTCTAACTGGATGGTTTCCTCTTTTTCTGGTACTTCAACAGGTTTTTCTGCCAGTTGGTTTTGATCATTAACCGTTTCGGTAGGAGTGTCTGCCGCTTGTTTAGGTTCAATGACGGTTTTGATCGAGGGTGCCAAAACGGGTTCGGCTATATTTTCAGAAGTTGTCGAAGTGTCTACTGTCTCTTTTATGGGTGCTGCTTTTGGCGCAACAACACCATCAAAGGGTTTTATGTAGGGTTTACTGTTTTTTTTTTCGGCTTCGTTAAGCGAAGCCACTTGCATCAAGCATAACTCTACTTGCAAATGGGGGTGTAGGCTGTTTTTGTATTGAAGGGCGTATTTATTGGTCAAATCAAGTGCATCTAGTAAAAAGGTCTTGGGAATGCTTTTCCCTTGTGCCATAAACGCAGCTTCTGTTTCTGCATCTACTTCTAACAATTGTATTGTGCCTTCGTTTTGACACATCATCAAATCCCTGAAGTGCTTGGATAAGCCGTTGATAAAATGATAACCGTCAAAGCCTAGGTCTAACAACTGGTTGAATCTTAAAATGCTGTTGTGTAAATCACCCTTATGCAGCAGTTCGGTAATGTCCAAATAGCTATCATAGTCCAATATATTTAAGTTCAGCGAAACGTGCTTGGCGGTCAACTTTTCGCCAGCATAACTTATCATCCTGTCAAATATGGATAGCGCATCTCGCATGGCACCGTCTGCTTTCTGAGCAATGAGGTGTAAGGCTTTGTCTTCAGCATCTACGCCTTCACGGTCTGCGATGACTTTTAAATAATCTTGCGCATCTTTTGGACTGATACGTTTAAAATCAAAAATTTGGCATCTCGACAATATCGTAGGGATGATTTTTTGTTTTTCGGTAGTCGCAAGTATAAAAATGGCGTGTTGAGGTGGCTCCTCTAATGTCTTTAGAAAGGCATTAAAAGCGGCAGTACTTAGCATATGCACCTCATCAATGATATAAACTTTGTAACTCCCTTTTTGGGGTGGAATTCGCACTTGTTCAATAAGGCTCCTTATGTCGTCAACAGAGTTGTTTGAGGCAGCATCAAGTTCAAATACATTGAATGCAAAATCCTCGTTTGGGTCAATATCAGCACCAAGACTGTTTATTTTTTTAGCAAATATGCGTGCGCAGGTAGTCTTGCCGACGCCTCTTGGTCCACAGAAAAGCATCGCTTTGGCAATCTTGCCTAAATCAATGGCATTTTGTAAGGTTTGTGTGATGGCTTGTTGACCAACTACGTCCGTAAAAGTCTGCGGTCTGTATTTTAAAGCCGATACTATAAATTCACCCATGAGGTAAAGATAAACAAACTCACCTTTTTGTCCTATGATAAATTAGAGACAAATGGGGGAATAGTGTATTTTTGCATCGCAGGCCTCCTTATCGCTCCGCCTTGGCGGAGAGGAAAGTCCGGACACCATAGCGCAGCATAGCGGGTAACGCCCGTCGCTCCGATTTATCGGAGTAGGACCAGTGCAACAGAAAGCAAGTACAGTTCGGCTGTAGTGAAACCAGGTAAACTCTATGCGGTGAAACGCCATGTAAACCAACGTTTAGGATAGCGCGTCCAAGTTGGAGGGTAGGCGGATTGAGCGTTGCAGTAATGCATCGCCTAGATTAATGATAAGGCACGACAGAATCCGGCTTATGGCCTGCTTTTTATTTATTTGTTGGTACTTGTAAGGAGTCGATAAAATCCTCTTTGGGTTCCCATAGCTCTATTACATTCCCTTCTGGATCGAGGATGTGCACAAACTTTCCATAGTGATACGTACTTATTTCATCAATGATGGTAACACCAATGTTCTTTAATTTTTTTACCAGGGCTTCAATCTCTTGAACTCGGTAATTAATCATAAAGTCTTTTTCGGAAGGCTCAAAGTATTCCGTGTCGTTGGGAAAAATATTCCAATGTATGTATTTTGCCTTTTCAGGGTTCTTGGAATGACGCATTTCAAAGGTTGCACCGTAAGGATTTAGCACCAGTCCAAGTTGGTTTTTATACCAATTTTGAAGATTATCTGCCGATTTTGCTTTGAAAAAAACACCACCAATACCTATTATTTTAGGTTCTTTCATTGTTTGGGGTTTAAGTATTAAATGTAGCTTTTTTTAACTAAACCCCCGCTTTTAATAATGTTAAGGCATTTGGCCCTTCATTAAATAGCAAATCTATTATGGACAAATTAGGGATAAATCCATTCTTGTCTTCAAAGACTTGGGTGTAGCTGAGTGCTAAATCGGACGTACTATTTTTTTGCTCTATTTGCGCTCTAATATCTGTAGCAGTAGGTGTGGTTTCATAGCTTTCGGTGTACTGAACGGAAGGTTCCCAGCCCAATAACTTCAGCAATAACTCAAAATAGGCTTTGTTAAAAGCGTATAGCGATGAGAATTTGGTTTTATAAAGAACAGCCAAATCATCTTCATAGAACTCGAAATAGGGTGAGGATCTATAGGCTGATTGTATGGACTTCCAATGCTGCTTTTGCCAAGCAAAACTATTTTCTATTTCAACCGCGCGGTAGTATTGATGGCCCATTTCCCCAAGGTGTTTTACAGGGATGGATAGCATTAATTTTCCGTTTGCCCCGTGTATGTGCGTTCTGTTCCTAAGGGTTTGCTTTTGATAATAATCGTGTTGCTCTATGATAAGTGTTTGTGCAGTTGTCATAAACGCCCACAAGCCAATGGAACCCGTATATGCCAAAGGCGCAACAACGGTACTCATTTATGCTTTTTTAGAACGTCTTCTGTACCATGCAATACCTTGCCAGATAGCTATAAAGGCCGCAAAATACCAGCGATAAGACACAGGTTTTCCTGAGCCGCCAACCGTCGTAAAGACCCTGTCCCAACGTATCTTCCAGTTTCGTAATCCGTCCATGAATCCGTCAATGCTCATCCATATAAAAACAGGTTTGCCAACAATGTGATCCTCGGGAACAAATCCCCAAAAGCGACTGTCTTCTGAACGGTGACGGTTGTCGCCCATCATCCAATAGTAGTCTTGCTTAAATGTATATGTGTCTGCCGTGAATCCATTAATTTTAATATCATCACCACTAACTTCAAGATCATTTAATTCATAATCGGAAATAATTTTTTTATAAAGCGCCACATTCTTTGGGTTTAATTGGACTGTAACTCCTTTTTCAGGCATAACCAAAGGTCCAAATTGATCTTCGTTCCAGTTGTAACGCACGTTGTTAGGAAAATAGGCATCGTTGTAGGTTCTCGTGGTATTGATGTTTCTTTTCAGACTATCTAATGTCAACGCATTTGGTAATTCCTCAGCTTCTGTTAGTGTTAGAAATAAGCTTTTTTGGGTTTCCAACAACTCCTTGGCTTGAATGCGGTATTGTTGCACAATGTTCAGCGGCAATCCCTTAGACCCGGTAAGCACTTGATAATTACTCGGATCTGGATTGGCAATCATCAATAAATGCGGTCTCAATGCATCAAGTATGGGTTGAGAGATGTTTGTGATTAAGAACTTTCGCGTAAGGTCGTCATAGCCTGCATTGATGAGCCTTCTTGCCGAGATGCCCTTTGCATTGTAGGCCTTATAGCCAAAAATGGGCTTTGCTCGGTCCGGCAATATGGACTCCTCACCATTTATGTGTATGATGCCATTCTCTATGGTGAGTGTATCGCCTGGAAGGGCAACACAACGTTTCACATAATTAGATTTTTTGTCAATGGGCTTTACAACGCCTGCCTCTTTTTTAAAGAATTGCCTTACGGTATCTGCGGGCCAACTGAAAACGACAATATCGTTACGTTTTATTTGCTGTAGCCCCGGAAGTCTCATGTAGGGGAGTTGTGGCTTTTTTAAATACGATCGTGTTTTTACCAAAGGGATGGTGTCATGAACCATGGGAAACGAAATCACCGTTTGTGGTGCCCGTGCGCCATAATGGAATTTGCTTACCAATAGAAAATCGCCCACCAATAATGATTTTTCCAAAGATCCCGTTGGGATGATATACGGCTGCATAAAGTAAGTATGGATGATAGTTGCGAAAACTACGGCATATATTATTGACCCAATAAATTGACCAAATTTTGTTTTTGGAACAGTAGATTGCTCTGGATTGTATGTTACATCACTGGCGTAGTTTATGTAAAAGCCATAGAGTCCCAAAGTGGCCCATGCCAAAAAGGAGTCTGTCAGTGAATCTTTACCAAACTTTCGTGCCGTTTCCACCCACACTACTGGGAGCATTAACAGGTTTACAATGGGGAAATACAACAGGACAACCCACCAAGCGGGTCTTCCAATAATGCGGAGTAAAATAACAGAGTTGTAGATGGGTACGGCTGCTAAAAAAGGGGCATACCCCGCTTTTTTATACAACTTCCACAGTTTAACAAACATGAGGAGTTGACAAAGCAAAACAAACAAAGCCCATTGAGATAAAGTCATAATTTGGAGTATTAGGTTATGTTTAAAACGTCTTTCATTGTAAAAATACCGCTTTTGCCGTTAACCCACTCTGCGGCAATAACTGCTCCCAAGGCAAAACCATCGCGATTGTGTGCAATATGCTCAATACTGATTTTGTCTGTTTCTGAGTTATAATCAACGGTATGCGTGCCAGGAACATCCGGCAAGCGTGCTGCCCTGATAGGCAAATCCATTTCTTTTGCATCTTCTTCCAATGCCCAAGTGTTTTTGTCTGTATGTGGCAAAATGCCTTCTGCAAGTGTGATGGCTGTGCCACTAGGTGCATCTAGCTTTTGGGTGTGATGTATCTCTGTTAGGCTGGCATCGTATTGTTTGTGTTGCCCCATCATTTGCGCTAGTTTTTCATTGAGTGCAAAAAATATATTTACCCCTAAACTAAAGTTTGAAGCATATAAAAAGGCCCCCTTTTTAGCAGCACATAACGATTCGATATCCGCTCGACTTTCAAGCCAGCCTGTTGTGCCGCAAACAACAGCTACCCCTTCGTTTAAGGCATGTGTGATGTTTGCTACTGCAGCGGACGGAACACTAAAGTTGATGGCTACTTCAGCACCATTTAGTGCGTCTTTTGGATTGTCTTTGTCTATGATGGCAACGACTTCGTGACCTCTTGACTTTGCAATGCTTTCAATGGCCTTACCCATTCTTCCGTAACCTAACAGGGCTATCTTCATATTAAAAAGTTAATGCGACCCGCATTCCCGCTACCGGTTGTGCACCAACAGGCGCAACATCGAAGTAGGGTTTTACAGTCAAATCGCTGTTTACATTGTATTGTTTTAAGTGTGCGTCAATATTGGCGTCCAAGATATTAAGAAAATAAAAGCCCAAGATAAAAATCATCGAGCGATCTCTGTTGCGCTTATAAAAGTCTTGACCATCTAGTAGGCGGTCTGTACTTGTGATGAGGTTTTGAAATTCATCGTCGTTATATCCAGCGATTCTTCTTTTGTAAGCATTCCGATATCGCAAATAGTTTTTGTGATGTTGATCATAGGTATATATCGAAGCACCAATAGCTCCATAAACAAGTGGAATTTTCCAATAGCGTTTGTTGTATGCTTGTCCCAACCCTGGAAGTACGGCGGAATAAAAAGCCGCTTTTGCAGGCCTTAGGGGGTCTTCGTTTTCTATTTTTTGTATGTCGTCAACGATGATTTGCTGTCCAAAGACTAAGCAACTGCAGCACGATATAAAAATGAATAGGACGAAACGCTTCACTATTTTAATTTTTTACGAATGTTTTTGAACTCTTTTTCAGAAGCGAAAGAAATGATGATTTTACCTGCACCGTTCTTGTCAACTGTGGTTTGTACGGGTGCATCGAAAAAGTTTTTAATTGAATCTACGTGTTTTGATGTATAATCTTCGGCTGGAGCGGCTTTGGCTTTTTTAGGTTTTACAGCTTGTTCCGTAGCCCTTACCGACATACCGGTTGACACAATTTTTTTATACAGTTTTAATTGCTCTTGTTTGTCTGCTACACTGAGTAATGCACGTCCGTGTCCCATGCTGATAAATCCATCTCTAATGCCCGATTGTATGATAGGGTCTAGGTTTAATAGGCGCAAGTAATTGGTAACCGTCGATCTCTTTTTTCCGACGCGTTTGCTCATTTGCTCTTGCGTTAGTTCAATTTCGTTGATAAGCCTGTCGTAGCTCAATGCAATTTCAATGGGGTCCAAATCATCTCTTTGGATGTTTTCAACCAATGCCATTTCCAATGATTCTTGATCGTTTGCAACGCGAACAAAAGCAGGAATGGATTTTAGGTTGATGGATTGTGAAGCTCTAAAACGGCGCTCACCCGAAACCAATTGATAGCTGTTGTCTTTGAGTTTACGTACCGTTATGGGCTGGATAACGCCCAACTCAGCAATGGACGAAGCCAGTTCTGCTAAAGTATCTGGATTAAACTGCGTTCGTGGCTGAAAAGGATTGGTTTCGATTTGATTTAGGGGAAGTTCAATAACCTTTCCTTCTACGCTGCCTTGAACAAGATTTTCATCTGTTGGGAGTAGTGCTGATAGCCCACGTCCCATGGCTTGCCGTTTTTTTGCTTTTGCCATATTACTTTTTTTTGTTGATTAGTTCTTGTGCCAACTTCAAATAGCTGGAGGCTCCTTTGCTGGTGGCGTCGTAATCAATAATTGTTTCTCCAAAACTAGGTGCTTCACCAAGCTTTACATTTCTTTGGATAATGGTGCTAAAGACCATGTTTCCAAAGTGTTTTTTTACTTCATCCACCACTTGGTTCGACAAACGCAGTCTGGAGTCGTACATGGTAAGCAACATGCCCTCAATACCAAGATCTGCATTGTGGATTTTCTGAATACTTTTTATGGTGTTTAGTAGTTTTCCCAAGCCCTCGAGTGCGAAGTATTCGCATTGAATGGGAATGATAACCGAATGAGCAGCCGTAAGCGCATTTAATGTAATAAGTCCAAGCGAAGGCGCACAGTCAATAAAAATATAATCGTAATCGTCTTTAATGGGTTCCAGTGCTTTGCGAAGCATCATCTCCCGATTGGTCTTATCAACCAATTCAATTTCGATGGCCACCAAGTCAATATGCGCTGGTATTAAATCGAGATTAGGTGAATTTGTTGCTACAATGGCTTCTTTGGCAGTGATGGTGTGCTCTAAAACTTGGTAGGATCCTTTTTCAACAGCATCAACTTCAATGCCTAGGCCAGATGTAGCGTTGGCTTGTGGATCGGCATCAACAAGGAGTACTTTTTTTTCAAGTACACCAAGTGAAGCCGCAAGATTTACAGAAGTGGTTGTTTTTCCAACCCCTCCCTTCTGATTCGCTATGGCAATAATTTTTCCCATCTAAACTAATGAAATGTAAAAATACTATTAAAATGCAGTAGTATCTACCAAATTTATGTTAACTATTTTTTCTTCCTAATGGCAAGCTCTAATAAGTCCCACATGGTTTTTTTAACCTGCTCTAGATTGTTAAATTGACCAGCGCCTTTGAGCCATTCGCCTCCATCCAGTGTGATTACTTCTCCGTTGAGGTAGGCACCAAAATCTGAAACCATGTAGGCAACTAGATTGGCCAACTCTTGGTGTTCGCCTACTCTTCCAATTGGAATGCGTTTTTTAGGATCAAATTTCTTTTTTATTGGTGCAGGCAATAAGCGATCCCAGGCGCCTTTGGTAGGGAAGGGGCCAGGCGCAACAGCGTTAAAACGCATGCCGTATTTTGCCCACTCAACAGCCAGTGAGCGTGTCATGGCCAAAACCCCAGCTTTGGCACAAGCAGAGGGCACTACATAGCCCGAGCCTGTAAAGGCATAGGTGGTTACGATATTGAGCACGTTGGTGTTTTGTTGTTTGGTTTTAATCCAATGTTTTCCAAATGTCAGCGTACAGTTTTTTGTTCCCTTGAGGACAATATCCAAAATGGTGTCAAATGCATTTGACGACAGTCGTTCGGTAGGTGCTATAAAATTACCAGCCGCATTATTGACTAATACGTCTACAGGTCCATACTTTTCCAGCACTTGACTGTGCATGGATTCAACCTCATCAATATTGCGAACATCACAAGCAACTGCATAACAATCGCCTCCTGTTTCTTGCATTAGTTCCTGTGCGGTAGTTTCTAGCTTTTCGAGCTTACGTGAAGTTATGGCAACCTTAGCTCCTAGTTTTAGAAAATAACTTGTCATCGATTTACCTAGTCCACTTCCGCCGCCAGTAACGACGATAACTTTTCCTGCTAAGGCATCGTCTCGCAACATTTGTTCTGCGTGTTTCATGTTGTTTTATTTAGTTAATTAATTGTGTCAGCATACTCAATAAGGTATACATCTTCGTTCTTTCTTTTCATCAGATAGCGCTCTCTTGCATAGCGTTCCATTTCTATGGAGTCGCTTAATTGTAAGAGTGTTTTTCTGTCCAAAGCGATGCTTTCTTCCAAAGTGCTTTTTTGTCTTTCTAATTCCGATAACTTGCGCTCAAGGCTAAAGTATATGAGCAGCGAATTGGAGTCTAGAAAAACCATCCATACAACAAAAAATATCCCAATTAAGGCATATAGGTTGGTGGCTAACTTAAACCACGGATTTTTAAAAAGCTTTTTCATCTAATTGTTGTTGCTATCCACTCTTGCATTTGATTTTTTGCAAATTTCAAATCGTTATTTATGATAACCACGTCTGCCGTATGCATGTGTGGTGCTATAAACTGACTGTGCATGGCGTGGAGTGTATTTTCAAAACGCGCCATCACTTCTGCTTTTGTTCTGCCTCTAGTGTTTATATCACGCTCCATACGTCGTTCAACGCGTTTATTTATATCAGCTTCAATATACACTTTAAAGTCAAATAAATCACGAAGTGGCGCATGAGCAAACACCAAAATACCTTCAATTAAAATATATTTTTTTGGATGAATAACCTCAATTTCATCCATTCGTAAATGCTGTTCGAATGAATATAGTGGGCTTTTTATTGATTTGCCTTTTTGAAGTTGAACAACATGATTTGCAAGTAAATCCAAATCAAGTGCATCGGGGTGATCGAAGTTGATGAGACAACGTTCTTCAAAAGATAGCGCTGGCAAGTGCTTGTAATAACGGTCTTGTGAGAGTATAAGCGTTTTATCTTTACCCAATATTTCTGCAACATAATTGACAAGGGTGGTTTTGCCCGCACCCGTACCGCCACTAATTCCAATTATCACCTATCACTGATTTTTGTAAAGATAAGCTTCCAACATTGACAGTCTGCTTCTTTGGATTGATAAATGTTAACAGAAAAATAAACGATTCAATACCAAGTGACTTCAAACAGTATCGGTATGCGCTCCCATATGTTGTGCTGCTATAAAAGCACCTGTCCAAGCATTTTGAAAATTAAAGCCACCTGTAACGGCGTCAATATTAAGTACTTCGCCTGCGAAAAATAAATTTTTATGAATCTTACTCTCAAAGGTTTTGAAATTAATTTCTTTGAGTGCTACTCCTCCAGCTGTAACGAACTCTTCTTTAAAGGTGCTTTTTCCTGTTACTTTAAATACTGCCGCTGTTAGCTGTGTGGCGAGATTTTGAAGTTGTTTTTGATTCGTTTCTGCCCATTTGATGTCGTCTGGAAAATCGGCCCCGATGACCAATTGCTCCCATAAACGCTTTGGCAAGTCATACAGTGCTGATTTACGAACAAGCTTTTTTGGGTTATCAGACTTATAATCTCCCAACTCTTGAACACAAACTGTAAAATCTTGCGCAATAAAATTAATGATTACATCAAAATTATAGTTGCGTTTCGCCAGTTCAATAGCTCCATAGGCTGATAATTTAAGCACTGAAGGCGCACTTATTCCTGTATGCGTAATTAACAACGGGCCTGAGGAGGTTAATGAACTGTTGTTAACGGATAGTTCTACGTGTTTGGCAACAACGCCTGGTATTGATTTTAAACGTGTATCTGAAATCGTAAACGTAAACAATGAGGGTACTGCTTCAACAATCCGATGTCCCAATCGCTCAAGTAATGTCCATATTTTTGAACTGCTTCCTGTTGCAATGAGTATTTTTTCGGCACAAAAGGTTCCTTTGGGTGTTGATAGCTCCCATTTTCCTTTAGAAGCGCTTATTTCTTGAACAGAATGATTGAGTAATATGTCAATATTGTGTTTGCTAGCTTCAGACATAAAGCAATCAATAATAGTCTGTGAGGAATTAGATTCTGGAAAGACTCGCCCATCTTCTTCAATTTTTAAGCTAACGCCACGCTCCTCAAACCACTGCATGGTATCACCTGTCATAAATGTATGGAAGGGCCCTAATAATTCTTTTTGACCTCTTGGATAATGTTTTGATAGTGGTTTGGGTTCAAACGCTGCATGAGTCACATTACAGCGTCCACCACCAGATATTTTTACTTTAGACAATACGTTACTTCCGCGTTCCAAAATGCCAACCCTTAACGCTGGATTCTTTTGGGCGGTATTGATTGCAGAAAAAAAACCAGCAGCTCCTCCGCCTACAATAAGTACATCGTAATTTTTATAGCTCATACAGTATTTTACGAATCCGCTGCGATAGAACACTCAAAACAAGGTGTAGCATGTCTCATGGCATAAAAGTATCGAAAATAACACGTTAATCAGTCGATCTCTTGTTAGAATAAATTCTGCCGCTTTTAGTTAGGAGGGTGGTTTGACAAATACTGTCGGGATGACAGGGTTACTCCCTTTGGTCGTAATACTGTAGGACAGGGTTACTCCCTTTGGTCGTGAGATCGCTTTGCTAAGTTTAAACCTGCGACCCTCCCGATTATATCGGGATGCGCTTGCGGCAAAACGTTAATTTTTAAGGGAAAAAGTCGGGATGACAGGGTTACTCCCTTTGGTCGTGAGATCGCTACGCTAAGTTTAAACCTGCGACCCTCCCGATTATATCGGGATGCGCTTGCGGCAAAACGTTAATTTTTAAGGAAAAAAGTCGGGATGACAGGATTTGAACCTGCGACCCCACGCACCCCATGCGTGTGCGCTACCAGGCTGCGCCACATCCCGAATAAGAGTCGGTATCAAAAAGTCGGGGTGGCAGGATTCGAACCTGCGACCTCCTGCTCCCAAAGCAGGCGCGATGACCGGGCTACGCTACACCCCGTTAAAAACGGACTGCAAATATAGAATATATCGTAAGGTTGCCAAACATATTTTCTTATCATTTTAGATAATAGATTGATAATAACTTTTGATAGGAATAATGTCAATCTATCATCTTAATCCTGTAATTTTGAATTAAAATTATTAGTCATGAGTGAGGCACCTGAACATATCAAAACACTAATTATTGGGTCTGGACCCGCGGGTTACACCGCTGCTATCTACGCTGCTCGTGCAGATTTAAAGCCTGTTGTATACACAGGTTTAGAGCCAGGTGGACAACTTACAACCACCACAGAAGTTGATAATTTCCCTGGATATCCAGAAGGTGTTGATGGGCCAACCATGATGGTAGAGCTACAACAACAAGCGGAACGTTTCGGAACAGATGTCCGTATTGGAATGGCTACTGCAGTAGACTTTTCCAAAGAATCAGGCGGATTGCACCGCGTGACCATTGACGACAATAAGGAAGTATTAGCAGAGACAGTCATCATTTCCACCGGAGCAACTGCCAAATACTTAGGCTTACCTAGTGAGCAGCGTTTACGAGGTGGAGGTGTTTCGGCCTGTGCTGTATGCGATGGGTTCTTTTATAAAGGTCAGGATGTTGCTATTGTAGGCGGTGGAGACACCGCAGCTGAAGAAGCTACATATTTGGCCAATATATGTAGCAAGGTTACCATGTTGGTGCGTAAAGATCAAATGAGAGCTTCAAAAGCCATGCAACACCGCGTAACTTCTACACCAAATATTGATTTGCGCTACAATACCGAAATTGATGAAGTATTAGGAGATATGGTTGTTGAAGGACTTCGAATGGTCAACAATCAAACAGGTGAAAAAGAAGAAATTGTCATAACAGGACTTTTTATAGCCATTGGACACAAACCAAACACGGATATCTTCAAAGGGCAGCTTGATATGGATGATGCAGGTTATCTTATAACTGAAGGCAAATCCACCAAAACGAACATTCCAGGCGTTTTTGCTTCTGGAGACGTTCAAGATAAAGAATACCGTCAGGCGGTAACTGCTGCTGGAACGGGCTGTATGGCCGCTTTAGATGCTGAACGCTATTTGGCTACCATTGAAACACGGGTTTAGACAATGCGGATAACGCCTTCATCTATTAAATTTTATACGCTTTTTAAGCTACCCGCGGCTTATTTTACTGGGGTACGGGTAAAAAGCATAGATGAAAAACAATGTACTGTTCGTGTGCGTTTGAATTTTATGAATAAAAACCCCTTTCGCTCTATGTTTTGGGCAGTTCAAGGGATGGCTGCCGAATTAAGCACGGGCGCTTTAATCATGCATGCACTGCACGGTTCAAACACAACAGCCTCTATGTTGGTAATCGAGAACAAGGCTACGTTCTCAAAAAAGGCAGTCGGACGGATACGCTTTAGTTGCAATCAAGGCGAGGCAGTCTTGAGTGCTATTCATGCGGCCAAAGAAGCAAATGCGCCCCAACAGCTTTGGCTACATGCCAATGGACTTGACGAGGCTGGTGAAGAAGTGTCCTCTTTTTCCTTTTTGTGGACGATAAAAGTCAAAAATTAACATTTCTACAACACTTTTATTGGATGCGATTTACGTATTTCGTGTCAAACATCAACCATGTCTCCTAAACCAACAGTATCGTATTTTAAAAAGATTCTAACGAATGTTTATGAATACCCTAGCATCTTCTACAAAGAGCTAAAAAAGGCCAAAAGCCAGCTGGATGCTTATGATTATGGAAGACTAAAACAATGGGCATCTAAACTTGAGAAATCTCGAGTTACTTTGGACTAATAATCTTTATGTCCTCATAAACAATAGCCCCTCTAATTATAGCTCTGATTTTATCGTGTAAGGCTTCAATGATGTGTAGCTTTAGTTTTCGTTGATGGTAAATCATACTCACTTCACGTGCGGGTTCGGGTGCTTCAAAGGATTTTAGATTTACTTGCTGTTTACCACTTAACTTACGTGCGTGTAAATACGGCAATAATGTTATGCCCAAGCCTTCTTCTGCTAATTGCACTAAGGTTTCAAAGCTGCCGCTTTTAATCTCAAATGGAAGGGGCACTTCGTGTTTTATTTTACATATGTTTAATGCCGAATTTCTAAAACAATGCCCGTCTTGTAAGAGTAATACCCGTTCACCTTTTAACATTTCGGCGATGATACTTTTTTCTTTATTGAGCTTGGAATGTGTAGGCGCATAAACCATAAAGGGTTCGTAGTAAAGTGGCTTTTCAAATATGTGCTCATAATCTAGCGGCGTAGCCGCAATACCTGCGTCAAGCGTTCCTTTTTCTAAATTTTCAATAATTTGTTGGGTAGGCATTTCTTCAATTTCTAAAACAAGTTTGGGATAAGCCTTTAGAACAGTTTGTAAAAACAAGGGGAGTAGGGTAGACATAACCGTAGGTATGATGCCGAGTTTAAAACTGCCACCAATCACGCCTTTTTCTTGTTGAATGACATCTTGTATTCTATCTGACTCTGCTACAATAAGATGAGCTTGTTGTATGATTTTTTCACCAACTGCAGTAAGCCCAATTGGTTTTTGGGTGCGGTCGAATATTTTTAAATCAAGTTCTTGTTCCAGCTTTTGGATTTGCATGCTCAAAGTTGGCTGGGTTACATAAACGTGTTGGGCTGCGGTGGTGAAGTTTCGATGTTCTGCTACAGCAATACAATATTTAAGTTGGGTTATGGTCATTTTATTCGGTTAAAACGGTTATTTGCATGCGCATATTCGTTAGCGGCCACTCTCGTTTGTCTGTTGGGAGTGCATTGATAGCATCGACAACTTCCATGCCACGTATGACCTTTCCAAAGACAGTGTAGCTCCCGTCCAAATGGTATGCACCTGGGGATTGATGTACAATGAAAAACTCATAGGGTGATGCTAGTTTGTGTGGATTTTCAATTTCGCTGCTAGGCATGGAGATGACACCTCTGTGGTGTTTGTGGCCTTTACGTGTGTCGGGGGGAAGTAGGTATTTACCAATTTTTCTTCTCTTTTGTCCGGTATCTGTATTATCCGAATTACCTCCTTGAATAATAAAATCAGGTACTACCCTGTGAAAATAAGTGTTATTGAAGTATTTCTGCTTTGTCAAAAAAATAAAATTTGCCCTGTGGTAAGGTGTGTTTTCAAAAAGTAAAACATCAAAACTTCCTAGTGGGGTTTCAATGCGAACTTTATTTTCGGGATGTTTTTCACCGTATGCTTTTAAAAAGGGAATGGCCGTTTCTGCGCTTAAAGGTAGATCGCTCTTTTTTGCGGGTAATACCTTTTTCTTATCTGTCGGCTTAGGTATTTCCACAACCGTTTTTTTATTGCTTTTTGATGCGGATGTTGAATTACAAGACAGCGTTATGCTTGCAAAAGCAATTGAAAACAAAAGAATAAAAACGCGTTTCATGATGGTGTAAAGTTAATGGTTTTCCTTTCTATATAATACCCACATCTGTTTGCACTTCCTTTTGTACTTTTGTAAAACAAAACCTAATTGTGTTTAAACGCAACCCATTCGGACATTACCTTTTTATTAAGCTCTGGCTCATACGACTGCTCGGTTTTTTTACACGCAGACGATTTAATCGTTTTAACGACTTACAAATACGCGGATCCGAAATTATTCGAGATCTTCCAGATACAAATGTGCTTTTTATTTCTAATCATCAAACTTATTTTGCCGATGTAACAGCCATGTTTCATGTATTTTTTGCCAGTCTTGCAGGTCGTGTTGATAATCTGAATTATCTGCGTTATATATGGAAACCAAAGTTAAACGTGTATTATATCGCTGCTAAAGAAACGATGAAGGCTGGTTTTTTACCACGTATTTTGGCTTACACAGGTTCTATTTCAATTGAGCGCACTTGGCGTGAAAAGGGCAAGTCCATTAACCGTCAGGTTAAGATGAGTGATATTTCAAATATTGGCAAAGCCTTAAATGACGGTTGGGTAATTACTTTCCCACAGGGAACTACAAAGCCATTTGCTCCTGTTCGTAAGGGAACACTACATATTATCAAAACCTACAATCCCATAGTTGTGCCCATACAAATTGATGGTTTTCGACGTTCGTTTGACAAAAAGGGCATTTTTATTAAGAAAAAGGGCATCAAGCAGACCATGCATATCAAGCCGCCAATGAAATTTGATCTTGAAAAGCCAACAGATGAATTGATTTTACAGATAGCTGAAGCTATTGGGCAAGTACCCAAAAAATAGTTATTCTAGAATTCCAGCACAGCTTATGCGCGCACCTGCAGCACCCGATGGCTGAGAGACAAAATCATCTGCTCCTTGATGAACAATAATGGCTTTTCCTAAAATATTTTTTGTGTCGTCTTCACAACCAATACACCATTCGTCTGTTTCAAAATATACCCGTCCGATGCCGTTTTCGCCAACTTCAAAGTTGCCTATGTCTCCTTTGTGATAGCCTTCCTCGTCACCCCAAGCCCCATGTGGTTCAAAGGTTGGATTCCAGTGGCCTCCTGTTGATTTACCGTCATCAGAAGAACAATCTGCTTTTTCGTGAAGGTGTATGGCATGCGTTCCTTCTGAAAGCCCACGGATGGTAGCACTTAAGCTGACTACCCCATCTTTTTCACTTAAAAGCGCAAAGCCAGCTGCGTTTGAGCCGCTTTTTGCATCTAAGCCTACTTCAAGTTGGCTGTGTTGACACGAGGTTGCTGTAATTAAAATAATAAGAAGTAATGCGTATTTTTTCATACTACCAAAATACACAATTTTGAACACAAAACTTAGTTTAATAATGGGGCAAGTTTATTGTAATAGCGTTCTGCAATAAATTCAGCACCTGCTTTGTTGTAATGTATGTCATCTGCCAACAAATCGTCAGTAAATCCAGTTGCCATATCCACAACAATAAGCTTTGATGTTGTGGTCGTTTGACTGCTTGCAATTTGTGCAATTACAGTCTTCATTTGCGCAAAAAGTAATTTGTATTCATCTGTCATAAATGATGATTTTCCAGGGGCAAGTTGCTCAATGATGATGGTTATGTTGGGGTTATGCGCTTGAATTTTGTCTATAATGGCGTTGATGTTTGCGACAATGCCATTAAAATCAGCTCCGCTTAATGCATCATTTCCACCGGGCGAGCTAAAGAGTACGATGTCTACATCACCAACAGATTTTAGCCAAGTATCTATATTGGCATTGATTTGTGCTGCAGTCCAGCCACCACGACCTTCGTGCTCATTATCGAAGCAGAAATTTTTATAAGATTCATATTCCCATAGATCTTGATTGGTGCCTACGAAATCAAACTCAAATGCACCATCAACCAAGTCTTTCCACAGTTCATAGCGATAACTCTCAAAAACACCCGGAAAGCCTTGTACGCGCGATGCGCCCAAAGGCATGATTTTGGTGCCTTTTTCTATTGGCGTGCATGCTGCTGCAATATCATTATCGTCATCATCAGAACAAGACAGTACTGATAACAATATAAAAAGTAATACGGGAAAATTAAAAATAGCTGTTTTCATGTTTTGAGTTAATAAGGCTTTTAATCCTAAATTCGTGTAAATGTTGGGCCAAACTAAGCATATTATTCATTTTTCAAGCAATTGCGTATAAATATAGATATTTGAAAAAAAAAGTATGCGAAAGCTGTCAGGCTATATATTCATTGTCTTTTGCTTAAGTGCTTGTAAGGTAAATTACCGCACAGCTTCTTTTGCTCCTAAAACTAATGTGATTGATTACTCAAACACTGAACATTGGGCAGTATATGATGGTGTTTCATCTGAAGGAAAGACGATAGGTGCCATTTCTGATACTACTGCAGCAGATGTTTTTTATGTTTACCCAACCCTTCTTATTGATAAAAAAGACACCAATTGGAATGCAGCTATTGATGATGCTAACGTCAATTCAGATGTAATAAAATGGATATTGCCTTATCAAGCAGCCGCATGGGCCGATGCGGGGCGTTTGTTTGTGCCTTTTTACCGTCAGAACCACTACCGCGCTTTTTTTAAGCCTTATATTGATGAAGGGGGCCGTGAAGCGATAGCATTTGCTTATGACGATGTAAAGGCTGCATTTGAATATTACATGAAATTTAAAAACAAAGGTCGCCCCATTATTTTAGCTGGCCACAGTCAAGGGGCACTACACTTAAAGAAGATATTGCAAGAATATTTTGATGGCAAACCCCTCCAAAAGCAATTGGTAGCCGCCTATTTGATTGGCACACGTGTTATGGAAGATGCGTTTAATACATTAAGACCACTAATTTCTCCAGACCAGATTGGTGGTTATGTTAGTTGGAACTCCTATAAGAAGGGTAAATATCCAAAATACTACGATTGGTACAACAATGCGATTACGACGAACCCCATTAGTTGGGATAACAGCAAAGAAAGTCTAATGAAAGATCACAAGGGATTGCTGTACTATGATAATGTGTTGTACGAAAAAAGCTTAGAAGTTGAAAAAATCAATGGTATATTGTGGGTGAGTTTACCTAAAGTACCTAAACGCTTTTTAATGTCTTTTGTAAAAGACTACCACCGTTTTGATGTTACTTTATTCTGGGAAGATATTCGACAAAATGCCTTGCAACGGGTAGAAGCCTTCAATCGCGAAAAGCTTAGAGCTCCTCAGGGGCAATTTTAACTTTTAGCCCATCCAATTCCGCAGTGATGGGTATCTGACAGCCCAATCGTGAGTTTTCTTCAACGTGATAGGCTTCGTCAAGCATGGCCTGTTCATCATCGTTGCGTTCTCCAAAATGTTCTTCAGTAAGTATATAAACTTGACAGGATGCACACATCGCCATTCCGCCACATGTCCCAGCCACCGGTAGGTCATATCCTTTGCAAACCTCCATCAGGTTGAGGTTCATGTCTGTAGGAACAGCAAAGTCGTGCTCCGTTCCCTCACGGTCAATAACTGTAATGTTGATATCTAGGCTCAAGATTTAATGGTCTCTTTTGGTTGTTCGTCTTCAAATCCTTGAACCCCTTGAACAGTGGTGTATTTGAGTGTAAATTTCTTGTCTGGATTGATGATTTTGTATGCCGTTTGAACCGCAAGCGTTGCCTCGTGAAAGCCACACAAAATGAGTTTTAGTTTGCCCGGGTAGGTATTTACGTCTCCAATGGCAAATACGCCTGGGCGGTTGGTTTGATAATCAAAGGTGTCCACTACTATGGCGTTTTTTTCAATTTCAAGTCCCCAATCCCCAATGGGTCCTAGTTTTGGCGATAAGCCAAACAACGGGAACCACAGGTCTGTGTCAACAGTTATATTACCTTCTTTGGTGTGAATGACTACGGATGTTAAATCACCATCTCCATTGAGTTCTTTTACTTCTGCAAAGGTGTGAAGTTCCATTTTACCAGCAGCAGCCAGTTCTTGTGCTCTTGACACAGAATCTTTGTGTGCCCTATAGCGATCGCTTCTGTGCACGAGGTGAACAAAACTACCTTTCTCTGCAAAGTAGATGGCCCAATCAAGGGCAGAATCACCACCGCCAGATATTACCATGTCTTTTCCTTCAAACTGATCAGGGTCTTTGACAATGTAACGCACGCCTTTTTCTTCAAAGGCTCCAATGTTGCTGATCAGGGGTTTCCTTGGCTCAAAGCTTCCCAAGCCGCCAGCAATCATAACCACAGGGGCATGGTGCTGTGTGCCTTTGCTGGTTGTTACGATAAAGGAACCGTCTGCTTGTTTTTCGATGCTATCGGCACGTTCACCAAGCGTAAAGCCAGGTTTGAACGGCGCAGCTTGCTCCATGAGATTATCCACCAATTCGCCTGCCAGCACCGTAGGGTATCCCGGAATATCGTAAATGGGTTTTTTGGGATAAATTTCAGACAGTTGCCCTCCGGGTTGTGGAATGGCATCGATTAAATGACAACGTAACTTCATAAGACCTGCTTCAAATACGGCAAATAGTCCAACGGGGCCAGCTCCAATAATAATAATGTCTGTTTTAATCATCTTGCTCGAGTAGTTTTTCTGTTAATTTATTCATTGCTATAACTTTTTGCTCAAAATCTCCTTTTAACTTATTGCGATAGACATAAAGTTTATCGAGTAATGCATCGGTTTCCTCTGGTAAAAATGCTTCTAACCACTGTCGTAAACGTTTTGCTAAAGTAGGGGATTTTCCATTTGTGGAAATGGCAATTTTAAGATTTCCTTTGGTTACGATGCCGCCCATATAAAAATCACACAGCGGCGGATTGTCTGCCACGTTGACTAAAATGTGCTTTTTACGACAAAGGTTATAGACACGTTCGTTAACTTTAGGGCTGTCTGTTGTGGCAATAACAATATTTTTATTCGCTAAAAAGCGCAAACGAAAACGGCTGTTTATCACCCGAACACTTTTGTCTTGAATAAAATCTTTTGTCTCTGTTCTTAGCATAGGGCTTACCAAAGTCACACGTGCGTTGGGCGATGACTTAAACAGGAATTGTAATTTTTCTAATGCCACATACCCACCGCCTACAATGAGAACTTCTAGCTGCTCTGTTTTTAAAAAAATAGGGTAGAGGGTGTTCATGCCAATTCAAACGCTTGTTGATGCTTCCACACGGCTGTTTTGTCTGTAACTGCTGGACCAACAAATACCGTAGCGGGATTGCTTATGCCTTCTTTCTTGACAATGTCAGTAATGGTTTCTAGCGTTCCAGTGACCCATTTTTCGTTTTCTAATGTTCCGTTTTGAACAATGCCCACAGGATAGTTAGCAGGTTTTTGCTTGCTGAAAATGCTCATGATTTCTTCAAGATGCGTCATGCCCATGAGGATAACAACCGTAGCTGATGATTTTGCCGCATGGCGTATGTCTTCTGATGGTTTTCCGTCGCAAGTATAACCAGTAGTGATCCAAATGCTTTCGTACAAGCAGCGCTTTGTGAGTGGTATGCGGTGTGCAGCAGCAATTCCCGTAAAAGACGATATCCCTGGAATTAGATTTGCTGAAATGCCATGCCGATTTGCATAATCAATTTCTTCGGCTGCTCTTGCAAAAACAGAAACGTCTCCGCCTTTGAGGCGTACCACTTGCTTTCCATCTTTAACAAAGTTGACAAGCATCTTGTTGATTTCATTTTGCTTAAAAGAATGTGCGCCTTTTCGTTTGCCCACAAAAAAATGTTTCCCTTGGGTATTGTGCGCAAGTATCTCGGTATTCACCAAGGCATCATACAAAATCACCTCTGCCTGTTTGATGGCATTTACACCCTTTAGGGTTATCAGTTCTGCATCTCCAGGCCCTGCTCCAACTATGGTAAGTCTTCCTTTAGTTTTTTTGTGCATCCCTATATTTTTTAATCCAATCTAGCACATGAGCAGCTTCGGCATAGTATTTCTTTGCAAAGTCTTCGCTAGACGAGGTGGTATTAAGCAAGCGTGTTACCTCGCCAAAAGGCTCAGCATTTAGGCTTTGATAGGTCGGAAAGTGGGTTTCAAATGCATCTATGATGGAATGATGTGAATTTATTTTAGCAGCCCGTGTAGTAAGCAGTGCTTTGGCTGCACGAATTCTGCCCGCATAGCTAAAGTAAATGCTGTTTGCCCATGCACTAATTGCTAAGGCATCCTTTCCTTTTTCGAGTTGTTCTTCTGCATCATAAAGTAAAGTCTGCACCAAATCAATGGTTACCCCTGCACATTCACCTACGCCAATGGCTTTTTCATATACTTTAGTATTGCCCCAATCCACAAAATCCTCATCGGTGAGGTTTGTGATGTCCGCATAGCCTTTCAGATTTTGGTAAAAATAGTCTGCTTCTTTTCTGAGGTAATACGCCAAAAAGGGTTCAGCTTTTTCTGCATTTGCTTCGAAGTCTTCTAATAACCAGCGCAACACTGCTGTAGTACGTTTGGCAGGAACTTTTAAAACTTTATCTGCATAGCGCCCAGCGCCATTGCCCAATACCCCACCACCAAGCAATACTTGTGTAGCAGGCGCAATATTTCCGTTTGACTTTACGGTCATCCCTTGAAAACCAATATCTGCAATGGCGTGTTGCCCACAGGCATTCATACAACCACTGATTTTGATGTTGAGGTTATGCTTTTCAATGACTTCGGGATATTCATCTTCGATAACACGCTGTAGTGCTGCTGCCAAGCCCATGCTGCTTGCAATACCCAGATTACAAGTATCTGTTCCCGGACAGGCGACAATGTCATTAATTTTATGATATCCAGCTTTTGCCAAGTCTAGTTGCTGTAAGGCTTGATATAATGCCGGCAGGTTTTCTTCCTTAATGCCTCGCAACAAAATGCTTTGTCCTATCGTAAAACGAAAATCTTCACCACAAAATGCGTCAATCACTTCGGCCAATGCACGTGCTTTATCCGAAGAAATATCGCCTCGGTCAATAGCAATACCAACAGCGACCAAGCCATCTTGCTTTTGCGCAGTCACATTGCTCGATTTCCATTTGCTGTAGCCTTCGTCTAAGGAGTTGTTTGTCTTGAAGAGACTGGTTTCTTTGACAATAACCTGTTTGTCTTCAATTGCTATTTCCTTGGGCTTAATTGACTTATAAACGTCCAGTACACGCTGCTCAAAAGTTTCAAACCCCTGTTCTTTAATCAAGAACTTCATGCGCGCCTTGTTTCTGCGATTGCGTTCCCCATACTGGTCAAACACGCGCACCACGGCTTCGGTAAACGGGATAAAACGTTCAACTGAAATAAATTCTTTTAGTACATCGGCTACTCTTGGCTGTGCGCCAATACCGCCTCCCACCAGCATTTTAAATCCACGCTTGCCGTCTTTTACAACAGGGATAAAACCAATATCGTGGGTAAAGGTGATGGCATCATCCTTCGCTGAACTAGAAAACGCAATTTTGATTTTCCGACCCATGTCTTGGCAAATGGGGTTTCGCAAGAAGTATTCAAAAAAGGCGTGTGCGTATGGCGTCACGTCAAACGGTTCGTTCGGGTCTGCGCCCGCCATGGCAGATGCTGTTACGTTCCTGATGGTGTTCCCGCAGGCTTCACGCATGGTTATATCGTCTTGTTCTAGTTCTGCCCAAAGTTCTGGGGTTCTGTCCAGCGATACATAGTGGATTTGAATGTCCTGACGGGTTGTGATGTGTAGATTGCCGTTAGAATATTCATCTGAGACTTCCGCAATTCTACGCAATTGTTTGGCGCTACATTTTCCATAAGGAATTTTGATGCGTACCATTTGTACGCCTTGTTGCCGTTGTCCATATACGCCTCTTGCAAGACGCAGGCTTCGAAATTTTTCTTCGTCGAGTTTCCCCGCTTTGAATTCAAATATTTTACGTTCTAGCTCCAGTATGTCGTATTCAACTACTGGATTTTCAACTTCGGTTCTAAAGCTTTTCATGCGGTTTCTATAAATCCAACACCAGCGGTGTTAAAGGTTTGTGGGTCAATGAGTATAAATGCGCCTAAGGCGGGATTTTCTTTATACGGTTTTGTAGAAAGCGGTTGTGCCAATGCCAAAGCGCCTTTTCCAATATCGTTAAGTCCCAATTGGTTGGTTTGACTTTGCTCTAAAGCTTCCAAGTCAATTTTGGAACGAACGCTTTGCACTTTCACCAAACTGCGTTGCACGCCTTGTTGAAGCCAATATTTATTCCCGGGCGATAAGGGCGTGTCTTGCATCCAGCAAAAAGTTGCGCTAATACTTTTCCCACGGTTTATGTTGGCTTGCTCGTTTAGGATGCTATCGCCTCTTGAGGCGTCAATTTCATCAACCAATAGCAACGTGGCATTTTCGCCAGCCGATACACGGTCAACAGCTGTTCCGTATTTCTCAATTTTTTTGATGATGCTTTTTCTTCCTGATGGATGGATGCTAATAGCATCTCCAACGCTAAACACACCGGATCGGACATTTCCTGCAAAACCACGATAGTCGTGAAAGGCTTCCCGTTTTGGACGAATAACATATTGAATTTGGAATACGCCATCGTTAGCTTTGTTGCTTTCCACCGGAATTGCTTCCATCAAATCGAGTAAGGCTTCTCCGTTGTGCCAATCTAGTTTTTCTGAACGGCTCACAACATTTTCATTGTACAGTGCCGAAAGAGGGATGTAGTGGTAATGGAAATCTTTATTTCCGTGTTTGTCAACAAGGTTGGCAAGCGTTGCTTTAATCTCCTCAAACACTTCTTGCTTATAGTCGACCAAATCCATCTTGTTTATGGCAAAAATGATATGCTTAATCCCGAGCAATTGGGTAATAAAAAAGTGCCTTTTGGTTTGTTCAATCACACCTTTGCGCGCATCAAGTAAAATGATACTGGCTTGTGCTGTTGAGGTTCCCGTAACCATGTTTCGGGTATATTCTACATGCCCAGGCGAATCAGCGATGATAAATCGTCTTTTAGGTGTAGAGAAAAATATGTGCGATACATCAATCGTGATGCCTTGTTCACGCTCTGTAAGCAGTCCATCTGTGGCTAGGGATAGGTCTAAATATCCAAATCCACGGGCTGCACTCTTTTCTTCAATATGTTGGATTTGATCTGACTTCAATGCGCCAGTCTCGTACAACAATCTACCAATCAAGGTGCTTTTGCCGTCGTCAACACTTCCTGCGGTTGCTATTTTGATTAATTCCATCTTAAAAATATCCTACTTTTTTTCGTTCTTCCATGGCAGCTTCTGAACGCTTATCGTCCATGCGTGCGCCTCGTTCTGAAAAATTGGAACCTCCAATTTCAGCTATAATATTATCTAATTCAGTTGCTTCTGATAAAACAGCTGCCGTACAACTCATGTCGCCAACTGTTCGGAAACGCACCGAGGTGTGCTTGCGTTCATCCTTGTCGGCTACCTGTACATAGTCTGATACAGGCATCCATTGATTATCTCGTTTAAATACTTCACGTTCGTGCGCATAATAAATTGAAGGAATCTCTAATTTTTCTTGACGTATGTAATGCCAGACGTCTAATTCTGTCCAGTTGCTGATGGGAAAAACCCTTACGTTTTCTCCGTTGTGGATCATGCCGTTAAGCATGTCAAATAGTTCTGGACGTTGTAGTTTTTCATTCCATTGACCAAAGTCATCTCGAACAGAAAAAACACGTTCCTTGGCACGTGCCTTTTCTTCGTCACGGCGTGCACCACCCATACAGGCATCAAATTTATACTGCTCAATGGTGTTGAGTAGGGTAGTGGTTTGCAGACTGTTTCTGCTTGCGTGTCTGCCTTTTTCTTCCACTACATTTCCTGCATCAATATCGTTTTGAACGCTCCCAACGATTAGGCGTAGCCCATGTTCTGCCACGAGTTTGTCACGGAGTTCAGTGGTTTCAGGGAAATTGTGCCCTGTGTCTATATGCACCAATGGAAATGGAATGGTAGCAGGAGCAAATGCCTTTTGCGCCAAATGTAATAAGGTGATGGAGTCTTTTCCGCCAGAGAACAGTAGGCAGGGGTTGTTGAATTGCCCGGCTACTTCTCTGATAATATAAATGGATTCCTCCTCTAATTGTTTTAGTATACTCATGATTTAGTTATATGCAGTCCACATTCTTTTTTACTGGTTTCCCACCACCATCTTCCTGCGCGTATGTCTTCACCAGGAGTTATGGCCCTAGTGCAAGGCGCACATCCAATGCTGACAAAGCCTTTTTTGTGAAGGCTGTTTTGTGGAACCTTGTATTGGTTTAAATAAGTTGTTACGTCGTCTAAGGACCAGTGCAGCAATGGGTTAAATTTGATGATGTCAAAAGCTTCATCGTACTCAAAAAATGCCAAGTCAGCTCTGTTTTGAGATTGTCCTTGTCTTAGCCCTGTTACCCAGACATCTTTGCCTTTTAAAGCGCGTTTGAGCGGTTCAATTTTACGAACAGCACAGCATTCTTTTCGGTTTTCAACCGATTCGTAAAAACTGTTAGGTCCTTTTGTGGTCACCAAATCGGCAACGGCTTGATGATTTGGTGTATAAACCTCTATGGGAAGCTTAAATTTTTGTTGGGTTGATGCGAGTACATCGTAGGTTTCTTGAAACAGACGTCCCGTATCGAGGGTAAAAACAGAAATGGGAAGCGAATGGGTTCCAATGTGATGTGTCAATACCTGATCCTCTTGACCCAATGAAGTAGAAAACGCAATTTGTCCCAATTGTTGTTCAATTAGGAATGCAAATAACTCCTCTAGATTTGTTGTCGCTTTAAGATGCTCGTTAAGGGCTTTTACTTTTTCTAGACTCACTTTTTCCCCCAGTTTACTTTGTTCCAAAGTCGTTCGTGAACAACGTATAGAATCATTTTGGTTACCAATTCAATCCCTCCAATAGATAGTGCAAATGCTATTTTTCCTGTAATCACATAACTTATAAGAATGGTGTCTAGCGTGCCAATAATGCGCCAGCTAACTGATTTTAAGAACGATCGAGACCAACGTTCTTTTTCAGTTGTACGCTTCTCTTTTTTGGATGAAATGATAAACTGATCTACTAACATAAATTTTAAATTATGCGCAAATATAATAAATACTATCAAATAGATAGGATTAATAGATTATATTTTTTTTACATTTGTTTTATGATATCAAATAAGTGCAAATACGCCATTAAGGCTTTAACGTATATCGCTCGACATGATGACGGAAATAAGACAGTAATGACTTCTGAAATTGCACTTGAGCAAGCTATTCCACGAAAGTTTTTAGAAATTATTTTACGAGATTTAAGAAATAGTCGCATACTAGAAAGCCGACGTGGAAAGGATGGAGGGTTTCGATTATTACGCCCTGCGGAGGAGATAAGCCTCACGGAAGTTATGCGCATCATTGATGGTCCCATTGCTATGTTGCCATGCGTTTCTTTAAATTATTATCGTTCATGTGATGACTGTAATGAAGATCAATGTGAGGTTAAGGGTGTTTTTGAGCAAGTCCGTGACAGAACGCTTGACATACTTAACAGCCAAACGATTAAATCCTTAACTTTGTCATGATTATCAACAACTTATGAAAGGTCGCATTGCCCTTTTACTGGCTTTTTTCACCCTGTTTCTTTCGACAGAAAGTAGCTTTATGCTGCATTTTTGCCACAATCAATTTGTGGCTGCTGCCGTAAACAAGGAAATTTCCACTTGCTGTAAGAAAAAAGACCACCCCGGACCCGTTGTTACTGGCATTTGTTGTGAACTGTCTTCATTTGATACTCAATTAAATGACACGGTTTTAAACGACAACAGTATTACAATTGTTTTTCCTTCAGATGTTGCTGTTGTTTCTGAAATAGCGGTAGTTGCTGTTGTTGTAAAAGATCGTTTGCAGCAACATATCACCAGACCACCACCCAAGCGCTCCAAGCGAGACTTACATATATTTTATGCGCAATATTTGATTTGATGTCGCAAACAAGGCTTTTGAATTGTTTGTTTCATTAAATTATTTATCATGTTTAAATCTTATTCAGTACCCATTTTTTTATGTTTTTTAGGTGCAGCCCATGCGCAGCATCAGGTTTCAGGATATGTTTATAGCCAAGAAAACAATATTCAATCCCCATTAGTTGGCGCTAGTGTGTATTGGGAGAATTCAACTTCTGGTACCGTTAGTAACGACGATGGCTACTTTACTTTAGTTCACAACCCTGAAAACACGGTTTTAGTGGTTTCCTACTTGGGCTTCAAGACCATTAAAATAACTTCCGGTTTTGACAATCCCCTAGAAGTAATTTTAATTCCAGACGATGCCGCTGCGTTAAATGAGGTAACGGTTTCACAACGCAGAAAAGCATTGCAACGTGCTGTTTTCACTCCACGAAATGTTAGCACCATTGGAAGTGCCGAATTGCTCAAAGCGGCCTGTTGCAATCTTTCAGAGAGTTTTGAGACCAACCCCTCCATTGATGTCAATTATGCCGACGCCTTAACGGGAACCAAGCAAATTCAAATGTTGGGTCTTACAAGTCCATACATTTTATTTACCCAAGAGAACATTCCAAATTTGAGGGGTAGCAATCAAACTTTTGGACTAAGCTTTACGCCCGGTACTTGGGTAGAGAGCATTCAAATTACAAAAGGAGCGGGTGCGGTAAGTAGTGGCTATGAAAGCATATCAGGTCAGATTAACGCAGAACTTATTAAGCCTTTAACGACTCCACCTTTATTTGTTAATGGCTTTCGTTCTGCAAATGGTAGAACAGAACTAAACCTACAAGGCAAATACGATTTGTCTTCTAAATGGGCTACATCCCTTTTTGTACATGCCAATAAACGCGCGCAGCTTACGGATAATAACAACGATGGTTTTCTGGATGCACCACTTTCAGAGCAACTCAATGTGCTGAGTCGTTTGCAATACATAGATGCTGAAAAGGGTTGGGTTGGTTTTGCCAGCTTTAAGGCACTAACAGACACAAAGCAAATAGGTCAACTGTCTTATGTGCCAGCCTTACATAAATTTAAAAGTCAGTATTGGGGTGGTGAGCTGGATACCGATAAATGGGAGTTTAACCTTAAAACAGGCTATGTAGACCCTGAAATCCCGTACAGGAGTATTGGTTTTCAATCGGCTATTAGCCGCCACAAGCAATCGGCTTATTTTGGCAATAAAAACTATAACGTTAGCTATACCAGTTATTTTCATCATTTGGTTTATCAATCTATTTTGGGTAACACGCTTCATAAATTTAAGGCAGGTTTGCAACATATGGTAGATGTTTATGACGAAACCATTTTAACCACACATATCAAAAGAAACGAAACCAATTTGGGTGCTTTCTTTGAATACAATTACGATGGCATAGAAGGGTTCAATGCGATTATTGGAGCAAGAGTTGACCATCACAATCTAATGGGCACTTTTGTTACGCCTCGTGTTCACTTGCGCCATGCTTTCTTTGACAACAAATCTATTTTACGTCTTTCGGCAGGTGAGGGAAGGCGTGTGGCTAGCATATTTGCTGAAAATCAAAAGTTTTTGGGCAGTCAACGGAAGTTATTCTTAGCACAGCCAACCGAACCCATGTACGGCTTGCTGCCGGAGCGTGCTTGGAATTACGGACTGAGTTGGATTCAGAAAGCCACGCTTATGAATAGGCCTTTTGATTTTATTTTGGATGTTTATCGAACACAGTTCACCAATAGGGTAGTGGTGGATTGGGAAACGCCGGGGGCGATTTCTTTTTATAATCTTGATGGCAAAAGCCACGCTCAAAGCATGCAACTCACAATAAACACCTCATTAAACGACCGCATAGACCTTCGTTTTGCCTACAAAACGTTTGACATCAAAACGGATTATAGATCTGGGCTTAAACGGGTTCCGTTGCAAGCTGAGAATCGTTGGTTTGCTTTTGTGGGATATGGATCTGTTTTAGAGAATGGTAAGCAATGGCGCGCTGATGCAACACTTCACCGTGTTGGCAAGCAACGACGAGTAGCATCTTTTACTACTTCCTCAGGTTTTGCAGCAGGATTTTCTCTGCTAAGCATGCAATTAACACGTCAATTCTCAAATCAGCTCTCTGTATATGCGGGTGCTGAAAACTTACTTGATGTCAAACAGACAGATGCTGTTTTGTCTTCTGACGATCCATTTGGCGCAGCTTTTGATAGCAGTCAGCTATATGCCCCTGTCTTTGGCAGGATGCTTTACGCTGGATTTCGTTTTAATCTTTAAATTAGTGGTATGAAAATTAAATTATTAATCATGTTGTTTTTTGCTACTGCTACAGTAGCTCAAACACAAAAAGAAAGTATAGATGTACGCGGTAACTGTGGTATGTGTAAGAAACGTATTGAAAAAGCGGCTCTGGGTACGAAAGGAGTGAAGTATGCCAATTGGACAGCTGAAACCCAACAGCTAACACTCATCTATAATGCTAAGAAAACCAGCA
Source organism: Flavobacteriaceae bacterium (assembly GCA_965656545.1). Lineage (GTDB taxonomy): Bacteria > Bacteroidota > Bacteroidia > Flavobacteriales > Flavobacteriaceae > UBA7446. The sequence continues at coordinate 106,459 of CBFHKZ010000002.1, forward strand.
CTAAAAGCGTAGCTAAAAATATAGCAGCGGTTGGACATGAGGCTGATAGCATCGTTGCCACTGAAGAAGCCTACAATGCTTTGCCCGCTTGTTGTTTGTATAAATCGGTTTCCCCGCACGGAGGTTAGCTTCTAGTTAGGCTTAGGCAAGTTTCTTATTAGCTGTAATAATAAATGAGCTTAAAACAAACATAATACCCGCAGGCAAGTATTTGATTGCTTCGTCACCAACTTTAAAGTGCATTGCGATAGCACCTAACATCAGTACGGCCATAAGGCCAGCTGCAGGAGTGATTGTTTTTTTGTTAAAGAAACCAATTAACAAACCAAGGGCTGCTAATATTTTTAGACCTCCCACAAGGTAGACCATGGTTTCGCTAAGACCGTATGCTGCAAATTCTTCTGTCATATTGGTGGCATCTCCTCCACGGTATATGGTTGCTTTTCCAAACCTAAAAAGCCATACATTAAGTACAACTGCAGCAACTGTAATCATTGAAATTTTTTGTAAAATTTTCATTTTCTAAGATTTTTGTGATTTAAATATATACAAATTTAAAATAAGGTACACTAAAGCAGGTGCAGATTGTAATACATCGTCTCCAATATATATCCTTGTGCACAAAGCTGCGCCCATGAGTAGTGCGAGTAACAACGCGGCGTATTTTCCGATGTTGGTATAATAAAAGCCGAGAAGAACGCCTAATCCCAACAGCGACTGAAAAATCGCAATAGATACCCTATAATCTCCAAAACCATATCGCTCAAACTCTGTTACATAAAAAGGATGGATGAGCGCAATTATTCCATAGAATAAGTGAGAAAAGCCGCTAAAGAAAATTATGGTTCTTTTAATCATTGTGCTAAGGTAGGCTATTATATATTGCTACCTGTTAAGACTATCGACATTACTGAAATCAAAAAAACCCACAACTAAAGTTGCGGGTTTCTTTTTGCGGAGAAAGAGGGGTTACTCCGTGATCCCTTGTGGGTATCCTGAGCAAGCATAGAAACCCAATCCGCTACGCGGCTTATTTTTTAATTTCATTCATTTTGCGATAGTACACTATCGACATTACTGAAATCAAAAAACCCACAACTAAAGTTGCGGGTTTCTTTTTGCGGAGAAAGAGGGATTCGAACCCCCGGAGGTGTGACCCTCAACAGTTTTCAAGACTGCCGCATTCGACCACTCTGCCATTTCTCCAATGGCTGCAAATATAACCTCTTTTTTTGTTTCTGAAAGCCCATTTTCAAACTTGCTTATCCCTACATTTGTTTGATGTTAGATTTTCCGTTTGATATTCTAGTTTTAATTGCCGCTGGTCTGTTTGCTGGCTTTGTAAATACCATGGCTGGTGGCGGTTCTTTACTAACGTTGCCTTTGCTTATCTTTCTGGGTTTACCACCTGCTACAGCCAACGGAACCAACCGCATTGCCATTTTCGTTTCAACCAGTTCGGCAACACTCGGATTTCGAAGTAAAAACATCAACTCTTTTCCTTTTAGTATCTATTTGGGTATCACTGCCTTCTTAGGAGCACTAATTGGCGCACGCATTGCAGTTGAAATAGATGGGCTTTTGTTCAATAAAATCTTGGCCATCATCATGATAGTTGTTGTTGTTTTAATGGTTTTTAAACCCAACTATAAATCAGAACTCCTTGAGCCCAAAACCACCGGAAAGACCCTGATATGGTCAATGATCGCTTTCTTTTTTATTGGTATTTACGGCGGTTTTATAAACGCCGGTATTGGATTTATCATCATGTTGTTTTTGAACTACGTAAACAAATTGGATTTGGTACGGGTCAATGCCACCAAGGTCGCGTTGGTCCTAATCTACACCACTGGAGCACTAGCAACCTTTATATTGAGCGGACATATTAACCTAAAATATGGCATCGCTTTAGCCTTAGGAAACGCTGCTGGTGCTTTTTTTGCATCTCGATACTCTGTTAGAAAAGGGGAGGGCGTTATCAAAATCGTCATGATTGTTATGGTTATTGCCATGTCAGTCAAACTTTGGTTTTTCTAATTTTTAATGATGTAACAAATTCTTCTTAGCTTCGTTAGTATGTCATTAATCCATTTCCTCAAAAGATAAAACCTGCATATGGACTCTTGCTTAACCCGCGTATTTATTTTCTTACTTCTCATTTTTGGCATTGCATTCGCTTTTGCTAAAACACCTACGGAAACAAAAACAGGCACCCTTACCGGAAAGGTTTATGACGCTGCATTAAATCAGCCTTTACCCTATGTAAATGTGTTGTTATTGAATGAAGATCGCAAAACCCTAATGGGTACCATTACTGACGAAAATGGAATGTTTAAAATTGACGGCATCCCGGAAGGGAAACACATCGTTAGCGTTCAATACATTGGCTTTGAAACCATTGAAAAGCCTGTAGTCATTGGCAAACAAATTCATGAGATTGATATGGGTGTACTGCGTCTAACGGAAAGTTTGACCGCCCTCGACGAAGTGGAAGTAATCGCCGAAGTGTCAACCATAGAGCAAAAAGTTGACCGTAAGGTCATCACCATTGGTAAGGATTTGGCAGCAGCTGGAACAGCTTCGGAGCTTATGGTAGGTATTCCCTCTGTTAGTGTAGATCCGCAAAACGGCGCCATAAGCTTGCGTGGTAATGAAAATGTACGTGTGCTTGTAGACGGAAGACTCTCTAATATTCCTGCCGCACAATTGCTCAAGCAAATCCCCTCTTCAGCGATAAAATCCATTGAGCTCATAACAAACCCCTCATCCAAATACAATCCAGAGGGCATGAGTGGCATCATAAACATAGTGCTACATAAAAATCAGATGCTTGGTTTTAATGGTTCGCTAAGTGCAAATTGGAGTTATGATATCAATCCTAAATTTAACAGTGGTTTGAATCTCAATTACCGCAACGGAAAGTTTAATTTTTATGGAAACTACAGCAATAACTTTTCTGAAAATGATAACAACGGTCGTATTAATCGCACAAATAACACGTCTCGACAATTGTTTGAATTTACTGAAGATAGATCATCTCAGATTTTTAAAGTAGGAATGGATTTTTATATAGATGAAAAGAATACCTTATCTGTATTTACCAGTCAAAACCCTGCAAAAAATAGAAGTCTAGGTGTTTCTAAAGCGTTTTTTGAAAATGATGCCACAAAGAACGAACATCAAATTTTTGATGCCAATGGAACCAACAAATCAACTCAATACAACTTTAATTTTAAGCATGACTTTGCTAAAGAGGGCAGCAACATTGAATTAGAGGTAGATCACAATTTGTTTGATGAAGACCGCCCAGTTCCATTTGTCTTTCCTACAAACCCAGCTCAAAACTACGCCGATCAGAACAAGCCAACAAGAGAACGAACAACCATCAACTTGGACTATGTCAATCCGCTTACAGAAAAGAGCAAATTGGAGCTGGGTGCAGAAGCACGGTTATTCAACTCATTAATCGTGTTCTCTTCTGACCAAGCGCTTCAAGATGAGAACGGTAGACAAATCACATACCGTGACATTGATTTTGATTATACGCGCGATATCTATTCACTCTATGCTACCTATGGAAAGAAACTCGATAAATGGACTTATCAATTTGGACTCCGCGCAGAAAGTGTCCGTGTTGATGCCCTTGCCAAAGAAAACAGCACGGTTTCGGGTACAAGTCAATTGTCCAATTTTCCATTTGAAAACAACTACACAGAATTATACCCCTCTATGTATGTGACCTATTCACCAACAGAGAAAAAATCCTATCAGTTGAGTTATAGCCGACGTATTGACCGTCCGGGATTGGGGCAAATCAACCCAATTAAAGAATGGTCTACACCCTTGGTTTCTTCGTACGGAAATCAGGAATTGCGGCCTCAATTCACCAATTCGTTTGAGTTGAACCATACCCGGAGACTAAAGAAAGGGTCTTTTACAACAGGCGTGTTCTACAGATTTATCAATGAAGAAATTAACCGTGTGGTTTTGGTTGATAGGGCAGATGTCCGTTCGGGTCGTATCATTATCACACACGATAACTTTGACAATACTTCAGCATTCGGGCTTGAATTGTCGTCCAATTACAGGCCCTATAAATGGTGGAGCATCAATGGTAGTTTTGATTTGTTTTCACAAACCCAGAAGGGAGTTGCTGAGCGTTTGAGCAAGCCCATTGATACAGCAACCAAAGATGATATTGAAACCATCATCAATACCGTTGACAATGTGGCCTATAACTTTAGAATGTTTAATAGCTTTACTGCTACCAAAAAACTGAGTTTTACCGCCTTTATGTTCTATCGTGGGCGCAATAAAACATTGCAATTTGATGTGCTGCCAATGTATTTTGTCAACATAGGTGCACGTTTAAATGTTTTAAAGGGGAAAGGCAACATAAGCTTGAATTACAACGATTTTTTCAACACCATGCGTTTTGGATTTGAAGGCCGTTTGCCTTACCCTCAAAACGGAAGGTTTTATTGGGAGAGTCAAACCATTCAACTTGGATTTAATTACCGTTTTGGAAGCAATAAGTTCCAAGCCAAATCACGCAGAGAACGCGATAGTGATGAGAAAAATGGTGGAGGAGGTATGTTCTAATAGTTCTCGTAAGAAACAATCTGCAATCCATAGCCAGACATGCCCACGCGCTTGATTTTATCGCTGTTGGACAGCAATTTGATGTTGCTGATGCCTACGGCGTGAATCATTTGTGCGCCAATACCAAAATCCTTTTCATCCAATTTAGGTGCATGCGACGCAGCTTCTCCTTTAAGCGCCTTGATTTGCTCAAGTAGCTTGTTGGCAGGTTGCAATTGGTTGATAAAAATTACAGCGCCTTTTCCTTCTTCCCGAATGCGTTTAAAAATCTTGTCAAGGGTGTTTTCACGCTTTTGATTTAGAATGCTGGCCAATTCACTGTTCAATTGATGCGTGTGTACTCTTGTGAGCACGGCTTCGTCTTTGTCCCAACTGCCAAGGGTAAGGGCTATGTGTATTTGGTTGTTGGTGTTTTGATGATAGGCACGAAGTCTAAAAGCCCCGTGATTGGTTTCTATTTCAAAATCCTCTTGTAATTCAATAAGACTGTCGTGTTTCATACGATAGCTTACCAAGTCTTCAATAGAGATTAATTTTAAGTCAAAAGCTTTCGCAATTTTTTGAAGTTGTGGCATACGCGCCATGGTGCCATCTTCGTTCATGATTTCCACAATCACCCCAGCCGGTTGGAAACCAGCCAAACGCGCCACGTCAATGGCTGCCTCTGTGTGGCCTGTACGACGCAACACACCACCTTCTTTAGCAGCCAATGGAAATATGTGCCCTGGTCTTAAAAAGTCCGCTGATTTGGCTTTTGGATTGATGAGCCTACGCACCGTTTTTGCCCTGTCGGCAACAGATATACCCGAAGTAACGCCTTCTCCTTTTAGGTCGATAGAGACCGTAAAAGCAGTTCCCATGGGATCTGTGTTGTTACTCGCCATCGGATATAGATCCAGTTCTTTACAGCGCTGTTCTGTTATGGGCGTGCATATCAGCCCCCGACCTTCCTTTGCCATAAAGTTGATCATTTCAGGAGTAACCATTTCAGCAGCGCCCACAAAATCGCCTTCGTTTTCTCGATTTTCATCATCCACGATGATTACAACCTTCCCGTTTCTGATGTCTTCAATTGCTGCCTCAACACTGTCAAGTCGAATGCTATTTTCCATGTTTTAATTTTTTCATTAACAATACAAAGGGCATTTTAATCTTTAATTTCAAACGCTCTAAATCAAATACAGATTTGTCCCTGCTGGCACGAACTGTGGCTACTAACCCAACAAACGTCAACACGATTGAAATAAGCCATGCGCCCCAAAACGGATGTAAGCTTCCATCTTCAGCGCTGTTTTTGAATAGCGTTCCTGCAAAGTGGTAGGTTAGGAAAATGACGAGTGCCACAACAATTGGCAATCCAAATCCTCCTTTTCTAATGATGGCACCAAGGGGTGCACCGACAAAAAATAACATGATGGCAGCATAGGCATTGACAAATTTATCATCACGCCACAAACGGTGTAGGTTGATGACCTTCTCCCGAATAAAAAATAAATTCTTTTGATTGCTAAAGCTGTTTAGCTGCATGTTGATGTTGCTTTCTGCTGCGGATAATATTCGCAGCTTTTGACTTGTGTTAAAATTATCTAAAAAGGGTTCTGTGCCTTCAAAGCTACGGTGCGCTAGGGTTGTTTTAAGTCTGTCGACAGATTTAATCCCAGTCCGCAAATATACCGTATTTGCAAAACCTTCAATTTCCGAAACAAAGCCAACAGAAAGCGAATCAATACTCTCTGATAGTTCAGAGATATTTTGCATTTTGTAGGTGTTGTTATAATTGGTTTCGTTCAAATCAACATCGTTAAATGAACGCAAGTCAATATTCATGGTATACTGTTGAAAAGCAATTCTGTTGTGCGGATCTTTTTCCGTATTCTTCTTTTGCTTTACCTCTTCGTATCGATATCCATCATAAAGTACCAGTTGTAAGCCCTCTTGCAGCGCCTCACTTTTTAATTCACCTCTTTCCGCCTTAATCACAATGTGATTGATTTTGTCATTCGATTTTTCGTGAATGATGACATCTTCCAAGAGTTTGTCATTTTCGCCATACTTACGACCTACTTTGATGTTGCTTTTGCCTATGTCGTTAAACATGCCCTCTGTAATGGCCAATGCCGGTCGCATTTTAGATAGGTTTTTTCTAAGGTTATAGGTTTTGAATTCCGCCAAGGGAATTACCGTATTGGATACATAAAAAGTGGCTAAACACGCAATGCTATTTACAATAATCAACGGTCGCATGGCACGCATCAGCGATATACCAGCCGATTTCATGGCGGCAAACTCGTAGCGTTCCGCAAAGTTACCAAAGGTCATGATGGAGGCTAACAATATGGTTAGCGGCAGCACTAATGGAATGAGCTTGGGGGAGTAGTACAACAGAAAGCGTAACAATACACTTACGTCTAGGCCTTTGCCTGCAAATTCGTCTATAAATACCCAAACCGTTTGGATGATGAAAATAAACATTAAAATAAAAAAGAAACTCACCAAGACAGTGAGGTAACTTTTTAGAATATACCGATCTAGCAGCGAAATTTTCATTAAAATCTATCGATGTAGTAATTTGGATAATCTGATGCTGAAAACACAAATGTGTTTGTTGGAATTTCAATATTAGATTTAAAAGAACCTATGGTAAGCGTTGTTTCTGTTCCATCATTGCCAACCTCAATGAGCTTGTAAATTTGTTTTGTTTTGGTGTCTATGCCAAGCAGTAAATAGGAAGCCTGCGCATAGGTGTCAATGGGTGTCAACTTGATGTATTGAATTTTCCTTCCGCCATATAGCGGTTGTGTAATGTCCCATTCAAAACGATAGCCTTGCTTGTAGAAAGAAAATATTTTGGAAGGACTTAAACCCTCATCAAAGCCGTCGGTTAAGGGTTCAATAAGCACTTCCTCATTCTCTGAATTTATGGTGTGTTTGTTGGTGCCATCACTCAGTTGCTCAATGCCCATAAGCTTGAGTAGGTAGGCGTCTCCTTCAATAATTAGCGAACCTTTTTCTTTTTGTTGAATCAGTTCTTTGCGATTGACCAATTCGTATGTAAAAGTGATTGAAATATTATCGAATTGCGCCAAGGATTCAGATACTTCATCTAACAATGCTTCGGCGCGTTGCGCTTGCGCAAACGTAATACCACAGAGGAGTAGGACTATAAATAGTTTAATTTGCTTTTTCATTTTCTAAAAATTCATGGAGCGAAATAACATCTCTATACATTACCTCACGTGCTTTGCTTCCTTCAAATGGACCTACAATACCAGCAGCTTCTAATTGATCAATGATCCTTCCTGCTCTGTTGTAGCCCAGTTTAAGCTTGCGTTGCAAAAGCGATGCCGAACCTTGCTGTGCATTCACAACCACTTCGGCGGCCTCTCTAAAAATGGGGTCTCTGTCTTCAATATTGTTGTCACTACTGGTGCTGCTTTCTTCAGAAGTATACTCTGGCAATAGATGCGCATCTGGGTAGGCGCGTTGTGCACCGATAAAATCCGTAAGTTTTTCTACTTCGGGGGTATCTACAAAGGCACATTGCAGCCTAATCAAATTGTTTCCTTGCGTAAACAGCATATCCCCACGACCTATGAGTTGATCTGCGCCGCCACTGTCTAAAATGGTGCGGGAATCTACTTTTGACGTAACCCTAAAGGCAATACGTGCTGGGAAATTGGCTTTTATCAAGCCCGTAATCACGTTTACAGACGGACGCTGGGTGGCAATGATCAAATGTATGCCAATTGCTCTGGCAAGCTGTGCAAGGCGCGCAATGGGTGTTTCCACTTCTTTGCCTGCGGTCATAATCAAATCGGCAAATTCATCAATGACCAAAACGATGTAGGGGAGGTAGGCATGGCCGTTGTGTGGGTTTAGCCTGCGATCTTTAAACTTGGTGTTGTATTCCTTTATGTTGCGGCACATGGCAAGTTTGAGCATGTCATAGCGCTTGTCCATTTCAATACAAAGTGAATTTAAGGTATTGATGACTTGTTTGTTGTCTGTGATGATGGCCTCTTCGGCGTCGGGGAGCTTTGCCAAATAATGACGCTCAATTTTATTAAAAAGGGTTAGTTCCACTTTCTTTGGATCAACCAATACAAACTTTATTTCTGCGGGATGCTTTTTGTATAACAGCGAGGTGAGTATGGCATTTAGCCCAACGGACTTCCCTTGTCCAGTAGCACCTGCCATAAGCAAGTGGGGCATCTTGGCTAAATCGACCACAAAGGTTTCATTGCTGATGGTTTTTCCAAGTGCTAGGGGCAGCTCCATTTCCGCTTCCTGAAACTTTTTTGCCAAAATCACCGAACGCATGGATACTATGGTTGCGTTTTTATTTGGTACTTCGATACCCACGGTTCCTTTTCCAGGGATGGGTGCAATAATACGAATGCCCAAGGCTGAAAGCGAAAGTGCAATATCGTCTTCTAGATTTTTGATTTTTGACACGCGCACACCAGCAGCAGGCACAATCTCATAGAGTGTAACCGTGGGTCCAATGGTAGCCTTGATGTCGGCTATGCCAATTTGATAATTCTTTAGGGTATCAACAATACGTTCTTTGTTTTCCTCTAGTTCCTGCTCGTTTATCGTGATGCCTTCGTGCGGATAGCTTTTTAGCAAGGACTCCGTGGGGGAACGAAAGTTTTTTAGTTCAAGTGTTGGATCTACTTCACCAAAGTCTGCAACCAATTTCTTGGCTTTTTTCACCACCTCATCCTCCTCGGTAGTTTCTAGCGAGAGTTTGATGTCATCTTCCGTCTTGTCTGCTTTTTTCTTTGATGTGGGCACAACGGCTGTGGGTGGAGCTGCTGCTTCTTTTTCTTCCGTCATGTCAAAGACCACTTGCGCAGGCTCTTCGGTTTCTTCAAGAGCTTGGGTGTCGTCTTCCGTTTTGTTTGCTTTAGCCTTAAATAGTTTTATTTCTTCGGGTTTCCATTTGAATTGATAGACTAAAAAGGCAATAAAAATGAGCAGCAATATGCTAACCACACCAAATGGACTGATGTATTGGACCATAAAAAGATTGCTTTCATATCCGATGATACCGCTCAATAGTGGGCTTTGTGGAAACAGGAGTGCCATACCAAGGGCAAGCCATAGTGAGAGGATAAGTGTCCACATCCATCTCGATGCTAGTTTGTTGGTAGCGGTGTTGAGGAAGTGGCTTATGCCTGTTACAAGCAGCATAAGGGCCATGGCAAAGGCGCCAATTCCCAATCCTTGGTATATAAACAGGTGGCTTAGGCTAGCTCCCAGTTTTCGAATGCTGTTTTCAACAACCACATCTCTATTGTCCAAGGCATCAAGTGCACTTTGGTCTGCTTTCCAAGAGCTGAAAAAAGAGATAAAAGCAATCAACAGCAAAACCGAGAAGAGAATACAAAAGGCACCCCAAACAATTTGCTGTTGTCTACTTAATGCTTTGATGCGAAATTTAGCTTTCTTGACCATATACAACATCAAAAATACAACAAAAAAACCCGATGAAGTCATCGGGTTTTTATAAAGATTAAAACTTAGGTAAAGTGTCTTATGCTAATCTTTGATGATTATCTCAAATCAAAGCGGTCTGCATCCATTACTTTGTTCCAAGCCGCGATAAAATCTTGAACAAATTTATCGTTGTTGTCGTTTTGAGCATACACTTCAACAATGGCACGCAGTTCAGAGTTTGATCCAAAAACTAAATCTGTACGTGAAGCTGTACGGACAACGTCACCTGTAGTTCTGTCTTTTCCAGTATAAGTATTGTATGCAGTAGTTTCCCACTTTATATCCATAGACAATAAGGTCTTAAACCAACTGTTGTTCAATGTGCCATCTGTCCAAACACCATCTCCAGAAGCTGAAATACCCATGGCTCTCATACCCCCGACCAAAACAGTCATCTCTTTGGGTGTTAGTCCAAGCAGTTGTGCTTTGTCTAGCATGATTTCTTCTGGTGCTACTGCAAATTCTTTTTCGCTGTAATTTCTAAACCCACATGCTCTTGGTTTTAGCAGGTTGAACGAATCAATATCGGTATCTTCTTGTGTAGCATCTCCTCTTCCTGTAGTTGTTGGAACAGTAACACCACTAGCCATTTCTATGCCTATCGCTCCCCCAAGAACTATAACATCAGCAACACTGGCTCCTGTACTTGAAGCAATTGCTTCATAAGCAGTCAACACTTTTGACAGCTCTTGTGGTTTGTTTACGCCCCAGCTTTTTTGTGGCTCTAGTCTGATTCTTGCACCATTTGCACCACCTCGGTTGTCAGAGCCACGGAATGTTGAAGCAGAAGCCCAAGCAGTTTCCACCATTTGTTGATGGGATAATCCACTTGATTTGAGCGCTGCTCTAACTTTTTCCTCATCAATGGCAGACAATGTTTTTCCTGCCTGCACTGGGTCTTGCCAAATGTAGTCTACATCTTTAAAGTCACCTGCAATATAGTTGCTCTTTGGTCCCATATCACGGTGAAGCAGCTTAAACCAAGCACGCGCAAAGGTTTGGCCAAACTCTTCTGGATTATCAATAAAGTGCTCACATATTTTTCTATATATAGGATCAACTTTTAATGACATATCTGCTGTAGTCATCATAGGCAATACTTTTTCATCACTGCCATCCACTTGAGGAACCATGTCTTCTTCTGCACAGTTGATAGGGTGCCATTGGTTTGCGCCTGCAGGACTCTTTTTGAGCTCCCAGTCGTATTTAAAGAGTAAATCAAAATAGCCCATGTCCCATTGAATTGGATTGGTCGTCCAAGGACCTTCAATACCACTGGTAATCGCATCTACACCTTTTCCAGATTTGTGTGTACTCATCCACCCGAATCCTTGTTCTTCGATAGCGGCTCCTTCTGGTTCTGCGCCAACAAGTCCAGCATCACCAGCACCGTGTGCTTTACCAAAGGTGTGTCCACCCGCGGTTAACGCAACAGTCTCAGCGTCGTTCATGGCCATACGCTTAAATGTTTCACGTACGTCTTGCGCCGATAAGGCAGGATCTGGATTTCCGTTAGGGCCTTCTGGATTTACATATATAAGACCCATTTGAACTGCCGCCAATGGATTTTCTAAATCTTGACGTGTTTTTCCATAACGATTGTCACCCAACCACTCATCTTCTGCTCCCCAATAAATATCTTTTTCTGGATGCCAAATATCTTCCCTGCCTAAGGCTGTGCCGTGGTTCGGGCCACCCATATCCTCGATAGCTACATTTCCGGCAAGTACAAGCAAATCTGCCCAACTTAAATCGTTTCCGTATTTTTCTTTAACAGGCCATAGTAAGCGTCTAGCCTTATCCAAGTTTCCATTATCTGGCCATGAATTGAGTGGAGCAAAACGCTGAGCGCCTGTTGCCGCACCACCACGTCCATCACCTGTTCGATATGTTCCTGCTACGTGCCACGTCATACGGATAAAGAAAGGTCCGTAATGACCATAATCTGCTGGCCACCAGTCTTTGCTATCGCGCATTACAGTTACTATGTCTTCTTTTACTGCATCTATGTCAAGGCTTTTAACCTTTTGTCGGTAATCGACTTCTTGAATGGGGTTACTTTTGGTGTCATGTTGACGAAGAATGTCCAAATTCAGATGATTTGGCCACCAATCTTTGTTTTGTGTTCCAAGGTTTGGTTGGGTAGTTGCACCGTGGAAGGGGCATTTGCTTTCGCTCATAATTTTAAGTTTTTTAATGATTTAAAAATACAAAAATAAACAGAGGTTAATCCAATGTTTAATTTTAATTATCTATTAAATGATAATAAATGCTGATGCTAGGATTTTAGCTGCTTAATCTTATATCCGATGGCAGCAAAAAGCAGCGTTGTAAACGGACTTAACCAATTGAAAATGGCGTAGATAAAATAGTCTGCAACAGAAACGCCCAGCACCCCCGACTGATAAGCCCCACAGGTATTCCAAGGCACCAACACGGAAGTCACCGTTCCTGAATCTTCTAGCGTACGACTTAAATTTTCGGGTGCTAAGTTTCGGTCTTTATAAGCTTGTTCAAACATTTTTCCGGGTACCACCAAGGACAGGTACTGATCAGAGGCCGTTACGTTGATGGCCAAACAAGAAACCACGGTGCTTGCAAACAATTGAAAGGTGGATTCCGCCCAGCTTAACAATGCCGCACTAATGGACTTTAGGGCGCCAATGGCATCCATGATACCCCCAAAAACCATGGCACAGATAATCAGCCAAATGGTGCCAAGCATACCAGCCATACCTCCCGATTGAAACAGGTCGTTTAACATGGGATTGGTTGTTTCAACTGCTGTTGATACCGTAATGGTGTCCATAATAACTTTATAGCCGGCTGTTATGTCAAGCTGTGCTACTCCAGCGAGTTCAGCCAGTAAGGGCCGTTGAAACAGCAATGCGAAAACAGCCCCTAGCAGGGTGCCAATAAGCAAGGCTACCAAGGGTGGCGTTTTGCGCGCAATAAGCACTACCACAACAATGGGCACGGCAAACAGCAGCGGACTGATGCTAAAACGTTCTTTGATGGCCAATAGCAAGGGTTCGGTTTGTGCAACGGCTGTGGTGTCTTGGGTGAAGCCGATGATAAGAAACACCACAAGCGTCACCAATACGGTGGGAACGGTGGTGATGGTCATATAGCGTATGTGCGAAAACAACTCACCGCCTGCCATGGCTGGTGCCAGGTTGGTGGTATCGCTCAAGGGCGACATCTTATCGCCAAAATAAGCCCCAGAAATAACCGCGCCGGCAATCATGCCCACAGGAAGCCCCATGGCTTTACCAATACCAATGAGCGCAATGCCCACGGTGGCTGAAGTAGTCCAGCTGCTGCCCGTAGCCACAGAAATAAGTGCACAAATAACAATACAAGCTGCCAAGAAAAAGGTGGGGTGTAGGATTTGTAGTCCGTAATAAATCATGGCGGGAATAATACCACTGACCAACCAAGTGCCTGCCAAGGCACCCACAAACAACAAGATGAGGATGGCACCCGTAACAGATTTGAGGTTTTCTGCTACTTGCTGTAGCATGTCTTTGTAGCTGATTTTTTGTCCAAAGCCCACCATAGCCGCAACGGCACCACCAAGGAGTAAGATAAACTGATTGGAACCGCCCAAGGCATCATCGCCATAAACACTGACATTAAGCGATAGTAACAGGACCAGCGCCACTATGGGGAGCATGGCCAAACGAAGTGATAGGGTAGGTTTTGTGTTTTGCATCAATTGGAAGTTTAACAGATTGTTTTTATGCTATGGCAAGATACTCTTTTGCTGTCAAAACCGGAATTTTAGCATTTTTGAAATCTTTTTTATTGCGGGTGATAATAACATCTATCTTGTTTTCGAGAGCGGGATAGTATTGGAGTCCATGTTCGAAGTCAAATAACGCATCGTCGCTTAAGGCTAATTCAACAAGTTTATCATCTAAGGGGAGAATTTCGACCAACACTTTAAACTTTCTTAAAATTCTGCGTGCTTCATTTTTAGATCGCTGTTTAGATAATACATAATGCGTATTGCCGAATGTCAATGCCGAAATGGTCAGTGTGATTTTATTTTTATCAGAAAGTGAAAAAAGTTCAGCGGCTTCAGGATAAAATTCCTTTCGTCCTGCCAAAAGGTCAATCACTATGTTTGTATCAACGAGTACCCGATTCATGAGTACTTTTCTGCTAAGAACTCTCCATAGGCTTTTTTCGCATCAAAGTCAGCGGGAATATCAATTACACCACTGAGGCTTTTTACCAAAGGCGTGATTTGCGGTGCAGTGGTTGTGTTTTTTGTGAGGCTTGTCAAATACGATTCAATCAATTTTGACAAACTGATATTATTTGATTTTGCATACACTTTGGCATCGTCAATCACCCCTTGATTAAGACTTAATGTTAATTTTTTGCCCATGGCATTTGATTTACGTGTAAAATTAAAAATATTTTACGTAATAGCAAATTTCAGCCATTCTGTAACGCATTAAGGTTTTAAAATAATTTTGTGAAGAATATAACATTGTGCTATCAGATATGCTCCGTTCCTTGTACATTTGTAGAACAAAAACATACGACAAATGAATCAATTTGATGTCGCCATAATTGGCTCGGGTCCTGGCGGATATGTTGCTGCTATCCGCTGCGCACAATTGGGAATGAAAACCGCCCTAATCGAAAAAGAACCCACGCTCGGTGGTACTTGCCTCAATGTGGGGTGTATTCCTTCTAAATCCTTGTTGGATTCTTCGCATCACTACGAAACAGCCACAAAAGACTTTGCTGAGCACGGCATAGACGTCAAAGGCGCTATTGAGGTCAATTTTCCACAAATGATTGCCCGCAAGCGTGAGGTGGTGTCCACTACAGTCAAGGGGATTGATTTCCTGATGGATAAAAACAAAATTACCGTCCTCAACGGATTGGGTGCTTTTGAAGACGCCACCCACATCAAAATCACAGGGAAAGACGCCCAAGTGATTGAAGCAAAAAATACCATCATTGCCACGGGCTCTACGCCGGGCAGCCTGCCTTTTATTAACGTAGACAAAGACCGCATCATTACGTCCACAGAGGCATTGGAGCTTTCTGAAATTCCCAAGCACTTGGTTGTTATTGGTGGGGGCGTGATTGGCTTGGAACTCGGACAGGTATACCGCCGATTGGGTGCCGAAGTAAGCGTTATTGAATACGCCGATCGCATCAGTCCGGTAATGGATGCTGCGCTTTCTAAAGAATTGATGAAGGTGATGAAAAAGCAGGGGGTTAAATTCCACCTGTCTCACCAAGTAACGGCCGTTGAACGCAAAGGCGATACGGTAAGCGTAACGGCAAACGACAAAAAAGGCGTTGCCCAAACCTTTGAAGGCGACTACTGTTTGGTGTCTGTGGGGCGCAGGGCCTATACCAACGGACTAAATGCCGAAGCCGCAGGCGTTGTGCTAAACGACAGGGGACAGGTTGAAGTAAACGACCAACTCCAAACGGCAGCGACTAACATCTACGCCATAGGCGATGTGGTGCGTGGTGCCATGTTGGCGCACAAGGCGGAGGAAGAGGGCGTGTTGGTTGCCGAGTTTATTGCAGGACAAAAACCGCATATCGATTACAACCTTATTCCAAACGTTATTTATACCTGGCCAGAAGTAGCTTCTGTAGGTAAGACAGAGGAGGAGCTAAAGGCTGCTGGTATTGCTGTTAAAAAGGGGCAGTTTCCCATGCGTGCCCTTGGACGCTCACGCGCCAGTATGGACACGGACGGCTTTGTTAAAATTTTGGCACATGCCGAAACGGATGAAATTTTGGGCGTGCACATGATAGGCGCTCGTGCCGCCGACTTGATTACCGAAGCGGTTACGGCCATGGAATTCCGTGCTTCTGCTGAGGACTTGGCCCGTATGAGCCATGCGCATCCCACCTATGCCGAAGCCGTAAAAGAAGCCGCTTTAGCCGCAACAGAAGACCGTGCGTTGCATATGTAGGTAATTACATCACAAATGAATAAAAGTACGTTTCTAAAAGTTGAAAATCTGTCATTCTGAATCTATTGGCGATTTTCATATTTTTTTAGAATCTGAAATAAATTCAGATTGACAAATAAAGGCGTTTTAGGACGCCTTTTTTTATGGCTAAACTTTTTTTTAACTTAGCATTAGACAAAAGCCCCATGTTTGTTTGAGTGAACACCTACTATTTTCATTTTTACTTTTTGGGGTTTGTATTGATACCGTATAAGGTGGATATAAAACTAATACAGCATAGAATTTATGAACTACGCGGACAGCGTATTATGCTTGATTTTGACCTAGCCGAACTGTATGCAGTTGAAACGAGAGTACTCAACCTAGCCGTTAGACGCAACGTGTATATTTTTCCTAAAGATTTTATGTTTAAGTTGACCAAAGAAGTATGGGAGATGTAATCACAAATTGTGATGACATAACAAAATAAATATATGGATATACAAATAATCAAATCGAAAATACTTATCATCAGAGGAAATAAAGTAATGCTCGATAGAGATCTTGCTGAGTTGTACGGTGTTGAAACTAGAGTGCTTAAACAAGCAGTAAGGCGAAATATTAAACGATTCCCTGATGACTTTATGTTTCAACTTTCAAAAGAAGAATTTGTAAATTGGAGATCACAAAATGTGATGTCCAATGCTGACAAAATGGGTTTGCGTTATCCACCTTTTGCTTTCACTGAACAAGGTGTAGCAATGCTTTCAAGTGTGCTCAACAGTGATAAGGCTATCGATGTGAACATCTCTATAATGCGAGCGTTTGTACTTCTCCGACAACACCTTACCGACTACAAAGATTTAAAAGAGCAGATAACCAAATTAGAAAAAGAAATGAACATAAAGTTCAAAGATATAAACCAGGCCCTTAATTATCTATTGTAAAAAGATAAGGCAGTAGTAAATTATGAAAATAGAGAACGCATTGGATTTAAAACCGATTTAAAAAAGAAGTGAGAAAAAACGTTTTATAACGCCTTTTTTTATGGCTAAACTTTTTTTTTAACTTAGCATTAGACAAAAGCCCCATGTTTGTTTGAGTGAACACCTACTATTTTCATTTTTACTTTTTTGGGGTTTGTATTGATACCGTATAAGATGGATATAAAACTAATACAGCATAGAATTTATGAACTACGCGGACAGCGTATTATGCTTGATTTTGACCTAGCCGAACTCTATGTAGCTCAAACACGCAACTAACCATACACAAGTCCGTTGTGTTTTATTCCAACCCTTGTAGAGTTTATGTATAGGTAATTTTCTTTTTTTAGAATTTGACTTATTATAATTTTAAGTTATGATAAATAGACAATTCACAACCAAGCATATTTGTGCGCTAATCATTTTATTCTCATCTTTTGCTGGTTTTTCACAAAGTTTACCCTTCAATTTTGAAGGCGATATCACCACTTCAGATTTCAGCGATTTTGACGGTGGAGTTGTAACTGTTATAACAAACCCCAATCCGTCAGGCATAAATATGAGTGCATCCGTTGCTCAAATCGTTAGAAATGGTGGTGCAGCCTGGTCGGGAAGTAAAATCCTACTCGCAGATAATTTAGACTTTTCGGTTAAGACGAAAATCACCATGAAAGTCTATACCAAAGCAGCTGTTGGCACTACCATAAAACTAAAATTAGAAGGTACTGGTCCAGCAGTAGATGTCGATGCCGTAACTACGGTTTCGAGTGCATGGGAAACGCTAGAATGGATTTTTGCAGGCACCGAGAATAATCTGAACGAATTGGTATTCATGTTTGATTTCGGAAATGTGGGAGACGGCTCTGTTACCTCCACCTTTTATTTTGATGATGTTGAACAGGTTTCTGGACCAACAGCTCCACAACCAACTTCCTTACCCATCGATTTTGAATCTGGGGTTGTAAACACTGATTTTCTGAATTATAACGGATCTACGGCTGCTATTGTTTCAAACCCTCAGGCTGATGCCGCTAATCCCAGTGGTACAGTATGTCAGATTATAAGAGATGGCGGTAATTATTATGGCGGAAGTAAAATATTTTTAAACAGTGCAATTGACTTGTCTACTGCGTGGCACATTTCCATGAAAGTCTATACCACAGCTCCGATTGGTACAAGAATTAAGTTTGAGCTTCAAAAAACAGGGGGTAGTACCAGTTTTGACAAATTGACAACAGTTTCTGGTGAATGGGAAACCATAAGTTGGAATTTTGATGGTCAAGCCAGCGATTACAACAGCATACAGCTTATGTTTGATTTTGGTAATGTTGGTGATGGCACCAGTACGTCTACTTTTCTATTTGACGATGTGCAACAAGTCTCAGGGCCTGCCATAGCAGATCCTTTGCAAGCAACGCTTCCAGTCGATTTTGAAAACAGTGTTGTAACTACAGATTTCACCAATTTTTTTGGCGCACAAACAACGGTCATACCAAATCCGCATATAGACACAAACAATCCCAGTGCAACTGTTGGGAAATTTATTAGAAGTGGTGGTTCAGGATATATGAGAAGCAAACTAACGTTGACGGATCATATTGCAGACATGTCAAATGCCGGCACACTCTCCATGAAAGTATATACCGATGCGCCAGTGGGCACCACCCTAAAGTTTAAATTAGAAAGTAGCCCACCGGAACAATTTGGAAAAGAACAGGACGCCCTAACCACAGTTTCTGGCGAATGGGCAACATATACGTGGGATCTTTCAAATGCAGATAATCCGATTTACGATGTTATAACGTTGATGCTAGGGTATGGGGGCCCTAATGATGCATCGGCTAATGCCACCTTCCTGTTTGATGATATTAAAGTAGTATCTAATTCATTGACTAATGACATTGACGAGCCTTTTAGTATAGACCACTTGAATGCTTTTCCTAATCCCATCAACGATGTGGTAACGATAAGTGCTAAAAATAATACAATCAACAGCATCACACTGTATGACCTCCTTGGGAAGGAGATTATATTACTTCAACCCAACAGTCTTGTTGCAACCGTTGACGTTTCAGCTCTAACTAACGGAATTTACATCGCAGAAATCTTAACCAGTTCTGGAAAAGGCAGTCTTAAACTCGTAAAGGAATAAAAAAGGAATTAGCACCTATTTTTAGATATAACTAATGGTTTAATTACCTTTTCGTCGAGAGTTTAGGAGTTGCATGCTTCGCTTTTGTGGGATCTCCCTGTATCTTGGTGTTTTTACCTGCCTTTCTTGTTGCTAGTAGTAAATATTTTTTGTTAACTTAGCATTGAACAACATGCCTCGCCTATGGCGGGAACCCCCAAGTCTGTTCTTCTTTATGGGCCTGCAACACCCCTTTTTTAGGATTTTCTTGGGTATTTAATAGCACCGCGTGCCGTTATGCTTGTTTATGCGATCTTAAAATTAAATATGCTGTATATCAGCGTGTTAAATCGAATGAAGATAAAAGAAATAAAAGTATGATCCTTGAGTTTGACTCTAGTGAGCACTGCCGAACTGAAGATAGGTATGCGGACATATACAAGTTGGCGTTCATTGTAGGAGACCCAAGAAACATTGCCGGAATTATGAATATTTATGTTATTTATAAGTCCATATATTGGAATTAAAATGAGTAAAACTAAATTGAATGTAAACGAATTAGAAATTGTTCTTTATAAACAAAATGAGGAAGAATATATCTCGTTAACAGACATGGCAAAATTTCGGGACTCTGAGAGAACAAATTACATCATCCAAAACTGGATGAGAACAAGAAGTACGATTGAATTTCTTGGACTTTGGGAAAAATTACGTAACCCGAATTTTAAAAGCATCGAATTCGATGCCTTTAGAAATGAGTCTGGTTTGAATAGTTTTACCCTCACCCCAAAAAGGTGGATTGAATCAACAAATGCCATTGGGATAATTTCAAAATCCGGCAGGTATGGTGGAACATATGCACATAAAGACATTGCATTTGAATTTGCATCATGGATTAGTCCGACATTCAAACTATACCTGATCACAGAATATCAACGACTAAAAGAAGTTGAAACCAATCAATACAATCTTGAATGGAACGTTAAAAGGATTTTAAGTAAAAACTATTACCAACAAAGTATAACTGCAATTACGGCGGATTCGACTATGCTTCGACAAACTCAGCACAGGCTAGAATCCACTCGAAATTACTAAAGTCCGTGTTAAATTGAAAATTAATGCATATAAACCCGTAACTGACGGATATACGAGACCGTTAGATAACATATGAAAAAAAACCTACTTCTAATTTCAATTATTTTAACACTTTCATCCTGTTTTCAAAAAGAGATAAAGAGTTTTGACAAAGGAAATTTTTGGAAAATCACATCTAAAAATGAAAAGGTATCTTACCTTTTTGGTACTATACATTTATATCCAAAAAATGAAATAGATTTTCCTGAAAGAATAGTTGTAAATCTTAAAGAATGTGACCAACTGGTCCTTGAAAGAGATTTCACTAATAAATTAGAAGAACAAAAGCTTATGAATTTTAAAATTCCAGACTTTATTAAAGAAACCTACAAAGTAATAATGTCTGAATATGGAAATGAACTTGTTGTAATGGAAAATCAACTAATTAATATAGCTCAAAAAAATGAAATTCAAATAACAGGACTAGAATCTACAGATGAAATTTTAGAAGTAATGAAGAAACTAAATGAGATTAAATTACCTGAAAGTGAATTTCAATATGACAGCATACTTAAAGTTTATAAACAAACTTTAAAAATGTATAAGCATCATGAAATTCGAGCTTTTAAAGATACTTCACCAGTTCAAATAGCTGATTTAGCTATTAACCAACGAAATAAAAACTGGATTGATAACATAATAAATAACATAGAAAATAAATCAACATTTATTGCAGTCGGGATGGGGCATTTAGGAGGAAAAGGTGGACTTCTGCACCTGTTAAACGAAAAAGGATATAAATTAAAAAGAATGGAATAAAAAATACGTTGCCTAACAAAACCTATAAAACATACCCTAGTGTATACGCACCATACATGGAACGTTGGCAAACATTTTGAAAAACACGTAAAATATCCTAGGTGATAACTTATTCTAACTTATGAGTAAAACACTAATAGCGACAATTTTTATACTTTTCATAAGCGTTGGATTTAGCCAAAACGGAAGGCTATTGTCGAAAAAATTAGTGGATATCACCAAGTTGCCTATATGGGAAAGGATTTCACAAAATAATAAATTGCATGCTGATTTCGAGCACTTGACAAAATTGGACTTTTACAATATTACTTACCAAAGTGATGGTTTAAAAGTTCACGGAATAGTTACCGAACCCAAAGCGAAAGGCAAATACCCAGTTGTGATTTTTAACCGTGGCGGTAATAGAGATTTTGGAAGATTGACAATAGCTACAATGATAATGTATACTTCCAAGTTAGCTGAACAAGGCTATGTGATAGCTGGCAGTAACTATCGAATCAAAGATGAATTTGGCGGGTCAGAAATAAATGATGTTCTTAATTTAATGGAAACTGTAAAAGCGCTTGACAAAGCTAATCCAAAGTGCATAGGAATGTTTGGTTGGTCTAGAGGTGGAATGATGACTTACTTGGCGCTTCAAAAATCTAATAAAATAAAAACCGCAGTTGTTGGAAATGCACCGACAGATTTATTTAGAACAATAGCAGCGCGCCCTGAGATAGAAACAAAAGTAATTGCTGAGTGCGTTCCAAACTACTGGAAAAACAAAGAATTAGAATTGAAAAAACGTTCGGCTATTTATTGGACAGATGCGTTAGACAAAAACAGTAGTCTTTTAATTTTATGCGGAACAAATGATAAAAAAGTTAATCCAGAACAGGCTGATAAAATAGCAATAAAGCTTTCTGAAATAGATTATGATTTTGAATTAAAAAAATACAAGACAGATCACTTTTTTACTGATTACCGTCATGAATTAAATCAAGAGATAATAAAATGGTTTGATGAGCGACTTAAATTTTAGACTTGCCTCTAAAAGAATTAGTACTCACAGGTGCAGTTGCAAGCAGACCTACCTTTTACCAAGACCTTAACACTTCCTAAACCCACCATTTCTCTTTTTTTGTTAACTTAGCCTTGAACAAATGCCTCGCTTATGGCGGGAATCCCAAATCTGTTCTTTTTACCGAACTATTTAATTGCCTTTTGGTTGTTTTCGCTAACAATTGTTAGTACCGCAGTTTTGTTTTTTAAGTCTTTTTTGGGATTTCAGTCGTGCCTTTGGTGGGCGTTTGAAAAAACAATAATTGTAAACACATGAAAATAATTGCAACAACAGCTGTTTGTCTTATCGCAATCGGTGCGTTTTCTCAAGATCTATTAATTGTAAATGGAATGTATGCTGCAAATGGCTATCCCAAATCATTAGCGAGTTATGACGACTTTAAAAATCTAGTAGCCGAAGTGGAAACTTTCAGAGAAGAGCGTCTTATTGATTTAGATGCGTTTCTGAACATGCGTGAAGAGGAAAACGTGATTGTTTTGGATACCCGTTCAACCTTTCGTTACAACAGAAAACACCTTAAAGGCGCAATTCATTTAAGTTTTCCAGATTTCACACAACAAGCGCTTAGGGAATTAATCCCCGATACAGCTACCAAAATCTTAATTTATTGCAACAATAATTTTAAAGGAGACCAGATCGACTTTGCTTCTAAAATGTTGGTTCCAGAAAAAAGAGAAAATACAGAAACCCAAATATTGTCTAACCGGAAACCCATTATGCTTGCTTTAAATATTCCAACGTTTATTAACCTATATGGATATGGGTATAGGAATATATATGAGTTGGATGAGTTAGTACATATAAATGACCCAAGAATTGAATTTGAAGGCACAGAAGTTACCCTTCAGTGAGGCGCTAAACGCTTCTCAACAGCTACAACAACCCAATGAAAAAAACAATCCTAACGCTTATAACAATTGGAATCGTAGCCTTCCTCGCCTATTGGGGGGCTGAAATGTTTCTGTTCAACAACAATGTAAAAAATGACGTTGTACGACCCGAAAACGTTACGGTTCAAAAAAGCCTGCAAGAAGGCGATATCATTTTCCAGACTTCGAAGTCGCGTCAGAGTATGGCCATACAACTAGCCACAAATTCCAAATACAGCCATATGGGAATTATCTACGAAAATGACGGTGCATTTTTTGTTTATGAAGCTGTTCAGCCCGTAAAATTGACACCGCTCAAAGCATGGATAAATCGAGGTGAAAATGGACATTATGTAGTGAAGCGACTTAAAAACGCCGACCGAGTTTTGAATGACTCGACTTTGACTAAGATGAAGCAGATTGGTGAGCAATTCAACGGGAAAGCCTACGATATTTATTTTGAGTGGTCAGACGATAAAATCTACTGCTCGGAACTTGTTTGGAAAATGTACAAGCAATCAGTAGGTATAGAAATAGGTCAACTTGAACAGCTTTCGGACTTTGACTTGACAAAAGAAATTGTTCAATCCAAAATAAAAGAAAGATATGGCGACAATATTCCAATGGACGAGAAAGTAATCTCGCCAGCAGCCATGTTTAACTCAGACAAATTGATAACAATAGAAGTAAAATAAAGAACAACATCTACCTAATGACCATAATAAAACGTACATACATACAACACCTACTTGTCTTATTCTTTTTTATTCCCTTACTATCAATAGCGCAAAATAAATTTATTGGGACTTGGGAAATTGTTTCAACAACGAAACAAGGGGTGATTCGAGAAAATATGAATCGTTATTTAAAATTTTTTAAAGATGGTTCCTTAAAGGGAGGTGATTTAGAACGAGTGGTTTCGGAAACAATATATCCGGAAGGCGAGACGCCTGGCATAAACAATGCTGTACTGCCAGAGAAAATTATCTTAGGAAAAAAGCGGATACTAAAAGCGCCCAATTATAACGGGACATGGGACTACAACAAAAAAAACAAAACCGTCAAAATACTATTTGATAGAGGTGAGAAGGATGGTGACTTTTTTCAAATTTCAAAATTGACAAGAAGAAAACTCGTGTTAAAGCAAGAGGGGCTTATCGTCCACTTAAAGAAAATGGAATGAATTGGAGCACGCCTAAAATAATCCTTATAGCAGTAGTGTTAACAGCAACAAGTTGTTTTAACAAAAGCAAGCCTGCTGCTTCAGACACAAAAGAGACGGTACAAGCCCCTGAACCTACAGAAATACCTACTACCAAAGAAGTTCTATTGGCACCCTTTGAAGCCATAAAAAAAGAAAAACCGATAGACACTCTTTATGTCTATGAAAAAGACGGGAATATTAGAACCCAAATCTTGATATATCCAACAAAAAAATTAAAGATTACGTATTGTAATAGTCGTTGCTGGGGTGGCGATCCAAAAGAGATAGACCACATGGAAATGGAATACCTTAACAAGCACAAGCAAATTGAAAAAACCGTTAAACTCAATTACTTTAATAATGCCCTTACCTCGATATATGAAAGTGAGCCTCTTGATACTATTTTTAAAAACTACACCTATTCTTCATTAGACAGCGCATTGGCTGGCTACTATAAATACAATGCCAAAGGTCTTGTTTTATACCAATTTTACATGTACAACAGCATAGCAGATGAAGAAATATACACCCATACGGAGGACAATAAAATCATTAAAGATATTCGAAAGTATTACCCCTATGTAAAAATAACCCAAGAAATTTGTGAACCCACCCAAGGCTGGGGAATGAAATGCCCAAGCGATCCAGCGTATGGTGACTCAAAGCTTATCGAGGCACTTGCCATTTTCAGAGGAATGTTAGGCGAACAATAGTCAAATGGAAATCCATAAATCACATATAGCCCAATCCAAAAAGTGCTTCTTAACACGTCTTTTGACTCCCTTTATATTCTTGCTTGTTTTGGGTTGTTTTGATTTTAATAAGGGGATTGAAATTGTCAATCCTGATGAGGTGGTTATTTATGGTCCTAACCATTACCAAAACACACGTTATCTAGGAACCGATCAAGAATACCACTACCTGCGATGGCGCGTAGGGAAGCGTTATGGGGATTGGAAAATTGAAAAATCTAAGCTTAATATTGAAAGCACAAGCCCATATAATGAAGAAAATATTGGACTCATGCTTAATGAATTAAGATGGCAAGAATGGCTTTCGTATTCTCCATAAATTTAAATTAACACATATCCAAAAACTCCAAATCATGAAAAAAAAACCTGTAATAAGTTCAGACCTAACAGACGATCCCAATGCACCAAAATTATTTGACGCTAGGGCTATTTTAATTTACGGCACCCTCTTTTCCGTTTTTGCTGGAAGTATTTTAATGGCATTAAATTTCTTTCGATTGGACAAGAGCAAAGAAGCTTGGACAACCCTATTGTTGGGATTCGGCTATTCAGCACTTCAAATCTTAGTGCTTCAAGAACTAGGTATCCCAGGAATAGTTGTTGTTGTGAGCTATCTGGGTATGTATTTACTTACCGTTGGTTTTTGGAACACGAATAAACCCATGGGATTAAAACACCAAAAAAGAAACATTTGGCCAGCTGTAATTATTGCCCTAGCTGCTGTTGTGTTTCTTGTTGCTTTGCTTTTTTAAAACGATTAGCATACCAAATGAAATATTTCACAATTCTTATTGCCTTTTTCTTTTTACAAAGCTGTGAAGTTTCTCTCATTTCAGATGAAAAAGCAAGTGATTTAAGAAACCTAGAAGCGCGAATTTTAATTACAACAATGGGTAGTGGGGAAAATGCAACAGATTACATCGCACTCTATTTGTCTGATGGCAAAAAACAAATCATCAATGACAACATCAAGATTTTGTTAAACGATGTTCCAATGATTTTAGTTGTTACACACAAGCCCTTTTATCAGAAAAGTTCGGTTTATACAACAGATGAACTAACGCAGTCAGCTACTTATTATTTTGAGATAAGCTTGCCCGATGGCACAAAACATCCATTAGCGTTTATAAAACCTTTTAAGCGAAATGCTGCATTTCATATTCCTAAAAGTGTTCCCATAAACGAAGATTTAACCTTTGTCTGGGAGGAACTTAATTTTTCACCGAATGTTGAAATTTGGAAATCAAGTGGAAGTCTAAAAACACCCACAGGGAATAATCGTTTTTCTGCCGCTACCATGCACCACACCATTGCAACAGCAAGTGGATCCTATACAGTGCCTAAGTCGTTTTATAAGGATTCGCTATCCCTTGCTGACTATGTCCATATCAGAGTAAGTGATGTAGCAGACGGACTGATGAATGACAAGTTGCTGCAAGACAGCGAGATTACTCATACGTATGAAATTGAAAAAACCGTGCTATTGCTAAAAGAAAGTACCGATTCAGCCAATTAAATAAAACCAATACCCCGATGTTAAGAAGCCTCAAATGCAAATCCTCCAAAATCAAAAAGGTCTTGATCACCTTTTTAATACTTGTAACAATAGGTCTTATGATTCCTCAGCAATTGCAAATGCCTGTTGACGGGGCTACCCCTTCCGATTTTCATCCCGAATCCTTTTGGTATTATCCATGGGGAAAATCCGTCACGCATAAGGGTATTGATATTTTCGCAAAAAAGGGGACGGCTATTCACGCTTCAACATCAGGAATTGTGTTGTATGCTGGCAACCGAGCGCTAGGCGGTAAAACAGCACTTGTGCTTGGTCCCAAATGGCGTCTTCATTATTATGCTCATTTGAATGAGCTAAATACAACACGCTTTTCGTTGGTGTCAAAAAAACCTTGATTGGTCGAGTAGGGACTTCGGGAAATGCAGCGGGCAAACCTCCGCATTTGCACTATTCTATTTTCACACTCGTTCCTTATCCTTGGATGATAGACGGGAGCAAACAAGGTTGGATGAAAATGTTTTTTTTGGATCCAATTTTTTATTTGGGAAACAAATAGCTCATTATGCGGTCTGATATTAAAAAGATTTTAAAAGTAGCCTCGGTAGTCGTACTTATCATAATACTTTGTGTCTCAGTCTATTTATATAAACTTTTTGGCAATCCTTACTATAGGATAAGTTTAATTGGCAAGGAGTATGTTGAAAACGCATATGAATTAAAAAATGTAAATGATCAATTAGACGACAAGTTGTTGTTGGTCAAGAAATATAGATACTCAGAAGATGTGATGCTGATTGGCTGGGGAGGAGGCGGTACCCGCACAGACGATTATTATTGGTATGGTGTAGCCGATAAAGACAAGAACATCCTAATTGAACTCAAATATGAATCGATATACTCATTGTCAGATTTACAAAATGAACTGATAATTGTTGGGCGCCCATATATTGAAAAAGGAAATGAAGCACATGAATATTATAAAATTGAAAATGGAGAGGCCAAATTGACCGATTGAAAAGGATGTTTGGCGGTAAAAATGGATAAGGTGTACTATGCCTTTACAATATAAAAGAATGAAAAAAGGATGTCTTATTATTGTTATACTTGGAATTGTTTTTACTATTGTAACTTCAACAATCAAACCTGTAGGGTTGCTTTTTTCGAACAAACTTTCCTTGCTTCATAGAAATGGTTATTTCATACCCAGTGAAAGTAGTGTTTACACCTTTCAAGAAACTAAAATGGATAACGGAAGTGGTGGATATTGGTTGTATGCAGAGGATGAGAACTATTATTATTCTCTAGTTACAGAAGATGAAAATCAACCCTATGGAATAATCTCTAGGGAAGCAGCGGATTCAATAGTTTGGTTTGACAAAACAAATTACAAAACTTGGAATAATCCAAAAATTCCATGCAACGACCTATTGCGTACTTATGCCAAAAAACCAAAGGAGTTAGCGTTCTTGGAATGTGAATTGGTCAAGAACAGTCAAACCATAGACTCATTTTAAATAAATACAGCGCTAGTATTGCTTATCAAACTTCTCTTGAATCTTATCTAGGGCCAAGTTCCCCAAGCTGCCAATATGGGTGTGGGCTACTTTTTCAGGTGCTTCAAAAGTACCTTCTTCAACCTGTTGTCCCACTTGCTTGTAGGCATCACGGAAGGGAATCCCTTGCTGCACCAATTCGTTTAGCGCATCAACCGTAAAGGCATAGGTGTATTTGGCATCCGCCATGATTTCTGTGCGTACCTGCACCTCTTTTATGGTGCTGTTTAATATGGTCAAGCAGTCTTTAAGCTCGTCTATACCTTCCAGCATCTTTCCTTTAAACAACTGCATTTCTCGGTGATAACCACTCGGAAGGTTTTGTCCCAACAAGGCAAAGTCATTGCCAAGCCCTTGAATGAGGGCGCATTTCCCCCTGATAAGTTCAAAAATATCTGGATTCTTTTTGTGCGGCATAATACTAGACCCCGTAGTCAGGTGGTCTGGGAATGAAAGGAAATCAAAATTTTGACTCATATACACGCATACATCCATTGAAAATCTACCTAATGTAGCTGCCAGTGATCCCATCGCATTGGCGGTGATACGTTCTGTTTTTCCCCTGCCCATTTGTGCGGCAACGGCATTTACCTTTAGCGCACCAAAGCCAAGTGCTTCGGTCGTAAGCGCACGATCAATAGGAAAGGAGCTGCCATAACCCGCAGCACTGCCCAAGGGGTTTTGGTCGCAGATGCTATGCGCAGCATTTAACAATACCACATCATCTACCAAAGACTCGGCATAGGCCGAAAACCACAAGCCAAAGGACGATGGCATGGCCACTTGCAGATGCGTATAGCCCGGTAGCAATACATCTTTGTGTGTTTCTGCCAAACCCATCCACGTATCAAACAAATCCTTTGTAAGCGCCTTAACCTCGCTTAGCTCATCTTTGAGCAACAATTGCATGGCGGTGAGTACTTGGTCGTTTCTAGAACGTGCGGTGTGTATTTTTTTACCCACATCGCCCAAACGCTCGGTAAGCAGAAACTCAATTTTGGAATGTATGTCTTCAAAATCATCTTCAATGACAAAATCCTCTTGGGTTGCCAAGGTCATGATATTGTCCAGTTCATCGCATAGCTGTTTGGCCTCTGCATCGGTAAGCAGTCCAACGCTTGCCAGCATTTGCGCATGGGCCTTAGAGGCCAATACATCATAGGGCGCTAGGCGTACGTCCCAAAGCCTGTCAGCACCCACGGTGAATCGGTCTACTTGTTCGGTAACGCTTGTCTTTTTTTTCTGCCAAAGCTTCATAATGCTTGTTTTAATATGGAAATATACAACGGTATTGCTTCTTCAATCTCGTTGACATAAATAAATTCATTTGCTGTATGCGAACGCAGCGAATCACCAGGGCCTAGTTTTAAGGAGTCACAGGTCAGTGCAGCTTGGTCGGATAGGGTAGGCGAACCATAAGTATTTCTTCCAGCGGTTATACCGGCTTGCACCAATGCGTGGCTCATGGGAATAGAAGAAGAACCCAATCGCAACGAACGTGCCTTTATTTCACAGGGTGCTGCTTCAAGGATTTGCGCAATCTCGTCGTTGGTATACAAATCGTTTACGCGCACGTCTATCACCAGCTTTACATCTGCCGGAACGGCATTGTGTTGCTTGCCAGCATTCACTTGGGTAACCGTTAGTTTCACAGGCCCAAGGGCATCGGAAACGCGGTCAAATTCCAGTTGTTGAAACCAGTCAATCACCGCACCAATTTTGTAAATGGGATTGTCTGGGTTTGGATGCGCCGCATGGCTTGCAGTACCCGAAATGGTTGCATCAAAAACGACCAATCCTTTTTCTGCCACAGCCAGATGCATTTGCGTGGGTTCGCCCACAATGGCGGTGTCTATGCTAGGTAGGGTTTTTAATAAGCTGTTCAGCCCATAATGGCCAGAAGTTTCTTCTTCTGCAGTAGCGGCAACAACCAAGTTATATGCCATGTCCTCTTGTTCGTAGAAATACACAAAGGTGGCCAACAGACACACCAAAGCACCACCAGCATCATTGCTACCCAAACCATATAATTTTCCGTCTTCAATGGCAGCTTTATAGGGATCTCGGGTATAGCCACTGTTGGGTAATACGGTATCGTGATGCGAGTTGAGCAACAGATACGGTTTTGATGGATCTTCATGCTTGTTTATGGCATAGACGTTGTTTTGTTGCTGCTGACAGCTAACCCCGTGCTTTTCCAACCAATGCTTAATGATGGCAGCCGTTTGATCCTCTTCACTTGATAGGGAAGGGGTGTTGATGAGGTCTTGAAGCAATTGGATTGCCTCTTGTTGTAGTTCTTCGATTCGACTCATATCAATGTAGTTTTGGGTGCATTTTTATCTAACAGCGCAGCAACATTGCTGATGACTACTTCTTTAACGCCATTTTGGAGTGCGTCAAAGCCGTTGTGCAATTTGGGTACCATACCTTGATGGATGACCCCTGCTGCGGTATAATTTTCAGTTGCTTCCTTGGACAATTCACCAATAACGTCCTCAGGCTTGTTGATGTCTTTTAATACGCCAGCGTGCTCAAAGCAATAGAAGAGTGTTACGTCATATTCCTTGCTCATGGCCATGGCTACTTGCGCCGCTATGGTATCTGCATTGGTGTTGAGCAGTTGCCCGTTTTTGTCGTGCGTAATGGCACAAAGCACAGGAACAAAGTCTTGCGCGGTCAAGGAGGCAAATACTGCGGTGTTCACTTGTGTAATATCACCTGCAAAACCGTAATCAATATCGGTTACGGGTCTTTTTACGGCTTCAATGCAGTTGCCGTCTGCGCCTGTTAGGCCAACGGCATTCACACCCTGCCTTTGCAGTTGTGACACGATTTTTTTGTTGGAGAGGCCGGCATAGCTCATTACGGCCACTTCGAGCATGGCGGCATCTGTAATGCGCCTGCCGTCTACCATTTTGGGCGATATACCCAATTGCTTGGCAAGTGCTGTTGCGTGTCTTCCACCGCCGTGTACCAAGAGTTTGGCTCCTTCCAAGTCAGCAAAAGCAGCAAGCACTTCTTGCAGCGCAGCAGCATCGTTGACCAAATGGCCTCCAACTTTTAGAATATGTAACGCAGTTTTCACGACAGCAATGTTTTTAGTACCGCAGCAGCAGCATAAGTTCTGTTGTTGGCTTGCTCAATGACTTTGGAATTTGGACTGTCCAATACGCCATCAGAAACCACCACATTTCTTCGAATGGGCAGGCAATGCATAAAGGCCGCGTTGTTGGTCTCAGCCATTTTTTCTGGCGTTAACATCCATTCGTTGTCCGTTCGTAGAATCTGCCCATAAGAATCATACGAACTCCAGTTTTTGGCATAAACCACGTCAGCATCTTTGAGTGCTTCGGCTTGGTTGTGTATCAGAGGAATCCCTTTGGTGATACGTGAATCTAAATCATAACCTTCTGGATTGGCAATGACAAAGTCTGCATCTTGGTACCCCATCATTCGGGCAAATGAATTTCCAACCGCGTGTGGCAATGCCTTTGGGTGTGGTGCCCATGTCAATACTACCTTTGGTTTTTTGGGCAATGACAACTCGGTTAGGGTCAGCGCATCTGCCAACGCCTGTAGGGGATGAGCCGTTGCACTTTCCATATTTAGAATGGGAACGCTAGCGTATTTGATAAAATTCTGTAATACATGTTCAGATTCGTCTTTTTCTTTGTCGGTAAGCGTGGCAAAAGCACGTATGCCCACCACGTCGCAATATTGTGAAACCACCTGTGCAGCTTCTTTAACGTGCTCCGAACGCAAGCCTTCCATAATGGTTTTGTCTTCGTATTCTATGGCCCATGCTTCGTTGCTGAAATTCATCACCATCACATCCATGCCCAACAAGCGCCCTGCTTTTTGAGTGCTCAATCGCGTTCGTAAACTTGGGTTAAAAAACAAAAGCCCAAGGGTTTTGCGTTTGCCCATTTGCTCAAATTGATAGGGGTTTGCTTTGATGTCTTTTGCCAGTTGCACCTGTGCATCAAAATTTGATAAATCGTTAAGCGTTAAAAACTGTTTCATCTAATTAAAATTTCGCAAACCACTTCATACAATTTTACTTATGCTGGTGGGAGTTGCTGATTGTTGTCAAATGCCCATAAGGGCTTTTATAATGATTTTTCTAAGGCAGTAAAAAACTGGTCAAGGTGTTTTTGCTGCACGGTTAGTGGAGGTAAAATCCGCAATAGCTTTTTGTTGCTGCTGCCTCCTGTAAATATGCGGTGTTCGTAAATGAGTTTCTTGCGTAATTCGCCTACTTCAAAGTCAAACTCCAATCCGAGCATCAGTCCACGCCCTTTTACTTTTTTTACACCGGGAATACGTTCAGCTCTACTGATAAAAGCTTCGCCCAGCTCGGTGGCGTGCTCCATTAATTGCTTCTTTTTTAATACTTCCAAAACGGCCAGGCTTGCCTGACAAGCCAAGTGGTTTCCGCCAAAAGTAGTCCCTAGCATGCCATACCAAGGTTTGATGTTGGGATGTGCCAAAATACCGCCTACAGGAAATCCGTTGCCCATGCCTTTGGCCATGGAAATAATATCGGGTGTAATGCCGTAGTGTTGAAAAGCAAAGAATTTGCCCGAGCGTCCAAAACCAGATTGTACCTCGTCTGCAATAAGACAGGTGTCGGTCTCACGACAGCTTTTTTCCACCTGTTTCATGAATTTTTCAGTGGGCATATCCAAACCACCAACGCCCTGAATGGCTTCGATGATAACGGCACATACATCTCCTTTTGACAAGGTTTCTGCCAGTCCTTTTTCATCGCCAAATTCAAGAAATATTACTTCTTGCTGCGCATTGAGCGGTGCAATAATCTTAGGCGTATCTGTTGCGGCAACAGCAGCACTTGTTCTGCCGTGAAAGGCATTTTTAAAGGCCACTATTTTTGACTTTCCCGTGTGGAAAGAGGCGAGTTTAAGTGCGTTTTCATTGGCTTCTGCTCCCGAGCTACACATAAACATTTGATAGCCTTCACATCCAGACTGTGCTTCAATTTCATCTGCCAGTTGGATTTGCAATGGGTTTTGAATGGCATTGGAGTAAAAACCAATACGCGATAGCTGCTTTTTGAGCCTTCGGTTGTATACGGGGTTTTGGTGTCCTATGCTGATTACCGCATGACCACCGTATAAGTCCAGATACTTCTTTCGGTCTGCCCCATAGACATATACTCCTTTGGCCTTAACGGGTGTTACTTCATAAAGTGGATATACATCAAATAATGGCATAACTAGTCTTGTGCTATTTCGTTAATCTTTTTAAAGGAAGATACAATTCCTTGTATCAACGACGAACTCAATCCTTGGTGTTCCATTTCGTTTAATCCTTCAATGGTACAGCCTCTAGGCGTGGTTACTCTGTCGATTTCTTCTTCGGGGTGCGCACCTGTTTCTATAAGCAGGGATGCTGCACCCATAGCGGTGTACATGGACATTTTCATGGCTTCAGCAGCGTCAAAGCCAAGTTGTACACCTCCTTGCGTAGTAGCGCGAATCAATCGCATCCAAAAGGCAATACCAGAAGCGCAAATCACCGTTGCTGCACGCATGTGCTGTTCTTCAATAACAATGCTCGTTCCCAAACCGTTGAAAATGGCTTCGGCTATGGGCATGCGTTCTGCACCCTTTTTGTTTGCACAAAGACAGGTCATGGATTTTCCTACCGATATGGCAGTGTTGGGCATCGACCTAATCACAAATACGTCAGTACCCAAAGTTTCCTCCATTTTGGCTAGCGAGAAGCCTGTTACGGTAGAAATAAGTACGTGATTGTCGTGTAGCAAATCTTTGATTTCCTCCAATAATCCAACCAATTGTCTTGGTTGCACCGCAAGGATGATGATGTCCGATTCTTGTACGGCTTTTTTGTTGTCAGCAGTTACATAGGTATTGGCGTATTCTGTCCAAGAGGCAATGCTCTCAACAGATCTGCGTGTCAAATAAAGCTGCGTTAGGCTGTTGTTTGTGATAAGCCCTCGTCCAATGCTTAGTCCTAGATTTCCGGCTCCTAAAATGGCTATTTTCATAATTAAAAAGAAGTTGATTTTAAATGTAATCCTGTTGTTTGTTCTAATCCGAACATAAGGTTCATGTTTTCTATGGCCTGACCTGATGCTCCTTTTAATAAGTTATCAATGATGCTGGTTACCAGCAATTGCCCTTCGTGCAAATGCAGGTGTACCAAACACCTGTTGGTGTTTACTACTTGTTTGAGTGCCAATGGCGCACGGCTAACAAACGTAAACGGGCAGTCGTTGTAGTAGTTCTCAAAAATGGCGTAAGCATCTTCCAAGCTCCCGTCAAATGGGGTATAGGCCGTGGCAAATATTCCTCTGGTAAAGTTTCCTCTAATGGGAAGGAAGTGCAACTTGGGATTACTGCCTTGCTCTTGCGCAATGGTTTCGCCTATTTCGCCTAAGTGTTGATGCACAAATGGTTTGTAGTAGGAAATATTGTTGTTTCTCCAACTAAAATGACTTGTCGCTGAGGGAACAGCACCTGCACCCGTACTTCCCGTAATCGCATTTATATGTACGTCTTGGGATAATTTTTTTGCTGCTGCTAGCGGTACCAACGCCAATTGGATGGCGGTGGCAAAACAACCAGGGTTGGCAATCGCTTGCGCAGATTTTATCTGTTCTTTGTTTACTTCGGTAAGCCCATAGACATAAGAACGTCCCATAAAATCGTGGTCGTCTTTAAGTCTAAAATCGTTGCTTAAATCAATGATTTTGGTGTTGTCGTTTACCACGTTCTCGTGTAAAAAGGCAGCTGAATTGCCATGTCCAAGGCATAAAAACAACACGTCTACTTCTTGGTTTAGTTCTGCCGAGAAGGGCATGTTCAATACGCCCATTAAATCTGTATGGGTTTCGGAAACGGCTTTTCCTGCTCTGGTGGTGCTGTATATAAAATCGATGTTTACATTGGGATGCAGTACCAACAATCGCAAGAGTTCACCTCCTGTATATCCTGCGCCGCCTACAACGCCTACACTTATGTTATTTATTGACATGCTGATAAATTTTTCCGGCATTGGCCGATAGTTTAATAAATCCTTTTGCTTCGTCTGCGGTCCAGGCTTCGTTGGCTTCTCCATAGGTGCCAAATGAATTGTCCATCAAATCAAATGTAGATTCGATTCCGTCGAGTGTGAATCGGTAGGGGTGAAGTGTGACAAAAACAGTTCCTGTTACCGTCTGCTGGCTGCTGCTTAGCAAGGCTTCGAAGTCTCGCATAACGGGGTCTAGGTATTGACCTTCGTGTAGCATCATGCCGTAGTACGAACCGATATAATCTTTGTGGTGAAGCTGCCATTTGCTCAAGGTGTGCTTTTCCAACAGCTGATGCGCTTTGATGCTCACCAAGGCTGCTGCGGCTTCAAAACCAACACGTCCTTTGATACCGATGATGGTATCGCCCACGTGAATGTCTCTGCCAATAGCAAATGCACCCGCAAGTGTTTGTAATTGCTGAATGGCTTCAACTGGGCTGTAAGTGGTGTTGTTGATACCGACCAATTCCCCTTTGTCAAAATGCAACGAAATTTTTTCTGCTGCCGTCTTTGTGCAATCGCTAGGGTATGCGCTATCGGGCAGTGGTTCACGAGATTTTAAGGTTTCGCTACCGCCAACAGAAGTTCCCCACAAGCCTTTGTTGATGGAATATTGTGCTTTTTCCCAAGACCAATCCACGCCGTGTTCTTTTAGATAGGCGATTTCATCTTCTCTTGAAAGTTTTTGGTCTCTGATGGGTGTGATGATTTCAATCTGCGGTGCTCGTGTTTGGAAGATCAAATCAAAACGCACTTGATCGTTTCCAGCGCCTGTACTGCCGTGTGCAATGGCTGTTGCGCCAATCTTTTTGGCGTGTTCTACTATGGCAACCGCTTGGGTAACACGCTCGGCACTTACCGAAAGGGGATAGGTGTTGTTTTTGAGTACGTTACCAAAAATGAGGTATTTAACGATGTCTTGATAGAAGGTTTCTACCGCTTCGATGCTCGTATAAGATGTTGCGCCCAAAGTCAAGGCCTTGGATTCCAAAGCTGAAACTTCCGCAGCATCAAAACCACCGGTGTTTACACTAACGGCGTGTACTTCATAACCCGCCTGGCTCAACGACTTTACGCAATAGGAAGTATCGAGTCCTCCGCTGTATGCTAAAACTAATTTCTTGTTCATTTTTTATCTCGTTTAAATGCTTTTTTAAATGATTGTATGCTTCCTACAATACCATTGCTGCCTTTCTTGGCTGGATCGTATAGCATCCCCGTACACAAACACATACTTTGCTTGGTACGTGTGAGTACGTCGTAATTCTTACAGGTTTGACAGCCTTTCCAAAAGGCAGGGTCGTCTGTTAGTTCAGAAAAGGTAACAGGCTTGTAACCCAAATCATAATTGATTTTCATAACCGGTAGCCCCGTAGTAATACCAAAAATCTTGGCACCAGGATACTTTTCTTTGGAGTAGTTGAAGATTTTTGTTTTTATTTTTTTCGCAAGACCAATGCCTCTGTAATTAGGATCAACAATTAATCCTGAATGCGCTACGTACTTTTCATGTCCCCATGCTTCTATATAGCAAAAACCCGCAAAGGTGTCTCCGTCTAGCGCAATGATGGCATTACCAGATTCGATTTTTTGTTGAATATACGCAGGAGTACGACGTGCAATTCCTGTTCCACGCACTTGTGCTGAACTTGAAATGGTTTCCGAAATGATTGCTGCATACGTAACGTGTATGCGTTTAGCTACTTGAATTTCCATGCTACTGGATTGAAAAGAAAAAAATTAGACTGAAAAAAAACGGAGAGGGAAACCGGACACACCTAAGTTTCATATACAGTGAATTACCCCAAGGGGCGACGAACGCGCGGGGAGAATGAATTACGTGAAACGTTATTTACAATCACAGTGCAAATATATATTTTTTTTTAAAGCGATGATGCTATCGCTATTAATTAAGTAATTTTGTTTCATAAGTGAAGCAAAAAGTTGGTAACACGCTCAAAAACAGTCTTTAACGTAAAAAACCATCCCGATATCAAGGCGCAACTCCTGGATTGGGCTGGGGATTCTTCGCCTATTGCTTGGTATGATTCCAACGATTACCCCCATCAAAACAACGATTTTGACGCCATTCTTGCCCTAGAAACATTTGAAGAAAACCCATGGCATACGTCCGAAAAGGAGTTGCAAACCGTATTGGGAACCGACTGGCTCTTTGGGTTTTTTAGTTACGAGTACAATGCTACTTGGGAGCAAGTAACGCCCACCAACCCCGCTTTTTTGTCTGTGCCAAAACTTCAATTCTTTAAACCCAAAAAAATATGGTTGCTCAAAGGCGATTTACTCACGGCACTTTATCTAGAGTCGGATAATCCAGCGGTAGACTTTGAGCGCATCACAAATAGCACAACAAGAACTGAAGCATCTTTGACGGCCATTGATTTGTCGCCGCGCATCAGCAAGGATATCTATTTGCAACACGCAAGCGCACTTAAGGATCACATCATGCGTGGTGATATTTATGAAGTAAACTATTGTATGGAGTGGTATGCCGATGAAGTGGATGTTTCGCCCATGGCCTTGTTTAATGCATTAAATCGCATCGGCAAGACACCCTTTTCTGCCTTTCTTTCTTTTGACAATACGTATTTGATGTCTGCCTCACCCGAACGGTTTTTACAACGCAGAGGCAATACACTTATATCACAACCCATCAAGGGAACTGCCGCAAGACATGAGGATACCGTTATGGATAAATCGGTAGCCGAGGCGCTAAAGCTGGATACCAAAGAGCGTTCCGAAAATATCATGATAACAGATCTGGTACGCAACGACCTTTCTAGGATTGCCCAAAAAGGCTCTGTTGCAGTTAGCGAGCAATGTGCGGTTTATCCTTTTGCACAGGTGCATCAAATGATTTCAACCGTTAAGGCTCAGTGTGATCCCTACTTTACTTCTTTGGACGTCATCAATGCGTGTTTTCCGATGGGCAGCATGACAGGGGCACCCAAGCAACGTGCCATGGAACTTATCAATCAATACGAACACGGACAACGTGGGTTGTACAGTGGGGCAGTGGGTTATTTTGCTCCAAATGGCGATTTTGATTTTAATGTGGTTATCCGCAGTCTGGTTTATGATGCGGCTTCAAAATACCTGTCCACACATGTGGGGAGTGCACTCACCGCAGCTGCCGATCCATCAAAAGAATACGACGAATGCCAGCTTAAGGTCAAGGCCATTAAGCGAGTTTTGGCAAACAAAAAAACAATTCCCAATACCCATGGAACAAAGGTTTAAAGACCATATCGTTTCTCTTTTTAATACCCCCAAAAAGCATCGCTTTTTGCTTGGGGTTAGCGGCGGTGTGGACAGTGTGGTGTTGACACATTTGTTACATACCCTAGAAATTGATTTTGGCATTGCGCACGTGAATTATGGATTACGTGGGGCGGATAGCGATGCCGATGAGCAGTTGGTTCGTGGCTTGGCGGCTTCACTTGGTGTTGCTTGCCATGTAACACAAGCACCCATAGACCCCACTGCATCGGGGATTCAAGAAAAAGCACGTGACTTACGCTATAATTGGTTTAAAGAAGTGCTTGAAAGCAATGCTTATGACACTATCCTGACAGCCCACCACGCAGGCGATCAATTGGAAACCTTATTTATGCGCCTAACCAGAGGCAGTGGCCTCGAAGGTTTGGGTGGGATACATGATAAAAAGGGTGTTTTGGTTCGTCCGCTATTGCCCTTTTACAAAGATGAAATTTTGGCTTATGCCAAGGAGCAAAACCTCCATTGGCGCGAGGATGTATCCAACAGCTCTACCAAATATTTACGCAATGCCATTCGGCATGAGGTATTACCGTCTTTTATGGAATTGTCTTCTGATGCAGCTGCCAATACGCTGACCAGTATGCAACATTTGCGTGATGCCTTTGAAGGCATACAGTCGCAACTGCAAAACATTAAAACGGATTGGAAGCAACAAGGAGAAGCCTTGAAAATCCCTCTCTCATCTATTGACGCATTGCATCCAAAAAGCTTTTGGCTGCATCATTTGTTTGCGCCTTATGGCTTTGATGTCAAAGAAGTTGAAAAGCTACTGGACACCCATGCGGGAAAAAAATGCACTGGTGAAAAATATGTTTTAACGAAAGAACGCGATCATCTGATTTTGACACCCAAAACTGCATCTCCTGCAATTGATCAAGACTATTTTTTGGTTCCTGAGGAAGGTATAGAAACCCCCATCAATCTAAAGATTTCATCGGACGTTATCGCAGCCAAGCCCACGGCTAAGTGCGCTGTTTTAGACAGGGAAAAATTGGATTTCCCTTTAATTTTGCGGCGTTGGAAGACAGGCGATGTGTTTTATCCTACGGGCATGGCAGGCAAGAAAAAAGTGGCTAAATTTTTCAAAGACGAGAAAATGTCTGCGCTTGACAAAAAACAGCAATGGCTATTGTGTTCGGGAGACGACATTGTTTGGGTAGTAGGTAAACGAATAAATCGTAAATTTGTGGCTGTAGCCAATACAACTACGCTCCAAATTCAACTTGTATGAGATATTTCCTTTTTCTTTTTTGCTGCTTAAGCTTCTCTTGGGGACAAGATCCCGTCAAATGGAGTGCACAAGCACGACAAACCGACACCAATACCTATGATGTAATCCTCAAAGCAAACATTCAGGAAAATTGGAAGCTGTATGACGTAAGCCTTCCCGACGGTGGCCCTTTGCCCACCGTGCTGCTATGGAAAAACGCAACGGCTGTGGGTGCATTACAGGGCAGTGAACCCAAAACGGGCTACGATGTTATTTTTGAAATGGATTTGGCCTATTACACCAAAGAGTTGATGTGGGTACAGTCCGTATCTACAGAAGCCGCTACCATCGAATTGCTTATTGAATACCAAGCCTGTGACGATGCACTCTGCATCTTTAGAGAAGAGCCTTTGTCTATTCCCACAGATGGGTCTCTGGTCAATGCGGTTGAACGCGACCTGACGGATGTGCAACTAGGCGGCAATAACTTAAAGTTAGACCTAAAAAACACCGAATTACTCGAAGCTTCTGGTCCCAATGTCAAGGCTTCTTGGTGGCGTATTTTTGTCTTGGGTCTTTTGGGCGGTTTTCTTGCGCTATTAACCCCTTGTGTGTTTCCGCTTATTCCCCTCACCGTATCTTATTTTTCCAAAAGCAGTGTGAGTCGTGCGGTGGGCATTAGGCGTTCGCTTTCTTACGCCTTTTCCATTATTGGGATATACGCGCTGTTGAGTTTGCCTTTTCACTTTTTAGACCAATTGCGACCAGAAGTGTTGAATGCCATAGCCACCAATGTGGTGCTCAACCTTATCTTTTTTACGGTTTTTGTGGTTTTTGCACTTTCCTTTTTTGGATTATTTGACCTGACCTTGCCTTCAAAATGGTCTGCGAAATCAGATGCCGCAGCAACGCGTTCCTCTTATTTGGGTATCTTTTTTATGGCACTGACGCTTGCCGTGGTTTCCTTTTCGTGTACAGGGCCCATATTGGGTTCTTTGCTGGTAGGTTCGCTTACCGCTGATGGTGGTGCCATGCAGCTTACGGCTGGCATGGTAGGTTTTGGAACGGCCTTGGCATTGCCTTTTGGGGTATTGTCTTTCTTTCCCAATGTATTGCGTAAGCTGCCCAAATCGGGAGGTTGGTTGCAGCACGTGAAGGTGTCGCTTGGTTTTGTGGAACTCGCCCTGGCATTGAAGTTTTTGTCGAATGCCGATATGGTACAAGGATGGGGCATACTCCCGCGTGAACTCTTTATTGCCATTTGGATGTTGATATTGCTGTTGTGGGCTGTTTACCTATTTGGAGGCTTTGGTTTTATGCATCCCAAACCCAAAAAGAATAGCACTATGCAAAAGGGTTTGGGTGTTTTGGTGGTCTTGTTTGTTGCGTATTTGGCGCAAGGATTGGTACCCAACCAACAAACGCCTTTGCGCGCATTGAGTGGCTTTCCACCACCTGCTTTTTATTCTGTCTACGAAACCGAGTCCGACTGTCCGTTAAACCTCGATTGTTATAAGGATTACGAAACGGGTAGGGCAGCTGCCATGGTGCAGCAAAAACCCATATTACTGGATTTTACAGGTTGGGCTTGTGTCAACTGTCGAAAGGTGGAGGAAAATATTTGGACCCAGCCAGAGGTGTATAAGCTGTTGCGTGACGAGGTGGTGGTGATTTCGCTTTATGTGGATGACCGCAAGCCTTTGCCCGAAGCAGACCAGCAAACCATTACCTATGCTGATGGCAGCAGCCGTGTTTTGGAAACGGTAGGACAGCAGTGGTCGGCTTTTCAGGCGATTAATTTTAAGTCGGTTTCACAGCCCTATTATGTGTTGCTACAACCCGATGGTACGATTCTTAATGCGCCCATTCAATATACCGATAAGGCCACCTATTTGGCTTGGCTTAAAGAAGGGATTGCTGCTGCGGATTCTGAAAAACTTGAACCTGCTTTTGGTTTTGAATGATTTATAATACTATAGCTCCATTGTTTTTTGGTTTTATAAGCTTTATGAAGATTAGGTGATTTTTTCCCTCCATATAGTGCTGCTATTCCTGGAATTATAAATAAAAAACCTGATTTGTCTAATGTAAATGGGTAAGTTATTAAAGGAAGAAAAACCATAGCCGATCCTACGTATATCAAAACCCCGTCAACAAGTATGGATATAACTTTCGGATTTTTCTTAATTTTTTCAATTTCATTAAGTTTAACAATCTTTCCTGCTATTAGAAAACGTTCATTGTCTAATATTTTGAATTTGCCTGTAATTCGTTCTCCATCACTAGTTTTAATTCTTATTCTTTTGCTTTCTTCAATAAAAACTTCTTTACCCTTGACTTCATTTACTATGCTAATACCGTTTGTTTGTGCAAAAACAGCTATGGAAAACAATACAAAAAACAGCGTGGTTTTGTGTGGCATCAGTAGGTATTTGGATACCTAAATATACAAACTTTTTAAAATAGGCGCGCAGGCATGCCTGCGGGCTTAAAGAAGAAATTGCTGCGGCTAAATCACCCCAACCGTTGGTACCCGCCTTTGGCATAGAGTAGGGGGTTGCCCCCAAAGCTTTTTCCATCTGTCACCTGACCGTAATACACAATATGATCGCCTACTGTTTCGTGTTTGATGATCTCACCTGTTAGATAGCCAAGACCGCCTTTAATAACAGGGATTGTTTTTGAGAGCAGTTCGACTTGCTCGAACCGTGCTTCCTGACTGTTTTTGGAAGAGGCAAAAGCATTGGAAACGGCCTCCTGTTCATCTGATAAAATGTTTATAGCAAAGGTCTTACTGGCTTGAAAAGCAGCATTGGTTTCCGATGCGGTTTTTAGACAAAACAACACCACTGCTGGCTCGAGTGAAACAGACGTAAAGGAATTTGCGGTGAACCCATGGGGTTTGCCGTTGTGTGTGGTGGTGATTACCGTAATACCTGTTGCAAACTGCCCGCAAATTGCCCTAAAATCTTGTTGTTCCATGATTGCAAAGAACGCAAATATTTTTTTGTAATTTTATAAAAAACCTACTTGTATGCTTACTCAAATCTTTGGCAGTGCCGTCTTTGGTATAGATGCCCAACAAATCACCATAGAAGTTCATATCCATCCAGGCGTTGGCTATCATTTGGTTGGATTGCCCGACAATGCCGTTAAGGAAAGTAACCACCGCATAGCTGCTGCTGTCATGGAATGTGGTTTTAAACTTCCCGGCAAACGGATTACCATCAACATGGCACCAGCAGACCTGCGCAAAGAAGGTGCGGCCTATGATGTTCCCATTGCGCTTGGCATTCTTGTTGCCTCTGGTCAGGTGGTGCCCCAAGCATTAGATAAATGGATTATTATGGGCGAGTTGTCTCTAGACGGCACCCTCAGACCTGTTCGGGGTGCCCTGCCCATGGCATTGCAAGCCAAAGCCGATGGTTTTAAGGGCGTGTTGGTGCCTGCCGAAAATGGTCAAGAAGCAGCCATAGTAGACGGCTTGGAAGTGCATGCCTTTGCACACCTAAATGACCTCGTTTCATTCTTACAATCCCATCATCAAAACAACCTTGTCACCTATGACCTTTCTGCTCAATTGGATTCCATACCCAAAAGCATTTTAGACTTTGAAGATGTAAAAGGGCAGGAGTCCATCAAACGCTGTATGGAGGTAGCAGCAGCAGGCGGACATAACATACTGTTGATTGGTCCACCCGGTGCAGGTAAAACCATGCTTGCCAAAAGATTACCAAGCATACTACCACCCATGAGCACCGCTGAGGCATTGGAAACGACAAAAATTCATTCGGTTGCTGGACAAATGAAAGGCAGTGGTATTATTCATCAACGGCCTTTTCGCTCTCCGCACCATACCATTTCCGATGTGGCCTTGGTAGGTGGTGGCACCTATCCACAACCCGGTGAAATATCGCTTGCGCATCACGGGGTGTTGTTTTTGGATGAGTTGCCCGAGTTTAAGCGAAGCGTTTTGGAAGTCATGCGACAACCCTTAGAAGATCGAGAGGTTACCATTGCCCGAGCCAAGTTTACGCTTACCTATCCGGCGTCGTTTATGTTGGTGGCAAGTATGAATCCCACCCCCTCAGGTTATTTCCATGACGACAAAAGCAGTCCTGGTCATTCCGCTGCGGAAATGCAACGCTATTTGGGTAAAATATCAGGGCCGTTGTTGGATCGTATTGATTTACATGTAGAAGTGCAACCCGTTCCTTTTGAAAAGTTGGCACAAACCCCATTGGCAGAGTCCAGTGCGGACATACGCCAACGGGTTATTGTGGCACGAGAACGACAAACACAACGCTTTGCCGATATGCCCCACGTACATCACAATGCGGAGATGAATACCAAACAAATAAGGAAGTATTGCCAGCTGTCAAAAGATTCGTTGACACTGCTAAAAACCGCCATGGACAGGCTGCGACTTTCAGCACGTGCTTATGACCGTATTCTTAAGGTAGCCAGAACTATTGCTGATTTAGAAGGTTCAGATGCCATAGCCGATGCTCATATAGCCGAAGCCATACAATACCGCAGTTTGGATCGAGAAGGTTGGTTGGGTTAGCTTAAAAGGCGTAGTATTTTTTGTAGCACAGGAAATGACTTGCCATAGGGTGCATAGCGCTGAATGGGGTCAAACCAAGTGGGGCGCGCTACATACGATTTTAGGTGCGTAAATGTATCAAAGGAATACTTGCCGTGATAGCTGCCCACGCCGCTGTTGCCTACGCCTCCAAATGGCAATCGTTGGTTGGTGAAATACACAATAACATCGTTGATCATCCCGCCGCCATAACTGTGTTTTCTCATCAGTTTATTTGCCCATTTTTTACGTTCAGAGAAAACATAGAACGATAGGGGCTTGTCGTAATGCTGTATAATTTGGTCTATTTCAGTTTCGTCTTCATAGGTCAATATGGGTAGAATAGGTCCAAAAATTTCATCTTGCATGATTTTATTTTCCAAATTGTCAACTGCAATTATCGTAGGTGCCACATAACGGTTTTGTACATCGTGTTCTCCGCCATAAAGAATGTCTTGCCCATCAAGTAGATTTACCATAGCAGCAGCGTGTTTTTCGTGCACCAAACGCGCATAGTCTTCCGATGTTTTTGGATTGTCGCCATACATGCGTACAATTTCACTTTTTAGGG
This sequence comes from Flavobacteriaceae bacterium, assembly GCA_965656545.1. Lineage (GTDB taxonomy): Bacteria > Bacteroidota > Bacteroidia > Flavobacteriales > Flavobacteriaceae > UBA7446. The sequence goes on from CBFHKZ010000002.1 coordinate 151,197, forward strand.
CTGTGAGTAATGCTTCATACTTGCTTTTATGAACAAGCAAGTAGTCTGGTGACATGCATATTTGACCACAGTTCATGTATTTGCCCCAGGCAATGCGTCTTGCGCTTACCTTGATGTTGGCGGTATGGTCTACAATACAAGGATTTTTACCACCCAATTCGAGCGTGGTGGGTGTGAGGTGTGCTGCTGCTGCTTTGGCTACGAGTTTTCCAACGCGAACGCCTCCCGTAAAAAAGATATAATCCCAACGTAGTTGCAATAAATTTTCTGCTGTTTCTGGACCGCTTTGCACTACAGCAACCCATTCCTCAGGGAAAACAGCTGTGATGATTTTCTCAATTACAGCAGCGGTTTGTGGGGCGTGTTCCGAAGGTTTTAATACGACCGTATTGCCAGCTGCCACTGCGCCAATAAGAGAGTTAAGTGCCAATTGAAAGGGGTAATTCCAGGGCGCAATGTGAAGCGTAACGCCAAAGGGTTCTGGTACGATCCAATCCTTACTAGGGGTGTTCAACCATTTTCCTTTAATGCGTTTGGGTTTTGCCCAAAACTGCAGGTTCTTGATAACGGTATTTAGTTCATCTAGTACGATGTAGATTTCAGCCAGCCATATTTCAGCAGCAGGTTTGCCTAAATCTTTTTTTAATGCAGCACTAATGTCAGTTTCATGTGCTTTAACACTTTGCTTTAGCGCTTTTAAATGTGTTATACGTGTATTGAGATGTAAGGTTTCCCCATTTTTAAAAAAATCAGATTGCTTGTTTTTTATTGGTATCAATGGGTTATCCTTAATCATATTTAATGTTTCGTTGTTTTTTTTAACGAATGTGTAAAAATATACTTTTCATTCATTATGCCGCCTACTTTTTCTACATTTGAATTAACATTCTACAAAACAAACCCAATTTTAAACCTTTCATTCTATTCGATTTAAACGCCGCAATTTGCAAACAGGCTATATGGTTGTTGTTTTGTATTTTAGCGCCTTCTAACTATTAAGATACATGGGACATAATCGCTATTCAAAAACTGTTACACAAGATTCTAGCCAGCCAGCAGCGCAAGCCATGCTACACGCTATTGGCCTTACAGATGCTGATTTTGACAAGCCTTTTGTAGGAATAGCAAGCACAGGATATGAGGGAAACCCCTGTAATATGCACCTAAATGATTTGGCAGTTGAAATAAAAAAAGGCACCCAAGAAGCCGATTTGGTGGGGCTTATTTTTAATACCATCGGAGTTAGCGATGGCATATCAATGGGTACGCCTGGTATGCGATTTTCATTGCCTTCAAGAGATTTAATTGCCGATTCTATGGAAACGGTTATGGGCGGTATGTCATACGACGGCATGGTGGCGGTAGTGGGTTGTGATAAAAACATGCCCGGCTCTGTCATGGCCATGTTGCGTCTCAATCGACCAAGTATTATGGTTTATGGTGGCACCATAGCTTCGGGCTGTGTTGCTGAAAAAAAATTAGACATCGTTTCTGCTTTTGAAGCATGGGGCGAAAAAGTATCTGGTAAGATAGCAGAAGCTGAATACAAAGAAGTTATTCAAAACGCCTGTCCTGGTGCTGGTGCTTGTGGTGGTATGTATACGGCCAACACCATGGCTTCGGCTATTGAAGTTATGGGACTTTCTTTGCCTTATAATTCTTCAAACCCTGCGGTTAGTCAAGAAAAAAGCACCGAGTGTGTGGCTGCTGGTAAGGCGATGCGCTTGCTTATCGAAAAAGACATCAAACCAAAAGATATAGTCACCAAAAAATCACTGGAAAATGCCATTCGATTGGTTACTGTTTTAGGCGGTTCAACCAATGCTGTACTGCATTTCTTAGCCATTGCCAAAGCTGCTGAGGTATCGTTTACCTTGGCTGACTTTCAACGTATTAGTGACACCACACCCTTCTTAGCAGATCTCAAGCCAAGCGGTAAATTCTTAATGGAAGACGTACACCGTGTTGGGGGTATTCCTGCTGTAATTAAGTTTATGCTTGATCACGACATGCTCCATGGCGATTGCATTACAGTAACAGGAAAAACACTAGCCGAAAACATGGTAGACGTTCCCTCACTACAAGAAGGACAAAAGGTAATTCGTCCATTGGATAATCCCATAAAAGAAACGGGTCATATTCGCATCTTGTTTGGTAACCTAGCAACGGAAGGTTCTGTCGCTAAAATTACCGGCAAAGAAGGTTTGTCATTCGAAGGTCCAGCCCGTGTTTATGACGGAGAATTTGCTGCCAATGCGGGTATCAAATCTGGAGAAGTGAATAAAGGCGAGGTTGTGGTTATTCGCTATGAAGGTCCAAAAGGCGGTCCTGGAATGCCAGAAATGCTTAAGCCCACTGCAGCCATCATGGGCGCAGGTTTAGGTAAGGAAGTGGCACTCATTACAGACGGTCGCTTTTCTGGAGGTACACACGGATTTGTTGTAGGACACATCACACCCGAGGCTCAATTGGGTGGCACGCTAGGGCTTGTTCAAAATGGGGACATCATCCGCATTGATGCCCAAACAAACGAATTACATGTTAATCTCAGTGAAGCGGAACTCAACAAGCGTCGTGACGCTTGGGTTGCGCCAGATTTAAAAGTTAGTAAAGGCGTTTTATATAAATACGCAAGCTTGGTTGCTTCTGCTTCTGAAGGTTGTGTGACAGATGAATAACGGATGATGAAAAAAGAAAACATTTCGGGTTCAGAAGCTTTAATCCACTGCTTATTAGCAGAAGGCGTTGATCTTATTTATGGCTACCCTGGTGGTGCCATTATGCCATTTTACGATGAGCTATATAAGTTTCAAGACAAACTGCAACACGTGCTTACACGTCACGAGCAGGGTGCAACACATGCCGCACAAGGTTTTTCCCGTGTTTCGGGAAAAGTGGGTGTCTGTGTCGCAACGTCAGGTCCTGGTGCAACTAACTTGGTTACCGGTATTGCAGATGCCATGATCGATTCAACCCCGATGGTATGCATCACAGGTCAGGTGCCTTCGCACTTATTGGGGTCAGATGCCTTTCAAGAAACCGATATCATTGGTATTTCAACACCCGTTACCAAATGGAATTACCAGATTACGGACGTAAAAGAAATTCCCGAAATCATGGCCAAGGCGTTTTATATTGCGCGTTCTGGTCGTCCGGGCCCGGTGCTTATTGATATCACTAAAGATGCTCAATTTGCCACTGCTGATTTTCAATACAAGCCCTGTGTGTCTGTTCGCAGCTACAAGCCAATTCCAGTAGTGAACCCATCCGAAGTTGACGCTGCCGCAGCCATTATTTCGAATGCTAAAAAACCTTTGATTGTTTGGGGACAGGGGGTTATCCTCGGAAAGGCAGAAGAAGAATTTAAAACTTTCGTTGAATCATCTAATATTCCAGCCGCTTGGACCATACTTGGTGTATCGGCGTTGCCAACTTCACACCCGTTAAATGTGGGTATGGTGGGCATGCACGGAAATTACGGCCCCAACATGTTAACCAACGAATGTGATGTGCTTATTGCCATTGGCATGCGTTTCGACGACCGGGTAACGGGTAGACTTGATAGCTATGCCAAACAGGCTAAGGTTGTCCATCTGGAGATAGACCCTGCTGAGGTAAACAAAAACGTTGCAGCAGCGGTGGCCGTTCTTGGAGATGTGAAGCAGACCTTGCCGATGCTAACCCAAAAAGTAGCTTTTAAACCCTATACCGAATGGTTTGAAAAGTTTAAGGCTCACGACAAAATCGAATTTGATACCGTAATAAATAACGACTTAAACCCAACCAAAGAAGGTTTGAGCATGGCTGAGGTCCTAAAAGAAATTAACCGTGCTTCCAACAGCGATGCCGTTGTGGTTTCTGATGTAGGTCAGCACCAAATGATAGCTTGCCGATACGCAACCTTTAACCATTCAAAAAGTAATATTACTTCAGGTGGTTTGGGTACCATGGGATTTGCTTTGCCAGCCGCTTTGGGCGCAAAAATGGGTGCTCCCGAAAGGGAAGTAGTTGCTATTATTGGCGATGGCGGATTTCAAATGACCATTCAAGAACTGGGAACGATTTTCCAAACGCAAGCAGCTGTTAAGGTAGTGGTGCTCAATAACGATTTTCTGGGTATGGTGCGTCAATGGCAACAGTTGTTTTTTGATAAGCGCTATGCCTCTACAGAAATGGTCAATCCAGACTTTGTTAAAATCGCTGAAGGCTACTTTATCGATGCCAAGCGTGTTACCAAAAGAGAAGAATTAGGAAAAGCCGTTGATGAAATGATGGCTTCCGATAAACCGTACTTCCTTGAAGTATGTGTTGAAAAAGAAGATAATGTATTCCCGATGATACCTTCAGGTGCTTCGGTTTCTGAAATAAGATTGTCATAATATGGAAACAAATTACACCATATCGATTTATACGGAAAACAGCGTTGGGCTACTCAACCGCGTTTCTGCTATTTTTCAACGCCGTCACATCAATATTGTCAGCATCACTTCTTCTGCTTCAGAAATTGACGATGTATCGCGCTTTGTTATCGTGGTAAGCATGACCGAAGAAGCGGTAAAGAAAGTTGTGGGTCAAATTGAAAAGCAAGTTGAGGTAATCAAAGCGTTTTACCACACCGATGAAGAAACTATTTTTCAAGAATCCGCACTTTATAAGGTGGCGTCAAAATCTCTTTTTGAGGAACGCCACATTCAAAATATCATCAAGAAAAGCCACGCTAATATCGTGACGGTAAACACCGAGTTTTTTGTTATTGAAAAAACAGGCTTCCGACACGAAACAGAGCAACTTTACGATGATTTAGCGCCCTATGGACTATTGCAATTTGTGCGCTCTGGCCGCATTTCTGTGACCAAGTCCCCGATGAACATTAAAGCATTATTAAACAAACTAAACGATTAAAACCAAAGAGATGAGTAACTATTTCAATACATTACCACTAAGAGACCAACTGCACCAACTGGCACAGTGCCGTTTTATGGATGCAGATGAATTTACCGACGGTATTTCAGCCCTTAAAGACAAGAAAATTGTAATTGTTGGCTGTGGTGCTCAAGGATTAAATCAAGGATTAAACATGCGTGACTCTGGTCTTAATATTTCCTATGCATTGCGCAGTGGTGCTATTGAGCAAAAGCGTGCTTCTTATCAAAATGCTACATCTAACAACTTTGATGTCGGTTCTTATGATGAAATGATTCCAACGGCAGATTTGGTTATCAACCTTACGCCAGATAAAAATCACACATCTGTTGTAGAGGCCGTTATGCCCTTGATGAAAAAAGGCGCTACATTTTCCTATTCCCACGGATTTAATATTGTTGAGGAAGGAACAAAATTTAGAGATGATCTAACCGTAATTATGGTTGCGCCTAAGAGCCCAGGTTCTGAAGTACGCGAAGAATACCTTCGTGGATTTGGTGTACCAACGCTTATTGCTGTTCATTCCGATAACGACCCACAAGGAAAAGGTTGGGAACAAGCCAAAGCCTATTGTGTAGGTACTGGAGGTGACCGCGCAGGTGTACTGCAATCTTCATTTATCGCTGAGGTAAAATCAGATTTGATGGGCGAGCAAACCATACTATGTGGTGTGTTACAGACAGGTTCTATTTTATGTTTTGATAAAATGGTAGCTGAAGGTGTTGATGCAGCCTATGCTTCTAAATTGATTCAATACGGATGGGAAACCATTACAGAGGCGTTAAAGCACGGTGGCGTTACCAACATGATGGATCGTTTGTCTAATCCTGCAAAAATCAAGGCTTTTGAGCTTTCAGAGGAGCTAAAAGAAATCATGACACCATTGTTCCAAAAACACATGGACGATATTATGTCTGGTCACTTTTCTTCCACCATGATGGAAGACTGGGCCAACGATGATAAAAACTTGCTCGAGTGGCGTGCAGCTACGGCTGAAACAGCTTTTGAAAAAACAGCACCTACTACTGACGCGATTGACGAGCAAACATTCTTTGATCACGGTACCTTAATGGTAGCCTTTGTACGCGCTGGCGTAGAGTTGGCATTTGATACCATGGTAGCTGCCGGAATTAAGGATGCTTCTGCTTATTATGAGTCATTACACGAAACCCCGTTAATTGCCAACACCATTGCACGCAAAAAATTATACGAAATGAATCGTGTGATCTCTGATACTGCAGAATACGGATGTTATTTATTCGACCATGCATGTAAGCCGTTATTGACTTCATTTATGGAAGGCATTGATACGTCTGTTATTGGTACAACTTTTTCGCCAGACACCAATGGCGTTGACAATAAAAAGTTAATTGCCGTTAACGATGCCCTTAGAAATCACCCCGTAGAAAAAATTGGTAAGACATTGCGCGCGTCCATGACGGCCATGAAACGCATCGTGTAGTGAGACCATTATTAGATTTATCGACCATTGAGGCTGCGGCCAAAAGGGTAGGGCAGGCTGCTGTTCCAACCCCTTTGGAGCACAACAAACGGTTGAGTGAATTGTATGATGCCACTATTTTGGTAAAGCGTGAGGACTTACAGCCTGTAAGGTCTTTTAAGATACGCGGGGCGTATAATAAGATTTCACTTTTAGATAAAGCAGCACGTGAAAAAGGCGTTGTTTGCTCAAGTGCAGGTAATCACGCCCAAGGCGTTGCATATGCCTGTAGTCATCACAATATTCATGGTACTATTTTTATGCCTTCTCCTACACCACAACAAAAGGTTTCGCAAGTTGCCATGTTTGGTGGCGATAAGGTGACCATCAAATTGGTTGGGGATACCTATGACGATTGTTATGAGGCGGCCAAAGCATATGTTGCTGATACAGGAAAAATATTTATCCACCCCTTTGATGATCCAGATGTTATTGCAGGTCAGGCGACCATGGCATTGGAAATTATAGAGCAGGCAACGGAGCCTATAGACTATATAATAGTGCCCATCGGCGGTGGCGGATTGATATCTGGTATCATCAGTGTTTTTAAACAAAAATCACCTCATACCAAGTTTATTGGTGTTGAACCCAAAGGTGCACCAAGCATGTACCAGTCTTTGCAAGAAAAGAAGCGCATTCGACTAGACAGCATAGATGTTTTTGTAGATGGTGCTGCTGTTAAAACCATTGGCGAATACGGCTTTGATTATTGCACGCAGTATCTAGAAGATTTGCTTTTGGTTGACGAAGGAGAAATTTGTCAAAACATATTGAATATGTATACTTATGATGCTGTTGTGGTTGAGCCAGCAGGCGCCATGTCGGTATCAGCGCTCTCTCAGTTGTCTGCAGACATTAAGGGGAAAAACGTGGTTTGTTTGGTATGTGGCGGCAATAATGATATTACGCGTATGGCAGAAATCAAAGAACGCGCCTTACTTTTTAGTAATCTTAAGCATTACTTTATTGTACGCTTTCCACAACGTGCAGGTGCACTTAAGGAGTTTGTGCAAGATATTTTAGGTCCAACAGATGATATTACCTTTTTTGAATACTCCAAAAAAAGCGCCCGCGCCCAAGGTCCGGCCGTAGTGGGAATCCAGATAAAATCAGTAGAAGACTTTAAGCCATTGTTAAATCGAATGAAAGAAAAAGATTTTTTTGGTGATTATTTAAATAATAAGCCCGATTTATTTCAATTTTTGATTTAATTTTGTAATGCTATGACAGAAAAAATATGAATATACCAGCTCAATTTGCTATTGATGCCCCCTTCCATCACAACAGTTTTTTAATCAACGGAGAAATCACCCTTTGGGACGGCCCAAAAGCGGACGTTTATTCTTCCATACACACACCTAATACCGATGGTGCGCTTGCGCCAACGCATTTGGGTTCTGTGCCGGACATGGATCAGGCGCATGCGCTAAAAGCGCTTGAAGCTGCTTCAAATGCTTTTGACAAAGGAAAAGGGGAGTGGCCAACCATGAAAGTAGCAGACCGTATTGCCTGTATGGAGCGTTTTGTTACGCTTATGAAACAACAACGCGACAAGGTGGTAAAACTCTTGATGTGGGAGATTGGTAAAAATCACAAAGACTCTGAAAAAGAATTTGATCGTACGGTAGACTATATCGTAGATACTATTAATGAATACAAAGACATAGACCGCGACAGTGCTAAGTTCCACAATCACGGTGGCGTTTTTGCTCACATTCGTCGTGGACCCATTGGCGTTGTATTGTGCCTTGGCCCATATAACTACCCTTTGAACGAAACTTTTGCGCTGCTTATCCCTGCTGTAATCATGGGAAACACCGCTATTTTTAAGCCTGCAAAGCACGGAGTTTTGCTTATTGCACCCTTACTTCAGGCGTTTAAAGAGAGTTTTCCACCAGGAGTAGTGAATATTGTATTTGGTCGTGGAAGAACCATAGCAACTCCCATTATGAAAACGGGAGAAATAGATGTGCTTGCACTTATTGGGCACAGTTCTTCTGCCATGTCATTACAAGATTTGCACCCCAAGAAAAGTAGGTTGCGATTGGTATTAGGTCTGGAAGCAAAAAATCCAGCTATCATTTTGCCAGATGCAGATTTGGAAAAAACAGTCCAAGAATGTGTAGCGGGCACCTTGTCTTTTAATGGACAGCGCTGTACAGCCTTAAAGGTTTTGTATGTGCACGAATCTATAAAAGAAGCTTTCTTGACCAAGTTTGTTGCAGCAGTTGATGCTTTAAAACTGGGTATGCCGTGGGACAATACACTGCTCACACCATTGCCAGAGCCCAACAAGCCCGCCTATATTCAAGAATTGATAGACGATGCCACAGAAAAAGGTGCCAAGGTGCTTAATTCAAGAGGTGGTGAGCGTACAGAAAACTTTATTTTCCCAGCAGTTCTCTATCCTGTATCGCATGACATGCGTGTATACGAAGAAGAGCAATTCGGACCCGTAATCCCAGTGATGTCGTTTACAGACATCGATACGCCTTTAGACGATATGGCTGCTTCTTCTTACGGACAGCAAGTGAGTTTGTTTGGTAAGGACGTAGACAAACTAGGACCGCTAATTGATACTTTGGCCAACCTTGTGTGTCGTGTGAACCTAAACAGCTCATGTCAAAGAGGACCAGATGTATATCCCTTTACCGGACGAAAAGATTCTGCTGTGAGTACACTAAGTGTGCGGGACGCATTGCGTTCTTTCTCCATCAGGACTTTTGTGGCTACTAAAGACACAGAAAGCAACAAGGAAATCTTGAGGGAATTGTTAGATACGCATAAATCTAACTTTATCTCTACGGACTATATGCTGTAATTAGTTATTCAGCATTACCGGCATGACCAGCATGGTGACTTGTTCGCCTTCATCCAATCCATCTACAGGAGTAATGATACCCGCTCTATTGGGTAAGGACAGCTCTAGTTGAATTTCATCTGAACTTAGGTTGCTCAACATTTCGGTTAGAAAACGTGCGTTAAAGCCTATTTGCATATCATCGCCTTGGAAAGAACAGGTGAGGCGTTCTTCGGCTTTGTTGCTGTAGTCAATGTCTTCAGCAGAAATATGAAGCTCTGCACCAGCAATACGCAAACGTATTTGATGTGTTGTTTTGTTTGAGAAGATGCTTACCCTTTTAACGGTGTTCAAAAGTTGCACACGGTTGATGCTCATCACATTGGGGTTTTCCTTTGGGATAACCGCTTCGTAATTTGGGTATTTTCCATCGATTAGCCTGCATATCACTACGGTGTCATCAAAAGAAAACTGAACATTACTGTTGTTGTAATTAACTGTCACTTCTTCCTCGCTTCCAACAAGCACTGATTTAAGCAGGTTTAAAGGTTTTTTGGGCATGATAAACTCCGCTGTTTCAGGAGCAACCACATCTGTTCTTTCATACTTCACCAATTTGTGCGCATCTGTGGCAACAAAGGTCATACCGCTAGAAGAAAGCTGGAAAAACACACCACTCATAACGGGACGCAAATCGTCATTTCCACTGGCAAAAATGGTGTTGTTGATGGCTGTTGCCAGCGTGTCGCCTTGTATGCTCAGACTTGAAGCGTCCACAACCTCAGCGGCTTGTGGGTATTCATCTGCATTGGCATAGGCAAGTGCATATTTCCCTTGGTCAGAGCTGATTTCAAGTGTATTGTTGTCTGCTTGTGAAAACGTTAAGGGTTGTTCTGGAAATGTTTTTACGGTATCGAGTAGCAGTCTTGCGGGAACAGCTAGTTTTCCTTCGCTCGTAGATTCTACTTGTATCGTAGCGCTGATGGTCGTTTCGAGGTCAGTTGCCGTAATTTTAAGTTGTTGGGGTGCCAATTCAAACAGCACATGATCCAAGATAGGCAGTGTGTTACTTGTGTTTAAAACACCACTAAGGGTTTGCAGTTGGCGTTGCAGTTGTGTACTTGATACAATGAAGTTCATGTTCTAATTGTGTTTACTTACAAATATATTGTTTACGCAGGCTTTCCTAAAACAAATTTATCAACAGCTAGGCATCATTTATGAACGCAACTCGTATGGGGTCAAGGTATGAAAGGCCAAAAAGCGTGCTTGCGCCGCCTCCATAGTTCGGGCTTCCTTTAAATACGGCAAGTTCTAAATGCCCTTGTGCATTGAAAAGTGCTAGTTTTTTACCTGCTCCCTCTCGTTGCGCTTTGGGTCTGTCGTAGCGAATGGCCTCGTGGTAATCGTTAAAGACTTCTTTAAAGTTGTGGTTTCGCGCATGAATGACAAACGGACGATTTCTTCCAACCTTTTGAAACAGCTGCTTGGTAATGTTGGTAACTATATTCCCAAACCTGTCAATATGCAACACATGCCCTTGAATTTCGTTGCCCTGTGGGTGTACCGATGGAATGTGCTGTGTGAGTTGCTTGAGCGTGCTTATGGGTGTGCCTATAACGCTAAGGGCACCACCGCGATGGATATGGGCTATGGCCTCTACGCCACGCGCTTGGTTGGTAGTGGCAGCTGTGTTAAGTGCAACAGCTCTTGTGGGTTTTAGTTCGGGTTCTAACAAGGATAAGAAGCCATTGTCTGCGCAAACAAAAAAATGATCGTTTAGTTCGGCTACTATTAGCGCTTGCTCGGGGGTTTGGTTGAAGTTTATGCCCACAAAGTGAATGCTGCCTTGTGGAAAACTGCGGTAAACAGAACCCAATACATAGGCGGCTTGAATAATATGAAAGGGGTCAATAAGATGGGATACGTCTACAATTTCTGGTGCAACCAACTGCTTGTAAAGATGTGCTTTTAGTGCTGACACATATGCATCTTGAAGACCAAAATCGGTAGTTAGCGTAATCAGTGGCATATTAATAACCTTATCTTAATTTAGCAATCTAAAAATTGCTTAATTTTGATTACAAAGTTACCAAAAAAGAAGCCCATGTGGTTTAAATATTAAAAAGACGCATTTGAACGAAATTACAATCGAACTCGCCGAAGTTAATCCTACGGAATTCTATGGCGGAAAAAGCAACAAAAATGTTGCCCTATTAAAGAAGTACTTCCCTAAAATTAAAATTGTTGTGCGCGGCAATAAAATAACAGCCTTTGGCGAAGAGGAGTTGCTAGAGCACTTTGAGAAGCAAGTGGATAGGTTGGTGACGCACTACGGGAAATACAACACCCTCGACGATGATACGGTTCTCAATATCCTTCAAAGTGAAGAAGACGATACCTTTGGTTTGGACCCAGAAGACAATAAAGTAATTCTACATGGTGTGGGTGGTAAAATCATCAAAGCCAAAACCCTAAACCAAGCAAGATTGGTTGCCGCCATGTCTAAAAACGATATGGTTTTTGCTGTTGGTCCTGCTGGAACAGGAAAGACGTACACCGGCGTGGCACTGGCCGTAAAGGCACTTAAAAACAAACAGGTTAAGCGTATTATCCTTACACGACCCGCTGTTGAAGCTGGAGAAAACCTTGGTTTCTTACCTGGTGACTTAAAAGAAAAATTAGATCCCTATATGCAGCCGTTATACGATGCCCTACGGGATATGATTCCTGCTGAAAAGTTGGATCACTATATTGAAAACGGCATTATTCAGATAGCACCTATGGCATTTATGCGGGGAAGAACGCTCGATAATGCTTTTGTTATCCTCGATGAAGCACAGAATACCACCCACAATCAAATGAAAATGTTTTTGACGCGTATGGGTAAAAACGCTAAATTCATGATTACCGGCGATCCGGGTCAAATCGATTTGCCGAGACGTGTCATCTCAGGACTCAAAGAAGCTATTTTGGTTCTTGGAAATCTCAAAGGAATAGGCATGATTTACCTAGACGACAAAGACGTTATCCGTCACAGATTAGTCAAGCAAGTTATTGAGGCCTACAAACAAACAGAGCATCACAACTAATGTCTATGCAAACCATCATGCAGTCTGACTTGCAACTCAAAGGTTGTAAAAGCAAATACAACGGAAAGGTAAGAGAGGTTTACCATTTGGAAAACGACACCTTGGTTATGGTAGCTAGTGACCGTCTTTCTGCTTTTGATGTGGTGATGCCAAAGGGAATTCCGTATAAAGGGCAGATTTTAAACCAAATTGCCGCCCATATGCTTGAGGCTACAGCTGATATCGTGCCCAACTGGTTAGAAGCATTGCCCGATCCCAACATCGCTGTTGGTAAGGCCTGTACGCCACTTAAGGTCGAAATGGTAATTAGGGGATACCTAGCAGGTCATGCGGCTCGCGAATACGCCTTGGGAAAGCGATTGTTATGCGGTGCAACCATGCCAGAAGGTATGCGAGAAAACGATGCGTTTCCAGAACCCATCATCACACCGGCAACCAAAGCTGAGCAAGGCGATCACGATGAAGATATTACCCCCGAAGAATTAATTTCTCGAAATATTGTCACCTCAGAAGAATACGCCCAACTGGCAGCTTACACCAAGGCATTGTTTAAGCGCGGTACCGAAATGGCTGCCAAACAAGGTTTGATTTTGGTGGATACTAAATATGAGTTCGGAAAAGACACGAACGGGAACATAGTGTTGATTGATGAAATTCACACACCAGATTCGTCTCGTTACTTTTATGCAGATGGCTATGAAGCACGTCAATCCAAAGGAACGCCACAGCGACAGCTTTCAAAAGAGTTTGTGCGTCGTTGGCTTATTGAGCACGGTTTTCAGGGGCTAGAAGGGCAAGCACTCCCCAACATGTCAGACGAATACATTGCAAGCGTTTCGGAACGTTATATAGAGCTGTACGAGCATATAACAGGAAAGAAATTTGTAAAAGCTGATTTGTCAGACGTTGCGAATAGAATGCAACATAACCTTGACCTATATTTCCAGTCCTAGTTGGCTAACTAAATCTGTATTTACTGCTGTATCATAAGGAAGTTTGTGCATACAGGGATGATTTCTAAGCCATGTCAGTTGTCGTTTTGCAAAACGTCTGGTGTTGGTTTTAATAGCTGCCACTGCTTCCTCTAAGCTTTTTTCACCTTCAAAATAGCGAAATAACGCTCTGTAGCCCACGGTTTGCAATGCGTTAAGGTGTTTGTGTGGGTGAAGCACTTTGGCTTCAGCAAGCAAACCCTTTTCCATCATGCTGTCAACGCGCCTATTGATGTTTTCATACAATTGCTCTCTGGGCATGCTAATCTCAATGCTAATGACATCAAAGTCTCGCTGTTTTCTGTTTTGACCCAAAAAAGAGGAGTAGGGCTTGCCAGCAACCGTACATATGTGCAATGCACGCAACAACCGCACGTGATTGTGTTGGTCAACAGTTTGAAAATAATCGGGATCTAATTTTTGAAGTTCTTGCTGTAAATACGTCAGACCTTTTTCCTCATACTGTAACTGCCAATGGTCTTTGATTTTTTCTGAAACTTCCGGAAATGTATCTAATCCATGTACTACGGCATCGTTGTACAGGTTAGAGCCGCCAACCATAATCACAACAGGATGCTTCGCAAAGTGTTCGTCTAGCAGCGATAGGGCATCTTTTTCAAAATCTCCAACGCTGTAGGAGTCGTGAATGCTCAAATGCTGTATAAAATCATGCCTAACGCCTTGTTGTTCCGCTTTTGATGGTACGGCAGTGCCAATGTACATTTCTTTGTAAAATTGCCTGGCATCGCTGGACAATATGGGGCACTTTAATAGCTTGGCAAGAGCAACAGCAAACGAAGTTTTGCCCACCGCAGTAGGTCCTGAAATAACAATAAGCTTATGCTTTTTCATTTAAATCAATCACTTGTTTCACTTTGTTTTTTCGAATAAAAGATTGGAGAATATGACGGGCAGCACGTGAATTTTTCATGGGCGTTATGATGGTTTTTACCATATCTAAATTATTAATCTGATAATTTAAATTAGCATATCCAAATCCTTTATATTCAGTATCTTGTATAAGTATAATACTTCGCTCATCATGACTACGACCCTTGTCGACTATCAATAAATTGGGTGAAGAAAAACGCAATTGGTCTACACATTGCTGCACGCGTTCATTATAGCGTTCAGCGGTCTCTTTTTCGGCACAGGCACCCAAACATTTGTTGATTTCAACATCTGAGCAGGCTTCCTTGGGCGATTCCAGCCCAACGTATTTTAGGCAGAGTGTGTATTTGTGTGCAAAGAAATAGAGTGTTTTTCTTGCATTGCTTAGGTTCTTAAACGTTGTAATGTAGTTTGTCCCATCTTCTGCATGAACGATGCGTAAAAATCGATGGCCAGTGCTGCTCACGCCTTCTTGCAGTCCAAAACGAATGCGGTCATTTTTATGCACCCTGTTGTGTTTGGGCTTGTGCAGCTGTATTTCGTCAATTTCTTTTAATAGCGCAATCAGTTCACTTCCTGTTTCTTCAGTGCTCACGCTGTGTGTTTCAAGCTGTATTTTTAAAGCTTTTCTGCTCTTGCCTGTAAAGTGCTGGTTAACACGCTTGCGCATGTTCAGACTTTTGCCAATGTAAATTACATCCCCCTTTTGGTTGTGCATATAATAAACACCCGTAACAGGTTTGACTTGCTCCACAAGGGCTTGAAACTTACGCGCTACCTTATCTTGGTCTTTGGTGCGAAGTACTTCTTTAACGATGGTTTTTTCGCTGTCTTTGTCTAGCAATAGTTTCAGCAATTTCACCGTTGCGCGTGCGTCTCCTGCAGCACGGTGTCTGTCGCTGAGTGGAATGCCTAACGCACGCACCAGCTTCCCTAATTTGTAAGAAGCCTGTTCTGGAATGAGTTTTTTTGATAAAGAAACCGTGCATAGGGTAGGGCGTTCATAGGTAAAGCCTAACCTGTTAAACTCCGTACAAAGCATTCTGTAGTCAAAACTGGCATTGTGTGCCACAAGGGTACAGTCTTTTGTTATTTCAATAACGCGCTTTGCTACTTCATAGAATTTCGGTGCATTTCGCAGCATCTTTTCGTTGATGCCCGTTAGTTGCACTACAAATGGCTGAATGGGTCGTTCGGGATTGACAAGACTGATAAACTGATCTACAATTTCGTTTCCATCATATTTATAGATGGCAATTTCTGTTATGCCTTCTTCGTTGTATTTTCCTCCTGTAGTTTCGACGTCAACAACTGCGTACATAGCCTCTAGTTTCTGCTTCCAAAAATTAAACTGCCCACACGTATCATATTGCTTCCCAAATCAACAGCAAGTTTGTAGTCATTGCTCATGCCCATTGATAGGGTAGTCCAATTATTTGTTGGCTGTAATCTATTATAGAAGTCCTGTAGCCCACTGAATTCTGACGTGAGTTGAGCTGTATTGTCCGTGTAACTGGCCATGCCCATCAAACCTGTAAAACGCACATTTTCCAATTCCTTAGCTTTTGATAGGACTGCTTCGGCTTCTTCATAGGAAAACCCAAACTTGGTTGATTCTTCTGCAATATGAATTTGGAGTAGCACATCAATAATGCGATTGTTTTTGGTGCCTTGCTTGTTGATTTCATTAAGCAGTCGCTCACTGTCAACCCCATGAATGAGGTGCACAAAGGGCGCAATGTATTTGACCTTATTACGTTGAAGGTGGCCAATCATATGCCAACGAATATCCTTAGGAAGTGTTTCGTGCTTTAGGCAAAGTTCTTGTACTTTATTTTCTCCAAAATCTACGTGTCCTGCGTCATAGGCTTCTTGAATGGCATCGGCAGGTTTGGTTTTGGAAACCGCAACTACAGTTACGGCTGCTGGCACATCATCTTTTATTTGCTTTAGGTTGACTGCAATCATGTAGATGACTTTTCTACTAGTGCTGTTATTTGTAGGGCCACGTCAAGGGCATTTTTACCCTGTTCAAGCGACACGATAACAGCTGTATTATTTGTAATGGCATCGGCAAAACATTCCAATTCCATTAAGATGGCGTTTACTTCTGGTATTTTGGGATTGTCAAAAAAGACACGCTTCTTTTTGCCTTGTGCATTTTCCAACACCATATCAAAATCTCCAACATTTTCGGGAGCGTTTTCCATTTTAACCACTTCTGCACTCTTGCTAAAATAATCTACAGCGATATAGGCATCTTTTTGGAAAAAGCGCGCCTTACGCATGTTTTTTAATGATATTCTGCTGGCTGTCAGGTTGGCTACGCAACCGTTTTCAAACTCAATTCTAGCATTCGCAATATCAGGCGTTTCACTGATGATGGCCACGCCACTGGCTGAAATAGCAGATACTTCTGAGTCTACCAAGCTCAAAACTGTATCGATATCGTGTATCATTAAATCCAACACTACCGGGACATCGGTGCCTCTTGGGTTAAATTCAGCCAATCGGTGGGTTTCGATAAACATGCTGTTGTTGATGTCATCTTTTACGGCTAAAAAAGCAGGATTAAATCGCTCCACATGCCCCACTTGACCAAGAACCTGATGCTTTTTTGCAAGTGCAATGAGTTCATTTGCTTCGTCAACCGTTTGTGTGATGGGTTTTTCCAGAAAGACATGCTTCCCCATTTCGATGGCTTTTTTTGCCAATTTGTGGTGGTATAGGGTAGGTGTCACGATATCTACTACGTCAACAGCAGCAATCAGATCTTCCTCAGAATCAAAGGCTTTAAAACCGTATTCATCTGTTATTTTTTTGCGAACGTCTGGACTGGCGTCGTAAAAACCGACCAAATCAAATTTATCAGACTGGTTCAATAATCGAAGGTGTATCTTTCCTAAGTGCCCTGCACCAAGCACACCTGCTTTTAGTGTTTTGCTCATACTACAAATGTAACAAGTTTAGGCGGTGGCTAGCCGTATGATTTTGTATTTTTGAACTTATGAGGGAAGATACGACCAAACACCAAGGGAGACGTCGTCAGTTGATTGAAATATTAAAAGACAAAGGGATCACCGACAAGGCCGTTTTAAAAGCCATTGGCGCCATACCACGCCACCTGTTTATGGATAGTAGTTTTGAAGATCACGCTTATCAAGACAAGGCATTTCCTATTGGTGCAGATCAAACCATATCACAGCCCTATACTGTGGCCTTTCAAAGTCAGCAACTTATGGTTACGCCAGGGACTAAAGTCTTGGAGATTGGCACAGGCTCAGGCTATCAAACCGCCGTATTGTGTCATATGGGTGCGGTGGTTTATTCCATCGAGCGACAGCATGAACTCTTTCGCACAAGCCTAAAAAGACTTCCCGCACTAGGGTTTAAAGCCAAGAAACTCATCTTTGGAGATGGTTATAAGGGCTTTCCTGAAAAAGCACCTTATGACAGGATTATCGTTACCGCTGGTGCGCCATTTATCCCCGAAGACTTACTTGCCCAACTGGCCGTTGGTGGTAAAATGGTTATTCCTGTTGGGGAAGCAAATCAAAAGATGACGGTAATTACGCGCACCTCGGATGCCGATTTTGAGCAATTGGTACTTGGTGATTTTAGATTTGTTCCGCTGTTAGGAGATAAAAACTAGCGACGAAAACCTTTTTTAACGCGATCAAGTTGGCGTTTGTTTTCCCTGTCTTTGATGGTTTCACGCTTGTCGTGAATTTTCTTACCCTTGGCAAGTGCAATACGGACCTTCGCCCAACCTTTGTCAGTAATAAATACGTTTAGGGGTACGATAGTTAGTCCGACGTTTTGAACTTCTTTGAATAGCTTTTTGATTTCTTTTTTTTGCAGCAGTAATTTCCGATCTCCTTTGGTTTTATGGTTTACGTATCCGCCGTGGCTGTATTCTTCAATATGCATATTGATAAGAAACAACTCGCCTTGTTCACTAAAGCTACAGAAACTTTCGGCAATAGAAGCCTTACCAGCACGAATAGATTTGATCTCCGTACCTGTTAGTACGATACCAGCAGTGTACTGATCCATCAGTTCATACTCAAAACGCGCGCGCTTGTTTTTTATGTTTACCTGCTGCTGCATGCTGCAAAAGTATAACATAATAACGATGTTCATTTGTTTTTAATAAATGCTGTTTTTTATAATGTGAATTGCGTCATCTATTATTATTTTTGCTCATATAATTAAAGCTATGAAAATCCAACGCGACGAACAGATTTTTGAGTTAATCGAGGCAGAGAGAGCACGCCAAATAGGCGGAGTTGAACTCATTGCTTCTGAGAACTTTACCAGTCCACAAGTCATGGAAGCCACAGGCTCCATACTCACCAACAAATATGCCGAGGGGTATCCCGGAAAACGTTACTACGGCGGCTGTGAAGTGGTTGATGAAATAGAAACCATTGCCATTGACAGAGCAAAGGCCTTATTCGGTGCTGCCTATGCCAATGTGCAGCCACACTCGGGTTCTCAGGCCAATACAGCTGTTTACCACGCCTTTATCAAACCCGGTGATAAAATCATGGGCTTTGATTTGTCTCACGGTGGTCACCTTACACACGGTTCTCCTGTAAACTTTTCAGGACGCCTATACAACGCTGTGTTTTATGGTGTAGACAAGGAAACAGGTCGTTTGGATTATGACGTAATTGAAGAAATTGCAGCAAGAGAAAAACCCAACATGATTATTGCGGGTGCATCTGCCTATTCTAGAGATATTGACTTTAAACGCTTCAGAGAAATTGCTGATAGCGTTGGCGCTTTTCTTTTGGCCGATATATCACACCCTTCTGGGTTGATCGCCAAAGGCATCTTAAACGATCCGTTACCACACTGTCATATCGTTACTACCACAACTCACAAAACCCTTCGTGGTCCACGTGGTGGTTTGATGATGATGGGGCAAGACTTTGAAAACCCATTTGGATTAAAATTCAAAAATGGAAACGCACGCATGATGTCTTCACTGTTAGACATGGCTGTTTTTCCTGGAAATCAAGGCGGACCGCTAGAACACGTTATTGGAGCAAAAGCCATTGCTTTTGGCGAGGCACTTACGGATGATTTCCTACAGTATATGTTGGGTGTTCGTGAAAATGCACAAGCCATGGCCAAAGCCTTTGTAGATAGGGGATATCACCTTATTTCTGGAGGTACGGATAACCACATGATGTTGGTTGATTTGCGCAACAAAAACATTTCTGGAAAACAAGCTGAAGAAGCACTTGTTAAGGCTGAAATTACGGCCAATAAGAACATGGTTCCCTTTGATGACAAATCTCCTTTTGTTACTTCTGGAATACGTTTTGGTACTGCTGCCATTACCACAAGAGGATTAAAAGCCGAGGATATGGAGCCTATCGTTTCGCTTATTGATGAAGTTATTCAACAACCTGAAAACGAAAACGTAATTGAAGGTGTTGCGGCACAAGTGCACAAGATGATGGCACACCGTCCGCTTTTCAATGTTTAGTCTTCTATAATTACATGCTGGTAAGCACCCAAATCGGGTGGTGACGTACGTGTTTTTCCTGCCAAATCAACAGGAACACGTGCACCTACGCTCGCATCTCCTTTAGCAAGGAAATCACTCTGTTGCGTTATGCGCATATCGTTGTCTTCGGCTAGTACAAAAGCAGGGTTTCCGTTGCGGATAATCTGGTTGTAATAGGCATTATCATCCCAGTCAAAAAATGGATTGTTGACAATTGCCGTATTTGAAGATTCAAACTGCACGGCTGTGTGGTCGAGATAAAAATTCACCGCATCGCTGCCTTCTTGCTCTACATAGAACTCAACAAATTGATTTCCCTCAATAATGCAGTTTTCGAACGTCGCTTCTGTAAGTGGTTTTACAAAGTTACTTCCATCTGCTAGTTGGGCATAATCGTTCAGTAATACTGCAGGAGTGGTTCTAAAGCCTTTGTTCCAATAATTGGCAAACGTACAGTGTTTAAAATGGTATTTACCCCCAATGGTTCCCGCAAATGAGGATTGTCCCGCATTTCCAAAAACACTGTTTACAGCCGAGACATGTGCTGTTTTTCCCCAAAGATTAAATGCAGAACTGTTGTGAATTTGGGTGTTTTCTAATGTTAGGGTGGGGCTGTTGGTTTCATCGTTAAAATCCATCAATATACCAACCGTTGCATTCTTAATTGTGGCATGATTAAATTGGTGCTGCGTACTCCCAGACGTAAGCCAAATGGCGCCCCATTGCCCAGGGATAAAATCATATAGTGGTTCAAGTCTGTCACCTTCAAAAATAACCTCTCCCTCAAGTGCTTCCGAATCACTGCTTGCTGTGCCATCGACAATCATGGTGGCATCTTTAGCGACAATAATACCAGAGTTTTTATGAAAATGTACACGAGCACCCGCTTCGAAAGTCACGGTCT
The DNA here is from genome assembly GCA_965656545.1 of Flavobacteriaceae bacterium. GTDB lineage: Bacteria > Bacteroidota > Bacteroidia > Flavobacteriales > Flavobacteriaceae > UBA7446. Next base: position 171,821 of record CBFHKZ010000002.1, read on the forward strand.
TGCCTGATGGCACACCCATATAGCCGTACACCACATAGGGTTTTTCGTTTGTGAATACCAATTCGTTGTCGTCCAAATAAAAACCTTCTAGACCAACGCTGTTTCCAGCTTCGTCTATGCCGATGGGAATATTTTCTTTAATGCCTTGACCGTCTTTTTCTGGGTATAGAAAAACGGCGTCTTGTACCAAGGTCATTAGCGTAACAGCACCAACGTCTGAAAAGTGGATTTTATCTTCGTATAAAAACTGGGTATTGTTGCTTGTTAGTTGCTGAATGTCTGCTGTGGTTTCTACAAAAACATACATACTGTCTTTTGCCAACAGTTCCACGGCATCAAAAGATTTGCCGACCCTGCCGTCTACATTAAGTCTAAAATTAGATGTTGCCCCATTTTCTAGGTAAATGGAAGGAATGGAAATGGGATCATCCGATTTGTTGTAAACCTTTAGTGTGTAGGTGGCTGAACTGATATTGGTGAAAACCGTATCCAAATAAACGGTATCGCGACTAAAGCGCAACTCACTGCTTTGCACCGGTCTAAAGTCAAAGTCTTTTCGACAGCTGCTATACAAAGAGGCCAATAGCGCTATTCCAAATAGGAGGACAGCGTTGCGCGAGAAAGAATGGGTTTTATTTTTCAATTATTTTTACTTCAAACAGTTTATCCCAATATTTTCCTGTCACAAAAAAAGTCTTTCGCTCTGGGTGATAAGCAATCCCATTAAATACGTCCAATTGATTGTGTTGTGTAACCTGTTTTTTAAGTCCCGAAAAATCAACAACACCCGAAACAATACCGGTCGTGGCATCAAAAATCACAACCACGTCTTTGTTAAACTGATAGGTGTTGGCATAAATTTTACCATTTACATATTCAAGCTCGTTAACTTTAGTGAGAAAGGTGTTGTGCGTGACGATGTCTACACTAGATAGCTCTTCAAATGTTTTAGGGTCAAGCTTCCACAGCTTTTGGCTGCCATCTGTTTTGTATAAAAAAGTACCATCGCTACACAATCCCCAGCCCTCGGGGCTTTTGGTGTATGAAAACGATTTTTCCAGCGTTAAATCATCGGGATTGTAAACAAAACCTACTTTCTTTTTATAGGTGAGTTGAATGATTTTACCATCAAAATAGGTGATGCCTTCTGCGAAATACGCCTTGTCGATTGGTAATTTTTGAATGACTTCTCCTGTCTTGAAGTTTACTTTCCGCAACGATGAATTGCCATACTGTCCGGTGCTTTCAAACAAGGTGCCGTTGACAAACTCCAAACCTTGGGTGTAGGCGTTGATGTCATGCGGGTAGCTTTTGATGAGCTCGTAGCCGTATACTTTTGGTTTGTTAGGCGCAAAAACGCGAATATTTTTGGTTACTTCTTTGGTGCCATCAGCGGTTTCAATAATGGCTTTTACCGTTTGTTCTCCAGTTTTTGAAGGAATTAGATAGGGCGCTTGAAGCACTTCATCCTCAAAATAGAAGCTGTATGACTGATTTTCAACGGTTGGTTTTAACGATAAAAATATGGTGTCCGAAACGGTTGGGTTTTTAGCACTAGAGGTTGTGGTTATTTTATAACGCAACGACTGTTTCGATGAACAAGCCGAAAGTGCAAGTAGGGCAAGGGTCAGATAGGTAAATACACGAAGTTTCATTGGACAAATATATTGTTTAAAAATATGAATATTGTCTCTAATACAATACACAAAGCCCGTATATTTGCATCGGGCAGGTTCTACACAACCAGCTCCTGCTGAATCCCCCAGGGCGGAAACGCAGCAAGGGTAAGTGGTCGTAGCGGTGTGCTGTAGGTAGCCTGCCTTTTTTTTATGGAAAATTCACGCGTTGTTCTTATTACAGGTGCTTCTTCAGGAATAGGCCTTTCCATAGGCCAACACCTATCTTCACTACAATATCAGGTTGTCGGGACCAGTAGAAATCCAGATAAGTATCCCAATCACCCTTTCCCCTTAATAGCCATGGACGTATTGGACAATACTTCTGTAAAAAATGGTATAGCTGCTGTAATAGCAGCGTATGCACGCATAGATGTGTTGATCAATAATGCCGGTATGGGAATGGCTGGCCCTTTAGAAGAAATGGATTTGGAAGCGGTTGATAGCCTAATGAACACCAATTTGAATGGCCCTATTCGCGTTATGCAGCACACATTAGCGATCATGCACAAGCAACAATCAGGCACGATTATTAATGTAGCTTCTCTGGCTGGCGACAATGGTTTGCCCTTCCGAAGTATTTATGCGGCCTCGAAAGCAGCACTGATGCGCGTTAGTGAAAGCTTACGACTTGAATTGCGTCATACACCCATACAGTGTACCGTATTATCTCCAGGCTCCATTAAAACTGCTATTGCGGAAAACCGTTATTACGCACCTCTCGCTGAGAACTCCGTTTATTACAAACACTACAAGGCTTCACTGACAGATATGGACACTCATGTCAATAAAGGACTTCCTCCAATTTGCGTGGCCAAAAAAGTTGAAAAACTCATAAATAACAAGAAATTAAAACCACATTACAGCGTAGGTCCATTTTTAGAAGTACTTTCGCCAATAATTAAGTTTTTGTTGCCGCAACGGGCTTATGAAAACCTAATAGCATCCTTTTATAACTTAAATTAGACACATGAAATTTTTTATCGATACTGCCAATTTAGATCAAATCAAAGAAGCGCAATCCCTTGGGATTTTAGACGGGGTAACAACCAATCCATCTTTGATGGCCAAAGAAGGAATTACGGGTCAAGAGAATATCATAGCCCACTACAAAGCCATTTGTGAAATCGTAGAAGGGGATGTTTCTGCTGAAGTTATCGCTACTGACTTTGAAGGCATGATTTCAGAAGGTGAAGCCCTTGCTGCGCTTCATCCGCAAATTGTGGTTAAAATACCCATGATACTTGAAGGAATTAAGGCCATCAAGTATTTTTCTGACAAAGGCATTAAAACAAACTGTACGCTTGTGTTCTCAACAGGTCAAGCCTTGCTAGCAGCAAAAGCAGGTGCAACATATGTGTCGCCCTTTATCGGTCGTTTGGACGATGTGTCAACAGATGGACTTCAACTGATCGAGGACATTAGAAATATATATGACAATTATGCATTCAAAACAGAGATTTTGGCTGCTTCAGTCCGTCACACCATGCACGTTATTGACTGTGCACATATCGGTGCTGATGTCATGACAGGCCCTTTGAGTGCTATTGCCGGTTTGGCAAAACACCCGTTAACGGATATAGGTTTGGCTAAATTTTTAGCAGACTATAAGAAGGGGAACTAAAACAAACACAATCATATCTAAAAAGCTCGCAGTATTTCTGCGGGCTTTTCTATTTTTGCAAAAAATTAATCTATGCTATCGGTATCGAATCTTTCTGTTCAATTTGGCAAGCGTGTTCTTTTTGACGAAGTGAACACTTCGTTTAATCACGGCAATTGCTACGGTATCATTGGTGCTAATGGTGCTGGCAAATCTACTTTTCTTAAAGTAATTACAGGCGTAATGGAGCCCAACTCTGGAAACGTTCACCTTGAACCAGGGAAGCGTATGTCGGTATTGGAGCAAGATCACTTTGCCTGTGATGACTTTCCTGTTTTGGAAACCGTTATAAGAGGAAACAAACCGCTATATGCCATCAAAAAGGAAATGGACGATCTCTATGCCAAACCTGATTTTTCAGATGCAGATAGCAACCGAGTAGGGGAACTTCAAATCAAATACGAAGAAATGAACGGCTGGAATGCGGAAAGTGATGCCGCCGCCATGCTGTCTAACTTAGATATTTCAGAAGCACAGCACTACACCCTTATGAAAGACCTTGACGGAAAGCAAAAGGTACGTGTACTTCTGGCTCAGGCTTTGTTTGGCAATCCCGATGTACTGATCATGGATGAGCCTACCAACGACTTGGACTACGAAACCATTCAATGGCTTGAAAACTTTTTGGCCAATTATGATAATACGGTCATCGTGGTGTCTCACGACCGTCACTTTTTAGATGCCGTTTGTACGCATATTTCAGATGTTGATTTCGGAAAAATAAATCACTACTCTGGAAATTATACCTTTTGGTACGAGTCGAGTCAATTAGCAGCCAAGCAACGTGCTCAACAGAACAAAAAGTCTGAAGAAAAGAAAAAAGAATTGGAAGAATTCATTGCGCGTTTTAGCGCAAATGTTGCCAAGTCAAAGCAGGCGACTTCCAGAAAGAAAATGATCGATAAGCTCAACATAGAAGACATACGTCCGTCTTCTAGACGTTATCCTGCTATTATATTTGAGCAAGAGCGCGAAGCTGGAGATCAAATCCTAAACGTAGAAAACCTTGCAGCTGAAGCAGACGGCAAAACGCTTTTTTCAGGCATAGATATCAATCTTGCCAAAAACGATAAAGTAGTGGTTTACAGCAAGGATGCGCGTGCTGCCACGGCATTCTATGAAATTTTATATGGCAATCAGCAACCCACTGCCGGTTCCTTCCAGTGGGGGGTAACCACCAACCAAAGTTATTTGCCGCTAGACAACGCCGCGTATTTCGATACCGAAGATTCACTTGTGGATTGGTTGCGTCAATATGCCAAAACAGATGAAGAGCGCGAAGCGGTATTCTTGCGTGGCTTTTTGGGTAAGATGTTATTTAGTGGGGACGAGGCATTGAAGTCTGCAAAAGTCCTTTCTGGTGGTGAAAAAGTCCGTTGTATGTTATCACGCATGATGATGGTACGTGCTAATGTATTGATGTTAGATGAACCCACAAATCACCTTGACTTGGAATCCATTACTGCATTCAATAATTCGCTTATTAAGTTTAAAGGAACGGTACTACTCACTACACATGACCACGCATTTGCGCAGTCGGTTGGAAATAGGGTAGTAGAGTTAACGCCAAAAGGGGTTATTGATCGTCATATGACGTTTGATAAATATATGCTTGATCCTAAAATCAAGGAATTGCGTGACAAGATGTACGCCTAGATAAGACTTTTTGCTTTTTCAAGATCAGACTTGGCCACCCAGACCTGTTGCATCATGGATGCCGAACCAAAACCCGCCAAACGCGCCGATTCACTTTCGTCTTTAATAATAGGAAATATATTGTTTTCTTCTAATAAAGCTTTGACCCGCTGTGCTTCGACAACATTACTTGCACATAAAAGGGTAAAAGCATCGTTCATCAGCTGTTGTAGTATTTGCTATTCCAAATAGCTCTATTAAAGTTCTTGCCTGTAGCAAATGTATAATAAATTACAATTGCAGCTACAGCTTTGAACATGAAGAAGTAAATCATGATAAAATCACTGGTCGTTGGGTTGGGTGTGAATAACGACATAGGCACAAAAAAGCTTAGAAAAAAGCTAAACACCAAAAGTGAAATACAAGCAGTGATGATATTTTTAAATGGCCATACCATTGCTTTGCGGAACGGATGTAAATCATCGCCCCACTGGTGAATCAAGTAATAATAGCCATTGCCGATAGGAGCAAACAACAAAGGATCGTCGGCATTTTCCAATTTAAAAAGCTTAGAAGGCGCCATAATTTTAAGATCCGTTAGCTCGGTATTGTGTGTGGCCTCGATAGATTTGATTTGCGCTACGGCTTCCACAGGAAAACCACCTTTAAACAAAGTAGCATCCAAGAAACGCAACCTGAAATCAATACACGTTTTTTTTATTTGACTGATGTGATACACACGGCTGGATTCTAGCTTATCCAAATCAAAGTTATTTAGCGTTGACGTGGTCAGGGGTGCTTGGTCAACAGCTTTAACTTTGTTTAATTCTTGATAAATATCTGTTTGAGTGAACATAGCATTTTCTTTTAGCAATGTTCAAATATACACATAACTATCATACAATCAACTGTTTAATACTTGTTAAACAATACTATTGTCGGAGCTCTGCGCCGAGTTGTTTATGGTATTGATCAGCAATTTTTTGCATGGTCTCATCAATCTGCTTGTCGGTAAGGGTTTTCTCCTTGTCAAGCAGGGTAAAATTAAGCGCATAGGATTTTTTACCTTCTGGAACGCCCTTGCCTGTAAATACATCAAAAAGCCCAATGTCTTCGAGCAAATGCTTTTCTGTTTTCTGTGCAATTTGATACAGTTCTTTAAACGAAGTGCTTTTGTCTACCAAGAGGGCAAGATCACGATGAACCGATGGAAACTTAGAAAGTCCTTTTACCTTGATTTTTTGTTTTACGAATTGTGCGAGTGCATCCACAGCCAGCGTACAAGCAAATACGTCTTGGTCAATAGAAATACCGTTAAATCCTTCTAAATCAATCCAGCCGTACGTACCAATACTTGTTTTGCCGATACTCAATGTCACACTTTCTTTAAAAAATGGATGGTCGCCGGGGGTTTCCTTTACGGTCAGTCCCAAACGATCTAGTACGCCATTCACAATTCCCTTTAAGAAAAAGAAATCAGATTTTTGTTCTGAAACAGCCCAGTTGTTTTCTAATTGTTTTCCAGTAACAACCATACCAAGTGTAGCTTCTTGCGCATTGCCTTCAGCTGTTTTGTGGTATTGATTTCCAAATTCAAAAAAGCGCAAGTCTTGCTGCTGTCTATTGATGTTAAACTGCACTGATTCTAGCATACCATAAATAAGGTTAGTACGCATTACGGATAACTCACTACTCAAGGGATTAAGTATTTCCACCATGCTTGTGGCATTGCTGTCATGCTTAGGCGAAGTCAGTGAGTTGTTGTAAATCTCATAAAAACCTTGCGCAACAAGTTGTTGGGCAATGCGTGTTTCCAGTTGATTGGTAGTGTTTTTTGCCAAGTTAGGGATAGAGCTGTTTAGCTTGTTTCCTGTTGGAATATTATTATATCCGTATACCCTTAAAACCTCTTCAACAATATCGGCAGGTCTTCGTACATCTGCTCGATAAGTAGGGACTTCTAAGCCAACCGAAGTTTCTGTGACATGGGCAATTTTAATATCTAAATCTCGAATGATTTTTTTGATTTTCTCTCGAGGAATTTCGTGACCTATCAACTTGTTCATGTACTCGTACTTCAACAATACCTGATGCGGTTCCTGTTTGTTGGGATATTCATCAATAATTTCTGAACTAACGGCTCCACCCGCAACTTCCTGAATAAGTATGGCAGCTCTCTTAAGGCTGTATTTGACCAATTCGATATCGATACCGCGCTCATAACGAAACGAAGCGTCGGTGCTAAGTCCGTGGCGTTTGGCTGTTTTTCGAATACTAACAGGATCAAAATAAGCACTCTCTAAAAATATTTCTGTTGTCTGCTCTGTTACGCCAGAATCCAAGCCTCCAAAAACTCCTGCCAAACACATGGGCGTATCGCCATTGCAAATGACCAAGTCCTCGCTGCTTAATTTGCGTTCAACGCCATCTAAGGTAACGAAGGGGGTTCCTTCTTTTAGTTTTTGTACACGCACCACACCACTGCTGATTTTTCCTCCATCAAAAGCGTGTAAGGGTTGTCCCAGCTCGTGTAATACATAGTTTGTTGCGTCAACAATATTGTTGATGGGTTTTAACCCTATTGCCTTTAAACGATGTTGTATGTGTTCAGGCGAAGGCTTTACCTCAACTCCTGTTATACGCAAACCACAATAGCGCGGTGCAGCATCAGCATCACGTACATCTATTTTAATGGCACCTTTATAGTTGTCGGTATGAAAAGAGCTTATAGATGGCGTGACAAGCGTAGTAGTATCTTCCCTTTGGGAGAGTGCTGCACGCAAATCTCTGGCCACACCGTAATGGCTCATGGCATCAGATCGGTTGGGGGTAAGCCCTATTTCAAATATTTCATCCGTTACGATTTCAAAAACTTCTTTGCAGGCTTTGCCTGCCTTGTGGTGGTTTTCGAGGACCATAATGCCGTCGTGGCTTTGGCCAAGACCCAATTCGTCTTCAGCACAAATCATACCTTGACTAAGCTCACCTCTGATTTTACTTTTCTTGATTACAAAAGATTCCCCATTTTCGGCATAAAGCCTTGTGCCTATTGTGGCTACAGGTACCGTTTGGCCTGCAGCAACATTGGGTGCTCCACATACAATTTGGACATGTTCTGTTTCCCCTATATCAACTTGGGTTACGTTAAGCTTATCGGCATTGGGATGTTTTTCGCAAGTCAGTACCTTGCCAATAACAACTCCTTCGAGTCCGCCAGGGATGGATTGATATTGATTAATACCCTCAACTTCTAGACCTAGGTCGGTGAGTATATCACTAATTTCTGAAGCACTTAAATCGGTTTTGATGAAATCACGTAACCAGTTGAAAGAAATCTGCATGCTTATTATTTGAATAGCAAAGATACAATTAAGATGGTTTTTTGGGCATTATTTACCCAATGTACTTCCAAATACTTTTTCCTTGTTGTGTCAACGAGAGCGCCAAACGTATGTTTCCGTTGTTTGGAACGGATAAACTTGGGTCGTCTTGTAGCAGCGCATCTACCGCATGACGTACTGTTTTTAGAATGTCTACGTCTTTTTTAAGATTGGCAATTAGAAAGGGTAGCACCCCACTTTGTTGGGTTCCCATGACATCTCCCGGTCCGCGAAGCGACAAATCTACTTCTGCCAATTCAAATCCGTCTTGCGTTCTGACCATGGTTTGTATGCGCGTCTGGGCATCTTGGCTTAATTTAGACCCTGTCATCAAAATACAGTAACTCTTACTAGCACCACGACCAACACGCCCCCTGAGCTGGTGGAGTTGCGATAAACCAAAACGCTCGGCACTTTCAATAATCATAATGCTGGCATTGGGCACATCAACACCCACCTCAATGACCGTAGTAGCCACCATGATTTGGGTTTTTTTAGATATAAAGCGTTCCATTTCATAAGCCTTGTCTTTGGCATTCATCCTGCCGTGAACAATACTCACCTGATAGTCTGGCAATGGAAACTCGCGCACGATGCTTTCATAGCCATCCATCAAATCTTTGTAATCCAAAACCTTAGATTCTTGAATTAGTGGATAAACAATATAGACCTGACGGCCTTTGGCAATTTCTTCTCGCATAAATTGAAAAACAGCCAACCGTTTGCTGTCAAATCGATGCGTTGTGGTAATGGGTTTTCTGCCCGGAGGCAACTCGTCAATTACCGATAGATCCAAGTCGCCATAAGCCGTCATGGCCAAGGTTCTTGGAATAGGTGTGGCGGTCATCACCAAAATGTTTGGTGGGGTGTTGTTCTTTCGCCAAAGCTTGGCGCGCTGTGCTACACCAAAACGGTGTTGTTCATCAACAATGGCCAATCCAAGGCGATGAAAATTGACCGTTTCTTCGAGTACTGCATGCGTGCCGATAAGCATTTGCAACTGACCATTGGCTAATTTTTCAAACAAAGGCTCACGTTCTTTTTTGGTTACAGAGCCTGTTAACAAACCAATTTCAATACCCAGCGGTGCCAACAATCCTTTTATGCTGCTGTAGTGTTGTTGGGCTAAAATTTCGGTAGGTGCCACTAGGGTGGCTTGCATATTGTTGTCCAAGGCCATCAGCATACAGAGGACAGCTACGATAGTTTTTCCAGACCCGACATCTCCTTGTAGCAGCCTGTTCATTTGTGCCTCACTGTTTAAGTCGGTTCTAATTTCCCGCACAACACGTTTTTGTGCTTCGGTTAATGGAAAGGGCAGATGCTCGTGAAAAAAGCTGTTGAAGTAATTTCCGATTTTCGGAAAGGGGATGCCTTTAATGCGTTCTTTCCGATGGTGCTTTTTTAACCCCAATTGCAACTGCACAAAAAACAGTTCTTCAAATTTCATACGGTATTGTGCACGCGCTAAGGATTCTTGCGACTGTGGAAAGTGAATGACTTTTAGGGCTTCGTTTTTCTCCATCAACTGATAAGTATTGCGCATTTCATCAGATAAAACTTCTTGAAGCTTGTTTTGTATCTCTTCAAATAAATTTTCTATAATCTGTCGCATAACACGTTGAGATATCCCACTTTTAGTCAGGTTTTCTGTAGATGGATATACCGCCTGAAAATTCCCTTTGCGTTGTTCGTGATCTGCAATAAGCTCTAGCTCTGGGTGGGGTATGGAACACTTCTTTCCGTACCAATTGAGTCGTCCAAAGGCCATGTAGGGCGTGTTGAGTTGGAGTGATTTTTGAATCCATTGCTGTCCTCTAAACCAAACCAGTTCCATGCTGTGCTGACCATCTGTAAAAGTAGCCACCAAGCGACTGCCCCGTTTTTGCTTAATGGTTTCGATATGGGTGATGCTCCCCAACACTTGTACGTCTGCTGTGGTTTGAGGCAATTCTCCCGGCGTGTAGTATTTGCTTCTGTCAATATAACGATGCGGAAAAAAGTACAGAACGTCCTGTAAGCTGTGTAGGCCCAATTCCTTTTTAAGCAATTGCGCCCTGTTAGGACCAACGCCTTTCAAATAATCGATAGGTTTTTGCAACAATGCAGACATAAAAACGAAGATAGCAGTTTCCTGTTAATAACTATTCGTTAGGCTTCTTTATCAACCGTAAGGGTTTGGCTATTTTCACTTTAAATTAAAATGCGTTGGAAAATTACCTAAAGCTGCTTAATGAAGCCCAGCAAAAACCTACTGTCCACAAAGATGGACCGCTTATGGTTATTGCAGGTGCGGGTTCTGGTAAAACACGAGTACTTACATACCGTATTGCCTATTTGATGCAGCAAGGAGTGGATTCCTTTTCCATTTTGGCATTGACGTTTACCAACAAGGCGGCACGAGAAATGAAGGCACGTATTGCGCAAATAGTAGGGGAGAGTGAATCCAAGAATTTATGGATGGGCACTTTTCACTCTGTGTTTGCACGTATCCTTCGTGCTGAAGCCGATCGTTTGGGTTATCCTTCAAGCTTTACGATTTACGATACCCAAGATTCTGAGCGGTTGTTAAGCTCCATTATCAAAGAGCTACAACTTGATAAAGATCTATATAAGGTTAAGCAGATTCGTTCCCGCATATCTTCTTTTAAAAACAGCCTGATTACGGTTAGGGCTTACTATAACAACCCAGAGCTTGTTGAGGCAGATCGAGAGTCCAAGCGTCCAGAAATGGGCAGTATATACAAAGAGTATGTAGATCGCTGTTTTAAGGCGGGTGCCATGGATTTTGATGATTTACTCCTTAAAACCAATGAGTTGTTGAATAGATTTCCAGATGTACTTGCCAAATACCAAGAGCGTTTCCGCTATATTCTGGTAGATGAGTATCAAGACACCAATCACTCCCAATACTTGATTGTACGTGCTTTGGCAGATCGTTATCAAAACGTTTGTGTGGTAGGGGATGATGCACAAAGTATCTATGCCTTTCGAGGTGCAAACATTCAGAACATTCTCAATTTCCAGCGTGACTATGACGATGCAGCAGTATATCGACTAGAGCAAAACTACCGTTCCTCAAAAACCATCGTGCAAGCGGCAAATGCCGTAATTGCGCACAATCAAAACAGACTAGAAAAGAACGTTTGGACAGATAATCCTGAGGGGCACAAAATCATTTTACACCGCAGTCCAACAGATGGTGAAGAAGGACGTTATGTTGCAGGCGATATTTTTGAACGTGCCATGCAAACCCAACAAGGCTATGAGAACTACGCCATATTGTATCGTACCAATGCACAGTCTCGTGCGATGGAAGATGCCTTGCGTAAGCGTAATATTCCCTATCGTGTGTATGGAGGCGTTTCTTTCTATCAGCGCAAGGAAATCAAAGATGTGTTGGCATATTTGCGCCTGCTTATCAATCCCAATGATGAAGAAAGCTTAAAGCGTGTTATCAATTATCCCATGCGTGGTATTGGTCAAACGACCATCAATAAGCTTATTGTAGCAGCAAAAACACATGATTGTACACTATATCAAGTATTGGAAAAGGCGCAAGAACTTCCCCTAAACATCAATGCGGGAACACGAACCAAATTGCAGGACTTCTACACGCTTATGGAGTCGATTAAAACCCAACTTACAACCTTAGATGCGTTTGAACTTGCAGATATGGTGACCAAAAAGGTTGGTTTGGTTTCAGAACTTAAAAAGGAGGGAACGCCAGAAGCCGTGACTCGTATTGAGAACATTGAAGAGTTGTTGAATGGTATCAAAGACTTTGTGGAAGGACAGCGTGAGCTCGTTGATGCCACCGGTTCTTTGGTTGAGTTTTTAGAAGATGTAGCCTTGGCTACTGACTTTGACAATGAAGTCAAAGAGCAGCAAGCGGTTTCGCTAATGACCATTCACCTTGCCAAAGGCTTGGAGTTTCCCAACGTGTATATCGTTGGCTTAGAAGAAGATTTATTTCCCTCTGCCATGAGTGTGAACACCAGAGCAGAACTAGAAGAAGAGCGTAGGTTGTTTTATGTGGCGCTTACGCGTGCTAAAAAGCGGGTTACACTGACCTATACACTGTCTAGATATCGTTGGGGAAAAATTATTGATGCAGAGCCGAGTAGGTTTTTAGCAGAAATCGACGAACAATTCGTTGACAATCAAGTGGTCAATGACGATTATTCTTTTAAACCATTTATGGATACCTCCGTATTTGATGCGCCAGACCCAAATAAGGTTCGCTTTAAGCCGCCTGTAAAAAAGAAACCCGCAGTTGCAGTACCGCCCAAAGCACGTATGAAATCTGTGTCTAAAGCTGCACCTAGCAGTGGACCTACGTTAGACTTATCCGAAATCCAACAGGGTATTCGTGTTTCTCACAGTCGTTTTGGATTTGGAACGGTATTAAGCACCGATGGGGTAGGCAATGATGCAAAGGCCCTTATTCGTTTTGATCAATCAGGAGAAAAAAACGTGCTGTTGCGTTTTGCAAAACTCAAAGTAGTCTCATAAAAAAAGCCACCCAAAGGTGGCTTTAAATACGATTGCTGTCAATCTTTATTTGGATGCAGCTTCCATACCTTTTTCAAGTAAATCAAAGAACTGATCTAGTTTTGGTAACACTACGATACGTGTCCTGCGGTTTTTCGCGCGACCGTTAAGTGTTCCATTATCTTCTAGTGGTACGTATGAACTACGTCCTGCGGCAGTCATACGCGCTGGATCAACCAAGAAATCGTTTTGTAATATGCGGACAACAGCCGTTGCACGCTTTACACTCAAATCCCAGTTGTCTACAAGTATGTTGCTGTCTTTTTTTACAGGAACGTTATCTGTATGTCCTTCAACCATAAATTCCAAGTCTGTTTTGTCATTGATTACACGCGCAACCTTGCCAAGTACTTCTTTGGCACGTGAGGTAACGGTATAGCTACCGCTTCTAAACAACAGCTTGTCTGAGATGGAAATAAATACAACACCTTTTTCAACATTTACCTCAATGTCAGCGTCGTTGATGTCAACAAGTGCACCCTTAAGACTGGTAACCAATGCCAGCGTGACAGAATCTCTACGTGTCACGGCATCTTGCATGCGTGTAATGCGCATGTCTTTTTCTTTTAAAGACTCAAGCGAACGCTCTAGGTTTTCAGCACCTTTTTGAGAAAGCGTTGTTAGGTTGCCCATATTATTTATAAGCTCCTGGTTGTTGGCTTTTAAGAAAGTAATTTGGTCACGAAGTGCAGAAACGCTTGCGTCGCTTTTTGCCTTATCATCAATACATGTGTTTAGTCGGACAGTGGCTGAGTTTAAAAGATCTTTGGTCTCTTTGTGATCAGATTCTAAAGCGGTGTATTTTTTCTGTGACACACAAGATGCCAGCAGTGCAGGAATTGCGATTAATAAGATGAGTGTTCTTTTCATTTTGTTATAAATATTATGAGTATAAAATTACTATAAAAACGACGATTGCGGCACTTTCTTGTGTTAAACTATTAAAAAAGATTTTAAGCTATCAGCGAAACTTTGTGTTTTGCAGTAAGATGTACGCCTCTTTATGTAACAACTAAAACTCTCTTTTACCAAACTCACTTTCAATAAACTTAGACCTGTTTTTTCCATTTTGAAAAATATAGGACAGGTTTAGTATTATCATATCAACTTCGTATATATAGTTTGTAGTGGTGTAGAATTCGTTTTCACGCCAAGTTGTTATGCGCTGCTCGTTTGTGTCTAGCAAGCCCATATCAATATTGAGCCACTGCAATGTAGCCTTCAGTTTGTCGTTTAAAAATGATTTTTGGATGCTTAGGTTAGGGGTGTAGTACCTTGAATCTTCTCCTTGCGCCGTTACCCTGTCTGAAATATAATTTATGGAAAACTGAAGTGTTGCATTCTCCCAAAACCGATAATTGGTATTCGCATTAAAACTGTAAACAGTTGTATTGGTATTAACAGGATTGTTGTCAAACGAGCCTTTAAGGTCATAATGGTAGACATTTCCACCAATAAACGCATCCGATTTAGCTGTAAGCTTGAGTTGCGTTCCAAACTCAATACCGAAGGTTTTTGCATTGCCAACGTTTGAATAAATACGGTTTAGTATGTTGTCGCTATACACCGTGTTCACTCGGTTTACCACATTTTTGGTATTGCGGTAATATGCGGTAGCAAAAACGCTGTTTTCATCGGATAGTTTCTTGTCTATGCCCAGTTCAATTAAATCAATAAATTCTGGCCTTAGGTCAGGATCCCCTTGCTCTAGGGTTTCGGCATGTTCGCGTTCTGGAAAAGGATTCATTTTAAAAGTTGTCGTGCGCGCCACGCGTTTGCTGTATGCTAATTTGGCACTGGTGTTATCGCTTACCTCATAATTGATTGAAGCCGATGGGTATGCCTTGGTAAACGCATAATTACGTGTATCGTCGATTGTATTTGCTTTGTCTTTCAGCATCAAATCTCGATTCATCTGCTCAATTCGTATGCCCGCATTGTAGGTAAACGCACCTTTGGACGCTGATAGCTGCCCATAAACCGCATGTATTTCACGCACTAAATTCACCTCGCTTGAAAATGCTGGCACCATCACAAATGGATCGTTAAAGCTTGTGCGGCGTTCGTAGAGAAAATCGCCTTTGTGGTCTAGGTTTCTGAACTGATAGCCCATTGCAATTTCTCCGCCTTTAAAGGGAGAAAATACATAATCCAATTGTGCCCGTAAGCCATATAATGGGTTGTCGTTTGTGTTGTATTCATCTTGATATAATACGCTATTATCAGGATGCCCCAGGTTTTGATTTACAGTAGGCCCACCCAATAGCGTATACTCATACAGTATGGAAAGCGAAAGTTCAGATTTGTTTTGAAACACATGGGCATAATCGATATTACCCAAGATAAAATCACTTTTTCGCTCTCTTAAATTATGATTAAAATAGGAGGGAAGGCTCGTAATATTATTGCTGCCGTTTGGCGTCATTTTTTGATTGTTGTAATAAACGATATCTGCCAATCGCTTTTTTGATCTTTTTCCGGCATAAAAACCAATCGATAATTCGTTTGATGGGTTGGGAGTGAATTCTAAAGTGAAACGGCCGTTGTAGTTGGTTTCATCAAAACTGCGCTCTCCAGTCGATGGAAGGCCCGTAAACACATCATCAATTATGGTGAACACATTTCCTTCGCGTCTGCCGCCCAAATCGTTTCGTTGGTAATTTGCGCCGATGGAAACATGCAACTTTTCTGAATTTACATTATAAGTACCGTCAATTCCAAAGCGTTGGTGTGCTAATTCGTTTCCATAGGTTTCTATTGAGGGAAAGCCTCCTTTAATGTTTAACTGACTAAAGACTCCTTCAGTAGCCCCCTTTCGGGTTAAGATATTGATGATTCCAGCCTTGCCTTCGGGATCATATTTTGCAGAAGGGGCAGTGATGAGCTCTATGCTGCTAATAGCGTTTGCGGGGAGTTGTGCCATGATAGCAGTTGGATTGCTCTGCGTTGGCTTGCCATTGAGCAATACCACAAAGCCTCTGCTACCTCTAACCATTAGTTCGCCATTGCCACTAAAACTTACGGCAGGCAGGTTTTTTAAAACATCTAGCCCCGTTCCTCCTTGTGCGTTCTTAAATGCTTGCGCATTGTAAACCTGTTTGTCAATTTTATTGATGATGGTTTTTCGTTTGGTTGAAATAACTACATCGTCCAACTGATTGCCTAAGGTTAGTTTTATTGTTCCAAGATTTAGGATTTTATCAAATAAAATGTTTGCAGTTTTGGAGACTTCATAGCCAATAAAGGAAACCTCTAGGTTGTATTTTCCAGATTTGAGATTGTCAATTTCGATGATACCACTAGCTTCAGAAACAACACCCGACACCAATGTGCCGTTGCTGTTGTATAAGGCTGCGGTGGCGTATTCTAGCGGATTGCCCAGCTCATCTGTAATAGTCGCTTTTAATTGAGAAAATCCCAACTGGAAACAAAATAGGATTAAAGCAAGGAGTAGCGCAGAAATGCTTGAGGTAAAAGGGCGTTTTATCACATTTTTTTTATTGAATATCAAATTTAAAATAAAAGTATTAGTTTTAAGTATGTTAAATTTTAAATAAACACTAAACATGAAAAATACCATCATTATTGTCTTGTTTGTTGCTACAATGATTTCTTGTACCAACCCAAAACAAGCGGCGACTGAAAACGCGGAAGCGACTGAATTCATTTACCAACCCACATACCAATCTTCTTTTGAGATGGGCAGTGACGAAAAGGTGCTCCTTATTCAAGAAATGCACCAACACCTTATCAACAAAGATTATGACAAGGCGGTAAGCTACCTTACTGATGATGTAGTCTTTAGCTTGGATAACGGATCTTCTCTTGAAGGAAAAGAAAGCGTACTTCAATTTATGAAAGAAGCCTATTCTGCCGTTTCCATTAACGATTATTCTGTAGCAGTAAACTTTACCGTAATTGGCGAAAATGGCGTTGAGTGGGTTTTGTTATGGGACAATGCAACTGTTGAAACCGCTGATGGCGCATCGTCTAGTTATTCGTGGATGGAAGCATTTTCGTTTTCTGGTGACAAAGTCAATTATTTAAATCAATACGCAAAACCGATTTTGGCAACAGAATAAGATGCTTGTATAAATAATTGTTATACATTCGCACTTCCTAAATGAATTGGTCAAATTGAACAGCTATGGTTGGCTCTCTTTTTGGCCTTTTCGCTTTTTATGCTCCAAATGGGTTTCCAGCAATTAGATAGTCCACAGGATTTGTGGGGTCGGTGAAGAATCTCAACTACTTACCAATACAGAAGTTCGCAAATATATTTCCGAGTATATCATCTGTGGTAACCTCGCCCGTTATCGATCCAAGCTCATGCAATGTTTGCCGAATATCAATGGCCAGCAAATCGCTACTGCGGTTTTCTTCTATTCCCTGAATAACTTCCAAGACTCCTGCCATGGCCGCTTGCAATGCCGCCCAATGCCGTTGATTGCTCACTAGGGCGCTTCCTGTGTTCCATTGAACCAATCCAGCAAAGCGTTGCTTTAATGCGCTAATATCGCTATCGTCTTTGGTACTGATGATTACTTTGTCATAAACACTAGCATCTACATCCAAACGGTTTAGTCCGTCAAGGAAAGCGTCTAGTTCAGCCGTTTCGAGTAAATCTTTTTTGTTAATGACTAGCAGTAGGGTAGTGTCATCACGTTTAATTTCGTCTACGGCCGTCATAACCGCTTGAGGCGATTGTGTTTTGGGATCTACGACATACATCAATATGCTGGCTTTGTCCATTTTTTCTTGGGTGCGTTCTACGCCCATGGCTTCCACGACATCCGTTGTTTTGCGAAGTCCGGCGGTATCTATAAAGCGATACTGAATACCGCCAATGGTAAGCGTGTCCTCAATGCTATCACGAGTTGTCCCGGCAATATCTGAAACAAGGGCTTTGTCTTCTTCAAGCAAGGCATTTAACAGCGAAGATTTACCTGCATTAGGCATGCCAATAAGTGCTACGGGAATTCCGTGTTTGACAGCATTTCCTGTTTCAAAAGAATCCAATAGGTTTTTGAGTGTTGTGCGTATGTCATCGACAAGTGCGCGCAATTGCGTTCTGTCTGCAAAGGCAACATCTTCTTCGCTAAAATCAAGTTCTAGCTCAATAAGCGAAGCAAAAGACAAAAGTCTTTCACGTAAGCTGCCAAGGCTTTTGCTAATGCCGCCACGAAGGTGCTGCACTGCAATATGATGCGCCGCCTCACTTTCAGCAGCTATCAAATCTGCAACAGCCTCTGCTTGTGCCAAATCCATTTTTTTATTTAAAAAGGCACGCAGTGTAAACTCGCCCGGTTCGGCCAAGCGTGCCCCCATATCTTGCAATACTTTTAGAATTTTTTGCTGTACATAAACCGACCCGTGGCAAGAAATTTCTACCACATCTTCTCCAGTATAGGAATTGGGATTCTTAAAAACAGCTAGCAGTACTTCATCTATAAGCGTATTCTTGTAATGAAAATCGCCCAGCAAAACCTGATGGGTACCTTGCTTGGACAATTGCTTTCCAAAACGTGATGTAAATACTTCTTCAGCAATGGGAACTGCCTTGTCACCGCTTAGGCGCATCACTGCAATGGCAGCAGCACCTGGGGCAGTTGATAATGCAACTATGGTGTCGTTAATGTTCAAAGTGAAATCTCTTTACGGTAAGTTCTGCGTCGTTTGTGCAACTCGTGTTTGTAATTCTTCCACAAGGCTTGAATCGCTTTGTTTTCTTCTAGCTCTGGGTTGGTTTCTACTTTTGTAATGCCACGTTTGTTAAACATTTCCTGAATTTCTTGAAAGATAATGGCCGTAACGCCCTTGTTTTGATAGCTTTCTTGAATGCCAATCAAATAGAATGAAGCGCGATTGTTTTTACGTAAGGCACGCCACAAATGATAAAAGCCAAAGGGGAACATTTTTCCATTGATGCGTTTTAGTGCTTTGGTGAAAGAAGGCATGGTAATCGTAAAGCCAATCATTTCATCGTTTTCGTCAACGACACATTTGATAAAATCGGGATGCACATAAGGTAGATACTTCTTTTTGTATACTTCAATTTGATGTTGTTGAATGGGCACAAAAGACTGCAACTTGTTATAGGTTTGATTGAGCAATTCAAACATCTTATCCACGTGAGGCTCAACGTCTTTTGTCGTTTTAAATTCTAGGGTTTTAAGCTTAAATCTTTCCTTGATAACACCTGCAAACTTTTTCACCTTTTCAGGGGCGTCTTTGGCATCGTATATATCAATTTTAAATTCAATCCACTCACTTTGTTTTTTAAGCCCCAATTTTTCCAGATGCACTTTTTGATAGGGGTAGTGATACCAGGTAATCATGGTATTCATGTGATCATAACCATGAACGAGTAGTCCCGCCTTGTCCATATTTGAAAAGCCCATGGGCCCCTCAATATAGGTCATGCCTTCAGCGATGGCTACACCCTCAACAGCTTCAATAAGTTTTTGGCTTACTTGCAATTCGTCAATGGTGTCATACCAGCCAAAACGCACTTTGGTTTTTTTGAGTTCTTCAATTTCAACCCAATTGATCATGGCTGCAATTCGGCCAACAACCTTTCCTTTTTTCTTTGCAAGAAAAAGCCGTGCCATGGCGTGTTCAAAAACAGCATTCTTTTGAGTATCAAAAATGTCCATTTCCTCTTTTGTTATAGGCGGTACCCATTGGGGGCAATTGCGATAGAGTTCAAATGGGAATTGAAAAAACGCACGGTATTGTTGTCTTGAAGTTACTTCTACAATTTCAATCATTTTATACGTTTTATTTTACGCTCAATTTTCTTCTGCTTTCGGTCTAGTTTTTTTAATCCCTTGCCTGTTCGTTTGGCTGCTTTTCTAACTTTTTTGCTTTCTGATTTATCGTTTTTGCGTGCGGCTCTTTTTTGTTTATTTACCTCAATATTTTGTGGTTCTTCTTTCCAAATATTGTGACGATCTATGCGGTACGAAACGCCAATACCCGCAGTCATTAAACTGGGCGTAGTCTTTAGGCTTTGTTGCACTGCGACATCGAGCTGGAAATTGCTGTTAAATAAATAAGCTACACCTGCGCCAATTGTTAAATCTCTGTAGAGTGGGCTGTCGTCAAGAGTGTATTCACCAAAAAAGGACCATTTTGATTGGGTGCTATAGGTAACCGTTCCCAGCAATTTCTTTTGCTGTACATCGGCAGTTATATAACGCATGCCAACATTATGCACCACCACCAGTCCTGGGCGTAGATGCTGTTGCAAAATAAGCATGGCTGTACCAGAAACAAAAGGTTCTGCTATGGGACGGTAATTGTAATCAAATAGGGGTAAAAAGTTTTCTTGGTAGGGATAAACACCGCCTGTGCTAAACTGCGCGCCTGCATATACCGAAACAGCTGGAATCAAATCGCGCCAGCGTATTTTATTATTGGCGTGCCAGCTGTAAAGATTTGGTTTGTATTTGTCAACCTTTCGAAAAGGGTCATATACCAAATATTTGGCGCCAGCTCCTAAATCACGCAAGCTATTTCTTGTTAAGTTGTATGTGCCAACAGCGTTTGAATAGCGCAAGGCGTCAATTTGATAATCAGCAGTGCCGACTAACTCCAATTGTTCTTTGAATAGTCCAATGCGAATTTGAGTTCTTGCGCCCATACCAGTATATGAAGCATCTTGAAATGCGCTAAAATTACCTGTTCGAAACGATAAGCCTTGCTCCAATTGGTAAACACGCTTGCCAACACCAAATGCGCCCATAGATTGACTGGGGCGATTGCTGTTTATGACCTCGGTGTATTGTGCCATTGAGAAACAGGGCATGGTCAGCACCGCTGAAAAACACAATATATATAGTGATGATAAGCGCATATTCAAAGATACATGAATTAAAAATTCCGTCATTATACATAGAGTTGTATTTTTGAAACATGATGAAACAACCAGTATTGCGTTTTTTACTGCCGCATGCGTTAGTAACTGTTTTATTTGCCCTTATTTCATTGGCATATTTTTATCCTTTGCTATCCAACAAGTATCTCGAGCAATCCGACATTGTTCAGTACAAAGGAATGCAACGTCAAATTTTAGAGCACAGGGCTGAATTTGACGAAGAACCCTATTGGATTGACAACGCCTTTGTGGGCATGCCTACCTATCAAATTACGGGACGTTACCCTTATGATGTATTGCGCTATGTTGATACGGCCTTGCGTTTTCTGCCACGACCTGCCGACATGCTGTTTTTGTACCTGTTCTTTTTTTATGTGTTTGCACAAAGCAGGCGTTTTTCCAAGCCTGTTTCCGTTTTAGGCGCACTTGCTTACGGTTTTTCATCTTATTATATTATTATTCTGATGGTTGGGCATAACACAAAAGCCATGACCTTGGCCTATGCGCCACTTGTGTTTTTAGGGTTGTTTCAAGTATTGATTGATCGAAAGAAGTGGGGCATACTTTGGCTTACGCTTGGACTGGCATTACAACTCCATGCCAATCACCTGCAGATGACCTACTACACTTTGGTGATGGTGCTTATTACAACCCTAATGTGGGGTGTTCACACTTGGTTTAAACGTGGTATTTCAAACACATTAAAACCCGTAGCAACGCTACTTATATCAGGTGCATTGGCTCTAGTTTTAAACGCACAAGGCGTGCTCGCCACTTTAGATTATACCAAATTCAGTACGCGAGGTGCAACTGAATTGACCATTAATCCAGATAGAACGGATAAAGTAGCTTCGGACGGACTTTCATTTGACTATATCACTTCTTATAGCTACGGCATCTTGGAATCCATGACTTTTATATCCCCCAACATTATGGGCGGTAGTTCAAGTGAAGGCTTTGCTGATGACAGCCCTTTTATGCAATTTATTAAAACCAAAATGGGTGAGGGCAGTATTGACTACGATACTGCAATTGGTTTGCTGCGCCAATTCAGACCGTATTGGGGCGATCAACCTTTTGTGGCTGCGCCTGTTTATATGGGTGTGGTGGTCTTGTTTTTTGCTGTTTTGGGATTGGTGGTAGCCAATAGGAATACGCGTTTTGTATTACTGTCGATAATTGCCGTTTCATTGCTCTTTTCTTGGGGTAAAAACACGCCCGAGGTTACTCAATTTTTTATGGATTATTTGCCCTTATACAATAAATTCAGGGCTGTTAGTTCCGCTCAAATCATGATCATGCTATGTGTGCCATATGCAGCCATGTTGGGCATGCAACACCTAACTCAAGAAAAGGGACTGAGTAGAAAAAAGCTTGTAGCCGTATACAGCGTTGTAGCTGCTTTTATTGCTTTAATCTTATTTTTAATAGGAGGTGCTAAAGGCTTCTTTTCGTTTACTTCAACCTCCGAGGGCTTGTCTGATTTACCCAATGTGCTACTGGAGCCACTACAAGCGTCAAGAAAGCTGTTTGTTTGGGAAGATGTTTGGCGGATTGTTACCTATCTCGTTTTAATTGTATTGGCTGTATTTGCCCTTTGGCGCAGGCTGATTTCGGGTGCTGTATTTGCTGTTGTTATTGCAATACTAGGTCTCGCCGATCTATGGCAGTACAACAGGCTTTTCTTTAACGTAGAACAGTTTAAAGGAAAATACCAGTATGCATATCCCTTTGATAGAACGCCACAAGACAACATTATTCAAGCAGACAAATCAACCTATCGTGTTTTTGAACCCAGGCTTGGTTTTTCATCATCGAGAGCTGCCTATTTTCACAACAGCTTAGGGGGCTACCACGGAGCCAAACCTGCATTGCTGCAAGATGTTTATGATTTCCACCTATACAAACAAGACAGTGTGGTGCTTGACATGTTGAATGTAAAATTCATCATTGACGACCAATATGCTGATGGGGTAGGGAAACGCCAATCTGCACTGGGGCCTGTGTGGCTTGTGGATGAAGTTATACAGCTTGCAAATGCCAATGAAGCCATAGTACAACTCAACCAAATAGATCCTAAAACACAGGCAATTTCGCAAACGCTTAAGTCAACATCATATACGTCAGCAGCAACCGACACCATTTCCTTGATTGAAAGGCGCAATAATTTATTGCGATACACTGTCTCCACAACACATCAGCGTTTAGCCGTATTTTCAGAAATGTATTACCCCAGTGGTTGGTCGGTGCGTATTGATGGAGAGTTACAAAGCTATCACAAGGTTAATTATATGCTTCGAGGGGTTGTTGTTCCTCCAGGAAAACATGAGATTGTGTTTGCGTTTAAACCAACTGTAGTACGAAATGGAACCTTGCTAATGGCATCGGGCTGGGTGTTGTTCTTGCTTATGATAGGAATGCTTATGCGTCAACAAAAAGAAACTAAGCTTGGCTGATATCAAACGCGTTGCGATAACGGTTTATTACTGGCCGCCCTCTGGTGGTTCAGGCGTACAACGTTGGCTGTTTTTAGCAAACTATTTTGCCACTAAAGGGTTGGATGTCACTGTTTTTGTTCCAAATAATCCCCGTATTGCCCAACGCGACGATGCATTAAGGCAAAAGGTTCACCAAGGAATTACAGAAATAAACGTTGATGGTTGGGAGCCAATGCAGCATTCCAGCAAACCCATAGGGGAGAACTTGGGCGAAAAGCGAGGTATTGTAAAGCGTTTTATGTTGTGGGTGCGCGCCAATTTCTTTATTCCCGATGCGAGGGTGTATTGGGCCAAAGCGGCAACGCAGGTTTTTTTGAAGCAGCACGAGCAAAAACCTTTTGATTTAATTATTACTTCTGGGCCACCGCATTCGTTGCATCTAATTGGATTACAAGCCAAGCAACAAACAGGCATGTTGTGGATTGCAGATTTTAGGGATCCATGGACTGGATTTTTTCAAAACCGCAGCCTTCCCTTAAGCAAAAAGGCAAAGCAAAAACACAAGCAATTGGAGCAAAAGGTATTGCAACACGCAGATCGTGTTGTGGTAACCGCCCCTTCTTTAAAAGCCGATTTTAAAACGCATAATCCCAATATTGCTGTACTTACCAATGGGTATGAACAACTTCTACCCACTGCAACAGCAGCAGCGGCCGGTATGGTTTATGCTGGAAGCTTAAAAGCACAGCAGAACCCAACTGTCTTATGGCAGGCCATCGCATCACTAATTAAATCAAATGCCGCTTTCAGTGAAGCCTTTTCACTGGATGTGTATGGCAAAGTAGCCACTTCCATAAAAGCGGAAGTAAAATCACTTGGTATTGATACACACGTACGTTTTTTGGGGTATCAACCCAAAGAAGTTGTGGATGCGCAACTGACAAATGCAAAAGCCTTATTATTGTTGGGTATAAATATGCCCATGACAGCAAATGTTATTCACGGTAAATTATTTGAATATATGGCTGCTCAACGTCCTGTGTTGGGTATTGGGCCAAAACCAAGCGATATGCAAGCCCTTTTTGACGCGCATCAATTGGGTGTGTATGTTTCTTTTGCAGCGCAATCTAAAATTAAAGAAACCTTGCTTAGATGGTTTGTAAAAAACGACATGCCTAAAATAGGTAAGGATATTAAGCGTTATGAACGTAATGCAATCGCACAAGAATACCTAGCGTTAATACGTTCGCTGTCATGAATATGATCACCACACAATCGTCTAAAAACCTGCTGAGCATCATGTTTGCTTTCTGCATAGGCGCAGTGAATACCCTTGTTTTGTATCCGCATTTTTTTGGTGCTTCCAATCAGGGATTGGTCGTGTTCTTGCTATCGTCGTCCAATTTGCTAATGCCGCTCATTGGCTTTGGTGTAGCGCAAACCGTTATCAAGTTTCACAGTGGTTATGCCAAACCGGAACAGCAAAACTTTCTTTCTTTTATTGTAATCGTTCCTTTGCTCGTTGTACTTCCCTTTGGCTTTTTGGCCATATATTTTCACGATGCAATTGCGACATTGTTATCGGTTAAAAACCCCATAATTGCTACTTATACTTGGGTGATTTTTGCTGTGGCTTTTGCAACCGCCTATTTTGAAATTTTCTATTCTTGGGCACGGGTGCATTTTAAGTCCGTAACGGGAAACATATTTAAAGAAATTTATCCGCGGCTAACAATATTTGTTTTGTTGCTTGCCTACGAAGTAGAATTGATCGATTTAGACCGATTTTTTATTTTATTAGTAGTCTTGTATTACCTGCGTATGCTTGTGATGATGTTCATTGCTTTTCGCATTCAACCACCGACCTTTTCTTTTAAGGCACCCAAGAATGTTTCCGAACTCTTGCGCTATTCTTTTTATTTGGTTTTGGCTGGTTCTGCTGGAAGCCTGATCATAGACATTGATAAGTTTATGCTGCCTCAGTATAAAGCAATCGCACAAACCGCCTTTTATTCCGTAGGTATTTTTACCGCAACCCTTATTGAAGTTCCTGGCCGTGCTTTGTTTCAAATCCTAAACCCTTTGGTTGCAAAGGCAATCAACAACCAAAACAATTCCCATCTGGCCAAGCTATACAAGGACAGCTCAATTAATTTATTGCTGTTGGGGGGTTGGTTCTTTTTGTTGGTTAATGGCAGTATCACAGCCTTGTTTGATTTAATTCAAGTTGATGGCTATGAAACGGCTGCACTGGTCGTATTGATGATTTCTTTTGCCAAGCTTATTGTGATGAGTTCGGGTGCCTCAAACACCATACTTATCAATTCAAAGCAGTACCGTATATCTCTCGCGCTAACCATTTTTATGGCAGTCTTTGTCTACATTGGAAACCGCATGAGCATTCCACTGTATGGCATCAACGGCGCAGCATTGTCAACACTGGTGGTGGTTGTGGTCTTCACTTATGTGCGCATGGCTTTTGTTTACCGCTATTTTGGCGTGTATCCTTACAACAAAAACACCCTAAAGGCATTTGTTGTTATTGGACTGTTATTTGCAGCGAGCAGCAGCTTGCAAATGAATATACATCCGTTGGCATCAATTCTGATTAAATCCATCTTGATTACCCTTATATACGGCGCACTGATTGCTGTATTAAGACTTTCGGATACAGTTAATGGTTGGGTAGCAAAACGAACTAAACGTTAAGCAATAGCTTATACAAGCTTGATTTTTTATTGGCATTGATTTCCTCTGGTGTACCCGTTGCCAACAAATGACCTCCGTTTATACCTCCTTCAGGCCCTAAATCAATAATGTAATCTGCTTGTTCAATAAGACTGACGTTGTGCTCAATCACAATTAGAGAATGACCACGCTCAATAAGTGCACGAAACGAGCCTACAAGCTTTTTGATATCGTGCATATGCAGTCCAGTCGTGGGTTCGTCAAAGAGGAAAAGCGTTTTTGTTTTTTGTGCTCCCTTTAACAAGAAAGTAGCGAGTTTAATGCGCTGTGCTTCACCACCTGAAAGGGTAGAGGAGGATTGCCCCAAAGAAACATAGCCCATGCCCACGTCTTGAAGCGGCTGAAGACGGTCGCTGATTTTGTTTTGCTGGTACTGCTTAAAAAAAGCAATGGCTTCGTCTATGCTCATGGTCAGCACATCGTGAATGTTCTTGCCTTCAAAATTCACTTCAAGCAATTCCTTTTGAAAGCGTTTTCCAGCGCAGTCGTCACAAACCAAGTCTACATCAGCCATAAACTGCATTTCAATCTTTACCGTTCCTTCTCCTTTGCAGTTGGGACAACGGCCACCATCAACGTTAAAGGAATAGTGTTTGGTTTGATAGCCCCGCTGCTTCGAGAGTGGTTGACTGGCAAAAAGTTTTCTGATTTCGTCGTAAGCCTTGATATAGGTTACTGGGTTGGATCGTGAAGACAATCCGATCGGTTTCTGGCTTATGTATTGAATTTCTTGAAAGGCATCTAGGTCTCCGTCTATGCTGCCAAACTCTCCCAGCTTATCACCATAAATATCTTTGGCTTTTCTAACAGCAGGCAGCAATATGTCTTTGACTAAGGTGCTTTTTCCACTACCAGAAACTCCTGTGACCACAGTTAGCATTTGCAAGGGAAACGACACGTCTATATTCTTTAAGTTGTGTTCCCGAGCACCTTTTATATGGACGAATTTCTTGGGTTTACTTCGCTTCTCTGGAATTTCAATTTGCGCGCGTTTGGAAAGGTATTTTCCTGTCCAGGTTTCTGCTTTTAGGATTTCCTGAAAAGTACCTTGGGCTACAACCTCACCACCAAAAACCCCTGCATCAGGACCCAAATCAATGATTTCATCAGATGCACGCATGATATCATCATCATGCTCTACAACAATTACGGTATTCCCCAAATCACGAAGTCCGTATAAAACTTCAATAAGCCTTTTGGTGTCTTTTGGGTGTAAGCCAATACTCGGTTCATCGAGAATATAGAGCGACCCCACCAAACTGCTGCCCAATGAAGTGGCTAGGTTAATGCGTTGTGATTCGCCTCCCGAAAGCGTACTGGCACGGCGGTTGAGGGTTAGGTATCCAAGTCCTACTTGTTGAAGAAACTGAAGCCGGTCTTTGATTTCTACCAATAACCTTCTTGCAATGTGCTGTTGGTGTTTGGTCAGTTTAAGGTTTGCTATCGCTTTCGCAAGATTAACGATGGGCATGTCGACCAAGTCACTCATGCTGTATTTGTCAACACGAACGTATGAAGCTTTCTCGTTCAATCTTTTTCCTTCACAGCTACCGCATTTTGTTCTGCCTCTATACCTCGAGAGCATTACCCGATTTTGAATTTTATAGTTTTTGGCTTCAAGCTTGGCAAAAAATTGATTAATCCCACGGATGCCTTTTGCGCCTTCCCACAAAAGCTTCTTTTGATCGCTGTTAAGCTCAAAATACGGCTTGTGTACAGGAAAATCATGCTGATAGGCAGCATCGATAAAGTCGTTCTTTAAGCGCTGTAAACGCTCACCTTTCCAAGGGGCAACAGCACCTTCAAATACGGAAAGGCTGGTGTTGGGTATGACCAATTGCTCGTCAATACCAATTAAATCACCATAACCATCACAAGCTGTACACGCACCAAGTGGATTGTTGAAGCTAAACATATGTTCGTTTGGAAGTGTAAACGTAATGCCGTCTAGGGCAAAACGGTTTGAAAAAGATTGATTTTTCCCTTCTAATAAGCTGTGAACAACAACAGTTCCATCGCCTTCGTGAAAGGCCGTCTCAATGGACTCTGCAATTCTGTTAAAGGCATCTTCGTCATGCTTAACAATTACGCGATCAACCACCAACTCAATCTTATCGGACTTTTTCGGCTTAAAGTTGTCTATGCGAACCACGGCATCGTTGACAAACAAGCGGGCATACCCCTGTTGTTTGTACAGTTCTAGAATACCGTCAAGTGTACGGTTTTTGGTTACTACTAATGGTGCAAGGATCAATAGTTTAGCGCCTTCTTCAAATTTTTTAACGTGCTCCAGCACGTCTTTCACATCGTTTTTCTTGACGACCTTACCAGAAACAGGGGAGTAGGTTACGCCAATACGGGCAAACAACAACTTGAGGTAATCGTAAATTTCTGTAACAGTACCCACCGTAGAACGCGGGTTGTTGCTGATCACTTTTTGTTCAATGGCAATTGCAGGTGCAATCCCTTTGATTTGCTCAACCTTAGGCTTGTTTAAGCGTCCTAAAAACTGTCTTGCGTAAGAAGATAAGCTCTCCACATAACGCCGCTGACCTTCGGCATAGAGGGTGTCAAATGCAAGGCTTGATTTCCCTGAACCAGACAAACCTGTGATGACCACAAATTTATGTCTCGGTATTTGCACATCCACGTTTTTGAGGTTGTGCATTTGCGCCCCGATAATTTCTATAGTTGCTTCTTTTTTCAATGCTTTTTAAACAAGCTATAAATATATCAATTCGCTAACGATTTAAAAACGAAGTAGCGTTTTTTACACTGTTAAATAAATTTTTTATCTTAGCGGCATAACAATTGCATATAGAATAGACATATACTCAACTAAATTTTAAGATTTTAAACAGAGTTACATATGTCTATGCTTCCCGATAATATACTTATTCAACAGTATTTGGATGGTGATAACGAATCTTTCGAAATCCTTTTATCCAAATACAAACAACGTATCTACAGCTTTATTTATTCCAAGCTAAAAGATAGAGAAATTGCGGATGATGTTTTTCAAGATACTTTTATCAAAGTAATCCAAACCCTCAAAAAAGGCACCTACAACGAAAAGGGGCGTTTTGTTTCTTGGGTGATGCGAATTGCACACAACCTTATCATCGATCACTTCAGGCGTCAACAGCGCATGCCGATGTATGATACCTATGACAGTG
Source organism: Flavobacteriaceae bacterium (assembly GCA_965656545.1). Lineage (GTDB taxonomy): Bacteria > Bacteroidota > Bacteroidia > Flavobacteriales > Flavobacteriaceae > UBA7446. The sequence goes on from CBFHKZ010000002.1 coordinate 200,970, forward strand.
AGCAAGATGTCTTTTATCGCTTATCAGAGCCTTCTAAAAACATTGAAGACATGATTATTGATAGTCAAATTAAAACGGATATCAATGCGCTTATGCTTGAGCTGCCGCAAAACCAATACGAAGTGTTAAAAATGCGGTTGTATCAAGACATGAGCTTTAAGGAGATTGCTGAAAGAACCAATGTAAGCATCAATACTTCGTTAGGAAGAATGCGATATGGTCTTATTAATTTGAGAAAATTAATAGACGAACGAAATTTGACCATGACACAATAAAAGTAGTGGCGTGTCGTTATCCAACTAAACAATTTATGGATAAATTATACACGCTACCTTCTCAACAAAACACACCTAAACCAAGCAAGAAGTCAGTTGCGCTTATTCTTCAATATGCAGCAGCTTACAACCCAGTTAAATTGGCTAAAGGATATGTAAATACAATTGCTAATTAGCAATCGAATTTCTTTAGTACACTTTTTCTGCCAATGGTTTTGGTGATAATATCTCTAGATAAATCCCATCCACGTGCTGGACAATACTCACGCCCATACCAGATGATTTGAAGGTGCAGGTCGTTCCATTTTTCTTTTGGGAATAAACGCTTGGCATCTCTTTCTGTTTGCACCACACTTTTTCCATTCGAAAAACCCCAGCGATACATCAGTCGGTGAATATGCGTATCAACTGGAAATGCAGGAACGCCAAAAGCCTGTGCCATGACTACACTAGCCGTTTTGTGACCAACTGCAGGCAACGCCTCAAGTGCTTCAAAACTTTGGGGTACTTTCCCATCATGTTCATCCAAAAGTATGTGCGACAAGCCGTGAATCCCTTTTGATTTCATCGGAGATAAGCCCACGGGCTTTATGATTTCTCTAATTTGTTCAACACTCATTTTAATCATGTCGGTAGGATTATCGGCCTTTGCAAAAAGCTTGGGCGTTATCTGATTTACACGCACATCTGTGCTTTGCGCCGATAGCAATACGGCAATGAGTAAGGTATAGGGATCTTTGTGATCTAATGGAATGGGAATGGTAGGGTATAGCTCCGCTAATGTATTTATCGTAAAATCTACCTTATCGGCTTTATTCATTTTTGTATTTTTAACATCTAAAAATAAACAAAATGCTACAAGAAGGAGATCAATTACCTGCTTTTTCAGGTTTAAATCATTTGGGAGAACCCGTATCACATCAAGACTACGCTGGAAAAAAGCTTATCGTGTTCTTTTATCCACGTGCCAATACACCCGGTTGTACGGCTGAAGCCTGTAATTTAAGTGATAATTATGCCACACTTCAAGCCGAAGGTTATGAATTGCTGGGCGTAAGTGCCGATAACGTAAAGAAGCAAGCAAGTTTCGCAACCAAGTTTTCATTTCCTTATCCTTTATTGGCCGACGAAGATCACAGTGCTATTAAAGCCTTTGGCGTTTGGGGACCCAAAAAATTTCAAGGGAGAGCATACGAGGGCATCATCAGAACTACTTTTGTGATTGATGAAAAGGGGACTATTGTACGCGTTATTAACAAGGTTAAAACCAAGGATCACGCTGCTCAAATCCTGGAAGGATAGGACTACTTGCTTTTATAGCCAAATAGTTTTTTGTTTATGATAAGCTTGGAAACGCCTTCTGGCAGTTTGTTTTCCCAGCCTTTTTCGCCTTTACTTATTTGTTCTAGAATATCTCTTGAAAATATTTTCATATCCTCGGTGTTGTAATCTAGGATATCAACCACTTTGTCGTTGTATTTAAAGAAGTTGTAAAGCTCTTTTAGTCTTGGATTAACTCTTAGCGTGTTGCTGTCGGTTATCTTACCTGTTTCTGGATCAATAATGGGGTAGAGGTATACCTTTAGGTTTTTGAAAAACAGTTTGCCAAAAGCCTCTAGAATACCACCGCTTAAGTTGCGGTAATACTTTTCGTTAAAGATTTCGATAAGGTTGTTAACCCCCATGGTTAGGCGAATTTTCTTCTTGGTATATTCTGAGAAGTACTCAGCTAACCTGTAGTATTCTTTAAAATTGGATATCATTACGGTTTGCCCCAGCGAACACAACAGCCTTGCGCGATCCATAAAGTCTTCCTCGTCAATGGCGCCCGTGGTCATCAGGTTAGAGAGCGTGATTTCAAAAACCACAATTGAATTATCTGGATCAGAACCGGGTTCCTTCTCAAATATACTCAGTGATTTGCGATACATATCCACATTAACCTTGGTAACAGGTCGAAAACTACCCCTAATGGCAATGATGTTTTTCTTGTAAAGTTCTCGAGCTGGGAGTAGGTTATTCCCATCAGGACCAAACATAACGGCATCTGTCATGCCAAGTCGGACGAGCTCCAAACTCATTACCCTGTTGTCAATGTCTTCAAAAAGAGGCCCCGTAAAATTGATGGTATCAATCTCTATGGCATCGCGATCTATGTGATCGTAAAGATATTGCAGCATTTTTTTTGGCCTATCGTTCTGATAAAAGGCACCGTAAATTAAGTTTACGCCAATTACACCCAACGTAAGCTGTTGCGTCTTGGTGTCATTTTCACGAAAACGCACATGGGTGGTAATCATGGAATAGGGTTCATCGGGCTTGGTTTGAAAGCGTATACCCATCCAGCCGTGACCTTTAAATCTCTTGGCAAAGTCAATGGTCGTAACCGTATTGGCAAATGCAAAAAACAGCTTGTCCTTATTTTTAGACCTGTCAATGCGCTTTTCAAGTAGGCTGATTTCCCAATCTAACATTTTGTTCAGCCGAGATTCTGACACATACCTGCCATCGTTTTCTCGGCCATAAATGGCATCACTAAAGTCTTTGTCGTAGGCACTCATGGTTTTGGCAATGGTACCAGAGGCGCCACCACATCTAAAAAAATGACGCGCCACTTCTTGGCCAGCGCCTATTTCGGCAAAGGTGCCGTAGATGTTGTCATTTAGGTTAATGCGAAGTGCTTTTGCTTCTAACGAAGGGGTATTTTCAAATGGATGATCTCCTGCCAGTTGGATAGCCATGCAAATAGGTTTTCCCCAAAATTATGAAACTTATCCACAAGGATGCACATCTTTAGTGTAATTTTGTGCTGTGGCTCTAAAAGTTTATTTTCTCGGCACCGGTACTTCACAAGGCATACCTATTATTGGTAGCACACATCCCGTTTGTCTGAGTGAAAATCCAAAAGACAAACGACTGCGATCTTCTATTTGGGTGCAGTGGGACGACATGGACATAGTGGTGGATTGCGGACCTGACTTTAGGCAGCAAATGCTCACCAGCAATTGCCCTAAGGTTGATGCACTCTTATTTACACACGAACACGCCGACCATACCGCTGGTCTTGATGACATACGCCCCTTTGCTTTTAAAGTTGGTGCGCTTCCCGTTTTTGGTCTTGCACGTGTTATGGAAAATTTATCAAGAAGGTTTGATTACATTTTTAGTGATAAAAACAAATATCCAGGCGCTCCGTCTGTAACCACTACCGCAATCGACCCAAGCAAGCCCTTTGTGGCGGCTTCTAAGACCATAACGCCCATAGTGGTATCGCATTATGGCTTGGAGGTATTGGGCTTCCGATTTGGTCCCTTTGCGTATATCACGGATATGTTTTCAATGACAGACACCGAAGCAGAAAAGTTGGCTGGCGTCGAAGTACTTGTGGTCAATGCATTGCGTATTGAGCCACACCCATCACATTTACACCTAGAGGCAGCCATTGCCTTTGCCCAAAAGATAGGCGCAAAACATACGTATTTTACCCATATCAGCCACCGCCTTGGTTTCCACGATGAAGTGCAAGCTTCATTGCCAGCAAACATCAACTTGGCCTATGACAATCTAACAATTACCCTTTAGCATGAAGCAAAAAATTATTTTTTACCTGTTGATATTCTCACTTCTTATCAATGTGTTCTTGGTTACGGATTATGGAAAACGCCTTAAGTATTCGCAATCAAAAATTGAGTCGCAGTATGAGAAGATTAAAAAACTGAAAGATTCAATTGAACTTATACACAGTATAAAAACCATCCCTAAAGCCACCGCATAGATAAAAGAAAGCCAGAGAAAACCTACATTTCTCTGGCTTATAAGCGAAGCATGAATGGTGAACGTTGCCCCAAAGTCTTCTTTCTACCAACTTCGCTTTGCTGTATGTTCTTTTTGAATCGCACTATCACTCATTTATAAACCTTAGGGTTTACCATGATAGCGTGAATGAATAGTTTTGAAGGGATACAATAACATATAGGTTTATAAGATTTGGTTCCACTAATATACAAAAATTTGGTTACAATCGTGCATCAAGCCATTGCATAAGACTTTTTAAATTTTCTTGATTAACGCCGTGCCCCTGAGGATAGGATAGGAAGCTGGGGGAATATCCATTTTCTTTTAGCAGTGCAACAGACTGTACTGCCCAAGCATAGGGAACAACCATATCCTGTTCGCCATGAGACACATATAGCGCCTTCTTCAAATTGTCAAAACGTACCAAACGCGGATCTAGATAGCCGCTCAAGGCGGCAATTGCCGATACGTTGGGATGCCCCAGGCCAACACTATAGCTGAGCATGGCACCTTGACTAAAACCCAAGAGGGTAATAGAATTGGCGTCCACATCATTTTTTTCAGTGTAATACGCTAGAAAGGACGTCACATAATCAATGGCTTGTTGGGCTTCTTCTGGCGAAGTCCAGCGTTCCATATTTTCTTCAAAATGGATAGGGAACCAAGCATAACCCATACCCAAAGACAAGGGTGCTTGTAGGGAAACCACGTGGTAATCACTTGGAATCAGCGTAGCAAACGAAAATAAATCCGCTTCATTACTGCTGTAGCCATGAAGCATGACCAACAAAGGTGCGTTTGTAATCTTTGATGCTTTGGATAAATATACAAAGGAAGACATGGGCTATTCTGCGAGATGTACTTTGTTTTGGGCAATAACCCCAAATACCTTTCCTGAAAGTGCTTGATCCATAAACAGGCTGTTCTTTGAAGTTGATTTAATAGTTGCTTTGGTAACGGTTTCCTTGCCATCTGGCGTGAAGAGTGATAAATCTGCCGTTGCGCCTTCTTGTATGGGACTGGCAGCTATGCCAAAACGCGCTTTTCCACGCGTCAATATATCAACAACAACTGCAACATCAAAGATGGAAAGCAAACATCCAAAACTGTGTTCTAACCCAATAGAACCGTAGTGTGCCAAATCCAACTCAACGTATTTCAATTCGCTGTTCAAGGGTTGGTGGTCTGACGTAACCATATCTATGGTGCCATCTTTTAATGCTTTCTGTAGCGCCTTGCTGTCGGCCTGCTCACGCAAGGGCGGTAGCAGTTTGGCATTGGCGTTAAAACCTTCTAGGGCCTTGTCCGTAAAAAACAAGTTGTGGATGGAAACGCTAGTGCTTATATCAAGACCCGCTTTTTTGGCTTGCTTAATAAGTGGTACCGCATCTTTGGTTGATAGGGTAGGGATATGCAGTTTTCCGTTGGTATAGCTTAAGATATCCAAATCACGTTTGATTTGCATTTCCTCAACTACACTAGGAATACCTGTTAGGCCCAAAGAAGTACTCACAGCGCCTTCGTGCATCACACCGCCGTTCCCCATGTCTTGGTTAAAGGCAAAAGACTCCACAAGTCCGTCAAAATCGTGGGTGTATTGCAATGCGAGTTTGAGTATGTTGGCATTGGCAAGTGCGGATTTGTGATTGCTAAAACATACGGCTCCTGTTACTTGTAACTCTCTTAGCGGTGCTAATTTACTTTCACTTTCTGAAGTGGTAATCCGCGCTTTGGGATAAAGATGCACCGGGCTACCGTTGGCCTGTTCGAGCAAAAAAGCAATGTCTGCTCTGCTATCAGGTTTTGGATCGGTATTGGTGTTGAGGGCAATATGCGTGAAGCCACTGCTGGCTGCAACGTCAAGTCCGTGCGCTATGGTTTCACGCTCTTCATAGCCTGGCTCTCCAAAAGAAACACTGCTGTCAAACCAGCCTTGTGAGATGTGTAAGTTCTTAAATGATATTTGTTTTGCATCTGGAAAAGAAAGGTTTTTCCCCATTTTTTGAATGACCCCATCAGCAATATAAATATCTTGAATTGTGTTGTGATGCGGGCTGGATGCATCGAGGATTTTAGCAGCTTTAATTAAGACATTCATTCGCGTCTCCTCAAATTTTATTTATGCAAAGATAGAAAATAGATAACGAACTACTAAAAACCTTCAAAAACACCCAATCCAAACAGGGCATAATCGTATTTAACAGGGTCGTTAGGATCCATTTGTCGAAGGCTGTTGTTCAACTCCATCACTGCGGCCAGATCGTTCTGCTTTCTTTGCAAGAGGCCTAAAGAACGTGCTACGTTTCCAGAATGTACGTCCAAAGGGCATGACAAAACACGCGTGGGAATGCTTTTCCATATCCCCAAATCAACCCCTGCGGCATCAGATCTTACCATCCACCTCAAAAACATATGCAACCGCTTGGCTGCAGATTTCTTAGCCGGATTGGCAACGTGCTTGGTGGTGCGCTTGGGGTGTGGCACTGCAAAAAACAATTCGTGAAAGTTAGCTAACACTGCATGCATGTTGACTTCCGAAGCTTTGGGGGTGAACAGCACTTCCAATCCTCCGTATTCCTTATATAATTGCTGTAGGCGTGTTACAAAAAAAACAACGTCTTCTCGTTGAAAAGTGCGGTGCACAAAGCCATCGAATACACCCAAATCTCTTTCGGTATGGTTTAAAATAAAATCGTGGGGCGCATTGTCCATACGCTTCATTAGGGAACGTGCGTTGGCCATGATGCTTTTGCGGTTTCCCCATGCAATGGTTGCTGCAAAGAAGGCAGCTATTTCAATAGCTTCCTTTTTTGAAAAGCTATGGGGTATGGCAATGGGATCGTCGTTGATAAAAGCAAGGGTGTTGTATTGCTGTACCTTTTCGTCTAGAAAGGATTTAAGTTCCGTTGCGTTTAGCTCCATTGGCCGTCAACAAGGGTTAACATACGGTCGGCGCGGGCTGCCAATGCTTTGTTGTGCGTGACTAAAATGATGCTGGCCGCAAATGTTTTTCGCAAATCAAAAAACATATCGTGGAGTTGGGCTGCTGCTACCGCATCTAAATTACCGCTAGGTTCGTCTGCAAGCACTAGGCTAGGACTATTGATGAGTGCCCTGGCAACCGCAACTCGTTGCTGCTCACCACCCGAAAGCATGGTGGGTTTGTGTTTTGCTCTATCGGCCAGTCCAAAATAATCAAGAAGTTCAAGAGCACGTTTACTGGCTTCTTTTTGATTTTCTCCCTTAATCAAAGCCGGCATGCAGATGTTTTCGATAGCCGAAAATTCAGGTAACAATTGGTGGGATTGAAAAACAAAACCAAGCGTGCTGTTTCGGAATGTAGACAAAGCACTGTCTGAAAGTGATAACATGTCTGTTCCGTCAATGGCAAAGCGTGTTTCAGGATTCTTATCTGGTTTGTCGAGTGTTCCCAGTATCTGTAGCAAGGTGGTTTTGCCTGCTCCTGATGGCCCGACGATTGAAACAATTTCAGCGGGTTTGAGCGAAAAAGAAATGTCTTTTAGTATCGCTGTATCGTCATAGGTCTTAAAAATGTGATGCGCTTCAATCATGTTATGCAAAGTAATCAAATTTAATTTTTACAGCGTTGGCTGTTGTTGCTTTCTTCCGTTATTCGATTTTCTAAATCCATACGCTCATGCAAAAATCTGATAATCTCGACGCTATCATTTGATAGCTGCTGATAAAAATATTATATGTTTTCCCGATTTAAATCCCAGTAGATTCCTGCTTATTTCATTGTAAGCATTTCCAATATCAGGATTTTCTCCAATTCCTTTACAGGTCAATTTAAGTATTGCATAATACTTATCGGCTTGCTTTTCAGACCATTTTTTAAATGTATAATCCCAAATACTGTTTAAATCGTCAATGGCTTCTTGTCTAAGTATAACTTCAGCCATTCTTTCTTTTTCCTGCTTTTAATTTTTTTAGATTTTCGTCAAAATCAAAATCTTCAACCAATGGACTGTTCAAGCCTTCTTGCACGGCATTTCTTAGTGCTATTGATTTACTTTCTTCATTTTCCAACATTCTCAGCCCAGCTCTAATAACTTCACTAACGTTTTTATAGCGTCCAGCAGAAACTTGATTACTTACAAAATCGTCAAAATAACTCCCTAGTGATACTGATGTATTTTTCATATGCCCATAATTATTATTCGAATTTACCAAAAATTGGTAAAAACACCAATAAGTGTCATGCTATGTATCAATTTATTGATTCTAGAAGCTTGCCAAATCAATAAATGTTTGCCTATGACCTGAGATAATTTTTCTTTAAATTTGAAAAAATATTTAGTTATGGCGAAAGCCACACTTGCTGGTGGATGTTTTTGGTGCACAGAAACCTTATTTGCACGTCTTGATGGCGTACTAGAGGTTGTTTCTGGATATACAGATGGACATATTAAAAACCCAGCATATCGCGAGGTGTGTACGGGTAGAACGGGTCATGCCGAATGTGTTCAACTGGAATATAACCCAGAAAAAATTTCGTTTACGTCACTTCTTGAAGTTTTTTTTGACACCCACGACCCAACTACGCTAAACCGACAGGGTGCGGATGTAGGGACACAATATCGTTCTGGAATCTACTACCACGATGAAACGCAAAAAGCAGCGGCAGAAGCACTAATTGATGCCCTGACAAAAGAAAAGAAGTTTAACGATCCCATAGTAACCGAAATAAAAGCTTTTGATGTGTTTTATCCAGCAGAAGTGGAGCACAAAGATTATTACAACCTAAACAGCAATCAGCCCTATTGCGCAGCCGTAATTTCACCTAAAGTGCAGAAGTTATTACGCAAACACGCATCTAAACTCAAATAATATGAAGTATCAATCCAAGGATGTTTACAATACAGAAATGACAGCTGCTGTTAAGGAGCATTACTACGAGGTATTGTCAAACCTTGGCGAAAATCCTGAAAGGGAAGGGCTAAAGGATACGCCAGAGCGCGCCGCCAAAGCCATGCAGTTTTTGACACAGGGCTATGATATGGATCCCGTTGCCATACTCGAAAAGGCAAAGTTTGCAGAGACCTATAACGAGATGGTATTGGTAAAAGATATCGAAGTTTATTCGCTGTGTGAACACCACATACTGCCCTTTTTTGGTAAGGCACATATTGCCTACATACCCAACGGACATATTGTTGGCTTGAGTAAAATACCTAGAGTAGTTGATGTTTTTGCCCGTCGTCTACAGGTGCAGGAGCGTTTGACAGAACAAATCATGAATTGCATCAATGACACCCTGCAGCCAAAAGGAGTTGCTATTGTTATTGAAGCAGCGCATATGTGTATGATGATGCGAGGCGTTCAAAAACAAAATTCACTGACAACTACATCAGGGTTTACAGGGGCTTTCGAGGCCTTGGAAACGCGGAATGAGTTTCTCAACCTTATACGCGGAAAATATTCTTAGAAACGTTTGTTAAAAAACAAGCTAAAGTTAATGCCTAAATCGTCTGCGTAATAGCGCATTCTGTTCAAATAATCTCTGTAGGATGCATTGAGTAGGTTGTTTACTCTTAAGCCAATTTTTGTTTTTTCGTTGAGGTTTATACTCGATTTAAGGTGTAACAAGTGGTAGGCCGCTGGTGGTGTGCTTAAATCCAACAGCACAAAAGCATCTGTTCGTGGGATATACAAATCAAAATTATTGTCGGGGAATTGATTTTGCCTTGAAACATATTCGCTTTCAAGTGTAAGTTCCAGGTCTTTGTATTTAGGCACATGTAAAGTGACTTCATTTTTTATACTCAACGGCGGTATGTCAATTAAGGCTTTATTCGAAATCTTTTCAAAACCTTTGGTAACTGAAATCTTCTGATTAAAGCTTAGACTTTCGCTGATATCAAGGTTTAAATCGTAATCAAACCCATACAGCACCGCATCGTTTTGCTTGTATTCCCACACAGGAAAAGTACCCCTAATGGTCGATCTAGAACCGGTGGGAATGATGTATATGAAGTTTTCAATATCGTTTAAGTAAGGGCTAAAAGATGCTTGAAGCGTGTTGCTTTTGTATTTGTATGAAAGCTGAATTTTCCGACCTATTTCTGACCGCAGACTCAAATCGCCAATTTCAATACGAGCAGCGGCGTGGTGCAGTCCTTCGCTAAACAGTTCTGAGGGATTGGGGTTTCTGGCCAACAATGCATAATTAATATATAAATCATGGTGTCCGCCAAGTGAAAAATAACTTCCAGCGCTAAATGAAAGGTTCCCAAAAGTAAACTTGGGATTCGTAAGGATTTGACTACTGACCTCTCTTATTGCGATATCGGCATACAATTCGTCATAATTCCTGGCTTCCCAAAGCGATTTTCTGTAATATTTATACGCATCAATGTGGGTGTAATCATATCGAAAGCCCAACTCAAACAAAAAGTTCTCCTTGACCGCGAGGTTTCCTACGGCATAAGCCGTTAGGTCGTATTTGGTATAATCGGGTATAATCCTTCTTATGCCCGTGTCAGGATTGGCAAAATTTTCTTGAAATTTGGACTCCAAACCAAATTTGGTATTGAGTTTAGATGAAATATTAGAAGTCAATTTGAGATTAATCACATGCGTGTCTAATTTTAAATCAATTGAAGGTTTTTTATTGGTACTACTGCGTCTTATGTCATACTCAAACCTTCTGTTTAATTGGTAATTATAGCTGATGTCAAGCTTGCCCAGTTTGGCGAGATTTGTGTAGAAATCCATTTTTGCAACGTGGTGTTGCACCTCTTGTTTGGGCGCATCAATTGCATAGGTAAATTCTGAAATTATTAACGGGACAGGACTGTTAATCCCACGATATTGATCTTCTCCTGTATGTAAGTGTGAAGCTTTGAGTATCCCAACATTTTTATTGAAAAATGAATAATAGAATTCGATACCGGAATTGCTGCCGTTCTTCCCCGTTCTTAGCGAAACATTGTTTTCTCCGTAGCCTGTGTTGCTTAAGATATAGTCTGGCGTTTCGAAATCCCCAAACTTTTTTACTGTCCAGTTCAGGTTGGCAAACCAATCGTTATTAAACCTATTTTCAAACTTACTCGCCAGTGAGCCACCGCGTCCATTTGACGAAGCCGTAAACAGCGTTTTTCCAGAAAAGCCAACAGCTTTGCGCACCGCTTTGGGTAGGGTAACCACGACACCTCCCAAGGAATTTCCACTGTATTCCAGCTTGTCAGCTCCTGTTAGGACAAATATTTGGTCAACTGAGTTGATGTCCAAACTGGGTTCGTGCTCAACGCCCCATTCTTGATCTTCAATGCGAACGCCATTGTTGATAACCGCCACGCGACTGCTGTGCAAGCCGTGAATGACAGGTTTTGATATGGTGTTGCCCGTATTTAGTGTAGATACACCGTTTATGTGTTTAAGCACTTCTCCGAAAGGCAAACTAGATAAATCTTCCAGATCTCTATTGGTCAGGATGGTTTTATTGAGTTCCTTGGTAATTTTATTAAACTTATCATACACCACAACCTCTTCAAGCTCCTCTATTTTTTCTTGCGAAAAAGCAGGAAAGTAATTGAAGCATAAAATGCAGAAAAAACAAAACGGCGCAACAGTCAATTTTAGTATTGCGCCATTTTTTAAAAATCTCATCGGGTGAAGTTAAACTATTGAACTACAACATCAAACGTAACCTCGATGTCTGTGTCTCCACCAACTTCAGCTAAAGTGCCGTTGTTTGGCTTTGTTGGCTCGTGACGTAGTGTGAACGTTAGGGTTCCGCTTTCTGCTGCTCCAGTCGTTAAATTGAACGTGGTGCCCAATGGCATACCGTTAGTGTCGGTGTTCAAATTATCGATAACCACGTCAGAAAGGCCGCTAAGCGTAAAAACAATCTGATGTTCATCACTTTCTTGATTCACTTCATCTGTAATGTCTTCAGCTGGCGATTCAAGTTCATTTAACAATTCAATGGCACCTGAATAAACCGTGTTGGCAGCCAACGAACTAGAAACGGTTAGCGCTGGACTGTTTGGCCCATCACCATCGGCATCAAATGATTTTAATTCTACAGCAGTTCCGCTAGTTGGTGTAAGGGTTACCTTTAGGGTGGTAATTACTTCTTCTTCGTTAACGGGTTCTGGTGTTTTGTCGTCACCTTTATCACAAGATGCACTACTAAATAACAATGCCATCGAGGCATAAAAAAATACTTTTTTCATTTTTATAAATTTAATTGATTAATAAGGGTAAGTAGACGGAAGTTTGGTCTACATGGGGGGTGCCCTCAATAATTTACAACTAAATTTATTTTTAAAAACAGCTTGCGAAAGTGCATAAGACTCAAGAGAAAAATGAAATACAGCAACTGCAAGCCCATCAAAAAGGGATAGTGAATTTAACTCAAAAAAGTAATCCGACAATTCACAGGAGGTGTCAATTGCGTGTATGTGCAATTTACTTTCATCACAAACGGGGTGATCGTGATGCGCAAATATATGTGCATGCTGTGCTAGGGTAGGGAGAAATAAAAACCCAACCAGAAGTAAGCGAACAAATATATTATTGTGCATCTTATTTAGAATTAAAAAGAAAACCCAAGCCCATTCGGCTTAGCATCTTCTTTTCAAAGTTCCAAAAAAACTTGAATTGACCAAATATAAAACCGAAAAATATAAGCAGCACCTGATAAATAGGAAAAATTAAAAGAATTCTTGCAGGCCAATATACCCAGGCAGAAAAATTATCTGCGGTGATTCCTAAAAAACTCGTGACTGGGGTTGCCAATCGTGCAGCTGATGAACCTGTCACCGCAAACACAATAAGTATCATGACCAATTGGAAATTGGAATAGATTCCCCAGCGTTCTTTTAGGCGTTTCATTAACCGAGTAAGTCCTTAATCTGTTGGGCTAGCTCTGTGCCTATGCGATCTTGTGCTTCGTTTGTAGCAGCACCAATGTGTGGGGTTAACGAAATACTTGGGTGCATCAAGAGTTTTACGGCAGGCGTAGGCTCATTTACAAAAGTATCGAGGGCAGCAAAGCTCAATTGCTTGCTTTCAAGCGCATCGACCAATGCTTGTTCGTCAACAACACCGCCACGTGCAGCGTTTATCAAACCAGCCCCTTTTTTCATCTTGGCCATTTCGGCTGCGCCTATGGTCGGTTTGTCCTGTGCAGGTACGTGCAACGTAACAAAGTCAGACTGCGCCAACACATCGTCAAAAGAACGCGTTTTGATGTTGATATCCACAGACTGTCCGTTGAAAAAGTCAACAGCAACAGTAGCTTCGTCCATAAATGGATCATATGCAGCAACGTCCATACCCAAGCCTAGAGCAATCTTTGCAGTAGCTTGTCCAATGCGACCAAAGCCAACAACACCCAGCGTTTTTCCCCTGAGTTCCGTTCCACCAGCATAGGCCTTTTTTAAGGCTTTAAACTTGGTTTCTCCATCAAGTGGCATGTTGCGATTGCTGTCATACAAAAAGCGTACAGCGCCAAATAAATGGGCAAACACCAATTCAGCTACAGACGAAGAAGAGGCAGCAGGCGTATTGATTACGTGCAATCCTTTTTCACGCGCATAGGCAACGTCAATATTGTCCATGCCAACACCACCACGACCAATTAGCTTTAGCCCTGGGCAGGCATCAATCAGTTCTTTGCGAACGGTTGTCGCACTGCGAACCAATATGCCGGCAATGTTATTTTCGTTGATGTAGTTGACAAGCTGCTCTTGCGCTACGTTAGTTGTTGTCAGCGTAAAGCCAAAATCAGCTAATGCGTCTACTCCAGATTGGGAAATCCCATCGTTTGCGTGAATGTTCATATGTTGTATTATGCGTTTTGTTCTAAAGTTTTCATTACGTCTACCAATACTTGTACGGACTCAATTGGCAGGGCGTTGTACATGGATGCACGATAGCCACCAACAGAGCGGTGTCCGTTAATTCCGTTGAGGCCAGCTTCTTTGGCCATGGCCTCAAAGCGTTCTTTTTGTGACGCGTCGCTGAGCGTGAACGTCGCGTTCATGGTACTGCGGTCTTCTGTGGCTGCAAAACCATCAAATAAGGGATTGCGGTCTATTTCACCATACATCAATGCTGCTTTGGCGTCGTTTTCTTTCTCGATAGCTGCAATGCCGCCTTTGTCTTTTAACCATTCTAGGGTCAGCATAGAAGTATATACAGCAAACACAGGTGGTGTGTTAAACATGCTGTCTTTGTCAGCGTGAATTTTGTAGTCTAACATTGAAGGAACCTGTCTAGAAACCTTCCCAAGGGCAGCTTCTTTTGCCACAACGAGTGTAGCTCCGGCAGGGCCCATATTTTTTTGTGCGCCAGCATATAGCAAATCAAACTTGCTAAAGTCTAAGGATCGAGAGAATATATCAGATGAGGAATCCGAAATTAGGGGCACATTTGTTTCAGGCAAGACTTTGTACTGCGTTCCAAAAATGGTGTTGTTGGTTGTGATGTGCAGATAATCCAAGTCTGTAGGGATGTCAAATCCTTTTGGAATATAATTGAAATTGGCATCTTTTGAAGATGATAACTCAACCACTTCACCCAACAGCTTGGCTTCCTTAATGGCTTTTGTAGACCAAGTACCTGTATTGGCATAACCCGCCTTGGTTTCAAGAAAGTTGTTGGCAACATTTAAAAATTGCTGACTGGCACCACCCTGAAGAAACATGGCCTTATAACCCTTGCCTTCTAATCCTAACAGTTCGATTGCAAGAGAAGTTGCCTTCTCCATGATTTCGATAAAAGCTGGGCTTCGGTGAGATATTTCAATTAAGGATAGTCCTGAATTGTCTAGTTCGACAACTGCTTGGGCCGCTTTTTGCATCACTTCTTGTGGGAGGATACAGGGACCAGCACTAAAGTTGTGCTTTTTCATTTTCAAATTAATTTGAGGGCAAAGTAACAAAAACGTCTGCTGTTACGCACCTTTTTTAATGTTACTTTTTCAACAAAAAAGCCATGGTATCAACATGGTCGGCGTAATCTCCCAGTTTTGGATACTGTGTTTGACCAAAAGCGAATGCATTTTCCACACAATTGCTTACCACACATTGAATCTGCTCTTCTTGATCTTGTAAACGCTGTTTTACCATTTCTAAATCTGTGTAAGTACTGTAATGCACACAGGCAATGGGGGAGTTTAGCCCTTCATCTTTTTTGAACATCATAAAACCATTTTCCAATAATTCTTGCTCTTGCATCAAATAAACTGCTTTGTTGTAGTCGTAATTGTTGGCGTAAGCATTGTGTTGTATTAGGTCTTTATGTTCATAAAGTGCCAAAAACAATTCATTAAAATCATAACCATCTGGCACCATAAGGTGTGAAACACTGCGACACCCCAATCCAAAATACTGCATCATGTCTTGACAGAGGGCAGCCAAATTTTCTTGGGTTTCATTGCCGTCCAGCACGGCAATACCATTTCTTGTCTTGCGAATGATGTGTGGCTTCTTTTTAAAATAATATTCAAAATACCGAGCTGTATTGTTGCTGCCGGTAGCAATAACCTTATCATAAGTTTCGAGCTTTCCTTCCGTGAAACGCACCTTGTCTTTCCAATCGGGCATAGCAGAAACAAGAAAATCTACGATCAGAGGGAGTAGCAAGGTATCATTTGACGCACGTTTTGCTTCAATGCTACAGCCGCTAGCAAGCCCGCAAAGAACATCGTGTAGGCCAACCAATGGAATGTTACCTGCCAATACCAAGGCCAATCGTGTAGCCTTTTGCGGCTCTGGATAGGCGCTCAGCCAGTCCGTAATGTCTTTTTCGTTTAGGGTTTGTCCCCAGACTGACATGCAAAAATCAAGATTTTCTTTTGTAAACCATTTGTTTTGATTGGAGGCGCTAACAAGTGCATTATCAAGCTTTTCAATCCAGCCATCGGCCCTTTTGTTTTTGGAAGTATAATCGTTTAGGAGTTCGCCCAAGGCAGAAAAAGCCTGAATACTTTGTGTATGTTTTATCATGGTTTGGTTTAGAGTGTTTATGACCCTATTTTTGCAAAGTTAAAGAATTGCTATGGCTATTATCATTACAGACGAATGTATTAATTGTGGGGCTTGCGAACCCGAATGTCCAAACACGGCTATTTACGAAGGCGCTTTTGATTGGAAATACGGAGACGGCACCTCGCTTAGTGGTGACGTAGTGCTTCCCAACGGCAATGCTGTGAATGCAGAAAACTTACAGGAACCTATTTCTGACGAGGTTTATTTTATTGTTCCTGATAAGTGTACCGAGTGTAAGGGCTTTCACGACGAGCCACAGTGCGCGGCCGTATGCCCTGTTGATTGCTGTATTCCAGATGAAGACCATGTAGAAACAGAGGAAGTACTCCTAGGCAAGCAACGCTTTATGCACCCCGACTAATATGAAAGCAGGAATCGTAGGCCTACCAAACGTGGGCAAATCAACCTTATTTAATTGTTTGTCTAGTGCCAAAGCACAGAGTGCAAACTTTCCTTTTTGTACCATCGAACCCAACATAGGTGTGGTTAATGTTCCAGACCCAAGGCTAAATCGCCTAGAAACACTGGTTAATCCCGTAAAAGTTATTCCAGCTACGGTAGAGATTGTCGATATCGCTGGATTGGTAAAAGGCGCCAGTAAAGGCGAAGGTCTTGGAAATCAGTTTCTGGCCAACATTAGGGAAACCGATGCCATTATTCACGTGTTGCGCTGTTTTGACAATGACAATATTGTGCACGTAGACGGCTCTGTTGACCCAATTCGTGATAAAGAAACCATAGATATAGAATTGCAGCTAAAAGATCTAGAGGCCGTTGAAAAACGCTTGGAAAAGGTCAAGCGTGCTGCCCGTACGGGTGATAAGGATGCGCAAAAAGAATTGACGGTTTTGGAAGTCTTACACAAATCGCTCGAAGCAGCCGTTTCAGTACGTGCTATCGAATTAAGCGATGACGACCGATTGACCTATGTAAAACCCTTGCAACTTATCACAGATAAGCCAGTGTTGTATGTGTGTAATGTGGACGAAAGTGCTGCTGCCACTGGAAACGATTATGTCGACCAAGTTAAAACGACTGTTGCAGATGAACATGCGCAGGTATTGGTGTTGGCAGTTGCTACAGAAGCGGACATCAATGAATTGGACACTTACGAAGAGCGCCAATTGTTTTTAGAGGATTTAGGTTTGGATGAGCCTGGTGCTGCCAAATTGATTCGCTCGGCTTACAAGTTGCTAAATTTAGAAACCTATTTCACTGCTGGTGAAAAAGAGGTACGGGCATGGACCATTCCTGCTGGTGCCACAGCACCGCAAGCTGCTGGTGTCATACATACCGACTTCGAAAAAGGCTTTATTCGTGCAGAAGTGATTTCATATGCCGATTATGACGGCTATGGTTCAGAACAAAAAGTCAAAGAAGCAGGTAAGGTTAGGGTAGAGGGCAAGGACTATATCGTCCATGATGGAGATGTGATGCATTTCCGCTTTAATGTTTGACAACTTCAAATCATGCGTATTAATAAAAATCACCTTCGAATTTTAATATTACTATTCGGAGTTGTTTCTATTGCTATCGTAAACTTTGATACAACTGCTTTTTATCTGCTCAAGCCTTTAACAACAATATCAATCCTTGCATACCTCATTATATTTAACAATCCTTCGATAAAAAAATATGCTAAGCGTGTTGGATTGGGCTTGTTTTTTTGTTTGGTGGGGGATGTTTTTTTATTATTCGAAGCATACTTTGTTTTTGGCCTAGCTTCATTTTTAATTGGGCATATGTTTTTTCTTTTTGCCTTTATCAGTTTGCAAGGATTACAACGGGCGCCCGCAATCATTACCCTTTTGGTTTTAATTGCCGTTGCGCTATTTCTATTGATTTCACCAAACCTTGAGGCGTTGTTTTATCCCGTGCTAATTTATCTCATTGTTATAGTGCTGATGAGTTGGCAGGGCTGGGCTTTATCTCTTAACACCCAACTTAAAAACATTCGTTTTTTAGGCTTAGGTGTTTCGCTATTTCTTTTTTCAGATGCCTTGATTGCAATTGATACGTTCTATATCACTTTTTCATTTGCGCAGCGTGTAATTCTTATTTCTTACTGGGCGGCCATTTATATAATTGCGCAATCAGCAACTAAATAATCAATGCACAACTTTTTATGCATTTTAGGTTTAATGTGCAAACCTAATCCACAAATGCTTCCTTAATGACTGCTTTGCAGGATTCAATCTCAGTAATGCTTAGTTTTTTGTACACTTTCAGAACACGACTTTTATCCACAGTTCGGATTTGGTCTATGGCAATCATACCGCTTTTACGTTGATGCTTTACAGGCACTCGGGTTGGGTATTTTTTTAGATTAGTGGTCATTGGTGCAAGTACAACAGTGTGTAGATGTTGGTTCATCTCATTTGGGGAAATCACAACACAAGGTCTCGTTTTTTTGATTTCACTACCTACAGTAGGATCAAGGTTAACAAGAACAATAGCGTATTGCATTATGTCCATTCTTCGGTGTTTTCTTCTTCAAATACATCTGGAATTAGTGCTGTGTCATCGTTGTTTTGACGCATTTGCTCAAAGGCAGTTTCCCAGTTTGCCCTTGGTGCGCTTATGGGTTTAAGCACAATCTGCTCTTTTTCAAAAATAAGTTCCACCTCATCTACAATGCCATATTGCTTTAAAATGGTTTTGCTTAGCCGTAGGCCCTTTGAATTTCCAATTTGTATAACAGGCGTTTTCATAGCTTATAATGTAATTACAAAGTAACTACATTTTAATGAATTGTCAAAACGATAGGTCGTGTAAAGCAGCATCACCGATGTGTTGATAAGGTGTGGGAAATTAGAGCAAAAACTCCCTTTAAAGCGTTTTAATAGAACAGCCAATAGCCTTGGTTGTGCTAACCTTAGGTAGTTGACCTGCCAGCAAAGCGTCTACCGCATCTTCTACGTAGTAATGCTCCACTTTGTCTGGATTACGTGAACTATCATCAATAGCACCAATATACTGTACCACATTGCCTTTTTCTTGCTTTTCTAAGATGAATACGTGTGGGGTTCGAGTTGCACCAAACTTCGGATAAACCTTTTGTCCCTTATCTTGGAGGTAGGGAAATGTAAAGCCTTTGTCTTGGGCACGCTGTTTCATATCGCTAAGCTCCTCTCCCTTTTGGGCAGCCGGATCGTTGGGATTGATGGCAATAACCGGGTAGCCTACAGGGGCGAAATGTCTGTGAAGTGCATTTATGCGATCCTCATAAGCAATTGAGTAGGGACAGGTGTTACAGGTGAATATTACAATAAAGCCTTTGGCATCGTCATAGTCGGATAGGGATACCATTTCACCATCTATATTCGGAAGTGAAAAGTCAGTGGCAAGGTCCCCGACCTTATAGCCGTGGTTGTGGGTTAATAACAAAAGAGAACTAAATAGGATTAGGATTGATTTCATGGGTTAGGGATTAAAGGATTCAACAAGATTAAATAATTCATTTTGCGTAAAAGATCGTTCATAAAAGTCACGTTTATCGTTATTGTAAACAATAGTTGCTGGAATTGCACCACTCCAATTGGGGTGAATGTCGTTTATCCAATAATTTTCGTCTGCATCGTCTAGGAGTACAACCTTTGATTGAAGTTTGTTTTTTTTGATGAAAGGCAATAACCTGCTTTCCTTGTGTTTGGGAAAGTCAAGACTCACCAGCAGCACCTCAACATCTTCACGTTGGTTTAAGACCTCAAAATAGGGCAGTTCCTTGATGCAAGGTGCGCACCAAGTGGCCCAAAAGTTAACCACGTAAATTTTATCTCCCCTTTGGTTAAGCAAAGGCTTCAGCTCGGTATAGTTTAGAGAAGGAACTCTTTGTGCGCTTAGTAGTAAAGGGAATAATACAAACGATAAAAACTTGGGATAAAACATAAATGAAAGATATTAAAAATATCACAATTGTAGTTCTTTCGCTGTTGTATCTAAAAATTAACTAATTTTAACCGAATAACTTTTAATCAATTAAACATGAAAAAGGTACTATTAGTAACCGTTATTTTGGCCATGGCAAGTTGTGCTTCTCCTTCTGGATCTGACGCTGCTGTGGAAGGTGTTGGTTTTTTTAAACCCATGCCAGGTGAAAAATTCATCGCTGGATCTGACGATGTATTGAATGTATGGATGAAATATATGGACGCACACAACAAGCAAGACATCGAAACCATCAAGTCTATGAGTGCAGATTCTATATATATTCTTAGTCCAGACGGATCGGAAATTTTTACCAAAGAGCAACAAGCAACTGTCCTGGCGGAGTGGTTTGCTGTAGCAAATCCAAAATGGGATGCCTATTGGGCTTTGCCCTATAAATCTGTTCCAAGTGGTGCAGATTGGGTAATTGCAGGACATGAGGTCACCTCAACGGTCAACGGCGAAGAATCTACAGAACTCAATATGATAGACGGAGAAATTGTTGATGGCAAAATCGCAAGATTCTTTGTTTATGCTGCAAAGCCACCTGTTAAATAAACAGTAGCTACGCACAAATTTTTATAGAAGCACCTGCCCTTCGACAAGCTCATGGACCAGGTGCTTTTTTTATGGACTGTTCTCTGGTCTTTCTGATTCCTGAGCATGTCGAATGCACCCTGAGCTTGTCGAATGCACCCTGAGCTTGTCGAATGTCACCTGAGCTTGTCGAATGTCACCTGAGCATGTCGAATGCACCCTGAGCTTGTCGAAGGGCAATCTAAATACTTATGATGATGCCAACCAAAATTATGCCGATAATGATGTAAGAAAAACATCCTGTTTCCATGCGTTATTTATTAATCGTTTCAAGTAGCCTTTTCTAAAAGTGTTCGTTTTTAATTTGCTTCTCTAGTTTAAGCCACATCTTTTTTTTATCTATTTCAACCCGATACGACAAAATATACCAAAAGTTATAGTCCGCCATTATTGCGCCTTTTAATTCAAGGGTCATGATGTTGTCTTCGTACTGCCAACTCCCAGTGGTCAAAGAAAACTCCCCACCCATACAACTCATATCAGGACTTCTGTGATGCAGGAGTGTTCCGTCGTCTTTAAACTCAAATACATAATTTGAATATTTAGTAGTCTTACGACTAAATAACAAATCGTCATCAGGAAAAAAACCGCTTTCTGACCAGTTTAAATCCCAAATACCAAGGAAGTCATACCTGTTCATGTGTTGTTCTTGTGAAAAACCTACAGTCATAAAAAACAGCATTAAAAAAAGAGACTTCATATTGGTTATTCCTCTCGGTTTACGATTCGCTTAAAGAGTTTTAATTTATCGATAGCCAATAATATAAAATAGGCAAATAGCGATATAAAAAACAGCGTTGTCATGATACGTAGGTATATTTTAACGGTCCATTCTAAAGCCACTTTAATGCGTTGCATTATTCCAATTTTTACTTCCCTGCCTTCTAACAACGAATACCTAATGGTGCAAAACTCGTTCTCGTCGTCAAAGTCACCCAAACTGACACCAAGCCCTTGTAGCTGCTGCTCGATTTCCAACACGCGGTTTTCCAAATCCATGTATTCCGCTATGCGTCCACCCTTGGATTTTAATTCAATTAAAGAAGCTCTGATTTTCTCTAAAGACTGTTTTTTAGCATTGAGTTCTTTATATTCGTTGGTCTTGTCTTTTTTGGTGATCTGCTTGCCAAGTACTTTCCCAATGGTTATCAATTCATTGTAGAGTGTATCAAAATTTTGCGGCGGAACGCCAATGACTAAATTTAATTTTCGATACCCTACATTACCGCTTTTTTGTTCGAATTGAACAAGGGCATTCCATTTATTAATGGTTGTACGGGTCGCTTTTTCTTCAGTTTCAAAGCGCGTAGACTTGGTACTTACTTCTGCAATTTTCTCATACTTTTGGTCAACTTGAATGGGTGATTGACTTACGCTACTCGATTTTTTCTCATATTTATTGGAAGCGTAATTTTTATTTAAATTCGAAATATTATCAAAAAATAGACCTTGACTTGGTGTTTGATTGTAGGTTTTGGTATACCCATATCCAAGCCTAAAAAGGAATAGAATAAGAAATAAAGCAATTAACCAATAGATGAATTTTTTTAATTGTTTTTTGAAATGTTGTTTCATGCCGTTTGTTTATCAGGTTTAAGCACATTGTATGATATGTACGATGTCTAGACACGCACATGTTCAAACAAATAGATGCTATATTACTTAACCCAAAAAATATCTACAGATAAGCTGTGTAGGCCGATAAGAAGAACAGATTTGGGATTTGTTTTATGTAAAACTAATAAAAATTTGGCATATTCCTTACTGCAAACCCCTTAAACCTCGTGCAGACCAGCGGTGCTTATCGAACTCCCCTGAGCATGTCGAAGGTCCCCCTGAGCTTGCCGAACGCCCTCTGGCGCCCTGAGCATGTCGAACGCCCCCTGAGCATGTCGAACGCCCCCTGAGCATGTCGAAGGGGGGTGCTTTTTACGTTTAAACATTTGTTCAAAGCCCATCTTAAAAAAGTGTTATATTTAAATACCCTACAATCTACTGTGTATGCGTTTAGTGCGTTTGCAAAAAGAAGAAGATAAATATCATCCAATATCATGGTATAAAAACATGGGACAGAAATTGTACATTTGTTATATAGAACACATCTTGACTTTTGGTTTTTAACCGAAAATGAGATGAAATTTGACCAGATGAGGCACTTTTTGAATGTCATAGCTGGGCTACGACTGAAAAAAGTAACAAAATATGGGGGAATTTCAGCCATTTTTTAGGGAATAGAAAAAGTCAAGATGAGTTCATAATACAAGCTTAGAAATCATGGGTTTAGACGCTAGAAAATACCATTTAATACAAGAACTATTTGACATTAAAAAAGAAAGCATTATTGATGCTTTAGAGCGTGTTTTGAAACGTGAAAAAGAAGCACATCAGGAAATGTCAACTGCACATAAAAAAGAATTGGATAACCGAATAGAAAATTACAAAAACAATCCTAGCGATCTAGTGGATTGGGAAGATGTAAAGCGTGATTGGTAATGAGTTATAAAGTTAAGTTATTGCCAATCGTACACACAGATTTACGAAAGGCTAAAAAATGGTATCACGAAAAAAACGAATCATTAGCCAAAGAATTCAAAATAGAAATTGATAAAGAGATTGACTATATCGGAGAATATCCAGCGCATTATCAACGAAAATATAAAGAGTTACGACAATCTTTAGTTGCCCGTTTCCCTTATGCTATTTTCTATCTAGTTGATGAAGAACAAAAACAAATTATAGTTTTTGGCGTGTTACACACAAATAGAAATCCTGAAATCGTTAGAAAAAGAATAACGGAATAATCCGCTTTCCGGCACGCCTGCATACCCAATAAAAAAAAGCATTTTTTCAATTTCAATGTTTCAACAATCCCCCCTTCGTAATTGTTAATTTCTTTGTTTAAGCGGGCTTTAATTTTATAGGTTGATGCTTTAATTTAGCAAACCATGGCCCAAACCCAATACAACGAAGATAATATACGATCCCTCGACTGGAAGGAGCATATCCGTATGCGACCCGGGATGTATATTGGAAAGCTTGGTGATGGCTCCTCACCAGATGACGGCATCTATATTTTACTTAAAGAAGTACTCGACAACAGTATAGATGAATTTGTCATGGGTGCTGGAAAAACCATTGAAATCACCATTAAGGATGGCAAAGTAGGCGTGCGTGATTACGGACGTGGCATACCACTAGGTAAGGTCGTAGATGTGGTTTCCAAAATGAACACGGGGGGTAAGTACGACAGCCGTGCCTTTAAAAAATCAGTTGGGCTAAACGGTGTAGGAACCAAGGCAGTGAACGCACTCTCCAATGAGTTTACGGTCTATTCCATCCGTGAAGGCCAGATGAAGCAAGCACGCTTCAACCAAGGTAATCTTGAAGAAGAAACAGAAGTTCTTTCGTCCTCAAAGCGCAACGGAACCCAAGTTTACTTTATTCCAGACGACAGCATCTTTAAAAAATACCGCTACCGCCATGAGTATGTGGCTAAGATGCTCAAATACTATGTTTACCTAAATCCGGGCTTGACCATCGTGTTCAATGGAGAAAAGTTTGTTTCACAAAACGGACTAAAAGATCTACTTGAAGACAACAACAACACCGAAGACTTTCTCTATCCAGTTGTGCACCTCAAAGGAGACGATATCGAAGTGGCCATTACGCACAGCAAAACCCAATACAACGAAGAATACCATTCGTTTGTAAACGGGCAACACACCACCCAAGGGGGAACCCACCAAACCGCTTTTAGAGAGGCATTGGTCAAAACCATCAGAGAGTATTACGGCAAGCAGTACGATGCGTCTGACATTCGTAAATCCATCATATCTGCCATCAGTATTAAGGTAATGGAACCTGTGTTTGAATCCCAAACCAAAACCAAGTTGGGCTCAACGGAAATGGGGGGTAACCTGCCCACGGTACGTACTTATATCAATGATTTTGTCGGCAAGCAATTGGATAATTTCTTACACAAAAATCCGCCTACTGCCGAGGCACTACAACGCAAAATACTGCAAGCCGAAAAAGAGCGAAAAGAGCTGTCTGGCATTCGTAAGTTGGCGCGTGATCGTGCTAAAAAAGCCAGCCTTCACAACAAAAAACTAAGAGATTGCCGTGTGCATTTGGGCGATATCAAAAAGGATAGACGTTTGGATTCCACCTTGTTTATTACAGAAGGAGATTCGGCGAGTGGATCCATTACCAAATCTAGGGATGTTAACACACAGGCGGTATTTAGTCTTCGTGGGAAACCCTTGAACTCCTATGGGATGTCCAAGAAAATCGTTTACGAAAACGAGGAGTTTAACCTCTTGCAAGCAGCACTCAATATTGAGGAAAGCATGGAAGATTTGCGCTATAACAATATCGTAATTGCCACCGATGCCGATGTTGATGGCATGCACATTAGGTTGTTACTCATCACTTTCTTTTTGCAATTTTTCCCAGAGCTCATCAAGGATGGCCATCTGTATATTTTACAAACACCTCTTTTCAGGGTGCGCAACAAAAAGAAAACCATCTACTGTTATTCCGAGCAAGAGCGTGTAAATGCCCTTGAAGAATTGGGCAAACAAGCAGAGATTACACGATTTAAAGGATTGGGGGAGATTTCACCAGATGAATTTAAACACTTTATCGGAGATGATATCCGCCTAGACCCCGTCATGTTAGACAAAAACATGACCATAGACGAATTGTTATCGTTCTATATGGGTAAGAATACACCCAAAAGACAGGAGTTTATTATCGACAACCTTAAAGTGGAGTTAGACAAAGTAGAATCATGAACGAGGAATTAGAACATAATCCCGACGATCAGCTTATTCGGGTAACGGGTATGTACAAGGACTGGTTCCTTGACTATGCTTCTTATGTGATTTTGGAGCGTGCCGTTCCTGCGATTGAAGATGGGTTTAAGCCCGTTCAACGTCGTATTCTACATTCCATGAAAGACCTAGACGATGGGCGCTACAACAAAGTAGCCAACATAGTTGGACATACCATGCAATACCACCCACACGGGGACGCGTCTATTGCAGATGCCATGGTGCAAATTGGCCAAAAAGAACTGTTGATTGACATGCAAGGAAACTGGGGAAATATTCTCACTGGGGATTCTGCAGCAGCTTCGCGATATATTGAAGCAAGACTATCAAAATTTGCTTTGGAAGTGGTCTACAGCCCAAAGGTTACTCAATGGCAACTCTCGTATGATGGCCGCAAAAAGGAGCCCATTTCACTGCCGGTGAAGTTTCCGATGCTCTTGGCGCAAGGGGGCGAAGGGATTGCTGTTGGATTGTCAACCAAAATACTGCCACACAACTTTAACGAGCTTATAGATGCCTCTGTAAAACACCTTCAAGGCAAAAGGTTCACTATCGTGCCTGATTTCCCTACAGGAGGCGTGATGGATGCCGACAACTATAACGACGGCCTTAGGGGCGGTAAAATACGTGTGCGTGCACGCATCGCACAAGCTGACAAGCAAACCCTTATCATTAATGAGATTCCGTTTTCTACAACCACCTCCTCGCTTATTGATTCCATTCTAAAGGCAAATGAAAAAGGGAAAATCAAAATCAAAAAGATTGAGGACAACACTGCAGCCGATGTTGAAATAAAAATTCAACTACCTCCTAATGTGTCGCCCGACAAAACCATAGATGCATTGTTTGCCTTTACGGCTTGTGAAACGTCCATATCGCCTTTGGGCTGCGTGATTGAAAACAACAAACCCAATTTTATTGGGGTTTCCGAAATGCTGCGTCGCTCCACCGATCACACTTTAGACCTGTTAAAAGCAGAGTTAGAAGTAAAGCAAGACGAACTTGAAGCGCAATGGCATTTTGCATCCCTCGAGCGTATTTTTATAGAAGAGCGCATCTATCGTGACATTGAGGAAGTAGAAACTTGGGAAGGTGTTCTTGCGGCAATTCATAAAGGATTAGCGCCTTACACTACAAATTTAAAACGTACCGTTACCGATGATGATGTAATACGACTTACCGAAATACGCATCAAGCGTATCTCCAAGTTTGATTTGGATAAGGCCCAACAAAAAATTGAAGCCCTCGAAGCAGAACTAGACGAAGTGCGCTACCATTTGGCACATATTGTTGAATTTGCTATTGATTACTTCAAAAGACTCAAAAATACCTACGGGGCTGGCAAAGAAAGAAAAACGGAGTTGAGTGTATTTGCTGATGTAGACGCACGTAAGGTCGTTATGCGCAACACCAAGCTCTATGTCAGTAGGGAAGAAGGTTTTGTGGGCACTTCCTTGCGTCGTGAAGAATACGTAACGGATTGTGCCGATATCGATGATGTTATTGTCTTTACAGCAGATGGAAAAATGATGGTTACCAAGGTGGAAAGCAAGACATTTGTTGGGAAAAATATCATCCACGTGGCTGTTTTCAAAAAGAAAGACAAACGCACTATCTACAACATGATTTACCAAGATGGTAAAGGCGGAACTTCCTATATCAAGCGTTTTGCGGTTACTGGCGTAACCAGAGATAAGCATTACGACCTTACCAACGGCAGTCCACAGTCTAAGGTGCATTACTTTTCTGCCAATCCAAATGGCGAGGCTGAGGTTGTGACCATTCATTTGCGCCATAGCGGTTCAATCAAAAAACTAAAATGGGATCTAGACTTTGCAGACCTTGTTGTAAAGGGCAGAGGAGTACGTGGCAATACGGTTACCAAATATGCCATTAAACGAGTAGACCTCAAAGAAGAAGGGGTATCAACTCTCAAACCCCGTGATATCTGGTTTGACGAAACCGTACAACGACTCAATGCCGACGAACGCGGGCGTTTGCTCGGCGCATTTAGAGGCGAAGACCGTTTGCTTATTGTGACAAAATCAGGGAAGGTGAAAACACAAATTCCAGATTTGGGCATGCATTTCCCGCCCGATATGTTGGTCTTAGAAAAATGGGAGCCCAAAAAACCGCTGTCAGCCGTTTATTACGATGGCATCAAGGACAAATACTTTGGCAAGCGTTTTTTGATAGAAGCAGCAGACAAGGAAGAAGTATTTATTAAAGAAGGCAATAAGATTGCGCTTATATGGTTTTCAACCGATTGGCGACCCGTATGCACCCTTCAGTTTGTGAAGCCAAGAGGTGGCGAGGCCAAACCCGCACAAGAAGTATCGTTTGAAGATTTTATTTCGCCTAAAGGGATCAAGGCCATGGGCAATCAGTTAACAACTGAAAAACTAAAAAGCATCGAGACGAATGATCCATTGCCGTATACGCCGGAACCCGAAGTGGAAACCGCAGAAATTGAAACGGTAGTAGAAGAGGTGGAACCGCCAACAGATGACGATGCGGGTCAAACTACTCTAGACCTGTAGCACTAGGCTTTCTTCTTGCGAAAGCGCATGTTTAAAAATTCCACCACCAACGAAAAAGCAATGGCAAAGTATAGATAGCCTTTGGGGATATTTCCAATGTGCTGCCCCATAACTTGCATATCGGCCAAATGCGCACCTTCTGCAATAAGCATAAAGCCAATCAAAATAAGGAACGAAAGGGCTAAAATCTGTAATGACGGGTGTTTGTGTACAAACCGTGTAACAGGATGTGCAAATATCATCATCGCCAATATGGAAATCACAACCGCAATAATCATAATCCAAAGTGCCCCGTCAATGCCACTTGTCATACCAACAGCCGTTAAGATGGAATCTACAGAGAAAACAGCGTCAATGAGAATGATTTGAAGCAATATACGTCCCATGGTATTGGCTGCTTTATTTGCTACAGCTTTGTCTTTTTCTCCAGCGTGATCAATTTTTTCATGTATCTCCTTGGTACTCTTGTAGAGTAAGAACAAGCCCCCGGCAAATAACACCAGCGATTGCCCGTTGATTTCAGCGCTTAATTGGGCTGTGGCTATCGAGAAAAGACTGTTTTTCATGGCAATGACCCAAGTGATCGTAAACAATAGGATAATGCGAAGTACCAGGGCAAGCACGAGTCCAATATTGGTAGCGCGAGCACGTTTTTCTTCCGGCAGCTTGCCAACAACGATGGAAATAAACACGATATTATCAATTCCCAAGATAATTTCGAGAAATGTTAGGGTAAGCAATGCCGATATGGCTTCTGGGGTGAAAAGAAAGTCCATTAGTTGCTTATTTTGGTTACGGTGCCACGTTGTTTGTTTTTGGTGTCTCCAACCAGGTTATACTCAAACGTATAGGTGTTTTCTGTAGTGGTTAAAATCTTCATGTGCACAGATTTTGAATCTTGATAGGAGAGGGGACGTAGCTTTTTCACAATGCATTCGCAGTCATTTAGCCAACGTACACTGGAGCTGTCCACACGATTTAGGTAGTAATCTACTTCTATGCTGTCTGTTCTGACAAACTGCGTGGTAAGCGTATCGCCAAGTACTATCGAAGTAAAACGGAATTTTCCTGTTTTAAATTCAGCACAATTACGCTCAGGACTGAAACAAGAAACACAGAAAAGCAATAGGGTAGTGATAAAAACATTCCTCATGCCTCAAAAATATCAATTTTTATTGAGGTAGGTACTGGAAGTCCCATCGTTATAACACACAATTATGCGCTCAACCTGCTTTGAGGTGTTAGATGTATGAATGATGTCTTCATTGGGCGTACTTTTTGGCACGGGAATTTCAGTAGGTTTCACCTCCTCTTGTTGAGCTGTAGGCAAAACTCTTTGGTTGCTTTCCGGCGTGACTACGCTGCTTTTGGATTCAATTCCTTTGAGAAGCCATTCTGATGAAACGCTAGGGTAGGCGTGAAGTATTTTAAGAATAAAGTCTAAGCTAGGCTTATTGCGTTCAGAAAGGATGTGTGAAATGGAAGAACGCTGTACGCCAATAGTGTCGGCAAAGGCGGCTGCGCTCAACTCATTGTCTTGCATCAGTTGTTTAATTCGTTCAACAATACCCATGATTACAATTGTAAATAATTAATACCTCACTAAAGATTTAATCAAATATATAAAATAATTAGACACGGTAAAAGCCAAAGTATTACTTTATATAAATACACTAAAACGCTTATTTTAAGTGTTTTACATAAAATTTATATTTTGTAAATTACTTTTGTAACAAATCTCGGTGTTTTAGTCCTGCTTTTGTTTACAATAATAAATTATACTTGTTTACAATTGGAAACTAATAAGCGTTTACTTTTGCAAACATGAATTCCTTTTTAACGCAACAGCCTACACTTAAAAGCCAAATTTTGCAGGGGCGCTACATTACGTATCCGAAAATTGAACCTTTGCTTAGCGATTTTGATTACAAGCAAGTTGGCACTAGCGCAAAAGGATTGCCCATACACACACTTACAATGGGGAGTGGCCCTATCAAGGTACTGATGTGGTCGCAAATGCACGGAAATGAATCTACCAGTACCAAAGGGATTATGGATGTGATGTATTTTCTTAAAGCCAATCCGACACTTTTAGAACCTTTTACCATACAATTGATTCCCATGCTTAATCCTGATGGAGCAGCAGCGTACACCCGGTTTAATGCCAACGCTATTGACTTAAACAGGGATGCGCAGCAACAATCCCAGCCCGAAACCCTTGCTTTGTTTGAGGTATACGACGCTTTTCAACCAGATTATTGCTTTAATCTGCACGATCAACGTACCATATTTGGAGTTGACGGCAACCCCTGTATATTGTCTTATTTGTCTCCAGCTGCTGATGAAAGTAAAGCAATAACCAAAGCCCGTGAACAGGCGATGGGGATTATTGGGCACATAAACGAGCAATTGCAACAACCCCTACCCAATCAGGTGGGTCGTTATGACGATACCTACAATCCCAACTGCGTTGGCGATTGTTTTCAAGCAAAAGGAACGCCTACCATATTGTTTGAATGTGGGCAATCAGGACAAGACTACGGTAGGATAGCAACACGAAAGTGGTTTGGCTTCTCTGTTGTAGCGGCTTTAAATTGTATTGCAAACAACTTATTTAAACCTAAGTCTTATGACAGCATTCCTGAAGTTGAAAAGTCATATGTCGATGTTTTAATTCATTACCTACCCGACCATGAAAGTCAAATAAGCTTGGCGGTTCAATATGAGGAAAAATTGAATTCAGGTAGCATAACTTTTGAGCCCACCCTGCACAGCAAGGGCGACTTATCGCAGCTTAACGCACACAAAATCATTGACTTAAATAAATACAACCCCATTGATTTTAGCACTTTTGAGGATGCAGCCATAAAAAAACTATTCAAAATGTTAGATTTAACACATTATTCACATTGATTTGTCGAAATAACAGCATAATATTCAATGTTTTTTTGTTTTCTTTGCAAAAAAAATAATCATGTTGAAATTTAAACTAGACGAAATTGATCATCAAATACTTGATATTTTAATTGACAATATGCGTACACCCTTTACTGACATTGCCAAAAGACTGTTAATTTCTGCTGGTACAGTTCACGTTCGTGTTCGCAAAATGGAAGAGGCTGGAATAATCAAAGGATCTTCACTAACATTAGATTATAACAAAATGGGCTATTCTTTTATCGCTTATGTTGGTATATATCTTGAGAAAACGCACCAAACGAAATACGTACTGGAGCGATTGCACGAAATTCCTTTTGTAACGGTTGCACACATCACAACAGGTAAGTTTAACATTTACTGTAAGGTTCGTGCCCGCAGTACCGAACACGCCAAAGAGATAATTTTTAAAATTGATGACATAGATGGTATCCTACGTACAGAAACCATGATTTCTCTCGAAGAGAGCATCAACGACAAAAAGAGATTGATGCATACTATTTTTAATGACCTTTAAAATCAACTTGTGAACCCACGCACAAAACTTGAGCGTTACGAACAAAACGTGCTCTCCAAATTCAAACTATACGACAGTATATTTTCAACCTTACCCTATTCTAAAATAACCAACACGGCAACGCTTTTACCGCTGTTTGCCGATTCTTGTGTTGATGGCTATGAAAAGGGGCTAGACCCCAAAGCTATTGTTGATGGTTTCTTCGATCGCTATTTTCCCGATTATTCAGCTAAGGCGCAAATAGATTTGCTCTTCCGTTTTATTCAATTTATTGAAAGACGTGTGGTGCTTTTTGATGCTGTTGAAGATGCTGCTTTTGCACATGTCAACAACATGAGTGGCGTGGGTACACTTCGTAATCTTAAGGAAGAAGCACAATCAAAACAAAAATCCAAAGAGCTTAAGGCACTGCTTCAAGACATTAATGTGCGTCCAGTGCTAACAGCACACCCAACACAGTTCTATCCTGGTGCTGTATTGGGTATTATTACAGATTTAGGTAAATGCATCCAAAAGAACGATTCGCAAGAAATCAAACTTTTGTTGGCACAACTGGGACGTACGCCTTTCTTTAAAAAGAAAAAACCAACGCCACTAGACGAAGCCAGAAGCTTGATATGGTACCTTTCTAATGTTTTCTATCCTGCTATCGGCGAAATTCAGGCCTATGTGCAACGCCATATTTTCAAAGACGAGCCATTGACGGGACAAACCGTTAAGCTTGGTTTTTGGCCCGGTGGTGACCGCGATGGAAATCCATTTGTAACCACAGAAATTACCCGTAAGACCGCACAACTGCTTCGCAGTAGCATCATTCGGAACTATTACCGAGACGTCCGCATACTGCGCAGAAGATTAACTTTTGCCGGAGTGGAAGAGGCCGTTTTAGCGGTAGAGAAAAAACTATACGATAGCATTTTTGCACTGGATAAGGCACCAGCCATAAGTCTTGAAGACTTAAAAGCAAGCCTAGCGTCCATACTTGTTACAATTGAAGAACAATATCACGGTTTGTTTGCCAATGAATTACGTGACTTCATCGCAAAGGTCAACGTATTTGGCTATCACTTTGCAAGCTTGGACATTAGACAAGACTCTCGTGTTCACCACGATGCCTTTTTAAGCCTTTTAGAGCAAACAAATAAGAATGGTGTTACAGATGTAGGTTTTGACTATGTTAATGCTACTGAAGACGCACGTATCGACTTTCTTACTTCGCTGACCGGCGATGTTGATCCAGATAGCTTTGAAGACGAAACCGTTTGCAAAGCCCTAGGGTCTATCCGTGCCATGCGTGAAATTCAACAAACCAATGGTGAGGCCGGCTGTAACCGCTACATCATCAGTAACAACCAAACCGCTCAAAATATTTTTGAGGTTTTTGCCATGATTCGCTTAAGTGATTGGGAAGCACCTAATGTTGATATCGTTCCGCTATTTGAAACCATTCCTGATTTGGAAGTAGCTGTTTCTGTGATGGACAAGGTTTACGCAAATCCCGTGTATCGCGAACATTTAACTAGAAGGGGAGACAAACAAACCATCATGCTTGGTTTCTCTGACGGAACCAAAGATGGGGGCTATTTGATGGCCAACTGGAGTATTTTTAAAGCCAAAGAAGAACTGACAGCCATCTCTCGTAAATACGGTATCAATGTTGCCTTTTTCGATGGTCGTGGTGGACCTCCAGCACGTGGTGGTGGTAATACCCACCAGTTCTACGCATCCATGGGGAATAGCGTTGAAGCAGACGAAATACAACTCACCGTACAAGGACAAACCATCAGTTCTAATTTTGGTACTTTGGATACCTGTCGCTATAATTTAGAACAACTCTTAAGCTCTGGTATATCCAATCGCTTGTTTACATCGGATTCTTCTATTTTAAACGAGGAAGACAGAAAAACCATGACACAACTTGCGGAAGTTAGCTACGAAGCCTACAAGGACTTTAAAGCCCATCCTAAGTTTTTACCGTATTTGGAGCACATGAGTACACTCCAGTACTACGCCAAAACCAATATTGGGTCACGTCCGTCTAAGCGTAAGTCCAGCAAGTCATTGGACTTTTCTGCACTGCGCGCCATTCCCTTTGTGGGCAGCTGGAGCCAGTTGAAGCAAAATGTACCTGGATTTTTTGGTGTGGGTACTGCTTTGGAAAGCCTAGATAAGACAGGAGATTTTAATAAAGCAAAGCAGTTGTATGACAACAATGCCTTCTTTAGAACCTTGATATCAAATTCCATGATGAGTTTGCAAAAATCCTTTTTCAAATTAACGGCTTATATGGAGCAGGATCCTGAATACGGCGCCTTTTGGAAATTGATTTATGAGGAATATCAACGTTCAAAAGACTATATCCTTAAACTAACAGAAATGGACAGTCTCATGGAGGATCAGCCGGAAGGAAAGGCTTCGATTCACATACGTGAAGAGATTGTGCAACCCTTGTTAACCATTCAGCAGTATGCCTTATTGACCATTCAAAACAGTAAACTGAGCGCAAAAGAGCGTGATGTGATGGAAAAAATGGTAACGCGTTCGTTATTTGGAAATATCAACGCAAGTAGAAACTCTGCTTAATTCTGATAGAAATCAAAAGCCTCTAGGATAAGTTCCTCTGAAGCTGATTGGTTCCAAACAGGTTCACCTATAGATTTCAAAAGCACAAATAGCACATTGCCATTTTCGTTTTTCTTGTCATGCGTTAGCATTTTAATCACTTCTGTAATTGTTTCATTATCAAAAGAAACCTTAGGGTAAATACCATGAAAAACGTTTTTGATTTTACGTGCTGCTTCTAGCGACAGCCCTGATACCTTAACAGAGAGAAAAGCCTCCAATATCATTCCTATTGCAATGGCTTCGCCGTGTAGCAATCTGGTTTTGTTCTGAGCTGTTAAAAAATGGGATTCTACCGCATGTCCTAGCGTATGGCCGAAGTTTAAAATCTTACGTAATCCTTGCTCGTCTATGTCTTCAGAGACTACTTTAGCCTTAACACCAACAGAGTGATGTATGTGTGGTAATATTTCCTCTTTATTCAAATAACCGCTTAGTGCCTCAAAATAGGCAGGCTCTTGAATAAGTCCGTGTTTGAGCATTTCTGCATAACCGCTGCGGTATTCTGAATCGGGTAGGGTTCCCAAGAAATCGGTATCAACGAGTACCATTTTAGGCTCTCTAATAATACCCACTTGATTTTTAAGTGCACCCAAGTCAATTCCCGTTTTACCGCCAACAGAAGCATCTACCATCGCTAGCAATGAAGTAGGGATGTTGATAAAGTCAATACCACGTTTAAAGGTACAGGCGACAAATCCACCTAAATCGGTTACCACACCGCCACCAATATTGATGAGTAAGCTCTTTCGATCGGCGCCCATTTCAGATAGGCTATCCCAAAGCGAAACGCAGCTTTGAATGTGTTTGTTTTCTTCACCTGCTAGCATTTCAAGTGTCTTGTAATCGAATTGAATCTTCAAACTAGCATGTGGCAAGCAGTGCAGGCTGGTGTTGTTGTCTGTTAACACAAAAACAGCGGAGTAAGCATTGGCCTTAACGCAACTGTTGAGTGCATCCCAACAATCCGATCCAAAAATAACTTCACTGTGTTTTGTCTTGACAACCATATCAGTTGGCGAAAATACTGCCTTTTTGGTTTATTTTCCTAATTTTGAGAAGTACTTGATATTTTAAACAATCCGTATTTGGACCATACATTACCTCAGTATCCGCACAAATCAACACGCGAATTAAGGACTTCGCTCTTTTTGTTCCGTTTGCTTTCGAGGCGTTTTGTTGTGCGCACTTCTCTATACGTATGGCGGTTTTTACAACGCATGCGTTTCCCCATGAAATACCTCATTAGCTTTACAGGCTATGAGCAGTTTTGTGCAGGACAAGACGTTTCTTCATGTGCGACCATGACAGAGAAACTTGCGAAGCATCAGGTCTACAGCGTATTGGATTACGCAAACGAACACGCAACATCAGCAATCGATTACGACCACAATGCCGCAGTGGTCTTGGAAACCATAGAAGCGGCTAAAAATAATCCGACATATCCGTTTGCAGTAGTCAAGCCCAGTGCCATAGGCTCCTTTGAATTGTACCAAAAAATGGGGGCGGGGCATAAACTTAAGGCAAGCGAACAGCTTATTTGGACTGCCATGCAACAGCGCTTTGAGCAATTGGCAAATGCAGCTGCACAAGCGGCTGTTGTATTGATGATTGATGCGGAAGAAAGCTGGATACAAGACGGCGTGGACCTATTGGTGTTGCCTTTGCTTGTGAAATACAACAGCGATAAAGTCGTTTTGGCGCTAACCATTCAATTGTATTTAAAAGACAGAAACCTCGTTTATAAACGCCTTTTGAAGGATGCTGATGAAAAGGGATATGTATTGGGCGTAAAACTCGTTAGAGGTGCTTATATGGAAAAAGAACGCAGCAGGGCAGCAGCATTAAAGATAAGTGCTCCCGTCTGCGAAACCAAAGATGCAACGGATATTCAATACAGGGATGCCCTTCAAAACGCCATGCAAGCCTTGGACAAACACTTCTGCATCGTGGCTACACACAACCAATTGGATATCAATTGGGTGGTTGATTACTGTTCTAAAAACAATATTTCATTAGGTAATGCCAACCTGTGGTTTAGTCAACTTTATGGCATGCGGGATTATATTTCCTTTTCTCTTGCAGAACAAGGCGCCAATGTTTTTAAATATGTGCCCTTTGGACCTTTGGAGCAGGCCGTACCATACCTGATGAGACGTGCATTAGAGAACAGCGCCATGAAATCGCAGACCCTGCAAGAATGTTTGATGTTAAAAAAAGAACTGCGACGCAGAAAAATCAACGGCTAAAGTAGGCCGTATCTGTACATTTTTTGACTGAAAAGCGCTTGTCATCAATTTCCATGACGTACACATTGCAAGAATCGGTGCCAATGTTACTTTCGCTAAAGTCCACGGTTGTTCTAGCAAACCATTGCAAGGTGTCTTGAATGGGGTAGAAGTCGTTTTCAAACACCCATTCCTTCTTTTGAATATCACTTTTAACACGTGCCGATGGACTGTAGTTACACTGCGTTCTTTTTCCGTTGAAGAAGAAAAACAAAAAAATAAGTCCGACTGAAAAGCCGCCCAAATAATAACCCAACCTCTTTATAAAGCTCATATGAATAAAATATTTCTAGTACTGTCGTTTACATGTTTCAATGTTATGGTGTGGTGCGGCTGTGTTATTAGCGTCATGGCTATTTCTGGCCATTCGATAAAGCAATAACCTCCACTGTGTAGGTATTCTTCAAACCCAAATTCTTGTAATTCCTCTGAATTTTCAATGCGATATAAATCCAAATGAAAGGCTGAAGCATTTGCCACGCTGATCTCGTTCACTATTCCGAAAGTAGGGCTTGAAACTTCCTCATTGCTTCCCAACTGTTTGACAATTGCCTTCACGAGCGTTGTTTTACCTGCACCCAAATCTCCTTTGAGTAAAATAACTTTATGTTCAAATACAGCAACCAGCGATTCGGCGATTGCATCAATTTGATTTAAATCATAATCTTTTACCATAAAGCAAAAGTAAACTACTTGGGAGAAAACACCGCAAAAGGAATGCACATCTCTTCCAACGAAATACCGCCGTGTTGGTAGGTATTGCGAAAATGGTTTACAAAGTGATGGTAACGTGTAGGATAAATCAGGTAGTAGTGTTCTTTGGCAAAGGCAAAAGAACTGCTCATATTGATGGAAGGCAAACCAAAACTTTTGGGATCTGAAACCATCATTACGTGCTTGTCATCTGTTTTAAGACGACGCCCTGTTTTATAGCGAATATTCGTGCTGGACTCACGATCGCCAATTATTTTAGCAGGCTGCTCCACATTTATGGTGCCGTGATCTGTGGTAATAATAAGTTGATAGCCTTTTTGTTGTGCGGTTTTAATGATGTCTAGCAACAGGCTGTTTTGAAACCAGCTTTTAGTAAGCGAACGATATGCCTTATCGGAATTTGCCAATTCTTTAATTACATCCATCTCCGTTTTGGCGTGTGAAATCATGTCGACAAAATTATAGACAAGTACTTGAAGACCGTCTGCGGGATCTGCCTTAAGCGTATCTAAATACTTACGGGCTTCATGGGGTTTGTTTACCTTGGTATAGGCGTGTTTCATGTTTAAACCTAAACGATCCAATTGAGCACCCAAAAATTCGTGCTCATGCATGTTTTTACCTCCTTCATCGATGTCATTTTTCCACCATTGGGGATATTTTGTTTCCATTTCAGCGGGCAGTAGTCCAGCAAAAAAGGCATTGCGCGCATACTGAGTGGCAGTTGGGAGTATGCTGAAATATGAGGTTTCCATTTCTGTTTTGTAGTAGGGCGCAATAATGGGGGATATGGAAATAAACTGATCGTATCGCAGGTTGTCAATCAT
This sequence comes from Flavobacteriaceae bacterium, assembly GCA_965656545.1. Taxonomy (GTDB): domain Bacteria; phylum Bacteroidota; class Bacteroidia; order Flavobacteriales; family Flavobacteriaceae; genus UBA7446. The sequence continues at coordinate 238,867 of CBFHKZ010000002.1, forward strand.
CAGTAACAAGGTCGGCGTGTTGTTTAGTTTGGGTGCGACCAGCTTTTTAAACACTTGATTTGAAAAAAGCTTTTCCTCTTCTTCATCAAAGAGCAAATCGGCATAATGCTTCTCAACAAAGCGTGAAAAAGCAATATTGGCTTCCGTTTTTTGATAGGTAAATATTTCTTTGAGTTCTGGCGAATCAATACTGTCGATTTCCATTTCCCAATACAAGATTTTTTGATACACATCACTCCAACTACTAAGCGATTCCGCTTCCATCAAGTCTGTGCTTAATTGCCGAAATGACTGCTGATAGGTAGCAATTGTTTTTTCGGTCACAAGTTTACTGGCATCCAAATTCTTTTTAAGGGCGAGTAAAATTTGGTTTGGATTTACAGGCTTGATGAGGTAGTCGGCTATTTTAGCACCAATGGCTTCCTCCATGATGTTCTCTTCCTCGCTTTTGGTAATCATGATGACAGGCAGTCCAGGGTGGTCTTGCTTAATTTCACTCAACACCTCTATGCCTGACATGCCGGGCATGTTTTCGTCTAATAGAACGATATTAAAACTTCTGTCTTTTAGTAGCGATAAGGCGTCTTGACCACTGTGTGCTTTTGTGACATGATAGCCCTTTTGGCTTAGGAAAATAATGTGGGCTTCTAACAAATCTATCTCATCGTCAATCCACAAAAGTTCAATCGGCTGCATATATGTATCTTTGTACGTAATTTTTTATAAAGTGAAACTCACTCAATACAACGACCCAATTTACGGTTTTATTACAATCCCAACTCCGTTTATTGGCAAACTTATCAATCATCCATACGTGCAGCGCTTGCGTAGGATAAAACAGATGGGCTTATCTTTTTTGGTATTCACCGCAACAGAGCATACCCGTTTTCAACACGCTTTGGGTGCCATGCATTTGGCCACCAAAGCAGTTGCAAGCCTTCGCAAACAAGGGATTCAGATAAACGACAGCGAAGCCGAGGCACTTTACGCAGCACTGCTCTTGCACGACATTGGACACGGCCCTTTTTCACATGCGCTAGAGCACGCGCTACTACCTGACACGGCACACGAAAAAATATCTTTGGTACTGATGCGTGATTTGAATCGTGAATTTGAGGGTAAACTTGATTTAACGATTCAAATGTTTACCAATACATATGCACGTGGGTTTTTTAACCAACTTATTTCCTCGCATATTGATTTGGACAGGTTGGACTATTTAAAACGAGACAGTTTTTATTCAGGGGTTACGGAGGGTAATATCAACTCAGAACGCTTGATTACCATGATGACAGTTAAGGAGGATACCTTAGTCTTTTTTACCAAGGCCATTCATTCCATTGAAAAGTTTTTACTCGCCCGCCGTATGATGTATTGGTCGGTTTATCTGCACAAAACAAGCTTTGTTGCTGAGGAGTTGTTGATTCGCTTTTTTAAGCGTTTTGACCAGTTGGATGATGCAACCAAGACTTCTTTGGGTACGGCTGCCTTAGCAGGTATTGCTAACAATAAAAATGCGGAATTAGAAGATAAAATTCCATATTTCATACAATTAGACGATAACGATATTTGGGTTACCCTTAAGGCAGCAAGCCATTGCGAAGATGCCATTTTAGCCGCACTGGCAAATATGATTTTAAATCGTGATTTACTCAAAATTCAGATTGCCAACCAACCCATTGGCAAAACTGAGTTGACAGCCAAACGACAGTTTTTTATGGATAAGCTAGGTTTTTCGGCAACGGAAATTGACTATTTCGTTTTTTCTGGAAGCCTAAGCACGCAGGGCTATAATTTAGATGAGCAACCCATCAAATTATGTTCTCTCGATGGAGCGCTAACTTTATTCGATGCGTCTTCTGAAAACGCACATTTCCCCATACTCACAAGAAAGGATTATAAGTACTTCTTGGCATTCCCAAAACAAGACGGATATTTTTCGTAATTTTGCGCCTATGAAATTTAATGCCACCCAAATAGCGGAACTGGTTTCTGGCACTGTTGATGGTGACCCTAAAGCAGAGGTTTCTAAGCTGTCTAAAATTGAAGAAGGAACAAAAGGGAGTTTGTCTTTTCTAGCCAATCCCAAGTACACCCCTTTTTTATACAGCACAGCTGCTACCATAACTTTGGTCAGTGATGACTTTGTGGCTGAAAAAGATTACAAAACAACCCTTATTCGTGTTGCCGACCCCTATGAGGCCTTTTCAAAGTTGTTAAATCACTATAACGAAATCAAGCATGTGCCTACGCCAAGCGTTTCTGAAAAGGCATTTGTTTCAGATGATGCTTCCTGCTCAGATGGTATAGCTATCGGAGATTATGCACACATTGGCGCACATACGACCATTGGAAAAAACTGTGTGATTCAACCACAAGTATTTATTGGTGAAAACGTCAGTATAGGCGATAACACCATCATTCATGTTGGTGCACGCATTCTTGACGATACCGTTATCGGAAGCGATTGCGTTATTCAAAACAACGCCGTTATTGGTGCCGATGGTTTTGGATGGGCACCCAATGAAAGCGGTTCATACGATAAGGTTCCACAGACGGGCAATGTAGTTCTTGGCGACCACGTTGACATTGGTGCAAACACCACAATTGACCGTGCAACACTTGGATCGACGCGTATTGGAGAGGGGGTCAAGCTTGACAACCTTATCCAAATAGGACATAATGTTGAAATTGGCGCACATACCGTTATTGCAGCACAAACAGGTATAGCAGGATCAACCAAGATAGGGACGCACTGCCAAATTGGTGGACAGGTTGGCATCAGTGGTCATTTGACCATTGGAAACCGAGTTGGTATTCAAGCCAAATCCGGTATTTTAAAAAACATTAAAGACGATTCAAAAATCATGGGGTATCCGGCCTTTGACTATACAGCATTTAATAAGTCGTATGTGCATTTTAGAAATTTACATACGCATATTACAGATTTGCAATCCCTAAAAAAGAAACTTAACCATGACTAAACAAACAACTATCTCCAAGGCTGTTTCGTTAAGCGGTGTTGGAATCCACACAGGAAAAAAAGTTAAACTCACATTCAAGCCAGCACCAGTTAATCATGGCTATGCCTTTTCACGTGTTGATTTAGAAGGAAGTCCCATCATAAAGGCAGACGCCAACTTGGTGGTAAACACAACCAGAGGCACAAACCTTGAAAAGAATGGCGTAAGCATACAAACATCAGAGCATGTTTTGGCCGCACTTGTTGGGCTGGAAATAGACAATGTTTTAATAGAATTAAATGCATCTGAACCACCCATCATGGACGGTTCTTCTATCCATTTTGTTGAAGCCTTATTGAAGGCTGGCATCGAAGAACAAGACGCTGAAAGGTATGAATATGTGGTTCGTGAAAACATCACATTTGCTGATGAAGAAACCGGGAGTGAAATAACCGTTATTCCAGCGGATAATTATCAGGTTACCACCATGGTCGACTTTGGTACCAAAGTTCTTGGGACGCAAAACGCAAACCTAAAAAACCTCGCTGACTTTAAGGATCAATTTGCCAACGCACGCACCTTTAGCTTTTTGCATGAAATAGAATCATTACTTGAACACGGGCTCATCAAAGGTGGCGATCTCAATAACGCCATTGTGTATGTAGACAAGGAGCTTTCTGAAGAGACCATGAGCAAGCTTTGCAAGGCTTTCAACAGAGATAGTATTTCAATGAAGCCTAATGGCATTCTAGATAATCTGACATTAAAATACCCCAACGAAGCTGCACGTCATAAGTTGCTAGACGTGATTGGTGATTTGGCACTAGTGGGCTGCCGTATTAAGGGCAAGGTCATTGCAAACAAACCCGGTCACGGCACCAATACAAATTTTGCCAAAAAGCTCGCTAAAATCATCAAACAAGAAAGACGCAATCGCGTACCTGAGTTTGATTTAAACGCTGAGCCAGTAATGGACGTAAATGCCATTATGAATGTGTTACCACACCGCCCTCCCTTCTTGTTGGTAGACAAGATTTTGGAATTGAGCGACACGCATATCGTAGGAATGAAGAGCATCACGATGAATGAGCCCTACTTTGCAGGACACTTCCCTGGACAACCTGTTATGCCCGGCGTACTTCAGATAGAGGCCATGGCGCAAGCAGGGGGTGTATTGGTATTGAATACCGTTCCAGATCCAGAAAACTACCTTACATTTTTTATGAAAATTGAAAATGCCAAATTCAAGAACCCCGTTGTTCCTGGAGATACGCTTATTTTCAAAATGGAATTATTATCGCCCATACGCAGGGGTATTTGCCATATGCAAGCCGTAGCGTATTCAAGAGGCAGGGTTACAACAGAGGCTGAAATGATGGCTCAAATTGTACGAAAAGATCAAGTCAAAGTATGAATCAACCATTAGCATACGTACATTCAGATGCGAAAATTGCAAAGAATGTCGTAATAGAGCCTTTTACCACAATTGATAAAAACGTGGTGATAGGTGAGGGGACCTGGATTGGTCCGAACGTAACCATTATGGAAGGTGCGCGAATAGGGAAAAATTGCAGTATTTTCCCTGGTGCTGTCATCAGTGCTGTGCCGCAAGACCTTAAGTTTAATGGAGAAAAAACAACCGCTGAAATAGGTGATAACACAACCATTAGAGAATGTGTTACCATAAACCGTGGCACTACTTCAAGAGCCAAGACCAAAATCGGAAAGCACTGCCTGATTATGGCTTATTCTCACATTGCGCACGATTGTATAGTGGGTGACCATTGTATTTTCTCAAACAACAGTACGCTTGCAGGGCATATTTCTGTAGGCAATCACGTTATTCTGGCTGGAATGACGGCCGTACACCAGTTTTGTTCCATTGGCGATCACGCTTTTGTTGCAGGCGGTTCATTGGTACGTAAGGATATCCCGCCATTTGTAAAAGCAGCTCGTGAGCCGCTTTCCTATGCGGGTGTTAATTCTGTTGGTTTAAGACGTAGGGGCTTTGATTCAGATAAAATCAAAGAAATTCAGAGCATTTACCGCATCCTCTACCAAAAGAATTTTAACAATACGCAAGCAACACAGATTATTGAGGCCGAAATGGAAGCATCAACGGAAAGAGATGATATCCTTCAGTTTATCAGACTATCACAGCGCGGTATTATGAAAGGATATATTCAAAACTAATTATGGCATCAACTTCAGATATTCGAAAAGGTCTTTGTATTCATTACAACAATGACATTTATAAAGTAATAGAGTTTTTACACGTCAAACCGGGGAAAGGACCAGCGTTTGTGCGCACCAAGCTCAAGAGTGTAACCTCAGGAAAGGTGATTGACAATACTTTTTCTGCTGGACATAAAATTGAAGACGTACGTGTGGAAACGCGCAAATACCAGTTTTTATACGCAGTAGGAGATGTATATCACTTTATGAACACAGAAGATTACAATCAAATTGAATTGCAAGAAAGCATCCTTGATCAGCCTAAATTGATGAAAGAAGGGGAGATCGTTACGGTGATGACAAATACCGAAAATGACAGTCCGCTTTCGGTTGATATGCCTGCCAGTGTAATTCTAGAAATTACACACACCGAACCTGGTGTGAAGGGCAATACGGCTACAAACGCCACAAAACCTGCAACTGCCGAAACCGGCGCAAAAATCAATGTTCCTTTGTTTATTAACGAAGGAGATAAAATAAAAGTAGATACCGAAAAAGGTGCCTACATCGAACGCGTAAAAGAATAACATGAGCGTATTAGTAACCAAAGATTCAAATATTATCGTACAAGGCTTTACAGGAAGTGAAGGCACTTTTCATGCAAGCCAAATGATTGCTTATGGCACCAATGTTGTTGGAGGTGTAACCCCCGGCAAAGGCGGACAAACACATTTAGAAAAACCCGTTTTTAATACCGTTGCGGAAGCTGTTAAAGAAGTCAACGCAGATACTTCCATCATTTTTGTACCACCAGCCTTTGCTGCTGATGCCATTATGGAAGCCGCTGAAGCTGGAATAAAGGTCATCATTACCATTACTGAAGGGATTCCCGTGAACGACATGGCAAAAGCCATGGAATATGTCAGTGGTAAAGACTGCCGTGTGGTCGGTCCAAACTGCCCAGGAGTTATTTCTCCAGATGAAGCCAAAGTGGGTATTATGCCAGGATTTGTCTTTAAAAAAGGAAACGTAGGGATCGTATCCAAATCAGGAACGCTCACCTATGAAGCTGCTGATCAAGTAGTGAAAGAAGGGTATGGTATAACAACCGCAATTGGAATTGGTGGTGATCCCATCATAGGAACTACAACCAAAGATGCCGTGCAATTGCTTATGGAAGACGATGAAACCGAATGTATTGTCATGATAGGCGAGATAGGCGGACAATTGGAAGCAGACGCTGCTAACTGGATAAAATCGCAAGGCAACCCAAAACCCGTAGTTGGGTTTATTGCTGGAGAAACAGCGCCTAAGGGCCGTACCATGGGACATGCAGGGGCAATAGTAGGTGGTGCAGAAGACACCGCTGAAGCCAAAAAAGCAATCATGAAATCGTGTGGCATACACGTTGTGGATTCACCAGCAGCCATTGGAAAGACCGTAGCACAAGTTTTAGCATAATATCATGGATTTAGTAAAAGGAAAAAACATCATCATTACAGGCGCCAGTAGGGGCATCGGACGCGGCATAGCCGTGGCATTTGCCAAGCAAGGTGCCAATGTTGCATTCACATACAGCTCCTCCGAAGGCCCAGCCAAGGAACTGGAAGCAGAACTAAGCGCATTTGGCATAACCGCCAAGGCTTTTAAATCAAACGCTGCTGATTTTGATGCTGCACAGCAACTTGTAGCTGATGTTTTGGAAATATTTGATTCTATAGATGTACTCATCAACAATGCAGGCATTACCAAAGACAATCTGTTGATGCGCATTACGGAAGAAGATTTTGACAAGGTCATTGAAGTCAATTTAAAATCTGTTTTCAACATGACCAAGGCGGTGCAACGCACCATGCTCAAGCAACGACACGGAAGCCTAATTCACATGAGTTCTGTTGTTGGCGTTAAAGGAAATGCGGGCCAGTCAAATTACGCCGCATCCAAAGCAGGTATTATTGGTTTTTCAAAATCAATAGCACTTGAATTGGGCTCAAGAAATATAAGATCAAATGTGATCGCACCCGGATTTATCGAAACAGAAATGACCGATAAACTCCCCGAAGATGTCGTAGCCCAATGGCGGGCGGGCATTCCACTAAAACGCGGCGGCTCCACAGAAGATGTAGCCAACGCTTGCCTTTTTTTAGCCGCTGATTTATCTGCATACATAACAGGACAGGTATTGCACGTAGATGGCGGTATGTTAACCTAAAATTTATATCATGGAAAAATTACCAAAACTTGGATTACCCCTAATAATACTTATAATCGTAGGTGTTATTTTTATTTCAAAATCATACATCAACATCCCTTACGGAGAAGCTGGTGTAGTATGGAAACGCTTTGGAGGCGGAACCGTAGTTGATGAACCACCCTTAGGCGAAGGGTTTCGTTTTATTGCACCTTGGAACCGTGTCTATACATACAACATCAAACAACAAGAAGAGTTTGAGAGCGGCATGCGAGTGCTTTCTTCAAACGGACTTGAAATTTCCCTAGACGTATCGGTTTTATACCAACCAAAGATTGCCGAACTGGGCATGTTGCACAAAACCAAAGGAGAGAATTACCTGAACATCGTTATTGTTCCGGAAATTCGTGCAGTTGCCCGATCTGTAATTGGACGCTACACGCCCGAACAATTGTATTCTTCAAAGCGTGACGCCATTCAAAATGAAATTTTTGAAGAAACCATGCGCAAGGTAGAAGGACAACATGTACAACTCAATGCAGTATTGGTACGTGATGTAACCCTTCCAACGTCTATTAAAGAGGCTATTCAACGTAAACTTACCCAAGAGCAAGAAGCCTTGGAATATGAGTTTAGGTTAGAAAAAGCACGTCAGGAAGCAGAAAAAGTGCGTATTGAAGCAGAGGGTAAAGCTGTAGCCAACAGGCTATTAGCAGCATCGCTAACACCAAATATCTTAAGAGATAAAGGAATTGAGGCGACTCTTATGTTAGCAGAATCACCTAACACCAAAATCATTGTTGTTGGTGGTGGTGAAGATGGACTGCCACTTATTTTAGGAAATCAGTAAGGTTTTCAAAAAATTTTCGATATTTGCATCGCAATGAATAAAACACATTTCTTCCACCATAACAATATCGCGTTTCAAACGTGCTAGGTGGAGTATGTCAATAACCGTCTAACCCGTTTGTATTGCTCAAACGGGTTTTTTGTTATAATAAAGTCATGAAAGAAAATATACGTATCGCGATTCAGAAGTCAGGAAGACTCAACGAAGAATCATTAAAACTGCTCAAGAGCTGTGGCATTGCCATCAACAATGGCAAAGACCAGCTTAAGACATCGTCATCTAATTTCCCCATAGAGGTTTATTACCTGCGCAATGGAGATATTCCGCAATACCTTAGAGATGGGGTAGTGGATTTGGCCATTATAGGTGAAAATCTAATCGTTGAAAAAGGGGAGGACATACCCACACTTGAGCCGCTGGGCTTTTCAAAATGTCGGGTGTCCATTGCTGTTCCAAAAGGGGATGCATACAGCGGCGTTGCCGATTTAGCAGGCAAGCGCATCGCTACTTCCTATCCAAAAACAGTTCAGAAATACCTCTCGGAATGGAACATTAAAGCTGATTTACACATCATTAACGGTTCGGTGGAGATAGCACCCAACATTGGCTTATCAGATGCCATTTGCGACATCGTTTCCAGTGGATCTACGCTATTTAAGAACAACCTCAAAGAAGTTGAAGTGCTGTTTAAATCAGAAGCCGTTTTGGTTGGTGGTATGGGATTGTCAGCTGCCAAACAAGAAATTCTCGATACGCTCTTGTTCCGTATCCGTGCCGTAAACGCTGGAAAAAACTCCAGATACATCATCATGAATGTGCCCAACGACGCCATTGATACCATATCTAAAATGCTGCCGGTACTAAAAAGCCCTACGGTTATGCCCTTGGTTGAAGAAGGTTGGAGTTCGTTACACTCTGCCATAGACAAAAATACCTTCTGGGAAATGGTAGATGCCCTTAAAGCGGCTGGTGCCCGAGATATATTGGTATGTCCCATTGAACGAATCATTCAATAATGAAGTTTATATCCAATCCTGAACGAAGTACATGGCAGGCGCTTACCCAGCGTCCAACTGCCGATTTCTCTTCTATTGAACCCATAGTGGACGAAGTCTTTGCTGCCGTGCGTAGCAATGGCGATGCCGCCGTCCGGGAATACAGCCAAAAGTTTGACGCATATACACCTACTCAACTGATGGTGGATGCGCAAGCATTGGCAAATGCCAAAAGTGAATTGTCTGCGGAATTGGTTGCTGCAATTGACGTGGCCTATGAAAACATTTACCGCTTTCACAAAGCACAAAAAACAGCACCCGTTCGTTTGGATACCCAAGAAGGGGTTAGCTGTTGGCAAGAGAAAAAACCCATTGAGAAAGTAGGAATTTATATTCCCGGCGGAACCGCACCGCTGTTTTCAACCGTCTTGATGCTGGCCATTCCTGCGCAACTGGCAGGCTGTAGTCAACTAGTATTGTGTACACCACCAAACGAAGCCGGTATTCCTGCCGCCATCCGCTATGCAGCACAAAAATGTGGCGTAACGCTCGTAGCACAAATCGGTGGCATACAGGCCATAGCTGCCCTCACGTTTGGCACTGAAAGCATTCCTAAAGTCTATAAGATATTTGGACCTGGCAATCAGTTTGTAACGGTAGCCAAGCAAAAGGCAACCCAATACCAAACCGCTATTGATATGCCCGCAGGCCCTTCCGAACTCTTGGTAGTTGCAGACAGCACGGCAACCCCCGCATATGTGGCTGCAGACCTGTTGTCCCAAGCCGAGCACGGCAAAGACAGTCAGGTGATATTGGTTACTACGACCAAAGAAATGGGGGAGTTGGTAAAAGCTGAACTCGACAAACAATTGCTTGCGCTGCCTCGAAAAGAAATCGCTGCTGCTGCATTGGAAAACTCATTGGCTGTATATTTTGACAACGAACAAACTGCGCTTGATTTTATCAACGAATACGGTCCTGAGCACTACATCGCTTGTGTGGAGAACGAAGCCCTATTTATAGATGGGATTATCAATGCAGGTTCTGTATTTATTGGCAACTATACCCCTGAAAGTGCTGGTGACTATGCCTCTGGCACCAATCACACCCTGCCCACCAACGGATACACCAAGCAATACAGTGGGGTTAATTTAGATGCCTTTTTAAAGGCGATAACTTATCAGCGCATCAGTGCGCAAGGCATACGGTCTTTAGGGCCACATATTGAGGCTATGGCTGCAGCAGAGGGGCTTGATGCCCACAAGAACGCAGTAAGCTTGCGATTAAAAGATTTGAACAATGGCTAAGGCATTTGATTTAGCGCAGTGGGCCAGACCCGAAATGTTGGCGCTTGCGCCCTATACGTCGGCTAGGGATACCTTTACCGCAACAGAAGGGACGTATACTTTTTTGGATGCCAACGAGAATCCCAATCCGTCTGCGGTCAACAGGTATCCAGATCCTAGCCAATTGGCATTGAAGAAAGAAATAGCTGCACTTCGCAGCTGTGCGGTCAATCAACTATTGATTGGAAATGGCAGCGATGAAATCTTGGATTTACTATTCCGAGCGTTTTGCACACCCAATAAAGACAACGTAATCCTTATGCCACCCACCTATGGCATGTATGCCGTGTTGGCAAACATCAATGGTGTGGGCATTAAGGAAATACCGCTTACGGCTGATTTTCAATTAAAAACGGATGAAATCCTAGCAGCTGTTGATCCAAACACCAAGGCTATTTTCTTTTGTAGCCCCAACAACCCAAGTGGTAACTTGTTTAAAACTTCAGACATAACAGCATTGCTCAACGGCTTTGATGGGTTGGTGGTTATAGACGAGGCGTATATCGATTTTACGGATGGACCAAGTTGGCTATCTGAATTAGACAACTATCCCAACCTTGTGGTGACCCAGACCCTTTCCAAAGCCTTTGGACTGGCGGGATTGCGCTTGGGCATTGCCATCGCACAACCCAATATCATCAAGCTGCTGCACAACATCAAACCACCTTACAACATCAATACCCTAAGTCAGCAACAAGCGATTGACGCCTTATCGGATATCGAAAAAGTAAACAAACAAATTGCGGAATTGCTAGCCGAACGCAATAGGTTAGCGGCTTATTTAAACGAACTGGACTGGGTAAAAACCGTATTTCCATCAGATGCCAATTTTTTATTGATGCGTGTTGACGATGCAAACAAACGCTATAACGCATTGCTTGCGCAAAAGGTGGTGGTACGCAACCGATCTACGCAGACAAATTGTGAAAATACCCTTCGTATCAGCATAGGTACCCCAGAAGAAAACAACGAACTTATGGCAGCTTGTAATACCATATCATTATGAAAAAAGTATTGTTTATTGACCGAGATGGCACCCTAGCATTGGAGCCTGAAAACTACCAACTCGATGCATTGGATAAACTCGTTTTTTATCCTGCTGTGTTTCAGTATTTGGGACGTATTGCCAAGGAGTTAGACTATGAATTGGTTATGGTTACCAATCAAGACGGACTGGGGACAGACAGCTTTCCAGAAGACACCTTTTGGCCCACACACGATTTTATGATGACTTCCTTAAAAAACGAAGGCATAAACTTTAGCGAGGTGCTTATCGATAAAAGCCTACCAGCCGACAATGCACCTACACGCAAACCCAAAACGGGCATGCTAACTGCATATCTAGACAATGCCGACTACGACCTCGAAAACTCTTATGTCATTGGCGATCGATTAACGGATATGGAACTGGCAGTAAACCTAGGCGCAAAGGGTATCTTGTTGCAAAACGATGCGCGTATGGCAGCAGCAATCCCAGAAGCATTGGCGAATGCCATCGCATTGAAAACTACCGCTTGGAGCGATATCTACACTTTGTTAAAGGCTGGTGGGAGACGCATCAGCCACGAGCGCAAAACAAAAGAAACAGCCATTGAAATCGACCTAAACCTCGATGGAACAGGCGAAAGCAGCATAGATACGGGCATTGCCTTTTTTGATCACATGTTGGACCAATTGGCGCGTCACGGCGGGGTAGACCTAAAGCTGACCACCAAAGGGGATTTGGAAATAGACGAACACCACACCATTGAAGATACGGCCATTGCCTTAGGCGAAGCCTTTGGAAAAGCATTGGGCGATAAGCTGGGCATTGAACGCTATGGCTTTTGCTTGCCCATGGACGATTGTTTGGCGCAAGTTTCCCTTGATTTTGGCGGACGTGCATGGTTGATGTGGAATGCGAAATTCAAAAGAGAGCTCATTGGCAAAATGCCAACAGAAATGTTCTTTCACTTCTTTAAATCTTTTGCAGATGGTGCCAAGGCTAACCTGAACATCAAAGCAGAAGGACACAACGAACACCACAAGATAGAAGCCATTTTTAAGGCTTTTGCTAAGGCCATTCGTGCAGCCATCAAAAGGGATGCAGAGAAACTGGTATTACCCTCTACCAAAGGACAGTTATGAATGTAGTCATCATTGATTATGGGGCGGGCAATATTCAAAGCATTCGCTTTGCACTGGCGCGTTTGGGCGTCACAGCCACGTTGAGCGATGATGTGACTACCATCAAAAATGCTTCACATGTGATATTCCCAGGCGTTGGCGAAGCAAGTTCTGCTATGGAAAAACTCCGTGCAACGGGACTTGACAAACTCATTCCTACACTTACACAACCCGTGTTGGGCATCTGTTTGGGGATGCAACTGATGTGTAAGCACACCGAAGAAGGCGACACAACAGGGCTTGGTATTTTCGATACCGCTGTTGTACGCTTTGAAACCAATTTAAATGTTCCCCATATGGGTTGGAATACAGTTGAAGGCAAAGGATTGCTCTTTAACGATATCGATGCAAACAGCCACTTTTATTTGGTGCACAGCTTCTATGCGGCACCTAACGACGATATGGTTGGTGCTTGTACGTATGACGTTCCCTTTGCTGCTGCCTTGGCGAAAGATAATTTTTACGGTACCCAGTTTCACCCAGAAAAAAGCGGAGCCGTGGGCGCACGCTTACTACAAAACTTTCTAGCCTTATGATTTTAGTTCCTGCCATAGATATCATCAACGGACAATGTGTACGTCTCACCAAAGGAGATTACGACACCAAAAAAGTTTATAGCGATTCGCCACTCGAAGTAGCCAAGGCTTTTGAGGGTGCTGGATTGACACACCTGCACGTGGTTGATTTGGACGGCGCACGCGCAAAACACATCGTCAATACCAAAGTACTGGAAGCCATTGCGACCAAAACTACATTGACCGTAGATTTTGGCGGTGGTATTAAGTCGGCTGTTGATTTGCAAACCGCCTTTGATTGTGGTGCTGCAAAGGTTACTTTGGGCAGTATTGCCGTAGATGCACCGGAATTGGTTTTGGAGTGGCTACAACAATTTGGGGCAGACAAACTCATATTGGGCGCAGATGCCAAAGACAGGCGAATTGCCACGCACGGATGGGAAAAAGATTCAGGCATAGACGTATTGGATTTTGTGAAAGACTACACCGCAAAAGGTTTTAGGCATGTACTCTGTACCGATGTGGCCAAAGACGGCATGCTGGCAGGTCCATCGTTGGAGCTTTACTATGAGCTGCTCGAGAAAGTAAAAAAGATTTCGCTGATTGCTTCGGGTGGGGTAAGCAGTATGGACGACTTATATCAACTGGAAGAATTGGGTTGTACGGCAGCCATCATTGGAAAGGCGATATACGAAGGGAAAATATCCCTAAAAGAATTGGAAAACTATCAATTAGAACAATCATAAGATGCTGACCAAAAGAATTATTCCTTGTTTGGATGTCAAAGACGGACGTACCGTAAAGGGCGTCAACTTTGTCTCTTTGCGTGATGCGGGCGATCCCGTAGAACTGGCGCAACGCTATGCCCAGGAAGGCGCAGACGAATTGGTCTTTTTGGATATTTCCGCATCAGAAGAAAAACGCAAGACCTTGGCACAGCTGGTGCGTCATGTCGCACAGGCCATAGACATCCCCTTTACGGTAGGTGGTGGCATAAGTTCGGTTGAAGACGTAGGTGTCTTACTCGACAACGGCGCAGACAAGGTTTCCATCAACTCGGCAGCGGTACGCCGTCCAGAACTCATAAGTGAACTGGCACAGCGTTTTGGCACCCAATGTGTCGTCGTTGCCATCGATGCCAAACAAATTGAAGACGAATGGGTGGTGCACTTGGTAGGCGGTAAAGTACCCACGGAAAGACGGCTGTTTGAATGGGCAACCGAAGCCGTAGCACGAGGCGCAGGCGAACTGCTCTTTACTTCTATGGATCACGATGGTACCAAGCAAGGCTTTGCCAATGCAGCATTAAAAAAATTAAGTGAAACGGTAAGTGTTCCCGTAATTGCTTCTGGTGGAGCAGGGGAGATGACCCATTTTGTTGATACCTTTGTACAAGGAAATGCAGATGCCGCTTTGGCAGCAAGTGTGTTTCACTTTAAAGAAATCGGCATACCCGAACTCAAAACATATTTAAATCAACATCAAATACCCGTACGATGAACATAGATTTTAGTAAATATCCAGACGGACTGGTACCCGCCATAGTACAAGACGCACAGACAAAAACCGTGCTGATGCTGGGCTATATGAATGCCGATGCCGTTGCCAAAACCGAAACTACCCAACAAGTTACCTTCTACAGCAGAAGTAAAAACCGCCTGTGGACCAAAGGCGAGGAAAGCGGAAATGTATTGGAATTGGTATCCATGGCCGTGGATTGCGATATGGACGCACTGCTTGTTAAAGCAACACCCAAAGGACCCACCTGCCACACAGGAAGCGATACCTGCTGGAACGAAAAAAACAGCCCTTCTTATGGGTTTCTATCCGCTTTGGAAGACACCATTGCTGACCGCAAAAACAACCCTACTGACAAAAGTTATGTAGCGAGTTTGTTTGCCAAAGGCATTAATAAAATTGCACAAAAAGTGGGCGAGGAAGCGGTGGAAACAGTTATCGAAGCCAAAGACAATGACAAAGGCTTATTCCTAAACGAAAGCGCCGACTTACTCTTTCACCTGATGATTTTACTGCAAGCCAAAGGATATGCACTGCAAGATGTGGTGGATGTGTTGGAGAGTAGGGAGAAATAGTTATTAGTGATTGGTTAATAGTTATTAGGCAATAGGCATTAGGCAAATAGTTGTTAGTTAATAGTTATTAGTTAATAGTGATTAGGCAATAGGCAAATAGGCAATAGGCAAATAGTTGTTAGTGAATAGTTACTAGGCAAATAGGCAATAGGAATTGGTGTGTGGTTTTTACATCATTTAAATACAATCATTCTTTTTTTTATATTTTTATGCTGTAACAATTTTATACGTATATCGTTAATACGTATCAACTTGTTTGCTCAAATTTAATTTACTTACCTTTTTATGAAACGATTATTCACTACCCGAACCAACCTTGTCCTATTACTTTTTGTTGTAATCCTACAGGGATGTGCCACTCTTGGCTTGACCTCCAAAAAAAGCAACACCATTGAAACCCATATTGACCTAAATGCTGTCGAGAACGACCAGCTTTTGGTTACCCTAGACCCCGGGCCCTTCCCAGCAGGTGAAGTGACTTTTTACATGCCAAGCGTTATTCCCGGGACCTATGAATACACAGACTTTGGCCGTTTTGTAACAAACCTCCAAGCATTTGACAAAAACAACCAACTTCTCGACGTTGTAAAAGACGGAAAAAACACGTGGAAAATTGCTGACGGCAAAAAACTAGACCGCATCACCTATAACGTTGATGACACCTTTGACAGTCCTGAAGGGAAAAAGATTTATCCCATGGGCGGTACCAAAATTGAAAAAGACGAAGTCTATTTGCTAAACCTGCATGGCTTTGTAGGGTATTTTAAAGGAGGCAAAGAATGGTCCTATCGCGTAACCATAGACTCGCCAGCAGACTTGGTTCCCTTTTCTTCCATGGAATCGGTAAGTCACACCGCTACCCAAGACGTATTTTTAGCAGGTCGTTATTTCAATATTATCGACGACCCCATTCTCTATACCAACGACGACAGCATTTCTTTTTCTCTAGAAGATATCGAGGTTAACCTCGCCGTGCATTCGCCAACAGGCGCACACAAAGCAGCAGATTTCAAGGAAACCCTTGTGGACATGATGGAAGCACAAAAACGCTTCTTGGGCGATGCCAACAACACCAAAAGCTATGATATTCTCTTGTTGTTGATGAGCATGGAAGAACTCCAGCACTTTGGTGGGGTACAGGGCGCATTGGAACACCACACCTCAACCACAGTGGTTTTCTATGAAGGCATTGATACAGCATCCCTAAAAGAATACTTAACAGATGTGGTTTCACATGAATTTTTCCATACGCTTACACCCTTGAACGTACACTCCGAACAAATTCACTATTTCAACTATAACGAAGGGATAATGTCGCAACACCTGTGGATGTATGAAGGGACAACGGAATATTTCGCCAACCTGTTTCAAGTGCAACAGGATCTCATCACTGTGGAAGATTTTTATACCCGTATCTCGGAAAAAATTGATCTTGCCAAAAGATTTGACGATACCATGCCCTTTACAGAAATGAGCACCAAAATCGTTGACGAGCCCTACCAATCCAACTACCAAAACGTATACTACAAAGGTGCCTTGATTAATATGTGTTTAGACATCATCATCAGAGAGCAGAGTGGGGGAACTCGAGGTATTTTATCCGTCATGCAAGCCTTGGCAAAAAAATACGGCGTAGATAAGCCCTTCACAGACAACCAACTTTTTGATGAAATCGTTGCCATGACCTATCCAGAAGTGGGTGACTTTATCAAAACCCATGTACAAGGCGAAACACCCATTCCGTATAAAAGCTTTTTGGAAAAGGCAGGCGTTACCATTTTTGATACCGATGAGAAACTCCAAAGCATCATCATGCTTGACAGTCGAACGCCATTTATTGGCAGCAAACCCAATGAGGCCGGCGTACCGGAATTGGTAGTAAACGGGCTTAACAACAGACTAAAAGCCATTGGCTTTCAAGAAGGAGATGTCTTACGCGTATTCAATGGTACCGAAATCCCTGAGCTTAATTCGGCTAACGCAGGTATGGTGAATCAGTTATTTGGGGCTTCCTTTAGCTGGACCCCAGAACAAGAAGTGACTTTTGAAGTAGACCGCGATGGCAAACGTATACCTCTCAGCGGAACCGTTGGAATAGCCGTAGCACCGTCAAAAGGAATACAAGCAAATACCAATGCCACAGCCGCACAAATTGCATTGCGAAATGCGTGGTTGTATGGGGAATAGGCAATAGTTATTAGTTAATGGTGAATAGTTATTAGTTAATAGGGAATGGGCAATAGTTTTTAGTTAATGGTGAATAGTTATTAGTTAATGGTTATTAGTGAATAGGCAATAGGGAATGGGCAATAGTTATTAGTGAATAGTTATTAGTTGATTAGGGATTGTCTAATCTTTCCGAAAACCAAACAATTATGCCCAAGCAGAGGAATGCAAATAAGATTAGTGTAACCAATATGCTGAGTATTGGGTATTTATAAAATATCCCTGGAAAACGCCTATTTATCTGGTGTAGAAAGACAAAAAACAGGATGATAAGCAGCCATTCCATAATCGCAATATTGGGGCATCATAAATATATAAAAAAGTTAATGTGTATCTTTAAATCATGCAATTAAATCCAGCGCTATTTCGATTTTTTAAGCAGCTCGCAAAGAACAACAACCGAGAGTGGTTTGAGCAACACAAACCCGAGTTTAAGGCCTTGGAAACAGAAGTAAAACAGTTTGGCGAAGCCCTGAAAGACAAACTCAACCAACACGACAGCATAGACCGTTTTAAGGTATTTCGCATTTACCGTGATGTGCGCTTTTCCAAAGACAAGACCCCGTACAAAACCCATTTCGGACTGACCTGGCACCGTACCAAGCCTGAATTTAGAGGCGGCTATTACCTACACCTCAAACCCGACGACATCTTTTTGGCCTGTGGTTTTTGGGATCCTGCGCCGGCAGACCTCAAACGCATACGCCAAGAAATTGACCTAGACGGAGACGAATACCGAAACCTTATCAATGCGCCAGCCTTTAAAAACACTTGGGGCGCACTGCAAGGCAATGCCGTAAAAACCGCACCCAAGGGCTATGCCAAAGACCACCCAAACATCGATTTACTGCGTTTTAAGCAACATATCTTTATGATTCGCTATACAGAAGTGGAAGTTGCCGCTGCGGACTTTATGGACCGCCTAGACGCTGCGCTGCAAGCCATGCGCCCCTTTGTGGACTATATGAGCAACGTACTCACCACCAATGCGGATGGGGAGCGTTTGGTTTAAGGTTAAATGTGCTTATAATAACGTTCTAAAATATATTCTACTAGATAATCCGCGGTTTGATTTAAATCATTCCTGACTAGTTTATTAGGTATTCTTATCGTCATATAACCGTCAACCATAGAATGGAACATTCTTTTTAAATCAGATAATGCTTGTTTTGTACTTTGATTATGCTGAATACCGTCAACTTCAATATGTAGTTTAGGACGTTCAAATACGATGTCAACGTGCTTAAACCCATCAAATTTTTCTAGCTCGGGTTCGAAACCTCTTAGCTTTAGTGCAAAATATAAATCAACTACCTCATTGGTTGTATGCTTTAATTGATGTTTTAACCAATTTTGACAGGCCATACAGATATGATATCCAAAGTTTTCTTTGGAGTACAGATACACATTTCCGTCAATGGATTTGCAACAGTTTAGACAGCGCATGTAAACACTCATATATGCTGGCGTTTTGCTTAGGGATTTAGCTCGTCATTTTTTGGCTCTGTTGGAAGCCCTTTTGATATGCGGATTAAGCCTTTTATAAAATCCCTGTGTTTTTTCAAGTCATTTGATGAAATTTTTATTCTGTACTTCCCATATCTTTTATCATAATCCATTAAATCAAGACCTAGATTTTCGATTTCATTTTCTAAATCTTCTGATTTATCAAGTCTGATTTCCATTCGAGTAAAATTTCTTTTTGCTCTAAAAAGGACAAAATTATCTGCTCGGCCATTATTGGCTAGTCCGATATAAAACTTATTATATTTTAGTTGATACCCTGGTATAACTTCACTAATTAGTTCCAAGGCTTCATCAACAATTTTCATTGTCTTGGGTGTTGCTTTTTGAACTTCCCAATAATTTCTATCCGTAATTTCAGAAATTTCCTCATCTTCATCAACTAAGCCTAGCGACATTTCATCCAACACTTTGTTAAAAGTTAAAAAATAATCTTCTCCATTCTTGTAGGCAGTAAGTTGAATAGCAATTAAAGGTATATTTCCATTGAATAGACCAATTACGTTTAAGAACCTACTAGTAATTTCCTCTGCTACAATAACAGCACAATGCTCATACTGAGGGTATCTTTTTCTTTCAATATCCCAATACTCAATTGTTCTGATAATATGACTTTCATCTGTTTTTCCTAATTGAATCTCCAACTCATATCTTTTATTTATTTCAGGGTCTTGTAACAAAATATCTAAGCGTCCTGCACGATGCTGATTGCGTTCTTTGTCTTTTAAAATGAGATCGCCAAGTCCCAAGATTTCTGGATTTTTCGCAATTTCTCCTTGTAACCATGCTTCTGTTAAAACAGGATGGTTTTTCAGATTTACTTTTTCTGGATGAATTAAATTGATTTTTGCCATTGTAATTTTATCTATAATTATAAAGAAATTGGTAAATCTTGATAAATCTTACCATCTATCTCAATACCATTTGATTTTTTACTTCGTTTAATTCCGTCTGCTCCCCAAGTACCCCATTGTTTGAAAAAGAAAGTTGAGCCTTGTAATTCACATTGCTCTTTGATATTTAAAGCCCACTCTTTTTTCATAGGTCTTGCTTTATGACCGCTTTCACCACCAACGATTACCCAATGAATACCTGTAAGGTTTAATAGCCCGACATCTTCTAACAATGGCTCTGCTGAAACAAAACGAATTGAGGCATTAACTTTTCTTAGACAATCAACCCTGTAAATTGATTTTTTATCTTCTACAGAAACGCCCATCCAAACATTTTTAGGTAAATGGTTATTTCCAAAATAATTTACCATACGTTCCTCTCGCTTCGTAAGAATTTGATATGTATGTTGTGGTGTTTTTTTAATGACATCGAATATATTATCTAAAAATGATGTTGGCATTTTCTCGTGAAATAAGTCACTCATTGAGTTGACAAAATACTTAGTTGGTTTTTTCTTTAAAAGTGGTTGATTCAGTCTGTTAGGCATAATCTTAAACTCGAAGCCATTTTCATATCCTGGAGTTCCAATAGCTTTCAATCTCCTAGCCATTGTTTCAGCATAACAGTTTTTACAACCCGATGATACTTTGTTGCAGCCCGTTGAAGGATTCCATGTTTCTTCTGTCCATTCTATTTTTGAAGTAGCCATGCTAAAAATCTAGTCTTAATTGTTCATTTGCTTTCATTTGTATTTTTTTAAAAAAGTCAATTCCTCTTTTGTTTTTTGAATAAAATGACAGATAATACAAAGGTAGGTTTTTGAGGTTTGAACGAATTTGGTTAAAATTTCGCTCTTTTTGATATCCGATTTTTGTCATTGAGTTCTCGTAATGATTTGCTAAGAATTGCACGAAATTTTGATTAGAGTATTTATTATATTCTTTTCTCCAATTAGCATTATCTAAATACAAATCTATTTTATCGCTATTTTGACTTAGGTAATTTTCAATGTTTCTATTTGCATCCATGTGTAAAGCTTGTAATATAAGAAAGTCCATATTTATACTTCCTAGGGATTTAATAGTGTTAAAATGAAGGTTTAAAGAACAAGGGTCGACAAAGCAAAATGACAGCATGGTGTTATTCCTGTTAAAATTAGGGATTAATTCTTTTATTTCTTCTATGGCTAAATTACTGTCCCTGTTTAATATAGAATAATCTAAATGACTGAAATTACTTTTAACTCTACTTTTTAAAGATTCATACTTATTAACGTTTCTCTCACAAAATATATATTTTGTAAAAGGAACCGGCAAAGACATTGCAATCAAAGGTGAACTAAGGTAAATTTTATTATTCTCAATAATTTTTGCATTTCCCGCACCTGCAAATAAATCTATATAAACAAGTTGATCCCATTTGTTTTTCATCCCATTGGTAAATATCTGACAATAATGACCAAGTAGCCTATATTTTTCTAGTGACCACGTTCTAACTTCTGGAGTTAATAATCCATCGTCTTTTACTTCAATTAGAGGGTTAAACATTTCCATATCACTCCTTTTGTTTTTTTAATTCTTTCAAGCTGTCTTTTTTAGTAATAATGCTATCAATTTTTTCCATAAGCTCGTGGGTTTCAGATAGCGCTACGATGATCTTTTGGTAGTGTAGGATATCTTCATAGGATAGCGTACGTCCTTTACGGTCTTTTAACCATTTTTGAGCGGGTTGATAGCCTCCGATATAAAACTCCCACGCTACTTTGGGTACGTTGTCAAAAAACTGCTCGTCGTTTATCCAGACTTTGCCTGTGGTGTCGTTTATGGGTTCGTAGCCGATATTGGTTTTGGTCAATTTTCGGGTAATGGTATTGCTGCCGTCAATGGGGTAGGTGGTGATAAACTGATTTACGCTAGGGGACTCCAACAAATGAATTTGACGTATTTCTCCGCCTAACTTGACCAACTGCCAAAAGGTTGCTGCATCTTTTGGGTAAGGTACTCTGGGGAAATCTATTTTTAAAAACGCCTTGTATTTCTCTCGGTAAGTTGGCGCATGCAACACCGCATAGATATAATCCAAAATATCAATGGGCGCAAAACTACTAGATTCCCCTCCTTTGGAGGGGTGCTCGCCAAAGGCGAGTGGGGTGGTTTTTTCTTGCAACGCATCGAGGGGTGGTTCTTTCAATGCAGGGTGGTTATACAACATCTCCATAACCCCGCTCATATTCTTTTTTACATCCAAGTCTGGTATATGAATAACAGTCAACCCCAAACTTTCTAAAAAAGCATCTCTTTCTGCATCATATTCTACTTTATCATCATGGCTGCTACCATCTATTTCTATAACCACATTGCAATTGGTGCAGAAAAAATCAACAATATAATTTCCTATGATTTTTTGTCTATCAAAATCGAAACCCTTGAACTGTTTGTTTCGTACCTGCTTCCAAAACAATACCTCTGATAAATTGCCTGCTTTTCTGAGTGTTCTGGCTCGTTCTTTCAGTTTAGGGTTGTAGGGGAGCTTCATGTAGTTTTGGGTATTTCTACCACCCCGACCTCCTACGTCGGCCACCCCTCCGGAGGAGGGGAATTTTTCGGAGGTAAACGTTAAACCTAAATTCGCTGCTATTTGATTAACGATTTCCTCGTTGAGATTTGGGACTCTTTTAGCCTCTTGTTCTATGGTTTGTTGTTCCCCATTTTCGGAATAAAGATAGAGTGGAAAAGTAGATGTTATTTCACTTGTTCTATTTGACACATATGAACTTTCAATTACTTTATTAGTAATAAAAGAATGAACGTAATCATCTCCTGTTTTAAATTGCTTGCAAAGTGTCAAGCCGATATTTTCGCCGACCGTAAAGTGTTGCATTACTTCTTTTCTACTTCTCTCTATAAAAAAATCATTATAGTACAGAAACCGATTATCAAATGGGCGATAAGATACTTTTTGAATATGAGTCGGTTCAAATGCTGATGCTTTCTTTTTTACATCATCAATTTCCCAACTTTTGTTTTCTTTTACGCCGTATTTAGATTTCAAAAAATCTTTTTCAAGAACAAAAAAATCTTCAATTCTTTCTGATAAAACTGACTTACTTTCATCAATAACAAATGAATCCCGAGAAGTTACAACACCAACGTTATTGATTGTAAACAGATCATTCATTTGAAAACCTTCATCATAACTTTTTTGCGCTTCAAAATCTTTTTGCACCATAAAATACATAGGCGGTACATTTGGTAATTCATTAAAAGCAATAGATTTAAGTGAGTTTCTATTTATAAAATCGTATTTAAACTCTCGTTTTCCATAAAGGTCGTAATGGAATACTTTGCCTAATTGACCACCCCGTCCTGCGGACACCCCTCCGGAGGATGGGAATTTTTTGCCTGTTTTTACGAATATGTTGATTGATACCCCTTGCATTATATCAAACACATTTTGGTCAGGGCTTCCGTCGGGTGCTTTTTCTTTTTTCTTGCTGTTGCCGTGTAAATCAATCGTGTAAATCTTATCATAGGTTTTAAGCAAATGCCAACGCATTCCCCTAAACGTAGGGTTGTCCAAAAATCCGTGTGGGTTGATAAACGCCAAAACGCCACTTCCGTTTTTCTCAATAAAATGCTGTCCATATCTGATAAACTTTACATAGTCATCATTTATCCATTTTGGGTTTCGTTCCTTTAGTTTCTCTTTTCCACCTGGTTCTTTTTTATAGTCTTGCATTAAATCCATAATCCATTTGCCTTTATTGGCACTTTCGCCACTGTAGGGCGGATTCCCAATCACGCACATTACAGGCGTATCGCGTTTGATATGGTTGGCTTCGTTGGCTTCGGTGCTTAACCAATTGGCAAAGAGCGTTCCCGTATCGGGATGGTGTGCTTCCAAACTGTTGGTCAAATACACCCTAAAGCGTTGTAGGGTAGTGGGGACAAACTTTGTTTCGGTCAGCAATAAGTCCAATTTTAAATGCGCCATGGCATAACTCGCCATCAGCA
The DNA here is from genome assembly GCA_965656545.1 of Flavobacteriaceae bacterium. Classification (GTDB taxonomy): domain Bacteria; phylum Bacteroidota; class Bacteroidia; order Flavobacteriales; family Flavobacteriaceae; genus UBA7446. The sequence continues at coordinate 262,818 of CBFHKZ010000002.1, forward strand.
ACTCAAAACCGTTTAAACGTGGTAACAAATGGTTTTCAACATAGTTGCTCCACAGTCCTTGTTGCCCTGTAAATCCTTTGTAAATATGTTTAATCACTTCTGCCAAAAACGTACCCGTCCCCGTGGCGGGGTCTAAAATCTGAACACGATGTACTTCTTTTTCCACCTTTTTCCCTTGTGCATTTACTTTTATGGGAACTTTAGTGGTGTCTGCCAATCCTTGGGGTAGGTCAAATTCCGTTTTAAGAATGTCGTCTACGGCACGTACAATAAAATCAACCACAGGTTGCGGTGTGTACCAAACCCCTCTGGCTTTGCGTAATTTAGGGTCGTATTCTGCTAAAAAAGTTTCATAGAAATGAATAATGGGGTCTTCCATTTTGGTGGATTTCCCGTAATTCTTCAAAATTTCTTCTACGTTACACGCTAAAAAGATATCGGAAAGGTTTTCTACCACCCACTTAATGCGGTCGTCAATATCGGGCCCTGCGATATAGCCAAATAGCTTTCGTAAAAAAGGATTGGTTTTGGGTATTAGTTCAGCGGCTTCTTGGCGGTTAAAGTTTTCTAGCGTAGGGTCGTGCAATCGGGCGGCAAACATGCCGTAGGCTATGGTTTGTGCATATACATCGGCAAACCCCTCTGGTGTAATATCGTGGATAAGAATTTGCTTAAAAGCCTCGTATTGTTCTTTAAGCGTACTGTTTTCATGGTTTTCTTCGTCGCTTAGCAAAGCCTTTCCAATGATATCTGATAGCAAGCGGGCTTTACCCGCCATAAGCTGCGCCAATTTCTTTGCACTACGAATGTGTTGCCCAACATGGGTGCAAAAATCTTTAAGGAGATTTTCAAAGCGTTCAAACTGTTGGGGGAGCGCAACAATGCCTCTGTCTGTAATTTCACCAATAGCAATTTTACTAACAAATTCCCCATTCTGATATAAATGAAAGTGCACATAATCTGTAAAAATCAGGTTGTCAAGCGAGGCTTTGTAACGGTCAAACTGCTCCTTATTTATTGCTTTTTTAGCTCCATCTAGGTCTTTATCGCCAACATCTTTGGCTTCAATAAATCCAATGGGAACTTGGTTTCGCTCTAAAATATAATCGGGTGCGCCACATGCTTGCCGTTTGGGTTCGTTAATCGCTTTTATCTCTGGAACAATTGCTTCTATAAGCTGCGCCAAGTCACCACGATAACTATGCTCGGTTGCACGCCCTTGAACATATAAACGATTGATGTTTTGAATGTAAGCATGCAGGTTACTGTTGGCGATTTGGGATGCCATAGGTTTGTTTGGGTTAAGCAACCCCACATCAGTATACTGTCTTTGCAAGCAAGCAGGCTATACGGCAACAAAGAACTGATTTGGGGTCAATTCAACTACGAATATATCAATTTTAAAAATAGCATGCGCCTGGGCGTATAATCCAGTTGAAGTAGTGTAGCCACTCGAAAAGAAATACTATATTGCAGTACCTAAATCTTAAATATAACTACTTATGGACTTAACACAACTGTACGAAAACCTCATTTCCTTTCTTGTCAATTATGGCCCAAAACTAATTGGTGCTATTTTGGCTTGGATCATCGGGTCATGGATCATCAAATTTTTAGTCAAAGGACTCCAATCGCTGTTTAAACGCTCGGGCTTAGAACAATCGCTTCGCTCTTTTTTAGTAAGCCTTACCAAAATTGTACTTAAAATACTGCTGATCATTTCGGTCTTGGGTATGATTGGCGTAGAAATGACTTCTTTTATTGCCATTTTAGGTGCTGCTGGTTTGGCAGTGGGTATGGCCATGAGCGGTACCCTTCAAAATTTTGCAGGCGGGGTAATGCTGCTGATTTTCAAACCCTTCAAAGTGGGTGATTTAATCGAAAGTCAAGGCTATACCGGAACGGTAAAAGAAATACAAATTTTTGTGACCATTATACTCACTCCCGAAAATAAAACCGTATTCCTACCCAATGGGGCAGTGGCCAATGGCGAAATTACCAACTACGCTACCGAGGGCACCATCCGCGTGGATCTTGACTTTGGTATTGGCTATGGCGAATCCATAGAAGCGGCCAAAAAGGTGCTCTATGAAGTTGTCAACCAACACGATAAGGTATTGAACAATCCGCCACCGTTTGTTGGCGTACATAGCCTGGGCGACTCGGCAGTGAACTTAGCCGTGCGACCCTATGCCAGTCCACAAGATTATTGGACGGTCTATTTTGACATCTATGAAAAAGGCAAAAATGCACTCGACAAGGCGGGCATCGAAATTCCGTTCCCACAGCGTGTGGTGCATCAGAAGTAAGACTTTTTTTAATATACTAAACATATCTAAGCGTATTTGCGGTGGAAAAATTCCACCGCAACTTTTGGCGTGTATTGCCTTTCAGCTAAATAAAGAATTTCTTGAAACGAACTGTCCTCGAGGAATTCTTTTCGATTAAAGCCTAATACTGCTCCAGCAGGTATTTGATCAAATCGGTGGTGGTGACAATTCCTTGTATGTTGTTTTTGTCGTCCACAACCGGGAGCGCATGGAAATCGGCATCCAAAAAGATCTCGGCTACTTCCTTAATGGTGGCCGTATCGGGGATACATTTGGGTTTGCGGACCATAATTTGCTCTAGTGTAAACATCGAATAGACCGAGGTGTCTATGGTAAAATCGTGTGGATCATAGCTGTCCACAAAACTGATACGTGCCAGGTCGGTCATGCTGAGAATACCTACGATTTTGGTTCCAGAGACAACGGGCAAATGCCTAACGCGGTGTTTTTTAAAGAGTTTCTCGGCTTCGCCTAAGCCATCGTTTAGGTGTAGTACTACAGGTTCATCCGCCATAATATGACGTACAGATTCACGTTTTTTCATGTTATAAGATTTAGGTAAGAATAAAGATACAAAAAAAGAACAAATGCCTATCTTTATCAAACCAAAATCTTATGAACCTACTCAAATCAATTGCCCTTTTTGCGGCCCTCTATTTTGGCATGACCATCTTGCTTCGTGTTGTTTTAGACAAGCTATATCGCAACATTCAAAAGCGTTATGTAGCAAAAGAAAACAGGCGCTTGAAAGAAGAAGCCGCACCAAAAGCCAACAAGAAAACTTAAACGGCTTTAGACAAACGGTCTGCTACCAACAACTGCAGTTGGTCTTGCAGGCGTACAATGACCAAATTCATCATGCGCTTGTTTAGCTTGGACGAGTTTTGAATGTAGAAAGTGTATTCGGCTACGGTAAACTGGCCAATCAACATGCCCTTAACAGCGTTGCGAAACTTCTGATCCTTGCAAATGGCTGTTTCAACATAATGCATGCGTTTTTCTAGCGAAAGCTCGTAAAACACGCCCTTGTGCTTGTTGGCATAATTCACAAATGCAGCAATGAGCAGGGGGTTTTGCAATTTTAAAACAGGGCGTAGGGTGGTGTTTTGAAAACGTTCTTCGTCCGACATCGTATCAAATGTTTGGTGCTTTTTGATCTCTGGGCGTATGCGCAGCAAATCGTTGTGCCTGTCGTTCATGTTAAAATTTTCACTAAAGTTAAATTCAATTGGCATGCATTTGCTTGTAAAGGCTTGTGTTCTTTTCCATAGGTTGTTAACAAAAGCGCGTTATTGACTTGCATTTACAAGAGGGCAATACAAATAATAAGCACCTCGATGGTAAATATTAGGGTTTTATTGTTTGAATGATAAGACATGATATAAACTTTTTGTTGTATATTTATTTTGTAAATGAAATAAAATAGTATCAAAAATGATAAAAACCATTATTGATTTTAAAAAACTTCAAGAAGAATTACCTAAAAAAATAGCTGAAAGTCCCTACAAAACAGCTCATTTTATAAAAGAGTTAGGTTTGTCGTCAGCTACTTATTACAGAAAAGCCGGAACGAATAAGTTCACAGCAGATGAAATGCTAAAAATTGTCGAGTTGGTAAATCCAAAAGAATATTATAAATGGTTGTTCGAGCAAGAAATTGAAGAAGCCAAGGCAGAATTGGAAGCTGGAAAAGGCATTTCAAATGAAGAGGCAATGAGAATAATTAGTTCAAAAATTACAGCTAAAAAATAGGCATCTGCCTATTATCCCATAGCGTTAGCATTTCTATACACGTTGAAATACGGTAATGAATTGAAATCTGCCTAACAACTACAAAAGCACGAATATCGTTCGTTATTTTTTTACCAACTTCTGCATTTTGACGAATCAAATCAACAGTAGATAGCAATTTGTATGTAAATTCATTAGCTGATTTTTCACCAAAATTAATTTTCAAATAGTTTTCGATTTCTTCAAATCGTCTTAGCGAAAGTGGAGACCATACAACATCCATAACGATAGGTTTATTAGGGGCGTAATATTTCATTATCAATTCTAATATACACTCATTCTTTGAGAAAATTAATGCATTCGCGAGAACACGCACAAAACAAGCAAGAGGGTGAGTATGCGGTTGCAAGCTTAAATCATCAACTGAAACGACCATCTTACCAACTGCAAGAAACATCCACGAAACAAAAAAAACGTCAACACAAAGCATTGACAATCAATAGTTAACTTACCACCCTATATTGAATGATAATTTATGTTATGTTAAATTGTGTTTTTATCTGCTGTTTTATATACCTTAGTATAATAAAACCTATTCCCCTATGATAGTAGGCATACCAAAAGAATGTAAAAATAACGAATACCGCGTTAGCCTTATGCCCCAACACATAGCAGCCATAGCGCAAACGCATAAGGTTATTGTACAGCAAGATGCCGGATTAGGCGCTGGATTCTCAAATGAAGATTATATAGGCTCAGGCGCGATTATGGTATCAAGTATGGAAGATGTTTATGCGCAGGCAAATCTTATTATTAAAGTCAAGGAACCCTTGCCACAGGAATACGCCTTGATCAAACCACATCACACCCTATTTACTTTTTTTCACTTTGCTGCCTCGTCAGCCCTCACAGAAGCCATGCTAAAATCTGGCGCTACGTGCATTGCGTATGAAACCATCGAAGATAGTAAAGGGAGATTGCCGCTTTTGGCCCCCATGTCAGAGGTTGCAGGACGTCTAGCTGGACAACAGGCTGCCAAATACCTTGAAAAACCACAAGGTGGCAGTGGTATATTGGTAGGTGGTGTTACGGGTGTAGCCCCCGCCAAAGCCTTGGTTTTGGGCGGTGGCGTTGTAGGCACCAATGCTGCAGCTGTACTTGTGGGTATGGGCGCAGATGTTACCATTTGCGATATCAATGAAAGTCGGTTAACAGCACTGGAGAACATATTTGATGGTAAAATCGAAGCCCTGTTGGCCACAGAAGAAAATATTCGGGCTAAACTTCCCCTTATAGACGCCGTAATTGGTGCCGTGTTGGTCAAAGGCGCAAAAGCGCCCAAACTCATTACCAAAGAAATGCTGTCGCTCCTTAGGCCTTATTCCGTTCTGGTAGATGTAGCGGTGGATCAAGGAGGTTGTTTTGAAACGACTAAACCCACCACCCATGAAAATCCTACCTATTACGTGGATGATATCTTGCACTACGCCGTAGCCAACATGCCGGGTGCTGTTCCACGAACGTCTACCCAAGCCTTGTCAAATAAAACGTTTCCCTATGTCATGGAACTGCTAAACAAAGCACTAGACCAACTTCCAGCGGAAATACGGAAAGGGATTAATACGCATCGCGGCAAACTAACAAATCGCGAAGTAGCAGCTGCGTTTAAACTTCCCTACTCCAATGTATCAACTATTCTAGGGTAATTCTTATTTTCGTAAAATGAATAAGATTCCATCATTAAACCTACAAGACTTTGTGTCGGGCAATTCAGCCCAACAACAGCAATTTATTGTAGACTTAGGACGTGCCTTTGAAGAAATTGGTTTTGTTGCCATTTCAGGACATTATTTAAATGAAGCCCTCATCGATGAGCTGTATACCCAAATAAAAGCTTTCTTCGATTTGCCCGAAGACATCAAAAAGAAATATGAAATTGAAGGCTTGGGCGGACAGCGGGGTTACACCTCCTTTGGCAAGGAACACGCCAAAGGCAAAAAGGAAGCTGACCTAAAAGAGTTTTGGCATTTTGGGCAATATGCCGAAGTTCCAGAAATATTAAAGCCGCACTACCCACCAAATGTAATGGTTGAAGAATTACCCGCTTTTAATGAAGTAGGCGAAAACGTTTTTAAAGCCTTGGAAAAAACAGCCATGGCACTGTTGCGTGCCATATCGCTGCATTTGGGTCTGGATCAACATTATTTTGATGGATTTGTCGCTACTGGGAATAGCATCCTACGTCCCATCCACTACCCCCCTATTCAACAAGCGCCAAAAAATGCGGAGCGTGCTGCCGCACATGGCGATATAAACCTGATTACGCTGCTTATGGGGGCACATGGCAGGGGCTTACAAGTGCTAAACCGCAAAGGAGATTGGATAGATGCCATTGCTGGTCCTAACGAACTTATGGTAAATGTGGGCGATATGCTATCACGACACACCAACAACGTATTGAAGTCTACCATACACCGTGTGGTAAACCCACCAAAGGAAATGTGGGGCACGTCGCGCTACTCCATTCCGTTTTTTATGCACCCCATTGCCACCATGCCACTAGACGTATTGCCGCATTGCATCAATGAGCAGCAACCCAAGCAATACGATGACATCTCCGCTGGTGATTTTCTCAGAGAACGACTAATTGAACTTGGGTTATTAAAAGCATAATGGCCAAACTCAGCGATTTATCGGATTTAAAAAAATTGTTTCCAGAAGCCGAGGGTACCTATACCCCACCCGTTGAAAAGAAATCAGGAACAGCAAAGCAGTACCTAGAAGCACACTTCAGCAATAAAGGACGTGGGGGTAAAACGGTAACCATCATCAAAGGTTTTGAAGGATCTCCAGATGCATTAAAAGCGTTGGCTAAAGCGCTTAAGCAGCACTGTGGCGTGGGTGGAAGTGTCAAAGATTACGACATCATTATTCAAGGGAATATGCGTGACAAAATCATGGCATTCCTCAAAAAAGAAGGACATCAAGTGAAGCGTATTGGCGGATAAGACCGTTTAATTTCGATGACTTTTTGGTACGAATATTGATGTACCTAAGAAACGTAAAATCCCAAATTATGAGAGTAATTGCCTTTGCATCTATGCTAATGCTTTTTTTATCATGCGAACAAAATGATGTAAGCATCACAATTCCAGATGAAATACCCGTAAATAAAACCGCTGAATACACCGTTACATTTTCCTTTGATTGGAACAAAAACGATTTTCCAACCGATTATCCTTCTAACCCACACTTCTCCCCATTGGTAGGCTGGGTACACCAAAAAGGCAATAGCTTTTTTAACACAGGAAAAACGGCTACCGATGGAATTAAAAACATGGCTGAGTTTGGAGGTACCACTACCCTAGTTGGTGAACTTCAAGCACTGATTGACGAAAATAAAGGCCTAAAAACCTATGTGGGTAGCGGTCTTAGTGGTGGTGTTGGCACCATTTCTTTGGATGTCACGGTTAGTAGTGAATTTCCTGCCGTATCCTTAGCAACCATGCTTGCCCCAAGTCCTGATTGGTATATAGGCTGTGCAAACGTCGACTTAACTGATGCCAATGGCGAATTTGTGGCAACCAAAACAATAAGCGGTGGTGTTTATGATGCAGGAACAGATAATGGCACGACATTTACCGCTGCCAATAGTGTTAGTTCGCCAAGAGAAAACATCAAAATCATTACCCAACCACCACTTGGAAACGGTACAGAAGTTCATGCGTCTATTTGCAGCATTACATTCACAAAAAAATAATCACCAATCTATAGTTGATTTTCCCTGTGATTTTAGATAAGCATTCGCTTGGCTGAAGTGTTTGTTGCCAAACCACAGTCCCCTGTTGGCACTTAACGGTGATGGATGTCCGGACTCAAGAACCAAGTGCTTCTGCCTATTGATGTGCTTGCCTTTTTGCTTGGCATAATTGCCCCAAAGCATAAAAACCAAACCCGTTTTGTTTGAAGACAGCTTTTCGATTACGGCATCTGTAAATTTTTCCCACCCTTGTTTTTGATGGCTTCCCGCCTGCCCTGCCCTAACAGTTAAGGTGGCATTGAGTAACAAGACCCCTTGTGATGCCCACGGCAATAAACTACCAGATGAAGGATATGGCTTTCCCACATCTTGCTGAAGTTCTTTTAGTATGTTTATCAGCGAAGGAGGATGCGCAATACCTTCTGGAACAGAAAAACACAAACCATGCGCCTGCCCGGAACCGTGATAGGGATCTTGACCTAATAGCACCACATTAACCGCTTCAAAAGGACATAAATCAAAGGCGTTAAAAATGTCTTTCCCAGGGGGATAACAGCTATATCGCTCATATTCTTGACGTACAAATTGAGCTAGTCTATCAAAGTAGGGCGCGGCAATTGTATCCGCCAACTGCCTTTGCCACGATTTTATCAGTCGAACCTTCATTAAAAAAGCTATTTTTGTGTTGCCTCAAGGTAGCAAAAATTGGAATGAAAAAAATTGCGCAAAAAGCACTCGATGATTTAGAATTTGGGGTTGTCCTAGAACAAGCCGCCTTGCGTTGTGCTACAGCACTTGGAAAAGCGCAGATGATGACAACCATACCTTCGAGTGATGTAGGTGAGGTTAAAAAAGCTTTGCTACGCACAAACGAATACGCCATTTCGTTTTCGGAAGAAAAACCCATTCCCAACCACGGCTTTGAAGACGTCAGCGAAGAAGTATCGCTGCTAGACGTAGAAAACAGTAAGATTGAAGTTGAGGGCTTTCGCAAGCTGCTGCTACTCGTCGATACCGCCAACACGCTCATCACGTTTTTAAAGAAGAACAAAGACCGTTATCCAACGCTGTTTGAAGCCACTTATGGGCAAGTACCCATCAAAGAAATTCCAAATGAAATAAACCGTGTCGTTGATAAATTTGGTGAAGTAAAAGATCGAGCGTCAGACAACCTTCATATCATCCGCAAACAAATGAATACGGTTCGTTCCAAAATAAGTCAAAGTTTTGGCGCGGCATTGAGCACCTATCAAGGTTCTGGATTCTTAGATGACATCAGAGAAACGGTTATGGGCAGCAGACGTGTGTTGGCCGTTAAGGCCATGTATCGCCGCAAAGTAAAAGGCGTAATCCACGGCAGTAGTAAAACGGGGAGTATTGTGTATATAGAACCACAAACTACCCTAGCCTATACCCAAGAGCTTCAAAACCTTATTTACGACGAAAAAGAAGAAATTGATTTAATCCTGCGTGCGCTTACCAACTATATGCGCCCCTTTGTAGATGACGTTAACCAATTCGCCAACCTGCTGATTTTAATTGATATGCATGCCGCTAAAGCCTATTACGCCAAGGAGATGGACGCTGTAATGCCCATACTAAGTGATAAGCAAGAAATTGATGTCAAAAAAGCATACCACCCCCTACTCTATTTAAGCAACAAGAGAAAGAAAAACACCACCTACCCACAAGACGTGCATTTGCATGCTAAAAACAGGATTGTGGTTATATCAGGACCTAATGCAGGTGGAAAGAGCATTACGCTCAAAACGGTTGGCCTACTGCAATTGATGTTGCAAAGTGGTTTCTTACTTCCCGTGGATGAAAGCAGCCACATGAGTGTATTTGAACGTATACTCACGGATATTGGTGACAACCAATCCATAGAAAACGAATTGAGCACCTACAGTTACCGCCTAAAGAACATGCAGCGCTTTTTGAAAAAATGTGATGAAAAAACACTGTTTCTAATTGACGAATTTGGAACGGGTTCTGATCCAGAACTGGGTGGTGCATTGGCTGAAATATTCCTTGAAGTATTTTATGAACGCAATGCTTTTGGTGCCATTACCACTCACTACTCAAACCTTAAACTGCTGGCCAACGAACTACCGCACATGACCAATGCCAATATGCAATTTGATGGCAGAAGCCTTCAGCCTACCTTTCATTTGGTGACAGGAGAAGCAGGCAGCTCATTTACTTTTGAGGTAGCCGAGAAAAATGGCATACCCTATAGCCTAATCAACAAGGCAAAAAAGAAAATTGAACGAGGTAAAGTCCGCTTTGATGCCAGCATAGCCAAGCTACAAAAGGAGCGTGCCAGCATGAGCAAAACCTCTAAAGCAATGCAAGAAGCTTCGGTTAAAAGCAAAATGGAAAACGACAAGCTGGAAACGTTGAATGCCAAGGTGAAGCTTAAGCTTGAGCGCTACCAAGAACTCTTTGACCAAGAAAAACGCATGATTGTGCTTGGTAACAAAGTAAACGATGCGGCAGAACGGTTTTTTATCACAAACAAAAAGCGGCCACTTATATCTGAGCTATTGCAAATTGTAGAGACCGAAAACGCAAAACGAAAGCGAAAGACAAATGCAGCACACAAAAAAGAACAACAAGAAAAGCGTGCAATTAAGAAGGAAGTAGTAGCGAAGGTAGAAGTGGTTCGCGAAGAGAAAAAGAAGCAAAAAGAAACCAAACCAAAAGAAAACTTTCGCCCAAAAGTAAGCTTCCAGATTGGGGACAAAGTGCGTATGTTCGATGGAAAAGCCGTTGGCACCATAGACACCCTAGAAAAGAAAAAAGCCATCGTTAACTATGGTATTTTTACCACACAGGTAAACGTGGAAGCCCTTGAATTGGTAGAAAGTAGCAAGAAGTGAAACGCGCCGTTGTCTTTTACGATAGCGACTGCTTGCTATGCAGCAAGAGTGTGCAGTTTGTACTGAAACACGACACACACAAGCACTTTTCATTTAGCGCCCTGAGCAGCACCTTTTCAAAACCCTACAAGCTGTCTGCTGAAACAGTAGCGGTATTAACACCCAATCAAGAGTTGTTGTCACACCACAAAGCTGTAAAATACATCATAAAACAACTGCCTAAAGTGAAGTGGATGGTGTTTCTATTTTATATAACCCCAGCGTTTTTACAGAGGTTTGTATATGGGGTGATCGCTAAAAACAGAAAACACTGGTTTGGTACAACGAGCTGCCTGCTTTCAAACCAGCATACAGAACGGTTTATCGACTAGTTCTTGTAGTGGTCGTCCCAGTTTTTGACTTTGGGCTTTCCAAGTTTACCTAACCATTTGGCGACCATCATGGATACTGATGCATCTCCTGTAACGTTAACTGCCGTACGGCACATATCAAGCGGCCTGTCTACAGCGAAAATCAAGGCCAAGCCCGCTTCAGGAATACCCGCTTGCGCCAAGACAATTACCAGCATCACCATCCCGGCGCCAGGAACAGCTGCAGAGCCAATGGAAGCCAGTGTTGCCGTGGCAATAATACCCAATTGTGCACCTAGACTTAAATCCATCCCAAAGGCTTGTGCAATAAACACAGCGGCAACGGCTTGATACAGACTAGTACCATCCATATTGATGGTTGCCCCTATGGGCAGCACAAAACTGCTTACATCTTCTTCAACGCCCAAGTGTTCGTGCACACGCTCCATGGTAACGGGAAGTGTGGCAGCAGACGAGGAGGTAGAAAACGCCAACAACTGTGCTGGTGAAATTCCTTTGAGGAAAAAACCAATTTTCTTTCCTGTGATAAGGCGTACCAAGATGAGGTAAAACAATAGCATACAAAGCAAGCCCAACAATACCGTTATGGTGTATAAGCCAAGGGCTTTAAACAAATCGGCAGATGGTGCTTCAGCAACTAAGGCTGCTAGTAGCGCAAATACGCCATAAGGTGCAGCAATCATGATTAGGTCAATAAGCTTGAGAATAACCTCATTAAGTGCATCAAAAAAGTCTTTTACGGCTTGGGATTTCTTTTGCGGAATAAGCACAATGCCTATTCCAAAAAATATGGCAAAGAAAATCACCTGTAGCATATTGCCGTTGTCTTGCATGGCAGCAAAAATATTGGAGGGCACCATGTCTACCAGTGCCTGTAGTGGGCCTGCTTCCTTTTGTGCGGCTGCAACTGTTTGTTTGGCAGCTGCATCAGAGGCATAAGCAGAAAGTAGCTCCGTTCGTGTTTCGTCGGAGATGGTATTTCCAGGTTTGATTAGGTTCACAATACTCAAACCAATGGTAACAGCAGTGAGCGTTGTCAATAAGTATAGACCTATAGTACGACTACCCATGGTGGAAAGTTGTGTAATGTCTTTAAGATCAGAAACCCCTTTGATTAGCGAGGCCAATATCAAGGGAACAGCAATAAGTTTCAGGACATTAATAAATATGGTACCAAACGGTTTGATCCAATCTACTACTAAATCTTTACCCCATTCAAATTGACTGAATATAAACCCAAAGAGCACGCCAAAAAGCATTCCGAGTAGAATTTTCCAATGTAGGGGCAATTTTTTCATGTGTTAAATTTTAGCGTTTTTATTGCGAAGACTAAAATCAGCCAATACCAAAGCAGCCATGGCTTCAACTATAGGCACGGCGCGTGGCACCACACAAGGATCGTGTCTCCCCTTGCCTTCCATAACAACCTTGTCTCCTTTTTTGTCAATGGTTTCTTGATTCTGCATAATGGTCGCAACAGGCTTAAACGCAACATTAAAATAAATGTCCATGCCGTTGCTAATACCGCCTTGCACACCACCAGAATAGTTGGTTTTGGTAGTACCGTCTTCGTTGTATAAATCGTTGTGTGCGCTTCCTTTTCTTGAGGCACCAGCAAAGCCACTTCCGTATTCAAAACCTTTGACGGCATTGATGGAAAGCATGGCCTGTCCAAGGGCTGCGTGTAGCTTGTCAAAAACAGGTTCTCCCAAACCAATGGGAACATTTTTAATAACACAAGTTACCACACCACCAACGGTATCCCCTTCTTTGCGAATTTGCTTTATGTAGGTTTCCATTTTGGCAGCCATCGCTGGGTCTGGACAACGCACTGGATTGCTTTCTATGGTAGAAAAATCGCTTGTGTTTTGTGGATTTTCAAGAGACAACTCCCCTACTGCTGAAACAAAAGCACGAATGCTAACGGGTGCAATAAATTGCTTGGCTATGCTGCCTGCGACCACACGGGCTGCGGTTTCACGTGCCGAACTTCTCCCACCACCGCGGTAATCGCGGATGCCGTATTTCTTGTCGTAAACATAATCGGCGTGTGAAGGACGGTAGCTGTCTTTTATGTGGCTGTAATCTTTTGATTTTTGATTGGTATTCACAATGGTAAAACCAATGGGTGTTCCCGTAGACATGCCTTCAAACACTCCTGAGTGAATGGCAACCGTATCGGGTTCTTTTCGTTGTGTTACGATAGCCGATTGTCCGGGCCTACGTCTGTTAAGGTCTTCTTGGATTGCCGCAACATCAATTGCTACACCTGCTGGACAGCCGTCAATAACACCCCCAAGGGCTACACCATGCGACTCGCCATAGGTTGTAAGACTAAATATTTTTCCAAAAGAATTTCCTGCCATTTAAATATTTTTTCCAAAAGTACGAATATATACAGTCAACGTAAAACGGCGATTGAGAATTGTATTTGAATACGCGTACAGGGTTAAAGTAAATGGTCAATTCAAATTCCTTTTTCATAAATTTGCTAAAATATTTTTTCCAATGCGAAATCTTTTCTTAGTTACCCTAATTATTCTTTTTGTTTCATGCCAATCATCTTCTGGAGATTACACCATCAGCATTTCTGCTGACGTTGAAGATGACCACCAAATATTTCTTGTCAACTTTGATGACGACAACAAACCTAATGTGATTGATACGCTCTTCGTAAAGGAAGGCTTAGCTTCTTACAGTGGATTTGCTGAAGTACCAGATTATCAATCGTTATGGGTAAATGGTGTAAGGGGATCTGTACCCCTATTTGTGGAGCCTGGAGAAATTACAGTTGAAATATACAAAGACAGTATTCAAGCTTCTAAAGTGAGCGGCACAAAAACCAACGTAGCCTTTAAACGCTACATTGATGAAATCAATCCATTGTTTAAGTCTTTTTATGAAATTCAAAACGATATGCGAAATGCGATGATTTCGCGTGATAGCTTGGGATACAAAGATTTGGAGGATCAACTTAAAGATATGGAGACCAAGTTTAACAGCTTCCAAATAGATTATACCAAATCCAATCCTGACTCCTATGTGTCTGCAATGGTTTTGATACAATTGGTCATGAATAAAGCCATTGAAAACGAAGAGGCTTATGAAATTTACAACGGCTTTAGTAAAACCATCAAGAAAACAAAATCTGCTGTTAAGATCAATGAGCTTGTAGCGCCAAAAGAAACGGAAAAAACGGAAGAGGAAACGGAAAATGGCGAAGTTAATGTTGGTGATAAAGCACCTGATTTCGCTGCGCCTAGTCCAAACGAAACGTTTGTTACACTAAACACCTCTCTTGGAAAATTGACCATTTTAGATTTTTGGGCATCGTGGTGTGGCCCATGCCGCGTTGACAGCCCTAACCTAGTCAAGGTTCATAACGCCTATAAAGACAATGGCTTGGCCATAGTTGGCATTTCTTTAGACAACAATATGGAGTCTTGGAAAAAAGCCATTGATAATGACAAGCTCGATTGGACGCACGTATCGCATCTTAAGCGTTGGGACGACCCCATTGCTGCTGCATATGGTGTAAGCTCAATTCCCCAATTATTTCTATTGGATGAAAACGGAACTGTGATTGCCAAAGAACGCCATGCAGAAGATTTTATCCCTATCCTTAAGCAAATACTGCTTTAAGTAGACCCTTTTATTTAAGGCGCAATGAAGCGACTCATTTTTATCGTTACAGTACCTTTTTTGTTGCTTATTTCATGGTTGCCATTTTGGATGTTATATGCGTATGCTAACATCCTATACTTTTTGCTTTATCATGTAGCAGGCTATCGGAAAAAGGTGGTGCGCAAGAACATCAAACTCTCTGGTTTAGCCAAAACAGAAAAAGAAGCATTGGCCATTGAACGCAAATTCTATCACTATTTATGTGATTTGTTTTTAGAAATAATCAAAGTGAGGGGCATGTCAAAAAAGACCATGATGCGTCGCTTTAGTATAACCAATCCAGCTTTTTTAGAAAATTACGCCAAAGAAGGCAAATCTGTCTTTGTGATGACAGGGCACTATGGGAATTTTGAATGGCTCTTATCATTAGGACATCACACCCCACACACCCCACACGGCATTTATGCCCCACTGCAAAACCCCTATTTTGATAAGTACCTAAAAAAAGTGCGTTCCCTACACGGATCATATCTCATATCACGAAAAAAGTTTACGGAGCAATTTACAGCCATGCAGCACAAAAAAGAACTAACGGTCATTGGGTTCGCAGCAGATCAATCGCCTCAAAACAATAAGAAGAATTACTTCCGTAGCTTTTTTGGTCATGAAGTTCCTGTGTTTACGGGTGCTGAACGTCTTGGCAAAAGGTTTGATGTTCCTGTGGTAATGGCAAAAATTAGAAGAGTTAAAAGAGGTTATTATGAAACAACGTTTAATCTGTTGGCTGAAAGCCCCAATACCCTACCCGATTACGCCATTACAGATATGTTCTACGAACAATTGGAAGCGCTAATAAAAGAAGATCCGTCCCTCTACTTTTGGACACACAACCGCTTTAAGCTGATGCGACAAAAGCAGCAATAGCCGCTTCTATTTTATTGATTTTATCGTTCATTTTATCTTGCGTTTTGGCCTCGCCATACAAACGAATAATGGGTTCGGTATTGGATTTACGCAAGTGAATCCACGAATCGTCAAAGTCGATTTTAACACCGTCAATGGTGGTTACGCGCTCATTGGCAAAAGTTTTGGCAACAGCTGCCAACAACGCATCTGCATCCCAAGAAGGTGAAAGTTCAATTTTCTTTTTGTCCATCACGTATGATGCATAGCGCTCTTTTAGTGTAGATACACTGATTTTTTCCTTTGCCAAGTGTGATAAGAAAAGGGCAATGCCAACAAGTGCATCACGCCCATAGTGCAACGCAGGAAGAATGACACCGCCATTTCCTTCACCGCCAATAACAGCATTGACTTCTTTCATCTTTGCAACAACGTGTACCTCGCCTACTGCACTGGCGTGATAGTCCACGCCGTAATCGTTGGCCAAATCAGCTAGCGCTCTTGAAGAAGATAAATTAGAAACAAGCGCACCCTTTTCAGCTTGCAGCACATAATCGGCACAGGCAACAAGGGTATATTCTTCACCAAACAATAGCCCGTTTTCATCCATAAAAACCAAACGGTCTACATCTGGGTCTACGGCTATGCCCAAATCTGCGTGCTGGGCAGTTACAGCACCTGACAAATCAACAAGATGTTCTTTTAGCGGCTCTGGATTATGTGGAAATGCGCCATTTGGCGTACAATGAATTTTATGCACCTTTACGCCTAGCTGTTCAAGTAACATGGGAACCGCAACACCCCCAGATGAATTCACACCATCGACAACCGCACTAAATCCTGCTGCTTTAATCGCAGCAACATTTACCAGTGGAAGGCTAAGAATCGCATCCATATGCGCCGTAAGTGCATCTGTTACTACATTGATTTTACCTAGGTCATCTACTCCGACAAAGTCATAGGACTGATCGCTTACATATTGCATCAGTTCAGCACCGTCTTCAGCGCTGATAAATTCGCCTTTGTTGTTTAATAATTTTAGCGCATTCCACTGCTTGGGATTGTGACTGGCGGTAATGATAATACCGCCTTGTGCTTGTTTGCGAACAACTTCCATTTCAACGGTAGGTGTTGTGGAAAGCCCCACATCAATCACATCAATTCCCAGACTAACGAGGGTCTGCTGCACAAGCGCTTGAACCATTGGGCCTGATATGCGCGCATCACGGCCTACAACAACAGTAGCCGAATGGTGTTTGGTTT
The DNA here is from genome assembly GCA_965656545.1 of Flavobacteriaceae bacterium. GTDB lineage: Bacteria > Bacteroidota > Bacteroidia > Flavobacteriales > Flavobacteriaceae > UBA7446. Next base: position 279,682 of record CBFHKZ010000002.1, read on the forward strand.
TAATCCAACTGCCGTAGGCTGCTGCAAAAGCAACCACATCAACAGGAGTAAGATTCTGATTGATTTCCCCACCAATAGTGCCACGAATACCCGAAACAGACGCAATTAAAGTCATACTTTTGTTTTGTCAAATATAAGCATACAAACGCACATGAATTACTTAGCGCACTTGGCCTTATCGTATCCATCAGCTGACTTGGTTGTGGGTAATTTTATAGGTGACCATGTACGCAATAAAGACTTGGCTCAATTCACAAAAGAAGTGCAATTGGGCGTTGATATGCATCGCAGCATCGACAGCTTTACAGATACACATGCAGCCTCCATAGCCATCAGAGAAAAACTTTTTAAGGACTACCGACACATAAGCAGGATACTGGTTGATATGTATTACGATCACTTCTTAGCAGTCTATTTTGAAAGATTTCACCATCAATCTTTAGGAACATTTAGCGACAAAATAACGGCTTTACTGCAAAAACACATGGACATAATGCCATCGTCCGCACAAGGATATCTGCGGGGTATGCAAACCCAAAACTGGCTGCTGGAATACAGCAGTGTTGCAGGTATTGACGTAATTCTAAATAAAATGGCAAATCGGTCTGGCTTACAACCCTTACAAACGGGTGCTAACACCCTTGAACGCCACTATGATTTTTTTAAGACGCAATTTTTAGAATTCTACCCTGAACTCATGGGCCATTGCGATTCGTTTAAAAAAGAAGCACTTCACTAAAAAAACTTGACTAAAATCAATTATATTCGAAGCTTGGCTTGGCTATGAAAGATGCAATAATTGTTAAAGGAACGCGAGTACACAACTTGCAAGATATTGACGTGGAAATTCCACGTAATGAGCTTGTTGTCATTACCGGACTATCGGGCAGTGGTAAATCCTCTCTTGCCTTTGACACCGTTTATGCCGAGGGGCAACGTCGCTATATCGAAACCTTCTCTGCCTATGCACGTCAGTTTTTGGGCGCGCTAGAACGTCCCGACGTTGATAAAATTGACGGGCTGTCTCCAGTCATTGCTATCGAACAAAAAACTACGGGAAAAAGTCCGAGATCTACGGTGGGTACCATTACAGAAGTGTATGATTTCCTGCGACTACTGTATGCGCGTGCCGCTGATGCGTATAGCTTTCAGACCAATGAGAAAATGGTGCAATACACCGACACCGAAATTCAAGCGGCCATTGCCTCGTCCTACAAAGACAAAAAAATTGCCATTCTCGCCCCTGTCGTACAATCGAGAAAGGGACACTACCGCGAACTCTTTGCCTCTATTTTTAAGCAAGGTTTTACTAGAGTGCGAGCAGATGGAACTTTTGTGGAGTTGACACCAAATTTCAAACTTGACAGGTATAAAAACCACGATATTGAAATTGTTATTGACAGACTTCAAGTCAAAACGTCAAAAACAGACAGCAAGCGTCTTGCTGAAAGCATAGAAACCGCCATGTATCACGGTAACGATATGTTGATGATATATGATTACGAAACAGAAAAAACACGCTTCTACAGCCGTAAATTAATGTGCCCGAGCAGTGGTATATCATATGCAGCACCAGAACCCAACACTTTTTCGTTTAACTCCCCAAAAGGCATGTGTCCTTCTTGCAACGGCTTGGGTGTGGTACACAAGGTTAATTATAAAAAAATCATTCCCGACACAGCCATCTCTATCAAGGCGGGTGGTATTGCCCCTATAGGAGAAGAAAAAAACAACTGGACGTTTAAGCAAATGAACAGCATCGCACAGCGCTATAATTTTTCGCTTACAGCTGCGATAAAAGACATTCCCAAGGATGGTATGGAGGTGATACTAAACGGCGGAAACGAACGCTTTTCTGTGGCTTCTAAGTCGTTGGGTATCACGAGAGATTACAGCATTGATTACGATGGTGTTATTCCGTTTTTGGAACATCAATACAAAGAAGCACATACATCTGCACTCAAACGTTGGGCAAAGGGCTTTATGGACGAAATCAAATGTCCTAGCTGCGCAGGTTCAAGGCTTAGAAAGGAAGCCCGCTTCTTTAAGGTTGGCGATAAAGGCATTGCAGATTTGACCGAAATGGACATTGCCCAATTACACACTTGGGTACAAGGCATTCGTTCGTCATTGTCCGAAAAGCAACTCATCATTGCGCATGAAGTACTGATTGAAATAGAAAAGCGATTGCAGTTTTTATTGGATGTTGGGCTAGAATACCTGTCGTTAAACCGAAGTGCCAAAACACTTTCGGGAGGCGAAGCACAACGCATACGTTTGGCAACACAAATAGGCGCACAATTGGTTGGGGTACTCTATATTTTAGACGAGCCCAGTATAGGTCTGCACCAACGCGACAACGAAAAACTCATTGAATCGTTGATGCAATTGCGTGATATTGGCAATTCGGTGATTGTGGTGGAACACGACAAAGACATCATGCTCAAAGCAGATTATCTGATAGACATGGGGCCTGGCGCTGGACGTCACGGCGGAAAAGTTGTGGCAGCCGATCATCCGAAGCATATCCAGCAGATGGATACAGATACGGCAGCCTACCTGACAGGAAGAAAACAAATTGAAGTTCCAGAAAAAAGACGTTCTGGAAACGGAAAAAAACTGCGATTAAAAGGCTGCACGGGCAACAACCTAAAGAATGTAGACCTCAGCATACCACTTGGTAGCATGATAGGAGTTACGGGCGTATCGGGCAGCGGAAAATCCACGCTGATAAACGAAACCCTCTACCCTATTCTAAACCAACATTTCTTTAAAGCGGTTAAGAAGCCACTCCCTTACGAATCAATCAAGGGTTTGGAGCATGTTGATAAAGTAATTGACATCAACCAATCGCCAATTGGCCGTACACCACGATCTAATCCAGTAACCTATACAGGTGTGTTTGGAGAAATCCGTCAGTTGTTTACCAAAACACCAGAAGCCATGATACGCGGCTATAAGCCCGGCAGGTTTAGTTTTAATGTAAAAGGCGGACGCTGTGAGACCTGTCAAGGTGCGGGGGTAAAAACCATTGAGATGAACTTTTTGCCCGACGTATATGTGCATTGTGACGCATGTTATGGCAAGAGGTTCAATAGAGAAACGCTTGAAATCAAGTATCGAAATAAAAATATTAGCGACGTTTTAGAGATGACGATCAACGATGCGTGTCGCTTTTTTGAACCCTATCCCAAAATTTATCGTAAATTAAAAACCATTCAAGACGTTGGATTGGGGTACATTACACTTGGACAACAATCTACAACGCTCTCAGGCGGCGAAGCCCAACGCATTAAGTTGGCGACTGAATTATCCAAAAAAGATACGGGGCAAACCCTGTATATTTTGGATGAGCCCACCACGGGGTTGCACTTTGAAGACATTCGAGTACTGATGAACGTACTCAACCGTTTGGTCGACAAAGGGAACACCATGATTATCATCGAACACAACATGGATGTAATCAAGCAGATGGATCATATCATTGATATAGGCCCTGAAGGTGGCGCAAAAGGCGGTAACATCTGTTGTACGGGAACACCTGAGGAAATCGTTAAAAACAAATCTAATCACACTGCTCGCTTTTTACGGCAGGAGTTAAAAACATAACATTATGGCAAATACATGGACAGACATGAAATCGAGCAACTCGTGGTTGACCTTTAAAATCATGGGGGAATTCGTATCGGGTTTTGAGCAAATGGGGATGATAGAGCCCTGTGTATCCATTTTTGGATCAGCACGTACAAAACCAAATGGTAGATACTACAAAGAAACCGTTGAAATAGCAGAGAAATTAGTCACCCAAGGCTTTGGCGTCATCACAGGTGGCGGACCTGGGCTTATGGAAGCGGCCAACAAAGGTGCGCAACAAGGCGATGGCACTTCCGTCGGACTTGTTATTGAACTGCCGTTTGAGCAAGATATAAACCCCTATATTGACAAAGACAAACTCATTAATTTCGATTACTTTTTTGTACGCAAAGTGATGTTTATCAAATACGCACAAGCTTTTGTAGTTATGCCTGGTGGCTTTGGTACCTTAGACGAACTCTTTGAGGCACTTACGCTAATTCAAACAGAAAAAATTAAAAAATTCCCCATCGTATTGTTTGGTTCAGACTTCTGGTCTGGCCTCATCGATTGGATTAAAAACACACTGCTTGAAGAATACCACAACATAAGTCCTGAGGACTTGGATTTAATCAAAGTAGTTGACGACGTTGACGAAGCAGTTAAGCACGTATCCCAGTTCCACACCAAGCGGAAATTCACCCCTAACTTCTAAGCATTGCGCAAGCTATTCGGTTTCTTATTGTTGCTACACGCTTTTGGATATGCCCAAAACGCCTATGACATTCGTGTCAAATGGAATGAGGCAACTGCACCCCTATCCATTACCCAAAACATACGATGGACAAACGATAGCGATGTGGCTGTAAACACCGTTTACCTCTTGGACTGGAACCACGCCTATTCTTCTGCACGCAGTCAGCTGGGTTACTTTTTGGCAAATGAGTTTGATTATAAACTGATACGTGCCAGCAAGAAAAACCAGGGATATACCGATATTCAAGAAATTCACAGCAATGGGCGACAGCACAAGTGGGAAAGACAGCCAGAAAAGCGAGAGGCCATCAAAATAAGCTTTGATGAAGCCATTGCGCCAAACAGCTCAGTTGATTTTACGGTGATGTATACGGTTAAGCTACCCGATGCAGCTAAATTTAAATACGGTACATCAAAGGATCAGTTGTTTACTTACCATTGGCATTTGGTTTTGGCAACAATCAATAGCGATGGCAGTTGGTCTCCAAACACCAATTTCGGTTTTGGAAAACCCAACAGCCCTGCTGCAGCAGTGCGTTATCAGTTTGAAACAAGTCAAGATTTCGAATTACTCCTACCAGCCCAAAACACGACCGAAGTTTCTCCGTTGCTTTTAACCAAGCCAAATGCGTTTCAAAAAATACCCTTTGGCCATGCAACGCTAATAACAGATATGATACCTGCTGATGAAACAATCGACTTGGCGTCACATTTAAAAAATATTGAAGCATTTTTAAGTCGCCACTTTAGCGATGTAGATGCGCAAACAATCTGGGCTTTTGAAGAAGACTACAAGGCCTATTCCTTGTTAGCGCTGGAATCACTTCCCTCCTTTTTAAAGGCTTTTGACAAAGCGCAAGTGGTAGAGTTAAAATTACTTAAAAGCCTACTGCATTGGCATGTATCCAAAAAATACGGACAGACAGAAGACCAATCGGACTGGCTTATGGACGGTTTGCCTAATTTTTTGTGGAATCAATATGTGCAAGAGCAATATCCAAACCTACCCATGACGGGAGCTTTAAAAGAGTTACCGTTTGTAAAAAACTATCACTTTGTTCAAGCGCCCTACCATCGTAGCTGGGAACTATCAGCCAACGTGTCTGCCAACAAAAACAGGGGGCAAGCGCTAACCACTCCTAAAAACAGACTGACCCGTTACAACCGAAGGATTGCAAACCCCAGTCGTGCCACTTTGGCGCTGATGTATTTAGACCATTACATCGGTGGTGACATCCTTAGCAATACAGTCAAATCCCTTCCCAAGGGTTCGCTGTCCAATGCTGTTTTAAAACAGGAATTGACACGAAAAACCGATAAACCGCTGGATTGGTTTTTTGACCATTACATCCATTTGGATAATAACGTCGACTTAAAACTTCAAGGTAAAAAAGTAAACTCCGAAATTTCGCGCATTCAAATCAACAGCACCGATTCAGAAGTTGCGATTCCTATCAAAAAAATCCTGACCAACGGCGCCCAGCAAACAAATTGGATTTTAAGCGATGATTTGCCCTATGAACAAGACTATAAGACGTCAGAAGTGGCCTCGCTAACCCTAAACGAAAACCACTACATCCCAGAACGCCAATTGAACAATAACACCTACCAGCTTGGCAACGGCCTATTTCGCAACAACTTAAAATTGCGGTTCTTGCAAGACATTGCAGAGAGCGGCACCGCATTATTGCTCTACAAACCGGAGTTTGCCTATAACTATTACGACGGACTGCTGGGTGGTATTTCCATAGCAAACAGCAGCATATTAGCCAATAAATATCGCTTTAAGTTTAGCCCACAGTATGGCGTCAAAAGACAACAAATAAGTGGACTTGGTTTTGTAATAGCCGATTTTTATAAAGAAAACAGCAGCCATTATTTAACCCGAATTAACCTGTTTGGTTCGTCATATCACTACGCGCCTCAATTGCGCTATACGGTCTTTACGCCTTCTTTAATTTTCTACTACCGTCCAAAGGGAATTCAAAACAAACAACGCTCATCTTTACAAATACGACATGTGTCGGTACGCTTAGATGATTTACCAGAAGAAGACGAACGCAGGGGTTATGGCGTAAGTTTGGCTAGTTTTCAATCTCGAAAAGGCACGGCTTTGGACAACTTCTCTTACAAGGTTGAAGCACAAATGGCCAGCAATTTTAAAAAGCTGAGCCTTAATTCGGAGTACATTACCTACTACGCACCCAACAGAAGGTGGACCATGCGGATATTTGCCGGAACTTTCCTGTCCAACAACGCAAACGACAATTATTATGATTTTAATCTATCGCGAGTCAATGATTATTTATTTCAATACGACCTCTATGGGCGTTCAGAAGCCGAGGGTTTTTTCAGTCAGCAATACATCAAAGCGGAAGGGGCATTACGCACTACAGGCGACCTAACAAGCGCCAACCAGTGGCTGATGACGGCACAATCGGCGACGACCATCTGGCGTTGGGTTGAAGGCTATGCAGAAATCGGTTGGGTCAAAAACAGCCATCAGAACGCTGAAACCCATTGGGGCACGGGCATTACTTTTAATCTGGTTCCAGACTTTTTTGAAATGCATTTTCCCATCTACAATTCAAACGGTGCTGTGTTTACAAACAACGCCTATCCCAAAAACATACGTTTTCAATTGTCCTTACGTCCTGCATCACTAGCCAAGCTATTTTCAAGAAGTTGGTTCTAGCAGATTAACCCTACTCCTATTTTTCGTAAATTTGCAAAGCTTTATGAAAACAGTCAATCTCGCTTCATCCAAAGGTACTTTCACCGATTTTAAGTCGGACGTACTCAACGACTACTACATTGTGGCACTCAGCCGACAGGTGAGTATCTTGGGGAGAAAAGAAGTGCTTTCTGGAAAAGGGAAGTTTGGAATTTTTGGCGACGGTAAAGAACTCGCACAGATAGCCATGGCAAAGGTCTTTAAAAACGGAGACCACAGATCGGGATATTACCGCGATCAAACCTTTATGATGTCTATTGGGGGATTAAAACCCAAACACATATTTGCAAGTGTTTATGGCCATGCCGACCACATTGCAGAACCCATGTCTTCTGGAAGACAAATGGTGGGGCACTTTAATACCGATACGCTCGACAACGAAGGTAATCTACTGCCACTGGTGGAAAGAAAAAACGCTTTTGCAGACGTTTCATGCACCGCTGCACAAATGCCACGACTGCTGGGCTTGGCACATGCCTCCAAATTGTTCCGCAAGGTTGCGTCCATGAAAGACGAAAAGCTTTCTGACCAAGGAAATGAAGTCGCTTGGGGTACCATTGGAAATGCCAGTACAAGCGAAGGTTTGTTCTTTGAAACCCTTAATGCTGCCGGTGTATTGCAAGTACCCATGGTCATTAGTGTTTGGGACGACGGCTATGGCATTTCGGTTGACAACGCATTTCAAACCGTTAAGGAAAGCATTTCAGAGGCCATGCGCGGCATGCAACGCACAGACGACAAGGCTGGTATTGAAATCATTGAGGTTGAAGGCTGGAACTACCCTGCCCTAATTGAAGCCTATACCCGTGCAAGTGAATTGGCACGAAGTGCGCACGTTCCCGTGTTGATACACGTTCAAGAACTCACCCAACCCCTCGGACACTCTACGTCTGGGTCGCACGAACGCTACAAATCGGAAACCCGCTTGCAATGGGAAAAAGAATATGACTGTAACCTAACATTCAAAAACTGGATATTAGAAAAGAAAATAGCAACCGAGGATGAGCTTGCTGCCATCGAAGAAAAGGCATCAACAGCCGCCAAAGAAGCCAAAACAGCCGCTTGGAAGGCCTATTTAGTCCCTATCGATGAAGAACGGCAAGAAGCCGAGCAATTGGTCCAAGCACTTATTGCAAACGCACAAGACCCTGAGGCACTTGCACCATTAGCCGTTGTACTCTCCAAGAAAAATATAGCCTACCGCAAACCCATCTATGCCGCTGTTCGTGAGCTCCTGTGGCAAACACGTAGCAATCCTACGCCCAGCAGAAAAGCACTGCAAGCATGGTGGCACGAAAAACAACAAAACACACAAACCCTGTACAGCGATAAGCTTTACAACGAATACGACAACTCCGCTTTGAATGTTCCAAGCATTCCTGCCAAGTACAGCGCAGACGCAAGCCTTGTTGATGGACGTGTGGTGTTGCGAGACAATTTTAAAGCCCTCTTAGAACAACACCCCAAACTCTTGGTTTTTGGTGAAGACAGTGGAAAAATTGGCGATGTTAATCAAGGCTTAGAAGGGCTTCAAGCAATCTATGGAGAAGAGCGTGTTGCAGACCGTGGCATTCGCGAGGCTACCATCATTGGCGAGGGTATTGGCATGGCATTCCGTGGACTACGACCCATTGCTGAAATACAATATTTAGACTATGTGCTCTATGCACTGCAACTCATGAGCGATGATTTGGCAACGCTCCACTACCGCACACGTGGCAAACAACGTGCACCGCTGATTATCCGCACAAGAGGACACCGCTTAGAAGGCATCTGGCATTCGGGCTCCCCCATGGGTGGATTGGTAAGTTTGCTTCGTGGTATGTTTGTATTGGTACCGCGTAACCTTACACAGGCAAGTGGTATGTACAACACCCTGCTACAAGGACAAGATCCAGCACTCGTGATTGAACCGCTTAACGGCTACCGCCTAAAAGAAAAACAACCTGAAAACCTAGGTGATTTTACCGTACCCCTTGGCATTGCAGAACAGCTACGCACAGGTAACGATATGACGCTGGTTTCCTATGGATCTACCCTTAGACTTGTTGAAGAAGCTGCTGATACCTTGGCGCAAATGGGCATCACTACAGATGTGATAGATGTGCAATCGCTAATCCCGTTTGACACCACCAATATCATTGGCGCAAGTGTGGAAAAAACAAACCGACTGCTGATCGTAGATGAAGATGTTCCCGGTGGTGGAACGGCTTATATCCTCAGTCAGTTATTGGAAAAGCAAGATATTTATCCGCATTTGGACAGCCAACCAAGCTTACTGACTGCCAAAGACCACCGCCCGGCCTATGGTACCGACGGAGATTACTTCTCAAAACCGTCAAAAGAAGATATCGTAGAAGCCGCCTATGCCATCATGCACGAGGCAAAACCGAATCAGTTTCCTCCGCTTTAGATAGGCAATAGTTATTAGTTAATAGGCAATAGGGAGTAGGCAGTAGTGAATAGTTAATAGGCAATATGGCTTAACAGCTCTTGCAGTACTTCTCCCTCCGAAGTAGGAACCGCATCAACGCCCTTGACGGCCAAATCAGCTTTTTTAATGCTTCCCAAAATGGGCACTATAGATTTTAGTGGATAACGCCTGGCGGCCTGCTCAATTTCACGAACAAAAAACGGATGTATGCCCAAGGCTTTGGCAACCGCATCGGGGTTTTTGGAAGGCAAACCGTGGTAGGTGAGCAATTGCATAAAATAGTTGTGTAAACTCCTAAGGGTCCCCAATAACGGATGTTGCCGTGGATGACGCCCAAAGTAATGTGCAATGGTATAGGCTTTGGCCGTATGACCATTCCCTAGGGCTTTGCGCAATTCAAAGTTGTTGTATTCTTTGCTGATGCCTACATGCTGCTCAACGTGGTCTGCACTGATGGCTTCCCCCGCTGCAACAACCAGGCAGAGTTTGTTGATCTGATTGTAGAGCGTACCCAAATCGGCACCCACACTCTCCGCCAACACCGCAGCGGCCTTAAAATCAATCGTACGTTGTTGCTCGCGCACACGCTGCTCAATCCAAGCGGGTAGTTTGTCGTCATAGAGCTTTTTGGTTTCTACAACGGTTCCGTTCTTGGCAATGGCCTTATGGAGCTTTTTGCGCTTGTCTAATTTTTTATTTTTATAACAAATCACCAAAACCGTGGTGGTTTGCGGCTGTGCCGCATAGGCCTCCAGTTTTTCAATGCTTCGGCTGAGTTCATGCGCCTCACGCACCACAACCAATTGATGGTCGGCCATCATGGGAAATCGCTTGCAAACCGATACAATTTCTTCGATACTGGTGTCTTTGCCGTATAATATGGTTTGGTTAAAATCACGCTGTTCTTCGGGCAATACCGTATCGATGAGCAACTGGCTCAATTGGTCAATAAAAAAGGGCTCATCCCCCATCAAAAAGTAGATAGGTGTAAAATTTCGATCTAAAATAGCACGCTTCGTGCTTGCGTATGCATCCAATTGAAAAATAATTTAGCACTTTTGTGGTCATGCAAGCCTTGGCATTCCCGACTTTTAGCTTCACTACCAAAAGTAGCGAAAACAAACGCTTTATATTGGATCCGATCCGAAAAAAGTTTGTGTTGCTTACGCCAGAGGAATGGGTACGCCAGCACGTCATTCAAGATTTGATGGAAAAAGGCATCAGCAAGACCCGCTTGAGCATTGAAAAACAATTTGAGGTCATGGGCCAACAAAAACGCTTTGATGTGGTTGTGGCAGGCGCTAACGCGTCCATTGCCCTATTGGTGGAATGTAAAGCACCCGAAATACCCATCACCCAAGCAACCTTTGACCAAATTGCCCGCTACCAATTGGCACTAAACGCCACCTACCTGATGGTGACCAACGGACTGCACCACATTTATTGCCAGATTGACTATGACAAACAGGCCTATCACTTTATGCCCGACTTCCCGCTAAAAGGACTAGCCTTATGACAACAGCCATTGCCATATTGAATTACAACGGGGCAGCATTGCTGCGGCAATTTTTGCCTTCGGTATTGGAACACAGCGAAAACGCCAAGGTCTATGTGATTGACAACGGCTCAACCGATGATTCGTTGGCAGTGCTTGCGGAAGCTTTTCCTGCCGTTACACCCATAGCGTTGGGCGAAAACACAGGCTATGCCGGTGGCTACAACACGGGATTACAACAAATAGATGCCGATGTGGTTTGTTTGTTGAATTCAGACATTAAGACAACACCTAATTGGCTATTGCCCATTACTGCTTTTTTGGAAACCCACCCTGAGGTGGCTATGGTGCAACCCAAAATTTTGGATTTGGCAAAGCCAGACCATTTTGAGTATGCCGGTGCCGCAGGCGGATATTTGGACATCATGGGGCTCCCCTACTGCCGTGGTCGTGTGGGCAGGAAATGCGAAAAAGACAGCGGACAATACGATACCAATACGCAAGTGACCTGGGCAAGCGGTGCTTGCTTGGTGGTGCGCAAATCGGTGTTTGATGCTTTGGGCGGTTTTGACGCCTCTTTTTTTATGCATTTTGAAGAAATAGATTTATGCCTACGTGCACAAGCCAAGGGCCATCAGGTTTGGGCTATTGGCAACAGTGAAGTGTATCATAAGGGTGCTGCCAGTCTGGCGCAAGACAACCCGAGAAAGCTCTACTACAACATACGCAACTCCCTGCTTACCTATACCAAAACACTGCCGTTAGTGCCCTTGCTGTGGGTCTATGCGCTGCGTGCCGCTTTTGACACTACCCTAGCACTGTTTTATATGGTACAACTAAAGTTTGACCACGTGCATGCGATCATGCGTGCCTACGATGCTTTTTTTGCACACTACCGCGCGGCCTACAGCCAACGCACCCACCTTAGAAACCCCCTTAAACGTTTTTCGGTGTTGTTGGGGTTCTAGTGCTATAACGCACCTACTGTATGCCTTATACTTTTTGAATTTAGTTAAATATATACTTACTAATCAACTTGTTATCAGTAGGTTAGGTTTTGATAATTAAAAATTATTTGTTAAGTTTAGAGTTCCCAAATGCTTGACTTATGAATAACCGTTTACTTGTTTCTACGTTTATCTTCCTTTCATCCTTTGTTGTGGCACGAGACACAGCCCTGTCTGCCCTGTCTGCCGACAGGCAGGCGACAGGTAGGCTTGCATACCATAAAAACAAAAGTTTGTATCTTTAAGTACCCAAAAACCTACTTATGCCACACAAAACCACATTTTTTTTAATAGAAATTGCCACGATTATGGGGCACAGGACGAAGCCCTGCGCCAGCGGGGGGGGAATGGATATCCTTACGATATTAAATTCTACAATCGAATAATCAGTGTAAAATAGATAAATGAAACACAATATTTTTTATTTGCTAATTATATCAACTTTTATTGCCTGCAATTTTTCAGACGCAAAAAAAGAGTTTTCTAATGGTATAGTTTATATTATTGAAGGGGGGCAACTAAATTACATTATCAAAGAAGATAAAAAAGGTTTTTTTCTTCAACCAAACGTTTTGGATGTAAGAGAGAATGAAAAGTATATTTTAATTATTCAGTCGATAAATGTTGGGTTTCTTAGGGAAAATATCAAGGCCGACTTAATGTTTCGTTTAAAAAACAATGAAATCAACAATGCAAAAATTGACTCGGTAATCTCAAATAATTTATTTATCGAAAAACAATTGATGTATGAGCAAAGCTATTGGGTTCTTTTAAAGGAAAAAGATTCATTATTGGGCCCCTATGAAAACTTAAAAGACATAAAAAGGTTTGGTTTTTATTAATTATTGAGAGTCTCCCCCTGGCCTGCCCGAAGTTCAGGCGAGCACAAGAATGGCTGTGTATCGTGCCCTTCTCATTTAACAGGCTTACATTCCATAAAAACAAAAGTTTGTATCTTTAAGTATCCAAAAATCCTACTTATGACACAATTCACTACTTACTTTATAGATAAAAATCGCTGCGGATATACGGTAAAAGGTAAAACCGCCTTTGCCATTTGTTTGCTAAACTTGCTGTTTTTTATTCCCTGCATGGGTCAAACTACTGTGAAATACGACATCACTTTTACGAGCATTTGGAACGCAAACGACCATACCACTGTGCCCTCTGGTGCACATTGGTCTAAGTTGGTTGGCGCCACGCACAAAACCGCCAATACATTCCTAGAAACGGGTAAGTTGGCTACTACAGGCATAAAAAACGTTGCTGAAATTGGGAGTAATTCCAATTTTAGCACTGAAGTTTCTGCTAAAATCACTGCAGGTGAAGCAAATCAATACATCAATGGGCCTAGTTTAGGATCAGCAAAAGGCGACATGTCAGTTGTTGACCTTGAGGTTGCAAAAGATTTTCCATTGGTGACTTTAGTTTCGATGATAGCGCCTAGTCCAGACTGGATAATTAACGTTAATAGTCACAGTTTGTTGGATGCAAATGGCGATTGGAAAACTTCAGAAGTAATAGATGTTTTTGCCTATGATGCAGGAACAGACAGTGGTACTGATTATACCTCCAGCAACAGCGCTACAAACCCCTTTCAGGCTATTTCAAAAATTACGGGGACACCAATCAACGGAAACAAAATGGGAACCTTGACCATTAAACTAAAAACACCCTTATCCGTGAATGCGCATACGCTAAATCAGGTGAAAGCATACCCAAACCCGGTATTGAACGGAAAAATTAATCTTATCCATTTAGAAGGCATTGCGCTTAATAAGCTTGTGTTATACAATGCTGCGGGTTCAATAGTAAAATCGTTGTCCAAAATAACACATGACAGTACTTTAACAGTGGATATACCAGATGTGGCTACAGGTATTTATTTTATCAAACTTACGGATACTAAAAATAAGGAGATCGTTCGGAAATTTGTTGTGCGTTAAGGTGTGAAGCCCTAAGGTTATAGAAAACCTGACGCCTACGCCCTGTTCTTAGCTGTTTTGGTGGGTACCCTACCCTGGTTGCCCATGCCGTCCATGTCAAGGACATCCACAGCTGTTGGGGTTTCCTTTTTGGCCGCCTTGTTTTGCTTGGAAATGATACCAATCAGAAAAAAGGTATACACCACAACGATGCCCAATCCGACAAAAAACATAATGCTATTTGTCATCTTTGCGTCTTTGTCTGATGGCAATGGCAAATCCCAAAATGGTAATGGGCCAAAGTCCTACATAGATACCCTCTAGCTCGTTTCCCGTAAACCAAAGGTATACCGAATAGACAAAGCTGAGAAAAGCCAAAATAATAGGATAATAGGTGTTTAGAAATTTCATGAGCGTTAGTAAATATCGCCACAATTTACAAAAAAACAAAAGCCAATCGAAGTTGCGAAGCAAGCTTAACAAACAGCTAACATAAGTACCCATTTAGGGATTATTCACAAGCCCCATCTGTCCACGTCAGCACCCCTGTAGCACCGGCAACACAAGCGTTGCTGTAGGTCACTTCGTCACAACCGCAAACAGGTGTGTAATCCAACGTGCAAACGGTGTCGGGAGTTGGATCGGTAAAGCAGTCTGTATTGATCACGCTAACGTCGTCATTTGTGCATGTAAACGACAGCATCAATAAGGCAAAACAAAGCAATAGACTTATTTTTTTCATGAGATTGCGTTTAATACCAAAGCAGAAAATGTTATTTGGCTTGTGTGGTTGGTTTTTGATACGGTTGAAAAGGTTGCTTTAGTAAGCTCCCTACCCTACTGTTCTCCTCCTCGTTGGGAAAAACATCTACGCCGTAAACAATGCGCTTCGCATCCAAATGCGTGTAGGTACCCAACAAGCGATCCCAAATCGCAAAGATATTGCCGTAGTTGCTATCGGTATAGGGCAACACATAATGATGGTGTACTTTGTGCATATGCGGCGTTACCAGCACATAACTAAGCCATTGGTCTAGCTTGGCAGGCAGATTGATGTTGGCGTGATTAAACTGGCTTAAAACCACCGACAGCGATTGATAGAGCATCACCACACCAATGGGCGCACCCAGTATAAAAACAGCCAATAATGTAAAGAAAAAACGCACCAAACTCTCCAGTGGGTGGTGACGGTTGGCCGTAGTGGTATCTACGTGATGATCGGAATGATGCACCAAATGCACCATCCACAGCGGCTTTACCTTGTGCTCGACCAAATGTGCCAAATAGGCCCCAATAAAATCCAAGAGCAGTACGCCCAAGACCACATAGAGCCAAAAAGGCAATGTCACAATATGCAACAATCCAAATCCGTTAGCCTGTGTCCAATCGGCGGTATTCAACAGTAAAAAAGCCAAAAAGAAATTTACCAAAACCGAAGTTGCCGTAAAAAAGAAATTAGGCAACGCATGACGCCATTTTTTGTAGGCCAATCTCCTCGTGGGCACGAGTCCTTCTATCAACCAAAAAAGCGTGATACCGCCCACCAATATGATGCTGCGGTGCAGCGAGGGAATGTTTTCAAAGTATTGGATTAGGTTTTCCATGATCCAAATATATTGATTTTATACTACTGACCGTTTAACATGCGCTGCACAGTCTCAAGGGTTGTCATTAATTTAATCTTATGTACCGCATCTTTAAACTGTCCCTTTTCGAGGCGTGTTTGAAGCGTTTCTACGAGTTCGGCTATGGTCTGTTGTTCATTCATCTTTTGTGGCAATTTCAATAACACCGTGTTTTCCTTTTTGCCCTTTAAGGAGCAAAAACCTAAATTCTGTGATTTAGATTCCCGAATACTCGGGAATGACATTTTCAAAGGAAACCCCGAGGCAGAGCCTCGAGGAATTCTTTTCGATTAAAAAACAAAATGCTTTTTTCATCTCTATAAATGTAAAACAATATTTAATACCAGTTGATATTAAATCAAGTTTGTACTTTTACAGAGATTTACACTACATGAGACCATTTAAATCTGCCATAAAAACAAGCAAAGCGAGTTATAAGGAAAACTATGCCGAGATGGAAAAGCTGGTGTTGGAATTACACCAACAGCTAAAAAACAGCCAAACACAAGGCACGGAAGCTTCCATTGCGCGTGCGCGAAAGCGAGGAAAGTTTTTGGCGCGTGAGCGCATTGCCTTATTATTAGACAAAGACAGTCCGTTCTTGGAGTTGATGCCCTTGGCAGGTCTTATGCACGAGGGTGGTTTTGGTCCAGGCGGTACGACAGTTGCTGGAATTGGCTATGTAAACAAACGCTTGTGTTTAATCAATGCAAACTTGGGTACGCGCAAAGGCGGTGCCGTGGACTATGCAACCAGTCTAAAGGTGTTGCGCTTGGGTGAAATCGCATTAGAAAACAAATTACCTACCATCAATTTGGTAGAAAGCGGTGGTGCCAACCTGCCCGACCAAGATCGTGTATTCAACAACTACGGTGCTTCGTTCAGAGAAATGTCCAGACGTTCCAAACTGGGCATTCCAACCATATCGGTTGTCTTTGGCAATGCTACAGCTGGCGGTGCCTATGTCCCCGGCATGTCTGACTATACCATCATGCAAAAAGATGCTGCAAAAGTATTTTTGGCAGGGCCTCCCCTAGTGAAAATGGCCACCAACGAAATTGCCAAGGACGAAGAACTTGGCGGAGCCACGATGCACAGCCGTATTTCGGGAGTTGCAGACTTTTTAGCCGAGGACGAGCAAGATGCCATCAGCATTGCAAGAGACGTGGTCAAAACCTTGAAACCCGCAAAACCCTACGCGGCGCCACACAAACCCGTTGTGCCACCGCGATACAGTGCAGATGAACTATTGGGTATCGTGCCTGCAAACCTCAAAAGAGCCATAGACATCAGAGAAGTATTGATCCGCATTGTGGACAATTCTGAGTTTACCGAGTTTAAAACCAACTATGGCGTTACCATGGTATGCTGTTGGGCCAACATCAACGGCTATCCCGTAGGCATCATTGCCAACAACGGTGTTATTTTTGCCGAGTCGGCACAAAAAGCCACGCAGTTTATCCAACTGGCAAACAAATCCAACACCCCATTATTGTTTGTTCACAATACCACTGGTTTTATGGTGGGCAAACAATATGAGCAAAAAGGCATGATTAACAGTGGTGCGCAACTGATACATGCCGTTTCAGGCAGCACCGTACCGCACATCAGCTTGTTGATTGGCAATTCCTATGGCGCTGGAAACTACGCCATGTGCGGACGCTCGTTTCAACCCCGCTTTTTATTCTCCTACCCCAATGTGCAATCTGGTGTAATGGGTGCAGCGCAATTATCAGGCGTGATGGAAATTGTGAGACGTCAGTCTGCGGCATCGCTTAATAAAAAAGTGGATGAAAAAGCACTAAAAAAAGCCAAAGATGCCATGTATCAAGACGCCCAGCAAAAGGCGAGCGTATGGCATGCTACTTCAGAACTTTGGGACGACGGCGTGATTGATCCACGGGATACACGCAAACACCTAAGCCTGTGTTTGGCTACCGTCTACAACGACAACATCGAGGGCAGTGATGCCTTTGGCGTGTTTCGGATGTAATTTACGCTAACGCTTTTTGGTACATTTCCTCGTATGCTGGAACAATTTGGTGCACGTCAAAGCGACATGCATACGTATAAGCTTGGTGCTTAAACAAGGCTAGTTTCTCCTTGTCAGACAAGAGTTCTACAGCGTGTTTTGCCATGGCATCCACATCGCCAACAGCAGTTAGATAACCTGTTTCTCCGTGAATGTTTACTTCCGGCAATCCACCCGTGTTGGTGGAAATTACAGGTGTGGCAGCGGCCATGGCTTCCAAAGCAGCCAATCCAAAACTTTCGGTTTGCGAGGGCAACAATAACAGGTCAGAGTAGCATAAAATCTTACTCACCTCGTTTGTCTTTCCATAAAAAACAACATCCGCCCAAACATCCAACTCACGGCAGCGGTTTTCAGCAGTCAAGCGGTCTGGACCATCGCCCACCATCATCAGTTTGGCAGGCATATGCTCCCGCACTTTTGCAAAGGTTTCAATGACATCTAGCACACGTTTTACAGGTCTAAAATTACTTACATGCGTAAGTATGACCTCATCTGCAGCAGCAACGGTTTCACGATCACAATTCACGCGAATGTTTTCGTAGCGCGATATGTTGATAAAATTGGGCACCACATGAATTTCTTTGTGCACATCAAACAAACTAAAAGTATCGCTGCGCAAATCTTTGGAAACAGCTGTTACCACATCTGAATTATTGATGCTAAAGGTAACAGCAGGTTTGTAAAACGGATGGCTTCCCACCAAGGTAATATCCGAACCGTGAAGGGTGGTCACCAACGGAATGTCAATACCGTTTTCTCTAAGCATTTGCTTGGCCATATAGGCAGCATAGGCGTGTGGAATGGCATAGTGCACATGCAGCAGCTCTATCTCATGCAACTTCACCATTTCTACGAGCATACTAGAAAGTGCTAATTCATAGGGTTGAAAATGAAACAGCGGATAGCGTGGTACATGAACCTCATGAAAGTGAATATTACCTGCAAGAGACTGTAAACGCACCGGCTGTTTATAGCTTACAAAATGCACCTCGTGACCCCTTTCGGCCAAAGAGATGCCCAATTCGGTAGCCACTACCCCACTACCACCATAGGTTGGGTAACAAACAATCGCTATTTTCATATTAAAAATGATTTACAGAACAGGGTTTCCTTAACTAGCATGACACAAAAGTATTGGTAATACTTCGAAGCGCAAAACAATCAATCAAAAGCTTCTAGGGCAACGGGTAATTTACCCACCGCATCGATTTTTCCAAATAATATTTGGGCTGCAGCCTTAACAAAAGCCGGCTCTTGTTGGTGTGCCAACAACACACTTGAACAGCTGCTTATATCTGACAACTGTCGCAAGACGTAGGGTTTTGCAAACACCACCACGTGCACATTTTGGTGTTTTAGCAATTTGGCTAATAGCTTATGTTCATCTGTTGGCAGGTACTGTTTTCGCCAAGGTGTAGCCGTATCTGCATAAATACCCACAACCAAAGTTTCGTTTGAGCCGATAGCAACTGTTGCATATGGAGATAGCTGACGCACAGCAGCGTATTGGCGTAAAGCGTTTAAAAAGCTATTGTCTTTTTGTTTGCCAAGGGCAACAAATACCACCTTTGTTTTTGACTCTATGGGGAAAGCCTTACCGCGGTGTGCCAAGACGAGGCTCTGATTGGCTATTTGTTGGACCAAATAGCGGTCAACAGAAGCAAAAGGCAAGACTTCATAAAAGCCCTTTTTTGTTTGCTTTAAGGCAAGTTGGTGTTTGGCTGCGAGAATTTTCTTGACTGATTTTGCCAATCGTGCTGCTGTAATAGCGCCAGACAAGTAATGAGATTTTATGTTGGCAATGGAGCTTGATAGGTTTTCGGGAATGAGCAATACATCTGCTCCTGCCATAAAGGCCTGTAGTGCAGGTTGGTCAACGCTGTCGGAAATACCCTTCATGTTGAGCGCATCAGTAAAAACAAGTCCCTTAAAACCCATTTTATCTTGCAGCAAATCGTTTACCACTAAAGAAGATGTCGAAACGGGAATGCTGTCATTTGCAGTCAATGCAGGGACGGCCAAATGTCCCACCATAACGCCTTTAAGTTTGTTGTCAATCAAATGCTGGAATGGCAACAGGTCTATGCTGTCTAATGCTTTGCTACTGCGGTTGATAAGCGGAAGTGCTATGTGCGAATCTTGTACTGCTGCACCATGACCGGGAAAGTGTTTGGCAACCGCCCAAACACCTGCTGCCTGTAAGCCTTCCATAAACGCAGCACCCTGTTCCGCTACCTTATGGGGGTCATCGCCAAAAGATCGCACGCCAATAATGGGGTTTTTAGATTCGCTATTGACATCCACTACGGGCGCGAAAGTAACATGCACCCCCATGCTACGCTTGCGTGCACCCAATCTTTTGCCCAAGGCATAAACCAAATCGCTGTGCGGCAATGCACCTAGGGTCATGGCGTAGGGATAAGCGGGTAGATCTGTTAGGCGCATGGCCATGCCCCACTCGGCATCGGCGCCAATAAGCAAGGGAATCGCAGCTTGATTTTGATAGGTACGCGTGTCGCGTAATTGTTGTTTGCTGGTGCCTTTAGAAAATAAGACGCCGCCAATGTGTTGTGCTTGTATCTGTTTGCTAGTTGCCATCCTTTTGGAAGTATTCCCATCGGGATAAGCCATGACCATAAAAAGTTGCCCGATTTTTTGATCGAGGGTCATTTGGGCATAAAGGCTATCTACCCATGCTTGCTGGGATTGTGCGTGCACTAGTGTTGCCGCAAACAAAATCGTGAACAAAAAGCGAAACATACCTTAAAGGTAAGTTAAAAGTAGCGTGCGTGCCAACTTTGATGGGCAGGGACTTCCCATTGCGTCAAAAACTCTTCCTTGTTTACCACCAAATTATTGAAGACGATGGTGTTTTCCGTTACAGCTTTACTTTTGACCATTTTCTTAAAATCCATCAATGGCTTGTAGGTAATGTACTCCCCTTGTTTAAAGCTGACATTCATCTTGTCCAAAAGCGTAACTCCATAGTTCGCTTCAATTTCTTGAATGATTTTTACCGATGCATCGATAGAACAACCCGTAGCTTCTTGTTGGCTTTCATCGAGTGCAATAACAATAAAACGGTTATAGGGCATGCTAACCCCAGCGTTTAGGGATGCGCCATGTGCCGTCCATTGGGTTAGAAAGGCATGTAATGTTGTGGTGATTTCTTCACACTCCGCTGCAGTAAAAGGGCGACTGGCTGGATAAATCCATACACGTGCTTCATCGGATAATGCGTCAAAGGGTACTTGCATCTTATAAGTCTTCGGCTTGTTGGATAAGTTCAGCGATATCCATCACAGCAATGGATCCTTCCTTTTCTTTGTTCTTGACCCCGTCGGTCATCATGGTATTACAAAAAGGGCAACCCGCAGCAATAATGTCTGGTTTGGTCTCCAAGGCCTGTTCGGTACGTTCAATATTGATTTCTTTGTTACCCGCTTCTGCATCTTTGAACATCTGCGCGCCACCGGCACCACAGCAAAGCCCTTTGGACTTGCAACTTTTCATTTCAATCAACTCGCTCTCTAACTTGGCCAAAACATCTCTAGGCGCTTCGTATTCGTTATTGGCACGTCCCAAATAACAGGGGTCGTGAAAGGTAATCCGCTTGCCTTTGAATTGACCGCCTTCAACCTTAAGCTTTCCTTCGTCTAGCAATTGTTTTAGGAATTGGGTGTGGTGCACCACTTCATAGTGCCCACCCAAACCTGGATACTCATTCTTTAATGTATTAAAGCAGTGCGGACAGGCCGTAACTATCTTTTTTACTTCATAGCCATTAAGGACCTCAATGTTGGTCATGGCTTGCATCTGAAACAAAAACTCGTTGCCGGCACGCTTAGCAGGATCGCCCGTACAACTTTCTTCTGGTCCAAGTACGGCAAAAGAAATTTCGGCTTTTAGCAATAGCTTGACAAAAGCCTTTGTTATTTTCTTTGCGCGGTCGTCGAAACTTCCAGCACAACCCACCCAAAAAAGCACCTCAGGCTGTTTGCCTTGGGCTGCTAATTCGGCCATGGTTGGTATGTTAGTCGTGTTGTCCATCATCAAAAACCTCAATGGTCACTTCTTTTTCAACTAGATCGGTGAATTTACCGTTATAACGTGTTGCCTTAACCAAGTGGTTGTCTACCCAGTGATAGTTTCCGCCACGAGGCTTGCCCATAAGCAAAGAGTGATATTTAAATCCGTATTTGTTTAACCAGTCTTCGGTTACTTTGCGGTGGTTTTCAGTTCTAGAGGTGAAAAAACAAATCATATGACCTTCGTCATACCACTTATTCAGGGTTTCCAATGCATCAGGATACAATTCGGCAGTAGCCATACGCTCTGGCTCCTCATTGGGAATGTCATCACAGATAGTACCATCAATATCGATTAGGTAGTTTTTTACCCCTTCTGGAAGCACCGGACTAATATGCTCCCCGTCTTCTAGTTTTTCTTGCAATAATTGCTCTACTTCTTCTTTGTTCATGTTCATATATTTATTTCTTCACGCCATGCGATACGGTATTGTTGATTAAATGGCCACGGAGCACCGTTGTTTTCTACGTTGGTCATCATGTTGTTTAATTCTGTTGGTGCTGCCGATTGTTCCATAACAAGATAGCGACGCATATCGGTGATAATGGAAAGTGGATCAATGGCGATTGGACAGGCTTCTACACAAGCATTACAAGAAGTACAGGCCCACAGTTCTTCACGGGAAATATAGTTATCCAAGAGGGTATTTGCATTGGGCTGTTCGCCCTTATTCAAAGCAGTACCTACTTCGGTAAGGCGGTCACGCGTGTCCATCATTATTTTTCTAGGCGAAAGCTTTTTCCCCGTTTGGCTGGCCGGACATTCAGCCGTACATCGTCCACATTCGGTACACGAATACGCATTCATCAATTGCACCCAATTTAAATCGGCTACATCAGCAGCGCCAAAAGTGCTGGGAGCAGCATCGGCAGCAGGTGCAGCATAGGGATCGGCATTGGGGTCTAACATCAGCTTAACTTCATCAGTAACCGCCTGCATATTCGTAAACTGACCCTGTGGCGTGAGTTTGGCAAACCAAGTATTGGGAAATGCCAAGATGATGTGCAGGTGTTTTGAATAGTATAAATAATTTAAGAAAAGTAAAATACCCGTGATATGCAGCCACCAAGTAGTGCGTTCTACCGCAACAACCTGAGCGACACTTAATCCATCAAAAAGAGGAAGTATCCACTGACTTACTGGGAAACTACCTGCCGTGAGGTAATGCGGGTCTTGCGCATTGATCTGCAACCAATAATCAGAAGCGTTCATGGTGAGAAACAAGCCCATAAGCACCACTTCGGCATAGAGAATAATATCCGCATCCCATTTGGGCCAGCCTTTCATTTCGGCACGCCAAAAACGTTTGATGCGCATCACATTGCGTCGGGTCCAAAACAAGACAACACTCACCAATACCAGAGCAGCAAACACTTCAAAAGTAGCGATTAGAACGTTGTAGAAATCCCCTAAAAATGGGGCAAAAACACGGTGCGTGCCCAAAAAGCCATCCATGACAATTTCAAGTAATTCGATATTGATTACAACAAAGCCTACATAGACAATAACGTGTAACAGGCCAGACAGCGGCTTGCGCACCATTTTGGATTGGCCAAGCGCAATGCGTGCCATGTGCAACCAACGTTTTTTGGGCTGGTCGTTTCTGTTAGCAGCAGTACCTAATTTTATATTGCGAATAATGCGGCGTATGTTGCGTGTAAACAAGCCCACTAGGGAAAAGAAAAGTACTCCAAATAATATATTTGACACGTAAGCGCCCATATTTTACTCTGATTTATCAGGTTTTTCATACGCCTTGTTCTTTTTGCCAAAGAGCGAAAAGTGGACGTATCTTTTTGGGTTAAGACGCATGTCTTGCAACAGCAGCTGTACTTGTACGTTGGTTTCGTTTAGTGCGTTTACTAGCGAATCGCTTTGAACGAGTTTTCCTAAGGTTCCTTCGCCTGCACTTACCTTGTTAGTAATGTCAGACAGGTTAATGGCAGAATGCTCAAGCATGCGTATGGTGGCAGCTAGTGGTGCTTGTTGCAAGGAATCGGTTATAGCAGCAGCATTTTCCGAAGCACGGGCAAGTGCATCAAACGTATTGTTAAGCGCACCGTCGGAATCGTTAACAGAGCTGCTAAGTGCATTTGTCAAGGTGGTTAGTGCGGCAGTGGTTTCACTAAACTGATCGATGGATTGGCGCAGCGCCTCTTGACGTTCTGCGTCCATGACGTTTTTGAATGAAATCAATACCGAATCGGCATGAACAATCATGCTCTCAATTTTTTCTTGCAATGGCGATAATTTCTCGTTCACCAAATCCGTAAGTCCAGGGGCTACAGCAGTCTGGAGGGTATCACCTGACTGTGCCTTGGCAACATCATCAAAAGCGGGAATTATGGCCAAGGCCTTACCCCCTATCAAACCAGACTCATAGATTTGCGCAATGCTGTTTTTTGAAAAAGGGAAATCGTTTTCAACTCGAAAAGTGACCAAGATTTTCCCATCAGGATACATCAACTTGCTGTTCTCAACGGAGCCTACTTCATATCCGTTAATCGTAACAGGTGTTCCGTTTAGCAGTCCCTCAGTATTGTCATAAACGCCGTAGAACAATCGGTCAGAAACAAAAACATCGTTGGATTTGAGATAGCTAAACCCAATAAAAAATAAGCTTATCCCAAAAATGAAGAGCAAGGCTGTTTTTATTTCATTAGAAAATTTCAAAATCAAAGTATTTTTTCAAAAATACATAATATTTGTGCAGCTCAACAGGCTTATTTAGATTTCATTTCATGAGTTATTGACACTTCTTTGTTGCCCTTAAATGCCTTGATATAGGCGCCTTTATAGCCTTTTTTAGTGAGTTTTGACATCGCTTTTTTAGCCGACTTGTATGAAGAAAATGAGCCGTAGTAATACCTGTAAAGACTACCCGACTTGATGCGAGATATATCTGATAATCCCTTAAAATTATACGGTTTTAGATCCATCTTTTTAGTGCTGGCAGCAATCTGAATGCGGAAGGTAGTAGCTGCTGCACTGCTGCTTGTTGTTGAAGTACTGGTGGTTTCAACAGGAACCGTATCCATAACAAGACCTGTGAATAAGGTGCCGTCTAAAGAAGATTTGTATTGCATGATGGCTTTGGCTATTGCCTTGCTTATCTCGGTTTGTCCACGCTTTGAATTTAGATAGGCGCCTTCGTTTGAATTGGTCAGAAAACCTGTTTCGACCAACACACTAGGCATATAGGTATTGCGAAGCACCAAAAAACCTGCTTGCTTTACGGTTCTGTTTTTTCGCTTTAGATTTTTAACAAAACTCTGTTGAATATAGTTTGCCGCTTCGATACTTTGGTTGAGATAGTCCTCTTGCATCAACACCAAGCTAATAACCGACTCGGGATTGTTGGGGTCAAAACCGTCGTATTCTTGCTCGTAATTATCTTCCAAAAATATTACGGCATTTTCTTTTTGAGCAATTCTAAAATTATCTTGGTTTCGATGTAGACCCAGTACAAATGTGCCTGCACCATAAGCGTTGGAATCATGTGCATCACAGTGAATGGAAACAAACAAATCGGCCTTTGCCTTGTTGGCAACGTTAGCCCTACCATTCAGTGTTACGTATTTATCTGATTTCCTCGTGTAAACAACCTTAACGCCTTTTTCTTTTTCGAGTATGGCACCCGTCTTTAGTGCGACATTGAGCACTATTTTTTTTTCGTAATAGTTGTTCCCCCTATTCCCGGGGTCTTTACCGCCATGACCTGCGTCAATTACTACTGTAAAAGGCTTATCATTTTGGGCATACAAATTGTTGTTAAAGCTTAAAACAGTAACAACAAAAAATAAAGCAATTTTAATGAAACGCATTCTGGATAAAATATGTGTATTTTTGGAGCATTCAATCTGATGTCTTTGTCAAAAGTAATACATTATTCTGGCACCTCACATAAATGGCATATTTGCTGTCTTATGTTTTTGCTTGGCGCCCTTGCTTTTGCGCAACAAACACCTGTTGACGAAGCCGTTGAGGACAGCATAGTGCAAGATAGTGTCGTGGTAAAAGAACCCGCATTACTCGATAAAATCAAAAGACATGCTGATGGTTATATGATTGTCAACCGCAAGGAAAACAAGTTGTATATGTATGATGGGGCTGAATTGTACTATCAAGATATTGAGTTAAAATCGGGTGTAATTGTGTTGGATTACACTACCAATGAAGTTTCTGCTGGACGTATTAAAGATTCGTTGGGTAATTTGGTGCAGCCGCCCGCTTTCAAGCAAGGTGGCGACGAAGTATTTCCAGATTCCATACGTTTCAACTTTGACTCCAAAAAGGCCATCATCTGGAATTCTAGAAGTGAGCAGCAAGGGATGAATGTCAAAGCGACGACAACCAAAAAGCAAAACGATTCGGTTTATTACCTGAGGAATGCCAAGATAACAACCTCGAAAGATGTAGATGATCCAGAATATTACATTCGTGTTAGAACTGCAAAGTTTGTTCCCAAACGTAAAATGATTTCAGGATTGAGTAACCTGTATATTGCCGATGTCCCTACTCCTTTGTTCTTGCCTTTTGCATATTTCCCCATGACAGAAAATCGCGCTACAGGATTTTTATTCCCAACCATAGGCGAAAACTTCAACAGGGGTTATTTCCTCCAAAATGGTGGCTATTATTTTGTGGTCAACGACAACCTTGATGTGGCAACCCTTGGGGATTACTATACCAATGGTAGTTATGGTTTTCGAGTAGAAAGCAATTACAACAAACGATATCGTTACAGAGGAAATTTTAGCTTTAGGTATGAAAGTTTAATCAACGGGGAGCGCGGGCTTCCAAACTATGGCAAGTCTACCATATTCAACCTAAGGTGGTCACACAGCAAGGACAGTAAATCCAACCCGAACAGCAGGTTTTCTGCATCGGTAAATTTGGGAACCAGCAACTATTTTAGGGAGTCGTTAAATCAAATCAACACGACCAACTTTTTAAACAATACGCTGAACTCCTCGGTTTCGTATACCAGGACGTTTCCCAAATACCCCTCTGTAAACCTATCGGTATCGGCCACACATAGCCAGAACACACGATCGAAGACCGTGAACATGACCTTGCCTTCATTGACAGCCAATATGGAACGTATTTACCCGTTTGCCAAGCGCAACGGCATCAAGAAAGGGATTGTTCAAAACATCAACTTCCAATACAGCATGAGGGGTGACAATCGCATCAACACAACAGATGAACTCGTTTCTGAAAAGGGTTTGTTTTATGGTGCTAAATCAGGGATGCAGCACAACATACCCATCAATACAAACTTCAAAATAGCCAAGCATTTTAATTTTACATTAGGAGGCAGTTATAAGGAAGTTTGGGCCAATCAAACCATCAAAAAAAATGATTACGATCTCGTTTTAGACGCACTACCCGAACAGGACACCATCACGGGCTTTGATAGATTTGCGCAGTATAATTTTAGCATGGGTGCCAACACCACATTGTACGGGGTGTTTAATTT
Source organism: Flavobacteriaceae bacterium (assembly GCA_965656545.1). Lineage (GTDB taxonomy): Bacteria > Bacteroidota > Bacteroidia > Flavobacteriales > Flavobacteriaceae > UBA7446. Next base: position 306,837 of record CBFHKZ010000002.1, read on the forward strand.
TAAAGAGGACAAGAAAATTCAAAGTATACGCCACGTTGTCAATGCAAACGTAAACTATAGCAATAGCCCAAGCTTCGAACAGTATTATGACGAATACATCATTGATGCAGATGGAAACACCAGAGACTACACCCGTTTTGAAGGAGGGCTTTACGGCAGACCTGGCAACACCAAATCAAGTTCAATAGGCATTACTGTCCGCAATAACTTGGAAGCCAAAGTAAAGGACCGGGATTCAACCAAAACAGAGTTGAAAAAAATCAAAATATTAAACAACCTTAATTTTAGCACAAACTATAACATAACAGCCGATTCCCTTCGTTGGAGCCCGATACGTATGAGCACCGTTGTACCCCTACTGGACAACAAGCTCAATATTAATTTGGGGGCTACATTTGACCCCTATGCATTGGGAGAAAACAAGCAACGCATCAATACATTTAGCGCAGCCAATGGTGGCCCACTGTTGAGAATGACAAGCGCCAACATCAACTGGGGGTATAACTTTAAAAGTAAAGGCAGCAAAAAGGATGATAGCAATGACAACAATGGAAACATTCCTGGCCTAAATAACAACAGAGGCTTAGATGAGCAACGTAACTATGGCAATCCTGAAGACGAAGAAGACGATGCGCCTGAGGAAGATAAAAATACCTCTTTCTACAAAACCAATATTCCGTGGAGTATAAATTTGAGGCACAGTTTTACATATGCAAACAGTAAAGAGCAACGTCAAATCAGCAATAACTCCCTTATGGCATCGGCAAATGTATCGCTTACGCCAAAGTGGAAAGTCAATGTGTCTTCTGGTTATGACTTTAAAAACAAGGGGGTAACGTTTACGAATCTCGGCATAGACCGCGACCTTGACAGTTGGAATATGAATATTTCTTGGACACCATTTGGAAATCGTGAATCGTGGTTTTTCTTTATTGGAGTTAAATCAGGAATACTACGCGATTTGAAATACGAAAAACGACGAGAACCAGATAAAAGACTATAATTTACGATTATGAAAACCATCATCAAAACAGACAAGGCACCCATGCCAATTGGACCTTATAATCAAGCCATATTGGTAAACAACACGCTATATGCCAGTGGTCAAATTGCAATAAACCCAGCTACAAACGAATTGATTTCGGGCGGTATTGAGGAGGAAACCAAACAGGTAATGGAAAATTTAGCAGCTGTTTTGGATGCCGCAGGCATGCATTTTTCAGATGTTGTGAAGTGCAGCATCTTTATTTCGGATATGAATGACTTTGGTGCCATAAACGACGTATACGGCACTTATTTTGACGATGAAAATGCACCTGCAAGGGAAACCGTTCAGGTTGCCGTATTGCCAAAGCGTGTAAACGTAGAGATATCTTTAATAGCCGTAGCCTAGGACATTTTTAAGTGGTACTCCACCAAACCGTCAATAGGTTTTTTGTGCACATTCCCAATAGTCAGACCCAATCCGCTTAAGACTTCTGTTAGCTCATCTTTAAGATAAAAGGCTATGGAACCTATAAAATGAATCGGTACCTTTTTAGCATTATCAAATTGAAGTATCTGATGACGTGCAAACAAATCAAACCCTTTCTTTATTAGGGCTTGGCTGTACTCATTTTCTTTGTTTTCAATCAAGAAACGAGCAAAGGTTGCCAAATAGGTGTTGGGATTAGATTTTTTGTAAAGGTTTGTTTTGATAGACTCAGACGACAAATCAAATGACTCTTCAAAAACCGCAGCCATTTTTTCAGGTATCTTATTGAAATAATAATCACGCAACAACTGACGCCCAAAATAATTTCCGCTGCCATCATCCATCAAAATATATCCCAATGAATCAACACGTTGTTCAATCTCTTGCCCATCAAAATAGCTACAATTCGAACCTGTTCCAAGAATACAAACGATGCTTTTTTCTCCAGGCTCAGTTGCAGCATATACAGCCGCATAGGTATCTTCTTTAACCTCGATTTTTGCACTCGGAAAAATACTTTGCAGCACTTTCTTTAGCAATACTCTAGGTGGCTTAGTACCACAACCCGCTCCGTAAAAATGAATGTAGTTTACAGATTTACGCTTGCGGTATAAGTCATAATTATTGATAATGCGTTCTTCCAAAATTGCATCCGATAACACTTGAGGATTTAGTCCTTGTGTTTGCGTTTCGAAAAGCACATCATTTTGCGCATCAAGAGCAATCCAATCTGTTTTGGTTGAGCCGCTATCAATAATAAGTTTCATGTGATTATAATTGGCTAACGTGTGCTGCTAAGTCAAGTAGTTTGTTCGAGTATCCTGCTTCATTATCATACCAAGTAACAACTTTAAAGAAAGAACCATTTAGTTCAATACCTGCATTTGCGTCAACTATGGATGTTCTAGCATCACCAATAAAGTCTTGAGAAACAACCAATTCTTCTGTGTAACCTAATATACCTTTAAGAGCTCCTTCAGAAGCAGCTTTGATCGCTTTCATTACGCCGTCATAGCTAGTTTCAGTAGCAAGTTTAACGGTAAGGTCAACAACAGAAACATCTGCAGTTGGTACACGGAATGCCATACCCGTAATCTTTCCTTCTAAAGAAGGTATTACCTTGGTTACTGCTTTAGCAGCTCCAGTTGATGCAGGAATAATATTCAATAACGAAGAACGACCTCCTCTATAGTCTTTTCTAGAAGGACCATCAACGGTCATTTGCGTAGCCGTAACTGCGTGTACCGTTGTCATAAGTGCTTCTTCAATACCAAAGGTGTCGTTTAAGACTTTGGCAAGTGGTGCCAAACAATTGGTTGTACATGATGCATTTGATACAATACTATCTGATGCTTTTGCATCTTCGTGGTTAACACCCATTACAAACATGGGAGCATCTTTTGAGGGTGCAGAAATAACTACCTTTTTTGCACCGCCATCAATGTGAGATTGTGCCATGTCCAAGGTGGTAAAAATCCCCGTACACTCAGCAACAACTTCAGCGCCAATCGCATCCCACTGTAAGTTTTTAGGATCGCGTTCGGCAGTAATACGAACCGTTTTTCCGTCAACAACAAGGTGACCATCAGCTATTTCAACACTAGCATCCACTGTTCCGTGAACAGAATCGTATTTTAATAGATATGCTAGGTGTTCCACATCTAAAAGATCGTTTATTGCAACGATATCAATATCATCTCTTTTAAGTGATGCACGGAAGACCATTCTACCGATTCTTCCAAATCCATTAATTCCAATTTTTAGGTTTGCCATAGTAATTTAATTATTAATTTATAGTCTCATTATTTCAGATACACGAACAAGTTCGTTATCAATTTTCGATCCGCCCTTTATTGCTTTATCCAAAGGGGTTAATATCATTTTTCCATCGCCGATTCCAATCATATGACCAGAAGTGCCTTTGCGCAGTTCTTCAACAGCACGCAAGCCCATTCGGCTTGCCAATACACGGTCAAAACAAGTGGGTGCTCCACCGCGTTGCATATGTCCAAGCACAGAAACGCGTACCTCATAGTCAGGAAGGTTTTCTTCTATGTATTCGGCTAATTCAAAAACGTTTTTGCCAATTTTATCACCCTCTGCTACCATAACAATACTGGAGAGCTTACCCGATTTTTTTGAACGCTTAAGTGATTGTAACAAACGGTCAAGACCCATATTTGCTTCAGGAATAAGGATTTCTTCGGCGCCAGCGCCAATACCTGTATTCAATGCAATATGACCTGCATCACGCCCCATTACTTCTACAAAGAACAAGCGGTTATGTGAAATGGCCGTGTCTCTAATTTTATCTACTGCTTCAACAACTGTATTCAGGGCAGTATCATAACCCAAAGTATGGGAGGTACCATAAATATCGTTGTCAATGGTTCCAGGGATGCCAATAACGGGGATGCCAAATTCTTGCTGAAAAATTAAACCCCCTGTAAAACTACCATCACCACCAATAACCACGATTGCGTCAATGTTATTTTTCTGCAAGTTCGCAAATGCTTTTTTTCGTCCTTCTTTGGTTCTAAATTCATTAGAACGAGCAGACTTAAGGATGGTACCCCCTTTGTTGATGATGTTGTTTACGCTTCTTGGTCCCAAAGGTTTGATACTTCCTTCAATCATGCCCTGATAACCTCGGAAAACACCAAAGCATTTGATTTTGTAAAAAGCTGCTGAACGAACTACCGATCTAATGGCGGCATTCATGCCAGGTGCATCGCCTCCTGAAGTGAGAACGGCAATGTTAGAAATTTTGGTGTTAGTTGAATCTTTGGCTTTCATGGTATAAAATGCAGTGCAAATTAACGAATAATCTCTCGTTTAAACCTAATGATTTAGGGCTTAATGTTGTCTTTTTTGTTAAAAATTTTATTGACAAGCTCTTTGAAAGAATCGAATCGAACTTGATAACCAACTCCAATACCTTGTGTATATCCCAATTCGTCACCAAAATATTGGAACTCATTTTCCTTATTAAAGACGCGTGCACGCAGGTCACCCTTTTTATTAAGTAAGAATTCAAGCTTTACATTCCCTATAATCATGGTCTCCTCTTCATTCCCAACAGGAACACCCACTTTGCCATCAATAAGTATGCGCTCGTTGATGTTGGTTGACAAGCTTACCCCTAACCTATCTCGATTTTTTATGGAAACGGCAGCATTGCGATCGCCTTGAAGGTAGTCAATACCCAAATTCAATTTGTCGTTTTCATTTGTAAATATATTATCAAAAATGCCTGACGCTTTTTCAAAAAGGTTGGTTGTTAACGTTTGACTAGAAATGGCCGCCAAAGAAACTTCATTAATAAAACTGCCCTGTGAGAGCAACGAAATGGCCTGTAACTGCCTTCTTTCTTCGTCATTTAACCTGTAGTTCAATTCGTTTCTAACAATACCCGAAGCGTTGGGGAAGGTAATCTCAAAAGTTGGTGTTTCAGGATTAAGCAAATTTCCAAACAAGGTAATGGAAACATCCGTTGGTATCTTTTGGCTGATATTATCGCCCTCCAAAAGCACTGCTGGGTTTGCACCGCCGGGAACCTCATAAACGGCCTGCATATTTATTTGAGCACCATACGGGTCGCCCTCCCAAAAAATAACCCCGCCAGGTTCCAAGCGAAAGGTTTTGTCGATAAGTCCAAGGTTCTTGAAGTTGTATATTCCTTCAAAGGCAATAAAGTCACCCCACATAGCAAACGAACCCGCGGTGTCTATTTCCAAAAGCAAACTCCCTGCACCACGTCCGCGCAAAAAACTCTTTGTTTCTGGATCAACCACAATTTCAACCTCGGCTTCTGGCGTAACATCCAATTCAAAATTCAATTGCAATCCTTTTACCGTGTTGAACTGAGCTATTTCAGGATTTTCTTCCGTTTGTTTATCCACAAAATTGATGAAAGACACATCCCCGATTTTGGTGTCGTATTGAATCGGAATATAGATATTGGTGCCCGCTGCGGTTTCACCCACAACATCTATTTGCATATTTGAAAAAGCACCGTGTAGGTGGGCATCGCCATTGAAAAAGGCATTGCCATAATACAATGATTCTTCCGCAAAGGCGGTATTAAGCACCTCCAATTGCCTAGCATTTATGTTCATATCCAACCCCCAGTTCGAAAAAGATTGATGGGTTAATGCTCCTGATAGCTGGGCTGTTTGTTCGCTCCCTGAGCTAAAATCAGATGGATTAATACTAATAAGATCCTCACTAAATCGAAATGGAACAGCATCCGTAAAGTTGTATAGCGTATTCAAATAAGGAACACCCAATGTCAGGTCATCAACAACAAAGGAACCTGTTGGAATGATGTTACCAGCTTTGGAGGATACGTGTACCTTACCGTTAGCTTTTCCACTAAAAGGGGAAAAAACATCACTTGTTAGTCCTGCGATTAGCGACAAATTATAATCTGAAAAAGCCACATCAACCTCCCAAGCGGGAACGGCATTTTCTAAACCTAAGGTTCCCGTAGCAAGAAAAACATCTTTCCCGTCATCAGAGATTTGCAATGCCAGTTGGTAATCCTGATTTTCTTTGTTTGATTGAAGCTTAAGATCTGCTTCTCCAAGAGCTACGCCATTTAATGCCAAATCGGACAAATGCAAGCTAGAGTTCCCCCCAAAACCTGCTGGCGATTGGCGGATATTGAGAAATCCATTTACGATTCCCTCCCAACGGTTTTTTTGAAAAGATAACAGGTCGTTCATATAAACATTGGAAAATGTCACATCAACAGCAAAGGCATCGCTCCCCTTTTGACTGGCATCGGCTGTGATGGCAGAAGTTTCTGTCATAAAATTTAGATTGCTAAAAGCAAAATCGCTTGTGCTTGCTGCGACCAACATGGGATTGCCATTTTGCTTATCAATGGTCCAGCGCTTATTATTAAAAAAAAGTGCTGCATCTTGGATTTCTAAAATGGCTTGGGCAGAATCATTAATGGTAAATGCCGTATTGATGATGTTAAGCTCTTCCGTCTCCTTTGCAGAAGCAAATTCAATGCGACCATATAACTTATCTAATACTTGAGCATTAATCCATTTGACATCAAATAAATTGGCCTTAGGGGTAGCAATTTCGTCAATGCTAATATTTGAATGATATATGGGTTGCTTGGTGTCAATTTTCAACGACAAGCCGTTTAATTGGGTTTTATTTATACCAATGCTAGGTGCACGAATTTCAAGTTTAAAAAGTGCATCATCTGGCTTAATGCTGCCCTTTATAAACGTATTATCATCCAATGAAACGACACCTCCAAAAAGAGCAGATGCAATCTTTCCGCGCAAGTTGAAGTTAAAATCGACATGTTGGTTGGGAGAAATAGGAATGGGTTTAAAGCTTTTAAATTGACTGCCCAACGCATTTTTAGCAAGCACTCCCAGTTCTGAAGGTTTGAAGTTTCCAATCAATATGCCTGTGGCCACATCTTCAGAATTTATATTTACCACACGAAGTCCATTTGTAAGCCTGGATTGTGCCGACAGCGATGAGAACTTATAGGTTTCGTTTGGCGTTTTAAGTGCGCCCTGATCGATGTATAAATCCCCTATCATTTCGTCAATATTATTGCCCTGCAAGGCCAAATCAACAGCGCCAGAAAAGACACCGTCAATACTGTCAGACATCCAGCCTAAGGCAGTAAAATCGGCATGCTTGATATCGGCGTTAAACGAAAAGTTTCGGGTATCCGAAGCAAAATCTACTTGACCATTTAAATCAATTACGATGGATTCATCCGCAATATTCATATTCCCCAAAAAGAATTTAGGGTTTATGGTTCCTTCAATTGCCAAGGTATCGTAGCTGTATTCACGGTAGTTAAAGTTTGTAAGCTCCCCGGTAATTGCCGCATTTAGATTGGACACATCAAAACCATTCCCAGAAACGACAACGCCAAGTCCAGTGCGCCCGATTGTTGGTACGGCAGCAAGCTGCCCAATATCAAAATCATTGGAAGATAGCGAAATTGAATAGTCACGAATTTTTTCATTAAATGCAAACGTGGCACTGCTTTGCATGCGACCAAGCGCTGTTGCTAGATCAGCTTTAATGTTCCATAGCTTATTTTTAAATGTCACTTTGGAGTCAGTAGAAAGGCCGCCTAATCGCGACAAAAACCCCGCTAGTTCGGGAGACAACCTAAAAGGAATGGACGTGGGATTGTCAGCCGCATCTAACTTCAAATCAACTTCGATAGACCTGCTGTCTACATCTAAAATATTTTTAATTCTCCCATCAACAACAACCTCAGTATTCTGATGATTGATCTGAATATTTTGCGCAGTAAAGTCTTTAACAAAACCAGCTATATTTCCTTTGGCTTTAACGGATTTTCCCTTCCAACTTGGAATGATTTTTTTTAAATCAGACATACCAATTGAAGAAGGCTTAAGCCCAATAGTAAGGCTTACTTTATCGACAAAATCTTTTAGTCCGCCCTTGGGGTAAGCAAGGCGAATATCCATATCAAGCACACTTTCTTTAGTTTGAATAACTGCATTTTCCAATACCATACTGGTTGGGGAAAATTGATATTTTCCAGCAAGCGAGGTTATTGCTGTGTCTCCCCAATTTGTGTTGGCATTAAGCTGTTTTATGTCAGCGCTAATTACCCCTCCATCAACACGAAAGTTCTGTATATCAGCATTGAGTGCTGTAATCCGTTGAGTACTTCCCTTGCTTTGATTCTGGACACGTATGGAAGCATCGACCAAACTTATAGAAGCAGCAACAAGTTCTGTTTTGGCTTTGGGGCTTTCATCAGAACTAAAACGATCAAAAAACTGACTGACATTGGAGTTGCTTTCGTTTTCGTAAATGGTGCTGTTAAACATCACATCTTTTAAAAACACATTACCTAGATCATTATCTCCCTTCAAAATTGCTCTTAAGCGCAGGGTATTTAAGCGTGCATAGCCCACATAAAGAAGCGTGTCTTGCTTATGGTCATAAGCCAATATGTCGTGTAGTTTAACATATCCAAAGGGTGACACCTGTAAACTACTGATGTCCATATTGGCACCGAAACGTTCATTTATATTTTGAGTAAAACGTTGTCCCAAATATGTTTGAGTTACTGGCAGCATTAAAACAAACACTACCAACACTGTAAAAAGTAAAACAGCAGCAATGATGCGTCTTATTTTCATTTTTATGGGAGGCTTCTTTTCCAAAGTGTTAATTTTGTGCTTATATATTTATTTTGGCAACTATCATTTTAGGCATTGAAACTTCTTGCGACGACACGGCAGCTGCGGTGCTTGTCGATGGCAAACTACGTGCCAACGTCGTTTCGCAACAGCTTGAACATGAAAATTACGGTGGCGTCATTCCAGAACTGGCATCTAGAGCTCACGTAGAACGCATTGCCGCTGTCGTGGAAACTTCACTGTCAAAAGCAAATATCGATAAAAAAGACCTAACTGCAGTAGCCTATACCCAAGGCCCTGGCCTTCTTGGATCTTTACTTGTTGGAAATGCTTTTGCGAAATCGCTTTCTCTTGCACTAAACATACCTCTTGTAGCTGTGCATCATATGCAGGCACATTTGTTAGTACACTTCATTGATGATTCCTTTCCAACACCTCGTTTTCCGTTTTTAGGATTAACCGTTTCTGGGGGACATACACAGCTTGTGCATGTTGATAATGCAACCTCTTTTGATGTATTGGGTGAAACTCTAGACGATGCCGCCGGAGAAGCATTCGATAAAACAGGAAAAATGCTGGGACTGCCCTACCCCGCTGGACCAATCATGGACAAATATGCCGCACTTGGCACGCCAAAGTTTACTTTTGGGAAGCCAACTGTTCCCAATTTAAACTTTAGCTTTAGTGGGCTTAAAACAAGTGTATTGTATTTTTTAAGATCGGCCCAAGACAAAGACCCTGATTTTATTAAAAATAATCTTTATGATTTGTGTGCTTCTATTCAAGCTGCAATCGTAGCTATACTAGTTGAAAAGGTAAAAACAGCCGTTGAGCAAACGGGGCTTAAACAAGTTGTTTTGGGAGGTGGCGTATCTGCCAACAGCGGATTGCGAAAAGCGCTTGAGGCTTGTGATGTGGAGCTATTCCTACCGCCACTGCCCTACACCACAGACAATGCGGCCATGATTGCCATGGCTGGCTATTTAAAATATAACGAAGGTGCGCTAGACAACCTATCTAGTGAACCAAAAGCAAGAATGTCCATCTAATGCAGCAATTCTTCACACCCGATATAGATCTAACATTAGAAAACTACAGCTTCAACGAAGTTGAAAGCAAACACCTGGCCAAAGTATTGCGCAAAAATATTGGCGACTTATTGCATCTAACCAATGGAAAAGGGCAACTTGTAACAGCTAAACTTAGTGTGGTTAGTCCAAAAAGTTGTGTTGTTAAGCTTTTGGAAATCAAAGAAATTCCAGCTCCCAAAACGGCCATTCACATGCTTGTAGCCCCCACCAAAAACATCAATAGGTTTGAATGGTTTTTGGAAAAAGCCACAGAGCTTGGCGTTTATAAAATTACGCCTGTATTATGTGACAGAAGTGAACGAAAATTCATCAAACATGAGCGCTGCGAAAAGATCATTCACGCAGCATTAAAGCAATCCCTACGTGCTTATGCACCCATTCTGGAGCCCTTAACGCCGCTAAAGGAAATAGCGGTTAACGGACTAACCCTTATGGCACACTGTGAAGACAGTCCAAAAAAAAGCTTAAAAGATGTGGTTAAAGCACAAGCCGAATGCAGCATACTCATTGGTCCAGAAGGTGATTTTTCAAAAGCCGAAATAGCATGGGCAGATGAGCAAAACATAACAGCTGTACACCTTGGCAGCAATAGGCTACGCACAGAAACAGCTGCATTAGCAGCATTGCACACTGCATTACTTATGAATCAATAATAATTTTTTACCTTAGAGCAGTGAATGCAAATAATCTTACCCGCGGAATTGTTCAAGCCTTTCTTATCATTGTTGGGCTTGTAGCACTATTTAATCTTATCATGATGGCACAGTCCCTATTGGGGTATGTGTTTTTAGCCATTGTTGTCTCGCTTGTGGGTCAGCCCATAAAGGGTTTTTTCACAAAGCGACTAAGGTTTAAAAACACACTTGCAACAGTTATTACGCTACTGGTGTTATTGTTGCTTATACTAGGGCTCGGATCCTTAATTGTACCCGTCATTACAGCACAAGCACAAAACTTATCGCTGCTTCAAATCGACCAGTGGGAGGCTGATTTACTCAGACTGGTTTCAGACTTAGATATGTATTTTGATAAATACGACATAAATCTCACAGAAAACATCAATGAGCTGCTATCTAAAGTTGACTTTAGCTTCCTTCCCAACCTATTAAATGGGTTTTTAGGATTTTTAGGCGGATTTACCATTGCATTATTTTCTGTTTTATTCATCAGTTTCTTTTTGCTTAAAGACAGTTCGCTGTTGTTGAGAAGCATCTTACTCGTATTTGCTGACGACAAAAAAGAACGCATTGAGCGCTCCTTTACTAGAGTTGTTACTTTACTATCCCGATACTTTTCTGGGATACTATTACAGATAACTATCTTATTCTTGTTTTACTCTGGCGTACTGCTGATTTTTGGCATTCCAAATGCCTTGACCATTGCGCTTATATGTGCCTTGTTTAACATCATTCCTTATATCGGTCCACTCGCTGGTGCCGTTTTAATGATTATACTAACCATGGTCAGCAACCTTGATGCAGACATGGCCAGTGTAATTGTGCCCAAGACCATTTATGTGTTTATCGGATTTGTAATTGGTCAGCTTATAGACAACTTCTTTTCACAACCCTATATTTTTTCAAAGAGCGTCAAGTCACATCCGCTTGAGATATTTCTTGTTATTATCTTAGCTGGGCTTTTAGCAGGGCCGTTGGGCATGTTGTTGGCTGTGCCATTATACACCGTTTTAAAGGTGGTTCTGAGTGAGTTCTTTAGCGAGAATAGAATAGTCAAGGAACTAACTAAAAACATGTAATTATGTTATACGTAAATACCGAAACCATAGCCGGAAAAAAAATTGTTGCATCTTTAGGAATGGCGCGCGGTAGTACGGTGCGTTCTCGTAACATTGGAAGAGACATTTTCGCTTCAATTAAAAACATTGTCGGCGGAGAAATTGAGGAGTACACCAAACTACAAGCAGATGCGCGTGAGCAGGCATTAAAACGCATGCTTGATGACGCAAATCGTATGGGAGCTGATGCTGTTGTAAATGTTCGGTTTACAACATCTGTTGTTGCACAAGGAGCTTCTGAAATTCTAGCATTTGGCACTGCAGTTAAAATAAACTAGATGAATCGTATTATTTGGATTGCTGTTATTGTCGCTGTGATATTTGCTGTTTTTAACCGAATTCGTCAAAAAGAAAAAGAAGATTTTGACCAACGTGATAATTAGTTGGCGGATTGCTTTTGATAACGTATTTTTGCCGGCGCTTTATAACCTTAAAGGAGAGGTGCCAGAGTGGTAATGGAGCAGATTGCTAATCTGTCAACGCGTAAGTGTTGCCTGGGTTCGAATCCCAGTCTCTCCGCAGCTTAACTCAAGCTTTTTGAAAATCTTTTAGAAATTTCAAAAAGCTTTGAAGTTAAAAAGCAAAAATTAGTTCGCGTACCTGCCTGACGCCCGCCTAGACGGAACGGACAAGGTAGGCAGGGCTCAGCTGGATTAGCGCATTCCGATTTCCAATCGGAACGGTCAGGTTCACAAGAGCAGCGTAAAAAAAGTAAAAGGTCGCGTACCTGCCTGACGCCCGCCTAGACGGAACGGACAAGGTAGGCAGGGCTCAGCTGGATTAGCGCATTCCGATTTCCAATCGGAACGGTCAGGTTCACAAGAGCAGCGTAAAAAAAGTAAAAGG
>CBFHKZ010000003.1:0-248435 GCA_965656545.1 Flavobacteriaceae bacterium
CCGACATTTCCGATAAAGGCGAGCTCATCGCAGCGCGTATAGCTGCAACAGCAGCCGTTTGTTTGGCAGGTTGGTTTGGTATCAATCCGCCTGGTTTTGTGGCGGCAACGGTAGCCTTGGCTTTTGGTCTGGCAGCCTCATCGTTCTTCCCGGCCATATTGCTTGGCATCTTTTCAAAGCGTATCAATAAAGAAGGTGCGATTAGCGGAATGCTTGTGGGTGTGTCACTAATGCTTTTCTATATGCTTAAATTTAAGTTTGGCTGGTTTGGTGGAGGTGAAAAAGCAGACTGGTGGTTTGGGATATCTCCCGAAGGTTTTGGAACAGTTGCTATGGTTGCGAACTTTGTTGTTACCCTTATCGTGAGTAGCAGAACACCTGCGCCATCCAAAGAAATTCAACAGTTGGTAGAAGACATTAGGAAACCTTAGGTCTAGAGCGGTTTTTTTAGGCCTTTTATTTTTTTGAACGAATTTTTATTTAGCGGTTATATCTAAATTAAAATCTGTGACTAGTTCAGAAAAAAGCTCCTTTGCACCTTTATATGCCTCTTCTTCTAGGTCTTGATTTTTAATCGAACTTAAATCGTACTGAAACAATTCCCATGTTTTGTTATGATACTCTAAAGAAGTCAAGTTTTCTATCCAATCTCCAGAATTTAGATATTGAACACTTCCGCTGTTGTTTTTAATTGTTTTTATACAGGGTTGGTGGATATGTCCGCAAACCACATAATCATACCCCTCGCGAATTGCGATTTCTCCTACGGTGTCCTCAAATTTATTGATGTACGAAACAGCGGCTTTAACTTTATTTTTGATGGTTTTCGAAAATGAAATTTTTTCTCTTCCCAACAAGCTTAAAATCCAATTCACAGACGAGTTTAGAAAAATCAAGGCATCATAGCTAAAGCCTCCAAGTCTTGTTATCCACCTTGCGTGTTGCATGGTGACATCAAATACATCTCCGTGAAAAAACCACGCCTTTTTTCCATCTATCTCAAGCTTTAGCTTGTTGGTTATTTTAAATCCATCTAATTCGAAATTCAAAAAGCGGCGTAATGACTCGTCGTGATTTCCTACAATATAGTGTACTTCAGTCCCATTTGCGACAAATTTAAGTAGCTGTTTAATAAGTTTTGTGTGGTATTTGTCCCAATGGCGCTTGCTAAATTGCCATATATCAATGATGTCTCCATTAAGAATGATTTTTTCGGGATTTATGCTTTTTAAGTACTTATTGAGCTCTTTAGCTCTCGAACCAATGGTGCCTAAATGTGTATCTGAGATAACAACAATTTCAAGATTTCTTTTCATGCTTAAATTTATATAACTCAATCAAACTGTATTTTATTACATCTTTACTAAATCATTAATAATTACGTAATTCAATCTGTAACTTTTATTGTTGTAGACGACAACACCTGTGTTTATAAACCCAAATCTTTGGGAATATAATTATACATATTTTTGGTTTTTTTAATAAACTGAATTCCATTTAAGACAGGTTCTTTTATTTATATTAAAAGAAAACATAATCTTATTGCTAGTTGTAATGTATTTTTTTTAGCAGAGGTATAAACGAAAAAATAACCTTACTTTTCACAAAAATGGATAAATAACCCTTGAAATGATCAATAAATATCTTTTAGAAAAAAAAATGTCTTTTGTGTTTTCTGTTGCTGTATTCATTTTTGCTCTTTTGCCGTTGAATTTACAATCTCAAGAATTAATAGATTTGATTATTGAGGCCTTTAAAGAAACAGAAATTGCAAGAGCGAAAATATATTTGAGTTCAACTCCTGTTACTGTTACTGATGCACATTGTGAGCGCAGTGCCGGAGGGTTACATGATTTTTATTCTGAAGGAGATTATTGGTGGCCTAACCCAGAGAATCCGGGAGGCGCTTATCAACAACGTGATGGGCAAACAAACCCAAATAATTTCACGTCACATCGACATGCAATGATCAGGTTGAGTGAGATTACCGCTACATTAACCTCTGCTTGGTTGCTTACAAATGAAAATGTTTATGCAGATAAGGCATTGGAACATTTAAATGCATGGTTTGTGGATACTAAAACTAAAATGAATCCGAATATGCTCTATGCACAAGCAATTTCAGGAAAAGTTACAGGTCGTAGCATCGGGTTGATAGATGCTTACCATTTTGTAGAAGTTACTAGATCTGTGGAAGTACTTTCTGATAAGGGAGGTATTTCACCTGAACAATCTGATAAAATTAAAGCCTGGTTTAGCGAATTTTTAACATGGATGACTACTCACGAATATGGAATTTTAGAAATGAATTCGAAGAATAATCATGGAACTAGTTGGGCAGCAACCGCAGCTTCAATGGTAGTATTAACTGACAATGAAGAAATAAAGAAATTGTGCATAGATCGGTTTAAGAATATACTGCTTCCAAACCAAATGGCTACTGATGGCAGTTTTCCACTTGAATTAAAAAGAACCAAGCCATATGGATATTCTTTATTTAACATTGATGCATTTTTCAATGTAGCACAAATCTTATCTACTCCAGAAGACAATTTATTTGAGTATGAAACAAAGGATGGAAAATCTTTAAAAAAGGGGTTAGAATATATATACCCATATATTGAAGATAAGACGATATGGCCATTCGCTAAAGACGTTTACATTTGGAATGAATGGCCAGTTTGTCATCCATCTTTATTATTTGGTGCAGCAGCATATAATAATTCAAATTACCTCAATGCTTACCTTGAATTACCTGCATATCCTATTCATTCCGAAGTTGTTAGGAATTTACCAGTGAGACATCCAATAATTTGGTTATTTGACTAATTTAAAGATTTGTTTACAGGAGTACTTAATCGATTTCTTTAAAGGGGTGGTCATGATTAGTGCCTTGTATTATTCGTTCAGCCACCTTTTCAGCAAGAAAAGCTATGGTTTCAGTATATTCAATATTATCAATTAAATTTAAGGTTTCGTTGGGATCTTTTTGGCGATCAAAAAATTCTTTGCCAACTTTTTCACCTGAACTCATTTTAATCCATTCTACATAATTATATCTTGCTGTTTTGGCCGCATACCCCATTATGGTTTTACTGTAATCTTCTCTTTTGATAGGCCAGATGCTAAATACTACTCTTTGTTTTTGAGTATCAGGTTTGTTCAGTAACGTGACTATACTTTGCCCATCTAAATGATTAGGTTTTTGCATTCCATTGAGTTCTACGAATCATGAATACCACAACAAAAGGGTGTTCCAGAACATACTATTTCCCGATGGCTTTAGATTTTCAATGAAAAAAAAGGAATCTCGAACCAGTAAATTGAATATTCTATTCGACATAACCAGTTCTTTTTCAAAAACTTACGACACTAAAAAGCAAAAGACCCAAACACAAGAAGTGCTTGAGTCTCATTTAGTAGCGGGAGCTGGATTAACTCGTTTTGCTCGTTTGACCAGAGTAAGGGAGTACAACAATCCAAACTTTAAAATAAAGTTTCAATTTTTTGCATTTCAATTTTAAAAAGTAAACTTTTTCAAAATTTCATTTACAAAAAAAACCAAACACTTTCGTATTTGGCTTGTTGTAGCGGGAGCTGGATTCATTTCTCTACGTTGTTTCGAAATGGGCCAAAGAGGAGAACAGCCCAAAGAAACTCAGATTGCTTTGCAATCTGAGTTTTTCTTTTGTTCTCAAGACGATGCAAGCATCACTTGACCCCAAAATAAAAACTCCTTGATTTCTCAAGGAGTTTCTTTGTAGCGGGAGCTGGACTCGAACCAGCGTCCGCCTCAGGCGGATAAGAGCCCGACTATTTGTTTAATATGTGAGCGTAAATCCATTTTCTACCGACTCCAGATTTCAGAAACGTTTCTCTTTTTAAAGCCTCTTTTTTAAAATGAAAAACCTCCACATGAATCACTTCCCAAGGGCGGTATCTAATGGTGTAGCCTTTTGTTGCGAATTGATTATGAGAATAAAACCGTTGAATGAGATTAGAAGTGTATCCAATATAAATTTTATCGAACGAAAGACTTTTAAGAATATAAACGACAAACATGATACTAGAGTTTGGGACAAATAAAAAACCCTTCTTTTGGAAGGGTCTTAGTAGCGGGAGCTGGACTCGAACCAGCGACCTTCGGGTTATGAGCCCGACGAGCTACCTACTGCTCTATCCCGCGTTGTGGACGGCAAAAATACAAAACTTCTCTGATATAGCAATAGCTCTTCGGCAATCCTTACCTTTGCACCATGCATAAAGCAGGTTTTGTCAATATTATCGGAAGTCCTAACGTGGGAAAGTCTACCCTTATAAATGCTATATTGGGAGAAAAGCTTGTCATTACCAATGCCAAAGCACAAACCACACGCCACAGAATTCTCGGCATGTTAAATGCAAAGGACTACCAGCTTATCCTATCTGATACACCCGGGATTATTCAACCCGCATACAAGTTGCAAGAGAGTATGATGGATGCCATGCAATCTGTTTTTGATGATGCTGATGTATTGATTTATATGGTAGAGATAGGCGAGAAAAAAGGGAAAGTCGAAAGTGTTATCCAACGCTTGGCTAAAACAGACAAACCACTATTCCTAGTCATTAATAAAATAGATAAAGGCAACCAGACGCTGCTTGAAGATACCATTGATGCTTGGAAAGAACAGTTACCCAATGCACAAATAAGAAGTATTTCGGCGCTTGAAAAATTTCAAATTGAAGAATTGGTAACGCAAATGGTAGCCCTGCTGCCCGAACATCAACCCTATTTTCCAAAAGATCAGCTTACCGATAAGTCCGAACGTTTTGTGGTAAATGAAGTCATAAGAGACAAGATATTGTCCAACTACGATAAAGAAATACCGTATTCGGTTGAGGTGGCAACAGATTCTTTTAAGGTCGAAGAAAGCATTATAAAGATTAGCGCAGTTATATTTGTCGAGCGCAATTCTCAAAAAGGAATTTTAATCGGACATAAGGGCGCAGCCCTAAAAAAGGTAGGGACACAAGCCCGTCGTGATTTAGAACGATTTTTTGAAAAAAAAGTGCATCTTGAACTCTTTGTTAAAGTAAACAAAGATTGGCGCTCAAATGCGAATGCCCTAAAACGTTTTGGATATTAAAAACCACACACTTAACCTGTAAAAATTAATTATGCGAAACCTAGTTGCTATTGTTGGAAGACCTAATGTGGGTAAATCTACCCTGTTTAATCGCATGGTACAGCGACGTGAAGCTATCGTAGATGCCACAAGTGGCGTTACCCGCGACAGACAATACGGTAAAGCCGATTGGAATGGTTGTGAATTTACACTCATTGACACTGGTGGTTATGTAGTAGGGGGTGATGATGCCTATGAGAAAGAAATTGACCAGCAAGTTGAAATTGCCATTTCGGAAGCAGATGCCATCATTTTTATGGTTGATGTAGAAACAGGTATCAACATCATGGATGAAGAAGTGGCCAAGTTGCTTCGCAAATCTGATAAGCCCGTTTTTCTTGTGGTGAATAAGGTAGACAACGCCAAACGGGTCATGATCTCTGTCGAGTTTTATGCTTTGGGTATCGATAGCTTATTTCATATCTCTGCCATGAACGGTGGAGGTACAGGCGATTTATTGGATGCATTGGTCTCCGCACTTCCAGACAAGAGTGCAACCATGGTTGATGGGCTGCCCCGCTTTGCGGTGGTAGGTAGGCCCAATGCCGGTAAATCTTCTTTTGTGAATGCACTTATTGGTGAGCCTAGGAATATTGTTAAAGACGAAGCGGGTACTACTCGTGACAGTATTGATACGGTTTATAACCGATTTGGTTTTGAGTTTTGCCTCGTAGACACAGCCGGTATCCGTAGAAAAACCAAAGTAAAAGCGAATATTGAGTTTTACTCTGTTATGCGTGCCTTGCGATCTATTGAATTTTCGGATGTATGCATGCTTGTTTTTGATGCGACCAGATCTTTTGATTCGCAGGTTAAAAACATTTTTTGGTTGGCCGCCCGAAACCACAAAGGGATCGTAATCTTGGTAAATAAGTGGGATTTGGTTGACAAAGACACCAGCAGCACCAAAAAAGTTGAAGAACACATACGCGAAGAGATTTCGCCTTTTGTAGATGTGCCCATAGTATTTGTTTCTTCCCTTACCAAGCAGCGTGTCTTCAAGGCCATAGAAACGGCAGTTGATGTGTATAAGCGTCGTTCACAACGCATCCCAACGCGGAAACTGAACGATTATATACTTCCCATCATTGAAAAAAATCCACCACCAGCGTTAAAGGGTAAGTATGTCAAAATAAAGTTTGTGACCCAATTACATTCCCCACATCCGCAGTTTGCTTTTTTCTGCAATCTCCCTCAATACGTTAAAGACCCATACAAGCGATTTTTGGAAAATAAACTCCGCGCAGAATATGATTTTAGCGGGGTAACAATCGATATTTTTATTCGAAAGAAGTAATTAAAGCTCTGCTTTTATACGAAGTAACTCCTGACGAATTTTCTGCAGTTTTTTTAAAACGCTCAAGTTCCCTTTTTTTTCTCTGTTGAGTTCTTTTTTGGCGCCTTCAAGTGTAAATCCACGCTCCTTTACCAAGCTGAATATCAACTCAAACTTTTCAATATCCTTTGCTGAAAACTTGCGGGTTCCGCTTTGGTTTTTCTTTGGATTGATGATTTGGAATTCTTTTTCCCAAAAGCGTATCAAAGAAGGTTTTACCTCAAAGGCTTCGGCCACCTCGCCTATGCTGTAATACAATTTTTCAGGTAAACGATGTCGCATTAGTCAAGCGATTGGTTCTCGCGGTTGGCAGCCTCTAGCATGGCCTCAAATTCTTCTGGATTAAGATCACCAGAAAAGAAATTAATAGGGTTGATTGCCTTGCCGTCTTTGAGTATCTCATAATGAAGGTGTGGCGCTTGCGACCGTCCCGTATTGCCCACATACCCAATGATATCACCACGCTTGACACGATTACCGCGCTTTACGTTATAATCACTCAGGTGGGCGTATAATGTTACATAACCATAGCCGTGGTCTATACGTATGTGTTTTCCATAACCAAATGCTTTATTGTCTGCTCTGGTGACTTTACCGTTGCTTGTCGCGTAAATGGGCGTTCCTCTTGGAGATGTAAAATCCATCCCCTTGTGCTTGCGACGGGCTTTGGTAAAGGGGTCTGTACGCCATCCATAACCAGACGCCATACGTTTTAAATCATCGTTTTTAATGGGTTGAATAGATGGAATTGCTGCCAATAACTTTTCTTTGTCAAGCGCCAATCGCTGCACTTCATCAAATGACTTGGATTGAACAACCATTTGTTTGGATAAAATGTCCAATTGTTTTGTTGCGCTGATAATCAAGTCTGAATTGGCATAGCCCTCCAGGTTTTTATATCGGTTTGCACCACCAAAACCGGCTTTCCTAACGTCATCGGGTACTGGGTTGGTTTCAAATACCACGCGGTAAATTTGATTATCGCGTTCCTGCAAGTGATCAAGGACATCTTCGACCTTGTTCATCTTTCGTTGTAATTGCTCGTAGTTGAGTTTGTAGTTTTCGAGTTCGCGTGCTTGCGCAATCTCAGTGGGAGTACTGATGGCAGGTGTGGAAAGTAAAAAGAATACAAAGGCTATACCGAAAAGGGCAGAAGCCGTTAGAAACGCCAAGACATTACGTACTTTTCGACGATTTCTAACTTCTATTTTCCGATATGATAGACTCTCTTGGTCGTAGTAATACTTAACCTTTGCCATTCCGTAAAATGTACTATTTTTACTCCGCTGAATCAGCGTTCACTACAAAGATACGTAATTCGGACTAACCATTAAACGGTTTCATGAAAGCACTAGACATTCGCGCAAAGTTTTTAGACTTTTTTACTGACAAAGAACACAAGATTGTAGCCTCTGCACCCATGGTTATGAAGAATGACCCGACGCTTATGTTTACCAATGCTGGTATGAACCAGTTCAAGGAATATTTTCTGGGAAACAAAGCCGCTGCTGACAAAAGAGTTGCCGATACCCAGAAGTGTCTACGCGTTTCAGGCAAGCACAACGACCTTGAAGAAGTTGGGAAAGACACCTACCACCACACCATGTTTGAGATGCTCGGAAACTGGAGTTTTGGAGACTACTTTAAAAAAGAAGCCATCGCCTATGCCTGGGAGTTTCTTACCGAAGAGATGCAAATCGATAAAAACGATT
Source organism: Flavobacteriaceae bacterium (assembly GCA_965656545.1). Classification (GTDB taxonomy): domain Bacteria; phylum Bacteroidota; class Bacteroidia; order Flavobacteriales; family Flavobacteriaceae; genus UBA7446. The sequence goes on from CBFHKZ010000003.1 coordinate 8,217, forward strand.
TGTATGTAACCGTATTTGAAGGGGACGATACGGAAGGGCTTTCAAAAGACGACGAAGCCATTTCTTTTTGGGAATCACATATTGCACCCGAACGTATTCTGATGGGTTCCAAGGCAGATAATTTTTGGGAAATGGGCGATCAAGGGCCTTGTGGTCCCTGTTCTGAAATTCACGTGGACATAAGGTCTGCAGAGGACAAAGCCAAAGTTGACGGTGCCACGCTTGTCAATATGGATCACCCGCAAGTAGTTGAAGTGTGGAATTTGGTATTTATTGAGTTTAACAGAAAAGCCAACGGCTCCCTTGAAAAATTACCCGAAAAGCACGTGGATACGGGTATGGGCTTTGAACGCCTTTGCATGGTCGTTCAAGGTGTACAGTCCAATTACGATACCGATGTGTTTACACCACTCATCCGTGAGATTGAAACCCGTACAGCTACCGATTACGGCAAAAAAGAAGAGGTCGATATTGCCATTCGCGTTATTGCCGATCACCTCAGAGCGGTTTCTTTTTCCATTGCCGACGGCCAATTGCCTTCCAACAACGGTGCAGGTTATGTCATACGACGTATTCTACGACGTGCCATCCGCTATGGCTACACTTTCTTGGAGCAAAAAGAACCTTTTATTTATGCATTGGTTAAAACCTTATCCGATCAAATGGGAGATGCCTTTCCCGAGCTTAAAAACCAACAAGATCTTATTCGAAATGTCATTAAGGAAGAGGAGCAATCCTTCTTAAAAACCTTATCGCAAGGCTTGGTAATGCTTGAGCAGCTCATGAAATCCAACGCTGGAAAACAACTCTCGGGAGCAAAGGCTTTTGAGTTGTACGACACTTTTGGTTTCCCCGTTGATTTGACAGCGCTTATTTTGTCTGAAAACAACATGACGCTAGACGAGGATGCATTTGCATCCGAAATGGCGCAACAAAAAGCACGCTCTAGAGCAGCAGCGCAAGTTGAAACCGAAGATTGGATCGATATTCGAGAAGACGATGAACAAGAATTTGTGGGCTATGACATTCTCACAACACCTGTTAAAATTGTCAGGTACAGAAAGGTAACTACTAAAAATGGCAGCTTATTTCAGTTGGTCTTTAACCTTACGCCTTTTTATCCTGAAGGGGGTGGTCAAGTAGGCGACAAGGGCTATTTGGAAGCGCCAAATGGAAATGTTACCTATATCACCGACACCAAAAAAGAAAACAACCTTATTATTCACGTTGCCAATCAATTGCCAACAGACCTCAACGGTTCTTTTACTGCCGTTGTCGATGCGCAAAAGCGTAATGCTACTGCTGCCAACCATACGGCTACACACCTGTTGCATCAAGGGTTACGTTCGGTACTTGGCGCACATGTTACCCAAAAAGGATCTATGGTGCGCTCAGGTTATTTGCGTTTCGACTTTTCACATTTCGCCAAGTTAAGCACAGATGAGTTGAATGCTGTAGAAGCCTTTGTAAATGCCCGAATTCAAGAACAAATAGATTTAGATGAACAGCGGAATACGCCTTTTCAACAAGCCATAGACAATGGTGCGCTTGCCCTGTTTGGTGAGAAATATGGCGATACGGTTCGCAGTATTCGCTTTGGCGAATCTGTTGAGCTATGTGGTGGTACGCATGTGGCAAATACAGCTGCACTTTGGCACTTTACCATAACAGCTGAAACAGCGGTTGCATCAGGCATCAGACGTATAGAAGCCGTTACGGCTAATGAAGCCAAAAAACGGGTTTACGATCAGGCAGAAACCTTCGAAAAATTAAAAAACCAGCTTAAAAATCCACAAGATGTCATTGCAGCTGTTGCGGCTTTGCAGGATGAAAACAGCAAGCTTAAAAAGGAGTTGGAAACCCTTAACAAGCAATTGGTAGCGCAGCTCATAACGGAATTGCAGAACAGCAGCCTAACGCAAGGAGAAATGTCTATTATTATTGCGGAGGTTGATTTGGATGGCGCCGGTCTTAAAGACGCTCTTTTTAAACTTGGTCAAAATCACCAAAATTTAATTGCCGTGCTGGGAAGTAAGAAAGGGAATAAACCGCTATTATCTTGTTATGTCTCAAAAGCACTTGCTGAAAAGGGCACATGGCAAGCCAATGCTATCATCAAAGAAATCAGTCCTCATATTCAAGGGGGAGGTGGCGGACAGCCATTTTTTGCAACAGCAGGAGGAAAGAACCCAAGCGGTATTGCAGCCGCCTTGTCAGCAGCAAAGGATTTACTACTCAGCTAGTTTGATGGTGGATAAGCCGCTAAAATATCAGTCACAAACGCATTGATTTTTGCTTCGCGTTCTTGTGGTGTTCCACCACTCAATCTGCCAACACCTTTTCCTTGCCAAATTAATTTTTTGGAAGCCGCATCAATAAGGTCAATATAGAGCACACCACTCGTTGTGGTATTTACATTGTAAGGACGATTGAATCCCCAACCCCAACCCATGCCGCCATAAGGACCATAGAAAGGACCGCCCCAACCGAGATAGCTTTCGCTGACTTGTACATTTTTCTCTGCCTTGGTGTGAAAACTAACCAAAACATTGGGTGTTTTTGAAGCAACAAAGCCTTTTTCTGTAAGTGTATTTTCAAGGGCTTTTAAGATCCGTCTTTTGTCTAGGTCTGAGATTTTAGCATCGTCAATGCCGGGTTTGAAAAAAGCAAAAGCATCATAAGAGCTAAAATCAACGCCAGTGTCATAATCTGTGCTAACGCGGATGGACGCACAAGAAGTGAGCAAAATTGCCGCTGTGATGTATAAAAACCGTTTCATAATTGAATTTTTCTAAAAATAAACAAAAAACATGCCGAATGTATATTTAAATATAAATACATAGAATCACGTATTTTTGAATGTGCACAAACCAACCGCCATAAACGAATTCTTGCTACTTCCCGAATTTGAGGAGAACGGAATGTCGGTATATCTCAAAAGGGAAGATCTGGTTTTTCCACTGGCTTCTGGCAACAAATGGCGTAAACTCAAGTATAATTTTACAGCCTTAAAAGCTTCTTCTGCCAAAGGAATGCTCACGTTTGGCGGCGCTTACTCCAATCACCTTGCTGCAGCTGCTGCGCTTGCCGCTCAGGAACAAATTCCCATTGTCGGAATCGTTAGGGGAGAAGAACTTGCAAACAAACCCTTGAACCCCACATTGTCTCAGTGTAAGGTCAATGGTATGCAGTTGGTTTTTGTGACAAGAGCCGAATACAAACTAAAAGCGCTTGGTGAAACGGTAAGTCAGCTTGTGGCTGCGAAAAATTTATTTGTAGTGCCCGAGGGTGGCACCAACAAACTTGCGGTTAAGGGGTGTATGGAAATTTTGACAAATGACGATATGCGTTTTGATGTTATCGGTTGTGCTGTAGGGACAGGGGGTACCTTAGCGGGTTTGGCGGCGTCGGCTGCTGCGCATCAAAAAGTTGTGGGTTTTCAAATGGTAGATGATGCTACAATCCCAGACCGTATTCGTACCTTTGTAGCACGTGATAATTGGGAACTCATACGGCACCCATCCTATGCGGGCTACGCCAATGCCGATAAAAGACTTGTTGCATTTGCCAACGAGCTATTTAAAAAAACAGGCGTGCTATTGGATCCCATTTACACGGCACCTATGCTGTTTCAGTTGGTGCAAATGATAAAAGACAACACATGGTCGTTTGGAACAAACATTTTACTCATTCACTCCGGCGGAACGCAGGGAATCGCTGGCTACAATTATCAGTATCAAGCGCAATGGCCAGAACCCTAGTCTTTTTTCTTACCGCACTACTGCTTACTTCCTGTGGCTCAAAAAAAGTGATCTATAATAGCGAGGTCAAGCGCAACGCTAAAAAAATAGAAAACAAATCCCCCAAGCAAACGGCAAAAAAACGTGCCAATTTGGATGCCCATATGCGCCTGAAGGTATATATTATGCAATATGCACCACTCGCGCAAAAGGAGATGAAAAAATTCGGAATACCCGCAAGTATCACCCTAGCACAAGGGCTATTGGAATCGCAAGCCGGCGTTGGGAAGTTGGCACTTAAGTCCAACAACCACTTCGGCATCAAATGCCACAAAGGTTGGCGCGGACCCAGCGTTTCTCACGATGATGACGCAAAAGGCGAGTGCTTTCGTAAGTACAAAAAAGTAGATCAATCCTATCGGGATCATTCCGAGTTTTTGCGTTACAGAGATCGATACAGCAAGCTATTCAAAATGAAAAAAACGGACTATGTCAGCTGGGCACACGGGCTAAAGAAAGCAGGCTACGCGACAGATCCGCAATATGCCTATAAGCTGATATCGCTTATTGAGCGCTACGAACTTTGGCAATTTGACGGCAGTAAGGAGCCCATCAAAACAAAAAAATCCAAAAAGAATAAGGCCCAAATCGACAAGGCCACAACCACTCAAAATTATGTGGTAAAACAAGGGGATACCTTGTATGCCATTGCCAAGGAATTTGACACTTCAGTACAAGCGCTTAAGGATCTTAACGGATTGCGCTCAAACGAACTGGCTATTGGCCAACAACTCAAAGTAAAATGATGCAATACCAACGTAGTAGCGCCTTGTTCAATGAGGCAAAAAAAGTAATTCCAGGGGGGGTAAACTCCCCAGTACGCGCCTTTAACGCTGTTGGTGGAACGCCTATTTTCCTCACCCACGCAAAGGGTGCTTACCTCTATGACGAGGACCAAAACCGCTATGTAGATTTTATCGCTTCTTGGGGCCCCATGATTTTAGGGCATGCACACCCCAAAGTGGTTGCTGCTATTCAAGCTCGTGCCGAAAAAGGAACTTCCTATGGCATTCCAACAGCATTGGAAACCGAAATTGCCAAACGTGCGCTTTCCATGGTGCCGCATATGGATCAAATCCGTTTTGTGAACTCAGGAACAGAAGCCTGCATGAGTGCGGTTCGACTAGCTCGGGGATTTACAGGGCGTGATAAAATCATCAAGTTTGCGGGTTGCTATCACGGACACGCAGACGCCTTTCTGATTCAGGCCGGTAGTGGTGCCGTTACTTTTGGTAGTCCAAACAGTCCGGGGGTAACAGCGGGTACGGCAAAAGACACCCTTCTCGCAGCATATAACAATTTGGAACACGTAGCTGAAATATTTCGCGCCAATCCAGAGCAAATTGCCGCCATAATCGTTGAGCCAGTTGCTGGTAACATGGGTTGCATTTTACCGCAAGCAGGTTTCTTGGAGGGCTTGCGCAGCTTGTGCGATACACATGGCGCAGTTCTTATTTTTGACGAGGTCATGACAGGATTTAGGTTGGCCCAAGGCGGTGCACAGGAATGTCTTGGCATTCGCGCCGATTTGGTTACTTATGGTAAGGTAATAGGCGGTGGTTTGCCCGTTGGTGCTTTTGCTGCTCGAAAAGAAATCATGGATTTCTTGGCGCCACTTGGGCCTGTTTATCAGGCGGGTACTTTAAGTGGAAACCCATTGGCCATGACGGCTGGACTGACCATGTTAGACTTGTTGCACGCACATCCTGAGACTTACACTAGTTTGGCCGACAAAACCGCATTCTTGCATCGTGAGATGGTGCCGCTCTTGGAAAAGAAAGGGCTTCCCTATCAAATCAATAGATTGGGCTCCATGATGTCGCTGCATTTTACAGACACGCCCGTTGTGGACTTCGAAACGGCGGCTAAGGGCAATAATGATTATTTTAAAGCGTATTTCCACGGCATGCTAAAACGCGGAGTCTATTTGCCGCCCAGTGCCTTTGAAAGCTACTTCCTAAACGATGCCATAAGTCATAAAGACCTGGAACATACGCTGGAGGCGTTTGCTACAACACTTCAAGAAATGTGAAAAATACTTGTATCTATATTTTTTATAAATTTGTTTAGAATCCCAAATTCCTAAACCACTTGACCTCTAACATTTCATCCTAAATTTTTTTGATTTTTTTATTGGGCTGCGTTACTGTATTTGTGATTTATAGTTAATTATATTTTTTAATTCAAAATCATATTATTGTGAACAAATCCCCTTTTTTTATTTTAGGCTTACTTATCTTCTTTTATTCATGTAGCCCTGATGACGAGGTAGAAATACTACCAAAAACTTAAAATGAAACCTTAGTTGATTTTAGTGTAGTTAAGAAAATAAGCAGTGCTGAGCTATCAGCAATATACGCGGCCCTTACAATTGGACTGCCAACAGATAAAATTCCTCCTTTGACTTTTAGCAGTGTAACGGTTTATAAGCTAACATATAAAACAAGCTATCCCGGTGAAACCAATAAGGTTTTAGCTTCTGGCGCTTTGGTTGTTCCAGACCAAATGAATAGCAAACCCATACTTTCTTATCAGCACGGCACCATCACTGACCCAAATCAAATACCATCTTTATTTGCTGGCACATCACAAAATGGTTACACTGCTGTCTTGGGCGGACTTGGGTTTTATGTTTCAGTTCCAGATTATTTGGGCTATGGCGACAACAAAGCGTATCACCACTTGTATGAGCATGGTGCTAGCTTGGCATCTGCATCTTATGACATGCTTTTGGCATCGCGAGCGTTTCTGCTTTCAAACGATCACAAAGTAGATGACAAGCTGTTTCTTGCTGGATATTCAGAAGGGGGTTATGCTACAATGGCACTGCACCAACATATCGAAAAGGAAGGGAAATTAGCCGTTACCGCAACTTCGGCTGGGGCAGGTGCTTACAACAAATCAGGTTTTGCCCGAGAGATTTTAGCGTTAAACAGTGACTCCCCGTTCATCAGAAGTTATTTGTGGGTTTTAGACACCTATAATCGCGTTTACAACATCGATAAACCCTGGTCGTATTACATCAATGCGCCTTATGCTTCTAGAATTGACGTAAATAATCCGCTAAGCATTTTTACTGCAGATATTAGTATGAATCCTTCCCAGCTATTTACGACATCGTTTAGAGAAGAAATAGTGCAGGAAAAACCATCACAATTTAACGATGCATTAAAAGATAACGACCGTTTTGATTGGAAGCCAAATGCACCCTTGCGGCTACTTTATGGAACAAAAGATGATTATGTTTTTCCTTCAAATGCTACTTCGGCCTACGCTGCCATGAAAGCCAAAGGGGCCAACGTCACCTTAATTCCGTTTGAAAACAAAAACCATAGCACCGCCGTTAGTGACTTTTCGATAAATACGGCACTTTGGTTTTTGTCATTAAAATAACCTAATTGTTAACGTACCCTATTTTGGATCCAAAACCGCATCAATACGCACCACAGCTTCTTGCAAGTGATAACGTGTGTTTTGATCGGTTGTGCTAGTTAAACTTGTGTTGATGGCGTTTTTAAGATTTATCAATTGCGCCCTGCTTACGGCTCTAATATCCGATTGACTTACAAGCACTCTAGTGCGATTGCTATAACGTCTGGCTGAACCCTCTAGCGGCTCTTGGCTTTCTGTCATCAAGTACGCCAAGCGATCGATATAGGCACGTTGCAAGTTTCTGCGGTAGATACCAATAGCCTTGTTGCTATACAATTCACTCCAAATACCTTTTCGAAGTGCCGACATCATCTCCACTAGTGCATAGGCATCGCTCCCATTGAGTGCTTCATTTTCAGAAATACGCGCCAGTCGGTCAAAGCTCAACAAACGGTTGAGGGTGCCTGTTTGCATACGTCGCATGCGGTCAAGTACGCCAGCAAACTCAATTTTATTGAAAATATCGTTGTCCAACATCCAAGTTGGTGTTGCAAATAATTCTTCTTGTAAGAATTGCATACAAGCACGCTGGTGCTTTTTGTCAACATGTGTATACACCGCACCTTCTTGGTCGTAGGTCTTGTAGTACTCATACACGCCGCCAATATTAGCCGCCACATGACCCATATAGCGATTGAACTGACCCAATACTTGGTTGTATAAATCTTGTAAATCGTCATAGTCCTTGCCGTCCTCTGCCGTCCACTCAATCAGATTAGGTACAATTCTTTTAAGGTTGGCAATGCCATAGGCACTTGCTTTTATGGCGTTGTCGCCCAGATCCTCTGTTTGTGAACTGGGGTCAATAGGATTTCCAAATTGTTGGCTTCCAAAACGATACATGGGATCGTCTTGATGTGCTAAAATCCATTGGTCTAGGGTTTCCTTCTCGTCCGTTGCGGTTTCAGCCGATGGAATAGGGCGATAGCCCCAACGAATGGCATGTTTGTCATAAACGCCAATATCCGGCATCAGCGACACATCTCCGTCTCCAGGTTGTGCTACGTAATTAAAACGCGCATAATCCATGATGGAAGGTGCCGTGCCATATTTTTTAGTAAAAGAGGCAGAGCGTAGTGAATCGACAGGGAAAGCAACACTGCTTCCCATGTTGTGGGGTAGTCCAATGGTATGTCCTACTTCGTGGGCAGAAACAAACCGAATCAAACGCCCCATAATTTCATCCTTAAATTCCACGCCTCTTGCTTCTGGATTTATGGCAGCCGTTTGCACAAAAAACCAATTGCGCAACAGGGTCATCACATTGTGGTACCAGTTGATGTCAGATTCTAAAATTTCTCCCGACCGTGGATCACTTACGTGCGGACCGTTGGCATTGGGAATCGGAGATGCCAAATAACGCACGACTGAATAGCGTACATCCTCTGGGCTCCAATCCGGGTCTTCTTCTGGAGTTGGTGGGTCTTTGGCAATAATGGCATTTTTAAAGCCTGCTGCTTCAAAAGCCACTTGCCAGTCTTCAATCCCTTGTTTCAAATAAGGCACCCACTTTTTTGGCGTGGCTCTATCGATATAATACACAATAGGTTTTTTAGGCTCTACCAATTCGCCGCGGTTAAACTTCTCAATATCTTCATCTTTTACTTCCAAACGCCAGCGATCTAAGTAGCGTACCGTTTTGCTTTTTTGTACGTCTAGGCCGTAGTCTGTTTGCCCTCTTGAAAACCAACCTACTCGTTGGTCAAAGTAGCGTCTTTTCATTTGCTCTTTGGGCAGCAGAATCATGGAATTACTTATTTCCAAGCTTATCGATGCGGTGCTCGAATTGGAGGGTGGCTCGCTTGAATTGTAGGTTTTTACATGTCGTGCTTCGACATTGAGCGGATAACTTTTAAGCGTATTGATAAACGACCTGGATTTGTCCATACTCGAAATCTTATAGCTTTTCCTTCTCGAGGCTGGGAAGCCTAGGGCTTTCACATCTGTTTCAAAAAGCGTGTTAACCTCAATTACAGTAGAGGTAGAGTCTTTTCCAATGGATTTAATGTCAAACCTGTATAGGATGGGTTCAAAGTTTGAGTTGACAACTGCCTCGTGAATGGGCAAGGAGTCGGCTGCTACTACCTCGTGTGATACCACACGGAGTAAGACTTTCTTGCTGTCTTTTTCCCAGCGCAATACTTGCGTATTTTGTTTTCCGCCACCAAAACCAATACCTGAGGCTGTTTTGGCAATTCGGGTAACCATTAACATTTCTGCACCAAACAAGGAGTCTGGAATTTCATAATAGAATTTGTCATCAACCGTATGCACGTCAAACAATCCCTTATCTGTAATGGCTTTTTTGGTAATGACCTTATCGTAAGGCTTAATACCGTTTTTATCTTCCTTTTTAGGTTTTGGCTTTTCCGTTACGGGTGGCTTTTTCTTTTTAAAAAGTTTGCCAAGCTGTGCGTGTGTGGGAACGGTAGTCAGTACCGCTAAGCCAATAAGAAGAAATGATATTTTTTTCATGAAATTTTATTTAGCATGCTAAAGTGCTGAAAATATGTAAGTTTTACAATAAAAAAAAACAGTTGATTTATTAAGTTTCTCATTCATTTTTTTGTTAAGTTTACATTCCACAAATCTTAAAATCATGAAACCAATATATACAACCCTTGTGTTCCTTTGTGCTATATCTTTAACAGCGCAAGAACAATATCTCGAAAAATTACCCGATAACCCCGATCCTGGAAAATGCTATGCCAAATGTATAGTCCCAGATCAATATAAAATAGAAACCGCTAGCGTGCTAAAAGTTCCCGCACATAATAAACTAAAAGTTATACCCGCACAATACAAAACAGTGAATGACGAAGTTGTTATAAAGCCAGCATCTAAAAAGTATAAATACATTCCGCCAACGTTTAAAACAGTAGTTGATACGTTTTGGATAGAGGAGCCTTATAACAAACAATATCCCGTAGATGCCTCCTTTGAAGACGCTTTCGAATCTATTGAAGTTAAGTCTGAATCTGGCACCTGGGTGGCTGGTGAAAATCCAGATTGTCCATCCATAAATCCAGATGACTGTCGCATATTTTATTACAAAGAAGCACCAGCTGTTTATCGAGACGTTCCTGTTAAGAGACTTGTCTCTGATGCCACCAGCTCAACCAAACAAAAAGGAGGAAAATACAAACTCGTGGAGCGTGAGGTGATGGTTACTCCCGCCCGAACAGAAACGATAGATGTCCCTGAAGTAAAACAAACTGTTGAGCGACGTGTTTTAGTAAAAGACGAAACAACAGAGCCTGTGAATATTCCGGCAGTTTATACTGAAGTAGAGAAAAGAGTGCTGGTTAAAAAGGGAGGCATGACTGCTTGGCGTGAGGTTCCTTGTACCTTGCCTAAAGATGCAATTATCTTACCGATTCACTATGAATTGGGTAGTGCAAAATTGACCCCAAAATCCACACGCATCATAGACAAACATATTTTATCTCGTCTAAAACAGCATCCTAACGCGGTGGTTGAAGTGGGTTCACATACCGATTCTCGCGGTGGTGAGGCATTTAACAAAAGCCTATCGCAAAGAAGGTCAAAGGCTGTGGTGGAGTACCTAAACAAAAAAGGAATTAAAACCTCCCGATTAATCGCTGTAGGTTATGGCGAGTCAAAACTCTTAAACGATTGCAAAGACGGAGTTTCGTGTTCAGAAAACCAACATGCAAAAAACAGAAGAACGGAATTTAAGTTTTTCTAAAGCAGTATAACCAACAAGGCATCATCGGTTTTTTTGACTTCAGCAATTGATTTGCCAGTCAGCCCTTTGATAGTCTTATCCCATTTTTTATTACTAAGCCCTGATTGTTCCTTGAGTGATGCAAGTGCAACGGGGCTTTCTTTTTTAAGCAAATCAACAATACCTTGTTCTTCTTCCGTGAGTGTTGGTCCTTTTTTCTCTGGACGCATCTGTGGGAAAAACAGCACCTCTTGGATAGAACTGTTGTTGGTCAACAGCATGGTGAGGCGGTCTATACCAATACCAATGCCAGATGTCGGCGGCATGCCGTATTCCAATGAGCGAAGAAAATCTTGGTCAATAAACATGGCTTCGTCATCTCCTTTTTCAGAAAGGGACATTTGATCCTCAAAACGCTCCCGTTGGTCAATGGGATCGTTTAATTCCGAATAGGCATTGGCCAATTCTTTTCCATTAACCATAAGCTCAAAGCGCTCTGTTAAACCCGGTTTGCTGCGGTGTGCTTTGGTCAGCGGACTCATTTCTTTTGGATAGTCCGTAATAAACGTGGGTTGGATATAATGATGCTCGCAACATTCCCCAAAAAGCTCATCAATAAGCTTTCCTTTGCCCATGGTTTCGTCTACTTCTAGTCCCAATTTCTTTGCTGTTTCGCGCAGTGCATTTTCATCCATATCAGAAACGTCGATGCCTGTGTGCTCTTGAATGGCATCTAAAATCGGCACTCGTGGATAGGGCGCTTTAAAGTCTATGGTATTTTCTCCAACGGTTACGGCAGCGACGCCATTTGCTGCAACGGCCACTTCTTCAAGCAACGCTTCGGTTGTTTCCATCATCCAGTGGTAATCCTTATAGGCCACATAGAGTTCCATTACCGTAAATTCAGGGTTGTGGGTTTTGTCCATCCCTTCATTTCTAAAATCTTTGGCAAATTCATATACCCCATCAAATCCACCTACAATCAATCGCTTTAGGTACAATTCGTTGGCAATACGCAGGTACAGTGGTATGTTGAGCGCATTGTGATGTGTCACAAACGGACGTGCAGCGGCACCTCCGGGAATGGGTTGTAATATGGGTGTTTCAACTTCGAGATAACCACGGTCGTTAAAAAAGGAACGAATGGTATTGGTAATTTTGGTACGCTTTACAAAAGCATCTTTTACCTGCGGATTTACAATCAGATCCACATAGCGTTGACGGTAGCGTTGCTCGGCATCCGTAAATGCGTCATAGGTATTGCCTTCGGCATCTACTTTAGGAAGTGGCAAAGGACGTAGCGATTTGCTCAACACAAACAGCTGGTGCACCTCAATGGTTTTTTCTCCCACTTGGGTAGTAAACATAGTCCCTTCAATTCCTATGATATCGCCGATATCAAGTAGTTTTTTATAAACGTCGTTGTACTGGGTTTTGTCTTCATCCGGACATAAGATGTCTCTGTTGAAGTAGAGCTGTACCCTGCCTGTAGCATCTTGAAGCTCGGCAAAGCTGGCTTTTCCTTGCACACGCCTTGACATAAGCCTTCCGGCCATGCGCACATGTTGCCCTTGTTCAAATTTATCACTTACTGTTGTGGCGTAGTGCGAAACGTCAAAAGCAGCCGCTGGATAAGGGTCAATCCCCAACTCACGAAGTTTTGCTAATTTCTCTCTACGGACAAGTTCTTGTTCTGATAGCTCCTGCATCCCAAATTTTTCTGTGGCAAAGATAACCAATGCACATGAGTTATTTAGATATCACGAATTTGTATCTTTGAACAACCATGAGTTTATTTAGAGTCCTACTTGCCATCTTGTTTCCTCCACTTGCCGTATTGGATAGAGGCTGTGGTTCTATAGTTATCGTTTTCTTACTCACCCTTTGCGCATGGGTGCCTGGTGTTATTGGCGCACTCATCATTCTCAACCGACCGTTCTATTATGAGCCCTAACCCAAAGGTGCACGTCCGCCAATTGGGATTGGTGACTTATGAGGCCGCAACTGCCTTACAACAGGATTTGTTTCAGCAAACCATCGATCAAAAAATCCACAACCGCCGAAACCCAGACGACCAAACGCCAACCCAACACCACTTGCTTTTTCTTGAGCATCCGCCCGTATATACGCTTGGTAAAAGCGGGGATAAAAACAACTTATTGATCAACAACACCACCTTGCAAGAAAAAGGCGCAAGCTTTTTTAAAACCAACCGCGGCGGCGACATAACCTTTCACGGCCCCGGACAGTTGGTGGGCTATCCAATTTTGGATTTGGATTGTTTTTTTACAGACATTCACAAGTATCTGCGCTTTTTGGAGGAATGCATCATTGCTACCCTTGCCGATTATGATATCGAAGCCAGTAGGAGTAAGGGCGAAACGGGTGTTTGGATAGATGTTGACGGCGCCAATCCCCGCAAGATATGCGCCATGGGTATTCGCACCAGCCGTTGGGTAACCATGCACGGATTTGCGCTAAATGTCAATACCGATTTGTCTTTTTTCGATTATATCATTCCCTGTGGGATAGCCGATAAGTCCATTACTTCTATGGAAAAGGAATTGGGTGCAGCTGTTGCCATGCAAGAAGTGATAAAGAAATTTGAGGGACACTTTTCCAGAATTTTTAAGGCCGATATAACCTAGGGCATTTTATAAAACCGCAACTCTTGCCTGTTGTTTTGTGCTGCCAAATACACCGCCGATCCCGGAACCGCTTGACCCAGCATCGCCCAATTGCGACCTATTACAGGAAAGCTGTCCAGTAGTTTGGCATCTCGATCAAATACATAAATCTTGTCGGACTGATTGTCCCAGATAAGGATATAAGTTCTGTTGTTGACCACCTGAATTTGCGGAGGCGCATAAACTCCAAAATCCAATTCCACCAACTGATTGTTGATGCTTACTTTGTTTTCAGTCAGCGTGACCAACGTATTGCGATTTGCTGCTATGGTGTAGCGTGTTTCAAAGGGCAGTACTGTTTTGGTAAGTTTTCCTGTGGTGCTTATTTGAACAAGCCTGTTCTTGTCGTCAATACTCACAAAACCACTTTGATAGGGATAGATGTCTTGCGTTAATTTGACGTCTGTTGGTATTTTAATACGTGTTTTTCCGGTGCGGTGCAGCAGCTCTCCTTTGCCCGATTTTTGCACAAGGGCAATATAGTCTCGGTTGCCAATGCGGATGTGTTTGGCTGGGTATTTCAGTGCGCTGTTGAGTTTGGTTTTGCGCCAACCGCTAACTTTTTTCATGCTTCTGTCATACATGCTGAGTGTGTTGCCGCTACTCAATACCAAGCGGTAGTTGCGTTGCTTGTCGTAGTCAAACACCGCGAGCGTGCTGGAAGAGCGCATCCCCTTTATGCTGTAACCCGAAACCGCATTGCCGTTGCGGTCTAAAACTTGAAAGCTTTTAGCTGTTGTAAAGGCCAGTTGCAGTCGTTTGTTGCGGTATACATCCACTTGGGTTACGGGGCCTAAAATGGGGCCATCGAGTTGTTTTTTCCAAACAATTCCGCCGGTAGTATCCAACAAATAGAGTTGGTTTTCCTCGTCTTGCACCACCCATTCCAAGGCTTGCGTTTTGTGGTTATGCACGGCATAGGGCCCCCAAATCACAGGCGTGTCAAAAGTTGCGGTACCTGCCAGTTCAACGGCTTGTGTTTTTTTGCCCTCATCATTGGGTTTCTGTAGGCTTAATGTCACATAAAATACCTCGCCTTCAACCGTTCCCACATAGTCTGCTTGCCTGAATGCGCCTAGCGCCACCTTGCTCAGTGTCGGCACTATTTTTTTTACTTGCGTTTCAAAATAGGCTGGTGCAGACCATCCCCAGAAACTACTGCGGCTAGGCAGTGTTTTGACGTAGGTTTGAAAGCGTTCGTTTTGCGCCAAAACATCGTCTTTGTTAAGTGCGTAAATCACCGATTCTAGTGCGGTCTTGGAAGTTCCCAAATAGAGGTGTTCGTTCAACAGCGTAGCAAAAGCATAGTTGTTTTGCTTTAGTATGGGCGGTAGCAGATTCGCGACGGTGTTCTCATCGGAAAAGGCATAGAGCGTTTGTTGTTCTGTTGTGAACTGCGCCTTGGATTTCTTTGCCAAGGCTTGTTTGATGTCGTCGGGTGTTTTGTTTGTTTTTACCAATACCACGGTTTCATTTCCCAGTTGCAGTTGGGCAAGTTGCGTGGCATCCATCAGCAGCGAATCCATAGGGGTTTCGGGTAGGTTGTGCACCGCCTTAAAACGCAGTGAGGCTTTTTTATAGGTATCTAGATCAAAGCTAAACGCTTGAATGGTGTTGGTGTTACTCGGAATATGCGCCGCCAAATCGTGTAAGGCACTGTCTTGGTTTTTGAGGAAAGACAGGCGAGAGGCACCGTTGGCATCCATCACGCCATAGGCTTGCATATAAACGCCGTTGCTGTTCACCGTTGGCACGATTGCGGTCCACTTGCTCCACTGCGACCAAGGCACAGGGCTGATGTCGTTAAAAAGCGTATTGAAATATGGTGCAATGTCTTGAGACACAAAAAAGGTATGGTCTTCTGTGGTGTTGTCATAAAGTTGCTCGAGTTCCCCATCAATGCTGTTGGGTGTTGACCGAAGCCGTATGCTGCTTTCCAACAGCAACTTGCTGGGCGAGCTAAAGTGGAGGCTGTCCCAAGTGGCGTAGTAAGTTGGCGGATTGGCATTTCTTTTGAGCAACTGTGTTTTGTTGTATCGGAGCGTATCCACAGCAACCGAGTCGCTGTAAACGGGTTTTTGGTGGCTTATCAACAGCGGAATTAGCTGGCCTTTCCCTTCGGGGTGAAAGCTCAATTGCCCGGCGGTGTTGGGCGCTATTTGGTTTAATTCTTCGAAGAACTCCGGCAATAGCGTTGCTGCTGCCATGGCGGCATCTTGTTGGTTGCTGTAATCGTGCAACGATTTAAAAGAACTGCTTTTCAGCACCACCACCGCATTGTTTGGTAAATACCCCAGTAGGGAGTCAGTTGTGTTTTGTTTGGATTGACAGCCAATCAAAAGAATGCAGGCAGTAAGGAGCAACAATCGATTCATAGTGCAAATTTATAAATCTAAAGAGAGTTGTTTTGGCAATAACGCAAAAGTTTTACGGTGTATGTCAACAGCCCCATGTGTTCGGATGCCATTGCGGTGTTTGGTGGTTGGGTAACCTTTGTTGGTATCCCATCCGTAGTGCGGATGTTTATGGTGGTATTCGAGCATGAGGTCGTCTCTGGTGGTTTTCGCCAGTATGGACGCAGCCGCTATGTTGCGGTATTTGCCATCGCCGCCAATGATGCAGTGGTGCGGAATGTCTTGGTAGGGCTTGAATGTATTGCCGTCAACGAGGATGGTTTCGGGTACGCGCGCCATGGCGGCTATGGCAAGCTGCATGGCTTCTATGGAGGCGTTTAGTATGTTGATTTCGTCAATTCTTTGGGGCGATACGTGCGCAATGCCATAGGCCAGTGCCACGTTTTTGATTTCTTCTCTCAGGGCATACCGTTGTTTTGCGGTGAGCTTTTTGGAATCTGTAAGCAGCGGATGCGTATAATTTGGCGGCAGGATCACAGCAGCTGCGGTTACAGGCCCAGCCAAACAGCCACGCCCGGCTTCATCGGTACCACATTCTAGGGTTTGGGTAAGCTGTGTTTGCATCTAGGGTCTAAAATACAAAAGAAATGGGTTTGGGGAGGGTACGCCAAACTAGTAAGAGTTTAGCCAATAAGATTATGCCCAAAACGGAATGTATTTAGCGTGCTTCTTAGAATTGCTTTCAGGGTCATAATCTTTGATTAATCCAGATTTGATTCCTTCAGCAATAATCCGAGATGCCATGGAGTAATTTCTTTCCTCTATGCCAAACCGCTGTCTTAAAGATTGATTTGTCATATACTCACAAGAAACATATTTTAAACTTGCATGTAAGTAACAGGCTCTAATTTTATCCTCTTTGTCCATTTGTCTTAGCGTTTTATGAGCGAATAAAGTAACTCTAGTGTAGTCGTCTCCTTCAATAATTTTAGGAGCAGGTAGTTGGTAGTATTCACATTCAAAAATAACTTTGTCAATACCACTTCCTCTTTCTTCACAAATATTCAGTCTTCTCATAAAATGAGCAAGTTTCTCATTTCTTGATTTAGGGTTGTGATCTACAAATCTCATGGTGCTAATAAGAGGTTTTCCAGGATTAGAAATATCAACGCGATCATCAAATATTTCGATCATAGGACCTGTTCCTTTTTCAGAAAAATCTTGGTGAATAATAGCATTAGCTACAAGCTCTCGAATTGCAAGTTCAGGAAACATTTTCACCTCTTTTCTGAAAGCTTTTCCAACCTCTTCATTCATGGGTAGTTGGTCGTTAATGTATCCAACTAATCCTTTGAATTCAGAAGCATACCCTTTTTTTCCTTCCTGTTCTTTTTTAGTTTTTAACTTATTTTTCCCTTTATAGGTTATTACTCTAATTGCTTTTCTGCTCAATGTTTCAAAAGCATCTAATTCTCTCGCAAACAGAATTGCTCCTAAATTGGTTATATCAAAATTTTGACCTTGCTTTATAATGAGTTTTTCTTGTATTAATTTTTCGAAAATTAAATTTCGATTATCAGGAAGCGGAATGCTCATTAAATCAAAATAAGATGGATAATCAATAAGTTTTAATACTTCATCAGAGGTTACATTACAGCTTGCTATTTCTTTTTCAAAAGCACTAGATGGTTCTTTTCGCCATATCAAGCGCTCTTTTTCTGGATGTTCAGATAATTTCTTTTTATAAGATCCAACTCTTATATATGCTTCTCCCGAAAATTTTATTGGGGTGCTATTTGCTGCTCTAATCCTGAATATGACAATTAAATCTCCTTCGGCTTTAAATTCAAAATGATCAAAGTGAATTCGTGGGTCGAGTTTACGAGTGATCCAAGGAATTAAATCTTCGTTTCCTTTTCCTTTTTGATGTGGAGAAAATGTAGTTCCTACAATTCTATGTGTATTGTTATCAATCCCATAAACAATATAACCATATTCTTTATCGTGAATGCATGCCGAATTAGATAATGCGGAGATATATTCTCCAAGCTCACGGGTGTTATTTACCTTAAACTCTAGCCATTCAGTTTCATTAGGAAATGCTCGAAGTTCACTTAAAAGTATTTTTAAATTGTCGTTTGTCACATTAGTTCTGTTTAATAAATCACTGTAAAACAGCGTGTTTTCATGTTCTTACACGAAGCTTAATCACATAACAGTCACATAAACAAATGTAGCAATTTTTTTAAACCTAATTCAGCTATGGGTAATGGTTACGAATTAGTCTGTGTAAGATTAAACATGTTGTTTTGAGTATTTAATCTTAACCTTACCACATGCTAGGGTTTGGGTAAGCTGTGTTTGCATCTAGGGTCTAAAGTACAAAAGAAATGGGTTTGGGGAGGTTTGGGTTTTTGGTTAACTGCGCTCATTCATTTTTTAGTTTTTCCAATGTGTCAGGAAAAATTAATACACCGCCAAATCCTCTTTTCTTAAATTGAGAGATTGTCTTATTAATATATTTATTTCTTGTCTTATTATCTGCTACTTTGCCTTCAAAACCATAACCTGTATAAGTTTGGCCATATTTTTTGGCTCCAGGATTATAGCCCCTTTCTTTTGGATACCAACGATCAACTTTAAAAACTTCAACTATTAAACCCTTGTATTCGCTCAAAACATATTTCACTTTTTCCCTTCGGCGTTCTTCAATGCGCCAAGTTTCTTTAGTCGCATTATAAATGGCATCAACGCCAGAACCTCTTTTGTAGGACTTATTGATATTAATAATCAAACAATCATCTTCAATGTTATCTAAAGATTGGGCATTATACATTCGAATTATTTCATTAGAAGTCATCAATCCTTTTTCAATTGAATTGAAACCACCTTGTATATTGCCTCGAACAAAGCGGTTAAATGAAGGTATATATCTAAATGTATCAATCAAACTTGCCTCAATAGCAAAGGATTCTTTTTCGCTTAAGCCATGTCGTACAATAATATGCTTTACTTTTTCAGGTCCAATACGTCTAATTTCAGCGTATTTAAGACTGTCATCGTCATCATCAATTTCTTGATTAATATGTGCGAATATCCGGTTGTCTTTCCCTTTGCCAACGTAAAATGGTTCATTGTTCTCTGGATCAATTAACAAGTACACATAGTATTTTAAATTTTCCTTTGTTCTTTCATCAAACATTTGCAATTAGTATTGAGTATAACGGTTTGGGTAAGCTGTGTTTGCATCTCGGGTCTAAAATACAAAAGAAATGGGAGGGGGGGAAACTGCCCTAATACTGAAATGGAAATGGTTAAGAAAGGGTTTGGGTGTTTAGGTATGTGTAAATCTAAGCCTTGAGTGCCAGCGGACAGGCTTGCTCGTGGGGGGCTGCAACTGTGTCTGAACTGAGTTTTGTAATTATTACAACAGTTTATTTTTCTTAAAATTCTCCGCTTGTTCAAAGATGTCTTTATACACTTCGTCTCTTTCTACAGGCGGATAACCGTGTTCGTCCAAGAGAATAATCAGTCCGACTTTTAAAGCGGATTTTATATCTTCTCGCTTGCTCCAATCAGGATATTTGGCTTGTGAATCCACCAACTCTTTAACTGCTTGAGCCAATACAATGAGTTTGTCTTCTGGATATTTGAAGTCATACTTGATACACAGGTCTTTCAAAATGTCGTAAAAGGCTTTTTCCTCAAAGTCAATTCCGAGTTCGTCTCCTGCTGAAAATTCTTTTTGTACTTCCCAAATTAGGTTAGTCAAATGTTCCGCCATTTCTTCGTACACTTCGCTTTGCAAAACGTCATCTTCTTTTCGTTCATTGTACTTCTCAACCAAGGATTGCATTTTTTTGCTAAAGTCAATGCCTTTAACCTTATTGACCTTCTTTATTTCGCCAATGGCTTTAGCTAAGAGTTGTTGAAGGAGTTTGATTTTCGTATTTGGTAATTTGATTTTATTAATTTTGGCAAGATAGTCTTCATCAAAAATGTCTTGTTCTGTTTCCTGTTGGTCTCCAATTTTGAAGATTTCCTCAACACCATCACTCTGGAGAGCATCTTTTATCATCTCACGAACTTTAGCATTCATTTGAGCCGTGTCAGGGGCATTGCCTTTTGTGAGTTTAAAAACGATTGACCGAACAGCTAAATAGAAATGCGTGTAATCTCTTTCTTTTTGCGTTAATTGCTCACTTCCTGCACAAATATCATAAGCCGCTTTTAATCGTTTTACCAAGCCCATAAAACGGCTTTCCAATTCTTTGGTCAACTGAATATATTCCGCCGCCATATTCAAAGTGTTCAACTGTTCCAAAGCTGAACCACTGAAATACTTTGTACTGTTGAATTTGTAAAATACTTTCGCTAAAAGGTCTAAATGGTTTCTTACCACTAAGAGCGATTCTTGAATGTCTTCAAAGTTTTCTCTTTCGCCTTTATTGTATTTGGCAAGCGCCATATTCATAGCCTTCTTGATACCAATATAATCAATCACCAAACCTTTGTTTTTGCCTTTGAATTTTCGGTTAACTCTGGAAATAGTCTGAATTAAATTGTGCTGCTGAACAGGCTTGTCTATGTAAATGGAATCCAAGAACGGCACATCAAAACCTGTGAGCCACATATCCACCACAATGGCGATTTTGAAATTGGATTTCTCATTTTTAAACTGCCTGTCCAATTCTTTGCGATATTCTTTGGTGCCGAGTAGGTCGTACATTTCTTTTGAGTCGTCTTTGCCTCTGGTCATTATCATTTTGATACGCTCCATTGGTTTGATTTCCCTTTTGTCCTTGTCTGTTAAAACAGCTCCTGCTTCGGCTATCCGCATTTCCGCCCATTCAGGTTTTAAGGCGATTACATTTTTGTAGAACTGGTAGCCAATTTCACGACTACTGCACACAAACATTGCTTTACCTTTTACAGTTGCTCCCTCGTTTACTCTGTTTTCGTAATGGGTTACAAAGTCTTCTGCCAACTTCAACAAACGATCTGGGTCGCCAAGTATGGCGTCCATTGTTGCAGTTGCCTTTTTACTTTCTTCTATTTGGTATTCATTGGCTCCTGCTTCGGCTGCTTCTTCGTAGTATTTTTCTATTTTCTCTAACTCGCTATTATGCAAGGCGACTTTGGCGGCTCTGCCTTCATACACAATGCGAACCGTGATTTCATCTCGTACCGATTCTGTCATTGTGTAAGCATCAACGACTTTTCCGAACACATCCAAAGTCGCATCAATTGGCGTTCCTGTAAAGCCTACAAAAGTTGCATTGGGTAAAGAATCATGCAGGTATTTCGCAAAACCAAAAGTCTTTTTCACACCTTCGGAAGTGACTTTCACTTTTTGATCAAGATTGGTTTGGCTTCTGTGGGCTTCATCGGAAATACAAATCACGTTGGTTCTTTCGGTGAGCAGTTCGGTATCTTCGGTAAACTTGTGAATGGTGGTTAAGAATACACCGCCACTGTTTCTGCCTTGCATTTTGACTCTTAAATCGGCTCTGCTTTCTACACTTTCCACTGCATTGTCGCCAATAAATTGCTTGGCGTTGGTAAATTGTCCTGCAAGCTGGTCATCTAAGTCGGTTCTGTCCGTAATGAGTACAATCGTTGGGTTTGCAAAATGTTTGCTTTTCATCAACAAACGGGTGAGATAAAGCATTGTAAAACTCTTTCCACTTCCAGTTGCACCAAAGTACGTTCCGCCTTTGCCGTCTCCGTCTGGTTTTTCCGCTTTTTTGATGTTCTCGTATAAACTGCGAGCTGCGTAATACTGCGGATAGCGACAAACGATTTTCTCATCTTTTTTGGATGAATCGGGAATGTAAATGAAGTTCTGAACAATATCCCGTAAGCGGTTTTTATGCAGCATTCCTTGAACCAAGGTAAATATACTGTCTATGCCGTCCACATCTTTTGCCAAACCTGCAATTCTACGCCAAGCGTAGTAAAACTCATAAGGGGCAAAGAATGAACCCGCTTTGTTATTCACGCCATCACTAATGACGCACAAGGCGTTATATTTAAACAATTCTGGAATATCTCTTTTGTAACGTACCGTGATTTGCTTGTAAGCATCATAAATAGTAGTGTTCTCCTGAATGGCTGTTTTAAATTCAAAAACTACCACAGGCAAACCATTGATGTACAAAATACCGTCTGGAATGCGCCTTTCAGTACCAACAATTTCCAGTTGATTGACAAACTTGTAAATATTGATATCCGTTGAATAGGGCGCTTCAGGTTCAGCAGCAATGATGTCTAAATTTTCACTTTGCCGCTGACGGTCTAAACCTGCATAATCAATAAGTGAAATATGAATGTCTTTTTTGCTTCGGTCTTCTCGTTTTAGAATAAAACCGTCTGCCAACCACTGCATTATTTTTTTGTTGCTTTCGTAAAGGTCTGCCGAAGAAAGTGTTTTGAGTTGCAGAATAATGGATTTAGCTTCTATTTCGGTGAGGTTAGAATTTTGATAGCGAGTGAGTAAATAGGTTTTCAGGTCCTCTTCAATCAACACTTCATCTTCATTGGAACGTACCAAACTACTGTCCACAAAATGCGGATAGCCTTCATTTTCTAAAAGCTCAATAAATGCCTGCTCTAATTTAGCTTCTGTGAATTTCACTTCTTCGGTTTCTTCAATTTTTTAATGTCTTCCTCTAACTCTTTTAAACTGGCTTCTTTTTCAATGACTTTTTGTTGTTGCTTGAATTTTTCATATTCTTCACCTGATTTTTCCAATGCCATTTTATGCGAGATTTTTCCTGCGTGGGTCAACAACTCCCTGCCGTTCAATTGCAAAATAGAATCTAATCGCTCAATCCAATCTTTCATATACATAGGTGTTTGTTGCTGTGCCATTGTCTCAGCAAATGCCAAATATTGCTCCACCAACAAACCCAAAAGCTTTATTTCATCTTCATTCAAATAATTTTTGGCAACACTCACCTCGGCTTTTTTTATGGAAGCCACTTGTTTTTTGTCGTAAGAAAGCATTCCCATTAATGGCAAACTGGCATCCACACGCCTGTACACCAATTCAGCTGCGGTTTGCTCGCTGATTGCCCAAAGCAATTTGTTTTGCACGATTTTGAAAAACTCAATGGTTTTTTCGTCTTGCGGGTCATAGTCGATACTGGTAGCGTAGATGTCTTTGATTTTTTGGTAGAAGAATTTCTCCGAAAGGCGTATTTCTCGAATACGCTCTTGCAGTTCGTTGAAATAATTCATTGAGCTGCCCGACTTAAAGCGGTCATCATTGAGCGTAAAGCCTTTAATGATGTATTCTTTTAAACGCTGCGTTGCCCAAATACGGAATTGTGTACCCTGTACCGACTTTACCCGATAACCAACCGAAATAATAACATCTAAATTGTAGTGGTCTATTTCTCTTTCTACCTCTCTCTTTCCTTCTGTTCGAACCTGTCGGAATTTCCGACTAGTTCGATTTTGCTCTAATTCACCTTCTTCGTAAACATTTTGGATATGCTCGGTAATCGTGTTTCTAGCTTTGTCAAAAAGTGTAGCCATTTGATCTTGCGTCAACCAAACGGTTTCCTCCTGCAAGCGAACATCTATTTTGATATTGCCGTCTGGGTTTTGATATATGAGGATGTTGCTGGTCATATTAACTTATAATTGTTTTGTTTGAATCAAGAAAATAATTTGTCACTTTCTCCCATTTGGTCAAGTTCTTTATCTGAAAAGGTTATATCCATTTCCTCAATCACATTTAATTTTATTATTTCAGTTTCTTCTAATAATTTTTTGATTTTGGAATTCAACCAATTGGAATTCCATATTTGAACGGTGTTGTTAAGAACCTTTTCACACAACTTTCCTGAATAAGTTATTGATGGATCAACTTTCAATGTAATTCGCTGTAGCCAAATGTTTAAGTATGCTGTATTTGGTAGTTGGCTGAATTTATCCTTGATTTTAATTAGTAAACTTTTTCTTTCTTCAATACTTTCAATTTTAGGAATTAGAAAGCTTAGTGAAGCGGTAATCAATTCAAACAATTTTGGATTATTGTAAGCAAGGTTCACTAATAAACTTATCAAAACATCAGGATTATGAACACTCAATCCGTCTTCGGATTTTTCTTTTATTTTAAGCCAATCCAAAAAATGCTTGGTCTCTTTGTAAAGTGAACCTGAATTGGGAAATTCTTTACCTAAAACATATAACTGTATTAGCCATTGCTGGATATTATCAGTTTTTCGCTTATTGTAAATCCAATGTACTTTATCTTGTTTTAAAGAGCCTAAAACAACATCATCTGTTGAGTGTGTTTTGGCTGAATTGATTTTAAAATTCAATCTTGAAAGTACATCTGAAAGCACTTTGGCAATTTCAGAAGAGAGCTGTGGGTTATTTGTAAAAATACGGTAATCATCTCGATACCTGATTATTTTATAGTCTGTAATATTGTTGAGTTCTTCGGTTAATAAAATGTCGCCAAGCCCAAGAACCATTTCCGCTATAAAGTCCATTAATATTGAACCTTGTGGAATGCCGTTGGTTTGTCCGTAGGACATTGCTTGAATATATTCATCTAACTTTTGACCGATTTCCTTTTCTTTTGGTCTTTCTTCTGGTTTAAGTTGTTTTCTTTTTTTTGCAACTTCAACTGTATGTAAAGCCCAATCAATACTATGTGTGTATATCGATCCGTAGCAATCAGTAATATCTAAGTGCAGCAAATGATTGTATTCTAATGCAAGTGCCAAAGAGCGTTGCTCTACTTTTTGCCACCATTCATAAATCTGATTTTGTTTATCAGGATTATCGTTTTCTACTGCAACTGGAATACTATGACATTCTATTTTATCATTGGCGTAAAACTCACCAAATCGGGTCTTAATCCTATTCCAATTATCTTCTTTAGTGATTTCCTGGACCAAGAAAATATAAATGGCTGGATGGATTAATTGGAAAGGTCGCCAAGCAAATTTGCCATCTTTGTTATTTAGCAAAGTGTAATTTACATCTTCAACATCTTTTGGCTTTACACCTGTAGTGCTCTCCTTTAATATTTTGCCCGTTAATTCTTCTGTTAAGTTTTTCAGTAGGGTTTCAAAGCAAATGTACTCAGGCAATTCAAAAGAACAGTAGCTTTCCTTTCTCAAGAAAAACGCCTTGGCTTCTTCGTTATTTAGGTCTAATACTGTTCTCATTTTCCTAATTCTCTACTGTTTGCATTTCCATACCCTCCACAACCCCTTTCATCAGCACAGGGCAAAGCGGCTTTATGCTTGCTTTTAACTGCTCATTGATGCGTTTGCGGATTTCTAAGGTGTGGTAAATGGTAACGATGGCTTCTTGTTTTTCTATGCTTGGGATGGGTAATTTTACATCACACATATCATCCCAATTAAATGTTTCTCTGGCACTACCCCAAGAGTTGAAACGTGCATAGCGATCAAATTCCGCTCTCTGAAAATACAGATACAAATATTCGGGAAGTAGCTCGTCAAAGTCTTTGGCTTCAAAAATAGTATAAGTACTTGAAACTAGTCCTGCTTCTCCGTCCAATATGGCAATTGAAATTTTCTCACCATTTCTTGATGTAACCGACACATAACCAAATTGCCTTGGTCTTACAATTTTATATTTAGATAAATCAAGTCTGCTTTTATTTGACTTGGTTGGGATGAAAATCTTATTAACGCTAATTCCTAAGAGATTATCAGTTTCCAAATCCGTATTCCGCTCATCCGATTGCTGAATAAATTCTCCCAATTTTTTGAGCGGTTCTTTCTTTATCAAATCTTCAATGTAGGTATCACAAATAAGCTGCAAATCATCCAAGCTATTTTGGTAGGTTTTTTGGTTGGTGAGCAAGCCTTTGTATAGGGCTACATATTTGTGTTGTTCGGCTATGTTGGGAATAGGGATTTCCATATCGCAAAGCCTACTCCATTCTAAACCACCTCTCACACTTGAATCACAATACGTCCAAGCTTTTCTGTCAAATTCAGGGCGTTGGAACTCCATCATCAAAAATTCTGGAATCAATTCATTTTCATCAATTACCTCAAAAGTGATGTATGCAGGTGAGACAAGGGCAGGTTCGTCTTCTGTGTATAATGCAACAGGTAAAACTTCATCTCTGTTAACGTGCATTAAGTTAGTGGCGAACTGACCTTTTTGAATGACTTTGTATTTTGATAAGTCTAAACCCGATTGATTTGCTACAGAAGGCATAAAGTTTTTGAAAATATTTACACCCAATAGATTAGTAACCGCTAAATCTTTATTTCGGTTGTTTACCTTTTGTATGTAATCGCCCAAACGTTTAAAGCTCATCTTCATTTTTTTTGGGATTTAACAATGGGGTGTGGTGTTGCAGTAAGATGCTCATTTGGCTAATGGCAATTTGATTGAGCTTTGTTAGGCGTTCACTTTGTGGTAAGCCATCGTTGATAAACACCGCATTCAGGTTTTCTAAATTGGCTAAGCAAATCAGTTGTGAAGCATTGGCATAATCTCTCATATTTCCTTTTATACCAGGATTTTCATCACGCCATTGTTTCGCTGTTTTGCCAAACAAGGCCATATTGAGGATGTCAGCTTCATTGGCATAGACAAATGAGATTTGCTTTTTGCTCAGATGTTTCGGGATTAGATTTTCTTTTACGGCATCTGTATGAATTCGGTAGTTGATTTTTGCCAATTCTCTTTTGGCAGACCAACCCAATTGTTTTTGTTCTTCCCCTTTTAGACGTTGAAATTCTTTAATGAGAAATAACTTAATTGTCGGATTTATTGCAGAGCAAAACTCAAGGGCAATATCTTTATGAGCATAAGTTCCGCCATATTTCCCCTTTTTAACAACAATACCAATGGAATTTGTTTTTATTACCCAACTTCCGGGACTTAAAACAAAACTGGGTAAGCCGGCATTCATTTTAAAGTGGTCGAATTCGACCACTTTAAAATCAGGATTATACAATTGTTCCCAAGTGCCAATAAATTCAATGGTACTTCTGTTTCTAATCCAATTTTTGATAATGTCAGCAGCTCGTGAATCATTCTCTTTGGTCTTTGCAATATCGGTCAGTGAAATGAAATCATTTTCCTTGAAATGAAATACGGTAATAGTAGCACCTTTAACTTGGATTATGTTTTTCTTCTTGCTCATAGCTCGTAGCCCAAGGTTTTAAAAGCGTTTTTCAATTGGTCTTGTGAGTCTTTTTCCTCTTGCAGCAAAGTTTTAAAATCTTGCTGAATGCGTTTCATTTCAGTGTCAAAGTCAATGCCACTGTCTTTGTCCACAAACGCTATGTATTTACTTGGTACTAGCGAAAAGTCGTTGGCTTCCAACGCTTCAAAACTGGCTGATTTACAAAATTCAGGAACATCCTTATAAGTGGTTTCAAAATCGGTTTGTTGCCAGTTATGAAAATTGAGTGCCACTTTCTCAATGTCATGTTCAGTCAGTTGCACATATTTTTTTTCGTATTCACTTCCCCAACGTCTTAAATCCATAAATAAGATTTCTTTTTCACGGTTTCGGTAGTTTTTATCCTTTCCGTTTATGTGGGCGGTTCTTTGTTTTTTGTTTTTATTCAAAACCCAAAGCGTTACGCTTATGTCGGTGGTGTAAAAAGTATTACGTGGAATGATGATAATGGCTTCCACCAAATCGTTTTCAATCAGCTTTCTACGGATTTTGTATTCTTCACCACCGCCCGAAAGTGCACCATTGGCAAGAATAAAACCTGCCACGCCATTTTCAGAAAGTTTGCTTACCATATTCAAAATCCAACCGTAGTTGGCATTGCTTTTGGGTGGCACATCATAGCCCATCCAACGTGGGTCGTCTAAAAGTTCGTTTTCGCCCCGCCAATCCTTCAAGTTAAATGGCGGATTTGCCATAATGTAATCGGCTTTCAGGTCTTTGTGCTGGTCGTTGGAAAAAGTATCTGCGTGTTTGTCGCCAAGGTTGGCAGCAATACCACGAATCGCCAAGTTCATTTTCGCCAATTTGTAGGTAGTAGGTGTGTTTTCCTGTCCGTAGATAGAAACTTCTTTTTTACTTCCTTGGTGGATTTCTATGAATTTGATGGACTGTACAAACATTCCGCCTGTTCCACAGCAGGGATCATAAATGATGCCTTTGTAGGGCTCTATCAATTCTGCCATTAAGTTCACAATGGTTTTGGGCGTATAGAATTCGCCTTTACCTTTTCCGCTGCTTTCTTTCAGGGCAAACTTGCCCAAGAAATATTCATACACACGACCGATAACATCCTGTCCGTTGTCTTTGAGCGTATCAATGTCGTTGATGGTGTCGAGTAGGGAAGCAAGTTTGGTTTTGTCCAATGCCAAACGAGAAAAATAATTGTCGGGCAAGGCTCCTTTCAGCGCAGGGTTGTTTTTCTCAATGGTGTTGAGAGCTGTGTCAATTTTTAGGGAAATATCGTTTTGCTTGGCATTTTTGATGATGTAGCTCCACCGAGAAATTTCTTCCAAGTAGAACACATTTTTCATTGCGTAGAAATCCTTCATTTCCACGTATTTTTCTTTGCCTTCGGCAATCAGTTCTTTTCTGCGTTGTTCAAATTTGTCGCTGGCAAATTTCAGGAAAATCAGTCCAAGTACTACGTGTTTGTATTCGGCAGGTTCCACCGAACCTCTCAACTTGTCGCAAGATTGCCACAGAGTTTCTTCAATTGACTTTTCTTTTATTAGCTTTTTTGCCATTTATTTTTTTTGTTATTTTCATCAAATTTAACCTTTTCTATCAGCGTTGGCAAAAAACAGTTCTTTTGGTTTTTTTGTATTGGCTTTTCATAGCTTATGTAAAACTACTGTTTATCCAACCCAAAAGACCTAGCTAAACGCACAGCATGCATTTCCACCAACCCCAAAAAAATCCTAAAAATAAATCTACATCGAGTAGTAGGTTTAAAAAGAAGAACAGACTTGGGCGTATAGTTCAATACTAAGATAGTAAAATAATAATAATCCTTTTTAGGGCATATAATCCAATGTCTTTTGGAGCGTTAGGTAGCTAGACGCAAAAACTAATGTGATCACTTCCTTTTCGATCCTTTGCTTTTTTCTGTCCGTATGCCTGTCAGAAAGTAAAAAACAAACATGATCAAGAGGGCAATGATTTGAAAAGGCTTTATGATAGCATACCATATTTTCTTTATAAAGTTAGGACTCCGGTGTTCGTAGTTGTGACCGCTATCTTCTCCTAATTTTGTGATTGCTTGCGCAGCGTCTAGTGATTTGTCGTAATAAAACCCAAACTCTGCCTCTTGAAGTAACTCTACGGCTAAGCGAAGTGCCTTAACAGCTTCTTTTTTGTTTCCTAATGCACTGTAACAATTTCCTATCGCATACATGGCTATTCCATATTCTAAAGGAAATTTCTTTCTCATGATTTTTTGTTCCCATAACCAATCAGCATCGGAAACAACATCCTTATATGCCTTACTTACTTCAAAACGATAGCAGAAATAATCTTGCGTGCTAATGGCGAAATATTTTGTTGCCTTTATGGCTCCTGCACCATAATCATGATAACGTTTTTTAGACGCCAAATAATGATGCTTAGCCTCTTCTGGACTGTTTTTTTTAATTGCTGATGAAATAATGAACCAATAATAATTTTGAATATCATCAGGGTCAACTTCATCGCTATATTTCTTAATTGCTTCTAGGTAACATTCAATGGCCTTATCCCACTTATGCGCAGCATAATAATCCGCTCCTGCGTTCGATAAATTTTCTCTAAACGGAGAGATTTTATAGCCTTCCATGTGAATATTGCCAGCTCGTTCACACTTTTCGTATTTTTCTTCTTTCTCATAAAATAAGTCTGCGTGTTCGGTTATCGCATTCGCATAATTATTACAAAGCATGGCATAAATATGGGGATGGTTATTTACAGTTACCCCTTTGCCTTCAACGAGGTATTCATAGAATTTATCATAACCTGTTTTCCCATAGGCAATTGCCAAATCGGCAAATTTCTTTTTCTTTTTTTTCTTCTTAGATTTATCAACGGCATCGGATAAATCGGTTAATGAACTGTAATTGTCATTAGCTGACCCTTGAAAGTGAAACGAAATTTCAAAGAAATCATTTCCAGACTTTTTCGCTGCCTTCATCGCTCTTTTCAAGCTTGAAAAACGAAAAAAATCATCTGTCTCAGCCAATTGCTTAAAGGCTTCAAAGGCTTTCTCATAATTTGTTAAATCCAATAAATACATATTAGAAACGGCAGTCCAAAGCAATGAATTATTGGGAAATTTAAGGGCATATTTTTCTAACTCAGGAAAATATTTTTCATAAAAATCTAATCGTTCAAATAGCTTAAAATATGCTTCTTCATTTCTAATAATATTAAATAGCAGCCCTATTAAATCGGGTTGATTTTCTAATTCCTTATTGTCGTATAATTTTTTTAATATTTTTCCATATTCCAACCTAGAACCATCTTCAATATTATTATACCAGTCAAAATGTAGCACTAAAAACCGCTTTGCTTTGTCAAGCTTTTGTTGCTTTAAAAGTTGTATCCCAACAAAACTATTGCGATGATGTATATAAGGATATTTATCAAATGATTTTTCCCATAAACTAAAGGCTTCATCTTCTAAATGATTGTCAAATTTTAAATATGCTAATTTGTTTAATAATTCGCCTTCGTTTCTGTCTTTCTCATATTTTTTATCAAACAATGAGTAAACTTCTACCAATTGTTCTTCTATGATTTCAATTGCTTTGTCTGGTATTGCTAAAACTTCATGATATACCCAAAAAAGCCAATCGTAACCAATCATTTTCTCTTTTTTAAATTGGTCGTTTTTTATGATAAAAGAAGCGTCATGAATAATTTCTGATGAATTTTCAAAAATATCCGCATTTAAACGCATTCTTAAAATAAGCATATCTATATCGTTAGGATTTTCGGCTAAAATCTCTTTGATAATCGCCAATGCTTCATAAGCTAATTCTTGGCGGTTAGTTTCTTTATTGTCTAATTGGTTGAGTATGTTTTGTAGTTGATTCTTCATTTTTTCTTGTTGCTAGCTCATAAATAAACACCACTATGGCATATAGCCACCCAAAACGAGTTGCTAAACGCAAAGCATGCATTTCCATCAATCCCAAAAAAATCCTAAAAATGAGTAACGTAGCCTGCCTGTCGGCAGACAGGGCTATAGGTAGTAGAACAGACTTGGGCGTAATGCTCAACGCTAAGTTAACAAAAAATCGTTTAAAGCCTAAGCAGCTGTTGTTTTCGAAATCAATACCTTTGCCGAAACAGTTAAGCGTGCTGCGAATATTTCTATTCTTGTGTTTTCCCCTCTTTGTTTTGGCGCAAGCCAAACCCCCACCAACAGGCTCGCTGCTGCCCAAACGCCTCAATGAGAAAAAAATCATCTCCAATTCATTCAGCGCAGACGCCTTAGATTCTTTGTCAGTTAACCCTAGTGCCGCTGACATCAGCGTTACAGATTACCTCATCATCAGCCAGGCGCGGGATACCATCCATGTGGATACCACACTCACCATAGCCAAATACTATAAGTTCAACAGCCAGCGCAGAGATAACTTTGCCTATCTGCCACTGAACAACTCCGGTCAAGCCCTAAACCCCTTGTCCTTAGAAGCTTGGCATAAGGAAACCGCACCAGCCGTTGGTTTTAAGGCCAAAGAAAGCCAGCGCTTTCTGCCACATCAGTTTGGCTATTACCACGTGCCAACACCGCTGTCCGAGCTGTTCTTTAAAACCACCCAATCGCAAGGGCAATCCACCGATGTGCTCATCACGGCCAACATTCACCCCAGACTCAACTATGCCATTGGCTACCGCGGACACCGCTCTTTGGGAAAATACCAACACCAAATATCGGGGCGCAGCCAGTTGCGCTTTAGCACACGCTACGAAAATCCCAACGGACGGTATCGCCTGCGCTTGCAAATCATGAATCAAAAAATTTCACAACAAGAAAACGGCGGACTAAACGAAGCTTCCATCCAAGATTTTGAGTCGGGAGACGATGAATTTTTTGACCGAGAACGCCTAGAGGTAAACTTCGAAAATGCCACCAATAACTTTATCGGAAAACGTTATTTACTGGAACAAGACTATTTGCTGCTACGCTCCAATGACTCACTTCAGGCGCCTCGTTTGCGCCTCGGATACCGCATGCAAAGTGATATTCAAGACAATCGCTTTAGTCAAGACCAAGCCTACAGCGGTTTTGGTGATTTGGCAGCTAACCTCACGAAGCCCTATGACCATATATATTACAGCCTTCGTCAATTTGATGCCTATACCATACTCACAAGTCCTACCATAGGTTGGTTTTCGGGTCATATCCGGCACCACAAATACAGCTATAAGGAAGCGGAGCAACTCGTCAATCCTTCCATAAATGAAGATGCCTACTCCGTGGGTGGGGAATGGCGCAAGCGATTTGGCAGCTTGGATTTTCGTGCCTCAGCCGAACTGGGCATCAGTGGAGATCGCATTGGGAACTACGTTTTTGGCGAAATAAAACAACCGCTGTTTTCGTCGTTTACGCTAACAGCCGGTCTGCGTTGGCAGCAACAGCACCCGGGCTTTGTGTTTGAGCAATTCACCAGCAGCTATGCCGACTACCAATGGAAAAACACACCTGAAATGGAGCAGCGCACCGCAATTTTTGCGCAACTCTCGCATCCAGAATTTGGTAAACTTTCCCTCACCACGACCAATATCAACAACTACGCCTATTACCTGCAGTCCGATGCTGCTTCGCTTGCTGTGACGCCCATGCAGTTGACGCGTGGCATCAACCTATTGCAATTGGATTTGGAAACGGGTGTCAAATGGGGTGTGTTCCGTATGGATATGAAGCTACGTGGCCAGCAGTTGAGCGACAACAAAGAAGTGATGCCGATGCCTAATTTTATTGGACGTACGGCCTTGTATTATGAAGACCACTGGTTTGAAAATGCCTTATTTTTAAACTTGGGTGTCAGTGCACGTTATTTCTCTTCCTATAAGATGCGTGCTTACCATCCCTTACTCTCTGCTTTTGTGGTGCAGCCGCACCAAGAAATGGAAGGCTATCCTATTGTGAATGCATTCTTTAACATGAAAATCAGACAGACGCGTTTGTTCTTTGTCTTTGAGCATGTCAATGCCAACCGAAAAGCCGCAAATTATTATGCAGCACCCGGTTATCCCTATCGAGATTTGCTATTTCGTTTTGGATTGGTTTGGAATTTCTTCCAGTAGTCTAGCCGTTTGGCAAGTCACCACCCTCTTTAATAGGCAGTTTGGATGACCCCATCAAAAAGGCATCTACATGATGCGCAGCTTCACGTCCTTCAGAAATGGCCCAAACAATTAGCGATTGCCCACGACGCATATCACCAGCAGTGAAAATATGGGGTACGTTTGTTTGGTATTTTTCATTTCCTTTTACGTTGGTACGCTCATCTTGATCAAGACCTAAACGCTCAGCGAGTGTGGGTTCAGGACCCGTAAAGCCTAGTGCCAACAATGCCAACTCACACGGCCATTCCTTTTCAGAATTAGCCTCTTCAATAAGTTGTGGTCTTCCGCCATCTTCTGGCTTCTCCCAACGCACATTCACGGTTTTAAGCCCTTTTAAATGCCCCTTGTCATCAGCAATAAATTCTTTGGTCATGATGCTCCACTCACGGTGAATTCCCTCTTCGTGTGAAGAAGTGGTCTTCAGCTTAAAGGGCCAAAACGGCCAAGGGTGATCTTCGGTGCGTGTCTCAGCCGGCTTGGGCATAATCTCAAAGTTGGTTACGCTAGTCGCACCCTGTCTGTTTGAGGTTCCAATACAATCCGAGCCCGTATCACCACCACCAATAACAACTACGTTTTTGTTACCAGCGTGCAAAGCACCGTCTACTTCCGTTAGGCCGTCTACCCAGCGATTGCTCTTGGGTAAGAAGTCCATGGCTTGTACTACGCCAGGAAGATCAGCTCCAGGGATGGGCAACCTTCTGCGGATGGTAGCACCACCACAAAGGACAACAGCATCAAAAGCTTCTAGATCGGCAACAGGCATGTTTTTTCCAACTTCAACACCCATTTTAAACAGGATGCCTTCTTCTTCCAAAATAGCCAAACGTCTGTCAATGACGTTTTTTTCCATCTTAAAATCTGGAATGCCATAGCGGAGCAATCCGCCTACTTTTTCGTCGCGCTCAAATACGGTAACCGTATGTCCGGCACGGTTGAGTTGTTGGGCTGCAGCAAGTCCTGCAGGCCCCGAGCCAATAACGGCAACGGTTTTTCCCGTGCGGCTTTCCGGCGGAACAGCTTTGATCCATCCTTCTTTAAATCCACGCTCAACAATATATTTTTCAATCATCTCAATAGAGACAGGTGGGTTGATGATGCCCAACACACAAGCTGCTTCACACGGAGCAGGGCAGAGCCTTCCCGTAAACTCAGGGAAGTTGTTGGTGGTGTGTAGAATACGAAGGGCTTTTTCCCATTCGTTGCGGTACACCGCATCGTTAAAATCGGGAATCATATTCCCCAACGGACAACCGCTGTGACAAAACGGAACACCGCAATCCATGCAGCGTGCGCCTTGTTCTTGTAGCGTTTCTTCGCTAGGGGTTACCGTAAACTCCTTGTAATTCTTAACGCGGTCTTGAACAGCTATATTCTGTTCGTTGACGCGCTCGTGCTCCATAAATCCTCTTAACTTTCCCATAATTATGCTTTTTGTTCTTGCGCCATGCGTTCAAGAGCTGCTTTATAATCGGTAGGCATTACCTTAATAAAGTGCTTTTGTGTTGTTTTCCAATTTTTTAATAGTTCAGACCCCAGTGGGCTTCCCGTATACTTCACGTGATTTTGAATTAAGCCTTGGACGTGTTCGACGTCTGCACCGCTTAAGTCTTCTAAGCCAATCATTTCCATGTTGAAGTTGCGATCGTCAAAAATGCCGTCTTCAGCATAAATATAGGCGATTCCACCACTCATACCAGCAGCAAAGTTACGTCCTATCTTACCTAAGATAATGGCTTCACCACCCGTCATGTATTCGCAACCGTGGTCGCCAATACCTTCAACTACGGCAATGGATCCTGAATTCCGTACACAGAAACGCTCTCCAGCAATTCCGTTGATGTAAGCCTCACCAGCTGTGGCACCATATAGCGCTACGTTTCCGATGATGACATTCTCTTCTGGTTTAAAGGTTGCTGTTTCAGGAACTTTGGCTACCAGCCTTGCACCAGACAGTCCTTTTCCGAAATAGTCATTGGCGTTTCCAGTCACTTCCATATGAAGTCCTTTGGTTGCAAAACAGCCAAAACTCTGACCCGCAGCTCCTGTAAACAACAGCTTTAGCGTGTCTGCCGGAAGTCCTTCACGGCCGTGTGCTTTTGAAATTTCATTACTCAAAAGGGCGCCAACACTACGATTCGTGTTTTTGATATCAAACGACAGTGTTTGTGCTTCTTTTTTGATGATGGCCTTCTGTGCCTTTGAAACGATTTCCACATCTAGTACGTTGTCTAGCCCGTGGTCTTGTTTGCTCACGTTGCGTACGGGCACGTTGTCTCCAACTTCAGGTTTGTATAAGATAGCTGACAAATCAATGCCTTGTGCCTTATAGTGGTCGATGGCCGTATTCATGTTCAGTTTTTGGCTTTGTCCAACCATTTCATCAATAGACCTGAACCCTAGTTCTGCCATGATGGCACGCAATTCCTCTGCAACATAGTGCATAAAGTTAATGACATGCTCAGGCTTTCCTTTAAAGTTTTTACGCAGCTCTGGGTCTTGCGTGGCAATTCCCACCGGACAGGTGTTGAGGTGACATGCACGCATCATAATACATCCAGACGCTACTAGTGGGGCAGTGGAGAATCCAAATTCTTCTGCACCAAGCAAGCAGGCTACGGCTACGTCACGCCCTGTTTTCATTTGCCCGTCACATTCCATCACGATACGACCACGAAGGTCGTTCATCACTAAGGTTTGTTGTGCTTCGGCGATTCCCAATTCCCATGGCAATCCAGCGTGTTTGAGCGATGTGAGTGGCGACGCACCCGTTCCCCCGTCAAATCCAGAGATCAATACCACATCTGCTTTTGCTTTTGCAACACCAGCAGCAATGGTTCCAACGCCTACTTCAGAAACGAGCTTCACATTGATTCGCGCCTCTCTGTTGGCATTTTTAAGATCATAAATCAATTGCGCCAAATCCTCAATAGAATAAATGTCGTGGTGAGGTGGTGGGGAAATCAAGCCAACGTAAGGCGTTGAATTTCGCACCGATGCAATGTATGGGTTTACTTTTGGCCCAGGCAGTTGTCCGCCTTCTCCGGGCTTGGCGCCTTGCGCCATTTTAATTTGAATTTCACGTGCGTTGGTCAAGTAGTGCGAGGAAACGCCAAATCGCCCAGAAGCAACTTGCTTGATGGCAGAATTACGCCAATCTCCATCTTCGTCACGAGTGAAACGTCTTGGGTCTTCACCACCCTCTCCCGAATTACTCTTTCCGCCAATGCGGTTCATGGCTTTTGCCAAGTTTTCGTGTGCTTCTTCACTAATCGACCCCAACGACATGGCGCCTGTTTTGAAACGCTTAACGATTTTGGTCCACGGCTCTACTTCCTCAATGGGAATGGGATCCAAATCGGTGAATTCAAACATACCACGCAAGGTCATCAGTTGCTTGGTTTGGTCGTTAACCAGTTTGGAATATTCCTCAAAGGTGTCATAGCTCCCTTTGCTTGTAGCCAGTTGTAGCTTGGCAATACTTGCGGGGTTCAGCATATGCGCCTCTCCATTACGACGCCAGCGATAGCTGCCGCCAATTTCGAGGTCAATGCCCTCGCCAGCCGCTTTTTCGCCAAAGGCAAATTCGTGACGCTTGGCAATTTCTTGCTCAACTTCTTTAAGTCCGATGCCCTCGATGCGTGTAGCAGTATTACAGAAATAGGTATCGACAAATTTCTTGCTCAGTCCAAGGGCTTCAAATATTTGTGCGCCTCTATAAGAGTGCAGCGTGGAAATACCAATCTTGTTCATGATTTTAACAAGCCCTTTTGCAATGGCTTTGTTAAAATTGGCAATGGCATTTTCAGCAGATAGTCCTTTGATGGCACCTTTTTCTACTTGGTAGTCAATGATTTCATTAACCATATATGGATTGATGGCACTTGCACCATAGCCAAATAAGGCGGCAAAGTGATGTGGTTCACGGGGTTCGGCAGATTCGATGATGATGCCAAACTTAGAACGCAGGCTGTGTTTCATCATGCCGTGGTGTACAAATGCACAGGCCAAAAGCATGGGCATGGGTGCCATGTCTTTGTTGATCCCACGATCAGAAAGTATGATGATGTTTGCGCCATCCTCAACTTCTTTTTTAACGCGTTTCAATAGGTCTTCGAGTGCGCGTTCCAGTCCGTTGTTTCCTTCTTTGGCAACGTAAAGCGCATTGACCGACTTAGACTTAAAATCATCATGCTCAATAAACTTGATTTTGTCAAGGTCTTCGTTAGAGATGATGGGATTTTGAATGTTTAGTTTTTTCGCGTGAGCCGGGATGACGTCAAAAATATTGGCATCGCTTCCCACAGACATGGAGGTGTCTGTTACAATTTCTTCACGAATTCCGTCAAGTGGCGGGTTGGTCACCTGTGCAAACAACTGTTTGAAGTAGTTGTAGAGCAGCTGAGGTTTGCTCGACAACACGGCAAGCGGCGTATCCGTTCCCATAGAGCCAATGGCTTCTTTGCCCAAGGTGCTCATGGGTGTGATAAGGGTTTTGATGTCTTCCTCTGTATAACCAAAGGCTTGTAGTCTTTTAATATAGGGCTCAGCTTCAACGGGCGTTTTGTTTCCTGTGTACGGAATCTCTTTAAGTGGAAGTAAATTTTCTTTTAACCAATCTCCGTATGGGTGTTTGGCAGAAATGTTTTCTTTTACCTCACGGTCTTCAATGATGCGTCCTTCTTCCATGTCCACCAAAAACATTCTTCCGGGCTCTAGACGTCCGTGAAGGGAAACATTGGCGGGATCAATATCAATAACGCCCGTTTCAGACGACATGACCACATAACCATCTTTGGTCACGGTATATCGCGATGGGCGCAGTCCGTTTCGGTCAAGTAGTGCACCGATAAATTTTCCATCCGTAAACGGCACACTCGCGGGTCCGTCCCACGGCTCCATGATGCATGCGTTGTAGGCGTAAAAATCTTTTTTGGCAGGATCCATAGATTGGTGCTTTTCCCATGCTTCGGGAACGAGCATCATCATCACTTCTGGGAGTGAGCGTCCTGAGTGTAGCAGCAACTCAACCACCATGTCCATGGAGGAGGAGTCGGACTTGCCGGGAAGTACGATAGGCGTAATATGCGCCATATCATCTCCAAAAAATTCGTTTGCAAAAAGTTCTTCACGTGCCTTCATGCGGATAACGTTCCCGCGGTAGGTGTTGATTTCACCGTTGTGACACATATAGCGGAAGGGCTGTGCCAAATCCCAAGTAGGGAAGGTGTTGGTAGAAAAACGTTGGTGTACAAGCGCCAAACGCGTTACTACACGTGGGTCTTTAAGGTCTAGGTAGAAGCCTTCAATATCTTCGGGCATCAGCAGGCCTTTATAGATAAGCGTTCTGGTTGAGAAGCTCGGCAGATAAAAGTAAGAACTCTGCGACATTTTACTTCCAAAGATGCGGTGCTCTGCACGTTTTCTTGCAATAAATGCTTTGGTGTTAAGCTGATCTTCGGTGAGTTTGCCAGTAGCATCTTCAACAAATACTTGTTTGATGTTTGGCAATGTTTGCGCGGCAATACGCCCAATTACGTCATAGTTGGTAGGTACGTCTCGCCATCCGATTATAGCCAAATCTTGACGGGCCAATTCTTCTTCAAAAACTTCAATACAATGCGTGCGTTGGTTCAACTTCTGAGGAAGGAAAACCATACCAAGGGCATATTTCTGAGGCTCAGGAAGTTTAAACGAAAGTACATCTGTTAGAAAATCGTGTGGGATGTCTATGAGTATACCTGCTCCATCCCCTGTTTTACCATCTGCACTTACCGCACCGCGGTGTTCGAGTTTGACCAAGATATCTAATGCCTTGTGAATGATATCGTTGGTTTTTTTGCCCTTAAGACTGCAAATAAAACCAGCACCACAATTGTCGTGCTCGTTTTCTGGATGGTATAAACCTTGTGGGTTAGGTAGCATAAATCAATTTTTATCAAATATAACCGCTAGCTTTAGTTTTTAGTAAACACGAGCAGAGCAAATGTAGGCGCAATATAACATTCATAATATTTAACTAAAAAATTATGAAATCACAAAAATAGAGACACTAAAATTAATATTACTGGAATATAAACAATGTGTTATTCTTACCCCCTGTTTTTATAGGGTTTGTTGTTAAAAATCACAGTCTTTTGGCAAATATACCCCATTTACTTGCGGGTTTAAAATCAATAAATACAAATTTAAATAATTTTTTCATGTTTTTAATCAGTAAAATTCCTTCGTCATATTGTTTTTTTAAGCCCACTTTCATTGCTATATTTGTTTTTGACTTAATTCCAAACACTATTATATGGAAACCCTAATACTTGTAGTTTTTTTTCTAGGCTACTTGGCCATTACCCTTGAGCATAACTTAAAGATTGATAAACTCATACCTGCACTTGCCATGATGGCTATTTTATGGGCATTGATTTCGCTAACGCACCTGCCTGTTTTTGACATAGACACCATCACCAGGAGTTTGCACGAAACACATATTGAAGAGATTTTACTGCATCATTTAGGTAAGACAGCTGAAATCTTGGTCTTTTTACTGGGCGCCATGACCATTGTTGAAATCATCGATTATTTTGACGGCTTCGCAACCATTAAAGGCTTTATACGTACAAACGTTAAGGTCAGACTACTCTGGATATTTTCCATTTTGGCTTTTATTCTTTCTGCTATTATCGACAACCTTACCGCAACCATCGTCCTGATTACGATATTGCAAAAAGTAATTCAAGAGCGCAACACACGTCTCTGGTTTGCAGGGCTTATTATTGTTGCTGCTAATGCTGGCGGTGCCTGGTCTCCCATTGGAGATGTTACCACCACCATGCTCTGGATTGGCAAAAAAGTATCTACACCAGAATTGATTAAATACCTATTTATTCCCTCCGTTGTTTGTATGGTAGTTCCTACGCTTATTGCAAGTCGATACAAAGCATTTAGGGGAACCATTAACAACAAAGACGTAGGCGAAATTAAAAAATCCCGCTTTGGTTCAAGGATGCTTTACTTAGGTTTGGGTTCCATTTTGTTTGTTCCTTTTTTTAAGCAGATTACCCACTTGCCTCCTTACGTAGGTATGATGTTGTCTCTGGCCGTTGTAGCTGCGTTTGCTGAACTGTATAGCAGCGCCAAATTCTCCCTGTCAAATATTGATGAAACGGCTGACAATCACGCCATTCACAGCCCCGTTCATGCGGCTTTGACAAAAATCGAATTACCCAGTATATTGTTTTTCCTTGGAATATTGATGGCCGTGGGCGCTTTGGAGTCTTTGGGGCTTTTGTTCAATTTTGCGGGTGACCTCACCCAAGTCATTCCGAATATGGACATTGTGGTTTCGCTTTTTGGAGCCATATCTGCTGTAATTGACAATGTGCCGCTGGTAGCTGCCAGTATGGGGATGTTCTCTCAAGGACCCGATGATCCGATTTGGCATGCCATAGCCTTTGCTGCAGGAACTGGAGGTAGTATGTTGGTGTTTGGTTCTGCCGCTGGTGTTGTAGCTATGGGTATGGAAAAAATCAACTTTTTCTGGTACTTTAAAAAGATTTCCATCCTCGCATTTGTTGGCTTTTTGTCCGGTTACCTAACCTTTATGTTGATGCGTGACTATATTCTTACCTAGTGGATTATGCGTCTGCTATGCAGTGGCTATACGCACAACTGCCGATGTATCAGCGGGTGGGAAAAGCTGCGCTTAACCCTAATTTAGACGGCATAACCAAGCTTGCTGAGCACCTAGGTAATCCCCATCAAAAATTTAAAAGCATACATATTGCAGGCACCAATGGTAAGGGCTCTTCTGCGCATATGCTAGCATCAATACTACAAGAGGCAGGGTATAAAGTAGGTTTGTATACCTCTCCTCACCTAAAAGACTTTAGCGAACGCATTCGCATCAATGGTGTTCCCATCGACCAAGAGTATATACTTGATTTTGTGGTTTCAAACCGCACATTTTTTGAGCGAGAAGCCTTTTCTTTTTTTGAAATGACCGTTGGTCTTGCCTTTGATTATTTTGCAAAGCAACAGGTAGATGTAGC
Organism: Flavobacteriaceae bacterium; assembly: GCA_965656545.1. Lineage (GTDB taxonomy): Bacteria > Bacteroidota > Bacteroidia > Flavobacteriales > Flavobacteriaceae > UBA7446. The sequence continues at coordinate 49,531 of CBFHKZ010000003.1, forward strand.
CGTTATTGAGGTGGGTTTGGGTGGCCGTTTAGATGCTACCAACATCATCACACCAGAGGCCTGTCTTATCACCAACATAGCACTAGATCATCAGCAGTTTTTGGGTACAACTAGACCCGCCATCGCCAAAGAAAAGGGCGGTATCATAAAACCCAACACGCCTGTTGTTTTAGGCACCGATGACCAAGAAACCTTTGCTGTTTTTGACGCCATAGCCAAGCCATTGGATGCTCCGCTGTATGTTGCAGAAGCATATAATTACACTACCGATTTACTAGGGAACTATCAGCAACAAAACAGCAATGGGGTGGTTTCCTTACTTAAAAAACTATCTTCTTTTACGGTTTCAGAAGATCATATTCGCAACGGTTTGCAACACGTGCGCAAAAATACGGGCATTCGCGGTCGTTGGGAAATCTTGGGAACCAAACCCACTATAATAGCTGATGTGGCGCATAACAAAGCAGGATTGGAAGTTGTTTTGAAGCAACTCACTTCCCTTCAGTATGATACCCTTCACGTTGTTTTTGGCATGGTTAGCGACAAGGATGTGGGTGATTTAATGACCCTTTTGCCTGCCGATGCTACCTATTATTTGTGTGCGGCAGCAGTTCCCAGAGCCTTGGACGTGCCCAGTCTCTCGGAACATTTTAGTAATCATAACCGCAGTTTTACATCTTATGATAGCGTTAAACACGCCTATACTGCAGCGCTAAATAAGGCGTCAGCGGAGGATGTTGTTTTTATTGGAGGCAGCCTATTTGTGGTCTCAGAAATATTACCCTAAAAAAATAAATTGAACATGGTTTGGTACGCCTGTTATTTTATATATTTGCACCCCCCGGGCGCTTAGCTCAGTTGGTTCAGAGCACCTCGTTTACACCGAGGGGGTCGGGGGTTCGAATCCCTCAGCGCCCACATCAATCACAATCCTAATGCAAAGCATTGGGATTTTTTGTTTTCAAAAAAAGGAGAACGTTTTATTTCAGACTTTTTTTAAAACACAAAATGTGCACGAGGTGCACAGGATTGTATTTGCAGGAGCGGTCGAAACGGGAAGATCAATCCCTCAGCGCCCACATCAATCACAATCCTAATGCAAAGCATTGGGATTTTTTTGTTTTTAAGGGGTTGTGTTTATATGAGCCGCAAATCGTGTTAAATCCTAAAGCCTACACTTTCATCTCTTAATATTTACAATATCTTTGCAACAGTTTAGTTTTCTAATAAAGCAAACGTATATGTGTGGAATTGTAGGATATATTGGTCATCGTGATGCTTACCCCATCATTATTAAAGGGTTAAAGCGCCTTGAATATAGAGGCTATGACAGTGCTGGTATCATGCTTTTTAACGACGCCAATATTGTAGTCAAAACAAAGGGAAAGGTCTCAGACTTAGAACAGATTGCTGCTTCCCATGACAACAAGGGTAAAACCCTTGGAATGGGTCACACACGCTGGGCCACACACGGGATTCCATCAGATTTAAATTCTCACCCCCACCTTTCCAACTCTGGAAAAATAGCCATTGTTCACAACGGTATTATTGAAAACTACGCCTCGCTAAAGAAAATGTTATCTGACAACGGTTTCCACTTTGATTCGGATACCGATACTGAAGTGCTTGTGAATCTTATCGAGTTTATCAAGACTTCCCAAAACGTAAAAGTTGGTAAGGCAGTTCAAATTGCCCTTACCCAAGTAGTGGGTGCCTATGCTATTGCCGTCATTGATGCAGATCGCCCGGGTGAAGTAGTGGTTGCCAAATTGGGTAGTCCATTGGCCATAGGCATAGGCAAGGACGAATATTTTATTGCCTCCGACGCTTCGCCTTTTATTGAGTACACCAAACGCACCATATATTTGGACGATAATGAAATGGCGGTTATTTCTAGAGCACAAGGTTTTAAGATGTATTCTATCATAAGCGATAAAGTCATTACCCCCATTATCCAAGACATTCAGCTATCGCTAGAAACCATTGAAAAGGGCGGTTTTGATTATTTTATGCTTAAAGAAATTCACGAGCAACCCCATGCCATAACCGATACTTTTAGAGGGCGGCTGTTGGTAGATGAGCGGCGAATCAATATTTCTGGCATAGAACAAAACAAAGAAATATTTAAAAACGCATCACGCATTACCATAATCGCTTGCGGCACTTCTTGGCACGCAGGTTTGGTAGCAGAATACCTGTTTGAAGATGCGGCACGTATCCCTGTTGAGGTGGAGTACGCCTCTGAATTCCGTTATCGTAATCCTGTGATTAACAAAGGAGATATTGTCATTGCCATTTCCCAATCTGGTGAAACTGCCGACACCCTTGCGGCCATTAAGCTTGCCAAAGAAAATGGCGCTTTTGTGTTTGGTATTTGTAATGTGGTAGGTTCTTCCATTGCTAGGGCTTCTGATGGGGGTGCTTATACGCACGCTGGTCCTGAAATAGGTGTGGCGTCTACCAAGGCGTTTACCACCCAGCTTACGGTAATTATCATGATGGGGCTGCGCTTGGGACAACTTAAAGGAACCATTGATAATACTGATTTTGATCGTGTTGCCAAACAATTAGTTGCACTTCCAAAATTGATAGAGACTGTGTTGGCATACGACAAACAAATTGAAAAAATTGCTCGTGAATACAAAGACGCTTCAAACTTTTTGTATTTGGGTAGGGGGTATAATTTTCCCGCTGCGCTTGAGGGGGCATTAAAGCTTAAAGAGATTTCTTATATCCATGCCGAAGGCTATCCCGCAGCAGAGATGAAACACGGCCCCATTGCCCTAATTGACGAAAATATGCCCGTGGTGGTTATCGCTACCAACAAGGGACACTATGAAAAGATTGTCAGTAATGTGCAAGAAATAAAATCGCGAAATGCCAAGATCATTTCAATCGTTACCAAAGGCGACGAGAGTGTTAAACTGCTTTCTGATCACGTGATTGAAATTCCCGAAGTAACAGAAGCTTTGGTGCCCATACTGGCCTCTGTTCCGTTGCAATTGCTCTCATATCATATTGCCATCATGCGCGGTTGTAACGTAGATCAGCCTAGAAACCTGGCAAAGTCGGTGACGGTGGAGTAGCCATTATTCACATGGTAAAAATACACATTGCTTCCATTTCTTCATAAGGTTGTATATTGCTGTTATGCAGTCCAAAAGTCCATCCTTAATGCGCGCATACAGCCGCTTTTTAGCGGATACGCAATCGCTTGCTTTTAAGGATTACGAAGCCCTTCACCAATGGAGTATTGATAACCAAGCTGCCTTTTGGGAAAGCATCACCCAATTTTTTAAGGTTGATTTTGACACCCCTTACGAGGAGGCTTATGTCCCAGCAACCCCATTTTGGAAAACCAAATGGTTCACGGGTGCACAACTAAGCTATGCCCATCATGTGTTCCGCAATGCCACGACCACGCAGCCCGCGATAATCTATCAAAACGAGACAAGTGAGGTGGTTGAAATCAGTTGGGGACAACTTATTGCCAAAACCCACGCCATACAGCAGCAGCTTAAAACGCTTGGTGTTGTCAAAGGAGATGTTGTGGTATGCTATGGTATCAACAGCCCAGAAACGGTTGCCGCCTTTTTGGCTACCAATGCCTTGGGTGCGGTTTGGTCTTCTTGTTCTCCCGACTTTGGTGCCGACGCCGTTTGTGAACGCTTTGCCCAGTTGTCTCCCAAAGTACTATTTGCCCATCAGCAATACGCCTATGGAGGGAAAGCCTTTGATATCAGCGCAAAAATCAAGACCATTAGCGCTACCATAGGTTCTATTCAAAACACCTTATTGCTCGATGATCACCTAAGTTTTGATGATGCCCCCGTAGCCATAAACCAAATGTATTTTGAATCGGTTTCTTTTTCAGACCCTATCTGGGTATTGTTCTCGTCTGGCACGACGGGAAAACCCAAGGCCATTGTTCACGGCACGGGCCATATGCTGTTAGAGCACCTTAAGGCCTTGGCCTTACATCAAGATGTCAGTGCAGGGGATCGGTATTTTTGGTATTCCACTACCGGCTGGATGATGTGGAATTACGCATTAGGTAGTTTGCTGTGTGGTGCGACACTTTGTTTGTATGCAGGCGCGGCGACCTTTCCTACCACAGACCGTTTGTGGCAGTTTGCACAGAAGGCCAACATCAATCACTTTGGCGGTGGGGCGGTTTATTATCAGCAGCAAGTGGCTTCTCCAAGTCCATTTGTAATCCAAACCGATTTTTCTTTTCTCAAAACCATTGGTTCAACAGGGTCTCCCATGTCGGCAGCTGTATGCAGGGGATTGCAAGCGCTTTTTCCCTCCGTACAGGTAATTTCCCTCAGTGGTGGTACGGACGTATGTACGGCATTTGTAGGGGGGCATCCCGACCTGCCCGTAATTCCAGGTGAATTACAATGCAAGATGCTCGGCGCTGCCATAAGCGTTTGGAACAACGACGCTAAGGAGGTTGTCGAAACAGCTGGTGAGTTGGTGCTTACCCAAGCTTTTTTATCAATGCCAATTTATTTGGTCAATGACCCAGAATATAAACGCTATGCTTCCAGTTATTTTTCCAAATTTAAATCCGTCTGGCATCACGGCGATTGGGCTGCCATTACCGCAACCAAGGGCGTGATTATCTACGGGCGTTCTGATGCAACGCTTAATCGTTCGGGTGTGCGTATCGGCACTTCTGAGTTGTATACTGCGCTGTCGCAGCTAAAAGCTGTTGAAGATGCTTTGGTGGTGCATCTGCAAAATGAGCAAATGGATCAATTGCTGCTTTTTATTCAAGCAGATGAAGCAGTAGATATTGCTATCATAAAACAACATATCCGAAAAAGCTGCTCGCCGAGGCATGTGCCTGACGCAATTTATATGACTCCCGAAATTCCCTATACCATCAGTGGAAAAAAGGTCGAGATTCCAATCAAAAGAATTTTAATGGGAGAAAAGCCTGAGGCGGTGATTTCACCAGATGCCTTGAGGAATCCAGTTGCTATAAATTGGTATGTTGATTTTACTAAAAAACTTAGATAGAAGCGATAACGCCTTGCATATAGGTTTCTTGCTCTTCAGCAAGTTCTTTATCAACCAAAATACGACCACTGTGCTCGTCAGTGATGATTTTTTTGCGTGTTGCAATTTCCATTTGAACCTGTGGTGGAATGGTAAAGAATGAACCACCCGATGCGCCACGTTCAACAGAAACAATCGCTAAACCATTTTTAACAGATGCGCGAATGCGTTGGTAAGCATTTACGAGTCTTTCGTCAGCCATCTTTTCGTATTCTTCAGATTTCTTGAGTAACAACTTTTCTTCCTTTTGCGTTTCCGCTAGGATGGCGTCAAGCTCATCTTTTTTGTGCTGAAGGTGGTTTTTGCGTTCGTCTAGTTTGGTTGTTGTTTCCGTAACAGACTCGTTCTTTTGTTCAATCAAGGCTTTTAGCTGGTTGATTTGCTTTTCGGCTAGTTGAATTTCGAGCTCTTGGTACTCAATTTCTTTAGTCAACGACTCGTATGCACGGTTGTTGCGCACATTTTTTTGTTGTTCGTTGTATTTTTTGATGAGCTCTTTGGACGTTTCAATACCTAGCTTTTTGGCTTTGATTTCGTCTTCATAAGCGGTAACCTCAATACCTAAATTGCTTAATCTTTTCTCAAGACCTGCAACCTCTGCCTCCAAATCTTCTACCTCTAAGGGTAGTTCACCACGTACGTTTCGTATTTCGTCTATGCGTGTGTCAACCAGTTGTAGGTTGTAAAGTGCTCGTAGTTTTTCTTCGATAGTTGTTTCAACTTTCTTTTTTGCCATAGTTTAGAAGTAATGAACAGGATTGGTGTCCGTTTTTGATGAAATGAACGCAAAATTAGGGAAATTTTCGTTAAGATGCTTCATAATTGTTGTTTTGGTGAATTGCTCACTTTCATAGTGCCCAACATCAACCAGTAAGCAGCTTCCTTCAGCCCTAAAAAAATCGTGATATTTGAGGTCTGCAGTAATGTATGCATCAGCGCCCTGAGCCATGGCACTTTCAATGGCAAAGCTGCCAGAACCTCCCAGTATGGCCACACGCTTGATGCCTTTGCCTAGCAGCGCACTGTGTCTAAAGGCCGGTGTGCCTAAAATATCTTTTAGCTTTTTCAAAAAATCGGATTCTTGCATGCTTCTAGGTAGCTCTCCAATACAACCCATACCCAAATCAGACCTGCTGTTTTCCAATGTTGTAATTTCATAAGCGACAGTTTCATAAGGGTGTGCGCCCAACAATGCAGTAATGACCTTGCTGTGGAGGTGCTTGGGAAAGATCATTTGCAATTGTGTTTCTGCTGCCGTGTGGCGAGATCCGCTTGTGCCAACAAAAGGCTTACTTCCTTCAAGTGGCTTAAAACCACCTTCCCCCGCAACGGTAAAACTACATTCGTCATAATGCCCCATCGCGCCGGCACCAGCTGCAAATAGGGCTTCTTGCACTGCCGCTAGTTGTGGGTTGGGCACATAAGTATTGAGTTTTTGTATGGTTCCTTTAGCAGGCTGAATGACGCTTCTGTCCTTTAGTCCCAATGCGTTGGCCAAACCAGCGTTAACGCCATCGAGTTGTACGTCAAGGGCGGTGTGAATGGCATAAATAGATATATCGTGCTTAATGGCTTTGGTTACTGCTCTAGACACATAAGACGAATCGGTCAGTTTTTTTAGTCCTTTAAAAATAATAGGGTGGAAGCACACCACGAGTTCGCATTTTTCGGCAATGGCCTCATCAATCACCTCTTCAAGGGCATCGTGCGCTATGAGTACCTTTTTAACTTTTTGTGCATGGCTACCCACCAGAAGCCCCACATTATCAAAGTCTTCGGCATAAGTTAGTGGTGCCCATGTTTCTAAACAAGATGTTATTTCGCGTACCGTCATCGTTCCAAAGATAAAAGTTCTACTTTTGTTTTTATGGCAATTTGGAGAAAAGCATTGTTTCCCTTTCAAATTTTATTTGCCGGAGCCGTTTTGCTTCGTAAAAAGCTGTATGCTAAAGGTGTTATTTCACGCTATGTGGCACCAATTCCTACAATTGTGGTTGGAAATCTTGCTACTGGAGGCACTGGAAAAACGCCAATGATCGACTTCTTGTTGCGCCATTTTACCCAAAAAAAGGAATTGGGTGTGTTGAGCCGTGGGTATGGGCGTAAGTCCAAAGGATTTTTAGCAGTCCATTCTAATGCACCTTCGTCTGAGGTGGGAGATGAACCCCTCATGTTGGCACAAAAGCATCCGGCGGTATTTATGGCTGTTTGTGAAAACAGACCCAAGGGAATTATTCAAATGCTTCAGCAAAAACCCGCACTAGAAGCCATTTTTTTAGATGACGCCTTACAGCATTTGGCCCTGCAACCTCATTTCAAAATAGTGTTGACTACCTTCCAAAAACCTTGGTTTGACGATGCCTTGCTCCCTGTTGGCAACCTTCGAGAGCCAGCGGCCGCAGCAAGAGATGCCGATATTGTGGTGGTTACCAAATGCCCTAAAACTATTGATGCGGAAAGCAGCACAGCGTTTAGGGTACGCTTGGGTCTATTGCCCCATCAAGCGTTGTTCTTTACGACACTTGCATATGAAACCCATGTACGAGGAGCAAGCACATTGCCATTAAGAGAATTTGTCAAGAGTCCTTTTGTGCTTATCACCGGAATTGCCAATCCAAAACCTTTGGTTGATTTCTTAAAAGGTCAAGGTGCTGACTTTAGGCATTTGTCTTATCCAGACCATCACGATTTTAGCGAAAAAGAAATCGCATCCCTAAAAGCGATGCAGCAGCCCATTTTAACGACCGAAAAAGATGCCGTGCGCTTGGCTTCTTCTGCGCTTGAGCAGTGCCATACCATCGGAGTAGGGGTAAGGTTCTTGGATAACGAACAAGCCTTTCTAGACTTGATCCAATCGGCAATTGATAATTAATTATTGAATGTGTTTATGCGCTTTGTAGGAAGAGCGTACGAGTGCCCCACTTTCCACATGGCGGAAGCCCATTTCTTTGCCTAATATCTCGTATTTTTTGAATTGCTCTGGTGTGACAAAATCAGCAACAGGCAGGTGTTTTTTGGACGGTTGCAAATACTGCCCAAGGGTAATGATGTCTACTTTGGCATCGCGTAAATCTTCCATTGAGGTAATAACCTCTTCTTCAGTTTCACCAAGACCTAGCATCAATCCAGACTTTGTGCGGTGTACGCCTTGCTCTTTTAGGTATTTGAGTGCCTCTAGGCTTCTGTCGTATTTTGCTTGAATACGCACTTCGCGCGTAAGTCTACGCACGGTTTCCATGTTGTGTGACACCACTTCGGGGGCAACTTCAACAATACGATCCAATAAATCCTCTCTGCCTTGAAAATCGGGGATTAAGGTTTCAAGCGTGGTGTTGGGGTTCATTCTGCGAATGGCCTTTACGGTTTCGGTCCAAATGATGGTGCCTTGGTCTGGCAAATCGTCACGGTCAACAGATGTAATAACAGCATGCTTGATGCTCATAATCTTGATGGAGCGTGCTACTTTTTCTGGCTCTGCCCAATCCACAGTATCGGGTCTTCCTGTTTGAACACCACAAAATCCGCAAGAACGTGTACAGATGTTACCTAATATCATAAATGTCGCCGTACCCTCGCCCCAGCATTCGCCCATATTGGGGCAACTACCGGAAGTACAAATGGTATGCAGCTCGTATTTGTCTACCAGTCCGCGTAATTCCGTGTATTTCTTACCTGTAGGAAGTTTGACTCTTAGCCATTTTGGCTTCGGAGCTCTTACGGGCGCTTGTGTGGTGATCGTTTCTGACATATAGCAATTTAGCTTACAAAATTACGAAACAGTTTCACTAATCAAAAAATTACGGACAAGTAAACGCAACTAAAACCCAAAAGGAACAAAATACCCAACACGCTAGCCACTTGGAGCCACTTTTTTGGTTGGTGTTTTAAAGGGATGTGTTTACTGGTCACCAGCCGCAAATTTAAGGCTGCATAAAAAGGCGCTGTTATAAATGAGAGTATGGTGGCAATTTTAACCAATAGCCCCATTTCCGACGCTAAGAACACAAAAATCAAACAAGTGCCTAGGGTTAAAATCACCAACCAGCTTTGTTGTTTTTGTAAAATAGGGAGTCTCAATAGCTTTGATGTATGCGCCATTACTCTCGGAGAAGCATCTAGTGTGGTGAGCGTGGTGCTGACCATAGTGGTAAGGGCCGCTAAGGCAATAACCACAAGCCAACCACTACCCATAAGCGATGTGTAAAGCCCAATCAGCTGACCTGCAAACGAAGCACCGTTTGGAGAAAAAGAAACGCCTGTGCCATACATTACAGTTGCCCCGAGTACAATAAAACACAGCCCTAAAACAAGCGTGACCAAGTAGCCGATGTTAAAATCAAAAAGCGAAGATTTTAAACTTGTTGAGGGATTTATTTTTTTCTTTTCTATTGCCCAAACCGAATGCCAAACCGAAATGTCCATGGGTCCGGGCATCCATCCCATAAAGGCGATAAGAAATGTCCACTCCAGCGTGTTTTCAGGTAGGCGTTGTACGATGGGAACATCTGTGTTTTGACCCAAAGCAAATAGCACGGCCACTAAGGTGCTGATGCTTAAAACCAACACAATAATTTTCATGCTTTTGTCTAGCCAACTATAGCGACCGCGCCACAATACAGCAAAGCAAAAAAGGGCAATAATAACGGACACCCACATACTGGCATCTATGCCCAAAAGCCTTGCAGCTATGCCAGCCGTTACGGCTGTTACAGCAGCTTGAATGGTGAACATGGTTCCCAAATTTAGGATATAGTAGGCTGCCAGAACTCCTTTCCCCAAGCGTTTATAGCCTTCTAAAAGGCTTTCACCTGTGGCCATCGCGTAGCGGGGTCCAAATTGGAAGAATGGGTATTTGATGATATTGACTAACAGCAATGCCCAAATCAGGCCATAGCCAAAATCAGCACCTGCTCTGGTGGATTGTACCAGATGCGACACGCCAATAGCAGCACCAGCAAAAAGCAATCCAGGGCCTAGCTTTTTAAAGATTGAAACCACCTTAGTTGTTTTGAGTTGCTAGAATTTCAGCCAGTAATTTTCTTGCACGCATCAGTTTGACTTTGACGGTACTCTCACTGCTGTTGAGCTTTTCAGCCATTTGTTTGATGCTCAACTCTTGGAGGTACTTCAATTGGATTACTTCTCGATAGCGGGGCTTTAGGTTTTTAATGGTATTTAATAGTGTTTCTAGACGTTGTTTGCGAATCAAATCGTCTTCTGGGCTAGGGGCGCTATCGGCAATTTTCTGCGCTACTTCCTCACCGGATTCTGTTGTAAAGGCGGTACTCGTTTTTTTTCGTATTTGGTCGATGTGTAGATTTTTGGCGATGGTCGTAAGCCATGTTTTAAAACCAAAGGCTTGGTTATAAGTTGTGATTTTCTCAAATGCCTTTCCAAAACACCTAATGGTCAGGTCTTCGGCTTCATTTTCGTTTTGGGTACGCTGTAGCATAAAGCCATACACATCGTTCCAAAAAAACTCCAATAAATACCGAAATGCATGCTGATCACCCTCTTGTGCCAACTTGATTTTTTCGATAAGCGCAGTTGCTTCTGCCACTGAATTAGTTGTTTTTTGGATCGGGAAGCGCGCAGTCCGTTTGCTGATTGGGCAACTTTCCACAAAGGCTACAGGCTTCTCCTTCTTTATTTAGAAAGGGACTTTGACTTGCGCAAGTTCCAGCAAATTCGCCTCCCTTTTTAGCCCATATTTTTATGGCGATACCAGCAAAAGCAAGGCCCAAAAGTATCAAGGTTATTAAAAAAAGTTCCATGTTTAAAAGTAGCTAAAAAATTAATGTATTAGATTGACTTCAGGTTCTAGTGAAATACCAAACTTTTTTTCAACGCCTTCCATCACCAATTTGGCGTGTTCCCACAGCGCTTTTCCAGATGAAGTTCCGTAATTCACCAATACCAAGGCTTGCTTGTCGTGCATGCCTACTTTTCCCTTTTTGAGTCCTTTAAACCCGGCTTGTTCAATTAGCCAACCCGCAGGAATTTTATCAAAAGCACCATCTATTTGGTAGTGGGGCATATTGGGATATTCTTGAAGTAAACGTGCGGATTCCGCTTTTGGAACAATGGGGTTTTTAAAGAAACTACCGGCATTGCCTAATTTTTTTGGATCGGGCAACTTGCTTGTTCGGATTTGAATAACTGCCTTGGCAACGTCTCCAATATTGGGTTTCTTTACGCCCATTTGCGTTAATGTTTCTTTTACATTCCCATAGTCTGTTTTTAGCCTGTGATTTTTTTTGGTCAAGGCCAACCTTACTGCTGTTACTACATATGCGTCTTTTAAATCGTTTTTGAAGGCAGAATCTCTGTATCCAAAAGCACAATCTTCAGCACTGAAAATTTTGGACTCTCCCGTCTTGCGATTGATGCACACTGCATCGTAAAAAACATCGCTCAACTCAACGCCATAGGCGCCTATGTTTTGAATGGGTGCCGCGCCAACCAGGCCAGGAATGAGGCTTAAATTTTCTATGCCTCCCAGGTCATTGGCAATACACCACATGACTAAATCGTGCCATACCACACCTGCACCTGCTGAAACTATGGCCATATGTTCGCTTTCGTTGATGATGCGAATTCCGGGAATTGAAATTTTAATAACGGGTCTTGAAAGGTCTTCTACGAATAAGACGTTGCTCCCGCCACCAAGAATGAGCGCATCTTCGAAGGCGTCTTCTTTTAGTTTTTCTTGTAAGGTCAAACTAGAGGTTACTTCAACAAAAAGGGGTGTTGATGCCGCAACACCAAACGTATTGAATTCTTGTAATGAAACCTTATCGTTTTTTTTCATGGGCTTATTTTTGATAAGCGTCTAATCCAAGTTTTAAAAGGGCAATGGCTCGAATTAGTTTTTCTGAATTTAGCACAAATGCTATGCGTATCATGTCTTTTCCTGCTAAATCACCAGAGAAAAATCCATTTGCGGGCGCTACCATAAGCGTTTCACCGTTGTCTTGGAAAGACTCCAGCATCCACTTGGCAAAATGGTCGCTATCCGTAACGGGAAGTTTGACCAAACAGTAAAAAGCGCCTTTGGGTAAGGATACCGATACGCCTTCAATCTTATTTAAATGCTCAATTGCGGTCCTCCTTCTTTTTTCATATTCTTCAATGGCATTATCTAAATATTGTTGCGGCTCGTCAAGCGCAGCCTCACAAGCGTGTAGTGCAATGGTGGGCGGGCATAACCTTGACTGGGCAAACTTTAGCGCAGCATGTGTTACTTCCTTGTTTTTTGTGATAAGGCAGCCTATTCTAGCACCACACATGCTGTATCGCTTAGACATGGAGTCAATGAGTATGGCATGCGCTGACAGATTTTCTAGCTGCATTACGGAGATGTGCTCGTGACCGTCGTAAACAAACTCACGGTACACCTCATCAACAATAAAGAACATATCGTGCTTTATGGCCAGTTGACCCAAACACTCAAGCTCCTCTTTGCTGTAAACATAACCAGACGGATTGTTTGGATTACAGATAAAAAGTGCTCTTGTCTTAGAAGTTATTGCCGCTTCTATGGTTTCAATATCGGGGAGTGAAAACTGACTTTCAAACGATGATGGAATGCCTACAACCTTAACACCACAGGCCGCTGCAAATGTTTCATAGTTGGCGTAAAATGGTTCTGGGATGATAAGCTCGTCGCCTTCGTTGGTGATGCAGTCTAATGCCATAATAATGGCTTCACTAGCTCCTGTGGTTACCAGAATGTCTTCTGCATCAATTTCAATATCGTGCTCTTGGTAATAAGAAACCAGCTTATTGCGGAACGAAACAGTTCCCTCAGAAGGTCCGTATGCAACAATGTCATCTGAAAAGTTTCGAATGGCTTCTAATGCGGTTTTGGGACTGGCCAAATCAGGTTGCCCAATGTTTAGATGAAATACTTCAATACCACGTGCCTTGGCCATATTGGCTTGCTTGGCTAGCTTTCGAATGGGTGAGGTGGGTAAGTTTGCACCTTTCTTTGAAATAATCGGCATTGAAATCGTTTGCCCGCAAAGATGCGAAAAATCAATGTTTTTTGCGAGGATTATTCTTAGGGTGCTTGCTCTACAACTTCCCCTTTAATCTTAAGGGCCACCATAGGGACAGAAGCATTGGAAGCAACCGTGATGGTTTTTCGAATGGGTCCAACACGCTCCGTATCATATTTTACTTCTATGATGTCGGATGCGCCAGGTGCAATGGGAGCATCTGGTTTTTTGGGAATGGTACAGCCACAAGAAGAACGTACTTGCGTAATCTTTAGTTCTGACGTTCCCGTATTGGTAAACCTAAACTGACGGATGCCATCTTCTCCTTTGAGAACGGTACCGTAGTCAATGGTAAGAGAGTCAAATGTAATGACAGCAGCGTCTTGAGCAGTAGCTGTTAAACCTAATGCAACAGTGTAAAAACATATAAATATTCGTTTCATGACGATAAATTTGGTTTTACTAAAGTAAGCATTAGTACCAATTGTGCAAAATTAGGGCTTTCAATTTCACTACTCGATGCCTACATTTGCGCATTATAAGCACTAACGCATGTCCATACCATCAAAATTCACACCAAAAGACGTAGAGCAAAAGTGGTATGACTACTGGACAGCGAATAATTATTTTCATTCTACGCCAGACTCCCGCGAACCCTACACCATAGTGATTCCTCCACCAAATGTGACAGGTGTATTGCATATGGGGCATTTGATGAACAATACACTTCAAGATGTATTGATTCGGCGCGCACGCATGCGCGGATACAATGCTTGCTGGGTACCAGGTACCGATCACGCCTCTATTGCGACAGAAGCAAAAGTGGTAAACAAGCTCAAAAACCAAGGTATAGACAAGAATGAAATTGGACGAGAAGCTTTTTTAGAACACGCTTGGGAATGGACACATGAACACGGTGGTATTATTCTCGATCAATTAAAAAAATTAGGTTGCACTTGTGATTGGGATCGCACCAAATTTACCCTTGATCCTGAAATGTCTGCATCTGTTATTAAGGTCTTTGTTGACTTGTATAACAAAGGCATGATTTACCGTGGTTTTCGCATGGTGCATTGGGATCCCGAAGCACAAACTACACTTTCAGACGAGGAGGTCATTTACGAGGAGCGACAAGGAAATCTATACCACATTGCGTATGCCATTAAAGGCAGCGACGAAAAAGTAGTTGTAGCCACAACAAGACCTGAAACACTTTTTGGTGACACGGCTGTTGCCATTCATCCAGAAGATGAACGTTATCTAGCACTGCATGGTAAAAAAGCCATAGTCCCTATTGTCAATAGAGTTGTGCCCATCATCAAAGATGCGTATGTCAGTTTGGAGTTAGGAACAGGCTGTTTGAAAGTGACCCCAGCGCATGACGAAAATGACAAGGCCTTAGGCGAAAAGCACAAATTGGATATTGTTGATATTTTCAACCCCGATGCCACGCTCAACCATCAGGGCTTGCATTACCAAGGTAAAGACAGGTTTGAGGTACGCAAAGCCGTGGTAAAAGAACTAGAGGCAGCAGGTGCACTCGTAAAAGTAACCCCTCATATGCACAAGGTTGGTACTTCGGAAAGAACAAAGGCCGTTATTGAGCCTCGTTTGTCTGATCAATGGTTCTTGAAAATGGCAGAATTGGCCAAACCAGCCATTGACGCAGTTGAAGATGGCGATGTACAATTGGTGCCAAAAAAGTTTATCAATACCTACCGAAACTGGATGAATAATATCCGTGACTGGAATATCTCAAGACAGCTTTGGTGGGGACACCAAATCCCGGCTTATTACTATGGTTCCAACAGAGAACATGTGGTGGTAGCTGACACCAAATCGGCAGCCCTTGAAAAAGCAAAGGCCGAAAGCGGTAATGCAGCACTAACACTTGATGACCTCCATCAAGACCCAGATGTGCTTGATACGTGGTTTTCTTCGTGGCTATGGCCCATATCGGTTTTTAATGGTGTGTTGGAACCTGACAATAAAGAAATCTCCTATTACTATCCCACACAGGAATTGGTTACAGGTCCTGATATTCTTTTCTTTTGGGTAGCAAGAATGATCATGTCTGGCTATGCCTTACGCGACGAAAAACCATTTTCCCATGTTTACCTCACAGGACTTGTTCGAGATGGGCAAGGAAGAAAAATGTCCAAGCAACTCGGTAATTCTCCCGATGCGATTAAACTTATGGAAACCTACGGCGCCGACGGCGTACGCGTGGGGCTGCTTTTGAGTGCGGCAGCAGGGAATGACCTGTTGTTTGACGAAAATTTATGTCAACAAGGAAAAAACTTTGCCAATAAAATTTGGAACGCTTTCCGATTGATACAGAGCTGGGAGGTGGACGAAACCTTAGAAACATGTGCTACTGCAACTGCAGGTATTGACTGGTATTCAGCCAAGTTTCAACAAACATTGGCTGCCATTGATGACCACTTTAGCAAATACCGCATCTCTGATGCCTTAATGTCGACGTACAAGCTTATTTGGGACGACTTCTGTTCTTGGCTTTTGGAAATCGTTAAGCCGGCTTACAATACGGGAATAGATCGTGAGACCTATGCAAAAGTATGTGTGCTTTTCGAAGACAACTTACGCCTTTTGCATCCCTTTATGCCCTTTCTGTCAGAAGAACTTTGGCATGCGCTTAAAGCCCGCGCCAAGGACGAAGCCTTGATTGTTTCGGATTGGCCAACCCAAAAAACGGTTGATACGGCTATTTTAGACCAATTCGATCACACAGCGGCCTTAGTCGCACAATTGCGAACGGTTCGCAAAGAGCAAAACATTTCTTTTAAAGAGCCGTTGGACTTGGTGGAAACTACCCAAGACAATATTTCACTAAGACCTATTGTTGAGAAGTTGGTAAATATCAAAACTTGGGATAAAGCGGCAAAAGCACCTGAGCAGGCGATTTCATTTAGGGTAAACGCACTTGAGTATTTTGTTCCTGTAGCTGCTTCTAATATTGAGGAGGAACGCAATAAGATGGAAGAAGAACTGGCTTATCAAGAAGGGTTCTTGCGTTCAGTAGAAAAAAAGCTAACAAACGAGCGTTTTGTTTCAAATGCACCTGAACAAGTTGTGGCAATCGAACGAAAGAAAGCGGAGGATGCGCAAACCAAAATAGCGGCACTTAAAGCGCGCCTTTCAGCTCTTTAATTTTTTGACGTAATTAGCGTTACACCCCCTTTTACGACTTGCCCTTCTTTAACAAGCACGGGCGTTTCGATGGGTAGGAATACGTCAACTCTAGATCCAAATTTGATAAAACCAGCATCTGTTCCTTGCGTAACCGCTTGTCCCTCTTTGGCATAGTTCACAATACGTCTGGCTACTGCTCCTGCAATTTGACGGTAAAGCACTTCGCCATAAGTTGGATTATCAACCACAATGGTGGTTCTTTCATTTAAGGTTGATGATTTTGGATGCCAGGCAACGAGGTATTTGCCGGGGTGGTATTTGCTAAACACAACCTTGCCAGAAACAGGATATCGGGTTACGTGCACATTTAAGGGAGACATAAAAATAGACACCTGTAGTCTTTTGCCCTTAAAATATTCGGGTTCCTCTACTTCTTTTACAATAACCACTTTTCCATCTACAGGCGATACAACGGCGTCTTCAAGTGCAAGAGGCGGTCGGTCGGGATTTCTGAAAAACTGCAGTATCAACACTAAAAAAACAAACAGCGCAAGTTGGAGCGTGATACGCAACCACTTAACACCTATAAACTGCTCTGCCAACATTGCAGCCACAGCTATGAGTACAAAACTTACGATGATGATGGTAAAGCCTTCTTTATGAAACATAAGCGAATAAATTCAATAATAATATATATATAGGTGCAGCCAATATGGAACTGTCGATGCGGTCGTAAATTCCGCCATGTCCTGGCAAAATATTCCCGCTGTCCTTGACGCCGCAAACCCGTTTTATTTTGGATTGCACCAGATCTCCTAATGCGCCTAATATGGCAGTCACCACAAGAATTAGGATCCAACTGTATTGGAAGTTTTCTATGTCAGCGGCATACAATAGAGCTGCCGTGGCAACAAGTATTCCGCCTAGGCTTCCTTCAATTGTCTTATTGGGCGAAATGGTAGGTGCTAGTTTTCGTTTTCCAAACAATGAGCCAATTACATATGCGCCAGTATCGCTTAGCCATATAATGCCAAAAAAATACAATGCATAGATGGGATTGGATTTTCCTAATTGAGCGAGTAATAGCAATGGTATGCAGATTTGAAACAAGCTCAAAAAATATACAGCCGCTTTGCTGTAGCTCAACTGATTTGAATTGCTAAAAAAGCCCAACATTCCCAAACACCCAATAACTGCTGCACCAACTAGATAAGGATAGTATTCGGGGTTCAGTTGAACTGCAACATACACAAGGGGAAAGAAAAGGTAGCTTAAAATGATTTTTTTATTGGTAATTTTTTGAAGTTCCCACTGCGCTATAATTGACATGAGAAAAAGCACCACAGTAAAAAAAGTAGCATCTATGTAAAGGCTGCCTAGGAGCAACCCAACATAAAGAAAAGAAGTTAAGGAACGAATTAAAAAATTCATGAAAAATCTTCAAGTAAAAGCAAGTACACTTCTTTGACACTACTGCCATAGTTCATGTAGTTTTCGTCGCTCATCACGTCTGTTTTAAATTGCTTTATTGAGGTGATATTTAACGGAATATTATCGGCATAGCGATGTTTGATGCTTTTCAAACCTTCTGAAACAGTTTTCGAAAACTGACGTGTGCCAGCAAGAATCACCAATGTTTCTGGCAGGTCTGCCAATTTGTTGGAACCCAATTGACGTTCGCAGACCACAATACTTCCATCGTAAGCTACCAAGGCTTCGCAGCTGCATAGCATGACCTTTGCGTTGAGATTGGTTTTGGTAAGGGTAATACCAGCATCTATTTTTTTTGCTAGAACGGGCTCTAAACAAAATAACTCTCGTATTTCGGTGGGATATTCATTTACAAAAGAAAGATAGGCGTCTTTTGCATCTTGTAAGGTTTCACAATAGACAAACTTCCCACCACAAGCCGTGAACTTTTTTGCAAATGTTTGTTCGATTGGAAGTTCTTTGGGTGGCATGTGTGGGCCGCGCTCTTCCTCAACGATCTCTTCTTTGGGAGTCGTTTTTTTTCCAAAAATATTTGACCAGAACTTACTCACGCATTAGGGTTGTTACACAAAGGTAACAAATCGTGAACTAGTTGGCATCATTTGTTTTTGTAGAATCTTTCGCCTTGGCTGTTTTTACGGTCTTTTTGGCTGCTACTTTTGGCTTGGCTGCTGCTTTGGGTTTTGGTGCCTCAGCTTCTGACTTTTCAAAAGGTCGCTTGCCAAAAATTCGCTCTAGATCGTCCTTAAAAATAACTTCTTTCTCAAGCAGGTGCTCTGCAAGTTCTGTTAGCTTGTCTTTGTGTTTTTTGAGTAGTTGTATGGCTCGATTATATTCTTTTTCAACAATTTCAGAAATCTCTGAATCGATTGTTTTAGCTGTTTCTTCGGAATACGGCTTGGTAAAACCATACTCGCTATCGCTAGTTTGATAATAGGTAATGTTTCCAATCTTATCGTTTAGACCGTAAATGGTTACCATGGCTCTGGCCTGTTGGGTTACTTTCACCAAGTCGCTTAATGCGCCTGTTGAAATTTTATTGAAGATGATGCTTTCAGCAGCTCTACCACCAAGCGTTGCACACATTTCGTCTAACATTTGTTCTGTGCGAACAATTTGTCTTTCTTCGGGTAGATACCAAGCCGCTCCTAGCGATTGTCCTCTGGGCACAATGGTAACCTTAACAAGTGGTGCAGCGTGTTCTAGCATCCAACTGACAGTAGCGTGACCTGCTTCGTGAAAAGCAATGGTCTTCTTTTCTTCTGCCGTAATGATTTTACTTTTCTTTTCAAGTCCGCCAACAATACGGTCTACAGCATCCAAAAAATCTTGACGCCCTACTTTTTTCTTGTTTTTTCTGGCCGCAATCAATGCCGACTCATTACATACGTTGGCAATATCGGCTCCAGAAAAGCCCGGTGTTTGTTTGGCCAAAAAATCAACATCTAGTTTGGTGTCTGATTTCAGTGGCTTGAGGTGTACTTTAAAAATTTCTTTACGTTCATTTAAATCGGGAAGGTCAACATAAATCTGTCGATCAAAACGTCCGGCACGCATCAATGCCTTGTCCAGTACGTCGGCGCGGTTGGTGGCGGCAACAACAATCACATTGGTGTTGGTGCCAAAGCCGTCCATTTCGGTAAGTAGCTGGTTGAGGGTATTTTCACGTTCATCGTTCGAACCGGTAATATTATTTTTGCCTCTTGCGCGTCCAATGGCATCAATTTCATCAATAAATATGATGGCGGGTGATTTGTCTTTTGCTTGCTTAAACAAGTCACGCACACGCGACGCACCTACGCCCACAAACATTTCAACAAAATCAGAGCCAGACAACGAAAAGAAAGGCACTTTGGCCTCGCCTGCAACAGCCTTGGCCAGTAAGGTTTTTCCTGTACCAGGAGGTCCTACCAATAAGGCGCCTTTTGGAATTTTTCCACCCAATATAGTATACTTGTTTGGGTTTTTTAGAAAGTCTACAATTTCTTGAACTTCTTCTTTGGCGCCCTCTAAACCTGCAACGTCTTTAAATGTTATTTTGACATCGGTTTTTTCATCAAATAGTTTGGCTTTTGATTTGCCAATATTAAATATTTGTGCGCCACCGCCGCCAGCACCGCCCCCAGACATGCGGCGCATGATAAACAACCACACGGCAATGATTAGTATGAGTGGTAAAAAGCCAAGTAATACATCTAGCCAACGGCTTTCAACCGTTTCAAATTCATAGGTAAAGGAAACGCCTTTTTCTTCGGCAGCTTCTAATTTCTTTTGGAAAAGCTCAAGATTGCCCACTTCAAATTGGTAGTGCGGACCACTGCTGTTTTTACGACCTAGTAAGTCCTTTTTAGTGGCTTTACTGTGTTTGGTTTCTGTAAGCGCAGTTTCCGTTAGGGTCACTTGTGCGGTCTTTTTGTTGACAACAACAACCTTACTTACTTCGCCATCGTTGAGGTAGTTTTCAAAGGTCGAGATATTAATTTTTTGATCGCTAGACATGCTGTCGCTGCCGCCAAAAAATGACATACCAATAAAGAAAAGTATGATACTCGCATATAGCCAATAGGAATTTATGGCTGGTTTTTTAGGTGGTGTTTTTTCTTTTTTGGCCATGTTTTAATATTTAGACTCTATTAGCGTTTGCTTGGCATCGCCCCAAAGCGATTCAATGTCGTAGTGAGAACGTGTTTGTTTTTGAAAAATGTGCACGACAATATCCACAAAGTCCATCAATATCCATTCGCTTGTCTCAAGCCCCTCAACATGCCAAGGCTTTTCTTGAATGGCTTTGCTTACCAGTTTTTGAACGGCGCCAGAAATGGCACGAACTTGTGTGTTGGAACTACCTGAACATACAACAAAGTACTTGCATACGTTGTTTTCTATTTCACGTAAATCTAGAACGTTGATGTCTTCTCCTTTTACCTCTTCAATACCTTCAATTATGTGAGCTAGAAGCGTATCCGTATTTTTTTTCTTTGTCATGCAATACTTGTCTGTGTAAATGTAATTGTTATTTGCAAAATTACTTCACAAAACGCATACTTTTGTATATGCTAATAATCAAACTTAGTGCCACCCCCTCCACCAACAGCTTTTTAAAGCAGTGGGTGCAGCAAAGCAAAGCACATGAAAGCATAGCAGTTTGGACGGAACACCAAACCGAAGGTCGAGGCAGGATGGGAACAAAATGGCTTTCAGAAACCGATTTGAACCTGACGGGCTCAGTTTATGTAGGTAATACAGCCCATCATCAAAACAACATTTTTAACCTAAACAAGCAAGTGTGCCTGGCCATTGTGGATACCCTTGCACCCCTAAAAATTCCTGAATTGCGCATCAAATGGCCAAACGACATTTTGTCAGCCAATAAAAAAATAGGCGGTGTTTTGATTGAACCCATCATGCGTGGAAAGCAAATGACAGGCGTGATTGTCGGCTGTGGTCTCAATGTGAATCAAGAAAAATTTGACCCTTCATTGCCATTTGCTGCTTCCATTAAATCTGTTACAAAACAAGATCTCGAAATAGGTCCTTTGTTTGAATCGCTAGCAAAAAATATCGTAGCCGCTGTTCGTTCTGATCAAGTAGACCACGAGCGTTATCTAAGTGTGTTGTATAAAATAAATGAGATGTGCGCTTTTAAAACCAAAGATGGCGCTTCCTTTCTAGGGAAAATTACAGGGGTGTCACCAGACGGGAAATTGGTGGTTATTCACGAAAATGGGGATGGCAAATCTTATGAAGAAAAAACGCTGGTGTTTACAGCTTTCCAGTATTAGCAATAAGTGCTTCGAGAAACTGGGTGAGTGGCTTTTTAACCATCATTTGCATCATCGGATTGATGTTGCCCTCAAATACCAATTGAATTTTTGTTTCTCCATCAATCGCTTCTAGGTTGGTGTGCAACTCAAATGGGACGCTTCCGCCATCAGCTGCCATTACAATCTGCGTATTAGGTGTCTGTCGTTCTAGTTTTAACGGAATTACGGGCATGCCTCCCAGCTTAAAACTAAAGTGCTTTTCGTCTTTTATTCGGAAACTCGCTTCCTCAGGCATAAGCAGTTCGTAGGTACTTGCTAGTGTGAGTTGTTCGAAAACGTCTTCAATGGGTTTTGCTACAGTAGCAATGCTGCTTTCTAGTTTCATTTAACGATTATTTAGGTGACCAAAGCGCCGGTGCTTTACGCCATTGTTTTAATACTTCTTCTTGCTCTGGCTCAATATATCCAGCTGCAACTGCGGTTTCTATCAATGTGTTGTACCCAGAAAGGGTCGTCAGTTCAACTGCTGCCTCTTTCATATTAGCTTCAGCAACATCAAATTCATAGCTAAAGAGAGCTAACATGCCAAGGACATTGATATTTGCATTCCGTAGGGCATCAATCGCTTGGAGGCTGCTCTTTCCTGTACTGATTAAGTCTTCAACCACAACAGTTGGCGCACCAACATCATATTGCCCTTCAATCTGATTTTGTCGTCCGTGTTTTTTGGGTTGGGGACGTACATACATAAACGGCAAATCAAGCGCTTCTGCTACCAACATACCTATGCCAATGGCACCCGTTGCTACACCCGCAATGGCTTTTGTTTGTGGATATTTTGTTTTGATTTCGTTTGCCATCGCCTGACTCAAAAATTTTCTTATCTCTGGAAAAGAGAGTGTTATCCGATTGTCACAGTAGATTGGCGACTGCCAACCACTGGCCCAAGTAAATGGATTTTTGGGTTCAAGCTTTATTGCTTTAATTTGTAATAGGTATTCGGCTACTTTTTTAGCGGTAGAGGGTTCCTTAGGCATGGCGCAAATGTATAAAGTTTTTGTCAATCAAAAGGAGATAATCCTTACTTCAACTGCTCCGAAAGGGAAAGGAGTAAAAGTCCTGCCCCTAAAATCCACGCCCTTTAATAAAATAATACGCATCATTCGCACAACTCGTGTCAAACGACTTTACCTAATTCACGACAATCCCAAAAAACTTTTAAGCGGTTTTAAAAAAAAGCTGCCTGTTACCATTGCTGCTGGTGGAGTAGTGCAGCATGAAAATGGAAAACTGTTGTTTATTTATCGCAAAAAAAGATGGGATTTGCCCAAAGGAAAAGTCGATAAGGGCGAAAGCCTTGAGGATGCTGCCAAGCGTGAAGTAAAAGAGGAAACAGGGGTTAAAAAAATTAAAGTCGGCAAACTAGCTGGTATAACCTATCATATATTTAAACGGAACAACCGTTATCAACTCAAAGAATCCCATTGGTTTTTTATGAAATCAAGTTATGACGGTACTTTAGTTCCTGAAGTCAAGGAGGATATCACCAAGGCAACCTGGAAAAACAAAGACAAAACAGCCAAAGCAATCGAAAAGACGTACCCGAACATTGAGGATTTGTTCGACAAATCGAAGCTTATGGAAGCTTTATTTGGGGAGGAATAAAAGTGCTGTAATCGCCATTGTTGCGAATAAGTTCACGCACAATACTACTGCTGATGTATGAAGTTTCAGCGGAGGTAAGCAGAAAAACAGTTTCAATATTAGACAAATGCCTGTTGGTTCTAGCGATGGCTTTTTCAAATTCAAAATCGCCATTGTTGCGCACACCACGTAAAATGAATTCCGCATCAATTTTGCGACAAAAATCAATTGTCAGTCCATCGTAAGCAGCAACGGTTATTCTTGTATCGTGCTCAAAACAGGTATTGATAAAGGCGAGGCGCTCTTGCAGTGAAAACATATATTTTTTCTCGCTGTTTTTTCCAATTCCAATAACGATTTCATCGAAAATCTTAACGCCGCGTTCAACGATGTCAAGGTGTCCAATGGTGAAAGGATCAAATGAGCCAGGAAATAGTGCGCGTCTCATGCTTCAAAGGTATTGTTTTTTATACAGCTGTTGATCATGTCCACAATCAAATCTCCCAATGCGATACCTGCGTGTTGGGCTTGCATGGGCAGTAAACTTTGTGCGGTTAGCCCAGGAATACTGTTGAGTTCTAGAAAATAAGGGGTGTCACCCATAAAAATAAAATCACTTCTGCTAATCCCTTTTGCGCCCAATAAATGAAATATTTTTTGCGCCGCTGTATTTAGGTTTTGCAATTGTACAGGGGTTAGTCTGGCTGGTGTTATTTCCTCGGCGTTTCCTTCATATTTGGCAGCATAGTCAAAGAAATCACTGTGCGTAACAATTTCAGTAGGTGCCAAAACCTGAACTTTTCCTTGATATTCAATTACGCCTATGGAAACTTCTGTTCCGGATAAGTAACTTTCAATCAATACTTCATCGTCTTCGTCTAGTGCCGTGCGAATGGCTGCTGACATTTCTTCGAGCTTGTTGACTTTGACAACACCAAAGCTGCTGCCGGCCTTATTAGCCTTTACAAAGCAGGGTAGCCCAATGCTTGTCGCTAGTGTTTTGCTGTTCCAATCGGAATTGGAATCAATAATGATGTTCTTAGCCATGGCGATCCCGTGTGGTCGAAGCTTCTCCAGGGTTTTATGCTTGTTGTAAGTCAGTTCAGACACCGCTGCAGAGCAGCCCGTGTAGGGCACTTTTGCCCTATCCAATATTTTTTGAAGCACGCCATTTTCGCCTGGTGCGCCGTGAACGGCAATAAAAACGGCATCAAAAACATATTTTTTTCCTTCAAATTGATAAGAAAAATCAGCTTGATTTAGCGCTAGTGTGTTGCCCTTATGGTTAACAGTCCACTTTTCAGCAGCTATAACTACGGGTTTTACATCAAAAATATCATGTGGTATATTGTCGATAACAACCTGTCCACTCTTAATCGAAATAGCATGCTCGGATGTGGTTCCGCCCATTACTACAGCAATGTGCTTTTTCATACCGCAAATATCATTATTTTTGGACTTCATTGAAACACCTTATGCTTCACTTCTTACGCTTTTTATTCAGCAGGGCCTTTTTTTGGAACTTGCTTTTGGTACTTATCGCTGTTACAGCGCTGTTGCTATTGACTTTTTACGGACTCAATTGGCATACCCGCCAAGGGAATTTTATTGAAGTTCCTGACCTAAATACCATGACCATTACAGATGTACAAGAGCTTTTGCAAGACCAAGACCTCAATTATGAAGTTATCGATTCGGCTCGATTCAACCCGGGATATGCCCCTTTTGCTGTAATTGAGCAAACACCGCTTGCAGGCGAATTGGTTAAGAAAAACAGAAAAATATATTTAACGCTAAATCCAGCAAACTACAACGAGGTTATACTACCCGACGTTATTCAAATCACACGGCGATCTGCTGAGTCAACGCTTCGTGCTGTAGGTTTGGAAATAGGTGAAATTTTATATCAGGACAATATTGGTAAGGACATGGTTTTGCAATTGCGTTATGACCAAGCACCTATTGCACCTGGCGATAAGCTTCCCAAAACATCGCGGGTAGATTTGGTATTGGGTAACGGCAAAAAACCCGTAGAGTAGTTATGGAGCAAGAAAATAATTTAGACACACTTCACGAACATTATTCTTTTGGTGCAGACGCTGGTCAAGAGCCTTTGCGCGTGGACAAGTTTTTAATGAATCGCATTGAAAATGCCACGCGTAACAAAATCCAACAAGCAGCAACCGCTGGCTATATTCAAGTAAATGACCAAGCGGTTAAGTCTAACTATCGCGTAAAGGGTGGAGATGTAGTGCGTGTTTTTCTAGCACATCCCCCACATGAAGATTTGCTTGTGCCAGAAGAGATGCCACTTGATATTGTATTTGAAGATGACAGCCTTTTGGTGGTTAATAAAGATGCTGGCATTGTGGTGCACCCAGGGCATGGAAATTATACGGGAACGCTTATAAATGGCCTTATTTATCATTTCGACCAGCTCCCTAAAAACAGCAATAATCGACCTGGATTGGTTCATCGTATTGATAAGGATACTTCTGGACTTTTGGTAGTAGCTAAAACAGACAAAGCCATGGCGCATTTGGCGCAGCAATTTCACGACAAAACATCTGAGCGCCAGTATTTGGCACTAGTTTGGGGTGATGTTGCAGACGAAAAAGGAACGGTAGACGGCCATTTGGGTCGTGATCCAAAAAACAGGTTACTGATGACCGTCTTTCCCGATGGAGATCAGGGTAAGGCTGCCATTACCCATTATGAAGTTGTAGAACGTTTTGGATATGTGACTTTGATAAAGTGTGTCTTGGAAACAGGGCGTACGCACCAGATTAGAGCACATATGAAGCACATAGGGCATACCTTGTTTAATGATGCCCGCTATGGTGGTGATAAAATTTTAAAGGGCACCACATTTACCAAATACAAGCAGTTTGTGGACAATAGCTTTAAGCAGTTGCCACGCCAAGCACTACACGCCCAAACGCTTGGGTTTGTGCATCCCGAAACAAAAGAAAAAATGTCTTTTGAAGCGCCTTTGCCTGATGATTTTGGCGGAGCTATTGAAAAATGGCGCAACTATGCCCAACACCAGCACTTGGGTAATTCCTGATAGCATTATCAGTTTGTTTTATAGGAGTAAGTTGAAAACTTGATTTTAGTATTGTATTTTTAAAAAAAATAATAGTGATGAAAATTCTTATTTCACCAGCTAAGTCACTTGACTACGCAAGTTCGCTCCCAACTGCCGAAATCAGCCAGCCTGTGTTTTTACATGATGCCAAAGAGTTGAATGCTGCACTGCGTTTAAAAAAGCCGCCAGACTTACAAGCGCTCATGGGCATTTCAGAAAAATTAGCTGCCTTAAACTGGGAGCGAAATCAAGATTTTACGTTGCCTTTTACAGCCGACAATGCGCGACCTGCTGTGTTTGCGTTCAATGGAGATGTGTATACAGGCTTAGATGCTTACACGCTAAATGAAAGGGCTATTGGTGTTGCACAAAACAGCCTCCGTATCTTATCGGGGCTTTATGGCGTATTAAAACCTTTGGACTTGATGCAGCCCTATCGATTGGAAATGGGCACCTCATTTGGGATCAATGGAAATAAAACCCTTTATGCTTTTTGGAAGGATAAGCTAACTGCGCATCTAAAAAATGAGCTGACTACAGACGAACTGGTAATTAATTTAGCCAGTAAAGAATACGCAAGTGCTATAGATTTTAAAGCACTCGATAATCCTGTAATCAGCCCAGTTTTTAAGGACTTCAAAAACGGTAAGTTCAAAATCATTTCCTTCTTCGCTAAAAAAGCACGTGGTCTTATGACCCGACACCTAATTGAAGCTAATGCAGCTACAGTTTCAGATGTGTTGGCTTTTGCAGCTGATGGCTATGCCTATAGCGAAGCAGAAACCACTGATGCTACTGCGCCTGTTTTTGTGCGCTAAGTTTCCTTAACTTTTTTGCTTTAGGTCTTCTAACGCCATAACTTTTATTGACGATCTTACCGCGTCGTGTTTTTTTGTCTCCTTTGCCCATGATGCTTTTGATTATAGTTGATAGTTAAACCCGAAATTGATAATTCCTTTATAGCCAAAACCCAGTTCGGCTACAACAGCGGCTTTTTTTCCATACCGAAAACCAAACGCTGTTAGGTGATAACCAAAAGCCCCTTTGTTTCCTTTTGTAGCTTTTGAAGTGCTTCCTTTTTCAGGATCAAAATTGGCTTGTATCGTATTATATCCCCCAGCTAGTCCAGAATACATTCGGAATTTTGGATTTGATATATAGCTGTATTTGGCATTGGCTCCTATCGTAAATGAATTGTCAATTTGTCTGCCCTCATTAGTGGTTCCCGAATAAATATCCTTGCTTATGCGTTCGTACACGACTTCTGCTCCGATCAGAAAGTCATTTTTGATTGCGTAACTAAAGTTTATATAAGACGCACCTGAGTAGGTTTGGTTTTTTGTCTCGTGTAAACCACCAGTAAAAGCTGGTAATATAAAATCGTTAGATAATACGTCAACGATTGCATTGGTAGAAGCAACTCCATATCCAAGGGTTAGTTCCTTTGTGCCTTGTTCTTGGGCATGGCTGTAGAAAAAAGTGGATACGATAAAAAGGGTTAAAAGTGATTTTAGTATTTGAGTTCTCATTATTGAGGTTTTAATTAAACAATTAGTCGTTTAGAATTTCCTCAAAAAAACAATACAGATAAAAAGGCAGTTAAATAGGCTGCGGAGTAGAATTGATTT
Source organism: Flavobacteriaceae bacterium (assembly GCA_965656545.1). GTDB lineage: Bacteria > Bacteroidota > Bacteroidia > Flavobacteriales > Flavobacteriaceae > UBA7446. Next base: position 77,366 of record CBFHKZ010000003.1, read on the forward strand.
GGGGAATAATTCTGATGTAAATTTACAAAATTCAGGGAACTAACGTATCTTTTTTATAAAATCTTTAACACTATCTGCTCCATTTGCCTCCAAGTGTTTTATGAATGCAGAACCAATAATGGCTCCTTTGCTGTGAGCTGTAGCTGCTTGATAGGTCTCCGCGTTGCTGATGCCAAATCCAACCAAGAGTTTGGCATTTAGTTCCATTGCGCCAATGCGTTTGAAGTATTCGGCTTGCGTATCGCCAAAACTACTTTGCGCACCCGTTGTAGCCGCACTACTTACCATATAGATAAAACCTTCTGAAACCTCGTCTATAAAGCGAATGCGTGCATCTGGTGTTTGCGGTGTTATCAAAAACATATTCAGCAGTCCGTATTGTTGAAACAAGTCTTGGTATTGCTCATGATATACATCCACGGGAAGGTCGGGGACAATAAGTCCATCAATACCCACTTCTTTACAGCGTTGACAAAAGCGTTCCACGCCATATTGCATCATGGGATTAAAATATCCCATTACAATTAGCGGGACACTGATATGCTTTCGTACGTCTTTTAACTGATCAAATAACGTATCAGTAGTCATGCCGTTTTTCAGTGCTTGTGTAGAACTTTCTTGGATGGTTGGGCCATCGGCCAAGGGATCCGAAAAAGGCAAGCCCAATTCAATCATGTCTACCCCCGAAGCTTCCAATTGTTTTAGGATACTAACAGTGTCTTCTAGTTGCGGAAAACCAGCTGTAAAATAGATGGAGAGTAGCTTGTGGTCTTGCTCGAGTACGGATTGGATACGATTCATATAATAAAGGCTCACTTTATTTTAAAGCCCAAAAATACTCTTTTACAAAAGGCCAAGCAACTAAAAGTTATGTCCTACTTTTTTTTGAGTAAGTCTCTGATTTCCGTCAGCAACGCTTCTTCTTTTGATGGCGAAGGTGGGGCAGCTGGTGCCTTTTCCTTTTCCGCTTCAAACTTGTCTTTTATTTTGTTGTAAAACCTTACTACCAAAAAAATAGCAAATGCTACAATAAGGAATGTAATAATGGTGTTTACAAACATGCCATACCTGATGGCAATTTCTGCAGTTCCCTCTGCTTCAACAGCAGGTTGAATTACATATTTGAATGAAGCGAAGTCAACGCCCCCGATGAGTTTTCCCACTGGCGGCATGATAATATCATTGACTAATGATTTTACAATTGCACCGAAGTAAGTGGCCATGATAAGACCTACAGCTAACTCGATGACGTTACCTTTGCTAATAAACTTTTTAAACGCTTTCATGAATGGTGTATTTAACACCCCTTTCAATTTCATAAACTAAAAATGTATTTGACTCAGTTTTTGAATAAGATTGGGGCAGATTCATGTACTAAATTACAATTTTTTTAAAAGCTATAACTTAAAATAATCAATATAAGTTTCAAGGTCTTTGTCACCACGACCAGAACAGTTGAACAACAATATGTCGTTGGGTTCAAATTTACGCTCATCCAAAACAGCAAAAGCATGAGCCGTTTCGATAGCTGGTATGATGCCTTCCATTTGCGAAAGGCTTAGCCCCCAATCCATGGCCTCTTGGTCTGGAATAGAAACAAACTCAGCGCGTTGGCTCCGATACAAATGTGCGTGCATGGGACCAACACCCGGATAATCTAATCCAGCGGATATGGAATAAGGTTCGGTAATTTGCCCATCAGGGGTTTGCATAAGCAGGGTTTTGCTTCCGTGAATGATGCCTTCTTTTCCCAATGCGGAGGTAGCGGCACTTTCGCCAGAATCAATCCCTTTTCCAGCAGCTTCCACTGCAATGATATTTACCCTTGGGTCATCTAAATAATGATAATAGATACCGGCGGCATTACTGCCTCCACCTACACAAGCAATCACGTGGTCTGGATAATCTCGACCTTCAACTTCTTGCAATTGTGTTTTACATTCTTCACTAATAACGGACTGAAAACGCGCCACCATGTCTGGGTAGGGGTGTGGCCCTACAACAGAGCCAATAATGTAGTGCGTATCAACAGGGTTGTTGATCCAATCACGGATGGCCTCGTTAGTGGCATCTTTAAGGGTTTTGCTTCCAGATTGCGCTGGCCTTACCTCTGCGCCTAACATTTTCATGCGCGCTACGTTGGGCGCCTGACGTTTGATGTCCAATTCACCCATATAAACAATACATTCTATGCCCATTAGTGCGCAAACGGTTGCCGTGGCAACGCCGTGTTGTCCTGCGCCTGTTTCTGCAATAATGCGGGTTTTATTCAGTCGCTTAGCCAATAGAATTTGCCCTATAGTATTGTTGATTTTATGCGCACCTGTATGGCATAAATCCTCGCGTTTCAAATATATTTTTGTATTGTATTTTTTGGATAAACGCTCGGCAAAATACAGCGGGGTAGGACGGCCCACATAATCTTTTAGCAGCTGATCAAATTCTTTTTTAAATTCGTCCTTGTCGGTAATTTCAAGGTAGTTTTGACGCAATTCCTCAACGTTTGGGTATAGCATCTCAGGAATATAGGCCCCGCCAAAATCCCCGTAATATCCTTTTTCGTTTGCATTGTATGTACTCATAGCGCTAATTTTTCTTTAAACTTTTTCAATCGCTCAGCATCTTTACGTGCTGGAGCTATTTCAAACTTGCTGTTGATATCAATCGCATAAACAGGCAAGTCTGTTCTGCGAAGTTCGTTAATCTTCTCTATTTCTGCTAGTCCTATGCCCCCACTTATAAAAAAAGGCAAATCAAAGGCATAATTTTCTAAAATGGACCAATCAAAAGCAGTCCCATTTCCACCAGGCATCGGCCCTTTGGTATCAAACAAGAAAAAATCACAATAGGGCAGATAGTCAAGAAGTGTGTCAAAGTCAAAACCTTCTCCCACACCAAATGCCTTGATGACTTGTACTTTCCCCTGTAGTTCACGACATAGTCCGGGTGACTCATTGCCGTGTAACTGCACGGCACCGAGTTTATAATCCACAATGGCGTCTTCAATTTCAGCAACAGTTGCATCAACAAACACACCTACTTTGGTAATTCCCTCAGGAACTTGCTGTGGTTTTGGGCAATGTCTTTTAGAGCCATCCCAAAGAATAAACCCCATATAGTCAGGCTGTAGTGCGGCTACTTCTAAAATGTTATTGGCTTCTCGCATGCCACATATTTTCCACTTCATGACGCAAAGTTTTGAATGAATTTTTGTGCAGCATCACCAGGGTTGTTTTGAAGCATAAAATGCTCTCCCATCAAAAAGCCGTCAAAGCCAGCTTGCGAAAGTTTTTCAATGGCATCGTAAGATGAAATCCCACTTTCAGAAATTTTTACTTTATCGCTTGGAATATGTCCTGCCAGTGTAAGGCTGGTAGTTAAGTCTACCGAAAAGTCTTTCAGGTTGCGGTTGTTCACCCCAACTACATCGACATATGTCAACGGCGCTTGCTCCAGCTCTTCTAAATTGTGCACTTCCAAAAGCACGTCCAGCCCAATATCTTTTGCGGTTTTTGCAAGTTGATGGGTTTCTTCGGCACTAAGACAGGCCGCAATAAGCAATATGGCATCAGCTCCATAGGCTTTGGCTTCGTGGATTTGATAGGGGTCTACAATAAATTCTTTGCGTAATAGCGGTAGCTTACACGCAGCACGCGCCAAGAGTAAATCTTCTAAGGAACCACCAAAATATTGTCCATTGGTAAGTACAGACATGGCTGCCACACCGGCTTGCTCATATCCTGCTGCTACCGCTGCTGCTCTGGATTGTAATTTTATCTTTGGTTTAGATGGAGAACGACGTTTGTGTTCGGCCACGATTCCCAATGGGGTATTCTTAATTCCATCGGCAAAAGAGATGGTTTGCCTGTCGTACAGCGGCATGGCTTGTAGCTGCGCAAGGGAAACAAGTGTCTTTTTTAAGGCAATTTCCTTACGTTGATCTACGACGATTTGTGCTAAAATACTCATGCTTTGCTCAGTGCTAATAGTTTGGTAAAGGCTCCTAATGCTTTTTTTGATTCAATGGACTCTTGTGCCTTGGCATACCCTTCTGTTATCGAAATGTCCAGTGCTGTTGCAATGGCAGTACCAGCGTTGGCACATACTACTTGCTTTTGTGCGGGCGTGCCCTCGTTTTGCAGTACTGCAGTAAAAATAGCAGCCGCATCTTCAACCGTATTGCCGCCGCCAATGGCTTCTGCCGCAAGGGGTTTAAGCCCAAAGTCTACAGGGCGAACAAGGCGTTCTCCATGATTGGAAATGATTTTAGTTGCGCCTGTCAAGGAGATTTCATCATAACCATCAAGGGCATGCAACACACAAAACTGTTTGTCTGAATTTTGAAATAAGTATCCATAAAGTCGCATCAGTGCCAAATTAAATACCCCAACGATTTGACGCTTAGGCATACATGGATTGACCAAAGGCCCTAGCATATTAAAAAAGGTTTTGAGTTGGAGTGCACGCCTAATGGGTGCTACGTGTTTCATGGCAGGATGAAACAAGGGGGCATGCAATACACAGATGCCTGCTTGGTCTATGCAGCGTTCCAGAAAATCAGTATCGTTAGAAAAACGAATGCCCAAATGTTCCATTACGTTGCTTGAGCCACAAGAAGAAGATACGCCATAGTTGCCGTGTTTTGCTACGTGTACGCCAGCACCAGCTGTTACAAATGAAGCAAGGGTAGAGATATTAAAGGTGTCTTTGCCGTCTCCGCCCGTACCACACAAATCAATAGGATTATATGCAGCCAGGTCAACTGCTACACAGAGCTCGAGTAGGGCATCTCTAAAACCCGCCAACTCAGCAACATCAATGCTGCGCATCATGTATACGCTCAAAAAGGCGGTGACTTGATATGGGTCTGCGGCACCGCTGCCAATAAAGAGCAAAGCATCTTTGGCTTCTAGCTGCGATAGCTTTTCGTGTTGTGTCAGTCGTGTTAAAATCTCTTTCATGTATTTATAAATTCGTCACTTCGAATCTGCCTTGTCGGCAAACAGGTGAATTTGCAAGGAACGCGCAAATTTTTATCGAGAAGTGAATATAAAAATAAAGTTCTCGATACACCTCGATAAAGCAGGCTCGAACTGACAGTAAAACGTTTTTTATTGCAACCATAAATCTACATGATAAGAGTATTTGCATAAATTTCTTATAATGAAACCCAATTTTTTAACAGTTGTTTTCCGTGAGGTGTGAGTACTGATTCTGGATGAAACTGCACGCCATATATGGGGTGTGTTTCGTGCTTGAACGCCATGACTTGTCCGTTCTCTTCTTCTGCAAGTAAGATAAATCCTTCGGGCAGCGGTTTATTGACTACCCAAGAATGATAGCGCCCCACATCAAATGAACTGGGAAGCCCCGCAAACAAAGCGTCGTCTTGTATAATGGTCATTTTGCTTGCCACGCCGTGGAATACCGTTGAAAGGTTGGTCAATGAACCTCCAAAAACTTCTGCTATCGCTTGATGGCCTAAGCAAACACCAAGCATGGGAATACGACTTGCGTACGCTTCGATAGTGGCTTTGAGTAATCCAGCCTCATCTGGAATTCCAGGTCCTGGGGAGAGCACTATTTTGTCGTAACCAGCCACTTCTTCAAGGGCAAACTGATCGTTGCGCTTTACGGTAACGGTACAGTCTAGTTCCTCTAAATAATGCACCAAATTAAAGGTGAATGAATCGTAATTATCTATAACTAAAATATTCATGGAAATTGTTTTTCTGCTTTGTCCATGGCGGTATTAAGCGCACGTAATTTGTTGTATACTTCTTGCAATTCGCTTTCAGGATCCGATTTTGAAACAACTCCTGCGCCTGCATGGTAGTGCAGCACATTGTTTTTGCTCAAAAAGGATCTGATGATAATGGCGTGGTTGTAGTTGCCTTTGAAATCTAAAAACCCAATAGCGCCTCCGTAGAACGAGCGATCTGTGGTTTCATAGGATTCGATAAGCTGCATGGCGCGGTGTTTGGGTGCGCCACTTAATGTTCCAGCCGGGAAGGTGTCTGCTACAATTTGCATGGTAGCGGTATCGGTCTTTTTTTGTCCTGTTACTTTGGATACCAAGTGAATTACGTGGGAGTAAAATTGCACCTCTCGGTCTTTTTCAACGGTTACTTCGTGTCCATGACGGCTCAAATCGTTTCTTGCCAAATCCACCAGCATCATGTGCTCGGCATTTTCTTTTAAGTCTTTTGCCAATTCTTTTGCTTTGGCTTCGTCTTGTGTGTCGTTTCCGGTACGGATAAATGTGCCTGCGATGGGATGAATTTCGGCCAAACCATCTTGCACCACTAGTTGTGCTTCTGGAGAACTGCCAAATATTTTAAAGCCGCCAAAGTCAAAATAGAAAATATAGGGCGAAGGGTTGATGGAGCGTAGCACGCGATACAAACTGAAGTCATCTCCGCTATAGGCTTGTGAAAAACGGCGGGAGAGTACAATTTGAAAAACGTCGCCACGCATACAATGCTTTATGCCTTTTTTGACCAAGTCTACAAATTCTTCATCACCCATATTGGACGATGCTTCTCCTTCTTTTTTAAAGGAATAAGAATCGCGCGCAGGTGCCTTGAGCAATTGTACGACTTCATCTAGGTTGCTTTCGCTTTGGTAGCAATGCGCAAAAAGTTTGGCTTGGTTGTTAAAAACATTGACGGCAATAATGTTTTGGTACAGCGCATAATATATTTCTGGTATATCAGCGTCTCCTCCTTTTTTAGTTAGCTCAATGTCTTCAAAATACTGTACTGCCTCATAAGATGTATAGCCGAACAAGCCATTGCTTAAAAAGCGGTTTTGCTGCTCATCTGTTTCGAATCGGGCGGCAAATGCTTCAAGTTTATCAACTACCGAAATGTCTGCTGTAACATCTGTTTGGGAAGTGCTGCCGTCTGGAAAGCGTTCTGTTATGTGTTGGTTATGAACCTTAAAAGCAGCAATGGGGTTAAAGCATATATAGGCCACACTGTTGTCGTTGGCGCCATAGTCGGAGCTTTCGAGCAACACACTTTCAGGGTATGCGTCTCTAATTTTAAGATACATATTGACCGGCGTCATCGTATCGGTCAAGAGTTCACAAGTATCTGTATGTAGTTTAAACTTCATTGGTTAAAAATAAAAAAAGGCCTGTCATATAATGACAAGCCTTTCAATTGTATGTAATACGCTTATCATCTCCCATTAGGAGTTCCACCAAAGCGTATTAAAAATGCGTTTTTTCATCAGCCCAAATATATGCAATTCAGCGATAAAAAAACAAGGGCTAGTAGGTAAAGCTCACACGAAGCTTTAATTCGTCGTTTATAAGCTTGTCCCCTAAGTTTTCAAAAAAGGATCCTGAGTTGTATTTCACATTGTATTTTGAACGGTCAATTTCCAAATCAGCGGTGACTGTATTTCCATCAATTTTGAGCTCAAAAGTCTCAGCGTTGGTGATGCCACGAATGGTAAAATCTCCTGTTACTGTATAGCCTGTTTCTGTCGCTTCAACTGAAGTGAAGGTTAACGTGGCTGTTGGGTGTTCTGCTACAGCAAAAAAATCATCAGATTTAAGATGGCCGATTAATCGTGCACCATAAGCTTCGTCTAAATCTGTGCATACCATAGCGTTCATGTCAACGGTAAAGCTGCCGCCAACCAGTGCGTCTGCTTCAAATGTTAGCGTTCCTTCGCTAATATCGAGGGTGCCCATGTGTGAGTCGGTAGTGATTTTTGATCCTTCCCAGTTGATGATTCCGTTAGTGATGGGCGTTGTTTGCGCACTTAGCCCAAAGCTTAACAAAGTAGTTGCCAAAAAGGCAGTTATCGTTCTTTTATTCATTTTGTGTATTTAGTGTTATATAGTTTTAACTTATTGAGTAGTTGCAACAATTGGTCCATTTCTTGTTTAGATAGAGATGCTGTTAGTGTTTCTTCCGTTTGATCAATAACACGATCAATTTTCTTGAGCAGTCTTATTCCTTTTTGGGTTATAAATATATTCACCTTACGACGATTTTCTGGGCACACGGCACGTTCAACAAGCCCTTTTTCCAATAGCTTGTCGACTATCCTTGAGGTGTTGCTCATGCGGTGAATCATATCATCTGTTATACTCTCCAATGATGCCGCGGCCCCATTACGACCTCGTAAAATGCGCAATACATTAAACTGTTGTAAGCTTAGCCCAAAAGGTTGAAGTGTATTTCCGATATGCTCAGCAAATACATTTCCGCCTTTCATTACTTTCACCACGATGTCTCTATTTATCACTGTATTGACAACTGTTGTAGGTACAAATGTATAAAAAAAATTGAATTATATTTGAAAAAAATAAATGATGCACAGCTTAGTTGTTGTTTTATTGATGGTGACCGCGTGTGTATCTTCGCCCAAAAAACAAACACAAATGAAAGAATTAGCGCCCGATGCATGGGCTGAATTACAAGAACAAACTTCAGAATCAGTAATCCTTGATGTTAGAACAGCGGAGGAGTTTGAGTCTGGATATATTAAGGGAGCTTTGAATATGGATATCCGCGGCGGGGCAGACTTTGTCGCTTCTATTGAAACGCTGGATAAATCCAAACCCTATTTTGTGTACTGTCGTTCTGGCGCAAGAAGTGGACAGGCTTGTCAACTTATGAGTCAGATGGGCTTTAGTGCTGTATATAATCTTGACGGCGGCGTCCTTGCTTGGGAGGGCGATTTGGAGGAGTAATCTCAAAACACGGTGCGCGAAGAACTGCTCGCCTATTTATGGAAAACACAATATTTCAGCCGTAAGTCGTTGCGAACGACAGACGGTGATGACCTTGTTGTGGTAAAGCCCGGGCAAGAGAATTCCAATGCTGGCCCTGATTTTTCCAATGCGCATATTCAACTAAACAAAACGCTCTGGGTAGGTAATGTTGAACTTCATGTTCGCGCTTCTGATTGGTTTAATCACCGACATGAAGAGGACACCAATTACGACAACGTTATTCTACACGTGGTCTGGGAAAATGACATACCTGTTTTTGACGTTAGCCAACAGCCCATGCCAACCCTATGTTTGTCTGAATATGTACCTAACAGCATACTCAAAAAGTACGAACGTTGGATAAGTCAAGATAAAAAATGGATTAGCTGCGCCGATAAGATTCACACTGTCCCCCAATTTCTCCAAACCCAATTTTGGGAGCGACTCTATGTGGAACGGCTTATGGAAAAAACAGCCTTATTTCAGCATTGGTTGTCTTTGACTAAAAACAATTGGGAGGCGGTTTTCTTTGTTGCCTTAGCCAAAGGTTTTGGGTTAAAGCAAAATGGATTGGCCTTTGCCAATATGGCACTTGCAACGCCGTGGAAAGCCGTGCTTAACAGCGCTGTAAACACAGAACAACTTGAAGCGCTATTTTTTGGACAATCAAATCTTTTGCAAAAACCCGTTGACCATGCTTATTTTGCACAGCAACAAAAAACATATTTGTATTTGCAGCACAAATACCAACTTAAGCCCATAACTGAAAGTCTTAGGTTTTTCCGTTTACGCCCCGCAAATTTCCCTACCATTAGACTGTCTCAACTCGCATGGCTTACTTCCAAACAGCCTCGATTGTTGTCGCATGTTCAGGCCGCAAAAAGCTTGGATGCCTTGTATGCATTGTTGCAAGCCAAGACCACTTCTTTTTGGGAATCACATTATCAATTTCACACGCCTGCCAAGCAACAGCAGCGCAAATTGACCAAGTCGTTTGTTCAGCTACTTCTATTAAACACCGTTTTTCCTTTTTTGTTTCACTACTACAAATACACAGGTGATGGGCGTGTCAATGAAATTTTGGACTGGGTGCGTCAATTGCCCCCTGAAAAAAATACGTACAGTCTTAAGTTTAAGGAGCTTGGCTGTAGCATAGAAGATGCCTTAGAAAGTCAGGCGTGTATTCAGTTGAAAACCAACTATTGCAATCCGCGGAGATGCTTGTCGTGTTCCTTTGGACACAAGCTCTTAAATCTTTGATTACTTTTGTCACATGAGCTCTATGTATGAATTGCGCTACTTTCTAGAAAAACGTGGCTTTGAAGTATGCTCCCGATTGGCAGAACGCCTGGGTATGAAAGCAAAACATGTTCGCATTTTCTTTATATATCTGAGTTTTTTTTCTTTGGGTGCTGGCTTTGCATTATATTTGGTTTTTGCCTTCTGGCTAAGAATGAAAGATTTTTTATTTGCAAAACGCTCATCAGTTTTTGATTTATAATCCAAACCAATTATGAAATACCTTATCATTTTGATCATGACCCTTTTGTGTCTACCGCTAAACGCTCAAACCACTGAAAGGGGACTAGACGAACGCATTAATGAAGCATTTAAACCTGTTTCTGATTTTTTCTCAGAAGTTGTTTTCTTTCAAGTTGGCGGCAATCCTTTTGTTATTTATTTATTGGTTGGAAGCGCATTGTTTTTTACCATTTACTTTGGGTTTATCAACGTGCGCAAATTTCCATTGGCCATTAATGTTGTGCGCGGAAAGTACGACGACATTGATCATCATTCAGCGTCAGAAAAAGCAGCTGTTAATGTAGCAGATGGTGATATCGTTGACACCATAAAAGATGAAAGTCAAGATGGTGAAGTAAGTCATTTTCAAGCATTGGCAACGGCAGTTTCGGGTACTGTAGGAAATGGAAATATCGCAGGTGTTGCGCTTGCCATAGCACTAGGTGGCCCTGGCGCTACCTTTTGGATGATTGTTTGCGGGCTTATTGGTATGTCCACCAAATTTGTGGAATGTACACTTGGGGTAAAATATCGTGATGTTGGACCCGATGGAACAATCTACGGTGGCCCTATGTACTACCTAAAGAAAGGCTTGAGTGAAAAAGGTTTTGCCAAACTAGGTAAGATTACAGCAGTCATTTTTGCGATATGTTGTATTGGTGGTTCTTTTGGTGGAGGGAATGCCGCACAATCTAACCAAGCAACAGTCGTTTTAAAACAGCTTATGGGACTGGAAAGCACCAGTGCTGGGGCTGTCATTGGTTTGCTGATGGCAATCCTTGTAGGACTTATTATTATTGGTGGGATTAAGCGTATTGCTTCTGTTACGGAACGTGTGGTGCCTTTTATGGCCGTTTTATACGTGCTAGCATGTGTTTATATTTTATCGGTTAACTTTAGCTTTTTAGATGATGCTATTTCCCTGATTGTTTCTGAAGCGTTCAACCCTAAGGCCATTGGTGTTGGGGGAATCATTGGTGTTTTGATGGTAGGCTTTAAACGTGCTGCTTTTTCAAACGAAGCAGGAGCAGGATCCGCTTCTATTGCACATTCTGCCGTAAAGACGAAGTATCCAGCTTCTGAAGGCTTGGTTGCCTTGTTGGAGCCATTTATTGACACGGTAGTGATCTGTACGATGACCGCTCTGGTTATCATCACATTCAACAGTCAAAACAAATTTGCCTACGGCGATTTATCGAAATACGATAATGCCATTGAACAAACCGACGGGAGTTATAGCCTTGTAATTGACGGTGTTAATTATGAAGATGTTAGCGGAAAAGTTTTGATAGACGGCAGCCTTTATGAGGGTGCTGGAATTACGTCTAAAGCATTTGAGCAATACATTCCATATTCTGATTTGTTCCTAACCATTGCAGTTTTCTTATTTGCCATATCAACCATGATTTCGTGGTCTTATTACGGAATTCAGTCTTGGAAGTTTTTGTTTGGCAGGGGCCGGCGCGCAGACATGACCTATAAGTTGTTGTTTTTGATTTTTATCATAATTGGTTCTGCCGCTAGTATGGACTCTATTTGGGCTTTCTCCGATGCCATGATATTTGCCATGGTATTCCCCAACATGATCGGACTTTACTTCTTATTCCCTGTGGTGAAAAAGGAGCTCAACAGATACCTTACCGCCATACGTACCAAATCCTGATGTAGCATGTGAAACCCCCAAGTCCTTTTTACAAACTAAACAAATCACAGCGTAGGGGTGTGCTGTGGACTTTTTTATTGTTCCTTGTTATTCACTTGCTTATTTCGTTGGTATATAAACCAAGCCGACAGAATTCTGAAGCCTTGGTCGTGAACAAGGAAACGCAACACCTCATAGATTCCCTAAAGAGTTTAAAAATTGCCTCAAACAAAGTCAGAGACAGTATCTACCCGTTTAACCCCAATTATATATCCGACTTCAAGGCCTATCAACTTGGTGTTTCCATGGAAGCGGTGGAGCGCATTCGCGCTTATAGAGCAAATGGAAATTACCTGCTTTCAGAAAAAGACCTAAAAAAAGTGGCAGGATTGTCAGATGCTGAGGTGAATCGCATTCGTCCTTATCTAAAATTTCCAGAAATCAAAAGTGCTAAAAAGACCATTAAAGCAAGGACAAAGAAAGAAATTAATGGGGCCACTGCCGAAGCACTGCAAGAAGTTTATGGCATCGGACCTGTATTGGGTCAGCGTATAATTAGTTTGCGTAAACAGTTAGGCGGATTTTTGATTAAAGATCAGTTGGGCGATGTGTGGGGTTTAAAACCTGAGGTTCAAGAGCAGTTGTGGATGCATTTTAAGCTTGATTCTGTTCCGCTTGTAGCAAAACAAAACATCAACGACCTGACTATCGCACAGCTTTCACGGTCGCCATATGTCAGTGCTTCCTTGGCCAGCAGCATTGTAGCTCTGAGGACGCAGCAAGATTCGCTAACCTCTTGGCAGGACTTGGCTGATATTGCGCAAATTGACTCCATTAAAAAAGCTAGATTATCTCTATATTTGTCTTTTAATTAGCTATGAATACTGAAATACAATCGGGTCCTTCTTTTGAGTTAGGCGAAACACACAAGCTGATTTCAGCTTCTGCACGTGATTTTGCACAGCAGTACATTGCACCACACGTAATGGACTGGGACGAACGTCAATTTTTTCCTAAAGAACTTTTACATCAAGCCGGCGATATGGGTTTTATGGGCATACTTGTGCCTGAAATCTATGGTGGTGCTGGGCTTGGATATTTTGAGTACACGGCTATAATTGAAGAAATTTCTAAGGTTGATCCTTCCATTGGACTTTCTATTGCGGCGCACAATTCTTTGTGTACCAATCACATATTATCGTTTGGAGACGAGGAGCAGAAACAGCGTTGGTTGCCCAAGCTTGCTTCTGGTGAGTGGATAGGTGCATGGGGCTTGACAGAGCACAATACGGGTTCTGATGCTGGCGGCATGAATGCTACTGCTGTTCAAGACGGAGATGACTGGATTATCAATGGAACTAAAAACTTTATCACCCACGGCAGCAGTGGAGACATAGCCGTAATAATTGTCCGTACAGGGGAAAAAGGCGACAGCCGCGGGATGACCGCTTTTGTTATTGAGCGTGGTACGCCTGGCTTTTATGCGGGTAAAAAAGAAAATAAATTGGGAATGCGCGCATCGGAAACGGCAGAGCTTGTTTTTGATCAATGTCGTATTCCAGATGCTAACCGTTTGGGCCCTGTAGGGGATGGATTCATTCAATCCATGAAAATATTAGACGGCGGGAGAATATCCATAGCCGCATTATCCTTGGGAATTGCAAGAGGTGCTTATGAGGCTTCATTAAAATACTCTTCTGAACGTGTGCAGTTTGGAAAGCCCATCAATGCATTTCAAGGTATTTCATTTAAGTTGGCGCAGATGGCCACAGACATTGAGGCCTCTGAATTGTTGATGCATAAGGCTTGCTATGAAAAGAATATGGGCAGGCGCATGACGAAAATAAGCGCCATGTGTAAGCTTTTTGCTTCCGAAACTTGTGTAAGGGTGGCAAATGAAGCGGTACAAGTTTTTGGTGGATATGGGTATTCCAAAGACTTCCCCGTTGAAAAATACCTTCGTGATTCCAAGCTTTGTACCATTGGTGAGGGCACTTCTGAAATCCAAAAAGTGGTAATTGCAAAACAAATTTTAAAATAGGGTAGTAGGTTCTTATAAATACTATTATATTTGCCATCTAATTTTAAAGAAAGGAGGGTAGATTCATGCTAATAATTCCAATCAAAGACGGTGAAAATATCGATCGCGCACTAAAGCGCTTCAAACGTAAGTTTGATAAAACAGGAACCATGCGTCAGCTCCGTCAGCGTCAGACATTTTCCAAACCTTCAGTTACGCGTCGCGCTGAAATTCAAAAAGCTGCTTATATTCAGAATCTTCGCGACCAAGAAGACGTTTAAAATCTTTTTGTAACTTGTCCTTATGGACAACGTCGCTGCTTTTCTCCGCTATTTAACTTCTGAGAAAAATTATTCCGCACACACGGTTCGTGCTTACAGCAAAGACATAGAGGATTTTGTTATGCACTGTTCCGATGCCTATGGTATGCACAATCTCAGGGAGGTGCATTATCCCATGCTACGTGACTACATCATTGTATTGTCCAAACGTGGTTTGACCATGCGCAGCATCAACCGTAAGTGTTCAGCACTCAAATCGCTTTATGCTTATTTTCAGAAAATAGGCATCATTGAGGTGCACCCTTTTGCCCAGCATAAGGCTGTCAAGGCAAAGAAGGCTTTCATCACTCCTTTTAGCGTAGCAGAGCTCAATACGGTACTTGAGCACATCGACCGTTCTGATTTTCCAGGTTTACGGGACGCAACAGCCATTGAGCTTTTGTATAGCACGGGTATTCGACAAGCCGAACTCATTGGATTAAAAACATCAGATATTGATTGGGCACAGAGTCAAATGCGTGTTTTAGGCAAACGCAACAAAGAACGTCTTGTTCCCATAATACCAGCGCTTGCTAACACGCTAAAGCATTATATGACGCAGCGCAAGTCCTATCCCGGTACGTCTGCACATTCCTTCTTATTGGTCACCAATAAGGGCAAAAAAACCTACCCAGCATTTGTATATCGGTTAATAAAAACGTACTTTAGGAGTGTATCTAATAAGATAAGCACCTCTCCACATGTGCTGCGACACAGTTTTGCAACGCATATGTTAGATGCAGGTGCAGACATTAACGTGGTTAAGGAAATACTTGGCCATGAAAGCTTGGCTGCGACACAAGAATATACGAAAGTTCAGCTCCCGAAAGTACAAGACGCCTACCGCGCTGCACACCCAAGAGCTAAAAAGTAAGTATCGCCCAAGTACGCCTTATTTAACATTTTAAATCTTTTATATGCAACTCACAATTCAAGCCGTTAACTTTTCAATTAAGTCTAAACTCAAACGTTTTATATCCAAGCGAATCGATAAATATGAACACTACTACGGAAAAATTTTATCTACCGACTTGTATATGAAGCTGGAGAAGTCTGCGCATTCGCGCGGCAAGCAAGTTGAGATAAAAGTCAAAATTCCTGGAGACACCTTGATGGTTAAGAAGGAAAGCAACACTTTTGAAGAGGCTATTGATGCGGCTTCTAAGGCTGTTGAGCGCTTGCTTATTCGTTATAAAGAAAAGCAATTGCGGTCTTATCAAAATGGCGTTTAATTTTTTTGAAGCCAACTAAATTAATTGTTACATTTGCAACCGCTCTTAAATAAGAGCAGAGGCCGATGTAGCTCAGCTGGCTAGAGCAGCTGATTTGTAATCAGCAGGTCGTGGGTTCGAGTCCCTCCATCGGCTCTTTAAATTTTTCATCCTTTTGTGGTGAACGATCTTTGTAATAGGGGAGATACTCAAGCGGCCAACGAGGACAGACTGTAAATCTGTTGTTTTTTAACTTCGCAGGTTCGAATCCTGCTCTCCCCACATTGTAAATTAAAACGCGGGTGTAGCTCAGTTGATACCCGCCCGAACGTACCCTTCGGTACGGGCTGGGAGCGTCTTGACGCTCGTTAACGGGTAGTGATTGAATTTTCGTTACTTTGAAATATTGATTTAAATTGCGGGAGTAGCTCAGTTGGTAGAGCGTCAGCCTTCCAAGCTGAATGTCGCCGGTTCGAACCCGGTCTCCCGCTCTTAATTGTATACCCAACGCCGATGTAGCTCAGGGGTAGAGCGTTTCCTTGGTAAGGAAGAGGTCGGCAGTTCAAATCTGCTCATTGGCTCTACTCTTCATCTTTTTTTGCTATATTTATTTCTGAAAGAAATTGAAATGAAAAAAGCACTACTAATTATTATCCTTGCATCAAATGTTGTTGTTGCACAAACGACTTGGGATGGTCCAACGATGACGTTTACTAAAGCTGACAATGCCGACCCAGCCTTAGAAGCAAATCAAGATCGCATTACTTCAAATGTGTGGTTAACTAGAGGGAATAGTGGGGGGCAAATTTACAATGCAAAAACAGAGTCCGACTCCTCCAAAAGCAGTAGTCCAGCCGACACCCAATGGGCTTTTGGAACTACGGCCAACCTTGGGTCCTTGACTTTTGCTTCATTTAGAGGAACTTCAAAACCTCAAAATGCTGTTAATCAAAACATGGTGCTGCACCTTGTTACAGACGATATTTATATTGATTTTAAAATTACTTCATGGACTTCTGGAAGTGCCTCAGGTGGTGGTTTTACATACCAACGCTCCACAGACCCAAGCTTAAGCATTGAAGACTACGACAAACCTGTTTTAAGCGTTTATCCGAATCCAAGCATGTCTTTCTTACGTGTAAGCGGTTTAAATACTGCGGAACCTTATCGCTTATATTCCATTTTAGGCGTTGAGATTCAATCAGGTGTTGTATCAAATGATCAAGAAATTGACATCGATGCCTTGCAAACCGGAATGTATATGCTTCAAATAGCGAAGACAGCACTTCCTTTTGTGAAAAAGTAGGATTTACTACGTCAAGACTTTGTGTTATTTGAACAGCAGTTGCATCTACTTTTGTTTTGCAATTTTTGCATAAGCGAAATGACAAAGAAGCCTTTGGAAACAAAGTAAAGACCAATGCCGCTGAAGAGCAAGTCTTCATCGTAAAGTGCTGCAATTCCCGCTGCTATCATGCCAAAAGCAGCCAATATGCTGAGTACGTTTATGGTTTTTGAGTTCATCTGTTTTGATTTAGGAATTACCAATATATAAAAAATCTCAATATTTTTTTTGGTTATGCATGCATTTAAAACAGGAAAAGATTATATTTGCGCTCATTTTAAAAGAATAAACGTACATTATTATGGCTAAAGAAACTTTTGATCGGTCCAAACCACACCTTAATATTGGTACCATTGGACACGTTGATCACGGGAAAACAACGTTAACAGCTGCTATTACTAAAGTTTTAGCTGATGCTGGTTTGTCAGAAGCGAGAAGCTTTGATCAAATTGACAATGCTCCTGAAGAAAAAGAAAGAGGTATTACAATTAATACGTCACACGTAGAATATCAAACAGCAAATCGTCACTACGCACACGTAGACTGTCCAGGTCACGCCGATTATGTAAAGAACATGGTAACGGGTGCTGCACAAATGGACGGTGCTATTTTAGTAGTTGCCGCAACTGATGGTCCTATGCCACAAACACGTGAGCACATCCTTCTTGGACGTCAGGTAGGTATTCCACGTATTGTTGCTTTCTTGAACAAAGCCGACATGGTAGATGATGAAGAATTATTAGAACTTGTTGAAATGGAAGTGCGTGAGCTACTATCTTTCTACGAATACGATGGAGACAACGGACCTGTGATTCTTGGTTCTGCACTTGGTGCATTGAACGGAGAGCAAAAGTGGGTTGACTCTGTGATGAAGTTGATGGAAGAAGTTGATGCATGGATTGAGCTTCCCAAGCGTGATGTTGAGAAAGATTTCTTGATGCCGATTGAGGATGTGTTCTCAATTACAGGTCGTGGTACTGTTGCTACAGGCCGTATCGAAACAGGTGTTGCAAATACAGGTGATGGCGTTGACATTATCGGTATGGGTGCTGAAAAATTAGTTTCTACCATTACTGGTGTAGAGATGTTCCGTAAGATTCTTGATCGCGGAGAAGCTGGAGATAACGTAGGTATCTTGCTACGTGGTATTGAAAAGACAGACATCAAACGCGGAATGGTAATTTGTAAGACGGGTTCAGTAACACCACACGCTAAGTTTAAAGCTGAGGTGTATATCTTGAAAAAAGAAGAGGGTGGTCGTCACACACCATTCCACAACAACTACCGTCCACAGTTTTACGTACGTACAACAGACGTTACCGGGAACATTGCACTACCATCTGGTGTAGAAATGGTAATGCCTGGTGATAACTTGACTATCGAGGTTGATTTGATTCAGCCTATTGCATTGAGTGTAGGTCTTCGTTTCGCGATTCGCGAAGGAGGACGTACCGTAGGTGCAGGTCAGGTAACTGAAATATTAGATTAATACAACCAACGTTTTGTGTCTTAAAGGTGCTGTTTTTAACAGCACCTTTTGGCGCACTAAACGGGTGTACTAACTCAAAACGGAGCATGTGCACCAACAGAGACGGGTTTAGCTCAGTTGGTAGAGCACTGGTCTCCAAAACCAGGTGTCGGGAGTTCGAGCCTCTCAACCCGTGCCAATAAAAAGTAGGGAAGGGCGAGAAGTTTATCCTGAGTGCAACGAAGGAAGCCTCTCAACCCGGGTAAGTAGAAATAAAAAAATGGCAATGATAACGTACATAAAGGACGCTTTCTCAGAATTAAAAAACCATGTAACATGGACACCTCAGTCCGAATTGTTACGTCATACTACCGTAGTAGTGGTTTTTTCGATCATTTTTTCACTTGCCATTTGGGGTGCAGACTCCTTGCTATCCCGAGTTGTTAAATTTTACTTTCAACTAATAAGCTAATGATGACAACAGATACGGATGTAAAAAAATGGTATGTTGTTCGCGCGGTTAGCGGTCAAGAAAACAAAATCAAGTCTTATATAGAGTCTGATATTGCACGTCTTGGTCTTTCTGATTTTGTAGAAGAAGTTTTGGTACCTACAGAAAAGGTAATCCAAATCCGCAACGGCAAGAAAGTAAATAAAGAACGAAATTATTTTCCCGGTTACATCATGATTAAGGCCAACTTATCTGGTGAAGTGCCACACATTATCCGTTCTATAACTAATGTAATCGGCTTTTTGGGTGAAACCAAAGGCGGAGAACCTGTACCACTTCGCAAAGCTGAAGTAAACCGCATGCTCGGTAAGGTTGACGAATTGTCGGTGCAAACAGAAAATGTTGCTATTCCATTTAAAATTGGAGAGACGATCAAGGTTATTGATGGTCCTTTCAACGGGTTTAACGGCAGTATAGAAAAAGTAAATGAAGAAAAACGCAAGTTGGAAGTTATGGTAAAGATTTTCGGAAGAAAAACGCCACTAGAGCTTTCCTACATGCAAGTCGAAAAAGTTTAAAAGTGTTACGTACACCGATGACTGTATAGCTTCCACTAATACAGGAATCATTAAATAGAGTTAAATTAATAATGGCTAAAGAAGTAAGTAAAGTAGTAAAACTACAAGTTAGGGGAGGCGCCGCGAATCCATCGCCGCCGGTTGGACCCGCTCTGGGTGCCGCAGGAGTTAATATCATGGAGTTCTGTAAGCAGTTTAATGCGAGAACTCAAGATAAGGCTGGTAAAGTATTGCCAGTTGTGATTTCTGTGTACATGGATAAGTCTTTTGACTTTGTTGTAAAAACACCACCCGCAGCCGTTCAGTTGATGGAAGCCGCCAAGGTTAAAAAAGGATCTGGCGAGCCCAACCGCGCTAAAGTTGCAAGTGTAACTTGGGAACAAGTTCGTGCAATTGCGGAAGACAAAATGCAGGATTTAAATGCATTTACAGTAGAATCTGCCATGAAAATGGTGGCTGGGACCGCAAGATCAATGGGATTTACCGTCAAGGGAAATTCCCCTTTTTAATTGAAGTGAATCATGGGAAAAATTACAAAGAAGCGTAAAGAATCGCTAAGTAAAATAGACCGGACAAAACTGTACTCCGTACAGGATGCTTCCGCACTGGTAAAACAAATCGCTAATTCAAAATTCGATGAGTCTGTTGACCTCGCTGTAAGGCTAGGTGTTGACCCTCGCAAAGCAGACCAAATGGTCCGTGGCGTGGTTAGCCTACCGCACGGTACAGGGAAAGACGTTCGAGTTTTGGCCTTAGTTACTCCTGACAAAGAAGCCGAAGCCACAGCGGCAGGTGCTGATTTTGTTGGATTAGATGAATACCTCCAGAAAATCAAAGATGGTTGGACAGATGTTGATGTTATCATCACCATGCCAAGTGTTATGGGTAAGTTAGGTCCTTTAGGACGTGTATTAGGTCCAAGAGGATTGATGCCTAACCCAAAGACGGGTACTGTGACGATGGATGTCGCTAAAGCCATTAATGAAGTAAAGGCAGGTAAAATTGATTTTAAAGTGGATAAATCAGGGATTGTGCATGCACCAATCGGAAAAGCATCTTTCGATGCGGACAAGATTGCGGGCAATGCCGATGAACTGTTGCAGACACTTATGAAGCTCAAGCCATCGTCATCGAAAGGAGAATACATTAAAAGTATTGCCATTTCGAGCACCATGAGCCCAAGCATCAATATCGATACTAAGGTTGTCTAAATAGCGTATAGAATTTATGACACGAGAACAAAAAGCAAACGTAATAGAGCAGTTAACTGCTAAGCTAGCAGACAACGCTAACATCTATTTAACAGATGTTTCTGGGTTGAATGCTGAGACAACTTCAAATTTGAGACGTGCTTGTTTTAAAGCAAATATCAAACTAGAAGTGGTAAAAAATACGTTGTTATCCAAAGCCATGGAGGCTTCTGATAGAGATTTTGAAGATTTATCTTCGGTCTTGGTTGGAAATACCGCCATGATGTTTTCAGAGGCTGGAAATGCCCCTGCAAAACTAATTAAGGAATTTCGCAAAAAATCGGATAAGCCTATCTTAAAAGGAGCTTTCATTGAGGAAGCTGTTTATTTAGGTGACGATCAAGTGGAAGCTTTGGTGAACATCAAATCTAAGGACGAATTGATTGGCGAGATAATAGGCTTGCTTCAATCGCCTGCGAAAAACGTGGTATCTGCACTTCAATCAAGTGGCGGTACCCTAGCTGGTATAATCAAAACGCTTTCTGAAAAGGAAGCTTAAAACGTAAACAAAAACAATTAAATAGTTCAAAAATGGCAGATTTAAAAGATTTTGCAGAACAACTGGTCAATTTGACCGTTAAAGAGGTCAACGAGTTGGCCAACATCCTCAAAGACGAATATGGTATCGAGCCTGCAGCAGCAGCCGTTGCCGTAGCTGGACCCGCTGCCGGTGGCGGTGGTGAAGCAGCCGAGGAAAAATCAGAGTTCGATGTTATCCTAACAGCCGCTGGCGGTTCTAAACTTGCTGTAGTTAAGCTTGTAAAAGAACTTACAGGTCTTGGTCTTAAGGAAGCAAAAGAGCTTGTTGATAATGCACCAAGCCCAGTTAAGGAAGGTGTAGCAAAAGACGAAGCTGAAGGACTGAAATCTTCTTTGGAAGAAGCAGGTGCTGAAGTTGAGCTTAAGTAATTAAGCTCCCGACCCAATCCAGAGGTTTAAGTCCCGAGCAGGCGTTCGTGGACTTAAACCATTTGGTGTTTTATGCCCCTAGTACTAATTTTTTAATAGATTAACCCATATGTCCAACACGACAAGCGCAACCCGACACAATTTTGCTTCGGCCATTGGTACCCCTGCCTATCCAGACTTTTTAGACATTCAAATTAAATCTTTCCAAGACTTTTTTCAATTAGAAACAAAGTCTGACGAACGTGGAAATGAAGGCTTGTACAACACCTTCATGGAAAACTTCCCTATTTCGGATACCCGAAATCAGTTTGTCCTTGAGTTTCTGGATTATTTTGTAGATCCATCTAGATACAGCATACAAGAATGTATTGAACGTGGTCTTACATACAGTGTTCCCCTAAAGGCACGCTTAAAATTGTATTGTACCGACCCTGAACACGAGGATTTCGAAACCATCGTACAGGACGTATATTTGGGTGTGATACCTTATATGACCCCTAGTGGTACATTTGTTATTAATGGTGCTGAGCGTATTGTTGTGTCACAATTACACCGTTCTCCTGGTGTATTCTTTGGACAGTCGTTCCACGCCAATGGAACCAAACTATATTCGGCTCGTGTAATTCCTTTCAAAGGTTCTTGGATTGAATTTGCAACCGATATCAACAGCGTGATGTATGCGTATATTGATCGTAAGAAAAAATTACCTGTAACCACACTTTTCCGTGCCATTGGATATGAGCGCGATAAAGACATTCTTGAAATCTTTGACCTTGCAGAGGAAATTAAAGTTTCAAAAACAGGACTTAAAAAAGTAATGGGTCGCAAGCTTGCAGCTCGTGTACTTAACACATGGTTTGAAGACTTTGTAGATGAAGATACTGGAGAAGTAGTTTCTATTGAGCGTAACGAAATTGTATTGGATCGTGATACGGTTCTTGACAAGGAGCACATCGACCAGATTTTGGAAGCCAATGCTGCTACCATTTTGTTGCACAAAGAAGAGGCGCAATCTGCTGATTATGCCATCATTCACAACACCCTTCAAAAGGATCCAACAAACTCCGAAAAAGAAGCAGTAGAGCATATCTACCGCCAATTGCGTAACGCTGAACCGCCAGATGAGGAAACAGCACGTGGTATTATCGATAAACTTTTCTTCTCTGATCAGCGATATAACCTCGGTGAAGTTGGACGTTACCGTATGAACAAAAAGCTTGGATTGGACATTGAAATGGACAAACAAGTATTGACAAAAGACGATATCATTACCATCATCAAATACCTTATTGAGTTGATTAACTCTAAGGCTGAAATCGATGATATTGATCACTTGTCTAACCGTCGTGTACGTACCGTTGGTGAGCAACTTTCATCTCAATTTGGCGTAGGTCTATCTCGTATGGCACGTACCATTCGCGAGCGTATGAACGTTCGTGACAATGAGGTGTTTACGCCGATTGACTTAATTAACGCCAAAACCTTGTCCTCGGTTATCAATTCATTCTTTGGTACCAACCAACTATCGCAATTTATGGACCAAACCAATCCG
The DNA here is from genome assembly GCA_965656545.1 of Flavobacteriaceae bacterium. Lineage (GTDB taxonomy): Bacteria > Bacteroidota > Bacteroidia > Flavobacteriales > Flavobacteriaceae > UBA7446. Next base: position 100,367 of record CBFHKZ010000003.1, read on the forward strand.
TTGGCAGAAATCACGCACAAGCGTCGTTTATCTGCACTAGGACCAGGTGGTTTATCAAGAGAGCGCGCAGGTTTTGAGGTACGTGACGTTCACTACACGCACTATGGTAGACTTTGTCCGATAGAAACACCTGAAGGACCGAACATTGGACTGATATCTTCACTTGGGGTATTTGCCAAAGTGAATAACCTTGGGTTTATCGAAACGCCTTATTTTAAAGTAGAAAATGGTGTTGTTGATATGTCTGCTTCTCAGTATTTATCTGCTGAAGAAGAAGAAGGCAAACTATTTGCACAAGCCAACATTGAAAAAACAGCAACTGGAGAAATTGCAGCTGACAAGATTATTGCACGTTCAGAAGCTGACTACCCCGTAGTTGACAAAACGGAAGTGGACTATACAGATGTTGCACCAAACCAGATTGCGTCTATTTCTGCATCCTTGATTCCTTTCTTGGAGCACGATGATGCAAACCGTGCCTTGATGGGATCAAACATGATGCGTCAGGCAGTACCACTATTGCGTCCGCAGGCTCCTATTGTAGGAACGGGATTAGAACGTCAGGTGGCTACAGATTCTCGTGTACTTATCAACGCCGAAGGTGCTGGTAAAGTAATATATGTAGACGCACAACGTATTACAATTAAGTATGACATGAGTGAGGACGAAAGACTTGTTACTTTTGATTCTGACGAAAAAACATACGAACTTGTTAAGTTTAGAAAAACCAACCAAGGGACTTGTATCAACCTGAAGCCGATTGTTTCTATTGGAGACCGTGTGGAAAAAGGACAAGTACTTTGCCAGGGTTATGCTACTGAAAATGGCGAGTTAGCGCTTGGCCGTAACATGAAAGTAGCCTTTATGCCTTGGAAAGGATACAACTTTGAGGATGCGATTGTTATCTCTGAACAAGTGGTTCGCAACGACGTCTTTACTTCTATTCACATTGATGAATACTCGTTAGAAGTTCGCGATACCAAACTTGGTAAAGAGGAATTAACAAACGACATTCCAAACGTTTCTGAAGAAGCCACTAGTGATTTAGACGAGAACGGAATGATTCGCGTAGGTGCTGAAGTAGGTGCTGGCGATATCCTTATCGGAAAGATTACGCCTAAAGGGGAATCAGATCCTACACCCGAAGAAAAACTGCTTCGCGCCATATTTGGCGATAAAGCAGGTGATGTAAAAGATGCTTCTTTGAAAGCTTCTCCATCGCTTAACGGAGTTGTTATTGACAAAAAACTATTTACAAGAATCTTAAAGGACAAGCGCAAGCGTTCAGAAGACAAAGAGGCTATCATCGAATTAGAAGATAACTATGACTTGAAATTTGAAAAGCTGAAGTCTGTCTTGGTTGAGAAGTTGTTCTCCATTTTGAGTGGTAAAACATGTCAAGGTGTGATGAATGATCTTGGTGAAGAAGTCATGCCGAAGGGTAAGAAGTTTACCTTGAAAATGCTTAACTCAGTAGACGATTATGCTCACCTTGTCAATTCAGACTGGACTGTGGACAAGCGTATAAACAGTCTTATAAACGACCTGATGCACAACTACAAAATCAAAGAAAACGATTTGCAGGGTGCATTGCGTAGAAATAAGTTTACGATATCTGTTGGAGACGAACTTCCTGCTGGAATCTTAAAACTTGCTAAAGTTTACATCGCTAAGAAACGTAAGCTAAAAGTAGGAGATAAGATGGCGGGACGTCACGGGAACAAAGGTATCGTAGCGCGTATAGTACGACAAGAAGATATGCCATTCCTAGAAGATGGAACACCGGTTGATATTGTATTAAATCCACTTGGTGTACCGTCGCGAATGAACATCGGACAGATTTACGAAACGGTTCTTGGATGGGCAGGTCAAAAAATGGGCAGAACATTTGCTACACCTATTTTTGACGGAGCTACCAACGAGCAAATTGATGAATTAACAAAAGAAGCAGGCGTTCCACAATTTGGTCATACCTATTTGTATGATGGTGGAACAGGAGAGCGCTTTGACCAACCGGCAACCGTAGGTGTCATCTATATGTTGAAACTCGGTCACATGGTTGACGATAAGATGCACTCGCGTTCTATTGGACCATACTCACTTATTACTCAGCAACCGCTTGGTGGTAAGGCGCAGTTTGGTGGACAACGATTTGGAGAAATGGAAGTTTGGGCTCTTGAGGCTTATGGCGCATCCAGCACACTTCAAGAGATCTTGACAGTTAAGTCTGATGACGTGATTGGTCGAGCGAAAACATACGAGTCAATTGTTAAAGGTGAAGCCATGCCTAAGCCTGGTCTTCCAGAATCCTTTAACGTATTGATGCACGAACTTAAAGGCCTTGGTCTTGATATTCGATTAGAAGAATAATAAAAAATTGATATGGCACGTATAAACGAAGTACAACTACAAAAAGATTTCAGTAAAATCTCCATTGGGCTTTCATCGCCCGAAACCATTTTGGCTGCCTCTAGAGGTGAAATTTTAAAGCCAGAAACCATAAACTATCGTACACACAAACCTGAACGTGATGGGCTGTTTTGTGAGCGTATCTTTGGTCCCATTAAGGATTTTGAGTGTGCTTGTGGAAAGTATAAGCGTATCCGATACAAGGGTATTGTTTGTGACCGTTGTGGTGTTGAGGTTACTGAGAAAAAAGTACGACGTGACCGTGTAGGTCACATCAGTTTGGTGGTTCCAGTTGCACACATCTGGTATTTCCGTTCGCTTCCTAACAAAATTGGATACTTACTTGGTCTTCCGTCTAAAAAATTAGACATGATTATTTACTACGAACGCTACGTAGTCATTCAGCCAGGCATTGCTACCAACGAAGAAGGTGAACCTGTTCAGAAAATGGATTTCCTTACCGAGGAAGAGTATCTGAACATCATGGAAAAGCTTCCACAAGAAAACCAATACTTAGAGGACAGCGATCCGAATAAGTTTATTGCTAAAATGGGAGCCGAGTGCCTGATCGACATACTTAATCGTATCGACCTAAATGAGCTTTCATATCAGTTGCGCGACAAAGCAAATAACGAAACTTCTAAACAACGTAAAACAGAAGCGCTTAAGCGCTTGCAGGTTGTTGAAGCCCTTCGTGATGCAAACAAAAATCGCGAGAATCGCCCAGAGTGGATGATCATGAAAGTTGTTCCGGTAATTCCACCAGAATTGCGCCCATTGGTGCCGCTAGATGGTGGTCGTTTTGCCACGTCTGACTTAAATGATTTATACCGTCGTGTGATTATCCGTAATAACCGTTTGAAGCGTTTATTGGAAATCAAAGCACCAGAGGTAATTTTACGTAACGAAAAACGAATGCTACAAGAATCTGTAGACTCGTTGTTTGACAACACACGTAAATCTTCTGCTGTTAAGACTGATGCAAACCGTCCATTGAAATCACTTTCTGACTCTTTGAAAGGTAAGCAAGGTCGTTTCCGTCAAAACTTACTTGGAAAACGTGTTGATTATTCTGCACGTTCGGTAATTGTTGTTGGACCAGAACTTAAATTATTTGAGTGTGGACTGCCTAAAAATATGGCAGCCGAACTCTACAAGCCGTTTATCATCCGCAAGCTTATTGAGCGCGGTATTGTAAAAACGGTTAAGTCAGCCAAGAAAATTATAGACAAGCGCGAGCCTGTGGTTTGGGATATTTTAGAGAATGTGCTTAAAGGACATCCTGTATTATTGAACCGGGCCCCTACGCTTCACCGTTTGGGTATCCAAGCATTCCAGCCTAAGTTGATTGAAGGAAAAGCAATTCAACTTCACCCACTTGCTTGTACGGCCTTTAACGCCGATTTTGACGGGGATCAAATGGCAGTGCACTTACCACTAGGCCCAGAGGCTATTTTGGAAGCGCAATTGCTTATGTTGGCATCGCACAACATCCTTAACCCTGCAAATGGATCACCGATTACGGTTCCATCACAGGATATGGTACTTGGGTTATACTACATGACCAAAGCAAGAAAATCGACTAAAGACAGTAAGGTTTTAGGTGAAGGGTTGACATTCTACAGTGCAGATGAGGTAAACATTGCTTTCAACGAAGGCAAGGTAGATCTTAATGCAATGGTTAAAATTCGCGCCAAAGACTTTAACGACAAAGGCGAGCTTGTATATCAAATCATTGATACAACTGTTGGACGTATTTTATTTAACCAACATGTTCCTGAAAAAGCAGGTTACATCAATCAGGTATTGACCAAAAAATCACTTCGTGGTATTATTGGTGATATTTTAAAAGTAACTAGCGTTCCAGAAACTGCTGATTTCTTGGATAAGATTAAAGACATGGGCTTCTCTTTTGCATTCAAAGGCGGATTGTCCTTTAGTCTTGGTGATATTATCATCCCTAAAGAAAAAACAGAACTTATTGATCAAGCCAATGACCAAGTAGATGGTATTATTACCAACTACAACATGGGGCTTATTACCAATAACGAACGTTACAATCAGGTAATTGATATTTGGACTTCTACCAACGCGATGCTTACAGAGCTCGCTATGAAGCGAATTAGCGAAGACCAACAAGGATTTAACTCAGTATTTATGATGTTGGATTCTGGTGCTCGTGGTTCTAAAGAGCAAATTCGTCAGTTGACCGGTATGCGTGGTTTGATGGCCAAGCCTAAAAAATCAAATGCTGGTGGTGGTGAGATTATTGAAAACCCGATTCTTTCTAACTTTAAAGAAGGATTATCGATTTTAGAATACTTTATCTCAACTCACGGTGCACGTAAGGGACTAGCAGATACGGCTTTAAAAACGGCCGATGCAGGTTACCTAACACGTCGTTTGCACGACGTTGCACAAGACGTTATCGTAAACTCTGTAGACTGTGGTACACTTCGTGGACTATCCGTTTCAGCGCTTAAGAAAAACGAGGAAATTGTTGAATCTATCGGTGAACGTATTGTTGGACGTGTTTCTTTACATGACGTAATTCACCCATTAACTGCTGAGGTTTTAGTTGCTGCAGGTGAGCGCATTGAAGATGAGCACGCTAAGGCAATTGAAAATTCTCCTTTAGAAAATGTTGAAGTGCGTTCGCCACTGACATGCGAAGCTAAAAAAGGTATTTGTGCCAATTGTTATGGACGTAACCTAGCTACCGGAAAAATGGTACAGCAAGGTGAGTCTGTTGGTGTTATTGCTGCTCAATCTATTGGAGAGCCTGGTACACAGCTTACACTACGTACCTTCCACGTTGGAGGTATTGCAGGAAACATTTCTGAGGAAAACAAATTGGTTGCTCGTTTTGATGGGGTTGCTGAAATTGAGGAACTCAAGACAGTTGACGGAAAAGACAAAGACGGCAATGCCGTTAAGATTGTTATCTCCCGTACTTCGGAAATCAAATTGGTAGATAAGAATACAGGAATCGTGTTGAGTACCAACATCATCCCTTACGGTTCATTTATCTTCGTCAAAGACGGACAAAAAATTAAGACCGACGATGTAATCTGTCAATGGGATCCATACAACGGGGTTATCATCTCTGAGTTCTCTGGTGTTATCGGATACGAAAACATTGAGCAAGGGGTTACTTTCCAAGTTGAGATTGATGAGCAAACAGGTTTCCAAGAAAAGGTAATTTCTGAATCAAGAAACAAAAAAGTCATTCCTACCTTATTGATTAAGGACAACAAAGGCAAAACCTTACAGTCTTACAACCTTCCGGTTGGTGCCCACATCATGGTTGATGATGGCGAAAAGATTGAAAACGGAAAAATTCTTGTGAAGATTCCACGTAAATCTGCAAAATCAGGAGATATTACGGGTGGTTTGCCACGAGTTACTGAGCTTTTTGAAGCACGTAACCCGTCCAACCCAGCTGTTGTTTCTGAAATTGATGGTGTCGTTACGTTTGGTAAAATTAAGCGTGGTAACCGAGAAATCATTGTAGAATCTAGAACAGGCAGCATCAAGAAGTACCTTGTAAAGCTTTCTAATCAGATTCTTGTGCAGGAAAATGACTTCGTAAAAGCGGGTATGCCACTGTCAGACGGTGCTATTACACCAAATGATATTTTGTCTATTAAAGGCCCATCTGCTGTACAGCAGTACTTGGTAAACGAAGTACAAGAAGTATATCGTTTACAAGGGGTGAAAATTAACGACAAGCACTTTGAAGTTGTTGTTCGTCAGATGATGCGTAAAGTGCGTGTTGAAGACTCTGGTGATACGATCTTCTTAGAAAACCAGTTGGTACACAAATCAGACTTTATCGCTGAAAACGATGCCTTATTTGGTCAGAAAGTAGTACTTGAAGTGGGTGATTCTCAAAACCTCAAAGCAGGTCAAATTATCACAGCACGTCAACTACGCGACGAGAATTCATTGCTCAAACGTGAAGATAAAAACCTTGTGGAAGCGCGTGATGCCGTAAATGCTACAGCAACACCAATCCTACAGGGAATCACAAGAGCATCGCTACAGACCAAGTCGTTTATTTCGGCTGCATCATTCCAAGAGACAACCAAAGTATTGAACGAAGCTGCGGTAGCAGGTAAGGTAGATACCTTGGAAGGCTTGAAAGAAAATGTAATTGTAGGACATAAGATTCCAGCAGGTACGGGTAACCGTGCATACAATGATATTATTGTAGGCTTTACAGATGAGTATGAAGCATTAAAAGCTGAAAAATCCTTAAGTGCTGATATCTAATGAGCGACAAGACAAAAAAGGACGGTAGTATCAATATTGAACTTGATCCAGAAACGGCACAAGGGACCTATTCAAACTTGGCGATTATCAATCATTCCGCCTCTGAGTTTGTTGTAGATTTTATCAATATCATGCCAGGTGCACCAAAAGCAAAAGTACGTTCGCGTATTATTTTGACACCACAGCATGCCAAGCGCTTTTTAAAAGCACTAGGTGAAAACGTCCAACGCTTTGAAGGCGCACACGGCGAAATTAAAGACTATGAGCAACCGCCCATACCGCTTAATTTTGGCCCAACCGGCGAAGCTTAAACAACTAAAAACCCTCCAATTGGAGGGTTTTTTTATGCTGTTTTTAAACGCTGAAGCGGCTTGAGAGATCATGCCAAGGTATTTTACGTATACCATTTCTCCTGCTTATACGCATCCTTTTTTGAGTTGTATTCACGATTACGAACATATATATGTGTTGCATCTTTCTGCTTGCTTCTATACCCAAACAGGTGAAAGAGCGGACGTGTTATAAACTTTGCGATTTTAAGATTTACAACCATCGTTTCTTTTTTGCTTGAAGACCAACTTACCCCTGGCAGAACAGGGAATACGCTGTCTAGGCGTAGTTGTCTGATAATCGCAGAAAGCCAGAGCAGAAAACTAGGTATTCGCTTAATTAAAAAATACCCATCATCCCCTTTTTCTTGATACAAGGGCATGAATATTTTAGCCGTTTTTTTTAGGACAATGGGCTCTCCATTACTAGTGGCGATTAGCTTCCCTTTGGGTACTGTTTGAAAATTTAAAAAGCCTGGATGCATTTTAAATGCTTCTTTTGGTTTTATGGCGTGTTGGTAGAAAATTTCATAAAAAACCCGTTGTTCTGGATTGATTTTTTTCCAATGATTTAAGTAGTTGTCAAATGGAATCTGTTCCTGTGTAATAACTCCTCCAAAAACCAGAGACAGATAAATAAAAATCTTATGATGCTCAATAGACGCCAAAGCATCGTGCTGTCCGCTTTCAAAACCCAATGAAACATACCCCAATTCGTTGATATAACTAAGAAGGGGTCCGTCTAGATATTCCTCAATTCCCAAAATCAGGGGTAGCGGGTACATGCTAGTAAACTTTCGGTTAATAAGGCTGTCGTTTATTGTGATAAAGGGAATGGTCTCACTTGAAGTTGTGTGTAGATCAAAAAAATAAAAAGGACCTGTTTCTTCTGCTAAAATGTGGTTAATCGTTTCTTGAATGGATAGTTGTTCTTCTTCGTCTTTGTTTTTGGGGACAAAGCTGCCTGCTTCTAGTGCTTCAATATTTTCTCTAGTCCAAAGGCGATTTAGATCACTTTTATAAAACCGCTCTTGACGTTCAAGCGCCCAAAGATTTCCAGAAATACCATAAACCGTACCCCTAAAATGGGGCATGAATTTCGCTAACTCGTCAAATACCTGTTTGATTGCAAATATTCCCGAAGGTTCATTCCCGTGAATGCCCCCCAAGAAAATCAAACACGGCCCAGCTTGTCCAGACATTTTGCCTATAATGCGCTGGGTGTCTATCGCTTTATTAAGCGCTTTGCTATATACTTTAGGCATTTTCGATCCGCGCTATATCTCGATTCGTAATAATACCAACGAGTTGTTCGTTTTGAATGATTGGCAAGCAACCAATTTTTAGTTTTTTAGCCATAGAAATTGCTTCGGTGATAGGGGTGCTCGGCTGAACAGTAATCACTTCTTTGATCATGATGTCTTCTACACAAAGTAGGTTTTCAATGTCATGCACATCATCCCAATACGTGTCCAACAAACTCCAAGTAATAAGACCTACTAAATTTCCAGTATCATTTAAAACAGGTAGGTGGTGGATGTTATTCCATTTCATAAATTCAACGGTTAGTCTTGCTGAATCAGCATGATGTGCAGTGATCGTTGTTCTTGTCATGATATGCCCTACCCTTGACGCATGATTTTCTGAATGAAGGTCTTTGTCTAATGTTGGCCATTCAGATACTGTTTTTCCGGACCACTGATGATCATATATGCCTTTAGTCAAGTTAAGAGACGCTTGGTCAAGAGTTTGGGTTTTCCTCAGTTTTCGATAATTCTTGACCATCCATTGTGCACCTGTATGGGTGTTCAGTCTATCGCGAATAATGCCGAGAAATAGGGAGATATCAGCCGAATCGATTTTAAGCTTTTCAAGGCCTTGCTGTGCAATTGGGATACATTCTTCAATGATTAGATCCTTGGCATTTAGTTGTTTTCCCATCCATACCATCACTGCTTCAGCGCCATGTGTTGCCGCCTTAAGGAAATTGCTTTTTACATCTTTAAAGTCCATCTTTTCCCACAGTTGTTCATGCGCTTTGGTGCGTCCATGCATCAAGCCAACCCAAAAAGCCATATTGGCTATTTCATCGTTTACACTGGGACCCGCAGGGATATAGCGGTTTTCAATTCGAATATGGGCTTTTCCTTTACTAGCGCCATAGCAAGGTCTATTCCAGCGATACACCGTGCCGTTATGCAGGTTTAAGGCCTCTAGTTTTGGTGTTTTGCCCTTCAATACTTCTTCAAATGAATTTTTTTCAATTTCCTTAGTAAGCATAATGGCAAATCTTGAGACTTCATTCCTGTAGTGGTCAACGATAGATCCGTTTACCCAATCTTCTCCAAAAGACACCCTTGCTTGTTGGTTGAGGTGTGCTCGAGAAAGTTTTCTTGTATCGATACTTTGCTGAAACAAGGCTATTCTTGTTTCACTCCAAAGTTCTTTGCCAAGTAATAGGGGTGCGTTTACCGCAGCTGCCAATACGGGTCCTGCAATCGCTTGCGCCCAATTGTAGGCAGACTCAAAATCGTTTGGATTTATTTGGAGATGCATTTGAAAGCTGGTGTTACAGGCCTCAAACATCATTGAACTGTGCGAGATAGCCAATTCATCTACACCATTTAATTGCATTCTTACATCAGCACCCCTGCTTTTTAATATCATTTCATTTAGCGCAAAATAGCGGGGTTCGGGTGTCATATAGTCCAGATTGAGCTCATTCATTGAAATGCTTGGCAATATTCCAGCGAGCACAATCTTACTTCCAAATTCCTCCGATACCTTGTGTGCCTTTTTTAAAAGAGAATCCAGCTGCGTTTTTATTTTTTGGAATACGGAAGGCACTAACTCAAAAGGATCAAGATTGATTTCAATATTATATTTTGCCAGCTCCGTCGTAAAGTGGTGGTTGTCTAATGCTTCGTGTATTTCTTTGGCATTTGATGCAGGCCGCCACTTGTTGTTGACCAAACAACACTCTTGCTCTGCGCCAAGCCGAATGACCCCACTTTCGATCCTGTTATGCTTGAGCATGTACTCCAAGCTTTTTATATCATCAAGAAGGTGATTGATGTAGGTTAGCCGATGTTCCCTACTGGATTGACTTCTTATATTGAGTTCTCCCATTTGAGTTATTATTTATTTTGATCAACAAGTTTTCAATTTTGCCCAAAACTGTCTGCGCGATGAAAATGTATAACCCACCAAACAGGAGAAATCCAAGCAGTATAATGTTGTGTGTAAAGCAAAGGCTACTTTGCTAAAAGCTTGCTGTGGAAAAATGTCTAGTATGTGCAGTAGGTTTTTCATTAAGGGTCAAACAGACTTGGGGTTTGTTTAACGTAAAGTTAAGGAAAATCTAAAACTCTGAAGTAGCGTGGAAAATTACGCCAGGATATTTGCTTTGTGTCATTTGTAGTGAAAAGGCCGAGTCTGCCAAATACACCAACTGTCCTTGTTTGTCCTTGGCTAAAAATTTGGATTTAGTTTGCTTAAATCCAGCAAAGTCGGCTTCACCACCTTCTTTTACTTCTACCCAACAAGCCTTGTGCACGTTGAGGTTTTCGTACGTACAACTGGCACCGTATTCGTGTTCTAGTCGGTATTGAATTACGTCAAACTGCAGCGCACCCACTGTGCCCACAACCTTTCGGCCATTGAGTTCTAGGGTAAACAATTGGGCAACACCCTCGTCCATCAGCTGGTCAATGCCTTTGTTTAGCTGCTTGGCTTTCATGGGATCTGCGTTATTGATATACCTAAAGTGCTCTGGTGAAAAACTTGGAATTCCCCTAAAGTGAATCTGCTCACCAGAAGTAAGGGTGTCTCCAATCTTAAAATTACCTGTGTCGTGAAGCCCCACAATATCACCAGGGTATGAGATGTCTACGATTTCTTTTTTGTCGGCAAAAAATGCGTTGGGACTGCTGAATTTCAATTTTTTGTTATGACGTACATGCAAATAGGGAACGTTGCGTGCAAAGGTTCCTGAGACAATTTTGATAAAGGCCAAACGGTCGCGGTGTTTCGGATCCATATTGGCGTGAATCTTGAACACAAAGCCTGAAAAAGCATTTTCGTCGGGGGCTATGGTACGCTCCTCGCTGTCTTTCGCTAGGGGAGGAGGGGCGATGTCAACAAAGCAGTCTAGTAACTCTTGCACGCCAAAGTTGTTCAATGCCGATCCAAAAAATACGGGGTGTTGTTCTCCGTTTAAGTATGCCTCACGATCAAAGCTAGGGTATACCTCTCTGACCAATTCCAATTCTTCCGCTAGGGTTTCTTTGGCGCTTGAACCAATAGCTTTTTCCAGTGCAGGGTCATCTATGTTTTCTATAAGATTGCTCTGACTGATGGTGGTTTTTTGTTCCCCTTCAAAAAGGCGAATGTTCTCGTTCCACAGGTTGTAAATCCCTTGAAAATCATAGCCCATTCCAATAGGAAAGCTCAAGGGTACTGTTTTTAAACCTAGCTTTTGTTCTACCTCGTCTAGCAAGTCAAAGGCATCTTTTCCTTCACGGTCTAATTTGTTGATGAATACAATGATGGGAATGTTCCGCATGCGGCAAACCTCTACCAGCTTTTCGGTTTGTGCCTCAACACCCTTGGCAACGTCGATTACCACAATCACGCTATCCACAGCGGTTAGGGTACGGTAGGTGTCCTCGGCAAAGTCTTTGTGACCGGGTGTATCGAGGATATTGATTTTTTTGTCTTTGTATAGAAATGCCAAAACGGACGTAGCTACCGAAATACCCCGTTGGCGTTCAATTTCCATAAAGTCACTGGTAGCCGCTTTTTTTATCTTGTTGGACTTGACGGCACCTGCTTCTTGAATGGCACCTCCAAACAGCAGTAACTTTTCTGTAAGCGTTGTTTTTCCCGCATCGGGGTGGGAAATAATCCCAAAGGTGCGCCGGCGCGCGATTTCATCCAAAAAACTCATGACGGTAAAAATACGTTCATTTAATAAACTATCGCTTTACCTTGGCATTTTTTGTACTTTTAATGTTTATATGGAAGAACAGGTTATTTTAGTAGATACCAATGATCAGCCCCTTGGGTTGATGCCCAAAATGGAGGCCCATGAAAAAGGGGTGCTGCATCGTGCTTTTTCTGTTTTTGTGCTAAACGACAAAGGCGAATTAATGCTCCAGCAACGTGCCCTTCACAAATACCACTCACCTGGTTTGTGGACCAATACCTGTTGTAGTCACCAGCGTGATGGAGAAACCAATATTGCAGCGGGCAAGCGCCGCCTGTATGAAGAAATGGGATTTGTTACCGAACTGCGTGAGGTAACCTCGTTTATTTACAAGGCTCCCTTTGATAACGGCCTCACCGAACACGAGCTAGACCATATCATGATTGGAAACTTCAACAACACGCCTAACATTAACCCAGAAGAAGTAGCCAGTTGGAAATGGATGGCTGTCGAGGCTGTCCATGATGATATTAAAAGTAACCCAGAAAACTATACCGTCTGGTTTATTATTATCTTTGAGCAGTTCTACGAACAAATAAAATTGCGATGAATAAAATAACCGTGAGCCGCAAGGCACACTTTAATGCCGCCCACCGCCTTTACAGAAAGGACTGGAGTGATGCCAAAAACGAAGAGATTTTTGACAAGTGCAGCAACCCATACTATCATGGGCACAATTACGAACTTATTGTTTCTGTAACAGGTCAAATTGATTCAGAAACAGGCTATGTGATGGATATGAAAGTCTTAAAAGACTTGATCAAAGCGCATATTGAAGACGCCTTTGACCATAAAAACCTAAACGAACAAGTACCTGAGTTCGCAACACTTATCCCTACAGCCGAAAACATGGCCGTAGTGATTTGGGATAAGTTGCGACCGCATATTACAGCTGCACACGATTTGTCTGTAACCCTATATGAAACACCAAGAAACTTTGTGCAATTTTCTGGACCTAACTAAAACCTAAATGCTATGGCAAATATCCGCGACCTTAAAAAAGACATCAATTACGTACTTGGAGAAATCATTGAAATGGCAATGGATTGGGAAAAAGCCAATCCAGATGGAGATAAATCAAAGACTGCTGCCATAATTGATGAAGCCATAACGGCTTTTGACTCTTTTAGTGCCCGTATTTATGAAAAGGGAATTGATAATAAGCGTACGCACTACCGTGCTATCGTTGCTGATTTGGAAGCAAAAGGCAACGAGCTTATCGCCAAACTCAATGCGCTTTAAGTACCTTCCTAAAGGTTAAATTAATGCGTGGCGCTACTGCTTTCGCCGTTTTTGCAATTTGATGTTTCCAAAAATGTTGAGTGGTGCCCTCCATCAGCAATAAACTTCCGTGCGTTAGTTCTAGTTTTAGTTTTTGAGATGTTTCTGTGTTGTGCTTTAGATGAAAAAATCTAGAGGCACCAAGACTGACCGAGGCAATTACCGGATTTACACCCAATTCTTTTTCGTTATCTGCATGCCAGCCGTTGCTGTCTTGGCCATCTCGATATAGATTTAACAACACCGTGGTGAATGTTTCATCTGTGTAGGCTTCTAGCTTTTGCTCAATATCCAGTAAGGATTTGCTCATGGGGTTGGGTTGCATTACAATGCCAGAGTAGCCATAAGGGTCAGTGGTATGTCCGTGCAGCGATGTCATGCGGGGCTGTGGGTAAGTCTTTCCAAATACGGTTATCGGATCATTGCGCCAAGGCGTTTCGTTTGTCAACAGTTCAAAAAGCCTGTCAGCTTCTTTTGGGCTAAGAAAATTGGGGTAATATTTTAGGGTAGCGTCCGGAAGTTCAGGCACAAAAGCGTCAAATAGCTCAAGCATTGTTTTTGCGTTTGTGGTTTCTTTTTTTGATGGTTTCCTGTCTGTAATGCCAAAACAGCGTGTTGACAAACCCCAGAATTAGCGATACGCCTATAATGATGTAGCCCATGGTAAATAATTTCCCTAAATCAGTTTTTGGAGAAAAATCGCCATAGCCTATGGTGGTGAGGGTGATGACTGAAAAATAGAGCGAATCCAACCACGACCAATCTTCAAGGAAACGATAGGCAACTGTGCCTATGGCAAGAAAGAAATTAGTAGCAAAGAGCAAACTGCGGTAGGCCGGGTCGCGCCAGAATGAAATGAGTGTACGCCAGAAAAAGAGCATGATATATGGTTTTTAATAAATGTAGGACTTTTTTAACACAATCAAAATGCTAATGAAAAGCTATTTATTTTTATGATGACAAAAATCAAGAATATGCTTTGGTGTATCCATATTTTTCTTTGTATGTACGTCTGGTTTAGGCTTCCCGTACGTTATTTTAGTTGGAATAGTCCCTCCCCAAAAATCTAATGTCAAATCGGCTTTATTGTCACTTGGTGGTGCATCCGCAATTTTAGCAGAAGCGGTTTTTATACTAATTTCCAATACACGTGTTGCTTTAAGTTCGCCTTGGTTTGGTGGCCTACAATGTTCCCATCTGTTAGGTACAAAATGATTGATAATGCATTTTAATCCGTGCAATTTATCTTCATCTGAAATGAGTTCTTTTACAGTTCCAAATACCATCACAGAACGATAATTTACTGAATGATGAAAAGCAGAACGTGTTAATTTCATGCCATCAAGTAACGTCACGTTTAAGCAAACCTCTTTTGATTCAATTAATGCATTTGTCATTCGATTGTTGTACGACCCATGCAAATAAATAGCATCGCCATAGCGCCCAAAATTTATGGGTTGCACAAAAGCTTTATTGTTGGCAACAAATGCAATATGACAAACTTCAGTTGCGTCAAGGATGTTGTACACTTGATCTTTATCATAAGCAGCTTTTTTTGCTCCTCTGACGATAGTATTTAAAGTGGTTTTTTGGAATTTCATTTTAGTGATTTGAGGAAGTACTAAAATAAAAAAAAATCCCTCAACTTATAAAAGTGAGGGATTTTAATTCAGTGCCCTTCGGCTTTGCTCAGGTCACTGAGTTTATGGAAGTACCCTTCGGCTTTGCTCAGGGTACTGCGTTTATCGAGGTCACTGCGTTTATCGAAGTGCCCGAAGATGTTACTTTATCATGTCAAAGCTTCGTTGGATAAAGGCAGTAAGCTCTTCTCCTTTAAGCAAGGACTGTGACAAACGTGCCAAATCCAGCGATTGTTTTATCAATCGTTCTTGCTTCTTTTTGGTTTTGGTTTCCAAAATCTGACTTACCAATGGGTGGTTTACATTAACCACCAACTGATACATGTCGGGGAATCCGCTGGCAAACATACCGCCACCGCCGCCCGTTTGTTGCATCTCTTTCATACGACGCATAAACTCGGGTTGGGTAATCATAAAAGGTGCTGCTTCGCTGTCCATAGCCTCTAATTGAACCGTGTACTGCTCTTTAGGCACCACGTTTTCAATCATGGGCTTTAGCGCTTCTTTCTGCTCATCAGAAAGCTTTGATAATTGCGGCTCGTCTTTGACAATAAGCTTGTCTATGTGGTCGCTGTCGACACGAACAAATCCGAGTTTGTTATCTTCTTGCTCTAGTTTTTGCAATAGATGCCCTACGATGGGTGAGTCTAGCAATAGCACCGTATAGCCTTTGGCTTTTGCTGCTTCAATGTATGCGTGTTGTTCGTCAGTATTGGCAGCATAGAGTTGAATTAGCTTACCATCCTTGTCAGTCTGTGCATCTTTGGTTTGCTCTTTTAATTCGTCGAGTGTCAAATAAGTGCCTGTTGTGGTTGGAAAAAGATTGAAGCCTTTTGCCTTATCAAAGAACTTGTCCTCGGAAAGCATCCCGTATTCAATTACAACTTTTATGTCGTTCCACTTTTTCTCTAGATTTTCTCTGTCATTCTTAAATATGGACTGTAGTTTATCAGCCACTTTTTTAGTGATGTAGTTGCTGATTTTCTTTACAGCACCATCAGCTTGCAAATAGCTCCTAGAAACGTTGAGCGGAATGTCTGGTGAATCAATCACACCACGTAACATGGTTAAGAACTCGGGCACAATTCCCTCGACGTTATCCGTAACAAACACCTGGTTTTGATATAGTTGAATACGGTCTTTTTGGACATTGAGATCGTTGTTCAGTTTTGGAAAATAGAGGATGCCCGTCAGGTTAAATGGGTAGTCCACATTGAGGTGAATGTGAAATAAAGGTTCCTCAAACTGCATGGGATATAATTCCCGATAAAAAGACGTGTAATCTTCGTCTTTTAAATCGCTTGGTTTTTTGGTCCAAGCAGGATTTGGGTTATTTATAATATTATCAACCGTTTCTTTAATTTCTTTTTTGTCATCGCCTTCCCCTTCCTCGTGTGTTTCTTCCTTGGTTCCAAACTTGATTGGAATGGGCATAAACTTGTTGTATTTGGTCAAAAGGGCCGTAATACGCGATTCTTCCAAAAATTCGTCAGAGTCTTTGTCAATATGCAATACGATTTCAGTACCACGCGCTGTTTTGTCATGTTCTACTAAGGTATATTCTGGCGATCCGTCACAACTCCAATGGGCCGCTGGAGCATCTGTATGTGACTTGGTGATGATTTCAACCTTTTCTGCTACCATAAAGGCAGAATAAAATCCAAGACCAAAGTGTCCTATAATACCACTGTCTTTTGCGCTGTCTTTATATTGATTGATGAATTCTTCAGCACCTGAAAAAGCGACTTCGTTTATGTACTTATTAACTTCGTCAGCTGTCATGCCTAGTCCTTGGTCAATAACATGTAGGGTTCTGTTCTCTTTGTCTATTTTAATTTCAATTTGCGGACTTCCATACGCCACTTTGGCTTCGCCTATATTGGTGAGGTGTTTAAGTTTTAGGGTAGCGTCCGTAGCATTTGATATCAGCTCTCGCAAGAAGATTTCGTGATCGCTGTAAAGGAACTTTTTTATTAGTGGGAAAATGTTTTCTACTGCAACATTTATTTTACCTGATGACATAAGTTATTGTTTTTTAATCTTTAACCAAAAAAAGTACCAAAATGAAAAGAGTGACAGTATGGCATAATATTTTTTTGTTTAATTATTTTGCTTTTTTGTTAAACGTTTTTATATTTGTAGAGTAATCAATAAACAAAAATATTGTTGCGGAGAATATTGCTATGAAACGCTTTTGATTACACACATTCCTTATTATTGGTTTGTTTAATTTTGGTTAAGTTGTTCGAAGGTGCATCGTGGTTGTTGCACCTTCTTTTTTTTTTACCACCATTATTTCGTTAATTGCTATTAAATTTCATCAAAAATGTATCAATCACGTATAGTAGGCCTCGGACATTACGTTCCAGAAAACATTGTTACCAATGACGATTTGTCCAAACTTATGGACACAGACGACGCTTGGATTACCGAGCGCACAGGAATAAAAGAACGTCGTCTCGTTAAAAAAGATGCTGGAGAAGGTACTGCCTCTATGGGCGTCAAGGCTGCTGAAATGGCGCTTGAAAGAGCAGGCGTTTCCAAAGATGACATTGATCTTGTGATTTTTGCCACCCTTAGCCCTGATTTATATTTTCCAGGTTCTGGCGTGCTATTGCAAGACCTCATGGGTATGGGAACTTGCCCTGCATTAGACATTAGAAACCAATGTTCCGGTTTTATTTATGGACTTTCTGTTGCCGATCAGTTTATCAAAACAGGTATGTATAAGAATGTATTGCTCGTCGGATCAGAATACCATTCTGGCGGTATGGATTTTACCACACGAGGTCGTACCGTTTCTGTCATTTTTGGTGATGGTGCTGGAGCTGCCGTACTTACGCGTGAGGAAGACACCACCAAAGGAATTCAATCAACGCATTTGTATTCTGAGGGAAAGTATGCAGCGGAATTGGCCATTATCGGTCCAAGTACCAAACGGTGGATCCCTGAAATTGTTGCAGATTATGACGAAGATGATATGCGCTATCATCCCTATATGAACGGGCAACTGGTATTTAAAAATGCAGTGGTGCGCTTTAGTCAAGTAATTCAAGAGGCATTACAGAAAAACGGAAAAGACACAGCAGACATAGATTTGTTTATCCCGCATCAAGCAAATTTGCGCATTGCACAATTTGTACAAAAGAAGTTTGGCTTGCGTGACGATCAAGTCTACAACAACATCATGCGCTACGGCAATACCACCGCCGCATCTATTCCAATAGCCATGTCAGAAGCATGGGCAGAGGGTAAAATAAAGCAAGATGATACAGTCCTACTTGCCGCTTTTGGAAGTGGATTCACTTGGGGAAGTGCGTTGATACATTGGTAGTCCAATTCCCGAAATCCATAACAATAGCGCTGAAATAGCCCCGTTTAGGGCCAGCACAAAAAAGCCAAAATCAAAGCCAAATGTAGTTTTGCAAAGTGCGGTAATGCCATAGGACAAAACAGGCGCGACAACACATATATAAGGTACCAGCCCATCCCTTAGTTGTGTTTTTGAAAAGATGCCCAAAAGGAACAAGCCCAACAGTGGTCCATAGGTGTATCCAGCAAAAAGTAGTAGTTGGGCAATTACACTTTCGTCTCGAATGATATAATAGAAAAGTACAATACACAGCCATAGGATTACGGCCATTGTAAAGTGGATTTTTTTTCGCTGTTTAATTCCTTTTTCTCCCGATTCAATTCCCCATAAATCAATGCTTGCACTTGTCGCAAGCGATGTCATCGAGCTGTCGGCACTGCTAAAAGCCGCGGCAATAAGCCCAAAAACAAATGCATATGAGACTACTGCTCCAAGACCTGATTGCGTAGCTATCATGGGGAAAAGATTGTCCCCCGCTGCTGCTATTCCTTTAGATTGCGCATAGGCACTTAACAACACCCCAAGAACCAAGAACAGTACCGTAACCACAACCAATGCGATGGTAAACCAAAACATATTTTTTTGTGCATCTTTTAAGGAACGACAACTCAAATTTTTTTGCATCATCTCTTGATCAAGTCCTGTCATGGCAAATGCAATGAGCGCCCCGGCAAAAAACTGCTTCACAAAATGCTGGCCGCTGCTCCAGTCTTCCCAGAAAAACAATTGTGTATTGGGTTGTGACTGCCACCACACCCATAAAGATTGGCTGTCTAGCTGCAGCTCAAAAAACAACACATAGGCAGTAATTCCCAAGGCAATTAGCATGCAAAGTGTTTGGGCTGTATCCGTGTAAATGATGGTTTTGATGCCCGATTTTTTGGTGTAGAGCCAAATACCTACTAGGGCTACAGCTGCACTTGCCCAGAAGGGAACATTAAGTCCGTCTAAAGCAAGCCAATGCAAAACGTTTAGCAACAAAAAAAGCCGAAAGCTAGTGCCGGTTAATCTAGATAAAACAAAAAACGCAGCTCCCGTTTTATAACTTTTTTCACCAAATCGATGTTGTAAATAAGAGTAAATGCTGACCACATTCCATTTGTAATAAAGCGGTAACAAAACAGTACCAATGCAAAAATAACCCAGCGCATAGCCCAACACCATTTGCACATAGCCCAGTTGGGTGCTGGCCACCCACCCTGGAACCGAAATAAAGGTAACGCCCGAAAGCGTTGCACCGATCATTCCAAACGCAACCAGATACCAAGGCGCCTTTTTGTCAGCAGCAAAAAAAGTAGTGTTGTTGTTGCTGTTGCCTGCCAAATACGAGATGCCGTAGAGGACAGCAAAATATATCAAAAGACAAAATATCAGCACTTGGGCGGTCATCCTTTTTTTGTCAAATATAACGTATGTGACTATTGTTTAAATAGTGTATTTTTGAATCATGGAAATTCCGTCTTCTTTAGTTCAGAAAGCAGTAGATGAAATTGCACAACTTCCAGGGATAGGTAGACGGTCTGCACTTCGAATTGTGCTTCATTTGTTACGTCAACCCAAGGATTTTAGTGCTCGTCTTTCTGGAGCCATCGCAACATTACGCGAGCAAATACGTTATTGTAATACGTGCCACAATATTTCGGATGCGGAGCAATGTAATATTTGCGCAAGTCCAATGCGCGAGCGTAATATTATTTGTGTAGTGGAAGATATTCGGGATGTTATGGCCATTGAGTCTACTGGTCAATTCAAAGGTTTATACCATGTGTTGGGTGGTAAAATTGCGCCCATGGAAGGCGTAGGCCCACAACAACTTACGATAGACGCTTTGATAACCCGAGTGGAACAAGAGAATATTGATGAAATCATATTTGCACTGAGCAGTACTATGGAAGGCGACACGACAAACTATTATATTTTTAAAAAGCTAAGCGTATTTGAATTGCGCTTCTCTGCTATTTCTCGTGGTATTGGCGTTGGTGACGAACTTGAATATGCCGACGAACTGACACTTGGAAGAAGTATCAGTCAGCGAATTCCCTTTGAAATCTCCATGAAAAGCTAAGCATGCAGTTATCCGTTGTTATCTTAAATTACAATGTAAAATACTTCATTGACGTATGTCTACAGAGTGTTTTGGCTGCAACAAAAGATTTGGATGCGGAGGTCATTTTGGTGGACAACGCTTCTGTCGATGGAAGTGTTCAATGGATTTCACAGCAATTTCCGCAAGTCAAACAAATTAATAACAACGAAAATGTTGGGTTTCCAAAAGGAAACAACATTGGCGTGGCCCAGGCCAAAGGAGAATTTTTATGTATTCTTAATCCCGATACCATCGTTGCGGAGGATGCATTTGTTAAGGCGATATCCTTTATGGAAACTAACAAGCAGGTAGCCATCATGGGCCCTAAGCTTATTGATGGCTCAGGTACTTTTTTAAAGGAATCAAAACGAGGTGTCCCAACACCAGCGGTGGCTTTTTCTAAAGTTTCTGGACTCTATAAGATAGCCCCCAAATTGTTTGGTAAATATTATAACCTACGCCTTTCAAAAGACAAATCAGGCCCTACAGAAATATTGGTCGGCGCTTTTATGTTTATGCGTACCGAGCATTATCGTGAGCTCAACGGCTTTGATGAAGCTTGCTTTATGTATTCCGACGATATTGATTTGAGCTACAGGTCATTGCAGTTGGGACAACAAAATTACTACAATGCCGACATTACGGCCATCCACTTTAAAGGTGAAAGCACACCAAAAGATTTTGCCTACCAGCTTATGTTCCGTGAGGCCATGAATTATTTTTACAACAAACATTTTCACGTTTCAAACCTGGTAAAAGTTTGGATTAAGGCAGCCACCAATGTCTTTAGCTTTTTAAAGCGCATGCGCGGGGCCCAGTCAAAAACTAGAAAACAACTTCCCTACTGTTACTGGCTGATTTCAGATGAGTTGGATTTAAAAATAGGGGTAAACAAAAACGTTTTGTTTATGCACACATCTGGTATAGATGGCGTTTTAGAACACAGAAACCGCCACACCGAAATTATTTTCGATCCTGAAACCATTTCATTCAAATCTTGCATTGATTTTATGTCAAAGTATGGCAAAGGATTTACGTATAAATTCTTGAACTCCGACAAAAGCCACGCCGTGGGAAGCATATCTAGTAATGCCAAGGGTGAGGTGCTTGTTATGTCATAGCGAAAGCCACGATTAATTTGTACTTTTGAAAAAAAATTAAAATGCCCATTTATCAGCTTGTTTTACCCGCTATGGGTGAAAGTGTTTCTGAAGCTACCATCACACAATGGTTAAAGAAAGTAGGCGACACTGTTGCTGCTGATGAAGCTGTAGTAGAGGTGGCAACCGATAAAGTTGATTCAGAAGTTGCTAGTGAGTACGCAGGCACCATAAAAGAAATTCTGCATCCTGTTAATGCTGTTGTTGGTGTTGATGCACCCTTAGCCGTTATCGAAACAGAGGAAGCGGTTGCACAAGATGTGACGCCAGCAGTTGTGCCAAAGGCAGCCCCTGCACCAGTAGCTCCAACGCCCAAAGCGCCTGAAAAAGTGGTGGATACCCCACAGCAATACATGGATCAAGCGCAAGACTTGGTAAAGCCTGTTACTCCCGTTGTTGCAGGAGAAAAGCGATTTTACTCACCACTTGTAAAAAACATTGCCAAAGAAGAAAATATTTCAGCACAAGAACTGGCCACCGTTCCAGGTAGTGGGAAAGATGGCCGTGTGACCAAAGGCGATATTTTAGCCTTTTTAAAAAATAGAAAAGCCCCTGTTGCAGCAAGTGCTCACACCAGGGTTGCTGCTTCACCAAGCGCTACAACTGCAGCTACCACACCTCCTGTGTCTCTCGCAAAAAGCCCTACAGATGAGGTTGTGTCCATGACACGTATGGAGCAATTGATTTCTGATCACATGATGCACAGCCTTAAAACCTCGGCTCATGTACAGTCGTTTATTGAAATAGACGTGACCAAGCTCTGGAATTGGCGTGAAAAAGTAAAAAATCAATTTGTCAAGCAACATGGAGTTAAATTAACCTTTACGCCCATATTCTTGCATTTGGTTGCACAAGTGCTTCCTGAATTCCCATTGTTGAATGCTGCCCTAGACGGTACAAGCATCATCAAGAAAAAAGACATAAACCTCGGTATGGCAACAGCTTTGCCTGATGGTAATTTAATTGTTCCTGTCATCAAACAGGCCGACACACTAAGTCTTATTGGACTGGCCAAGAAAGTGCACGAGCTGGCTTCAAACGCACGTAACAATGCACTAAACCCAGACGATGTGCAAGGCGGTACTTATACGGTAACCAATGTAGGTATGTTTGGCAGCCTTACCGGAACGCCCATCATCAACCAACCACAACTTGCTATTTTGGCATTGGGTGCCATTCGCAAGGTTGCCGCTGTATTGGAAACAGAAAATGGCGATGTTATTGCCATACGCCAGCAAATGATGGTGTCGCATAGCTATGACCACCGCATCATCAATGGTGCCATGGGAGGCATGTTTCTCTTGCGCCTAAAGCAGCGTATTGAAAACTGGGACGAATCTCAAACAATTTAATATGGAACTTTCGCTAACACGCCCTTTGTGTTTTTTTGATTTAGAAACAACAGGAGTTAATGTCGCCAAAGACAGGGTAGTGGAAATATCTATCTTAAAGGTTTTTCCAAATGGCAATAAAGAATCCAAGACATGGTTGGTAAATCCAGAAATGCCCATTCCACCACAAACTACAGCTGTTCACGGAATCACGGACGAAAAAGTAGCCAACGAGCCCACATTCAAACAGTTGAGTAAAGATATTTACAGCATGATTAAAGGGTCAGATTTGGCAGGATTTAATTCCGACCGCTTTGATATCCCATTGCTAGCGGAAGAGATGTTACGTGCTGAAATTGATGTGGATTTTAAAAAGCATTTAACGGTAGATGTGCAAACCATTTTTCATAAAATGGAAAAACGAAACCTGTCGGCTGCTTATAAATTCTATTGCGGAAAAGATTTAGACAATGCCCACAGTGCTGAGGCCGATACCAATGCAACCTATGAAGTCTTGAAATCTCAAATTGAAAAATACGACGAACTCGAAAACGATGTTTCCAAACTAAGTGCGTTCTCTACACGAAGAAAAAGCGTTGATTTTGCAGGCTTTGTTGTCGTAGATGAGGACGGGGAAGCTGCTTTCAATTTTGGAAAGCACAAAGGGAAAAAAGTGGTTGAGGTATTGGAACGTGAACCCGGCTATTTCAGTTGGTTATTGAATGCAGATTTCCCACGCTACACCAAAAAGGTGCTCACGGCCATTCGTTTAGAAACCATGAACAACGCATGAAAATTATTTGTATTGGTAGAAATTATGCAGCTCACATTGACGAACTAGACAATGTTCGTCCAGATGAACCTGTAATTTTCATCAAGCCCGATACCGCTATAGCGCAATCCAATCTTCCTTTTTTTATACCTGAATTTTCAAATGAAGTACACCACGAGGTGGAGGTTTTGGTGCGTATCAACCGTATTGGAAAGCACATTCAGTCCAAGTTTGCACACAAATACTACGACCAAATAGGCTTGGGCATAGACTTTACCGCTCGCGATATTCAGCAGCAACTTAAATCAAAAGGGCTGCCTTGGGAAAAAGCAAAAGCTTTTGATGGATCGGCATTTGTTGGCAAATGGTTTGACAAGTCTACTTTGGGTGATTTGGGTAAACTTCCCTTTTCCCTTCAAAAAAACGGTGAAGTGGTTCAAGCAGCAGACACCAGCCTGATGTTGTGGTCCATAGACGAAATTATTGCATATGTTTCTAAGTATTTCACACTGAAAATAGGCGATATGATCTTTACGGGCACACCAGCAGGCGTAAGCCAGGTTGTTAAGAATGATCGTCTGGAAGGTTATTTAAACGGTCAAAAAGCCCTATCCTTAATCGTCAAATAGATGCGGGCAGATATCATTACCATCGGAGATGAGATTTTAATAGGCCAAGTAGTGGATACCAACGCTACTTATCTTGGAAAGACGCTTAACAATATCGGGGTTGAAGTACGCCAAATACATTCCATATCCGACAATAAAGAAGCCATTTTAGACGCCTTTGCTAGGGCTCAAGATCAGGTTGATTTGGTGGTCATGACAGGCGGACTTGGCCCCACCAAAGACGACATTACCAAACATACGTTATGCGCGTATTTTGACGACACCTTGACGTTCTACCCAGATGTGATGGCACATATTGATGAGTTGTTCCGAAAATATGTCAAAGCGCCAGTTAATGATTTAAACAGGGGGCAAGCCATGCTTCCTTCGAGCTGTACGCAACTCTTTAATGCACATGGAACGGCCATGGGCATGTGGATGCAGAAAGAAAAGACCGTATTTGTATCCCTTCCAGGAGTTCCTTTTGAAATGAAACATTTGGTGCAGGAGAAATTGATTCCATTAATAAAAGCAACCTTTTCCTTGCCTGCCCGTGTGCACAAGACCATGATGACTTATGGGCTTGGCGAAAGCATCATTGCAGAAAAAATAAGCGATTGGGAAGCTGCATTACCTCAGCACATTAAGTTGGCCTATTTGCCTAACCTTGGACGGGTGCGTTTGCGTTTGTCTGCACGTGGGACAGAGGAGGCCGTGCTGCACGAAGAAATTGATGCTTTGTTTGCCGATTTATACCCGCTTATAGGCGACTATATCAAAGGTTTTGAATCCGAGCAGCCCATTGAAATGCAAATTGGAACAGCCCTGACCCAGAAAGGTTGGACATTGGCTACGGCCGAAAGCTGTACGGGTGGCGCTTTAGCCGCTTTGTTTACGCAGCATCCTGGCGCATCTAGTTTCTTTAGGGGTTCTGTAGTGAGTTATGCTACGGAAGTAAAACAGCAGTTGTTGGGTGTACGGCAACAAGACATTGAGCGTCACACTGTGGTCAGTGAACCCGTGGCTTTGAGCATGGCAAAGGGTGTTATTCGCCAAACGGGTGCACATGTTGCCATTGCCACCACAGGAAATTTTGGCCCCACACAAGGCGAGGCAGATGTGGAAATTGGCACGGTGGTCATTGCCATCATTGCTCCAAACATCGAATATGTAGAGACTTTTATCTTTGGAAAACACCGCGAACGCAACTTGCGTAAAACCCTAAATAAAGCACTTGAGTTGTTGCACAACAAATTAGCATCTGAACTTTAGTTAAAAAATTTTTTTAACACACCATATTTTCCTAAGTTTGCACCCTGTTAAAAAAGATGTCATGTCGAAAGTATGTGAATTAACGGGCAAAAAGGCGATGGTTGGGAACAACGTATCGCATGCCATGAATAAAACCAAGCGTAAGTTTGGTGCTAACCTTATCAAGAAGCGTTTCTATCTTGTTGAAGAAGACAAGTGGATAACACTTAAGCTTTCAACATCGGCGCTTAAAACCATTAACAAAAAGGGTCTTACTGCTGTTTTGAAAGAAGCACGCGCACAAGGACTTATTAAATAAGGCACGTCATGGCTAAAAAAGGAAATCGCGTTCAAGTTATTTTGGAATGTACAGAGCACAAAGACTCAGGTCTTTCTGGTACTTCACGTTACATTACCACCAAAAACAAAAAAAACACGCCAGATCGTATTGAAATTAAAAAATTCAACCCGATCCTAAAGCGTATGACGGTTCACAAAGAAATTAAGTAATTATGGCTAAGAAAACGGTAGCAACCTTACAAACAAAATCAAAGCGTCTTACGAAAGCCATCAAAATGGTACGTAGCGAAAAATCAGGCGCATATACTTATGTAGAAACCATTCTAGCACCTGAATTGGTGAATGACTGGTTGTCTAAAAAGTAAAACCAACCATTTAAACATTTAAAAAGCCACATTCTTGTGGCTTTTTTTATTCTCAAAACGTACCTTTAACCCATGGGGCTCTTTTCAAAATCATCAAAGAAACTTCAATCTGGACTGTCGGAAACCAAAAAGGCTTGGACAGCACGGCTTAAAAAAGTGGTGCTTGGAAAAAGCAGGGTAGATGCCGATTTTTTAGAAGAACTCGAAGAAATACTTATTACTTCCGATGTTGGCGTAGCCACCACTGAAAAAATCATAGATCGCTTGGAGCAACGCGTTGCCAAAGATAAATTCATAAAAGCCGAGGAGTTAGATCAGCTGCTGTATGAAGAAATTTTCACCTTGGTTACCGACAACAACCCTACCCAAACAACCGCTCAGGACGGCTTGCAGGTCATATTGGTAGTTGGTGTTAACGGAGCGGGCAAGACCACCACTGTTGGTAAGCTAGCCCATCAATACAGCCAACAAGGCAAAAAAGTCATGCTTGCAGCTGCCGATACTTTTCGTGCTGGCGCCATAGATCAATTGCGCCTTTGGTCCGAAAGGGCTCAAGTGCCTTTTGTCAGTTTACAAGAGGGTAGCGACCCTGCCTCAGTGGCATTTACTGCCGTTGAACGCGCCAAGAAAGAGCAAGTTGATGTACTGTTTATAGACACTGCAGGCCGGCTACATAACAACACCAATCTGATGCAGGAATTGGCTAAAATTGAGCGAGTGGTGAAAAAAATCATTCCAGAAGCACCTCATGAGACCTTATTGGTATTAGATGGCGGTACGGGTCAAAATGCCTTTATGCAGGCCAAATTATTTGCAGAAGCCACAGCTGTTTCTGGGCTTATATTAACCAAGTTAGACGGTACAGCAAAAGGTGGTGTCGTAATTGGCATATCTGATGAACTCGAAGTCCCCATCCGCTACATTGGTGTAGGCGAGGGTATGGATGATTTAATTCCATTTGAAACCAAGCCATTTTTAGATTCACTTTTTCAAAAAAACTAGTCTATGAAAACAATTTTAAGTTTTGGGTTTATACTGTTCATATTGTCTTGCAACACGCCTTCAAGTCAATATTGGCAACCCTATGACGAATCAGAAGAATTAGCCCAAAATACGGATCACGAAATACCTAGAATGCGTTATAAGCTTATTCAATCTAAATTTTTGGACAAAGACGCCATGTGGGCACCCTTTGAAAAGGAATTACGTGGTTTTGACATCACTTATGAGGCTTTAAAGCCACTGATTATTGAGCAAAACATTCCAACACTTCAGCAGCATATAGCCAGTGGAACGCTTTCCTATGAACGCTTGGTTAAGTTCTATTTATATCGCATTCGTCTTTTGGAGTCCGATCCTAAAACCACCTTGCACGCTGTCCTAGCACTAAACCCCAACATTATTAACGAGGCTCAGCAAAAGGACAGACAAACTCGTGAAGATATGCACCCCATTTATGGAATGCCTATTTTATTGAAGGACAATATTAACACCGCAAATATGCCTACCACCGCCGGAGCTGCAATCTTAGAAAATCATGTTCCCGATGAAGATGCTTTTGTGGTAAAGCAGCTGAAAGACAAAGGCGCTTTGATTTTGGGCAAAGTAAATTTAAGTGAATGGGCGTATTATTTCTGTGATGGCTGCCCCGTTGGATACAGTGCTATTGGTGGACAAACCTTAAATCCCTACGGCAGAAGAGTTTTTGAGACAGGTGGTTCAAGTTCAGGTAGTGCCGTGGCCGTGGCAGCAAACTATGCCGTAGCAGCCTTAGGTTCCGAAACATCGGGTTCCATACTGTCTCCTTCAAGTCAAAATGCCATTGTCGGGCTAAAACCCACTATTGGACTGGTGAGCAGAACTGGAATAGTGCCCATATCAAGTACCTTGGACACTTCTGGACCCATGACCAAAAGCATAGTCGATAATGCCATTTTGCTAGATGCCATTGCAGCCCCCGATGCACAAGACGCAATTACCAAACGAGTACCGCGTATCATGTCTTTAACAGACAGTTATGTTGAGCCGTCGCTTTCTGGTGTAAGACTTGGTGCCATGACCAATATTTTAGCTGCAGACTCACTTTACCGCAAGGCGGTTGAAGACTTGAGGGCTGCCGGCGCAGAGGTGATCGAATTTACCCCTGAAAAAACCGCGCTTACTGGATTTTCATCTATCCTTAATGGAGACATGAAGCGCGACATCCCTATGTATTTTAAAAATTCATCAACTGCTGACTTTGCAACTATTGATGTGACGACAATTATTGAATACAACAAGCGAGATAGTGTACTGTATATGCCATACTCCCAAGAACGTCTAGATGGCGTTATTAGCGATAGCATTACAGAAGCAGGTTTAGAAAAAACCATTTCACAACTTAATGCAGCTGCTTCGGGATTTTTTGAAACACCAATAAATAAATACCAGCTTGACGCCATACTTAGTAAAAACAATTATTACGCAGGCCACGCTGCTATTGCGTTTTACCCGTGCTTGACCGTTCCTATGGGCTACTCAGCCGAAGGAGAGCCGGCTAACCTTACATTCATGGCGCCATCATTTAGCGAGGAAAAACTATTGATGCTCGGTGCGGCTTATGAAAATATTTCTAATCACAGAAAATCTCCGAAAGGTTACCAATAAACATGCGAACAAAATCAGCCAAAAAGAATAAAATTAACGTTGTTACCCTTGGGTGTTCTAAAAACATTTATGACTCCGAGGTGCTTATGGGGCAACTCAAAGCCAGCGACAAAGATGTCGTACACGAACAACAGGGAAATATTGTTGTGGTCAACACTTGTGGTTTTATTGATAATGCCAAAGAAGAATCGGTGAATACCATACTGTCTTTTGCCGAGCAAAAACAAACAGGTCAAATCGATAAATTGTTTGTTACAGGTTGTTTGAGTGAACGCTATAAAGACGATTTAGAAGTTGAAATTCCAGATGTTGACGACTATTTTGGTACGACCGATTTACCCTTGTTACTCAAGGCGCTTGGCGCAGATTATCGCCACGAATTATTGGGCGAGCGCCTCACCACCACGCCAAAAAATTACGCCTATCTCAAAATATCAGAAGGCTGTGACCGGCCTTGTTCGTTTTGTGCCATTCCACTTATGCGTGGGGCACACCGCTCAAAACCCATTGAAGATTTGGTTAAAGAAGCACAAGGACTTGCTAAAAACGGTGTGAAGGAACTGATCATTATCGCCCAAGATTCTACCTATTACGGCTTAGATTTATACAAAAAGCGTCGTTTGGCCGATTTGCTGCGCGCATTAACAGCAGTAGAAGGCATCGAATGGATTCGCTTACACTACGCCTTTCCATCAGGATTTCCAGAAGAGGTATTGGACGTAATCGCAACCGAGCCTAAGGTATGTTCATACATTGACATTCCATTACAGCATATTTCAGACCACCTTTTGAAGTCCATGCGTCGTGGTACTACACAAGAAAAAACAACGGCTTTGCTCCAGCGTTTTAGGGAAGCTGTTCCAGAAATGGCCATTCGGACCTCGCTTATTTTGGGGTATCCCGGTGAAACAGAAGCAGATTTCGAATTGCTTAAGTCATGGGTGAAAGAAATGCGTTTTGAGCGTTTGGGCTGCTTTCAGTACAGCCATGAGGAAAATACCCATGCCCATAGCTTGGTAGACGATGTGCCTGCTGAAGTGAAACAAGCACGTGTTAACGAATTGATGGAAATCCAAGCCCATATCTCTTGGGAAAAAAATCAAGCTTTGGTGGGCAAAACCCTGCGTTGTGTTATTGACAGAAAAGAAGGCAACCGCTTTGTGGGTCGTACCGAGTTTGATTCTCCGGATGTGGACAACGAAGTTTGGGTGGATGCCCGCGAACACTACCTCAAGGTTGGCGATTTTGCCAATCTAACCATAACAGCCGCGCAGGACTTTGACTTAGAGGCCGTTCCTGCGCAATAGTTTCTTACATTAACTACTTTTGTCTTATGAAGCTAATCGAGTCGTTGGGATATCATACGGGTGTTTACGCACCTTTGATGCAGCAATTGTTGCACAACGACCCCGCCTTAAAACCCTTTCATACGGGATTGGTTTCAGCCGAAGCAGCTACTCAAGCCGCATCAAACCGCGCCACTTCTTTTGGTCAATCCAAGCGAAACACATTGGTTGAGGTGCTGCACAAGCAATACGAGCACCTAGCCCCTGATGGTAAAACGCGTGCACAAATAGATGTCTTGTCAGCTTCCAACACAGTAACAATAGCCACAGGGCATCAGTTGAATCTCTTTACGGGTCCCTTGTATTTTTGGTATAAGATTTTGGACGTCATTAATGAGGCAGCAGCCCTGCAACAAGCAGATGCCAAGCACCAATACGTGCCCGTTTTTTGGATGGCATCTGAAGATCACGATTTTGAAGAAATAAACCACTTCTTTTTGGGCGAACAAAAAGTAAGATGGGAAGCAGCTGCTTCCGGAGCTGTGGGTCGTATGCCTACCACCGGCCTAGATGCTGTTTTAGACGAGTTAACACCCTATTGGAACAGTACCGACCAAGCAAAAGAATTGCTAGCCCTTTTTGCCGAATGTTATTTGCAAGAAGGCACATTGGCAAAAGCAACGCGAAGACTGGTGCATCAGCTTTTTGGTGCAGACGGAATAATAGTGGTTGATGGTGACGATGCAGCCTTAAAATCACTGTTTGTGCCTGTGCTTAAAGCTGAGGTAAGTGAACAATGCACCCACAAAGCGGTAGCGCAAACCAGCACTGCCCTAAAAAAGGTAGTGAAGGACTTTAAGCCTCAGGTAAATCCGAGGGAAATCAATCTATTCTATCTTTTTGACGATAAGCGCTTGCGTATCACAACAGATGCAAATCGATTTGGAACCACAGAAAACCCATCCAAATGGACGCTGCAAAGCTTGGGCGAAGAAATTGAAAAGCATCCGGAACGATTTTCTCCCAATGCACTTATGCGCCCGCTATATCAAGAGTGTGTGCTGCCCAACATTGCCTATATAGGTGGTGGCGGTGAGTTGGCCTATTGGCTTCAGCTTAAAACTACTTTTGAAGCATTTGACATTCCATATCCACTCTTGCAGCACCGAACTACTGTTTTGTTGATGTCTGAAAAGCAAGTCAAAAAATGCAATAGACTAAACCTTCCCATAGCCGACTTGTTCTTGCCAACAGCGGCTTTTATCAACAAACGTGTACGTCAAATAAGTGATATTGATATAGATTTTTCTTCGCAGCGCGAAGTATTGAAAGATAACTTCAAGGCCTTTCACGATTTGGCTTCACAAACCGACAAATCTTTTTTGGGGGCAGTTCAAGCACAAGAGAAAAAACAGCTCAAAGGCTTGGACAAACTAGAAAATCGCCTCTTAAAAGCCCAGCGGAAAAAACTGCAAGACGAGGTGGTGCGTGCTACCGACATTCGAAACGATTTGTTCCCAAACAACAGATTACAGGAGCGCACGGCACATTTTTCTGCCTTTGTTTCAGAAACAGGCTTAACTCATTTCACTCAAGAATTAAAAACCACTCTGTCTACGGCAGAAAATGGTTTGGCGGTCATTCAAATTTGATATCCATAACCTGTTAAAAACTATTGATAAGCGATTCTGCTTCATTGAAGTTTAGTTGTATTTTTGCATATGCAGAACAAAGTTTTAATTCTCGATTTCGGTTCGCAATACACCCAGCTGATTGCCCGACGTGTTCGAGAACTTTCCATCTTTTGTGAAATCCATCCTTTTCACAACATTCCTGAGAACATCAATACATTTAAAGCAGTTATCCTTTCGGGATCGCCTTATTCGGTTCGTGCTGATGATGCGCCACACCCCGATTTGAGTCAAATCAGATCTAAAATACCATTGCTTGGGGTTTGCTATGGCGCACAATATTTGGCACATTTCAATGGCGGAGCGGTAGCCCCTTCGGATACTCGTGAATATGGCCGAGCCAGATTGGCACAGGTAGTACCACATGCTTTTACCAAAGACATACCACTCGAATCTCAAGTGTGGATGAGCCATAGCGACACCATCAAAAAATTACCTGAGCATGCAACCCAATTGGCATCCACTTCTGACGTTGCCAATGCTGCTTATGTCATGGACAATGACATGACCTATGGGATACAGTTTCATCCGGAGGTGTATCACTCAACAGATGGCAAGCAGTTGTTGCAAAATTTTTTGGTTGACATTTCGGGTATTAATCCCGACTGGACATCAAGTGCCTTTGTGGAAACAACAGTGACTGCTCTAAGCGAGGAACTGGGTCAAGACAAGGTGATATTGGGTCTCAGTGGAGGTGTGGATTCTTCTGTGGCAGCTATTTTGTTGCACAAGGCCATAGGCCCTAACCTCCATTGTATTTTTGTCAACAACGGTTTGTTGCGCAAAAACGAATACGACGAGGTATTGGAGCAATACAAAGGCTTGGGATTGAACGTCAAGGGCGTGGATGCTTCCAAGCAATTCTTAGATGCCTTGGCAGGGGAGCGCGACCCAGAAACCAAACGAAAGATTATTGGTAAGGTATTTATAGATGTCTTTGACGATGAATCGCACAAGGTCGAAGGCGCCAAATGGCTTGCCCAAGGTACCATTTATCCAGATGTTATTGAATCGATATCTGTAAACGGGCCTTCTGCTACCATCAAATCACACCACAACGTGGGGGGATTGCCGGACTTTATGAAGCTGAAAGTAGTTGAGCCCCTTAAAATGTTATTTAAAGATGAGGTACGTCGCGTTGGCGCAACCCTTAAAATGCCCAAAGAAATACTTGGACGCCACCCATTCCCTGGGCCAGGCCTTGGTATTCGTATTTTAGGAGACATAACAGCCGAAAACGTACGTATGTTACAAGAAGCAGACGCTTTATTTATTCAAGGGCTTCGTGACCACGGCTTGTACGACGATGTTTGGCAAGCAGGTGTGATGCTGCTACCTGTGCAGTCTGTGGGTGTTATGGGAGATGAACGCACCTATGAAAAGTGCGTTGCCTTAAGAGCCGTAACTTCAACAGACGGAATGACGGCAGATTGGGTACATTTGCCATATGCTTTCTTACAAGAAATTTCTAACCAAATCATCAACCGTGTCCCGGGAATCAATCGTGTCGTTTATGATATCAGTTCAAAACCCCCTGCAACAATCGAGTGGGAATAGACTTGTTCTAGTACTCGCTTTTCTTTTGTTTGGCTTGCTTGGCAACGCACAAGAGCCAGAAGTATCTCACTTTATTGTTCATAAAGTAAAGAAGAAAGAATCCCTTGAAGGGATTGCAACACGCTACGACGTCACAGTGGCTCAAATCATTACGCACAACCCCGCTGCTGCGAAAGGAATACGCAAACGTGACAAGCTCAAAATACCTAGATACAAAACAAAAGTTGTTGTTGCGCCAGCGCAACCCACAACAGCAACGCATAACGTACAACCAAAGGAAACCCTCTGGCGGATTGCCTATACCTACGGCATTTCAGTAGACGCACTCAAGGCGTTAAATCCCCAATTGGGTGATACCTTGTCGGTTGGGAGCATACTTAAAGTGCCCTCAAAAACGGCTGAAGAAATTGCCGCACAATTTGATTATTATACCGTTCAACCCCGGGAAGGTTTTTTCCGCCTTGAACAAAAATTAGGCCTTAGTAAAGCTGATTTAGAAGCCCTGAACCCAAGCCTTGATTCTACAGGACTTATGGTGGGCATGGTTTTAAAAATTCCAAAAGCACAAGCAGCTGATTCACTCATTGTTGATGAATTGAAAAAAACCAAAACCAGTCTATGGGACAGCACCTTTGTTGCTCCAGTAGTGCGCATTGCTTTTTTGGCACCCTTTAGGCTTTCTAAAATTGAGCTGGATTCCATAAATCAAACAAATAAAACGCTTTCTGAACGCAACCTAACAACGGTGTCGCTTGACTTTTATTCTGGCATGTTACATGCTGCTGATAGTCTGAACAAGGCAGGCTTGAGTGTTGAACTCTCTGTTTTTGACTCCGAAGGGCAGCTGCATATTATTGAGCAGTTGCTCAATCAAGAAGACTTTACCGGCTATGATGCTGTTATTGGGCCCTTCACGCCAGCCAATGTGAGCAGGATGGCACAAGCCATGAGCTTTTTTAATGTGCCCGTTATCTCCCCCTTGACCACGCGTGAGATTCGCCCGCGTAAAATGCTTATCAACACCATTCCCAGCAAGAAGTCACTCGCCAAACGCATGATGCGCTATGTGGATTCGCTGGACGCACAACACGAAAATCCCTGTGTATTGATTATTGCAGACTCCAAAAATCAGCAAACGGCACTGCGCCTAAAAGAACAGTTTCCTTTGGCAGAAGTATTGCCACCAGACGAAGAATTTGGCTTTATCAAGCCCGATGTGGTGGATTCATTGCTGACACCCACAAGACCAAATTGGGTCTTTTTGGAAACCGAAAATTTGAATTTGGTAACCAGCATGACTTCCATGTTAAATGCCCAATCCTCGGAGGAGCGTCAGGTGCAATTGCTCACGCATTTCCGATCGCCGGCCTATGATGATAAAAACATTTCTCAAGCCCATCTGGGCAATATCCACTTTTCATACCCCAATCATTTTTTGGAAAAACGCGATAGCTTACGTCTAAAATTCGACGCTTCATTTAAAGAACGCTACGGAAAGGTGCCCAACAGGACTGCCGTTAAGGGTTTTGATGTTATGGTTGATGCCTCCCTTCGAATTGCTACCAATAGAAAACTTATAGACGGCTTAAAATTGGGTGCTTTGGAGCAGTTACAATACCGTTTTGATTACCAGCCCAATCCAAAAGGCGGTTACCGAAATACCGCTACTTATATGGTTCAACATCAGGGTTTTGAAACCATAGAAATAGTGCCGTTAAAGCCACCAGCAGATTCCTTGCATGTTAGGTAGTTTATTCTTTGTATTTTTGCCACTTAAAATGAACAAGATTTATGCCTAAAGCCAAATACGTTTTTGTTACAGGGGGCGTTTCCTCCTCACTTGGAAAAGGCATCATCTCTGCATCATTAGCCAAATTACTTCAGGCACGAGGCCTTAAGGCCACCATCCAAAAGTTTGATCCGTACATCAATGTTGACCCAGGAACCTTAAACCCATATGAGCACGGCGAGTGTTTTGTCACAGACGATGGCGCTGAAACCGATTTAGACCTTGGGCACTACGAGCGCTTTTTAAATGTGCGTACTTCTCAAGCCAACAATGTCACCACAGGACGTATCTACCAAAGCGTTATTGAAAAAGAACGGCGTGGTGAATTTTTAGGCAAAACAGTACAAGTTATTCCACACATTACCAATGAAATCAAAGCGCGCATGCAGCAGCTTGGCGAATCGGGTGATTACGATGTGGTCATAACCGAAATAGGCGGTACGGTTGGGGATATTGAGTCCTTACCTTATATCGAGGCTGTGCGTCAATTGCGATGGGAACTGGGACGCGAAAACTGTATTGTTATTCACCTCACACTGGTGCCTTATCTTTCAGCAGCAGCAGAATTAAAAACCAAACCCACACAACACTCAGTAAAAACCTTGATGGAAAGCGGAATCAACGCTGATATTTTGGTTTGTCGCACCGAGTATGAGCTTTCTGAGGATATTCGCAACAAACTGGCCTTGTTCTGTAATGTTAAACGCGAAGCAGTAATTCAATCTATTGATGCCAATACCATATACGATGTGCCTTTGTTGATGCAAGAAGAAGGCTTGGATCGTGTGGTGATGGAAACCTTGAACTTACCAGATGATATTACGCCTGATTTAACCAAGTGGAAAGCCTTTTTATACCGACATAAAAACCCAAAAAACCACGTCCGCATCGGGTTGGTAGGCAAGTATGTCGAATTACAAGATTCCTATAAATCTATTTTGGAAGCCTTTATTCACGCAGGAGCTGCGAATGAAGTAATGGTGGATGTCGTATCCATACATTCTGAACACCTCACGGTTGACAATTGCAAGGAAGAACTCAAAGACCTACACGGTTTGTTGGTTGCTCCGGGCTTTGGCTCTAGAGGGATTGAAGGAAAAATAAGTGCCATAAAATATGTACGTGAAAACAACATTCCGTTTTTTGGGATTTGTTTGGGTATGCAAATGGCCGTAATCGAATATGCACGCAATGTCTTGGGACTTGCTACTGCCAATTCCACCGAAATGGACGAAGACACAGCACATCCTGTGATTAGCCTTATGGACGAACAGAAAAATGTGGAAAACAAAGGCGGAACCATGCGTCTTGGCGCTTGGGATTGTACGCTTACGGCTGGTAGTCGTGTACATAATATATACAAGGCTGATGACATCAGCGAGCGTCACCGTCACAGATACGAATTAAATAATGCCTACCTAGCGGATTTAGCCAAAAATGGTCTTAAAGCCACAGGAGTTAATCCAAAAACAGGCTTGGCAGAGATTGTTGAAATTGATGCGCACCCATGGTTTGTTGGCGTACAATATCACCCAGAATATAAGAGTACAGTTCTTGAGCCGCATCCGCTTTTTTCAGCTTTTGTGGAAGCTTGTAATACCTACGCAAACAAAAAATAATATAACATGGAAAATCGGCGAATAGACCCTTTACAAATCATAGGAATGGTGCTTATTTTTGGCATATTCACTTGGATGATGTACAATCAGCCTGTTCCAGATTTGGAAACGACAGCTACCGCTACCACCGAAGCAGTCGAACAACAAGATCCAGTACAGCCCATTGCTACAGACACAGCCGAACAAGCAGCTCCTACAGCAGCAGCGGTCAGCGTTGTTGCCGATACGCTTAACCTGCAAAACGAGGTGCTGTCTATTGGTATTTCTACCAAAGGAGGCGTGATGACACAGGTTGCTCTAAAAGATTTGGTCAATTACCAAGACGAGCCTTTGCACTTGATCGACAACGATAACAGCTCCTTTAATATCGCTTTTACAACGGTTTCTGGACAGTTGTTTCAGACAAAATTTATGATGTTTACCCCTTCGGTAAGCAACACAGCAGCCGGACAGGAATTGCGATTGCGCTCGCCACTTGATGCCGATGGCTATATTGAATTGGTTTACACCTTGCCTAAGGAAGGATACCGCTTTGGTTTTGAAGTGGTTGCCGAAGGCATAGAAGGTGCTTTGGACCCTTCCATTCCCGCTGCCTTTTCATGGCGTATGGATGGCTTCCGTCATGCGAAAAGTGCCCAATACGAAAACCGTTATACGCAGCTTGCCTATAACCACAAATCGGACAAATACAGTACGCTTTCTGCCGCAGGAGACGACGACGAAGACCTAAAAAACGTGGGGTGGGTATCCTACCGCCAACATTTTTTTAGCAGTATTCTTATTCCAGAAAATCCATTTGAAGTGGCTGCTGTGACCTCATCAACCATAACAGACGAGGAAGAAGAAGAGGAATCGGAATTCCTTAAGGCGTTTACGACCGAAACCACATTGCCTTACAGCCGCAACCGTTTTCAAGCCAATTTTGATTGGTATATGGGCCCAACCGACTACGCGGTATTAAAGACCTATGACGAATCTCTCTATGAAAGTATTTCTTTTGGTTGGGGGATTATTGGCTGGATAAACCGTTCGGTATTTTATCCGTTGTTTAGCATGCTTTCGGGGGTTGTTCCGCAGGGGATTGCCATTATTTTATTGACCATTATCGTGCGTTTGGTGCTTTCGCCAGTGCTCTACAAGTCTTATGTGTCTCAAGCCAAAATGCGGGTATTGCGACCAGAGATAACGGCCTTAAATGAAAAGTATAAAAACGATGCCACTAAGCGTCAGCAGGAAACCATGAAGCTATACAGCAAAGCCGGGGCAAGCCCCATGGCAGGTTGTATACCTGCGTTGATTCAAATGCCGGTTTTCTTTGCCTTGTTCTATTTCTTTCCCATCGCATACGAAATGCGTGGTAAGTCCTTTTTATGGGCAAAAGATTTATCGTCCTACGACATGATTGCCGAGCTTCCGTTTAGCATTCCGTTCTATGGCGATCACGTTAGTTTGTTTCCACTCTTGGCGTCTGTTGCGATATTCTTTTATACCCAGATGACGGCAGGGCAGCAAATGCAACCTTCACAGCCGGGCATGCCCAACATGAAGTATATCATGTATTTGATGCCTGTGATGATGTTGTTTTTCTTTAACAATTATGCCAGTGGATTTAGTTTGTACTATTTTGTTTCCAACGTCTTGATGATTGGGATCATGTTGGTGATTAAAAACGTCATCATTGATCAGGACAAAATCCATGCGCAGATTGAGGAAAACAAAAAGAAGCCCAAGAAGCAAAACCGCTTTCAGCGTAAGATGTCTGAACTGATGGAAGAAGCAGAGCGTCAAAAAAAGCTTAAATAAGCCGTTCTAGGGGGCATAGCCACAACTAACTCACATATCCTGCTTACCTTTGTACCATGCAAAACAAACGTGTCATTGTTGGACTTTCTGGTGGTGTAGACTCCAGTGTTGCTGCTTATTTACTGCAGCAGCAAGGCTATGAGGTCATTGGTTTGTTTATGAAAAACTGGCACGATGACTCGGTAACCATTTCGGACGATTGCCCTTGGCTGGAAGACAGCAACGATGCCATGTTGGTGGCTGAAAAACTCGGCATTCCCTTTCAAACCGTTGATTTAAGCAAGCAGTATAAGGAGCGTATAGTGGACTATATGTTTGCCGAATACCAACGTGGGCGCACGCCAAACCCAGATGTGCTTTGCAACCGTGAAATCAAATTTGATGTGTTTTTGGATATCGCCCTGTCATTGGGTGCGGACTATGTGGCTACGGGGCACTATTGCCAAAAGGATAGCCTTGCCGTGGACGCTGCGCCTGCCGTGGACGCTGCGCCTGGCGTGGACGCTGAGCCTGCCGTGGACGCTGAGCCTGTCGAAGCGACCCACCGCCTGCTTGCAGGCGCAGACCCCAATAAGGATCAGTCGTATTTTTTATGCCAACTCAACCAAGCGCAACTTGCCAAAACGCTATTTCCCATTGGCGGACTGCAAAAAAGCGAAGTGCGTAGCATTGCTGCCGAACAAGGACTGGTAACGGCTGAAAAGCGCGATTCCCAAGGTTTGTGCTTTGTGGGCAAGGTAAGCCTGCCCGACTTTTTACAGCAAAAACTAGCCACCAAAAAAGGTGCTATTATGCAAGTTGCAGACACGCACCCCATGTATGCCAAAACCCCAGACAATACGCCACAGGGCTTGGCGGAAAAGTTTGTGTATGCTCCCGAAGACGGCAAGGTTGTAGGTACGCATAACGGCGCACATTTTTTTACGGTGGGCCAACGCAAGGGCTTGGCGGTTGGGGGTACCAAAGAACCGCTGTTTGTACTGGCAACGGACGTGCAAAAAAACAGCATTTACGTAGGGGAGGGCAAAGACCACCCGGGCTTATATCGCCGTGCCTTGTGGATAGACCAAGCAGATGTACACTGGATACGCCCCGACTTAGAAACCGACCAACCCCTAAAGGTACAGGCACGCATACGCTACCGCCAGCCTTTGGCCACCGCTACACTGCATCCAAAAACAACAGGCATGTACCTCGTTTTTGATGCGCCCCAATCGGCGATTGCCGCCGGGCAGTTTGCCGCTTGGTACCTAGACAATGAGCTGATAGGTTCTGGAGTTATTGGGTAAACATCCTTTCTAGCGAACCCCTTTGGCGTGCCATTTTAAAAGGTAAGTCACGCAGGTGTTAGCGAGGTTACGGTTTAATCTGCGCT
Source organism: Flavobacteriaceae bacterium (assembly GCA_965656545.1). Taxonomy (GTDB): domain Bacteria; phylum Bacteroidota; class Bacteroidia; order Flavobacteriales; family Flavobacteriaceae; genus UBA7446. Next base: position 140,300 of record CBFHKZ010000003.1, read on the forward strand.
TAGGCATGTTACAAGTAGTTTTCTATTAGTTCAGAAATGGTTTGTTCAGTCAGTTCAAATCCTTTTAGTTGTGGCCAACCTTCCCAAACAACAATTCCTTTTGGATTTATTATCACACAATGCGGGATTCCCTTTACCTCATAAATCTTTTCCAATCTTTCTTTGGTATCAATTGCACTATAATATTCAATCTTTGGGTTTGTCATTCTTTTTACTTTCCCCATTTTTTCATCACTGATGCCAATAACAACTAAGTTGTCTTTGAATTTGTGGTGAAATTCGTTTAGTTCAGGGATCGATTTTTTACAAGTTCCACACCAAGTTGCCCAAAATTCAATTAGAATGAATTTTCCTTTAGTTTCAGGTTTTTCAGTCAGCCACTCTTCAACTACAATTTCAGGAGCTTTTTTGTTTATAAATGATTTTGCCCATAACTTTTTTTCTTGAGCAAAAAGGCTAGAAACGGACAGTATAACAGTCAACGTTAGTAAAAGTATTTTTTTCATATTCTTCGTTTTAAGAACAAATCACAAATACCCAAGGAAATCCTAAAGAAAGGAGTTGTTGCAGGCCTAAAAAGAAGAACAGACTTGGGAGTCCCGCCGAGGCGAGGCGTATTGTTCACCACTAAAATAGTAAAAAAATTACACTGACCTTGATGTTAACATCTTATATGGTGATACTACAGGTAATATCATTTCTTTAAAGTTTGTGTTTTGTAGTTGCTGAAAAATTAGACCTCTTGCTGTAGAAAAACTTATACCTAATAAAGTTGCTATAAATTGGTGTGAAAATACTGGCACATTACTTTCGTTTAGCTTGTACTGCTCGCTTAAATCTTTAATCACAAAATAAAAATCTATGTTAAATTTAACCCCTATTTCTTCTTGAGATAAAAGATTAATGAATAATTCTATTTTAATTCTTTCATCTTTTAAATTGTGTTTAGTGTTTTGCGCTACACTAAATTCAAGATTTAAATTATCATTTATTATATCATCACATATATAAGTATCAACAACTTCTATATTGAATAATTTAATTTTTTCTGGAATGATAAGATTTTCAGCCATTATACTGCTTCTTGTGTATAGTAACTTTGTTCATAATCATCTATAGCAGATACTACGTCTTGTGAACCACCTTCTACGATACCTAAATACACATATTGAGGTTCTGGATTCATTAGGTTGACCCCTAATGCATTTTCCATTTTTATAATACTTTTTAATGTTAGATTATGTAAACCTGAAAGCCATTTTGTGACTTCAGAAGGCTTTTTGCCTAACATTTCAGCAAACTTATTTTTCTTAATACCTCTTTTCTTTAAAATTACGCATACCTTTTGGGTAATCTCTAAATTACGTTCTATAAATTTATCGATTTCAGGATTTTGATTTTCTTCTAACCAATTATCAAGTATGTTTTCTTTAGGAAATTCCATTTTTTTTTTAATAATAAAGTATAAAATCTTCACTACAACTAATCAAAGTACAATCTTCGTTCCAAATAATATCTTTTTCACGAAAAGCATTATCAATTGCTTTTGTTAGTGTATTTGCTAAATTAAAATGTCTTTGAACATTTGGACATTCTTGTGCTTTTTGTGTTGTTTTAATATCGCCACTAAAAAGAAAAACAACATTTGGATTTGCTTTCAAACAATATAATCTAAGATTATTTACTTTTTTCTTACCATACTCTACATAGTACGGTTTTTTGTCTTTGCCAATTGGTGGTAATGCTGAAGTATCTGCATTTTTTGCTTCATTTCTGAAAAAACGATTTTGTGCGCCATATTTTTCACCTATTAATTTCAACCATTTTTGAATATGATATAACTTCTTTTTATTCTCAATAGTATGTTTTTCAACAAACTTTTGATATAATGTTTTTTCACTATCATCCAAACAAACAGAATAATACGCTACTGTTTTATATTTGAATAGTGGTTTTATACGCGCAAAGTTATTCACTTTTAAGTTAATTTACAAAATTATTTCACTTTTAAGTGAAATATAATTATCATTTCTGCTATTTTAGAAAGTCTAAAAAAGTTCATATATTATTATATTTAGAAAACCATTTCTTATAAGTTGATTTATCTTTAAAATAAAAAGAATACAATTAATTATTCAACTTTAATCGCAAATGAAATTGGCTATATAATAGGCAATTGATTTTATTTTCTTTCAAATATCAAATCAGCTCCATCAACATAAGATTGCCCCAACGTCATTTTGCTATTTTGTTCTTTTTATGTGTGCCAACTATTAAATATATACATTCCCTTTATTCATATTTTATCTATCATAAGCCTGTTTAATAAAACCTCACGGCACTAAATTTAATTTTTAGTGGTACAGCAATGCTATAATCTGGATTTAAGTAAGAAGAGGTAGATTTTTTTTTAAATAATAGCGTGTCATCGTAAGACCCTTTAATGGTATTGCCAAAACAATAAACTTTATCCGGCCATTCGCCGCAAGATTCACTTGAGTTAGCTTTTATTTCACTTCCCAGGTCTGTAAGTGTGACCGTGATTTCACCTATTTTACCAGAGCTTTGTTCTTTAAAACTGCCTACTTCATAATCTATGTCATGTTGCGATCTAATAAAATCAACCATCAAATAATTAAAGGAAATCTGTGAAGTATTTGCTCCTATAGAAGCATTAGAAATATATAATTCAGTAAAAATATTATCTCCTGAGACATAGTTTTTAGCGCTCTTGTCAGATATTCCAAGGCTGATGTATCCTGAGGCTAATGAATTGCAATCATTTGCCCAGTCTGCACCTCCACCTCCCTCAGTTTCATGTGGCACTACAGTTGATGTGTGTCCTTCAATTTTATGTTTCTTTCCCGCAAATTCTATTTCAAAAAAATAGGAGACATTTCCATTGACACTTTGAGTGGAATCTCCATCATCTTTATTGCAAGAAACAAGTAATAATAGTGTTAATACAAGTAAGCTTTTTCTCATGATTTTAGTTTTAAGAACAAATCACAAATACCCAAGAAAATCCTAAAGAAAGGTGTTGTTGCAGGCCTAAAAAGAAGAACAGACTTGGGGTTTGTTCACCACTAAAGTAGTAAAAAAAAGTTTACGCTGAGTTTATCGAAGCGTACTGATCCTGCCTGTCGTCAGGCAGGCTTGTCGAAATCACCTTTAAAAAGTTCTCGTATTCTATTTCAGCTACACCTCCACTGCATCAAAAGCCATCACCACTTGGTTTTTTACCAAATCGTCAAAGCTTTCCGCTTGGCGGATTAGATGTGCTTCGCCATTGTGCCACAGTACTTCGGCTGGGCGGTAGCGGGAGTTGTAGTTGCTTGCCATGGTAAAGCAATAGGCACCAGCATTATGGAAACACAATACGTCCCCATCGCTGATTTCCGCAATCTTGCGGTTGTTGGCAAAGGTGTCCGTCTCGCAGATATAGCCCACAACAGAGTAAAAACGCTCCCTGCCTTCAGGGTTGGAAATGTTTTCTATGCGGTGCTGCGCACCATAGAGCATGGGGCGTATCAAGTGGTTAAAACCACTGTTTACCTGTGCAAATACCGTCGAGGTGGTTTGCTTAACCGAATTCACAGACGTGAGGAAATAACCCGCTTGGGACACCAAAAACTTGCCCGGCTCAAAGGCCAATACCAGTTCTTTGCCGTAGTCTGCGCAAAAGGCATTAAAACGAACGCTTAATTTCTCGCCCAATTCCTCTATGTTGGTTTCGTTATCGCCTGGCTTGTAGGGTACTTTAAACCCACTGCCAAAGTCCAAAAATTCCAAGTCTTTAAATTGCCGTGCCGTGTCAAAAAGGATTTCGGCAGCATGTAGGAATACTTCAATATCCAAAATATCACTTCCGGTATGCATATGTACCCCGTTGATATTCATGCCTGTGTTTTCAACAATACGCAATACGTGCGGCATCTGGTGAATACTGATGCCAAACTTGGAGTCGATATGCCCCACAGAAATATTGGCATTACCGCCCGCCATGATGTGCGGGTTGATGCGGATGCAAACCGGCACCGTTGGATGAGCAGTACCAAACTGTTCCAATACAGAGAGGTTGTCTATGTTAATTTGTACGCCAAGGGTCGCTACCTCTTCTATTTCAGATAGGGAAACACCATTGGGGGTAAAGATGATTTCTTTGGGTGGTACACCGGCTTCCAAACCCAGTTGTACTTCCTGTATGGATACGGTATCCAGTCCTGCGCCCAAGTGATGCATCCATTTGAGTACGCTGAGGTTTGAAAGCGCTTTCACGGCATAGTTGATACGCAGTTGAGGTACTGCGCTAAAAGCGTTGGTCAGTCTGTTGTATTGCGCTTCCATGATATGGGCGTCATATACGTATATGGGACTGCCATGTGTTTCGCTTATCTGTACTAAATCTTGGTGCTGCATCGCATAAGTTTTGCGCAAATGTAAGTTTTTAGGAAATGCTGTAAGAGGTAAAAAGCGAAATATATTAAAAATCAAACAAGATGTTGTAAATATAACAAACAAGTTTTGTGTTAGGGGAGTCATAAGCTCGTTTGATTGCCTATTTTTGCAACGAATAATTTACACCCATGAACGTACACGAATACCAAGGAAAAGAGATTTTAGCCAAGTTTGGCGTAGGCGTACAGCGCGGAATAGTTGCCACAACCCCAGAAGAGGCAACGGCCGCAGCAAAGCAATTAACCGAAGAAACGGGAACCGGCTGGCATGTGATTAAAGCACAGGTACACGCTGGGGGTCGCGGAAAAGGAGGGGGTGTTAAGCTCGCCAAGTCTTTGGAAGAAGTCGCGCGTCTCTCGGAAGAAATTATCGGTATGCAGTTGGTTACCCCACAAACCACAGCCGAAGGAAAGAAAGTACATCAAGTGCTGGTTGCTGAAGACGTTTATTATCCTGGCGATTCGGAGCCCGAAGAAATTTATATCTCGGTATTGCTGAACCGCACCACAGGTCGTAACATGATTATGTATTCTACGGAAGGTGGAATGGATATTGAAAAAGTAGCCGAAGAAACACCAGAACTTATTTTCACAGAAGAAATTAATCCAACCGTAGGCTTGTTGCCTTTTCAGGCACGTAAGATTGCCTTTAACCTTGGGCTTTCGGGTCTTGCGTTCAAAGGCATGGTGAAGTTTGTATCGGCTTTATACAAGGCTTATGTGGGTGCAGATGCTGCCTTATTTGAAATCAATCCGGTATTAAAAACATCAGACGATAAGATTATCGCTGTTGATGCCAAGGTAACCCTAGACGACAATGCCTTGTTCCGTCATCCTGATTTTGCCGCCATGCGCGATATTCGTGAAGAAAACCCAACCGATGTGGCAGCACGTGAAGTGGGGCTTAACTACGTTCAGTTGGACGGCAATGTAGGTTGTATGGTAAACGGCGCTGGATTGGCCATGGCGACCATGGATTTAATCAAGCAAGCAGGTGGTGATCCTGCCAACTTCCTAGATGTTGGCGGTACTGCCGATGCTGCTCGTGTAGAAGCTGCTTTCCGCATCATACTTCAAGACCCCAAGGTAAAGGCTATTTTGGTCAATATTTTTGGCGGTATTGTGCGTTGTGACCGTGTGGCGCAAGGCATTGTGGATGCTTATAAAAACATGGGTGATGCGATTCAAGTACCGATCATTGTGCGTTTGCAAGGCACCAATGCCGACATCGCAAAACAGCTGATAGATGATTCTGGGTTAGAAGTACAGAGTGCCATTTTATTCCAAGAAGCTGCCGATAAGGTACAGGAAGTACTCTGATAGTTGACAAACTGTCAGTATTTATACATTAATTAACGACATAATGTCAGTATAGTTTGGTTGGTATATAAATTGCCATGAGGTAGGTGTATAACATTTAAAACACTTAACATCATGAATTTAATACGAAGAACATCAAACCCTTTATTCCCATCTTTATTAGATGAATTTTTTGGAAGCGACACGCCCTTTTCAGGTTTGTCAAACCGTTCCCATGTTCCGTCAGTGAACATTTCAGAAACGGACACAAATTTTGAATTGGCATTGGCTGCTCCTGGCAAAACCCGCAAGGACTTTAATGTGGAGTTAGACGACCATGTGTTGACAATTTCAAGTGAGTCTAAACACGAGGATGAATCCAAAACGGATCAATACACAAGACGTGAGTTTCGCTACGACAATTTCCAACGCAGTTTTAGATTGCCAGAAACCGTAGACACCGCAGGGATCAAGGCGAAGTACGAAAATGGTATTTTGACCATTAACCTGCCCAAACACGAGGAGGCCATCCCAGAACCCAAAAAGCAAATTGAAATAAAGTAAGCTGTCTGACAGCTATGCCAATGTTTTAAGTTGGTTTTGGATGCGTTCAATCTCATCCCTAAAATGAGCCGCCTGGATAAAATCCATATCCATGGCGGCTTTTTCCATGTTTTTGCGGTTCTGACGCACCCGAGCTTGCAGCTGCTCTTTGGTTAGATATGCAATGGGTTCAGCCGCTTCTCTTTTGATATAATCATCTGCAACCGTACTGCGATCAAAGGTTTCTTCCAATGCCTTATTTAGCGCTTGCGGGGTGATGTTGTGACGATCGTTGTACGCCATTTGCTTTTCGCGGCGATACTGCGTTTCGTCAATGGTCTTTTTCATGCTCTTGGTAACGTTATCGGCATACATGATGGCCTTGCCATTTAGGTTTCTAGCAGCACGACCAACCGTTTGGGTAAGCGAACGCGCCGAGCGCAGAAAGCCCTCTTTGTCAGCATCTAAAATAGCGACCAACGATACTTCGGGCAGGTCTAATCCCTCTCGTAACAGGTTAACACCAATCAGTACATCAAAAAGTCCTTTGCGCAAATCGTGCATGATTTCTACCCGTTCTAGGGTATCAATGTCACTGTGGATATAGCGACAACGAATGGATATACGCGACAAATACTTGGTCAGTTCTTCGGCCATGCGCTTGGTTAGTGTGGTAACCAATACCCGTTCGTCTTTTTCTGCCCGTTGTTGAATCTCTTCGACCAAATCATCTATTTGATTCAAGCTTGGACGCACTTCAATGATGGGATCAAGAAGTCCCGTTGGACGAATCAATTGTTCTACATAAACCCCTTCCGTTTTTTCAAGCTCATAATCTGAGGGCGTGGCACTCACATAAATCACCTGTTGCTGTAGTTGCTCAAACTCTTCGTATTTCAGTGGTCTGTTGTCCATGGCTGCTGGCAGCCTAAAGCCAAATTCAACCAAGTTCTCTTTTCTGCTTCTATCCCCACCGTACATGGCATGTACTTGGGATAGCGTCACGTGGCTTTCATCTACGACCATCAAAAAATCATCTGGGAAGTAGTCCAACAAACAGAAGGGTCTGGTGCCGGGTGCACGACCGTCTATATAGCGCGAATAGTTTTCAATTCCCGAGCAGTAGCCCAGTTCACGTATCATTTCCAAATCAAAATTGGTGCGCTCTTCCAGTCGTTTGGCTTCAAGGTGTTTGCCGATGTCTTTAAAGTAGTCCACTTGCGCCGTCAAATCATCTTGAATTTGATGAATGGCGTTTTGTAGCACCTCGGGTGAGGTGGCAAACATATTGGCCGGGTAAATGGTCAGTTTGTCAAAATTCTCTTTTATGTTCCCCGTCAGTGGGTCAAATACTTCAATAGCTTCAATTTCATCTCCAAAAAAATGAATCTTAAAGGCATGGTCGGCATAGCTTGGAAAAACGTCGACAATGTCTCCGTTTACGCGAAAGTTACCGTGCAAAAAGTCGGCAGTGGTGCGTGCATAGAGGCTTTGCACCAACTGGTGTAAAAATTTGGTTCTGGGAATGACTTGGTCCACTTCAATGTGAATCACATTCTTTTTGAATTCCACGGGATTTCCGATGCCGTATAAACAAGAAACAGAAGCAATTACGATTACATCCCTACGTCCAGACAGCAGGGCAGAGGTGGTGCTTAAACGCAGCTTTTCAATCTCATCGTTAACAGACAAGTCTTTTTCGATATAGGTGCCTGTGGTGGGGATATATGCCTCCGGCTGGTAGTAGTCGTAATAGGACACAAAATATTCAACCGCATTGTTGGGAAAGAATTGCTTGAATTCAGAATAGAGTTGTGCTGCTAGGGTTTTGTTGTGTGCCAGTACGAGCGTAGGACGACGGGTTTCTGCAATCACATTGGCAACCGTAAAGGTCTTTCCCGATCCCGTAACGCCCAACAGGGTTTGGAATTTGTCTTGTGAGGCAAGGCCTTGCGCCAATTGACGGATGGCAGCAGGTTGATCCCCAGTGGGTTTAAAGTCAGAAACAAGTTGAAACTCCATAGCTTGCCAAAAATAGCAAAAACTTAGAGGTCACGGCGTTTTAATAAGCGATATGTCAATGCGTAAAAAATAAAGCACCAAGCCGACACAATAAGCATGTCCAAAAGTTGTACGTCTGTGTTCTTGGTCATTTGTTCGCCCACTTGATCTGCTAGGTTACGCACCGCAGAGAGGCGTGAAAAAGGTTCGCGCACCAGATTGCTCATGGCGTTAAGCGGAAAAAAGCGGTATACATCTTCTGCATTTAACCATTCTGGCGACTTCCATTTGAGCATGCCATAGCAAAAGCCCTCAAACATCTGCCATATCCCCAAGAAACCAAGGGCAAATGCTGACCGCTTGATGGCCGTGCCCAAAAACAAACAAAAAGCAAAAAAGGTCATCAGTTTGAGAAAGTATGCCGCCAAGTATTCCAGGTCTTGCACGATGATGGAGAACTCGTTGTAATTCGAATAAACCAACCCAAGAATCAGAGAGACTACAAAAATAAATAACGTAGATATGGCGGCAAGGGAAAAAATCATCGCCCATTTGGAATGGAGAAACTCTCGTTTGCTGAGTCCGTCTATCAGGTTTTGCTTGATGGTTTTGTTGCTGTATTCGTTTGCCGTCATGGAAACGATAACCACGGCTAGAAATATCTTAAACCACGCGCCGATATAGGCGTTAAAATGCCATATATATGGGAAGTTAAAGATGCCTTGCTCTGCAAGATGAAACTTAATGGGGCCAACGTCAAATTTGATGGCGGCAATAAGTGCAATTGAGGTAAGCAATATAAAATAAGCACCAATCAGGATGCGGCTTGAGCGATTGGCACGTAGCTTTTCAAATTCAATTAAAAACAATCGTTTCATGCCTTATTTTTTTTGGTTAGGGTTAAGAACTGTTCTTCGAGGCTTTTGTGTTTTTTTGCCAAATGTGTCAGTACAATTCCTTTGCTAGTCAGTGCCTTGCTGAGCACTTCTACGCTCAAGACTTCATTCGGATAGGCAAGAATCAAGGCCCCTTGTTGCTCCACTTCTTTGATATCTTTGTTGCTCTTTAGCTCATTTATTAAAGCAGAAACATCAGTTGCATTAAGCTCAAAATAGCCATGGTCTGTGGTCAATGCGGTTACAGGTCCAAAATAGATTTGTTTGCCTTTTTGCAAGACCAGCACATGCGAACATACTTTTTCTACCTCGTCCAAAAGATGGGAGGCTAGCAGAATGGTGGTGCCTTGGGCAGCAATTTTAAAAATGATATCCCTAACCTGTGCAATTCCTTGTGGGTCTAGCCCGTTGGTAGGTTCGTCAAGAATGAGAATTTCGGGATCGTTGAGCAGGGCGGAGGCAATAGCTAGTCGCTGCTTCATCCCGAGGGAATAGGTTTTAAATTTATCGTGTTTTCGATCCAGCAAATCCACCAATTCGAGTTTTTCTTCAATTTTGGATTGGGGTACTTCCTTTATCCTACAAACCAGGCGCAAGTTTTGCGCTGCCGTCATAAAAGGATAGAAATTAGGTCGTTCGATGATGGCACCTACACGCTTTAGTGCTTGATGCGTGCTTTGGCTTCCGCCAAACCAAGAAAAATTTCCTCCGGTCGGATTGACTACATTGAGGATCATGCCTAGTGTGGTTGATTTGCCACTGCCGTTTGGGCCCAGCATACCATATACATTCCCTTTTTCTATGGAAAAGCTAAGTCGATTTACAGCCGTTAGGTGACCAAATTTTTTGGTCAGTTCATTTACGTTTAGAATGGGTTCCATAGTTGTATTAACGCATCAAGGCTGATTTTGTTACGCAAAGTTTTAACTTTGTTCCTATGAGCGATATGCTAATTACGAAAAAAAAGCCAACATACCCCATCAATCCATTCCTTGGGGATTATTTGGAATTGTACTCACGGGCGTATCAAATCCCGGTTTTTTACGATGATTTGCTTCGCTTTTCGGGTTCAGTGGCGGTGATGAATAAGCACGACCAAGACAGCTTGTGGGTGCGTGTGTTTTATTCAGATAGCGACCGTAAGGAAATAGACGAGCAGCTAAAGCGCGTATATGCCTTGCTGCATTCAGACGGAAGCGCCATGACCATTCCCTACTTAAATGTAGATGCCATTGACTATTGCACCTTTGGTAACTCCAAGCCCTTTCGTGTTAAAGTGCGGAACACACTCAACGATAACTTTATTTATTTCTACGTAAAAAAGGCGGATGCCTCTCGTGTTTACGGCTTAGAGCTTGAACACATGCTTTCCCCAAACAACCTCAACTTTTTGGTGAATAAAAACACGCTCATTGAAGAGCATATTGCAGGCATACCGGGAGATGAGTTTATCAAAGATTTTTTACCTAAATGCAGCAAATCCGAACGCAATCAAATTGCCAAATCCTTTGTCAAATTCAACGAGCGCTGCATGATACGTTTGCTGGGTGATATGCGATCTTACAATTATGTGATTATCCCTATTCACGATTTTGATAAGGTGATTTATAAAATCCGTGCCATCGATTTTGATCAGCAGTGCTATGAGGGTAATTTAAAGATTTACCGCCCCCAGTTTTTTAAGGAAAATTTCGACATGGTCATGCTTGTTAAAGATCATTTGACCAAAACATCTGTCGATCAATATAAAATTGAGGAACGGGCCACTGTTGCACGTCGTATTTTAGGCAACGAAACAAGGTTAACACATTTGCTTAAATGTATGTTGAACGACCATATTTCGACCCCTGAGAAAATTGAACAATTGCGTGAAGAGGTTTACGAACTCACAAAACAGCTATCGTTTAAAAAGAGTAAGTCTATGGGTGATATTATGCGCGCCTCATTTCATTTTGTAAAGCGCAACTACGAAAACCACGAAATGCTTCGTGTGGACAATTAATACCAGTCTTGTGAGCTGTCTTCTATGTCTTCGTCAAGGCCATTCTCTTCAAAAGAATCATCATTCCACGCATCTTTATCAGCACTAAATGTTTTTTCTGGTGCTTCTTCCGGAACATCTCCGTGGGTATAAATAAGCATGGGATAGGTGTTTCCGGGTTTTGGCTCATCGGTTTCGATTAGCTCAACAAAAAAGGTCCATAAGTTTAAGAAATCATAGACGTAAAGCATTTTGGACACATCGGGAAACACGGAGTTTAGCGGGGTGTCACTCATACGACGAACACTTTCGTCCCCAACATCAAACAATGAAATGGAATCTCCTTGTTTCCATTCGTCGTCACTTTCGTAAAAGATGGCCATTTCTGAACCTCCAAAGCCAAAGGCCTGCGTGATGGCGTTGTGGAAATCTTCAAAGTTGTCCGTTTCTTCGAGTGCAATGTCTCTAAAAACGTCTTCTTTGGTGTCTAAAATAAGTCTAAAATGATAAATCATAGCGGTGTAAATTAATGCGTAAAATCCAGTAGAGTTGCACGCCAAACAGCAGCGTGGCCAATGCCAGGTGTAATGGTTGGGTTGCGAACGGGAAGTCGAAATAGAACATGGCAATACCAAGCGCTACTTCTCCCCCGATTAGCCAAAGTATACGTCTGATAAAAACCTTTTCTAGTTGTTCTTTGACCACACTTACAAACAACCAAGCATTTGCAAGTACTACGAGTATGGACAGGCTTCTGTGGATGTAAAAGTTGAGTTCTGGAGCAGCAAGCCAGTACTGCGGAGAGTCATATCCCCAACGCACTACTTGTGTGTCTATATATTGTCTTACTTGTATTCCCAAAGCGATTTGGACAAGCGTTAGTGCAAAAGTGCTGTAAAGCAACAAACTAATTTTCCGCGAGGGTTTTTTGCTCAACCCAAATGACTTTGATGCCACCCTGACCACGAGTAAGAAGCCTACCAATAGCAGTGCCATCACCATATGAAGGGATATTTTCATAGGCATTAAGTTGGAGTCAACAACTGTTTTTCCCAGCCAAGCTTGAAACAGAATCCCCAGCAGCGAAAGCAAGGAAAAAATAAAGATAATGGGCTTTTTGCGAATCCATTTGATGCTAAATCCAAATAGGATGAGGATAGCCAAGCCCGATAAAGCACCTAGCAATCTATTGATAAATTCAATCCACGTGTGTTTGGCATCAAATACAGCGTAATCGTGTTTGGTATACGGCTCCCACTTATCGCTATTAAACTGATCGGTGGTTGTAAAGGAGGCGGAAGCTACGAGTAGTCTTTCGTTATTGATGATCACATTCCCTTCATTGTACTTGGTGTTTGGTTTCCACTCCAGTTGTGCTGCATCTGTGGGGGGGATGAGATAACCAAAGCACTTGGGCCAGTCTGGGCATCCCATGCCGCTACCGGTCATGCGAACCGTTGCCCCTGCAGCAATAACAAGGTAAACGGCAATAAGCGATATCCGCGTCCAGCGCTGTAGTTGTTTATACATCATGAAGTAGGGGATAATCCCATGGTTTTGGCTTTTGTTAGCATAAAGTCATGTGCAGCATTGTATTCGTTTGGAATAACGCCCTCTAAAATGGCTTCTTTGATTGCCTCTTTGAGTTCGCCCACCTGTCTGCAAGGCTTCAGTGCAAAAATACGCATGATTTCTTCACCTGTAACGGGAGGTTGAAAGTTTCGTACATGATCACGTGCTTCCACTTCTTCAATCTTAGCTTTGACGATGTCGAAATTGTTGTGATACTTGGCAAATCGTTTTGGGTTTTTTGTGGTGATGTCTGCCTTACAGAGCAAAAGTAAATCCTCCAAGAGGTCACCAGCATCAAAAATGAGCCTACGCACCGCCGAATCGGTTACATGATCTTCTGAAATGACAATAGGCCTTGAACTCATATAAACCAGCTTTTGAACGTATTTCATCTTGTCGTTCAAGGGCATGCGCATGCGTTTGAAAAGCTTGTATACCATTTTGGCACCTACAAACTCGTGTGCGTGAAAGGTCCAGCCAACTTTCTTGTCGAATTTTTTGGTGGGTGCTTTGCCAATATCGTGTAGCAATGCCGCCCAGCGCAACCATAGGTTATCTGTATACGCACAGATGTTGTCCACTACTTCAAAAGTGTGGTAGAAGTTGTCCTTGTGGCTTTGCCCCTCAACCTCTTCAATTCCTTTAAGCGCTGTAATTTCAGGGAGTACGCGTTCTAGTAATCCCAATTGGTCCAATAACAAAAGACCGTTAGAAGGCACAGTACAGGCTAATATTTTATGCACTTCCTCAATGATGCGTTCTTTGGACAATATATCGATGCGTGCTTTGTTTTTTTCGATGGATAAAAGCGAAGTTTTATCAATTTCAAAGTTCAGTTGTGTAGCAAAGCGCACCGCACGCAGCATCCGCAAGGGATCATCGCTATAAGTAATATCTGGATCGAGAGGCGTTCGCAAGACCTTTGTGGTCAAATCTTCCATACCATTAAAAGGGTCCAGCAGCTTGCCAAAACCGTCTTTGTTGAGTCTAAGGGCAAGTGCATTGACGGTAAAATCACGTCTGTTTTGGTCGTCTTCTAGGGTTCCATTCTCCACCACAGGATTGCGGCTCTCGTGGTCATAACTTTCTTTTCTAGCCCCGACAAATTCCAATTGTATGTTTTGCCACTTGATCATGGCTGTGCCGTAGTTCTTAAAAACTTGGATGTTGTTTTTTCCAGGCAATATCTCAGCTACTTTTTTGGCTAGGCTAATGCCGCTGCCAACAGCTACGATGTCTATGTCATGCCCTCTTTGACGGCCGAGGAAGGTGTCCCTAACATACCCGCCTATGACATAGGTCTCAAGACCTAATGCATCTGCAGCTTTTTGGACGTGCGCAAATACGGCTGGCGCTAGTGCTTCTTCGATACGTAATTCTTGGGTTTTCATCGCAGTTGCTTCACGCTGCCGTCGGGCATAATTTGCAATACCTGTGACGGAATACGTGCTACTTTTTCTTTGTTCAAAGGTACTACTTCGTCTACTTGTGCCAAAATATGCGGGTCTATTTCGTCAAAGCTTTCTGGGACGGGTGCAGCACTGATATTTGCGGAGGTACTGACGATGGGTTTTCCAAAAGATTTGACCAAATCCAAAGCAAAACCAGCTGTTGGAATACGAATGCCAACACTGCCATTAGGCGCCATTACGCCTTTTGCCAGTCCTTTTCCTTTGGGGTAAACTAGGGTTGTTGGAACGTCACTTTTTAATAATGTATGGATGTTTTCAGGTAACTCGGTAACATAGTCCGACAACATCTTTGTATCAGCCACCAAGGCGATAAGCGGTTTTGATAAATCCCTTTTTTTCAGTGCATATATTTTTTCTACAGCCGCTTGATTGGTCGCATCACAACCCAAGCCCCAGATGGTGTCTGTGGGGTAGAGGAGGTTTTTTCCCGTTTTTAAAATGGAAACGAAATGCTTAATGTCTATTTTCATTATTGTAGTCTAATGCAATTTTTGCCTTAAGCCAAGTTTCTCGGGTACGCAACTTACAAATGATCCACCCTGTTTTTCCATCTAAAATACCGCCTCTTAAAAAGTAACTATTCAAAAACTTAAAAGCTGGTTTTAAGTAGAGATTAAAAAGGCCAATTTTCTTATTTTCCTTTATGTATGTGTGCGCTGCATTGTGTGCATAACGCTCAATTTTTTTGGTGTAGTGGTCTATATTGTTTGTGGTGTAATGAATGATGTTACTATTCAAACTTCCAAAAGGTTTGGTACACTCAAGTTCCTCGTGCACCATTTTGTTTTCATACCTATGGAAATCTCGATGAAAAAAACGCGCTACGCGATCGTTTTGCCAACCACAGAAACGCACTTTTTTACCTAAAAAATAATTTATTCTTCGTACCCAAAAAGCTGTGTGTTTTGGTCTTGTGTGTAAGATGTTTTTTAGCTCATCGGCCATATTTGGCGATGCCATTTCATCTGCGTCAAGTAAGATAATCCAGGGATGTTTTGCTTGCGGTATGGCCCAATTTTTTTGATCTGCGGCAAAGTTGTATTTGCGTTGTAAAACTCGTGCACCAAACTTTTCACAAAGCGCAACAGTATTATCTGTGCTAAACGAGTCGATCACTAAAATTTCATCTGCCCACTTAATTGAATTTAAACAGTTTTCGATATTCTTTTCCTCGTTATAGGTTGTTACAATTGCGGATATTTTTAAAGTCTCTTTTTTAGTAATATAGTCGGCTAATTTTTTATGAATTTTAATTTTATCAAAAGAATCCAAAATGTGTTTTTGCGCAGAAGTCCCCATTTCGACGATACGCTCTCGATTTTTATCAAAAGTCATAATAGCATCACAGAACGCGACTACATCATTTTCGGGCACTAAAACCCCAGATTTATTATCGGCAATTACTTCTGGATTTGAACTAATGTCAAATGCAATTGTGGGCTTTTCGCTTAACCCTGCTTCTGCAATTACATATCCAAAGCCTTCCCATAGCGATGGCAATAAAAAGAGATCACCGCTCATATATAAATTCTTTGGATTTTCCACAAAACCGACAAGGTCAACATAAGGTTCAAGGTTGTACTTGTTAATTTTCGTTTCTATTGCTGTTTTAAGTCTGCCACTTCCACCAATTAGCATATGAAAAGCTAACCCTCGGTCACGAAGCTCATTTGCTACATCAATTAAGAAAAGCTGATTTTTCTGCTCTTCTAGTCGCCCTAAGTTTGTTAGAATCAGTTCAGATGACTTTCGTTTGTAGTATGGTTTAAAAGTCTTTTTCACAAAGGTTTGTCCGTCAATCCCGTTTGGAATAACTGTGATATAGTCTTTTGGGAATAGTGCTGTGTTGTTTTGTAAGATGCATTCTTGGGTAGCTTTTGAGTTGACAAGAATTTCATCAATGACATTTTTGTACAAAAACCGATTTAACCTTGAGTTTCGCACCGGAATGGCGCTTCCTCTTCGATAAATAGTGCGTTTAACACCCGCTAGCTTTCCTGCTATTCCGCCAGATTTTACATCCTGGGACAAATTCAGCACCAATGTAGCGACCTTATGTTTTCTGAGCATTTTTGAAAAACGTAAAAGTTTCAATGGGTTTAAAAAACTAGTATTGCTGTTACGTATTGTTATGTACGGGATATTATGCGCTTTTACCTTTTTAAAAAGAAAACTATCCTTATGGCAGAAAATCACAACGGGTTGCCCTGACTCGTGGAGGTGTTTTGCCATTTCAAAATGCCATTTTTCTCCGCCGCCCCATGGAATTGCTGTATTAAAAAAACAGATGGTTTTGTTCATGTCAATAGCGATTTGTAGAGTGCGTTCCATTGCTTAGCTAAAACGTCGTCATTAAATTTTTGCACATAATTAAGTCCCTCTTCTACCCGTTTTTTTCGAGATTTATGAGACTCGGCATATAGGCTTTTAACGGCTGTTTGAAGCTCGGTTTCACTGTGTGGGTCTATGTAAATACTAGATGATCCGCCTGCTTCTGAAAAGCACCCTCCCTTTGTAGTAATTACGGGGACGCCACTGTACAGCGCTTCTATGATGGGAATTCCAAAGCCCTCAAAAAAGGAAGGATAACAAAAAACAGTAGCATTTTGATAAATCCCTGCCAAGTCTTCAATAGCGACATGATGGATAAACAACACGCGGTCTTGCATGTTGTTTTCTTTGACATACGTTTTTAACTTCTCCCCGTGTGCTTTTACCTTTCCTACAAACACCATATGGTGATTTGTGTCTTTTAATGCCTTTGCAATAGACAGCGCATTTTTTCTCGCTTCAAGTGTGCCCACACACAACACAAACTTTTTTGGTAGTTGATATTTTTTTGCAACAGCGTTTAGCGCTTTTTCCGTAAAGGTGGTTTTAAAAATAGGATGACACCCTTGATAAATCACATCAATATTTTCTGCAGGTATTGCAGTAAATTCAACCAAATCTGCTTTTGTTTGCTCACTAATGGCCACTATTTTGGAAGCCGTTTTTACGGCGTGATTTACTTTTCTTTTGTGGATTTCTACATCAATAGATTTATATAGTTCAGGGTAACGATAAAAAATAAGATCATGGACCGTTACCACTGAAGGTATGTCAAGTCCTTTAGGTAATTCTCCACTTAATCCGTGGAAAACATCAATGCTGTCTTTTTTTAATTGACGCACAATAGGCCCTTGCCTCCAAAGGGAATGCAGGCAACGCCAAATGCCTTTAGGTTGGTGTTCTATGGTGTTGGGCTGTGCTTTCCAACGATTCAGTTTTTGCTTCTTTGGGTTGTAGAGGTGGTAGTTGTTTTTTGGGTAGTAGGTTGCTAAAATACGCACCAAATCACGGCTGTAGTTTCCCAAACCACTAGCGTTGTGAAAAATTCGCTTTGCATCGTATCCAATTCGCATATGGCAAAACTACTCTATTTTAGAGTAATGGGCTTAAAAATACTACCTTTGGATCAATGAAAATAAGTGGCTTTACTTTTTTGCGAAATACGTCTAAATTGTATTACCCTATTCTTGAATCAATACAATCTGCACTGCCTGTTGTAGATGAATTTGTTATTGCTCTTGGTAAAGGCGATGCCGATGACGACTCAGAAGCGAAAATTCGCAGTTTGCAATCAGATAAAATTAAGATTATCCACACCGAGTGGGATTTGGAAACCTTTACTGGTGGAACAGAATACGCACATCAAACCGATATAGCTAAGACGCATTGCACAGGCGATTGGCTGCTGTACGTTCAAGGTGATGAGTTGATTCACGAAGAAGATTACGGTGAAATCACCACGAAGTGCACGCAATATTTGAACAACACAGAAGTTGATGGTTTTTTGTTTAAGTACTATCATTTTTATGGCGATTACGATCACTATTTCCGAGATCATTGTTGGTATCCACACGAGATAAGAATAGTGCGTAACGATCCAGAAATTCATTCTTTTGCAGACGCACAATCGTTTAGACGCATTCCCAATTTTGATGGCAAAAGCTATCGCCAAAAAGAAGGAACTTCTAAACTTAATGTGGCATGTCTAAATGCCAATATGTATCACTACGGATGGGTGCGTCCGCCAAAGTTGATGCGAAAAAAGCGTATGTATTTTGCGAAAGCTTACAGGGGTGTTGCAGCAACCAATGTCGAGTATGAAAAATATGACGAAGGCTACGACTATGGGCGTATGGATTATTGTTTAAAATTTAAGGGAACCCATCCAAAAGTCATGCATGATAAAATTAAAACCCTTGACTGGAAAGATATGCTGCGTTTTTCAGGACCAAATGTTATCGGTAGGCCAGAAGCAAAACACGAAAAACGTAAATATCGAATGATTATATGGATAGAGCGTATGTTTTTTGGGGGTAAGGTACTAGGAGGGCATAAAAACTACATTGTCGTTAAGTAGTGCTTTTCACCTAAAGCAAAACAGCCCGCCAAAATATAAAACTCAAAAAGTGCCTGAGGTATAATTGTTTAAATTCACTAAGGTTTCCCTTTTCAATTAGGTTGGATTAAATCAGCATATACTTTGCCAGTTTGATTGATTGTTTTTTCCCAACTGAACATTTGGGCATAAGCAAAAGCGGCATCTAATTTTTGTGTGTCATAATCCAGAAGTGCATCAATACCAGTTGCGATAGCATTAATGTCAAAGGGGTGCGCAATGTGCGCATGGCCACCTGCAACTTCTGTAGATGCTCCCAGACTTCCAATTAAAACGGGTAGCTTGTGATTCATGGCTTCGAGAATGGGTATTCCAAACCCTTCGTATAGCGTAGGAAAAACAAACCCACTGGCATTAAAATATAATGATTGAAGTTCTTCATCTGATACATATCCCATGATTTTAACTTTATTCCCAAGCCCATTTTTATTAAAAAAAGCATGAAACTGATCTGATCCCAAACCGTTTTTGCCTGCGAATACCAGCGTATGTGTTTTTGATGCTTTGGAAGCTAAAAAGCCCTTTAAAATATTTAGTGAATTTTTCCTTGTACTAATGCCGCCAACGCTTAGCAAATACGGTTTTCCACTATTTTTTTTTGTTTGCGTAATGGACTTTGGATTAAAGACCGGAGCCAAATGCACAACATGTATCTTTTCTTGCGGATAGTCGAAGTGTTTTAAAAAATCTTCTTTTGTTTTTTGGCTGACTGAAATAATGGCATCTGCATATTGTGAAATTTGCGATAACAAATGAATTCGTTTATTTACAAAATATGGTGTTGCTATATCAATACCTTTCAATTCATCCGCCATAAAGGCGAGATCATGTATAGTCGCCACTTTTTTTACACCTTTTGCGTTTATAAATGGCGCATGTGTAAAGTGCATTATTTTTACGTTAGTAAAATTCCAAAAAGGAGTGCCGTTCAAATACCAGCTTTTTGATATATTTTGGGTAAAAGGAGCTAGATATCGTTGCTTAAAGCGTCGTTTAAGTGGAAGAAAAAGATTTGGATCGTAAGAATCACTAGCATCAAAACCTTCAACCAATTTTTTGATGTAAAAGGGGATTCCAGTATATCCTTTTGAAAATAATGTCGATCCTTCAAAACCAATTCTGATGACGTGGTTAGGTTTTAAGTCGGAGTTATCTGAGTGCATTATCTGAAGTTGCTTATTAAAAACATTAGTTATTCAAACGGATAGCCACTTTATACAGTTTTATTTGCTCAAATATAGGATAAACGTTAGATATGAAAGCGCTCCTCGTAGTTAATGAAATATGGATAGCATCGTAACTACAATTATAAATAATGATTTGTTCGTTTGCTGTTACTTTACCCAATCCAAAAATTTAGGCGTATCCAACGCTAATGTTTGGGGTATATTTTTATTGATTTCTTTTCCTTGAATTACGTTCTCATAAAGATTTAGATAAGCTTTGCTCATCACCTCTGCATTAAAATGGGTTGCGGCATAATCGTGACAGGTTTTTGGATTATAGTCTTGACAATGCTCCATAGCTTCACTGAGTTTTGTGCTCGAATTACTAAGAAATCCAATGTCTTGATTCACAAGCTCAGGCAAAGATCCATAAGGCGTGCCAAAAACGGGTGCCCCAAAATACAGGCTTTCAACGATGGCCAAACCGAAGGGCTCATGCCAGCGCACAGGAAAAACCAAACCTCTAGAGTGTTTTAGTTGATTCATTTTTTCTTCGCCACCAACCATGCCATAAAATCGGGCTCTAGGTTGCCAAGTAAAGCGAAACCCCATTTTTATGTTTAAGCGGCTACCTCCGAGTACATGAAGTCTTTCCCCTTTAAGCTTGAGCGTGCTATTAATTGCTCCTTTTACATTTTTTACGCGCCATGCAGCTTTTCCTAAAAAATGAAAATACGAGCGTTTATTATCCAATTGCGGATTTCCATAGTCATCCCAGTCCAGGCCATTGTGAACAAAAGCCTCTGCGTTATGTCTCTTGGCATGATTTTTAGAAACAAACACGGCATTTTTGTCGAGTGATTCAGCTGGATTTGGATTTCCGTGAATGGTTATTAAGTAAGGAACCTGAAGCTTTTCTACCCCTTTTGGTGTAAAATGAAAATGAACCAAATCAATATCTGCGGGGATTTGATCAATCACATCAACCTCGGGATTTCGCTCAATGATTTTGGCAAAGTCACACGTTGACCCTTGCGCTACTAAAAAACTAACCTTATGTCCTAAGCGTGTTAATGTTTTTCCTAAATACCAAATAACGCGCTCAGTTCCCCCGTAATAGATAACGGGCAACTTGCTGTTATTGACAATTAGAATGTTCATTTTAGTTACACCGCTACGTTATGTTCTCTTAACGCATCGTTTAGTGAGGTTTTCTTGTTGGTACTTTCTTTGCGTTTACCAATAATCAGGGCGCAAGGCACTTGATAATCACCAGCAGCAAATGTTTTGGTGTAACTGCCTGGAATAACCACAGACCTTGCAGGAACACGACCTTTTCGTTCAATAGGCTCATCACCCGTGACGTCAATAATTTTAGTAGAACCCGTTAGTACTACATTGGCCCCTAATACGGCTTCTGTTTCTACGTGAACGCCCTCTACTACAATACAGCGTGAGCCAATAAACGCATTGTCTTCAATAATCACGGGAGCAGCTTGAAGGGGCTCTAGAACACCGCCAATGCCAACACCACCACTGAGGTGAACGTTTTTGCCAATTTGCGCACAGCTTCCAACAGTGGCCCAAGTATCGACCATGGTACCTTCGTCTACGTAGGCGCCTATGTTGACATAAGAAGGCATCAATATGGTGCCAGAAGAAATATAGGCTCCTTTACGTGCCACCGCATGAGGTACAACACGAATGCCTTTTTCTTTATAACCTGTTTTTAGCGGAATTTTATCATGAAACTCAAGAGGTCCAGCTTCAATGGTTTCCATTTTTTGAATGGGGAAGTAGAGCACCACGGCTTTTTTCACCCATTCGTTGACTTGCCACCCATTGTCGGTTGGTTCTGCCACACGGAGTATTCCTTGATCCAGTTGGTCAATGACCGAACGAATGGCTTGTTGTGTTTCTTCCTGTTGTAAAAGTGCTCGGTCGTCCCAAGCGGCTTCGATTATAGCTCTGCTCATTTGAATTTTTTTCAAAGATAAGTTTTGAGATGAAACCAAATCCATGTTTTCCAAAAATTCATTACTTACCTTTGTACCATGGCTAGAATAATGGCAATAGATTATGGAACAAAACGCTGCGGCATCGCTGTTACAGATCCGTTACAGACCTGTGCTTTTGGCTTAGATACTGTTTCGCCAAATGACTTGTTACCATTTCTGAAAAATTACACCAGCCAAGAGGAGGTGACACACATTGTTGTCGGCGCACCCAAACAGCGGGATAACACCCCTTCAGCAGTAGAAATTAAAATAACACCCTTCGTTGCCCAATTAAAAACGCAGCTTCCTGAAATAGATGTTGTGCGTTATGACGAAAGATTTACTTCCAAAATGGCAAAACAGTCGCTTTTGATGAGTGGTGCTCCAAAAAAAGTGCGTCAAAAAAAAGAAGTTATTGATAAATTGAGCGCAACACTTATCTTGCAGGGGTATTTAGATCAACAGCAAAACGTATGATACTTCCCATTGTAGCCTATGGCGATCCTGTATTAAAGAAGAAAGCCGTTAACGTAGAAAAACACCATCTAAAACTTAAAGAACTCATCAGCGATATGTGGGAAACCATGTATGCCGCTTATGGCGTGGGTCTTGCAGCTCCTCAAATAGGGGAGTCGCTTCGTTTGTTTATCGTTGATGGCAGTCCGTTTGCACAAGACAAAACTCTTGATCACGTCGAGCAACAAGAGCTAAAGGCATTTAAAAAAGTATTTATCAATCCCGAGATCATTTCATACAGCGGACTAAAAGAATCGTTTAACGAGGGATGTCTTAGCATTCCCGATGTCAGAGAAGATGTCACCCGACTCTCTACAATTGAAATTGTGTATTACAACGAGCAATTTGAGAAAGTAGAAGAAGAAATAAGTGGCTTGGCAGCTCGCATCGTACAGCACGAATTTGATCACATAGAAGGTATTTTGTTTACAGATAAATTGGGGCCACTTAAAAAGAAATTGCTCAAACCCAAACTCGCACAAATATCACGCGGCAATATAAATCCAGACTACCTTATGCGATTTCCTGGCAAAACCAGCATTCGATAATGGACAGCAAACGCACCAAACAGCTTAAGGCATTTGATCGTTTGTTGACCATTATGGACGAGTTGCGCACCAATTGTCCTTGGGACAAAAAGCAAACTTTTGCTTCGTTACGTCACCTAACCATTGAAGAAACCTATGAGCTTAGTGAGGCGTTATTGTCGGGCGACTTGGATGAGGTCAAACATGAGTTAGGAGACCTGTTGTTGCATATTGTTTTTTACGCTAAAATTGGAAGTGAACAAAAGGCTTTTGATATTGCTGATGTGGCAAATGCCATCTCTGAAAAACTTATCGATAGGCATCCACACATCTACGGAGACGTAGAAGTCAAAGACGAGGCAGATGTGAAAAAGAATTGGGAAAAACTCAAGCTCAAGGAAGGAAACAAAGGCGTTTTGTCGGGGGTTCCTAAAAGCCTACCCAGCATGGTTATGGCCAGTCGTATGCAAGACAAAGCTGCAGGCATTGGTTTTGATTGGAAAACTATTGATGGGGTAAAAGATAAAATCCAAGAGGAATTGAGTGAATTGGACCATGAAATTAATCATGGCACAAAAGAAAAAATCACAGACGAACTGGGGGATGTGTTTTTTTCGCTCGTTAATTATGCGCGTTTTTTGAAGATCAATCCCGACGATGCACTCTCATCAACAAATAGACGTTTTCGCAGCCGCTTTGAAGCCATGGAAAAAATGGCTAAACAGCAGGGGAAGGCGCTTGACAGCCTAACAACAGATCAATGGGAACAGCTTTGGCAAGCAGCCAAAAAGGAGCAGAGCTAGCCTTTGTTTAACGATTTCACCAAGCGTTTCTTTTCTTCCAACCCGTCTAAGCGTTTTTGATGCTGGGCGATGTCTTCGTGAACCTTTATGACAATAGGATTCTTGTCTTGGTTTTTTCCAAAAAACTGTAAGTTGGTTTCCAGTTGGATGATTTCCTGTTTTATTTCACCAATGCGGCGGTTTAGGGATTGCACTTCCTTGCGTATGCTGTCATCATCTTCTTTGATGTTATCCAGTTTGTTCTGGTAACTTTTCTGTGTGATATCCGAAGATGAAAGACCAATGGTTTTATACGCTTTGTCAACCAAGGTTAAAAAGTCTTGATTTATACCCATTTTATTTCTTGGGATATAGCCAATAGCATTCCATTGTGAAACCATGCTGTCAATGTCTTTTTCATTGGGCTTGTCATCCGATGCAATCATTTCTTTCAGCGATGTTAGCAGTGTCATTTTCTCTTGGAGGTTTTCTTTCTGCTTTTCGTTTTGCTGATTGCGATTGGCGTCTTTGTTTTCAAAATACGCATTACACAAGGCTCTAAACTGCTCATTAAGCTTAATGAAGTCTTCTTTTCTCACGGGACCAGCCACTTTCCATTCCTTTTGTAGAGCGATGATTTTTGGCGTTGTTTCTTTGTGATTGGTTTGATCTTTCAAGATTTCGGCTTGTTCAATAAGTGCTTTGCGCTTGGTTACATTAACCTCATACGCTTTCTTTAGCGACTTATAGAAGCGGTTTCTTTTTTTGCTAAACTGGTTTGATGTTCTTTTAAAAGCTGACCAAAGATCATTGCGTTGTTTCTCGGGCACCTTGCCAATGGCAAAGAAGGCTTCTCGAAGTCCGTCATAGGTTTTTGAGAAATTATTGATATTGGTTTTGGCATCAAATTCTTTGGCTAATAATTCTTCCATTTGAGAAAGGATAGCTCTTTTCTTGACAAGATTTTCCTCAAAAATATCTTCCTGATTCTTGATAAAATACCTTCGCTTGTCATGAACAATTTTCGTGGCCTCACTGAATCTTTGCCAAACCTCTTCGCTGTGTTCTTTGTCCACAGGTCCAAGTTCATCTTTCCATTTTTTGTGTAGTGTTTGCAGGTGACGAAAAGCCTTTGGAATATCTTCCATACTTGCCAATGCCTCTGCTTGTTCACAAATTTTTAGTTTTTGTTCTAAGTTAAACTTGAAGTCCAACTCACGTAGTTCTCTGTTTAGATGTAAGAAATCATAAAAATGCCCCACGTGGTGATGGTATGTTTTCCAAACATTGTTGGCTTCCATTCTTGGCACTTGCCCTGTTTCTTTCCAGCGCCTTTGTAAATCTTTGAATTGCTTGTAGGTGGCGTTTATGTCTTGATTAACATTTATAAGCCCTTTTAATTCTTCTATAAGGGCCAGTCTCTGCTCAAGGCTTTTGTGCTGTTTTTCTTCAACGCTTCTGTAGTATGTACCTCTGTCGGATTTGTACCTACGAACAAGACTGTTGAAATCTTTTAGTACAGGTGGATTGAAATAAAACGCATCTGGATTGCCTCCTTCGTCTATAAAAGTTTGTCTTTGGGAAGCCTTGAGGGTGGCCATTTCTTTTTCAAAGGCCTTGGTCAAAGCGTCTACTGTTCCTTTTAGACTTTGTATGGGTTTATTGCTCAAAGCTTCGGAGAAGTACGCCAGCATTTCCTTTGGATCCATGCCGTCGAACTTCTGCACCTTGCTTTCCGCCTCAGCTGTATCATCAACATCCGATGCTTCTGCTGCTCCTTCAGTTGCAACATCTTCATCCGTTGCTTCTGCTGCTTTTTCCGTTTCGTCAGCATCATCCACTGCTTCGGCTGACGCTTCAGTAGTCTCAACTGCCTCCTTAGTAGCTTCAACTGTTTCTTCTTGCTGCTTTTCGGGCGTAGGTCCGTCCTTTTCGGCTTGTTTCCCTGTTACCGCTTCAACACTTGGTTCACTTGGTGTTTCAGCGGTTTCCTCTTCTTTTTTGATATTGGGGATAGAAGCTTCTTCACTTACGTTTTCGTCGTTTGCCTTTGGCAAATCGTTGTCGGTTTTGTCCAACATAGTCATGATTTAAATCAATTCGAATATACAATTTATAGTATACCACTCAAAAAAAATCACATATTCCACAAGCGCCATGAGGCTTCTGCTTGTCCAACGAGCATATTTTCGCCATTTCCAACCCTAGTGCCAGCTTTTTTACCCGCTTTCATAAAGGCTGTTTCTGAAGGATTGTAAATTAAATCAAACAGTACATGTGCACTTGTTAGTTGATCGTAATTGAGATTTGGTTTTTGAAGTATGTTTGGATGGGTTCCCAATGGCGTGCAGTTCACAATTAACTTGTGCTTTTCCATGACCTTTGCTGTTAATTCTTCATAGGTCAGGTTATTGGCCCCTTTTTTTCTTGAAACATATTGGGTCTCAATTCCCATTTTGTGCAAAGCATAAACCACTGCCTTAGATGCACCACCAGTACCTAGCACCAATGCTGCTTTAATTTCAGCCGTAATCATGGGCGCAATGCTCTTTTGAAAACCGATATAATCCGTGTTATACCCCGTTGTGGTTCCGTCTTTGTTGAACACAATGGTGTTCACCGCACCAATGGCTTTTGAAACTTCATCTAGATTGTCAAGAAAGGGCATCACTTCTTGTTTGTATGGAATGGTAACGTTCATCCCTTTGAGGTGGGGTGTTTGTAGAACCCTTTTAAAATCGGATAAATCGGCCAGATCAAAATTTTCATAGGAACAATGATGAAGCTTCTCTTTTTGAAATTTTTCAGCAAAATATGCCCTCGAAAAGGAATAGTCTATATCCTTGCCTAAAAGCCCAAAACGCAACTTATTTTTTTCGCTCATAATAATCAAGTGCAAACACAATAATTAATCCCACGGCACCCCAAATAACAGCCCATGTAGTGTCTGTTATGCTGTTTGTTTGTGCAAAATTAGCAATTCTATTTGGAGGCCAAAGAATAAATAGCGACCCAAAAACAAATCCAATCAATACGGCTTGTAATTCATCCTTAGCACGCTGCTGTATTTTGTGAATCAATGCTGAAAGGCTGCTGATACCTATTAAAGATCCGGTGAGAAATACAGCAAACATAAGGGCGTAAGTCTCGTCTTGTGGGAGTAGCTCAATAGTGCTAAAAGGGCTTATGATGTATCTGCCCAAGGCATTTACACTGTCCACCAACAACAGCGAATAATTGCCCATTAGGATAAGTAAAAACGACCCTGACAAGCCCGGTAAGGTCATGCCTATGATGCTCAGATATCCACACAAGAAAATATAGAGCAGGTTGGTGTTTTCATCAGATGGAGATAAGACGCTTAGACCTACACCAACGGCAAGTCCGATAATGCCAAGCAGCATATTTTTTTTATTCCAATTGTTAAAGTCTCGATATAAGATTAGCGCAGATGCCAAAACCAAACCAAAGAACAGTGCCCACACATTTAACGGATAGGCTGTCAGCGCTGCGTCTAACAAGAGGGATAAGGTGAAATAACTCAATATAACCCCAACGAATAAGGCTATTAAAAAAGCGCCATTAACATACTGCCAAAAAGCGCTAAAACGCCCTCTAAACAAGAGCGAAACTGCCTTAAAGTTTAGGCGTTGAAAGGAAAAAATAAGCTCTTCATAAAATCCTGTTACTACGGCAACGATACCGCCAGAAACGCCTGGTATTTTATTGGCAATACCCATAGCAATCCCTTTGAGGATTAATAAGCTGTAATCTGATAATGATCGGTTAGCCATGGCTTTTAGTGCTAAATTTTTCTAAAAAGTACAACAAACATAATGCCGCTATAAAGGCGACAAAGGCCAACAATGCTTGTGCATCGGGATTAGACAATTCAGGCAAAACAACTGCTGTTGTAAGCGGTTCTGCCAAGCCATCGCTGTTGGTGTAGTAAGAAGTGACTTTTTTCCAAGGCCACACCTTGTATAATGAGCCCAGTAAAAAGCCAGTCATTGCAGCCAAAACAATGTTTTTGTGTTGGGTAAAAAGCCAACGCAGTATTTTTGCAAAGGCTTTTAGGCCCACCAAGCCACCTGCAGCCATTACTAAAAAAACCACCAAACCTTCCAGCTCAAAATTCTTTAGTTTATCCAGTGCGTTAAGAGCTGTTTCATAGGCCCCTAGTAGTATTAGAATAAAAGCGCCTGAAATACCGGGAAGTATCATGGCTATAACCACAAGCACACCACATAAAAAAAGGTATAGCAGACTCTCTGAGCCTGTATTGGGTGTAATTAGACCTATTCCGAAAGCAACAAAAAAGCCTATTACCATCGAAACTAAAGCAGTAATATTCCATTTGGTTACGCTGTTTTTTAAGACAAAAGCACTTGCTAAGATCAGTCCAAAGAAAAAGGCCCATAGTGGTATGGGATAGGTTGCGAGCAACCATGAGACCCCACTGCTTACAAGCAATATACTTGTGCCAATACCGAGAACAAGTGTTAATAAAAACGAACCATCAAGAGATTGCCAAGCCGCTTTTCTGTTGCGCCCAAAGAGTTGAAGGACAAGGGTTAGTGAAACATTGTCAATGGCTTTTATAAGTCTTTCATAGATATGGGTGATTAAGGCAATGGTACCACCCGAAACTCCAGGAACCACATCGGCGGCGCCCATGGCCAAACCTTTAAGATAGACTACAATATGTTCTTGCACGGATTGCTTCATTAGGCTAGTGTGTTGGAATGTAAAATTACGCAATCAAGCGTAAAGCGTACTATGAAATTGATAAGGTGTCTTTCACCAAGACGGAAGCCCTTGAAGCTGGGAAGGTTTCATATAAAACATCCAGCTCATTTGGATTGATGGCATAGGCGTTTTTAAGAAAGAATGACGCTTCATTTGCCTTTGCTTCCATCATATAAAAACCAGCCAGCATGTAGTTTAGGGAACTGTTTTCGGGATGGAACTCCAAGCCTTGCCGCAAGGCCTCAATGCCTTTGGTATAGTCTTGCAGTTGTAATAAGACACCAGCCCAGTCTAACCAAGTTTGCAGTTCGTAGTTTCCAAGATTCACCAAGCGCTCGTATGCGAGATTTGCTTCCTCAAAGAAGCCCAATGCTTTATTTGCTTGAGCATACAAACGCCAATATTTCGCATGACCGCTATCAATCTTCACTGCTTTTTTGATGTAGTGCAATACTTTTGCGTAGGATTTTTTACGCATATAGTGCCCGCATAACGCCAACCAACTTTTGTCTAGAAGTGGGTCTTCGTGAATGGCTTTTTTTAGGAACTTAACGCCTAGCTCGTCGTTTTTTAACTTTAAGTGACATGCTCCAATACGCAGCAGTGCAAAAGCTGTTGGGTCATCAATGCTGAGCGTGATCTCGTAGTGATTAATCGCTTCGTTATAACGTCCAAGTTGTTCCAATGCTTTGCCCAGCTCTAGGTATGCGCCAATAAAGGTGTCGTCGCAAATAACCGCAAAGTCAAAAGCCGTGATGGCCTGCTCATACATTTGCTTGGCCAAATACTGTCTTCCCAGTTGATGCCATGCTACCTCGTTATATGGGTCTTTGTTTAGAAACGAATTCATATAGGCAATGGCACCATCAGCATCTTTTAAAGACTCAAAGCAATAAATGATGTTATACAGCGCATGATTATCTGTTACTTCTTCCTCCAGGCATCTAATGAAATACTCTTTTGCCATAAAAAAGGCGTCTAGATAGAGGTATTCCATGGCTAGCAGCGCATGAAACTCATATTTGGTATCTGTATACATCAGGCCTTTTTTGAGCGATTCGATGGCTTCTTGATGTTCATTACACTTGGACTGTATTACAGCCAAATGTTGAAAAGCATAAGGGTTAAAAGGCTCAATGGCAATCAGATTGTCCACCAAAATGCGCGCTTCTTCGTATGAGTTTGTTAGGGTATGGTATTCAATAAGAAGTAAGGTGAGTTCTGTTGCGTCAGGGTGTTGGTTGAGTCCAACCTCGATGGCTTTTTTTGCCATACTCAGGTTGGCAGCATCAATATAATACTGCCCAATTTCCTCAAATTCCGACGCATCGAAGAATTGTATTTCGTTTGTTTTGAGCATTGACTCAAATCGCGAAACGGGAAATTCTGAAAAATCGCCAAATGGGAATTCCATAGTTTGTTTATTGATATAAATCTAGAAATTGAAGTTCAGGTTACTGAAGGGTTGTTAACTCAATTTTCAACAAAGTAATCAACACTCCATTTGATTGAGCACTTTGATGATGGTGCTACACGCTTTTTTAATCTGCTTTTCAGATATGGTCAGGGGTGGAGAGATACGTACGGCGGTGGGTTCAAATAGAAGAAAAAAGAGCAAAACCCCCTCATTTATACAGCTTTTCACCAATGTTTGTGCAGTTTTTGCGTCGTTCATGATGAGCGCAAGCATAAGCCCCTTACCTCTAACCGCTTTGATTTTGGGGTGAACAAGTAAGTCTCTAAATAGCTTTTCTTTCTTACGTGTGTCTTCCATCAAACTACTCTTAAGAATGGTTTGTAGTGTAGCTCTACAGGCTGCGGCAATAACTGGATTTCCACCAAAAGTAGTAATGTGACCAAGCGAAGGCGCTTCTTTAAGCTGCGCCATGTGTTTTTGATCTGCGATAAAAGCGCCAACAGGAAGTCCACCCCCAAGCCCTTTTCCGATGACCAAAATATCTGGTGCTGCATCGTGGTCCATAAAGGCAAATAACTTTCCGGTGCGACCAATTCCCGGTTGGATTTCATCAAGAATAAGCATGGCGCCAACTGCTTCACAGCGTTTTTTGACTTTTTTCAGATAGCCTTTTTCAGGTAGAATAAAACCAGCACCCCCTTGAATGGTTTCCAGAATAACAGCAGCTGTTTGGTTGGTGATCTTTTCAAGATCATCGTGATTGTTAAATTCGATAAAACGCGTGCCTGGAATAAGAGGTCTATAGGCGCGCTTACGCAATTCATAGCCCATAACGCTCATCGCCCCCATGGTATTTCCATGATAGGCTTTGTTTGCGGCAATTATTTCAGCGCGTCCGGTTACGCGCTTGGCTAATTTTAATGCACCTTCAATAGCCTCAGTTCCTGAATTGGTTAAATAGGTAGTGTTTAGGTGTTGTGGTAAATGATCGGCCAGCAACTTAGCAAGTAAGACGGGTTCTTTTTGAACAAACTCCCCGTAGACCATCACGTGAAGGTATTTGCCTAATTGTCTTTTGATGGCACGTACAACAGCGGGGTGTCGATGCCCTAAGCTACAAGCAGATACGCCAGCTACCAAATCCAAGTACTTCTTTTTATTGTTATCGTATAAATAGCAACCCTTTGCACGAACAATTTCAAGTCCCATTGGGTATGGTGTCGTTTGCGCTTGGAAATCTTTAAATAAGGATGCAAGTGAAGCCATTGCAACTATCTTTTTAGTTCTATTGGAATTCCTTTTATTTCTCCAGGCTTAACCTTGATGCTGTAGTTTTCGAGGTCTATGCCGTGAAATAAGTCTTCTTTGCTGTATATCCTTTCGTCTTCTCGCCATGTGAAACCAAGCAATTGTCTGGTGTTTTCAGGCAACTCTTTTGGTGGATAAACTACGCCGTCAGGATTTGTGAAAAAAGTAATTTTTTCAATGCCACTATCTACAAAGTCTAAGCGCAAGGCACTACAAATGGCTTTGTCGATTCCTGTGAGTTCTTGGGTCTCGTCATCATATAAATAATACACCATTTCGGTGTTTTGAATCACATCAACCGTTTCGAGACTTTTCCCTTTGAATTTTCCCTTGAGCTGAAGTCCTTTGATTTGATTAAAATTAGCCGCGTCTAAACTGTCTTGCTCAATGACAAAGGCATTGTTGTAAATAAGCAAGGAGTCCAATACCTCTTTTTCATTGTCAATGGTGAGGTGGATTTCGTCTCCTGTCATTTGACTTTCATCTGACCATAATATCGGATTGCGATCTGCAATTTCTTGTGGCGTCAAGTATTGCAAGTCACGGTCGCTGATTGGGCGTCTAATGAGTTTTGCACGCCCAGAAGTTTGATTAAAGTGTATGGAATCTGTTTTCCCGCTCAAATCTTCTTTGAATATGCGCACATCGTGAAACCCGCGTATGATGCGTTTTTCAGGAGGCCCCGTTGCAATAAGGGTGTCTGCGTGAATAAAAAGTGAGTCTAGTTCAACAAGATTAATGGCAAGCGCGCGATGTGTTACCATAGCCGAGTCTTTTTCCTTGAACACTTGCCCGTAATTTCCAGTGATAAAGGAATTGTTTATGGTATCGGTTATGCGAATGTTTTGAGTGGCTGACGCATATTTTTTGGTGTCGTTAAAATAGATGCTATCCCCAATGATATTGCGGTTGTTATAATCAATAGATGCATTTTTCTTGAAGTAGCCTTCTTTTTTATCCGTGTTGTAAAAGCCTTCACGGCAACGCACCACATAATCTTCTCCTGTGATGGTGGTAGCGCCATAAAAAAAAGCGTGTTTTGTTTCGGTATAAAAATCCATACGCGCAGAGGTCAAT
This sequence comes from Flavobacteriaceae bacterium, assembly GCA_965656545.1. Classification (GTDB taxonomy): domain Bacteria; phylum Bacteroidota; class Bacteroidia; order Flavobacteriales; family Flavobacteriaceae; genus UBA7446. The sequence goes on from CBFHKZ010000003.1 coordinate 172,507, forward strand.
GTAAAATCCGGATTGGTGACCACTACTTTATTTTCAAACTTGTATTTTTTAGTATCAGAAATATAAGTGCCTCTTTTGCTGTTTATCGTTGTCAGGCTGTCATAGACCGTACCATTAGCGGGGTAGTAGGCTATGCTTTTAATCCTGTCAAAATAAAGCGTGTCGGTTTTAAGCAGCATTTCCTTGTTGTCAAGCACAACCTGTTCTTTTGCAACTGCTAATTTTATTTTGCCATCGTAATTCACGGTCTTGCTCGTAAGTACCAAGCTATCTCCTTGAATGATACGCACGTTACCAAATGCGTCAAACCTGTTTTCTTTTTTATAAAAAAACGCCTTGTCAGACCAAACGTCCATGCCTTGATGCACCAGATGTACCTGCTTGGTAGCACTGCGCTCTAAGATATTTGCTCCTGGGAAGTTTTCTTCATCTAGCTGAAAAGAGCCCGCTTGACGGATTTCTATTTCTTTTTCCTGTGCCCATAGTCCAGTGGTGGATAACAGCAATAAACAAGAAAAGAGAACAGCTCTCATGTGTTTATATTAAGACGAGCGGAAGATGGTTTGATTTCTATCTGGACCTACAGAAACAATCTTTATGGGTGTTTCTACATAAGCTTCAATAAACGCTACATAGTCCATAAAAGTTTTTGGAAGTTCGTCTTCACTGCGCATTTTGGTCAAGTCTTCTTCCCAACCCGGCAATGAGGTGTATTGCGGTTTTAATTCTTCTGCATTTAAGGAGTAGGGTAGGTGCTGAATGTTTTCGCCTCTGTAGTCATAGGACACACATACCTTAAGCTCATCAAAACCAGAAAGCACATCGCCCTTCATCATCATCAGTTGGGTAACGCCATTGACTTCAACTGCGTATTTGAGTGCAACCAAATCCAGCCAGCCACAACGTCGCGAACGACCTGTAGTAGCGCCAAACTCATGACCTACGCGCCCCATTGTTTCGCCAGTTTCGTCAAAAAGTTCCGTTGGGAAAGGTCCGCTTCCCACTCTAGTGGTATACGCTTTAAAAATGCCGTAAACCTCTCCGATTTTATTTGGTGCAACGCCCAGCCCAGTACATGCGCCTGCGGCAGTCGTGTTGGATGAGGTAACAAACGGATAGGTACCAAAATCAATGTCTAAAAGCGAACCTTGTGCGCCTTCAGCTAAAATGCGCTTCCCTTCTTTTTGTGCTACGCTTAAGTACTGCTCGCTGTCGACAAAAGAAATACTCGATTTTAGAAAGTCTATCGCTTCAAAAAATGCCTTGTCAAGCGCTTCCATGTCAAATTCGAGTTCGACTTTCATGTTGGCAACCATGGCCAAATGCTTGTCGCGAAGTGCTTGATAGCTTGTTTTCCAGCTTGCTAATTCAATATCGCCAACCCGTATGCCATTACGACCTGTTTTGTCCATATAGGTTGGGCCTATACCTTTGAGCGTAGATCCAATTTTTGCTTTTCCTTTTGCCAGCTCTGAAGCAGCATCAAGCAAGCGGTGTGTTGGAAGAATAAGGTGTGCTTTTCTAGAAACCAACAGCGACTTATTGATATTTATGTCAAAAGGAGCCAAGTTGTCTAATTCTTGCTTGAAGATAACAGGATCGATCACCACGCCGTTTCCAACCAAGTTGGTGGCAGTAGGATGAAAGATACCCGATGGTATGGTGTGTAATACGTGTTTAATTCCGTCAAATTCTAGGGTGTGGCCTGCATTGGGTCCGCCTTGGAATCGGGCAATGATGTCGTACTTTTTTGTAAGTACATCAACAATTTTACCTTTTCCTTCGTCGCCCCACTGTAAGCCTAGGAGTAAATCAATGGCCATGAATGATTAGTTAGCGTTTTTTTTGGTTCCGTAAAAGTATAATGAATGTGCGTGTATGTCAATGTCAAAAACTTCCTCAATGGTTTGTTTTATGGCTTGAATACGGGGGTCGCAAAACTCTTTTACATCTCCAGTGTCTGTTAAAATTACGTGATCGTGTTGTTTGTCAAAATATGACTTTTCGTACTGAGCGTGTTGTAGGCCAAATTGGTGCTTTCGAACCAAGCCACATGCCAGCAACAATTCAATTGTATTGTAGAGCGTTGCGCGACTTACCCTGTAGTTTTTGTTTTTCATCATGATATATAACGACTCGATATCGAAATGCTCATCGCTTAAGTAAATTTCCTCAAGTATGGCAAAGCGTTCAGGCGTTTTTCTATGCCCGTTGCTATCCAAAAACTGGATAAAAACACTTTTTACAATTCCGAATTCGTTTTTCATATGGTAAAACCCAAAAAACAAAGATAAGCAACCGAAATCAATCTCGAACTACTTTCTCAATCCCAGTAACTTTTTCAAGCTTATTAATTAACATGTATAGGGTAGAGGCATGTCTCACGTGTAGTCTTATTTCCCCAGAAAACGTGCCTTTTTCTGTGTCAAATTTTATTTGTGTAATATCCACGTTGTGGGCATTTGAAATGAGGTTGGTAACCTCGCTAACAAGCCCCATTCGATCAATTCCAGATAGGCGGATGTTACCAGTAAAGAACCCTTTTGAGGAATCTATCCACTTTGCACTTAAAATACGGTAGCCATAATTTGATCGTAAGCTGATGGCGTTTGGACATTCGTTTTTATGCACCTTAATGCCTTCGTTAATGGAGACAAATCCAAATACGTCATCACCTGCAATAGGGTTGCAACATGAGCTTAACGTATAATTGAGGGTTTCTTGGTCTTTACCAAAAACCAACATATCATAGAAACTTGAGATTTCACTACTGTCGAGGTTTTCTTTTTTAGGTCGGTCAGAAGGACGTCTTCTAAAGAGCTGGTAAAACCGATTGTTTTCCTCAGCGGCAAACTTCTTTAACATCTTATTGTCAATGGTGCCAATACCTATTCGGTAATATAAATCCAGACTGGTTTTGAGTTTAAAGTATGACACCATCGCATTGATGATGCGATCACTAAACTTAAATTTCATCTGACGCAGTTTCCGTCTTAAAAGTTCCTTGCCTTCCGTGGAAATGGCTTTTTCTTCCACTCGCAACGAGGTGCGTATACTTGAACGTGCTTTTGAGGTAATCACAAAATCAAGCCAGTTGGCATTGGGCGATGAAGATTCAGAAGTTATAATATCAACTTGGTCGCCGCTGTTTAATGCATAATTAAGCGGTACAATCTTGCCATTCACTTTTGCGCCACGTGTTTTGTCACCCACTTCACTGTGAATGGAATAGGCAAAATCTACAGGTGTAGCTCCTTTAGGCAAGGATCTTAAGTCTCCTTTAGGCGTAAACACGAATATTTCACTCGCATACAAATTGAGTTTAAAGTCTTTGACAAAGTCCACAGCATCGGTTTCGTCTGATTTTAAAACGTCACGCAATCGGTTTAGCCAGCTTTCCATGCCGCCTTCGTCTTTGTTTCCGTGCTTGTATTTAAAATGAGCCGCATAGCCTTTTTCGGCAATTTCGTGCATGCGCTCCGATCTGATTTGTACTTCGACCCATTTGCCGCCTGGCCCAACAACCGTGATGTGCAAGGCTTCATAGCCCGTTGACTTGGGTGAAGAAATCCAATCGCGTAATCGCATGGGATTAGGTTGGAAATGGTCGGTAACAATGGAATAAATTTTCCAAGCCAAAAACTTTTCTTGTTTTGGCGTTGATTTATAAATAATACGCACAGCAAAACGATCAAAAACTTCGTCAAACTTTCTGTTTTTGATTTGCATTTTTCTGCGGATGGAAAACATGCTTTTAAAGCGACCTTCTGTTTTAAAATTAATACGCTCTTTGCCTAAATGCTTTTGGAGTTGTTTTGTAAAATTCTTTATATAGCTCAAGCGTTCCTCTTCGCTCTCCTTTATTTTTAGCTCTATGTCGTTGTACACTTCAGGCTCTGTGTACTTAAGGGCCAAGTCTTCTAGCTGTGTTTTTATGTTAAACATGCCAATACGATGTGCCAAAGGCGCATAGATATAAAGCGTTTCAGAAGCAATGCGCACTTGCTTTTCTTCTGGCATTGCGGTTAAGGTCATCATGTTGTGAAGCCTGTCTGCAATTTTTATCAAAATAACCCTGACGTCATCATTCATGGTTAGCAACATTTTCTTAAAATTTTCTGCTTGAATGGAAACGCGCTTGTCTTTTGAGAGTTTTGATATTTTGGTAAGCCCATCAACAATCTTTGCGACGGTGTCGCCAAACATAAGTGCTATGTCATCAAGAGTCAGGGAAGTGTCTTCTACCACATCGTGGAGTAGGGCTGCGGCTATGGATGTAGCACCCAATCCAATTTGATCTGCAACTATCTGCGCCACAGCGATGGGATGCATGATATAGGGTTCGCCGCTTCTACGTCTTTGATCTTTGTGGGCGTCTACTGCTGTGTCAAAAGCCAGCCGTATGAGTTTCTTGTCTTCTGCGGTCAACGATTGATAGCTGTTGCGGAGTAAGTTTTTATACTCCTGCGCAATAATGGCGTTCTCGTTAACTTCTGAAATTTGCATAGTTAAATATACAAAATTTAGGATTTGCGTTGACGTACAACTTCATAAGCCAATACGGCTGTAGCTACTGAGACATTTAAGGAGTCAACATGACCTAGCATGGGTATTTTAACGGCCGTAGTTTCTTTTAGCCAAAATGGACTTAAGCCTTTTGCTTCGCTTCCCATTACCAATGCTGTTGCTTTGGTAAAGTCTGCCTCCGAGTAGTTTATGCTTTTTTGGAGTGAAGCCGCATAGGTATTGATATTAAAGTTTTTTAGAAAATCTTTGGTTTGATTGTTTCCACAAACAAATGTTAGCACAGAGAAAAACCCACCAACGCTTGACCTAATCACATTTGGATTGTAAATATCGGTATGAGGGTCACTTATAATCACCGCATCTACGCCCGCGGCATCAGCAGTGCGCAGTATGGCACCTAAATTCCCAGGCTTTTCAATGGACTCCAGAACCAATATAAAAGGACTGTTGCTTTTTGGTTGCCAATCCTCTAGTTTGGCGTCTTTTTGCTTGAGAACGCCTACGACTCCTTCAGTGGTATCACGCATTACCATTTTGCGATATACATCTGTCGAAACTGCTGTAACTTCTGATTCGAGATTAAATTTCCCTATCCAATTTTTAAATGCTATTTCTTCTAAAATTTCTGGACACCAATAAATATGCATTGCGTCATAACCAGCTGTAAACGCCAATTGGAGTTCCCTTAAGCCTTCTACTATAAAGCTTTTGGTTTCTTTTCTGGCTTTAGCTTTTGACTGTAAAGCAACAATATTTTTGACGGCTTTATTTTGTGTGCTTGCTATATGTTTCATTGATTATTCAAATATTAACACGTAAACAATTGTTAAAATTATTTAAAAAAAACAGTATATTTGTTACACCAAATTTAAAACTTAACTAATTGCTTACCGCTGTAATCGTTGACGATGAAGCCCGCAATATCGCACTTTTATCCTATTGCCTCGAAAAGTATTGCCCCGAAATTTCATTAGTCGCATCCTTCACGAAAAAAACAAAAGCCATTTCTCATTTGAGAAATAACAAACCCAATATTCTTTTTCTGGATATTGTCCTTGATGTTGGAAGTGGTTTTGATATTCTTGAAGCCATTGATTATGAAGACATCCATGTTGTCATGTGTTCTGCTCATGACGAATTTGCCCTCAAAGCCATCCGATATCAGGTGACAGACTATTTGCTTAAACCTCTTGAAATTCAAGACCTGATTTCAACAGTCGAGAAAATCCAAAAGCGAATAAAGAAGCACAACGAAAGACAGGTGTATGATTCTTCTCATTTCAGTTCTCTTAATGGCTCCTTAGCGGCGATTAATCAACGCATTGCCATCTCTGAAAAATCTAGTGTCGATTTTGTTTCTATTGATGAAATATTGTGTGTAGAAACCCACAAAGGCACCCACAAATCAGAGATTGTACTCAAGCACCACGCAAAACGCGAGCATATTGTTGTGAGTAAACCTTTGCTTGAAATGGAGAAAAAATTACCTGAAAATATTTTTTTTAGGGTAAGTCGCACTTCTATTGTTAATGTAGCGGCCATACGAACCATTCATCGCAATGTTCAATACACCCTTACGCTTACCAATGGATACCGTATTCAAATCCCTAGAACGGGCTATAAGTTGCTGATTTCCTTTATGGAAAAAATATACGAAACCACCATATAACTTTTTTATTACCTGAGGCTTCCGTATTTTTGTATGGTATGGCAACGGACACAAAACTTACTGAACAATTCATAGAACTTGAGCAAGCCCATAGTGCGCACAACTACCATCCACTTCCTGTTGTTTTGGACAGGGGAGAAGGTGTCTATTTATGGGATGTCGAAGGTAGCAAATATTATGATTTTCTCTCGGCCTATTCAGCGGTTAACCAAGGTCATAGCCACCCAAAAATCATACAAGCTCTTCAAGATCAATCGCAAAAACTCTGTTTGACATCACGTGCTTTCTACAACAGTTCTTTGGGCCCGTTCGCAGCATTTATTTCCAAATATTTTGGATTTGATAAAGTGCTTCCAATGAATTCGGGTGCGGAAGCTGTTGAGACTGCTATCAAACTGGCTAGAAAATGGGGTGTTCAAAAAAAGAACATACCACAAGAAGCAGCACAAATTGTAGTGTGTCATAATAATTTTCACGGAAGAACAACAACGATTATATCATTTTCAGATGACCAAGGTGCAAAAAATGATTTTGGACCCTACACGCCAGGATTTATCGCAATCCCTCACAACGACTTGGATGCTTTAAAAAATGTCTTGGAGGCAAACAAAAATATTGTTGGTTTCTTGATGGAGCCTATTCAAGGGGAGGCCGGTATCTATACCCCTGACGAAAATTACTTGCAAGATGTTCAAGCGCTTTGTAACGCACATGATGTTTTGTTTATTGCTGATGAAATCCAAACAGGTATTGCCAGAACGGGTTCATTGCTTGCGGTGTGTGGAAATTGTGATTGCGGTGCAACTTGTGAAAGACAGGCAGATACATTTGCAGCTCCTGATGTGCTAATCCTTGGAAAGGCAATTAGTGGAGGTGTTTATCCCGTCTCTGCTGTTTTGGCTAACAATGACGTCATGGACGTAATCAAACCTGGAGAGCACGGCAGTACTTTTGGTGGAAACCCCATTGCTGCGGCAGTGGCTACAGCTGCCCTTCGCGTAGTTCAAGATGAGGCACTTGCCTTAAATGCACGTAAGCTTGGCAAGATATTCCGCGAACAACTCAACAACTATATCCAGTCCAGCAAGATTGTAACGTTGGTGCGTGGTAGAGGTCTGCTCAATGCGATTGTAATCAACGACAGCCCAGATAGCGACACCGCTTGGAACATTTGTATGGCACTAAAAGAAAACGGCTTATTAGCCAAACCTACGCACGGAAATATCATCCGATTTGCACCACCATTGGTGATGACTGAAGCGCAACTATTAGACTGTGTTAATATCATAATAGCAACCCTAAAAACCTTCGAGCCGAAGTAGTTTATGGATTTGATTTATTTTGATAACGCTGCGACTACTTCAATTTATCCTGAAGTAATCGAAACCATGCATGATACGCTACAAGAAGATTTTGGCAATCCTTCTTCTGTGCATGCGGCAGGGCGTGCTGCAAAAGCCAAGGTTGAGTCTGCACGAAAACACATCGCTAAGCAAATGGGTGTTTTACCCAAAGAAATCATTTTCACTTCAGGCGGAACAGAGGGTGATAACACTGTGTTGCAAGCTGCTTTTCATCAATTGGGAATACGCCACTTTATAAGTTCTCCAATTGAACACCATGCAGTGCTTCACACCATAGAACATATGGCCAAACAAGGTCACATACATTTAGACTTGGTAAAAGTACTTCCCAGCGGTTTGCCCGACATGGATGACTTAAAGCGCTTGCTGAGCAGTAGTGATGAAAAGAAAATGGTGAGCCTAATGCACGTCAATAATGAGGTAGGGACCATATTAGACCTTGAAGCAGTTGGGAACCTATGTCACCAGCACAATGCTTTGTTTCACACAGATTCCGTTCAATCCATTGGACATTTCCCCTTGGATTTTGGTTCGCTTCCAGTAGATTTTGCTGTTGCTTCTGCACACAAATTTCACGGCCCCAAGGGCGTTGGTTTTTCATACATAAAAAAAGATACGGGTTTAAGCGGTATGATTTTAGGTGGTTCGCAAGAACGTGGAATGCGTGCAGGCACAGAAGCCGTCCACAATATTGTTGGTATGGAAACAGCCTTTCAAATTTCTTATCAACGCATGGAAACGGATGCTTTGCATCTCAAGGATTTAAAAACCTATTGTCTCGACCAATTACAAGCCGCTTTGCCTGGCACAATATTTAATGGCGCTTCTGGCGATATTGAAAACAGTACGTATACGATTGTAAATGCCCGCTTGCCCATGGATGAGAAAAAAGCACAACTCTTGGCTTTTAATCTTGATTTACAGGGGGTGTGCTGTTCAAAGGGTAGTGCTTGTCAGTCGGGAAGCGAAGGCGGTTCCCATGTGTTGCAAAACTTGTTAACTGCTGAACAAAACAAGGCGCCGTCCTTGCGTTTTTCTTTTTCGGCACACAACACTAAAAAAGAAATTGACAAGCTTATTGCCATACTTGTCGACTACGCAAAAAGCTAAAGTCTTGCTTTGATTTTTATATTGAATACACGTGGCGTCATATAATTGGCTACTGCAAATTGACGTTGTGTATACACATCTCTTACCCAAGTATTGGTAATTGCATTTTGCACATTGAATAGGTTGAATATTTCAACCCCAACCTCAAGCTCTTCAAAAGCGCGAAAGGTACTTTTAAAGCGGGTATCGTCTTTTATCACGTATAAAAAACCAATATCCGCACGCTTGTAGTTGCGCAATCTGTTTTGATAATTGTAAGCATCTGCGTAGCTGGGCGAACCGCCTGGAAGGCCTGTATTGTAAACCAAATTTAAGTTCATTTTTAAGAAAGGTAACCTGGGCACATAGTCTTGAAAGAGCATGGCAAATTTCAATCTTTGGTCGGTTGGTCTTGCAATATCTCCACGATTATTTTGATTCTCTACGGCTTTTAATAGCCCTACACTTATCCAAGATTCCGTGCCGGGAACAAACTCACCATTTAGCCGCATATCCAAGCCATATACTTTTGCTTTGGTGTCGTTGTTTGCAGTATATCGAATGCGGACGTTTTCCAAGGTATAGGGGTTGACATCCCACAAGTATTTATAGTATGCCGAAGCCCTAAAAACAAACGGTCTTTTCCAAAGTTGAAATGTTCGGTCCTGACTTACCACCGCATGTATGGATTGTTGTGGCTTTACGGATGGATTTATCTTTCCGTCAATTCCTCTTAGTTCTTTGTAAAATGGCGCTTGGGTGTAATTACCAACCGACACACGTGTTACGATATTGGGATTGTTTACAGGTTGAAAACTCAATTGAGCACGTGGACTAACAAACGTACTGCCAGAATTGCTAAAGTTTGATAGGTTCCAATGATGCACGCGAATTCCAGCCGATAACCACGCTATTTTTTTACCCATCAAAAAGCGATTGTTCCATTGGAGATAGCCTGAAATTCTGTTTAATGTACTTTGTTGGGTGGCCCTTATGTTATTGAACAACGTCAATGGACCTTCGAACGGTTCATAGGGTTGGTTGTTTTTAGCGAGAATATTAGGGGGGCGTATGGAAAAGCCTGCTGAGTCTATTTTTTCCCATTCCACAATTCGATCACGTATGTTTTCGGATTTTAGCGCTACACCCCAACGTAGCTCCTGTTTGTCTAGCTGATGTTTTCCAGAAATATTGACGGATGTTATCAAGGCATCAAAATCGTTCCTTCCATGTGTGTGCTGACTGCCAATACCTTCCGCAAAGGATATATTACCCAAGTCTTCCGATCCAATTTCGGTATTTGGAGTGCCAAGTAAATATTGTCCAATAATGTCAAAATACTCCTGTTCTTGGGTGTGATAAACTGAAGTAGTCAACACATATTGGTTGTTTTCAGACGGCTGATAAGTGGTCTTTAACGCACCCAAATAAGTTTGGTAAGTGTCTTCTTCACTGCCATCGTAATAAACCAATAGCGCACGTGGGTCACTAGCAGTTCCAAAATTTGTTTGTCTTGTTTGGGGGGCGTAATTGTATACATTTCTAGAAACAGCACCTAGAAATTGAAATTTTAGTTTTTCGCTTTTTTGATAGCTAATAAAAGACTGCAAATCGGCAAATGAAGGCTGGTATTGCGCACTGGTTTCTTTTTGGTTTACAAGCAATTGGTTATCTCGATAACGTGCGCCAACAATTGCCGACCACTTACCCTTTGCGCTGCCATAGCTTATGCCGCCTCCCAACAAACTGGCATCTACATTTAACTCTTTTTTTGTTGGTGTTTTATAGGTAATATCCAATACCGAGGAAAGCTTGTCGCCATAGCGTGCTTCAAAACCACCGGCCTTAAAAGATACTTGTTGAATGAGATCGGGATTTAAAAAGCTCAAACCTTCTTGCTGTCCAGCGCGAATAAGCGTTGGTCTGTACACTTCGATTCCGTTTACGTAAACCAAATTTTCATCGTAATTACCCCCTCTAACCGCATATTGCGTACTGAGTTCATTATTTGAATTTACCCCGGGCAGACTTAAGAGTAGGTTCTCAACGCCTGCATTTGCTCCAGGGATGCTACGAACTATTTCAGGAGATAATACGGTAACACCACTAATTTTTGTGGATTGATTTCCCATGACCACCACTTCGCCCATTTGTGCCCTTTTGGTGTTCATAACAGGGTGGAATTCTTGAACGGAATTGGGCTGAGGATTAATGGTTACTACAACCTTTTCATGGGCAATATGCGAGAAGGTAATGACCAATTTAGTTTCAGCCGGTATGTTTAATTGATAAAAGCCGTTTTCGTTTGTGATGGTACCAAAGCCAGTATTTGTGCTTACAGACACATAGGGAATGGGTTCTTGGCTATCGTTGGTGATGATGCCTTGTAGGGTGGTGTTTTGCGCAAGCAGCACGAAATGACAACTTAGGTAGTATAGAAAAGCAAGCGCTAGTTTTTTCATTCTTTGCGATAAAACGTTGTCTCAAATGTAGTGCTGTTGCCGACTTTATCCCAAACAATTAGCTTTAAATTGTGTTTTGTCTTTTTGAGTTTCACAGGATCTCGAAATCGAAACGTGAGTTCTTTTTTCTTTTGTTCGTATTCAAACAGTATCCACTTGCCGTTTAAGTAGCCTTCATAGCGATCAACTCCAGCGCCTTTGTCATCTATCGTAAATCGAATGTCTTTCTCTAACGAAATCCAACGATCACTTATTTTCTTTTGATCTACAATAGTCGGGGGAATGCTGTCTACCAGCACCGTTATGGCTCCTGTTCCTTTTAGTTTAGCCGAAAACTGACCTTTGTTGTTCTTATTTGTCACAAACCCCCAGCGCTTACTGCGCTTTAAGGCCAAATAAGCCCCTTTGGGTGTTTTTTCTTTTTCTAATGTTAAGCTGTACGGTTTCTCAAAATAGGCGTAATCGTTGGAGATGTTGAGCGTGTCTCCATCCATTTCAATATTTAGGGGTGTGGGTTGGCTAAAGGTTTTTGCGTTTATATATAAGCTGAAATCTTGCAATTCAAACATATAGTCCCTTTTAGGATAAATCATTTTGCCGGGCATTGGAGATTTTTTTGTCACCCAAACTTCTTCGGCTTTTCCTTCAATGGGTACTTCTAAATAGACGTTATTCCCCGCAACATCGCTTAGTTTTATGGTGTAGGTCAACTGCGCACCTGCTTCAACAGCAACAAGCCCGTTGTTTGTGTAATTGGCAAAAGCAACTGGTGCTTCGTGGGTGTTAAAAAGTTGCATCACCTTCTTTTTTGTGTCTATGTACAGCGGATAGTCAATCAATTTGTGCATTTCGCTGGTGTCGTCAAATGAGAGTGTGTCAAATTGAATTTCAAATCGAGGGGTGCTGTCGATAGTGGCATCAATGTTAAAAGCACCGTTTTTAAAAAAGGAGTCATTCTGCCTGTCAAAATGCTCTATACCAAAACCAATTGTTCCGATGGCTTTGATGGTATCGGCAACATACACACTGTCATTTTTTTGGGTAATGGCCAATTGAATCTGCTCCTCTGACCTGTTAATAACACCATCAACGGGATAGCCAATAAGCTGAACAATGATGGGCTTACGCGTATCAGCAATATTGTCATTGGCAAGTAGTGGATTGAAAGGAATTTGGTTTGCACTTGTTCTCAGTTCAAAATGCAGGTGGGGTCCAAAAGACGAACCTGTGTTCCCCGAATATCCAATAAGTGCTCCTTTTTTAACGGGCATTTGATCAGGTTCTGGAAAGAATTCAATAGTGTAACTTTTTTGGCTGTATTGTTTTTTGCGAACGTGTGGGATAATATCGGGGCTGTATCGCTTCAGATGCGCATAAACACTTGTCACTCCGTTGGGGTGATTGATGTATAGTGCTTTTCCATATCCACCTTGCTGAATTTTAATACGCGACACATATCCGTCTGCAACGGCACGCAGTGGCAGACCTTGTTTTCCATGGGTACGAATATCAATTCCTGCGTGGAAATGTGTCCCTCTTAGCTCGGCAAAGGTTCCTGACAATTGCATGGGAATATCTACGGGAGGATGGTAGTCCTGCGCATGAATAAGGCTTATTGCCAACAAGGCAAATAGTAAGATTGAGCGTTTCATGTTTTCAAAGGTAAAATATTATGATGCAAAATTGGGACTTTGAATTTGTGAAATGTCAACAGCTTAGGTACATTTGAAAGGAAATAATATAAATGGACACCTCCACCACTGCCGTTTTGGATCAATTGGAAAATCAGCTTCACGAGTTGGTTGAAAAAATGCGTCAATTGCAGCAATCGAAAGCCACTTTAGAAACCAGCTTGCTTGAAGCTCAAGCTAAATTTCAGAAAAAGCAAGAAGATGCACAGGAGTGGAAAGAAAAATACGAAGCCTTAAAAGCTGTCCAGGGCATGAAAACGGACAATACCGCAGCTAAAAAACGCACCTTACATCACATAGATGCGTTAATAAACGAAGTTGACGCTTGTATTGCACAAATTAAAATAGAAGACTGATGCAAAAAATTAAACTTTCTATTGCCGATAGGGTATACCCATTAAGTGTTCCAGAAGGTGAAGAAGCTATTTTACGTGAAGCGGCAAAAAGCCTAAATGTAATGGTAGATCACTTCGAGAAAAACTACGCCGTAAAAGACAAACAAGACGTTCTGGCCATGTGTGCCCTTCAGGTTGCTGTACAGTCCAGTAAGGAAGCAGATGCCAATACGACATCGCAAAGTGATGTTCACAAAAAAATTGTACTTTTATCCAAGTATTTAACGGAGCAATTAGCTTCCTAAATACCAAAAAAACCGTACCCTACATCGGGTATATTTTTTGATAAACTCAACGCTAATTTAATTCGAAGAGGTGAGTTTTGGGTGCACAAGCAAGCCGTTCTAAACGGATCCTTAAACACGCAGGTAGCCTCAAACATGTTTAATTCGAGTTTATGCAAAACTTGCCGGGTGTAGGTTTTTTTTAATAATTGACCGGTAATTTATTCTTCTCGAATAGTTTGTGAATCCACAGAATAACAACCCCAAAGCCAACAGCTGAAATAATAAGCAATACATTTTGAAGTCCTGAAACACTAAAGGATAACTTGACCAAAATGGTGGAGATTACAAATCCAGAATTGCGAATCACTTTGTTAAACTTATCGGTGTGCGCAAATGAAAACAACACCAAAAGCACGTCTACCAAAATTAGCACAGTAAAGAAATCATCAAAAAACACAGCATTAACATCAAGCCCTGAAGTGATTCCCTGTCCAAATTCAGATACCTGTGACGCCCATTCAAATACATTGAAAAAAGCGATGATGACAAATGTTGGCACCAATAAAACAGCTAACGACTTTTTGAACTTAACAAAGCGAATAAGCTCTGGACGGGTTTCGGTGAGCTTTAACAGTTTTCGCACCCTAAACTTATTCATGCTATAGAAGAAGTGAATGAGTAAAAACAGGACTACGGTGGCAATGATGTCGTATATAAATTGAAGGTTTTCTGCACTTTCAAACCAGTTGCCATCCAAGGATATGTTGGATAAATCTTTGTACAGCCTCCGAATGACAATAAGCATGATGATTTCGTATTGCTTGCCAATATAGATGGTCATGGACTTTGGCAAATAATAAATCAGCAAATACACCTCATAGACAAGAATAAAAGAGAATGGCGTATAAATGGCCGAAATAGGGTTGGTGAACAACTCGCCTGTAATGGCAATTCCAAGAAGGCCAAGGTCGTTTAGCGTGATCACCGCCAAGTGAAGCAAAAAGCTTACGATAGCAAGGTTTATGATAAATTTTTCGCTTAACTTTTTGGTTTTTTCATCCAAAAGTTTGGCGTATAGCAGCTCGAACATGTAGTTAAAATTTCTTCAATATATAAATTTTGTTCCACTATGCAGCATCATTTCTGTGCCTTGCTGTATATTTGATACAAACATAACAATGGATTCATTCGAACAAATTAAGTCCCATATCGAATCGTTAGGCTTCAAAGTAGTAGCACATGATTTTGAACGTCCGTGGGGTGGTTTTCTGGTTATAGATGAGGTACAAGCACAAGACTTTGCCAATCGGTTTTTTTCTGGATTAGACGTAAATTCACTTCGCATTGGGGGAAAATTAAGCCCTAAAATATTGATTGTTTCGCCTGACGTACGCCTGTCTTGGCAGTACCATCACAGACGTGCTGAAATATGGCGCGTTTATAAGGGAGCCGCTGGTATCATGCGTTCCGATACCGATGAAGCGGGAGCATTAGAAGTACTCAATGAGGGCGATCAAGTTCGCTTGCAACAGGGCGAACGCCACCGTTTGGTTGGGCTGGATTCTCGTGCCTTGGTAGCAGAAATATGGCAACACACAGATCCAGAAAACCCATCTGATGAGGATGATATTGTCCGAGTTTCTGACGATTTTGGAAGATAAATATGAATACCTTTTCTAGCCGTTTCGTTTCTATTGAGGCATTGCAACAAAAACTTGCAGCCCATACAGATGCGGCCTTATTAACACCCATTGACGGAAAGTGGAGTGTATTGCAGCATCTTTACCATTGCTGGTTGGTGGAAAGAGGGGTGTTGGCTTATATTAAGCTTAAAACACAAGACCCAGACGGCTTGGAGCAGGTACGTTTGCTAACCCGACTGCGATTTTTCTTTTTTTTCACAATCTTAAAAGTAGGATTGCTAAAAGTTAAAGCCCCTAAGGTAGTCCAGGCTTTTCCCGAAAATATGAATCGACAAGATTTGTTTGAACGCTTGGCCAAAACACGGGAAGAGGCTGATTTGTTTTTTGCAGATTTCCCTGAAGCCACGGCCCGTAAGGGTATTTTTAAGCATGTGTTTATAGGACGTTTAAACAAAGCCTTAACCCATAAATTCATCAGGCTTCATCTAGCACACCACCTTAAATTATGTGGCTTATAGCCCAATTAAATAACCCAACGAGATAGAATAATAACCGTTGTTAGTGGGGTCGTCCTCGCCTGGAAGTGCGTTTGGAAGTGCAAAGGTGTACTCAATCTCAAAATCCCATTTGCCAAAATCAAATGCGATGGGAAGGCTCAGTTCTGTATTTAAAAGTTGAAATACATCCGTACTTATCTCTTCAAATTGAAAGATCCCAACACGCACCAATTCAGTCACCGTTTGATTCCCCCAAAAAATACCAACCCTTGGTTCAATGGATATGTCCAGAGATTTACTTTCCAAGAGGTCAATGGTGAAGTAGGTGTTGTTGGATACATAACTTGAAGTGTTGCCTCCAAATAAATAACCGGCCGAGAGAGCATTTCTAAACCATTTATTACGATAACTTAAGCTCAATGAAATCCGCTGATTGTTTAGGTCTGCAACGTCTTCTGTAAAGCTGGTGTAGGAATAGACACCCGTTGCCATAATTGATTTTTTCTTGTTTAGGTAGTTGGAGTAACCACCACTAAAGGTGATGAAATCCCATTGTGGGTTAACCTCGCTATAGTAACCCGAACCCACATTTAAAAAGAAGTTATTTGAATCTATATAGCTAATGGCTGGAAAGAAACTGTACTGCTCAACGCCAAAATCGCGCCCTGAGAAAAGCGTTTTGTTATTGTACAGTGTGTTTATGTAGAGAAAATCTTGCTTCTTAAGATCATGGACCATGGCCTCAATCGATTCGCTGTCCATGGGAAAGAGTTCATCTAAAATAGCATCTGCTTCGGACGTAACGCTTTCTTGCGCCAAGACCAAAGCAGGAATACATGCTAGAATAAATTTTAGTTTCCTCATTCAAATAGAAAAAAAAGGGGCAAAGCCCCCATTTTTATCCTCTTTTCTTCTTCTTTCTCTCTTTGATATTTTCTCTTCGTTCTTTAAGTTGCTCCTTGCGATCTTTCATGTTTTCCATGCGCTTTTTCATCTTCCTTCTGCGCTCTTTCATTAACTGTTTTTGCTCGTCTGTAACAGTAGCGCGGAACGCATCTTTTAAAGCTTTAATTTCGCCGCGGTTGGCTTCCATCATCGCCTTTTGTGCATCCGTAAAACTTGCACGAAGTGCTTCTCTGCGTTCTCTTTTGCTAAGCTCTTTGTTTTCCATAATGGCAAGTTGCTCGTCGGTAAGTGAACTTTTGAATTCTTCGCGATTCTCTTTTACTGCAGCTCTTTGTGCTTTTAGCATTTCAAGCTGCTCAGGGGTATAGATTTTCTCTTTCCCTTTTGGTTCGTCTTGTGCCACTGCAAACTGCCCAAAGGCCATGGCTGCAAGTAGGATGGTGATTTTGATAATTTTCATATTTGTCAATTTTTATGTTCGCTATTTAGACCTGCTGTTTTGTAAAAAGTTTTATTAGACTTCGCTAAAAACAAATTTTTCATCGAACCAATCGTCAAAGGCTTCGTCACTGACTTCTAAAGACTCAATGGTTAGTTCTTCGAATGTATTTATTTCATAATTGGTAAGCTGTTGCTTTTGAACCAATAAAAACGCAAATGCCAGAATCCCTAGGGCAGTGGTCGTAAGTATGGCCTTGGTGCCAAAAAAGCGAGGCGCCTTAGTTTCCTCTTCTTTTAAGAAGCTTAGCATGTCATTTTTTGAGGACTCAAAATAGCCCTCGGGCACTTCGTAGCCCAATTGTTCTTTATGTAAATGTTTCTTATTCATACGGTTGCTTTTACATGTATTATAATTTTTTCTTTGGCAGCATAGAATGCCGTTTTAATGGAGTTTTTATTCCAAGTTGTGATTTCTGCGATTTCATCAAACGTGAGTTCATCAAAATACTTCATCTGAAAAATGCGTTGTTGTTTTTCAGGAAGTTTAATCAAAGACTCATGAAAGGCAAAACTTACGCTATCTAGATCAAAATAGGGGTCGGCAGTGAGATTATTGAGATGATCTGTTAATTCACCTTCGCCATTGGTATGTGCTAGTTTCTGTTGCTTTTGGAGTAACCTCATGGACTCGTTATAGGCAATGCGAAAACACCAGGTTTTGACACTACTTCGGTACCCAAAGGATTTTAATCCCTTAAATATTCTGATATAGGTGTTTTGAAGTACATCATCGGCATCTTGGTGTCGCTTGACCAGTTTCCGAATGTGCCAATAGAGCATCTCGTGGTACAGCTCTGAAATGGCTTTTACGGCCCGGTCATACTGCTTGCCTTTAAGTTGTTCAATAATGTGATCTTCCTGCTGCAATGCGCATCTTTACTAGTTAGACCCACTAAATGTAGAAAAGTTTTGGGGAACCTTAAACTATTGCCAGTTGTATGTGCTTCCCGAAACTCTCCAAAATGTAAACAAATAAAAATAGGTCAAGCTACTAGGGCTTTACCAGAGTACATAACATTACATTTGACAAGAAATAATATATAAAATATATAAATTATATTTGTTATATAATTTTTGTTGATGAAAAAAATCATAGACATAGACCCTAAAGTTGTCACCAAGCTAAAATTATTAGCGGCTGTGGAAGACCAAAGTGTTAAAGCCCTGATGGAAAAAGCGGTGTCTTTTTTTGTGGCACACAAGGAAAAGGAGCGTTTAGACAACTTTACTGCCGAAGAAAAAGAAGATTTGGGTTTGCTGCTACTGATGCAACAAGCAGATACCGAAGAGACCGTTAGTGAAGAAGAAGTGTTCAAGGTATTGGATTCATGAACGTCCGTTACCTCAAATCCTTTTTACGGGATGTCGAAAAACTAAAAGACAAAAAAACAAAGCAACAGCTAAGGGCACATATTGAAGAAATAAAAGCGGCGCAACAACGCAAAGACATTCCACAACTCAAAAAACTCAAAGGGCATCCGTATGCGTATCGTGTTCGTGTTGGTGCTTATCGTGTGGGTGTTTTTATTCAAAACAACTGTGTTACGTTCGTTCGCTTTGTAAAGCGCAATGACATTTATAAATTGTTTCCTTAAATTTTTATAATCTCTTTTAGTGCTAGAATCACATGCCCAAGTTTATTGATGATCAGAAATTTCTGTTACAATAAAGTCTTTTCCGTCAAATACACCTAAGGCGCGATATTTTTGATTTATTCTAAAGTAGTATATGCCCCGGGAAAGAGGCTTGCGTTTTTTGAACTTAACTGATGATAATTGATTTTGCTTAAATAGTTCTTTGGCTTTTGTATATTGAGAAAGAACATTTCTTTTTTTTAAATACTTGAGAACAGATGTGTCTAACTCATACACCTCCACTGGTTAGATATTGAGCATTTTTGACTTATCGGTTTTAAGTGCTTTTTCAAAACGCTTCTTTTGCTCTGGTGTAATGTCTTTGGCATCAACATGATGCAATACACCATAACCCTCTTCTGTCAAGATGTAGTTGATTAGTTCATCTAAATTGAGAAAATTGGTTTTTTTTAAACCATCGCCGTTTTTAAGGGTAATTGTAGTCATAACAAAAACATATACTCAAATATACAAAAACCTCATGAACATTTGTTTTTTGATGCCTTTGGCTTTTTAATGTGTACACAACAAATTCGTTCATAGAAAAAAACCCTCCATTCTGTTTTGGATTAAACCAATAGAACAGAGGGTTGTTGTAGCGAGAGGGAGCCTGTGCGCCTCAGGAGCAACTTGAACTCCCGCCCGACTAAAGAATATTTCTTAAGCGTTCCCAAACTTTCTTCTCTGTTTAGCTGATAAAACCCACAAAAAAACCCTCTTAAAAAGAGGGTTGTTGTAGCGAGAGGGAGACTTGAACTCCCGACCTCCGGGTTATGAATCCGACGCTCTAACCGGCTGAGCTACCTCGCCAAAGCGGCGCAAATATAACAATTTGTTTTCCCAATTTATCTCGGTTTTTCAACCATTTCTTTTAAAGGTCATCATAAATCTATATATTGGACGTTTTATTACTTATGTCAAAAATACAATTCGAGATTGAATTTGTAATTCAAGCCTCCCCACAACTTCTCTATCAGTACATGCACACCCCCTCTGGGCTATCAGAATGGTTTGCTGATAATGTCAACGCACGAACAGAAAAATATTCCTTTTTTTGGGACGATTCCGAAGAAGATGCCCTTCTGCTTCGCAAGAAAGCCAATGAATTTGTTCGCTTTCGCTGGTTAAACGGCGATGATGATCAAGACGATTGTTTCTTTGAAATGCGCATCGTAGTAGATGAAATCACCAAAGACGTTTCGGTCGTGGTTACAGATTTTGCCGAAGAAGATGAAGTTGAAGAAACTAAAATGCTTTGGGAAAGCCAAATAGGTGATTTAAAACAAGTTTTAGGTTCTTCGTAACATGATAAACCATAACGGCGCGCTTACTTCTACTCAGTCGCCTGTTTTTACAGCACAAAATCGCGGTTTGCTTTTTGGAGACGCAGTCTTTGAAACCTTGCGCTACAGCCAAGATCATATCCATTTTTGGGAAGACCACTACTTTAGACTTATGGCTGCTATGCGTATTTTCCGCATGGACATCCCGATGACATTTACACCCGAGTTTCTAGAACAAGAGTGTTTGCGCGTCATACAAGCACAAAGTGAAACAGCCGCCGCATGGCGTATTCGTTTAACCGTTTACAGAAAAGATGGCGGCGCGTATTTGCCCACCACTAGAGACGTTGATTATGTCATAGAGGCAAAAGCACTTGATTCGGAATACTACCTGTCTGCTGAAAACTATAAGGTTGAGCTTTTCAACGACTACTATTTGCAAAAAAGCATGTTGTCAAACCTAAAATCCAACAATAAAGCACTGCAAGTTATTGGCAGTATCTTTATGCAAGAACAAGGTTTTGATAACGGCATATTGGTTAATGATGAAAAGGAAGTTGTTGAATTTCTCAACGGTAATCTTTTTATAGTAGAAGACGGAAAACTCCGCACGCCACCCATTACTTCTGGTTGTTTGGATGGCATTATGCGCAAGCAAATCATTCGGATTGCCAAAAAATTAGATCTTTCTTGTGTGGAGGAGCCCATTTCACCTTTTGATTTACAACGTGTACAAGAACTCTTTATGACCAATGCTGTTGTTGGTATTCAACCAGTCACAAGCTATCGCCGTACTACTTATGACAAATCAATCACAATAAAACTTCAACAAGGACTTTTTGATTGGGTTAGTTCAAACCAGGGTGCTTAGGTGCAGTAGCATACAAGGCGTACGCACCACCCATATCTCGCATGATGTTTCCCCATAGTTGATGCTCCTTCTCAAAAATGTTATAGTTGTTTTTAATCAGTAGCCAGCTTTTTTCATTGTATTCATGTCGCAGTTGGCCTTTACCCCAACCGCTATACCCTAAAAAAAATCGCAGCTGATCAGGAGTTATTTTTTCCTCGATTATTGCTTCTTGAAGTGCCTCCAAGTCACCACCCCAAAAGAGTTTGTCGTCAATCGCTTGCGCATTGGGTAAATCTTTCATGGTATGTATGTAAAACAACCGATCGGTATCCACAGGTCCACCTTGGTAAATGGGCAAGTCAATGGATAATTCAGGGATCAATTCATTCAAACTGTAATGAGTGGGTTGGTTTACAACAAAGCCCAACGAGCTTTCATCATTGTGCTCCGCCATAAGAATCACGCTTCTGCCAAAAGACGGATCGCCTAGAAGGGATGGATGCGCAATAAGTAATTTTCCTACCATCATACAAAACGCGCTGATGTTGGAAACTGAAACCCGTTTAAGAGTGCAGCCGTTTCCATACTTTTTTTGTTTGGCAATTGCAGTTTGTCTATATAAACATAGCCGTCTGCAACGCTTACATAAAGCTGTTTGTCTTCAACTTTAATATGTCCAGGGGTTTCAATGGGCGTTCCCGCTATAAAGTGTGCATTTTGGATATTCACCTGCACGGTTTCTTCATTGTTCTCCATTAGCGTCCACGCCGTTGGAAACGGGTTTAGGCCATGAATAAAATGCACGATGGTTTGCCCCGGTTTACTCCAGTCAATTTGGGTATTCTCCCGGCTTAGTTTTGGCGCCGCATGGATGGCTGCTGCTTCTTGTTGCGGCATGGGCTTTAATGTCCCAGATGCTAAACCGTCAAGGGTAGCAATAATCAATTCGCCTGAGTGGGCTTGCATACGTTCGCTGAGTGTGCCCATGGTGTCTTCGGCTAATATGTCTAGCTTTTTTTGAAGTAAAATGGCACCCGTATCTATTTTATCATCAATTAAAAAGGTGGTAAGTCCAGACACTTGCTCCCCGTTAATTATAGACCAGTGAATGGGCGCAGCTCCTCGATACTGGGGTAGGAGTGATGCGTGTAAGTTAAAAGTGCCAAGTTGTGGTAATTCCCAAACTACTTTGGGCAACATTCTAAAGGCAACAACAACAAAGACGTCTGCCTCTAGTGCTTTGAGTTGCGCAACCGTATCTTCTGACGATAGTTTTTCAGGTTGAAATAGTGGGATATTGTATTCCAGTGCAGCCTCTTTTACAGCTGAGAAGCGCAATTTTTTTCCACGTCCAGCAGGGCGGTCAGGAGCCGTAACAACGCCAACAAGCTCGTGCTGACTTTCCACGATGCTACGCAGCCCGGGTACCGCAAAAGCGGGTGTTCCCATAAAAACTACTCGTAAGGATTTGCTCATATCAGCTTGTATTGGTTTGGTGTGTCTTGTATTACCATCTCTTCTGCACACATTTCGTCTAAGGCCACCGCCAATTGTGTTCTGTCAAATGGCGCATCTTGACTTAACTGTTCCAAAGATAGTGCATCTTCACGCGAGAGTGTTTCTTTTAGGTAGTTGATTATTTTAGCTATCGGGCTTTTTTCTTCTACGCAGTTGGAGCAGCTGCCGCAGTTTTTTTTACGTGTTTCACCAAAGTAGTGTAGCAATTTTTTCCGATAACAAGTGTCGACAGTGGCGTATGCCCAAATGGCACCGGCCAAACGCTTTTTTTCTTCCATAAGCGTATTTAATTGATGTAACACAGGCATCAAGCTTATTTTATCTTCTCGCGGTACATGAAACGTAATTCCATTATCTGCATGGAGTTGCTGCACTTCGGCATCGCCTTGTTTTTCTAATTGTTTAATGCATTCAATAGCATTGCTTAAACCCACACCGCTTTTGAGGGCTATTTTATCTAAATTGATTTCTTGAAACCTGTCTGTAATGCCGCCTATGTTTCGCAACAAATAATCCACAAATACATGCTCTTGCTTTATGTGCTTTCGCAGTAGTTTTAAGGTGGTTTTCGGTCTGTTGTATTGGGTTAGTGTGAGCAATTGTCCACGCTCCAATACTTTGAGTACATGATAGGTAGTTCTGTGCTTTAATTCATAGCGCTCACAAAAAAGGGCGTGATTAAACACTAAAATATCATTTGGTTTTTCGCCATAGGCGATGTCAAAATAGTGACATAGGTGTTTGTATGTTTTCTTGATGGCCTCAACACTGGGAATACTGGCAGTCGTGCTGTTCCATAGTTTTTGATCATCGCGGTCTTCAATAAGCAAAGTGGCTTTCGCTGCACTCCCGTCTCTGCCACAACGCCCAATTTCTTGGTAGTACTGCTCCATACTGAATGGAAGCGTAGCGTGTACAACCCGTTGTACATTTGATTTGTCAATCCCCATGCCGAATGCCGAAGTGGCTACCATAACAGGTGTTTTTTCTTGCATCCAGTCTGCTATGCGTTTTTCTTTGGCCAGTGCGCCCCCATGGAAAAAGTTTGTTCGGTGGCCCATATTGTTTAGGTGGGTACTCAAAAGCTCAACGCTTTTTCTAGTTCCCGCATATACAATTGCAGGCGTGCCTCTTGGCGCAAGGGCTTCTGAAATGGCTTCCAGCTTATTTGTTGTTTTTAGCACCTTTATCTCAATATTTGGCCTGTCAAATGAGTTGGTTATTTGTGTGGGTTGTGCTAGTTCAAGTGTTTTGCAAATATCTTCTTTAACCCTTTTGGTAGCAGTTGCGGTTAGCGCAATTGTTGGTGTGTTGGAAAGTTTGTTTTTCAGTCCTATGATTTCTCTGTAAGCGGGTCTGAAATCATGTCCCCATTCAGAGATGCAATGAGCTTCGTCAATGGCCAATAGGCATATTTGCATCTCAGACAAGCGATCTTGAACCAAGGGGTGTTGTGCGCGCTCTGGTGATAGATATAAGAATTTAAAGCCGCCAAATTTACAATTGTCTAGTGCGGTTACGAGGTCGTCTTCACGCATGGGACCCGATAGATTCATGGCACGAATGCCCTTTTTTTTAAGGCTTTCCACTTGATCGCTCATAAGCGCTATCAATGGGCTTATGACGACACACAGGCCAGGCTTTGTAAGGGGTGGTAGTTGGTAGCACAAACTTTTTCCACCTCCTGTAGGCAATACAACAAGGCAGTCTTTATTGTCTAAGACAGCGGTTATGGCCTCTTTTTGTCCCGGGCGAAATTCCGAGGCATTCCAATGGCTTTTTAGTACGTCATATATGCCGTTTTTCATAGGTGATCCGTTATAAAACGAAGTCGTTCTTCGATACTTGATTTAGGTACTTCTATACACTGCATACCAAAATGGGTATAGGTTTCTAAAAGGGCTTTATGAAAATGTATTGCCTCCTCAAATACTTCCATGCGCTCGGCATCTTGCGTAAAAATAGCTTCCCATGGCGGAAATAAAAAAACGGTATCATAGCAGTAGGTACTGCAATCATCCAGCATACCGCAAGGAACCTCATCTCCAATAGCGTTTAGATAGGCTACCACGTCGTGTATGCCCCTGTCGTAGACATGCATGTTGTTTTTTTTATCCTCAAAATAGTCATGCAAACGGCGTTCAAAAAGGGCTTCACTAAAACCCAGCGGATTATCTAGGAATGGTTGTGTGACGCCTTTGGCTAGGGCTTCGCTTATGACGTCTCTAGATACCTCTTCAAAACAATGTGTTTCTGGATGTTGTATGTGATGCAACAGGCTTGTCTTGCCACTTGATGGTCCTCCAGTCAATACGATTCTTTTGTGTTCAAGCATACACAAATGTCGTTAATTGTTGCCTTATCTAAAACTGTATATTTGCATTATGCAACAAAATCCCAAAGACACGTCGTTTTACGAACGATTCCATCAGCAATTATTAGAAAGCAATACATGGCCTGGTGTTTACGTTTTTAAATTTATTATCCCTTCTTCGGATGCGGATAAAGCGACTTTGTTGGATTTGTTTGAAAACGATAAAGTAGAAGTCAATGTTAGGGCTTCTAGCAAAGGGAAATACACCAGTATTTCCATTGCAGGCAAGTTTGGAAGTCCAGATATTATCATTCAAAAACACAAACAGGCATCGAAAATCCCAAACATCATCCAACTCTAACTTATTTTTTATTAGTTTTACCTCATAAATCTCCCTTTTGATAGACAATCTTCAATACAACACAGAGCGTTCAATGCTAGCCATTCCTGAATATGGCCGCCACATTCACAAAATGATTCAGCAAGTTTTAGCTGAAGAAAACAAAGAAGAACGCAACAAACAGGCCCAAGCCATCATTGGCATTATGGGCAATCTAAACCCACACTTAAGAGACGTAGCCGACTTTCAGCACAAACTTTGGGATCAGCTTTTTATCATGTCTGATTTCAAATTGGATGTTGATGCGCCTTTCCCAAAACCCGATGCCGAAGTGCTCGCAGCACCTCCAACTCCTTTGGCTTACCCACAATCGTTCCCTAAATACCGGTTCTACGGAAACAACATTAAGGGCATGATTGACGTAATCGTTGATTGGGAAGAAGGAGACTTAAAACAAGCATTGGTCTATGTGATTGCCAATCACATGAAAAAATGTTTCCTCAACTGGAACAAAGACACGGTTGATGATAAAGTTATTTTTGGTCATTTGGCCGAACTATCTGACGGCAAAATTGTTATCAATACTGACGATGAGGTGTTGTCGGCTTCTGAAAACCTAATTCGCTTGACAAACAAGCGTTTTGCCAAGGGTTCCAGAACCAATACCAAAAATCAAAAATACCGAAACCAAAAGCAGCGACGTAAATAAAATGGGTGCTTTTAAAGTTACTGGTGGTGTATCATTGTCAGGTTCCATACAGCCTCAAGGAGCCAAGAATGAGGCACTTCAAATTTTATGCGCCGTATTGCTTACGCCCGAGCCGGTAACAATTCACAATATTCCCAATATTATTGACGTAAACAAGCTGATTCAAATTCTTGAAAAGCTTGGTGTTAAGGTGGAAAAACACAGTGACGATAGTTATACTTTTCAAGCCGATAATGTCGATATAGATTACCTTCAGTCCGATGATTTTAAGATAGCTGGTCGTGGTTTACGTGGCTCCATTATGATTGTAGGCCCCTTGTTGGCACGATTTGGTAAAGGGTTTATTCCCAAACCTGGTGGCGATAAGATTGGACGACGTCGACTCGACACGCACTTTCAAGGCTTTATCAGTCTGGGTGCTACATTCCGTTACAACAAAGAGGAGTATTTTTATGGGGTTGAAGCCAAGGAACTGAAAGGCACATATATGTTGCTTGACGAGGCTTCTGTTACTGGAACCGCCAATATTGTCATGGCAGCAGTCTTGGCAAAAGGAACTACCACGATATACAATGCCGCATGCGAACCCTATTTGCAGCAGCTCTGTAATATGCTTGTGCGTATGGGTGCCAATATTTCAGGGATTGGTTCTAACTTATTGATTATTGAAGGCGTTAAATCCTTGGGCGGCACTACACACCGTGTGCTTCCCGATATGATTGAAATCGGTAGTTGGATTGGTTTGGCAGCACTTACCAGAAGTGCACTTACCATTAAAGACGTACAATGGGATTATCTGGGTCAAATACCTGACGTATTTCGCCGATTGGGAATTACTATTGAAAGAAAGGGTGATGATATGTTCATCCCTAAGCATCCCAATGGTTATGAAATCCAAAGTTATATTGACGGATCTGTAATGACCGTTTCCGATGCACCATGGCCTGGTTTTACTCCTGACCTTTTGAGTATTGTATTGGTTGTTGCAACGCAAGCAAGGGGAAGTGTCTTGATCCATCAAAAGATGTTTGAGAGTCGTTTGTTCTTTGTGGATAAGCTTATTGATATGGGCGCAAAAATCATCTTATGTGATCCGCACCGTGCAAACGTGATAGGACATGACTTTACGTCTTCTCTAAAGGCTACAACCATGACCTCTCCAGATATACGTGCCGGTATTTCACTTCTTATTGCAGCACTTTCTGCCAAGGGTACCAGTACCATTTTTAATATTGAGCAAATTGACCGTGGCTATCAAGACATTGATACACGTCTGCGTGCCATAGGCGCAAAAATTGAGCGCATAGCCTAGTGCTTTTGGCTAACGTTTAGATACCTTGTTGTTGCTAATGCCGCGTTGTCTACTACATTTAAAGCGCCCAACTTCTTCATCGCGCTTTTTTACGTGCTTTGTTTTCCGTCCTTGAACGCGCTTGCGCCAGAGTTTAAAACTGTTTGGTTTCATGTTGTTTCGCATGATGGTAATCACCTCTTGTTCCTTGAGTCCAAACTGCATGGTAATGGCATCAAAAGGTGTGCGGTCTTCCCAACCCATTTCGATAATCCGATCAATATCTCTTAAACTAAGTTCTTTTTTCATCTATCCATAATGTTTTCTCTGTCCGGCAGCGTATGCATTGCCAATATACGCTTACGCTCTCTTCTCACGGTAGGATTGCGCTTCATGTGCCACAAAACAGTTGAGGCATGTTTGTATGTTTCTTTAATGGTTACAATCGCCTTTGGGTAATCTTTACCCAACACACAACTGTAGGCTTGTTGTTCAAGTGCCGTCATGGACCAAGGTTCTAACACAAAAGGGGTGGGAAGTTCTGCTAGCTCTGGCACCCACTTGCGTATAAAAGTTCCTTCTGGGTCGTGCTCAAGCGCATTTTTGGTTGGGTTGTAGATGCGCACCATATTGATTCCCGTTTCACCCGCTTGCATTTGAAACTGTGGATAGTGAATTCCGGGTTCAAAATCCAAAAACTGTTTGCCTAAAAATACAGCGCCCATTTGCCAAGGTTGCCACAGATGGTGTGTAAAAAATGAAACGACCATGGCTCGCATTCTGAAATTTAAATAGCCTGTTTCAACGACACAGCGCATACTTGCATCAACGAGTGGGAAACCCGTTGTGCCTGTCTTCCATGCGTTGATATAGTCTGTATTTACTTCTTTTTTAAGCTGACGAAAACCCGTGTTTACACTTTCGAATTCCATGCGGGTTTCCATTTCAAATTTTTGAATAAAATGTGCTTGCCAGCGCAACCTAGATGTAAACGCATTTAGCTGAAATCCGCTAGCGCCTTGGGCTTTTGCTTGCTTGGCACGCTGCCATACATAACGAACCGAAAGATTACCCCAGGCGATATAAGGCGATACACGCCCACAATGTGTTCGTGCAGCCTCTGGTTTTGATATGGATTGCTGGTATTTTTTGTGTCGTTGGCTTAAAAAGCTTTCTAGATAGGCCAATCCTGTTTTGGTACCGCCTGCTTGTATGCCCTCTAGCTTTTTAGGTTCAAGCACTTCTTCTGTGAGTCCTATGCAGTCAGCTGTTGTAAAGCTAGCCGCAGACGCTTCAAATGGTTTGATGGGTTGCATCATATAGCTGGTCCATGTATTGCGCCAGCTGTTACGGTTTTTTATTCCTCTTGTTACGCCATTATTGACGTGTTCTTTCCAAACAATGCGTTTTGACACACACCATTTTTTTACGGCTTTGTCACGGGCATAGGTTGCGTTTAAGCCCGTTTCTTGCATGGAGAACAGTGTGTTTATCTTCATACTGGCCTGAATGCTGCCCAAGACTTCTAGCACCTCATTCTTATAGACATGCACTTGGGTGTCAAATTGTTTGAGTGCTCCGTTTAGCGCTACCAATGACTGGGCAATAAAATTGTGATGCCGTTTGTGGTAGTGTGGGTTTTCTTCGAGGCTTGGCTCCATTACATATAGCAACAAGAGTGGTAAGTCACTGTTTATGGCCTCTTGCAGCCCTTCATTGTCAAGAAGTCGCAAGTCTCTTTTGAACCAAAAAACGTTAATTTCTTTTTTAGAATGCATCGGGATTTTCCATGATTTGATAAGCCCTTTCTTTGATGCGAGCCAATTCTTCTGGATTGATTTTGCCGAGTAGGTTATACATCATGCCCATGCGGTTGTTTCCACGCAACTCTTCTCTTTTATCGTCTAAAAAGTTCCAGTACAAACTGTTAAAGGGACAGGCATTTTCGCCTGTGCGTTGTTTTTGGTCATAACTACAGCCCTTGCAGTAATTACTCATTTTGTTCACATAAGAACCAGATGAAACATAAGGTTTGGTGGCTAGAACACCACCGTCGGCATACTGACTCATACCTCTAGTATTGGGCAACTGCACCCATTCTACTGCATCGGCATAAATACCCAAGTACCAATCGTCTACTTCATCGGGGTTTGTTTGCAGCAGCAGCGCAAAATTTCCTGTAATCATCAGTCGTTGAATATGGTGGGCATATGCGTGCTCCAAGCTGTTTTCAATACTGGTTTTTAGGCAATTCATTTTGGTTTTTCCAGTCCAGTAAAAGGCAGGTAGTTTACCAAAGTTGTTTAGTTCGTTTTTCTTCTTGTATTGTGGCATTTCTTTCCAATACAAGCCCCTGATATATTCGCGCCAGCCCAATATTTGACGCACAAAACCTTCGATTTGCGACAAGCTTATGCGATCGCTGTTTTTTCGATATGCTGCAATGGCATGCTCGATAACTTCTGCGGGGTCTATCAGTTTGACGTTTAGGCTAAAAGAGATACGCGCATGAAAAAGATTGGTCTCGTCTTGATGCATGGCATCTTGATAGGTGCCAAAGTCTTGCAGTAAGTGCTCACAGAAATAATCGAGTTGTGCAAGAGATGCTTTTCGAGTAGTAGCAAAGAGGAATTCATCTTCGTTAAATGTGCCTATGGTAGATAGGCCAGCTGCTTTCACCTGTGGATAGATTTCTTTTGCCAAGCTTGCGTCTGGTTTGTAGGGGGGTGGTATGGTTCCGCCTTTCCACGTATTGCGGTTAAATTTGTCGTAATTCCAACTGCCTCCTTCTGGTTGGCCGTCAATCATAAGGTATTGGTGCTTTTTGCGCATATAGCGGTAGAAAAACTCCATCACCAAAGACTTTTTTCCTTCGTAAAAGGTCTTTAATTCGTCACGTGTGGTGAGAAAATGTTCCGTGTCATAGGTTTTTGTCGGAATTTCCAATTGGGTGGCAATTGCTTCCAGTTGCTCGTCTAGGCGATATTCGTCTGGCTGTTGGTAGGCAAATTTTTTCGCACTAAACAGGTTAATGACTTTTTCAATATTTTTTTGCAGGTCTTGGGCGTTGTTTGGATCGTCTATGGTGTAGTAAAGCACGTGATGCCCATCTTCTTCAAGTTGTCTGGCAAAGCTTCGCATGGCTGCGAAGAACGCCACCACTTTCTGGATATGGTGTTTGACGTAATCAGTTTCTTGACGCATTTCAAACATCACATAACAAACATCGTCGTTGAGTTCTGTAAACCAGAGATGCTTTTCGTTGAGTTGGTCGCCAAGTATTAGTCGAATTTCCATTAAAATAGGGTTGTTTGAAGCCAGGTCTTTTGGTACTTATTGTTGGGGTCGTAGCGCTCAGCTTGCCAAGCGACGTTAAATTTTCTGTCTCTGGGGTCATTGCCAACACCAGCGTTGTACATCCAGTTGCCATAATTGCTGTGGATATCGTAATCTATCAACATGGCTTCGAAGTATGCAGCACCTATACGCCAATCCAAGTGCCATTCTTTAGCAAAGAAGCTCGCTACATTTTGACGCCCGCGATTGCTCATAAAGCCTGTGAGTGCCAGCTCTCGCATATTGGCATTTACAAAGGGTTCGGGTGTAGCACCATCAATCCACTGCTGCACATATTTCTGGTTTGTTTTCCAGGTGTAGTCCTTTTGCAGCAGACCGCCAAGTTTAAATATGGCATTGCCGTGCTTCTTGGAAATGTATTTGAAATAATCCCGCCAAATAAGCTCAAAAATCAACCAATAGGTAGAGTCGTTTTTGGTAACCTCTTTTTCATATTTCTTTACCTCGTGATAAATGGAAACGGGAGAAATGGATCCAAATGCCAGCCAGATGGAAAACTTTGAACTGTACTTTTTGCCCAACAATCCATTTCTGGTTTTTTTGTAATAAGATAATTGGTTGGTGTTCCAAAAATATTTTTCTAGTCGTCCCCAAGCCGCTTGCTCGCCCCCTTCAAATGGAATGGCGGTTCGCTTGTCCTCAGTTATATTTTCATAACCCAAACTGCTTAGCGTTGGTAATTTGGGAACGCTCGTCAATAGATTTTCTTTGGGCATGGGCGATGGAACGGGCAATGCCAATCGCACACTTACGTGCTTTTCACATTTTTTTCTAAACACCGTAAATACTTCCGGGACATCGGCAACTTGCATGGGAATGTCGTCTGGGTGGAATAAAAACTGATCGTAATGCCAGTGTTTTTCTATTCCCGTTGGAATTAGTGCATTGTCATCAAGCTCTTCTTGCGTCCATTCTTTTTGGCCATAAATTGCTGTGACATTGTAGGTTTCTTGCAATTCTTTTAGCAAGGCGCCCCAGCGGCCAACTTTTACCCAAAGGGATATGTTGAGCTTTTCCAAATCTTTTTGAAGTTGTGCTAGCGTTTGCAGCAGGAATGCAGCGCGAAAACGCTCCATTTTTTTAAAACCCCACTGTGTTGGTTGCAGCCAATGTTCGGGCAAGTGGTATACGGCAATAACCCTATCGTGTGCCGCAATGGCCTGCGATAAACTGTGCTGATCTCGAACACGTAAGTCGTTTCGAAACCAAACTAGTCCTGTTGTTTTTGCTTTTTGCATTTTTTACTACAATATTTAACGTTCTCCCATTCTTTGCTCCATTTCTTTCGCCAAGCAAAAGGCCTGTTGCAACACACACAAATTTTTTGAGGTAAATCCGTTTTTTTTACCCCTCTCATGACGCGAGCCCTGCCTTGTATGTTTCTAAACACCTAAGACGCGCCATCTTATGATCAACCATTGGGGTGGGGTAGTCCAAGGATTGGTACTCTGGTACCCACTTTTTTATGTAGGCGTGTTCTTTATCGAATTTTTTTACTTGTTCTGTTGGGTTAAATACGCGGAAATAGGGTGCTGCATCAACACCGCAACCTGCGACCCATTGCCAATTACCCACATTGCTTGATTGCTCGTAGTCTAGTAGTTTCTCCGCAAAATATGCTTCGCCCCAACGCCAATCAATGAGTAAATGCTTGCACAAGAAGCTGCCCACCAACATACGCACTCGGTTGTGCATAAAGCCCGTTTGATTGAGTTCCCGCATGCCTGCATCCACCAACGGGTATCCCGTGTTGCCTTCGCACCATTTTGAAAAGTCTGCTTCGTTATTTCGCCATTCAATACGGTCGTATTGTGGTTTAAAACTCGCAGTTGTTGTGTGTGGAAAATGCCAAAGGATTTGCATAAAAAATTCACGCCAAATCAATTCTTTTAAGAAAGTAGGGTTGCTGCTCTTTTTTGCTTTTCGCACCATGTCTCTGATGGATACCGTACCAAACCGCAAGTGAATTCCGAGGCGGCTGGTGCCGTCAATTGCAGGAAAATTGCGCACCGCATCATAAGCATCCATTAACGATAAGTTGTGGTTGGGTGTTGGCGCTTGATGACTGGGTGTTCCAAAGCCTAATGCTTTGATTGTAGGAATACTTGGAAGTACTTTTTTATGTAGTTTGCTAAGAAGCGGTGTTGTGGGATGTTCTGGCAAACCTTGTTCTGCTTCTTTGGCCATCCACACTCTTGAAAATGGCGTATAAACCCGATAGGGTGTTCCATCTTTTTTGAGTACTTCGTCCGGTGCAAAAATTACCTGATCCTTAAATGTTTTAAAACCAATCCCTTTTTCGGCAAGTAACGCTTTTATTTTTACGTCTCTTGCTGTGGCATAAGGCTCATAGTCTTCGTTAGTGTAAACTGCTGTTATGTTGTGCTCCTCACTCCACTGCGGAATAAGTTCAAGTGGATTTCCTTTTGCCACGCGCATGCTACTGCCATGTGCTTCGCTTTCTTCTTGCATTTTGGCAATGTGCTGATGGATAAAACTAACACGCCCATCATCTTTGGGTAGTTTATCAAGAATGGATTCGTCGAATATAAATGCGGGTAACACTTCGTCTGCATCGATAAGTGCGTTATAAAAACCCGCATTATCGTGAAAGCGCAAATCGCGACGAAACCAAAATAATATCATCCACTAACGTTTAAAGAAGACATGCCGCCATCAAGACCGAGTACTTGTCCAGTCATCCAACTGCTTTTGTCTGTGAGTAAGAAAGTAGCCAATTGTGCTACGTCCTCAGTTGTGCCAATTCTTTTTAAAGGGTGTCTAAGGGAAGCCTTTTCTTTTTTGGCATCATTGTTTAAAAATCTGTTTGCCAGCGGTGTATCTGTAATGGAAGGTGCAATTACGTTTACACGCACTTTAGGTGCCCATTCGGCTGCCAAAGACCGCGCCAATCCCTCTAAAGCTCCTTTTGATGCCGCCACGCTTGCGTGAAAGGGCATACCTGTTTGTACGGCTACGGTGCTAAACAACACCACACTTGCTTGCTCACTGGCTGCCAATAGCGGCTGAATGCTTTGTAAACAGCGCACGGCGCCCATAACATTGATCTCAAAATCAGTTGTAAAGGCTTCAGCTTTCAATCCTCTAAAGGGTCGCAGGTTTATACTTCCTGGGCAATAAGCAAATCCATCGATTTTTGATGGCAATTGATCTAAGGGAAGCGTGTCTTCAAGCACATTAAATGGGATGTGTTTCACTTGTTTGCCAGCCAAACCTTCACTGGTTCTGGAAGCCACAATTATTTCAGATCCTTCTGGGAGTTGGTCAATGATATCACTTCCAATACCGTAACTCCCGCCAATTAGTAAATATGTTTTACTCATGATGTTGCTTTAAAAATTTCGTTTAATGCTTTTTCTCTGTAATCAAATATTTGCTTCACTTTAAAACGGACAAAAAGCGCATGTGCAAACCAGCCTAAAGGGCCTAATGGAAGCTTATAATCTACAATATCTTCCATGATAACCCCGTTGGCTGTTTTGTGTATAAAATGTTTGTGATGCCAAAAAGCGTATGGTCCAAATCGCTGTTCGTCAACAAAATAAGCACCTTCTTGCACATGTGTAATTTCAGTAACCCAGCGAAAGGGAATGCCTAAAATCGGCGTTAACCTGTACTGAATGATCTGTCCAGGGAACATATGCCGGTCTGCACCAGAGAGGATATCAAAGCCCATATAATCTGGCGTAATGCGTTTTAGGTTCTTGGGATCTGAAAGAAATTCCCAAGCTTTTTCCATTGTTATGGGCAGTTCTTGTTTGGAGATA
Organism: Flavobacteriaceae bacterium; assembly: GCA_965656545.1. Lineage (GTDB taxonomy): Bacteria > Bacteroidota > Bacteroidia > Flavobacteriales > Flavobacteriaceae > UBA7446. The sequence continues at coordinate 206,565 of CBFHKZ010000003.1, forward strand.
TACTGGTACATGGTGCAGGTTTTGATGCAAATATACCAATTTTGTTTAACGATGGTTAAAAAAGATTAAACAAAATTATCAACCATACTTTTTCTTAAGGGCTTTTTCTGTTTGAAAGATGGATACAAAAGGGTAGAGGGTAGTTAAAATAATGGCGATCCATATTCCTGCTTTTCCAGATTCAAAAAGGATAAATGGGACACATGTTAAAAGGCAGTAATAACCTGATTGAATGATGTATTTTGATGATTCTTTTTGTGCAAAATCCCAATGCGCTTGACTTTTTTTTGAGCGCGCAGTACGATAGCCATAAAAGTCATTGATTTTTTTTGGTGGATACCGCAATACAAGCTGTCCTGTGATGATGTATATCAGTCCGCAAAGCACACAAACAAGGATTGGTGGATTATCCAGCATCTTTTAAAGATACGAAATACTTGAATAACACTACGGCAAGTGCCATGCCAGCAAAAGGTGCAGTGAGGTATAGCCACATGGGTTCCCAATGATTCCCAACAAGTGCAGGTCCAAACGAACGCGCAGGATTCATGGAGGCATTGGTTAGGGGGCCGGCAAACATGGCTTCGAGTAAAATCACACTACCAACAGCCAAACCTGCTACAGGCCCTATTTCTTTGCTGCCCGTGCTAATATGAAGGATGACAATCATCAGAAAAAAGGACAATAGAAACTCAAGCCAAAAAGCACTGTCATGTGGTATGCTGGGTATGGTTGCCCCAATAATTACGCTTTTTGGGATAATAGCTTTTACCGCTACACTAGCTGCTACGGCTGCTGCGGTTTGGGTAATTACGTAAGCAGGTACTTTTTTCCAAGGGAAGCGCTTGGCAAGTGCAAAAGACGTGGTTACTGCAGGATTAAAATGTGCACCAGACTGCGAACCAAAAGCATAAATCATGACCATTACGATAAGCCCCCAAGTTATGGCTACCCCTTCATGAGCAACATCGCCTGTAGTTTCGTTTACAGCCATGGCAGCTGTTCCGCAAAAGACCATTGCAAAGGTTCCAATAAATTCAGCGTAAAGTGCAGTGTAGCGTTTCATGCTGCTAAAATAAGAAGGATAAGGTTAGCTAAATGTTATTTAAACACGTTTACCTGTACTCATCACGTAAAGTATATAGGTGAGGATTACAAGAATGATTTCCCAAAACAAAATATAGTAGGGCCAATCGCCTATGATTAGTGGATTGCTAACATCGGGCGCATATGCAAGATACATATAGTTGGAATCGATGATGAAATTCAAAGGCATTACAAGCGCTAGTAATATGTTGAGGTAAAGCACAACTTTGAGCCAAGAATATTTTGTCAACTCATAGCCCAAGTTTTTGAACATGAATATGGGCAATAGCATAATTCCTCCGTGCGAGAGATAATACTCTAGATATTCGTAATTAGTACCGTCAAAATTATTTATTTGTGGTGTGAAAAAGGCTTGAAATGCGCCAATAATACCAGCGTAATACAAAAACTCAAAAAGCCTGTTATTTTTAGGAATGAACAGTATAAAACAAGCGATGAGGTTAGAAACGCTGCAAAGATGCAAGGGTAGGTTATCGCTGATATTCCAGTACCCATTGATGATGTTTCGTGTGTGGCCCGTGATGGTGGTGCTGATTAAAAGTACAGCTATCAGTATTCCCATACGCAGCTGGTGCTTAGCTGACATGCGTTTGCCAACAAACAGATAAGTAACCATAATAAACAGCGTCCACAAACAATTTCTTATCCACTCATCAGATAGAAATTCAACGATATACGCTTTTGGCTCCGTCATTATTGGTTATTTAAATCTAAAAGTAAATATAATAATATTGAACATAGAGCGGGTTCTATGACGTGATTGATGCCAAATAGGGGAGTAGTAGTTGATATGTTTTTTCAGTAGGCAAGCCCACAACATTGGTATAAGAACCCACTATTTTGGACACGCCAATCAGGCCAATCCAATCTTGTATGCCGTAACCTCCTGCCTTGTCCAAAGGTTTATAGGTTTTGGCGTAATGAGTGATGTCTGCTTTTGATAATGCAGCCATGCTCACCTTTGTTGTTGCCTGAATACAAGTCTGTTTTTCTTTAGAACTCAAACAAACAGCGGTGATAACCTCATGTGTTTCACCAGATAACTTTGATAGCATCTCAATAGTATGGGCTTCATTTTTGGGCTTGCCTAGCGCGTTGTTGTCAAACCAAACAAGGGTGTCGGCAGTGAGCACCAACTCGTTTTGCCGAAGCTGTGGCTGATGCGCCTTTCCTTTTAATCGCGCTAAAAATTCAGTGATTTCAGCGCCTTTTAGCTCTTGTGGATATATTTCCTCAACGGCTAAAACACGTTGCTCAAAGGCCACACCCATTTGCTGTAAGAGCGCCACACGTCTTGGGGATCCAGAGCCAAGGAATAATTTATAGGTCATTTGCTGTCGTTACGGGCATTGGTGAGCGTTCCCCACTTGCCTTGCACCTTTAATACTTGTTCAATTACGTCTCGAACACAGCCCTTACCACCGTCTTTGTGTGAGATATAGTCTGCGGCAGCTAAAACTTCTGGAACAGCGTCGTTTGGACAGCATCCAAGCCGTACCAAATTCATGGCTTCTACATCGGGAATGTCATCCCCCATAAAGAGCATGTTTTCAAAGCTTATGTTGTTTTCTTTGCTGAACGCGTGCAGTATACTTCCCTTTTGATGTGCACCCAAATACACGTCTTTGACACCTAGTTGATTGAGGCGCATCCTTACGGCTTCGTTAGTGCCGCCAGATATAATAACAACGCCATAGCCAGCGTGAAGCGCTGCTTTAACCGCATAGCCATCTTTAGTATTCATGGTGCGTATCATTTCACCATCGGGCAAAATGGTAATGCTGCCATCGGTAAACACTCCGTCTACATCGAAAACAAAAGTGGTGATATGTCTAAATTCTTCTTTGTAACTCATTTGTTATGTGTTTTATAAATAGATTGACTCAATGCGCGATACAATGCAGCTTCTTCGGCCGTCAAGATATCAATATGTTTTGACTGTGTTTTTTTGTCGTTTCGTATTGCTGGCCCAGTTTGATGTTTTTTTGCATCTGAATCAAGACTGCGGGATAGCGTCTCTTTGATAATCGGGTGGAGCAAGGTATGGGGGAGTGCTGCATTTGAAGTGATTTCTTGACTGATGCCCAAAAGGTGATTGCAAAAGTTATTGGCAAACACGGCTGCTGCGTGGAGGTGTAGGCGTTGCTTGGTGGTCACAAAATGGACTTCATTGCTCAATTGCTGCGCAAGCTTTTCGAGTATGTCTAGATCAGTCTTGTCATTTGCCTCCAAACAGATGGGAATATTTTTCCAGCTTAGTTTTTGGTCTTGTGAAAAACGTTGTAAGGGGTAGAAAACCCCGCTGCGTTTATGAGGCGCCAACACATCTATTGATTGGGCTGCGGCCGTATGCACCACCAAGGCGTTTGTCTCAAAACTTTGTGCGACTTCCGAAATGTGATCATCTGAAATGGCCAAAATGCAAACATCCACTTCAATATCACTTTGGAACGCATTAAAATAGGCTGTGGTGTTTGCTGGTGACGGATTTTCTTTTCTACCGATCCACTGCACACATGAAATGGCTTCTAATCCTTCAAAGGCTTTTAAAAAATGTGTGGCAAGGTTACCAGTGCCAAAAAGTGCTATTCGCATCATTGTTCAAAATTACAAATAACTGCATACTTGTAAATGACTTTATGTGAATTTCATTAGGTTTGCACAAAATTGGATATGAAAACAAATCAAACTTTCACGATGATCAAGCCCGATGCCGTCGGAAATGGCCACATTGGCGCGATATTGAATAAAATTGCAGAAGCAGGCTTTACGTTTAAAGCATTAAAGATGACACGCTTGTCTCAAACAGCTGCGGAGGCTTTTTATGCCGTTCATAACGAACGTCCATTTTTTAATGAGTTGGTTTCTTTCATGACCAGTGGTCCTATTGTAGCAGCTGTATTGGAGAAAGACAATGCCGTTGATGATTTTCGCGCCCTAATCGGTGCTACCAACCCTGAAGAAGCAGCAGCAGGAACCATCCGTAAATCTTTTGCAACTTCTGTTGGCGAGAATGCGATTCACGGTTCTGACAGCAATGAAAATGCAGCAATTGAGATTGCTTTTCACTTCCCAGAAAGCGAGCAGTTTTAACGCAACACCAGTTTCGTAATACAATCTTTTTCTAAGCCCTCATTGAGCATGGCAATGATGTTGTCTTTGCCGTAATTAAGTTCTTCGCGAAGTACAGAGGAGGTAAGACTTACGTATAACGTGTCTCCTACCAACTTAACGGATGTGGTATAGGCCTGCACCCCAGAACCCATGAGTTCAGCCCATAAAGCCGCTACCTTGACATTATCAAGGCCTTTTTCCAGCTTGTTTGCAGCCGTAAACTGACGCAGTACGTCTTCTATCGGTTGCGGCTCATCTTTTCGTGCGCTCATGGTTGATATTTTACATAGTGAAAGACGACACCTCGAGCATCTTTTAGTTTTAACTTGTCAGCTGTTAATGCCGTGATTTCTTCTTGCCAGCTTTGGTTTTGTTTGGTGTAAGTAATAATGCATTCATTTTCCAAAAAAGCAACACGGAACGGCACAAAATCATTTGAGCTATTGAACTGCTTGTTGAACAGGGGTTTTAGTTTTTTTCTAATCCCATTTTGACCATCAAGCTCAAAAAAATCAACGTCAACAGTGGACTTGTATTGTTTTTCTTCGCCGCTTGGCGACACCGCTTTGTCAATACGCCAATAGCCATTAAGTTGATCTAGATCTGCCGGTTTTACATTGGCAGTACAGCTTATCAAAAGCAAACATAAAAGGGGGTATGCTATTCTCATAAGTGATGTAGTTTGAAGGCTTGTGCTGTTTTTTTTATAACTGCTTCTGTTCGTTCGGGATGGGTATCGGTAATAAACAGTTGGCCAAAAGCGGATTCGTGTACCAGACTGATGATTTTAGAAACACGCTCTTCGTCTAGCTTGTCAAAAATATCATCCAAAAGCAGTAGGGGTGTCACAGTTGTAATTTGTTTTAGCATATCAAATTGCGCTAATTTTAGTGCGATTAAAAGGGATTTGCGCTGTCCTTGGCTGCCAAATTTCTTGATGGGATAACCGTCTATTTGAAACACCAAATCGTCTTTGTGAACACCCACGGTGCTGAATTGTGCCATGCGGTCTTGGGTGGCTGCGTTTTCGAGTAGCCTCCCAAAATCTTCTTCCAACAGTTGACTTTGATACGATACGCTTACGTTTTCTTCAACACCACTTATGGCGGCATATCGCTTTTTAAACAAAGGTTCAAAGGAGGATAGGTATTCGACTCTAGTTTGGTGAATGGGTGATCCGAGGGACACCAGTTGCTCGTTGTAGATTTCTAAGGTTTCATTTGCACCCTGCCCATAACGCCCCATTTGTTTTAGTAGGGCATTGCGCTGTTGTAGTATTTTTTGATACTGGATAAGCTGATGCAAATAGGTTTTGTCAGCCTGTCCAATCAGGCGGTCGATAAAGCTCCTTCTGGTTTGGCTGCCTTCGTTGATTAGGTCTACGTCAGCGGGAGAAATCATTACGGTAGGGAGCAGGCCAATGTGCTCTGAAAGTTTTTTGTATTTCTTGCCGTTGCGAATAAATACTTTGGTGGCTTCGCGTTTGAGTAGACATTCGATGCGTTCCATGCGGTCATCGCGCTCAAAGTGGCCTTCAATTCGCATAAAGTCGGTCTCATGTTGTATCGTGTGGGCGTTTACAGCCGAAAAATAGCTACGTCCCATGGCCAAATGATAAATGGCATCTAGCGTGTTGGTCTTTCCTTTTCCGTTATTTCCAACAAAACAATGAATAGGCGCATCGAATGTATAACTTGCATTTGACACGTTTTTATAGTTGGTGATCTCGAGGGCGTTAAGACGCAAACTGCTCATAAAACAACATATATTTAAGAAGCATCCAAAATAAACATTTTGGCGGCAAGGTGTATTGGAATAAAAATTTTATTTTTGCGACCATAATATGTTATAATGGCTACGTACAAAAAACGCGGAGGTAAACCAAAAATGCCCCAACAACAAGCACCAGAGCAAGACAGTGTAACGGCTGAAGTATTTTCAACGCTTGACACTTCTGCAGGTCGTGCAGAGGCCTGGGTCTCTCGAAATCAGAACTATATCCTATCCTTTATTGGCCTCGTGGTCGTTGGAGTATTCGCTTATTTGGGTTATGAAAACTATGTGGCCAAGCCCATGCAAGAGGAGTCTACCAACCTTATGGCACAGGCGCAAGCCCACTTTAATGAAGCTTTGGAAGATCCAACCTTGCAAGATTCTTTGTTTGTACTCGCCCTCGAAGGTGACGGCCTAAACCCTGGATTTATTGAAATCATCAACAGCTATGGTGGTGCTGCGGCTGCTGAAATTGCCACTTACAACGCTGGCATGATATATTTGCAACGCGGGGAATATGATTTGGCCATTGATTATTTGGAAGATTTTTCTGCTAACGATCCTGTGTTGGGCGCACTTGCGCTTGGCGGAATCGCAGATGCATTCACCGAGCTAAACCAGCTTGAAGATGCTTTAGGTTACTACAAAAAGGCAGCTAATTATGCGGATAACGATTTGACAACACCTCGTTTTTTACTTAAAGGTGCTCAGGTAGCCTTACGTTTAGATGCCAAGTCTGATGCCACATCAATGCTAGAAGCCTTAGCTGCAGACTATGCAGCAACCCCTCAGGCAACACATGTTGAGGTTCTGTTAGCCCAAGCCCAAAACTAGTATGGCGACGGCACAACACGGTCCTTTGAATTTGGATGCGGTGCCTAGCGCAGCCGCCCTTCGAATTGCCATTGTTGTTTCTGAATGGAATACTGAAATAACTGAAAATTTATATCAAGGCGCCCATGCTGTGCTTGAGCAAAAGGCTTGTTCTGATATTCAGCGCATAGACGTTCCGGGTAGTTTCGAATTGGTTTATGGATGCAAAGCAGCTGTGAATGCGGGTTACGACGCTGTTATTGCACTCGGTAGTGTAATCAGAGGGGAAACAGCTCATTTCGATTATGTGTGTGAAGCCGTGGCTACAGGAATTAAAGACCTTAATCTTCAAGGCAAATCTCCCGTTATTTTCGGAGTACTTACCGACGATACCTTGTCACAAGCACAAGCCAGAAGTGGTGGAAAGCTAGGGAATAAGGGTGCAGAAGCTGCTGTTGCTGCCATCAAGATGGCAACGCTTGCTATTTAAAATACTTTAAGGGAACCCACAACATACCAAAACATTCTCCTTTTGCTTTACCAAGGTGTTTGTGGTGGATTTTGTGCGCGCGTCTTACGCCTCGCGCATAGCGGTTGTTGGCATTACGCCAGATTTTAAATCGCTGATGAATAAAAATGTCGTGCACCATAAAGTACGCCAATCCATAAGCAAAGATGCCTATGCCGATGGCTAGTCCTGAAGTGAAACCATATTCTCCCCATAATATGACACACCCCATGCTTACAACTGCATAGAAGATAAAAAACAAGTCATTGCGTTCAAACCAAGAGTTGTGGTCTTTGTGGTGGTGGTCTTTGTGAAGCGACCACAAAAAGCCATGCATGACGTATTTATGGCTAAACCACGCCATAAACTCCATGATAAAAAACGTTAGAAAAAATACACCAATTTGAGCAATCAGGGACATGGTCTTAACTTATAGTAAATTAAATTGATAACGAATAAATGAACGCGCCAACACATCTGCTTTTTGATAATTCGGTACGCGAATTCGCTTGGATTTTATTTGTGTTGAAGGCGTTTTTTTAAGTTTTTTGAGCAGGCGTAAATAATATTTATATGCCGTATAAACACCAAATTTAGCATCATCTGGCAATTGAAAAATGCCCTTCAATCCAGCACTAAAGTCAGCTTCAATTTCGTTGATTATAGCCTGTTTTGAATCTTCATCGAAGGCATTCATGTCAACATTAGGAAAATAGGAGCGTTCGAGATGTTCGTGATCTGCTTTTAGGTCTCTTAGGAAATTAACTTTTTGGAAGGCCGAACCCAAACGCATGGCAGCACCTTTTAAAGATTCGAATAGGACATCGTCTCCTTTGACAAAAACTTTTAGGCACATCAGGCCTACTACATCTGCAGAGCCGTATATATAAGCTTTATATTCTTCGTCACTCAAATATGTTTTCTTCGATAAATCCCAATGCATACTTTGCATAAATGCATTTATGTATTCACGGTCAATGTTGTAGCGGTGTACCGTTTCTTGAAAGCTGTTTAAAATGGGGTTTAGGCTAATTCTTTCTGTCAATGCTTCTTCTAACGATCGCTCAAAGCGAGAAAATAATTCCGCTTTATTGTAGTCGTGAAAGGAATCCACAATTTCATCGGCGAAACGAACAAAACCATAAATGTTGTAAATGTCTTGACGGATTTCGCTTGAGAGTATGCGGGTTGCAAGTGAAAAGGACGTACTGTAAGATTCAGTAACGAGTTTACTGCTCTGGCGAGAAACTTGATCGAATAGCGCTTTCATATTTTTGCCTTGATGCTTGTAAATATAAAGTATTTATCGTGTCAATTTACCCTAAGGGCATAAAATGTTCAGTATTTACTAAACAACATTCAACGCATAAATCACATCATCAATAGAACTGAATTTACGCATTTTATCAGGCATTTCATCTGACATGAATTGAACTTGATAGCCTAAAATCCATAATTCACTATCAATATTTTCAATGATTTCTGAATTAAAAGTATTTAAATATGACTCAATTTTATCTTGGGCAGGCTCAATAGTGAAGTAGGAAATGAACGTTATGGGTTCTCCTATGTCGATTAGATTGCTCAAACTTTCAATTGGAACGGACTGCCCTAAGAACACACATTGAAAGCCATTGTTAAGCACTTCGTATTGCAAATACAACAGCCCTAACTCGTGAATTTCATTATCCGGGAGGAATAAAACAAACCTTCGATCTGTTCTGCGAGTAGATTTCTGCTGCAAATCCTCACACATGGCGTGAATTTTTTGCTTTACCAAGCTCGTAATAAAATGTTCGTGTGACGGACTGATGGAATTTGTTTGCCATAGTACGCCCAATTCGTTCATTAATGGAACAAACACGTTTTTGAATATCTCACTAAATGAAAACTGCTCCAATAAATCGTTAAAAGTTTTAGTAAACAACCTTTGATCGAAATTAATCATGGCTAGTTTAAACAAGCCTATAGACCAATCGTCTGCGTTTTTGTTTATGGTAAGCTTGTGAACGTTTTCATTTATTTCTTGTGGGCTGAGAGATGCTATTTTAGAAATCTTATAGCCATTATTGTACAAAAGGGTGACGTTCAGCAGTTTCTGAAGGTTTTCAAGATTATAGAGGCGTATGTTGGTGTTGGTTCGTTCGGGCTCAAATAGGTTGTACCGCTTTTCCCATATACGAATGGTGTGTGCCTTAATCCCTGATAAGTGCTCCAGGTTTTTTATACTAAAATTATTTTTAACGCGATCCATTTGTTTAATGTTTTATAAACACTGTTAAACAAAATTACAAAAAAAAAAGATATAAAGAACTGAAAATAAAATAAATAAAGGAATGTGCGCACGAGAGGAATCGAACCTCCACGGGATTTAACTCCCACTAGGCCCTCAACCTAGCGCGTCTACCAATTCCGCCACGTGCGCTTTTGAATGAGGAAGTGACTTGGCTGGGGTTCGAACCCAGGACCCTCTCCTTAAAAGGGAGATGCTCTACCAGCTGAGCTACCAAGTCTATTGTTGTGACTTGGCTGGGGTTCGAACCCAGGACCCTCTCCTTAAAAGGGAGATGCTCTACCAGCTGAGCTACCAAGTCAAAATTTGAAGGTGCAAATATAGGCGCATTTTGACGATTATTCAAAGTTTAAATTACCCTAAATTTGCAACCTGCAATACTTTAAAATATGGCAACTTCTTTTTCTAACCCTAACGCAATCATATTAATAGGATATATGGGCAGCGGCAAGTCTACGGTAGGTCGTATGCTTGCACAGACACATAAGCTTTTATTTGAAGACCTTGACGATGTCATTGCCAATGATGCAGCTGCTTCTATACCTGAATTGTTCGTTGAAAAGGGTGCCAAAGCTTTTAGAGAATTGGAACACCAAACACTTAAAAAAATACTTGGAAATGCTGCCAACAAGGTAATTTCTTTGGGCGGTGGCGCTCCTTGTTACTACGATAACATGGCACTTGTTGCGGCTACTACTCCGCATGTTTTTTACCTTAATGCATCACATAAGACGTTAGCGCAACGCCTTTTTCCTGAAAAAAAGGGACGCCCCTTAATTGCACACGCCGAGACGGAGGAAGCGCTGCAATCGTTTATTGCCAAGCATTTATTTGAACGTCAACCCTTTTACAGGCAAGCCAATCACATTATTTCAGTAGACAATAAATCGATTGAAACGGTAGTGGCGGAAGTTGGAAAATTAATCTAGTACGGCAGTAAAGCCGTCGGGTTTCACCAGAACAGCCACATTCTCGTTTATTGACGTAGACAGCGACAATCCTTTAAAGTCGGCTTTAATGGGAAATTTTTTGTGGTTTCTGTCAAGCAATACAGCTGTTTTGCACTGCTTAAGCGGCACGCTTAAAAAATGCCTAACGGCATATATTAAGGTTGTGCCCGTGTGAAGCACGTCATCGACTAACACAACTGACTTGTCTGTAAAGTCTTTTGCAGCAAGTGTGGTCTGTATGGGATTGCGCGGATTTTTTTTATCTATTTTGATCTCACAACTTAAAATTTCTTTTGAAGAATTGGCTTTTAGGTGGTGTACAATGCGTTCAGCTACCGCGTAACCATTGGCAACGATACCCGCAATAATGATGGTTTGGTTCTCGCCATTGGCCTCAAGAATCTGATAAGCGATACGTTCCAGCTTGTGCTCAATTTGTTCCGATGTCAAAATGATTTCACTCATAGCACAAAAATACACAATATACCTTAGGCATCATCATCCAAAAAGTCCTCGAGGTCTCTGCGGTCTTTTTTGCTCGGCCTGCCAGCGCCTTTGACTCTCGACAAGCGTTGATTTTCATCTGCAGCATCCTTAAGATCCAATGCCTCTTGTGGGGTGATGTCTTTGCAATATTGAGGTACGAGTTTTGCGCCAACACGACTCTTGGGAATGTCTAAAACATAAATTTCAATAGTGAGTTGTTGCCGCCGAACACTAATTTTATCTGATACATAAACCTCCCTTGAGGGTTTGGCGTTTTGACCACCAAGCTGCACATAGCCCTTTCTACAGGCCGTGCTGGCTTCATTTCTTGACTTGTAATAACGGACTGCCCACAGATATTTATCTATTCGCATGTTTATAATATTGCTTCGCAATAATACACTAAAATTGTATCTTGCGCCTTAAATCTTATTGATGAAAATACTAAAACCTTTTTTTGGAATTGTATGCCTACTTGTATTTGCGACTGCCTGTGAAGAACAGCAGCGTGGTTTTGCAGAGCCACCTCGTGATTACGAAGCTCAACGCGCAGTGGATAACGATTCTTTACTTAATTTTTTACAAACACGCTTTTACAACTATGAAGAATATGCAACTGCTGCAAGTAACGAGCAAGTAACATTTGACATCAAGATTATTGAAGGAGATTTTGCCAACAAAACACCTTTGATTGACCAAGTAGAAACAATCAATTTGAAAGTTAAAGACAATGATGGTGTTTACTTTGATCACACCGCCTATGTGCTAAAAATGCGCGAGGGTGTGGGAACTGCACCAACTGCTGCTGATAGTATTTTTGTCACATACAAGGGTATGTACCTCAATCTAATTAGATTTGACGAAAGAACCAGTCCCGTTTGGTTTGAATCACTTTCTCTGGTAAAAGGTTTTAGCGCCCTTATGCCATACATTAAAAGTGCGGCAGCACCTACCATTAATTCGGATGGTACTTATGCCTTTGATGGATTTGGCTCCGCTGCTATTTTTATGCCCTCTGCTTTGGGGTATTACAACGACTCAAGAAGTGTTCAGGCTTACTCGCCACTTATTTTTGCTGTGGACATGTACACCTACAAAACCACAGATCACGATGGCGATAGCGTCCCTACGCACCTTGAAGACTTAGACGGCGACAATTATTTTGATGACGATACGGATAGCGATGGTCTTCCCAATTTCCGTGACGATGATGATGACAATGACGGCATACTAACGCGCACTGAGTATGACGCGAATAACGACGGCATAGCCGATGATACGGATAATGACGGTACGCCAGATTATTTAGATAAAGACTAGGCTTTCTTAGCCAAAACTTCTTTCGCTTTCTTTACGATAGATGCAGCGTTTAAGCCGTATTTCTCCATTAGTTGCGCAGGCGTTCCTGATTCGCCAAAAGTATCTTGTGTGGCAACAAAAGCTTGTGGGGTAGGATGCTGCTCCGCCAATACACGGGCAACACTTTCTCCGAGTCCACCCAAGTAGTTATGCTCTTCACAACTTACCACTGCACCTGTTTTTTTAGCCGATTGCAAAATAAGGGCATCGTCCAAAGGTTTGATGGTATGTATGTTGATTACCTCAGCGCTGATGCCTTGTTCATGTAGGCTTTTTGCTGCTTCTAAAGCTTCCCATACAAGGTGACCCGTGGCCACTAGTGTCACATCAGTACCTTCTTGAAGTAGTATTCCCTTTCCGATTTCAAAAGGCAAATCGCTAGTGAAATTAGGAACCGCAGGACGTCCAAAGCGCAAATAAACAGGACCGTTGTGTGCTGCTATTGCATGTGTTGCTTTTCGCGTTTGCTCAAAGTCACAAGTATTGATTACGGTCATGCCCGGAAGCATTTTCATCAATCCCAAGTCTTCTAGAATTTGGTGTGTTGCGCCATCTTCGCCTAGTGTGATACCAGCGTGCGAAGCACATATTTTTACATTCTTGTGTGAATAGGCAATCGATTGACGGATTTGATCGTATACACGACCTGTTGAGAAGTTAGCAAAGGTTCCTGTAAACGGAATTTTACCTCCAATGGTCATGCCTGCTGCAATACCCATCATATTGGCTTCTGCAATACCTATTTGGAAAAAACGTTCTGGGTGTGCGTCTTTAAAAGCGTTCATCTTTAGCGAGCCTGTGAGGTCTGCGCACAAAGCCACGACATTTTCGTTTTGATCGCCGATTTCTGCCAAACCAACCCCAAATCCAGAGCGTGTATCAATTTTATCTGTAAACGTATATTCTTTCAATCCCATCTTAATAATCTCCTAAAGTTTCTTCGTTTTGCGCCAGTCCTATGGCCAGTTGTTCGTCGTTTGGTGCTTTGCCGTGCCATGCGTGTGTATGCATCATAAAGTCAACACCGTTGCCCATTACCGTGTGTAGTAAAATAGCCACAGGCTTTTGCTTGCCCGAGGCTGCTTTGGCTGCTTCAAATCCTGCTAAAATAGCTGGAACATCATTGCCTTTTTCCACATTGATTACGATCCAACCAAAAGCTTCTAGTTTGGCACCAACGTCGCCAAGTGGCAAAACGTCATCTGTGCTTCCGTCAATTTGCTGTTTGTTGTAGTCAATGGTCGAAATAAGGTTGTCTATTCCCTTGCCAGCTGCATACATGATGGCTTCCCAGTTTTGTCCTTCTTGAAGCTCACCATCGCCGTGTAGGCTATAGACCAAATGCTTGTCATTGTTGAGTTTTTTTGTTTCAGCAGCGCCTATGGCAACGGACATGCCCTGTCCAAGCGAACCAGAAGCAATACGAACACCCGGAAGCCCCTCATGCGTAGTGGGATGTCCTTGTAAGCGGGAATTTAATTTTCTAAAAGTGGCAAGTTCTGAAACGGGAAAAAAGCCGCTACGTGCCAAAACACTGTAAAAAACAGGTGAGATGTGCCCGTTTGACAAAAAGAAGAGGTCTTCGTTTTTACCGTCCATGCTAAAGTCGGTCGAGTAGTCCATAACATGTTGGTAGAGTGCAACGAAAAATTCAGCACAGCCCAACGACCCTCCGGGATGACCCGAATTTACTTGGTGTACCATACGCAAGATATCACGGCGCACCTGTGGTAAAAACTGTTCTATAGATTCAATGGATGCCATAAAAAATAAATTTTCTCAAAAATAAAACTTCACTTCCAGCTAACACCATTATTTTGTAATTATTTATACTAAAAAAATGAACAGTTATTAATAACTTACATACAGCCTTGTGTTGTGTATATTTGACAGGTGAAATTTTCATTACTACATACCGATACCGCTTCAAAAGCTAGGGCAGGCGAGCTCACTACCGACCACGGAAAAATAGAGACCCCTATTTTTATGCCTGTGGGAACGGCAGCTACCGTAAAGGGAGTACATCAACGCGATTTGGCAGCAGACATCAACCCCGATATCATCTTGGCCAACACCTATCATTTATACCTAAGGCCTTCCATGCCCATTTTAGAACAGGCAGGCGGTATTCATAAGTTTATGAATTGGGAACGCCCCATATTAACAGACAGCGGTGGATATCAAGTATACTCTTTAGTAGACAACCGCAAAATTACCGAGGAAGGCGTGACCTTTAAATCGCATATCGACGGCTCCAAACATTTTTTTAGTCCAGAAAGGGCCATGGATATTCAAAGAAGTATCGGTGCGGATATCATTATGGCTTTTGACGAATGTACGCCATATCCATGTCCCTATGATTATGCCAAAAACTCCATGCACCTCACGCATCGTTGGCTTATTCGCTGTCAAGAGCACTTTGAAAAAACAACACCCAAATACGGATACAACCAAACGCTTTTTCCAATCGTGCAAGGAAGTGTGTATACCGATTTACGGGTGCAGTCGGCCGAATTTATCGCAAGCACCAACGCACCAGGGAATGCTATTGGCGGCTTGTCGGTAGGGGAACCCGCCGAGGAAATGTATGCCATGGCTGATGCGGTTTGTGCCGTCTTGCCCGAAGACAAGCCGCGTTATTTGATGGGTGTTGGCACACCGATTAATATTTTGGAGAACATCGCCTTGGGTGTAGATATGTTTGATTGTGTTATGCCCTCAAGAAATGCGCGTAACGGGATGTTGTTTACTTCAGAAGGCAGCATCAACATTAAAAATAAAAAATGGGAAAACGATTTCTCTCCCATCGATCCCAATGGTAGTAGTTTTGTTGACTCCGCATACAGCAAAGCTTATTTGCGTCATTTGTTTGCTGCAAATGAGTTGTTGGGCAAGCAAATCGCCACCTTGCATAACCTCTCCTTCTATTTGTGGTTGGTACGCCAAGCTAGAAAGCATATTTTAGCTGGAGATTTTGCGTCTTGGAAAAACACCATGGTACGTCAAATGGATAAGCGCTTGTAATATGAAGTTGTTAGACCTATATATCATCAAGAAATACATCAGCACTTTTACAGTCATGTTGGTGTTGTTTATTCCGATAAGTGTACTGGTTGATCTCTCTCAAAAAATTGATAAGTTTAAACAACACGAACTCTCAACTACTGAGATTTTAGCTCATTATTACGATTTTGTTTGGGTATTTGGTTACCAGCTATTTCCCATATTCTTGTTTTTGTCGGTGATATGGTTCACTTCAAAATTGGCAAGTAACACGGAAGTAATTGCTGTGTTAAGTTCTGGAATTTCTTTTTACAGATACTTGCGTCCTTTTCTTATTTCCGCATCCATCATTGCCGTACTGGCCTTTGGTGCCAGTATGTTTTGGGTGCCCAATGCCAGTGAAAGCTACAACAGCTTTAAGTACGAATACATCAGTAAAGGCAGAAAGGTGATGTTGACAGACAATATTTACAAGCAAATAGGCGATAACGATTTTATATACGTCAGCAATTATAACGCAAACCGACAGGTGGGGTATAATTTTACTTGGGAGCATTTTGAAGACAATCAATTGGTGTATAAGATAAAAGCCCAAAACATCCGATGGGTAGAAAAAGACAGCATTCACCGGCTGTCACAATTTTTTCAACGCACCATTACAGACGATCAGGAGGTTATTCGAAAAGAGGCACGTCTTGATACGCTGCTCGCATTGGATTTAAACGCCATGGCACCTGTTACTTACAAAGCTCACACACTCAATTTATTTGAGCTAAACAAATACATTGAGCAAGAGCGTGAAAACGGAAGTCCGCTAATCAACAGCCACCTGTTGGTGCGCCACAAGCGCTGGTCGCTTCCCATTTCTGCCTTTATCCTAACGCTGATTGCAGTGGCGGTAGCGTCATTTAAAAAGCGTGGCGGTATGGGAATTAACTTAGCCATGGGCATCATACTGGCTTTCCTCTATATCTTTTTTGATAAAATATTTGAAGTCATGGTTGAGAAATCAAACTTCACGCCTTGGCTAGCCGCATGGATTCCCAATGCCTTATTTGCTGTACTCTCTATATATTTATTGCGCCATGCAAAGAGATAAGCTGTTCAGCACCCTTCACTTTCACTTTATCGTGATCATTTTTGGCTTCACAGCCGTTTTGGGTGCTTTGATTAGCGTCTCGGCCATTCCCTTGGTGTGGTACCGCATGACACTGGCAACCATAGGTTTGGGCTTGGTGCTTTGGTTGCGCAAGCACAATTTTCGTGTAAGCAAAACCATTGCTTGGGTGGCTGTTGCAAGCGGGGTGCTTATTGCATTTCACTGGATTACGTTCTTTGGGTCTGTCAAGGTTTCGAACGTTTCCGTAACCTTATCGGTGCTTTCTTCGGGTGCTTTTTTGACTTCCTTGCTTGAGCCTATTTTCTACAAGCGAAAAGTGATTGGCTACGAGGTGTTTTTTGGACTCTTGGTGATTCTTGGTTTGGTATTGGTCCTCGGCACAGGAACCACACATTTAAAGGGCTTTCTTTATGCAGGCATATCAACTGTTTTGGCCGTATTGTTTACGCTGCTCAACGGTAAATATGTTGCCAAAACCGATCCTTATGTATTGTCTTTTTACGAACTTTTAGTGGGTGCCCTAGTGGTCACTTTGGTATTGGCTTTTCAAGGTTCTTTTACTGCTGAATTCTTTGCTATTTCGAAGCAGGATTTGTTGTGGCTATCGATTTTGGCATTTGTTTGTACGTCCTATGCTTTTGTTGTCTCTATTGTCGTGATGCGCCACCTCACGCCCTATTCTATCATGCTCGGTATCAATATGGAACCTGTTTACGGGATTACCTTGGCTTATGCCATTTTTGGAGAAAAAGAAGTGATGCATACGGGCTTTTACATCGGATTGGTTTGTATACTTATTGCTGTTTTGGCCAACGGCATTTATAAATTAAGAAAAACAAAAAAAACGGTTCTTCCCCTTGCTCGGAACCCAAAATAAGTATATTTGTTTTGCACTAAGATTACAACATGGAGTATTTAGACTTTGAAGAACCCATAAAGGAATTAGAAGACCAATTGCTCAAATGTCAAGTCATTGGTAACGACAGCGAAGTAGACGTTACCGAGGCCTGTAAAAACATCGGGGACCGTCTGGCTGAGCTCAAAAAAGAGATTTACACCAACCTAACCCCTTGGCAGCGTGTTCAGGTTTCAAGACACCCTTCAAGACCTTATACCCTTGACTATATCAACGCCCTTACGCAGGGTAGTTTTTTAGAGCTGCACGGCGATAGAACGGTTAAAGACGACAAAGCCATGATCGGTGGTTTGGGTAAGATTGGGGATCAAAGCTTTATGTTTATTGGACAACAGAAGGGATACAACACCAAAACACGTCAGTACCGCAACTTTGGTATGGCAAATCCCGAAGGCTACCGAAAGGCGCTACGTCTGATGAAATCTGCCGAAAAATTTAATGTTCCTGTTGTTTGTCTTGTCGATACGCCTGGCGCATACCCCGGCTTGGAAGCTGAGGAGCGCGGACAGGGCGAAGCCATTGCACGCAACATATTGGAAATGTCTCGCCTCAAGACACCTATTATAGTGATGGTTATTGGCGAAGGCGCTTCTGGTGGCGCATTAGGCATAGGTGTGGGTGACCGTATATTTATGCTAGAAAACACATGGTACTCTGTTATTTCTCCAGAATCCTGTTCGTCCATTTTATGGCGCAGCTGGGAATACAAGGAGCAAGCGGCTGAAGCACTAAAGCTTACGGCCAAAGACATGAAACGCCAAAAGCTCATCGATGCCATTATCAAGGAACCCCTTGGAGGCGCGCATGCCAATCGTGAGGCCATGTTTGAAACGGTTCGCAAAACCATTTGCAAAACCTACAAGGAATTGCAAGAACTCCCAACCGACGTACTCGTACAAGAACGCATGGACAAGTTTTTTGCCATGGGCGTTTACGAGGAATAATGTTTGGCTTTTAAACAATTTGAGGCGGGTTATCAACTAGGCCGTTGTTCGTTAGTTTTTCACTTTTTCTAAAAATATCTACCGCCATTTGTGTAGTTTAGTGACATGGAAAAAAAGAACCCCATGCCGTCTATAGTGTCGCCGTCCACGGTTGTGCCAATGGAACGTGGAAAGCTGCCACCACAGGTTATTGACTTCGAAGAAGTCGTGCTTGGCGCCATGATGATTGATAAAAAAGGGGTTGATGAGGTCATCGATATTCTACAGCCCGATGCCTTTTACCGCGAGGCACATCAGCATATTTTTTCCGCAATGGTCAAGCTTTTTGAGAATTCAGAGCCCATTGACCTTTTGACCGTATCGGCTCAATTAAAAAAAGACCAAAAGCTAAATCAAGTTGGAGGGGACTTTTACCTCATTCAGCTTTCTAAAAAGGTGTCTTCTTCTGCGCATATTGAGTACCATGCGCGTATCATCCTTCAAAAATTCATTCAGCGCAGCCTCATTAAAATTTCAAGTGAAATTATCGAGGAGGCTTATGACGAAACCAAAGACGTTTTTGACATGCTCGACAAGGCAGAGGCCAAACTCTATGACGTCAGTCAGGGGAACCTAAAGACTTCTACGGTGAGTGCGCAAAGTTTGGTTATCCAAGCCAAGAAAAAAATTGAAGAGATTGCCAATCAAGAGGGGATGAGTGGTGTGCCTTCGGGCTTCCACGCCGTAGACAAACTGACTTCTGGCTGGCAAAACAGTGATTTGATCATTGTTGCTGCCCGTCCGGGTATGGGTAAAACGGCCTTTACACTATCCATGGCGCGAAACATTGCTGTGGACCAAAATATTCCCGTTGCTTTTTTCTCTCTGGAAATGTCTTCGGTACAATTGATTACCCGTCTTATTTCATCTGAAACAGGACTTAGTTCAGAAAAGCTTCGAACCGGAAAAATGGAAGACCACGAGTGGAAACAGCTCAATGTGAAGGTTTCTGACTTGGAAAAAGCACCGCTCTATATTGACGATACGCCTTCGTTGTCCATCTTTGACCTTCGCGCCAAAGCCCGACGTCTGTCTTCGCAATACGGCATTCGCCTAATCATGATAGATTACTTGCAGTTGATGACGCCTGGTGGAAGCAGCAAGGCTGGTAACCGAGAACAAGAAATCTCGACCATTTCGCGAAACTTAAAGGCACTCGCTAAGGAATTGGAGATACCCGTTATTGCGCTATCACAGTTGTCACGTGCGGTAGAAACACGAGGGGGCAGCAAGCGCCCACAAATTTCTGACTTGCGTGAATCTGGTGCCATCGAGCAAGATGCCGATTTGGTAACCTTTATCTACAGACCTGAGTACTATAAGATTGACGAATGGGACGATGAAGAGCGTTCACCTGCGGCAGGACAGGCCGAATTTATCGTCGCAAAACACCGTAACGGTGGGTTGGACAGCATACGCCTTAAGTTTATTGGAAACCTCGGTAAGTTTGACAACTTGGATCAGTTTGACGCTCCGGTTGAGTTTCAATCCAAAATAAATGCAGGGGATGAACCCTTTGAAGCACCGCGTACCAGTCCAGACGAAGCGTTTGGAACGGACGACGATGATATGCCGTTCTAGCTAATAGCTTATTTTACTTTATCGACAACTGCCTTAAAAGCATCTGGGTGGTTCATGGCCAAGTCGGCCAATACCTTCCGGTTCAATGCAATGTTGTTTGCACTTACCTTACCCATAAATTGTGAATAGGACATGCCGTGTAATCTAGCACCCGCGTTAATACGTGTGATCCACAAGGCACGGAAGCTGCGTTTTTTGTTTCTGCGATCGCGATATGCATAAAGCATCGCTTTATCAACAGCGTTTTTGGCAACGGTCCAAACGTTTTTTCTACGACCAAAGTAACCTCTGGCTTGTTTTAAAATTTTCTTTCTTCTAGCGCGTGATGCAACAGCATTTACTGATCTTGGCATAATGTAGTATTGGTGAAGCAGGCGGAGAATCTCACTTTTAAAGCCGACTTCAGGTTATTGTTATTTTAAACGAAGTTGTTCCTTGATGTTATCGGCGTCGCTTTCATGCACCAACCCACTGTGAGTTAGCTTGAGCTTACGCTTCTTAGATTTTTTAGTCAAAATGTGACTCTTGAACGCGTGTTTGCGTTTGATCTTACCTGTGCCTGTAAGCTTAAAGCGTTTCTTAGCACTCGATTTTGTTTTCATTTTAGGCATAACTACTTCCTTTTATTTTTTCGGATTCAACAACATGATCATCCGTTTTCCTTCTAATTTAGGCAACTGTTCTACTTTGCCATAGGCTTCCAAATCTTGCGCTAATCTAAGCAACAGGATATGGCCTTGTTCTTTAAAAACGATTGAGCGTCCTTTAAAAAATACAAATGCCTTAAGCTTTGAACCTTCTTCTAAGAACTTGATTGCGTGTTTTTTCTTAAACTCGTAATCGTGCTCGTCGGTTTGTGGCCCAAACCGAATTTCTTTTAACACCACTTTCGAGGCGTTTGCCTTCATTGCCTTTTCGCGCTTTTTCTGCTCGTAAAGGAACTTTTTATAGTCGATGATCTTACACACCGGGGGAGCAGCGTTGGGTGAAATCTCAACCAAATCCAACTCCAAATCGTTTGCCTTCTGTAAGGCCTTTTGCAACGGGTAAACACCCATCGCTACGTTGTCGCCAACCAAACGTACTTCGGTAGCCCGTATCTTTTCATTGATGCGGTGCTTGTCCTCCTTTATAATCCGAGCAGGTCCCCTGCTTCTTCTTCTACGTATCGCTATAACAAACGAATTTAATTAATTGACTTAAAATGATTTTATTTCATCTGCAGCTTGACGTCTGATCAAATCTGCAAATGATGCTAAGGACATACTCCCTAGGTCGTTTCCTCCGTGGGCTCTAATGGAGACCGTTTCTTGCGCAGCTTCTTTTTCGCCTATGATGGCCATAAAGGGCACCTTGCTCATTTCAGCTTCGCGGATTTTTTTACCAATAGTCTCACTTCTATCATCCACGAGGGCGCGAATTTCGTTATTTTCTAAGAATTCTGAAACTTTTTTCGTGTATTTTTCATGCTTTTCACTAACACAGAGTAACTGCACCTGTGTTGGGTTGAGCCATAAGGGGAAGTTTCCACCTGTATGTTCGATTAAAATGGCCACAAATCGCTCCATACTGCCAAAGGGCGCACGATGTATCATCACCGGGCGGTGCAATTCATTGTCGTTGCCTTTGTAGTTTAGGTCAAAACGCTCGGGTAAGTTGTAGTCTACCTGTATGGTGCCCAGCTGCCAGCTTCTGCCCAAGGCATCTTTTACCATAAAGTCGAGCTTGGGTCCGTAAAAAGCGGCCTCTCCCGTTTCCACTACATAGTCCAATCCCTTTTGGTCTGCTGCATCAATAATGGCTTGCTCCGCCTTTTCCCACAGTTTAGTGTCGCCGATGTACTTCTCAGGTTTTTCGGGATCACGTACCGATACTTGGGTCTTAAAATCGCTAAAGCCTAGGGCATTAAATACGTAGAGTACCAAATCAATAACACCCATAAACTCATCGTTGAGTTGTTCTGGTGTACAGAAAATATGCGCATCGTCTTGCGTAAAACCACGTACCCTTGTAAGTCCGTGCAACTCGCCACTTTGCTCGTAGCGGTAAACCGTACCAAATTCGGCAAGTCTAATGGGCAGGTCGCGGTAGCTCCAAGGCGAGGCGTTGTAAATTTCGCAGTGGTGTGGGCAATTCATGGGTTTAAGCAAAAATTCTTCTCCTTCTGCAGGGGTGTTTATGGGCTGAAAACTATCGGCGCCATATTTTTCATAGTGACCCGATGTCACATACAATTCTTTTTGCCCAATGTGTGGCGTTACGACTTGTTCATAGCCCGCTTTGGTTTGCGCTTTGCGCAAAAACTGCTCGAGTCTTTCGCGCAGTGCTGCCCCTTTGGGCAGCCAAAGCGGCAGGCCCTGTCCTACTTTCTTGGAGAAGGTAAACAGGCCGAGTTCAGCGCCCAGCTTGCGGTGGTCGCGTTTCTTTGCTTCTTCCAGCAGTTCGAGGTGTTCTGTCAGCAGTTTTTGCTTTGGAAAAGACACCCCGTAGATACGGGTAAGCTGTTTGTTTTGTTCGTCACCACGCCAGTAGGCACCGGCGATATTGGTGAGTTTTACGGCTTTGATGATACCGGTATTTGGAATATGTCCACCGCGACAGAGATCGGTAAAATCGTCGTGATCGCAAAAGGTGATGGTACCATCGTCTAAGGCTTCAATGAGCTCAGTTTTGTATTCGTTTCCGGCTGTTTTATAAAACGAAAGGGCTTCGGCTTTTGCAACCGAGCGCTGGGAAAAGGCGTGTTTTCCTCTTGCGAGTTCAATCATGCGTTTTTCAATGGCGGGCAGGTCTTTTTCTGAAATGCTGTGTTCACCAGGATCGATGTCGTAATAGAAACCGCTGTCAATGGCAGGGCCTATGGTGAGTTTGATGCCGGGGTACATTTGTTCTAGCGCTTGCGCCAAGAGGTGTGCACTGGAGTGCCAAAAGGCTTTTTTGCCTTCGTCATTATTCCAGGTATACAATACCAGCTCACCATTTTCTTGAAGCGGGGTAGTAGCTTCTATGGTGGTTCCGTTATAGGACGCAGAGATCACCGCACGGGCAAGGCCCTCGCTTATGGATTGCGCTACCTCAACGGGTGTACTGCCGTTGGGCATTTGCTTAATGGCCCCGTCGGGCAAACGAATGTCAATTGTTGTACTCATGGAACAGCAAAGATAAGCGGATTGTGGGAGAGGTCAAGCACTTTTTATGGCTTAATCTATTTTTGGTTGTCTAGGGGCTTATTCTTCGCCAAAAAGCCCTTTGACCATCAGTCGGATGCCCCAAAAACCGAGGGCAATAGAAGCGGCACACAGCAGTATGGCAACGCCCAAAACGGGAATATACATGGCGTGTTCTTGGTTTTTAAAGGCAGAAGTCAGCACGGTAGGGCCAATAAATGCCAGTACCACAGCGTATGCCATAGCACGAAGACCGCGAAAGAGGTTTCTTTTATTCATGTTTATTCTGCTACGGCCGTAAAGATAACACTATCTCGTTCCACCACTCTAAAATAGCCCAGCGGAAAGGCATTGCTGTTGGTGGTGTTTTGGATGTTACCTCGTAGGGTGGACTTGGCCGTTGCAAAGGGGCCGCCACCGTCTTGTCCGGCGTGGGATATCAAGATTTGCATATAGGTATAAAAATCCTTGTCTACGCCCATGAGGTAAATGGGTGTTGGGGTGTTTTTCGGAAAATATTTGTCGTAGAAAAATGAAAAACTAATTTGATTGCCGTTATAAAACGCATCTCGTGTAACAAACAGGTTGTTGTAACCAAAATCCATAAGGTAGTAGTTGCCTTCTTCGGGTCTGTCGGTAAGCGTTACGATGGCTTCAACTTGGTCGCCAGAAATAAGGGTGTTTTCGCCTTGCACCACACGGTCAAGTGGGGTTGACAGCACCAACGATGCGCTGGCGGAGTAGGTGGCGTTATCAACCGTTAGGCGGAGCGTAAAGCTGTCGTTTTCGTTTATGTCCACATCATACACATAGTAATGTCCTGGCGCATCTTCTTGCGCTGATACCAATGCATTGGGTGTTTGGAGCGAGACCGTTGCATTGGACACTAAGGGCACTTCCTCGTCGTAGTAGTCGGTTGTTCGGGATAGAATTACTTCTAGTGTTCCTGAGGTTTCACCGAGGTTGCGCCACAGCATGGCGTCTATCACCAATTTGTTTTCTGCTGCTGGCAGCTTCACGTCTATGGGGTCTTCACAGCCCATGATTAACAATCCCAATACACATATTATTTTTTTCATCAGAAGCGTATGTTATAGGTTACAGAAGGAATGATGCCGAAAATGGAGAGCTTATAGGCTTGGTTTTTTCCTGTTTCGGGATCTTTTTTAAAGCTGACGGTAGCGGCATTTCTACGGTTATAGATATTGTAGATGCCAAACACCCAGCTGCCTTTTATTTTTTTATCTTGTTGTTTTGCTGGGGTCAGTGTTGCGGCAATGTCTATGCGGTGGTAGGTGGGCAATCGCTGACCGTTGCGTTGTCCAAAGCTCGGCACACGGGTTCCCATAAATTCATATTGCCCCAGTGGATAGGTAATGGGCTGCCCCGTTTGCAGTATCGCATTGGCATCCCACTTCCATTTTTTACTGTGATTATAGCTTAGGTTTAAGCTCAGGTCGTGGGTTTTGTCATAGGCCGATCGGTACCACTCTCCTTGGTTGATGCCGGGCTCGTTGGGGTGCTGCCCAGGCGTTTTTTGTTCAGCCCGCGACCAGGTATAGCCCGCCATTCCCGTGACTTTTCCTTGTGTTTTTTTAAACAAGAGTTCCAGGCCGTAGGCTCTTGCGGTACCGGGGAGTAGTATTTGCTCTAAGGCTTCATTGGCAACCAATTCTGCACCGTCTATATAGTCATACCTGTTGTCGGTGTGTTTGTAGAACACTTCGGCTTCGACTGAATTGCCGTTTTCTCTTTCCGTTACATATCCCAACGCCCATTGGTCGGACTGTTGGGGTTTGAGGTAACGCCCACTGGGTGTCCACACGTCTAGGGGTGTGGGGGAGGTGGTGTTGGATATAAGGTGTAAATATTGGTTAACACGCTGATAGCTCGCTTTCCACGCGCTTCGTTCTTGGCGGTAGGCAAGGGTAAAGCGGGGTTCTAAATTGGTATAGTGTTGTTTGCTTTCCGCTTTGCTGTAAAAACCTAGGGCAGTGCCTTGTTGGTAGATGCCCAAGCTTGGGTTATAGTTAAGGGGTTGGTTGTTGGCATATTCCAAGAGGCCGGATTGCGCCAAGCGGTTAAACTGGTTGATACGCAGGCCGTAGTGCAGCGCCAATTTGGGTGCGATATCGTGTTTGGCACTTAAGTAAACGGATCCTTCGGCGGCAAACTTATTTTGCAGTTGTTCGGTATTAAATCCAGAAGTAGCGGTGAGCGGCTGTATATAGCCGGGGTTAAAGCTATAGTAGGTGGCTTGCACGCCTGTTTCCAAGGTGATTTTTTCGGATATGTTATAGCTTAAATCGTATTTGACATTAAAATTCTGAATACCCGAATCCCAGTCAAAGCCGACAAAGTCAAGTGCGAGTCCGTAGTAGTAGTCGCTGTAAATAAGGGAGAGGTTCCCAAACACTTTAGGCGAAAAAATACGGTTCCAACGCAGGTTGACAACGGTATTGCCGTAGGTGTTTGTAAAGGTATTGTCAAAGGCCACCACGTCACGTCCAAAGTAGCCCGAAAGCAGCAGGCGGTTTTTGTCGTCTATAGGTAGGGTGATTTTGGTATTCAGGTCATAGAAATACGCCAAGTTGGGTTGGTCAAAGGCTTTTAGGAACAGGTGGGCGTAGGTTCCCCTTCCGGCGAGGAGAAAAGAGCCTTTTCCAAGCGGCCCTTCTAGCAAACCACGACTCGACACCGCGCCTATACCGCCGTTAAACCGCAAGCGGTCTTTGGCGCCTTCTTTTTGGTCAATGCGCAGCACGGAGGATACCCTTCCGCCGTAGGCTGCCGGAATACCGCCTTTATAGAGTTGGATGTCTTTGATGGCATCGGAGTTAAAAACCGAGAAAAAGCCAAAGAGGTGGGAGGAATTAAATATGGTTGCCTCGTCTAAGAGGATAAGGTTTTGGTCGGCGCCACCACCACGGACGTTAAACCCCGATGCGCCTTCGCCTGCACTGCTTACGCCGGGCAGCAGTTGGATGGTTTTGAGCACGTCCGATTCGCCAAAGACGACAGGCGTTTGCTTGATGGTCTTGGCCGATAGGCGGTTGATGCTCATTTCGGGCGAGCGCATGCGTATGCGTTCAATGTTGTCTGTGACCACCACTTCGTCGAGTTCCTCGCTTTGCACGGCTAGGGTCACGTCCAAAACGCGGTTTTGGTCTAAGGTAATTTGGGTGCGCTTGGTTTTAAACCCAATATTTTGATAGATGATTTGATAGGTACCTGCGGGTAGCGTAAGGGAATACACGCCATAGTTGTTACTCACCGTTCCGAGGGAGGTACCTTCGGCATAGATGGTAACGCCCAGCAAGGTTTCTTGGGTATCGGCAGCTGTTAGCGTACCGCTAAGGGTGTAGGATTGTGCATAGGCGTTTAGTCCTACGCACATCAGTAGGGTAGTGATGTAGCGTATCAAAGCAATTTTTTTCAAAGATACGCAACCTAGTTTATGCAGCTAATGCCTTGTCTAAATTTTCTTTGATGGCAGCGAGGAAATCTTCCGTTGACAAATAGTCTTCACGTGTCATTTCTTCTTTGTGAATAAGCATGGCGAGGTCTTTGGTCATTTGACCGCCTTCTACGGTTTGGACACACACCTCTTCGAGCTTGGTACAAAAATCTGCTAGGTCGCGGTTGGCATCCAGTTTGGCACGGTGTGCCAATCCACGGGTCCATGCAAAAATAGACGCAATGGGGTTGGTAGAAGTTTCTTTGCCTTGTTGGTGCTGGCGGTAGTGACGGGTCACGGTTCCGTGTGCAGCTTCGGCTTCCATGGTTTTGCCGTCTGGCGTTACTAGGGTTGAAGTCATCAGTCCAAGCGAACCAAAGCCTTGGGCTACGGTATCGGACTGTACGTCTCCGTCATAGTTCTTACAGGCCCATACAAAGCCTCCGCTCCATTTCATGGCTGCGGCTACCATATCGTCAATAAGACGGTGTTCGTAAGTGATGCCTAGGGCTTCAAACTGATCGATAAATTCGTTTTCAAATACTTCTTGGAAGATGTCTTTAAACCGACCGTCATAAGCTTTCATGATGGTGTTTTTGGTAGACAGGTATAGGGGCCATTTTTTACTGATGGCACGGTTCATACACGAACGGGCAAAGCCGTAAATAGACGAATCGATATTGTACATACTCATGGCTACGCCACCTTCTTGGAAGTCGTATACTTCCCAGGTTTTAGCTTCGCTGCCGTCTTCGGGTGTAAAGGTCATGGTGAGTTTCCCTTTGCCTTTGATTACGGTATCGGTAGCACGGTACTGATCGCCAAAAGCATGACGGCCAATGCAGATGGGTTTTGTCCAGCCTTGCACATAGCGGGGTACGTTGCTCATGATGATGGGTTCGCGGAATACGGTTCCTCCTACAATATTACGGATGGTACCGTTGGGCGAGCGCCACATTTCTTTAAGGCCAAACTCTTTTACGCGGTTTTCGTCTGGTGTGATGGTGGCACACTTGATGCCCACGCTATATTTTTTAATGGCTTCCGCAGCATCGATGGTAATTTGGTCGTTGGTGGCATCACGGGAGGTAACGCTGAGGTCGTAGTACAACAATTCTACATCTAGGTAGGGGAGGATAAGTTGTTGTTTGATGAAATCCCAAATGATACGAGTCATTTCATCTCCGTCCATTTCTACTACTGGGTTTGCTACGTGGATTTTGGCCATGGTTGTTTGTTTAATGGGCGCAAATATACGTCCCGATGAGGGTATAAAAAAGCCACAGTCAAAATTATTAGTTATACGGCATCAGATATAAGCTACAAACGCATAAGGCTTACGCTCGAATCCATTTTTTGTTATCCTCAAAATCCCGCGTTCGGATATGTTCAACTACTAAAACTCCGCATTAGGTATAGCTTTTGTTGTGCGGTCGACGTCTTTTTGGTCAGTATGCTAATTTGTGGTCGTTCAGTTCAACGTCAAATTTCACTTTCACACCCAAGACTTTAAATACCTTTAAAACTGTCGAAAACCTTGCATCAGTTGTACTGTTTTCAATTTTGGAAATCTGTGCTTTTTTAACTCCAACAAGTTCTCCCAGTTGCTCTTGAGTTAGTTTTCTTTCTTTTCGAGCTTTTTTAATTTCGTAACCAAGCAAGTCAAGTCGAAGTTCGTTGTCAAACGCTTCTCTTTTTTGAGTTCCTTTTTTTCCGATGTAACTATCAGTTAGTTCATCTAAGCTGTATGTTTTCATTTATCCCTGTTTTTATCGTTAAAATATAGCTGTCTTAATCGCTCCGCTTTTCCAATTTCTTTTTTAGGCAATTTATCAGTCTTTTTTATTATTCCATGTGTAGTAACAACTATCGTATCTTGTTTATCTGTTTTGTCCCAAAAAGCAAAAAGGCGGTAGTACGTTTTCTTGTATGTTGTCCGAAACTCCCAAATTTCGTCTTGCAATTTTTTAAATAGTTCTTTGTCGTTCGTGCTTCGTGCTCTCCAAATGTTATACATAATTTTCTCTCGACTCTTTTCGTCAATACTGTCAAGAAATTGCTTCACAGCAACCAAAAAGATAACGCGAAATTTAAATGCATGCATTCAACTCTTTTTACAAAGATAAATGTTTCGTAATTGGGAAACAAATGTTTTTTGAATCGAAAAGAATTCCTCGAGGCGCTGCCTCGGGGATAGTTCGTTTCAAAAAATTCATTATTGCCCAAGCTTTGGTCCCGATGAGGTATAAAAAAACAGCAGCTCAATATTTTGAACTGCTGTGTTGGGTTTATAACAAAAAATGTCGTGAAAAAAGGGGTTGGCCCTATTTGACTTGACGTTCTTTGATACGTGCTTTTTTGCCGGTGAGGTCACGGAAGTAGTAAATACGTGAGCGACGTACTTTACCACGTGCATTCACTTCTATTTTTTGTATGCCGGGAAGGTTCATGGGGAATATACGTTCCACGCCAACGGTTCCTGACATTTTACGGATGGTAAAAGTCTTGGTAGCGCCGCTTCCTTTGATTTGAATCACGACACCCTTAAAAAACTGGGTACGTACTTTCGCCCCTTCTCGGATTTCGTAATAAACGGTTATGGTATCTCCAGCTTGAAAGCTTGGCAATTCTTTTTTTGGTACAAATTCGTCCTGTACGTATTGTAGTAAGGCCTCCATTTTGTTTGTTTTAAATGATTGCTATGAAACATACACGGACCTCGCCAGCGGTTTCAAAGCGGATGCAAATATAATCCATATCCTTTATTCCACAAAAAATAATTGCTACCGATGCTGTTTTAGCTAAAGAATCCCTCGAAGCGCTGCCTCGGGGCTTCCGTTGAAAATGTCATTCCCGAGTATGCTGTAAACGTAATCACAGCATTTCGTTTCAAGAAATACGTTATTTAACACAGGGTTTGTAGGTATTTTCTGACCTGACTAAAATCATCAGAAATGTTACACTTCATGAGTTTTGACAGTCATTTCATATGGCTTCATTGCTTTTTTCACAACTGCCATATGGTATAAACAGGCGCAAAAATAAATTTGTTACCGTGTATTAGCAATAAAACTAACGTTTACAGTTACGCCTTGTTGCGATAACAATAGTTAGTTATTATTTAAATAACACTAAAATAAATACCAATTAACCAATATTCTTTTTTGCCCAACCAACCTAAACAAGTCAACAACCCCCTAACTTAGATGAAACACCTTTTACTATTTGCATCAACGCTGCTATTTGGAACGCTTATACACGCACAGTGGTATTTCGAAAGCGCTGTCATTAGCAGTCATCTAGGTTCGCATGAACTCGAAAACATGCGTGGCGCTAACGCAACGCCAACCGAACTGAACGCATACAAGGGACTTCGCGACCAATCGTTTGGGTTGGGTTATTTGTTTTCCTTTCGCGCGCTCGAGAAGCGTATGGCCGAAGACTATAAACCACCCCTTATGCGTCTTGGCTTGGGCATCGGCTTTGAACAAATGAACATCAAGACCAATGCGGTCATCAACAATACGGCCCACCCCAATGTCTACAGCTTGGCACAGGCACACGGCCGACTGGGGCTATACCTTGCGCCAGCGCTGCTAAACGCCAGAAAAACAGACGCCAACGGAAATCGCAAACCTTGGCTGCTGCTCGACCTGCACGGCGGCTTTGGCATCAACCACTACACCAGTGCAACCCAGCATTACGCCAATACCCTTGTTGACCTAAAAGACCCCAGTGTCGAATTTGACGACACCTTTTTGTCCTATTTCTACGGACTCGGCCTCCAGTTTGCTTTGGGCAAATACACCCAACTATACAGCCGCTATGGCATAGACAATGCCCTAAACCTCACCGAGTTTTCAGATGGCAAAGTCATGGAACGCTACGAGATCCGCAAGGAAAAAATAAGCATCGGGCTTATCGTCGATTTGACTGCTGCGCGCAAACAACGCGCCACCCAAAAAAGGGAATTGGCCACTCTGCGTGAAGCGTTTACAAACCTAACCGCCCCAGACAACAGCGACCAAGCCGCGCGCATCAATGCCTTGGAACAAACCCAAGAACAACAACGCCAACAAATTCAAGCGCTTATGGCCGATGGCAAAGCACCACTGGCTACCAAAACACATGCCGAAGGCTTTGACTATTTGTTTGAATTCACACCCATAGCCTTTCCGCTCGACAGCGCAGTTTTGGATCACGACAAATTTGCAGTGCCCCTGCAAAAAGCAGCCGACTTTTTACGTAAAAACCCCCATTTTAATTTGATGGTGGTGGGCTATGCCGATCACACAGGCGCAGCGGGCTACAACAAAGAACTCTCCGTGCAGCGTGCCTTACGCGTACGCGACTACCTGCATGTAAAACACGGGCTGCCTTTGACAAGCATCAAATGGATTGGGGCAGGGGAAACCACGCGTTTCAGTGACGACAACACCCAAAAAAACAGAAGAACCGAACTCCTGATAATCAAACCTAACAAATGAAATTCCGAAAGCCGACCTTTTTTCAGACCGTTTTCCTATTGGCATTGTTCCTGCTGTTCTTGGTTACTTCACAGCTGTTTGCCCAACAGCCCGGTATTCCCTACCAAGCCTATATCCTAGACACAGAGGCGGGCTATGTCTATGGCGAAAAAATTGAAAACGTACCCATGGCCAACAAAAAAATCCTGCTGCAATTTGAAGTGCGCAACGATCGTGGGCAGGTGGAGTACATAGAAGAAATTCCCGTAACCACCGATCAGTTTGGATTGGTTTCCACGGTTGTGGGGCGTGGTAGGGGCACCGCTACCTTCAACACCTTTAAGGACATCAAATGGGACGGTACCGAAAAAACCCTACACACCTATATCGACTTTACAAACACAGGCGGTCGTTTTGACAAGCACGGCGAAATGAGCATCATTTTTATTCCCGGCCCTGCCGAGGACGCCATATTGGGCTTGTACCGCGGCAATGGCCCCCCCACAGCGGCAGACCCCACCAATCCTGTAGACGGCAGTATTTACGTAGACCAAAGCACCGGGCACCTACACACTTTTACCACGGCCAACAACGCTTGGGAATCCCAGCGGGAAACCACCACGGCGCTGGCGCTAAAGACCAACGACAACGGTACGCCCCACGACCCCACAGACGACTTTCAAGAACTGATTTTTACAGACGAATTGGGCGTGGACAACGCCATCAACATCAGCAGCTTGATCAATGCCGACAACGGCTTGACGGTAAACAACGGAATCATCGAACTGGGCGGTACGCTGACCAAACCCACCACCATTACGGCCTCGGCAACCAATCCGCTTGCCCTGCAAGGCCTTGCGGATGCACCAAACTTTGACCCTACTGTTGACCAGGTCATGATTATGGATCAACCCTCGGGGGAACTCAAACGGGCCTATTTGGCCTCCGTTTCGGTGCAGCGCGAAACGGTTGTGCTGGCAGCCAGCGATGGGGATACCGATTTTGACACGCCCTTGGCGATTACCGACCCACAAAAAATTAACGTCTTCCGCAACGGGGCCCGCGTGGGCTTTACCCAAGTGGACACAGACACCATACGACTCGAAAACGAAGCCACCTGCTATGCAGGGGATGAAATACGCATTGTACAACTACATTAAAAAAACCAAACGCAGTTTAATCTAAATCTATACTAAACTAAATCTTAACACTATGTTACACATTAATTCTAAATCATTAATTCTAAATCTTTCAAATATGAAAATCAATTATCTAAAACTGGGCATTATGGCCCTTATGATCATGGCGGGAACCGCCATACAAGCACAGACAGATCCAACAACAACAGACACAGCTAAGCAAGCGGATGTTGTTTATGGAGGAACATCAGGTTCAACATCAGGTTCAATAAGAGTAATCGACAACATGGGTACCATCAAGTACCTACAATCCAACAATGGTATCACGACTATTAGCAATACAGCTGCTAACGGAGATGTAACCACAACCACCTGGCAACTAGGGGGAACCTTGGTAGATGATACCTATATTGATGTGGATACTAGCGTTTTTGCATTGGATGGTATTGATTTAGTTGATACCACAACCTTAGCGGCTTCAACTGATGCGACAACTCAATCCGATCACGGTACTGGTACTGGTTGGACACTTTTGGTTCGTGATGAAGCAACAGGAGCAATTAAAAAGTTAAAAGCTACTGACTTGATTAAGAGTGGTACTGAAGTGTTTACAGGAGTTGCAAATACACTTACATATACTGCGACTTCTGGAGTTCCACTACCTGCTGATATTTCAAAATTATCAGTGTACAGAAATGGAGCTAAATTAAGAGTTACTACAGATTATACTGTTTCTGGAAATGTTGTGACTTTAATAGAAGGAACTACAGCTCCAAATCAGTGGTCAGTTATGACTGGAGATCAAATTGAAATCCAGTGGTTTAGATAACCACACACCTAAACTCATAGTACTAGTAAGTAGATTAATATAAAAAGGGCTGTTCCAAAGCGTGAACAGCACACAGGAGCAGCCCTTATTTAACCCTTAGATGATTAACAGCGACCTATACCTCTTCTAAAAAAAGAAAACCATGCCACAGACCAACAATACATTCGCAAATACCGCTACCACCAAGGGGCTAAGATTGGCCTGCTATTGTTTGTTGCTCTTGTTGCTAACAGCCCCCACCCTTTGGGCGCAACGCACAAATGTCATAGACAATAAAGGGACCATAAAAAGTGTAGGCAATACGGTTACCACAGCCGCTACGGCGCCTACAGCACCCATGGTGGACGACATCTGGTTTGATACCACACTAACAGGCGACGAACGCACCAAGGTTTGGGACGGAACGGCCTGGAAAGAAATAAGCCCAGACTATATTGAACTTTGGGTAAACAACACCAACGGTGGCAGCTACGCCACAAACGACTTGGTCGCTTACAACGGCCACATTTACCGCAACATAAGCGGAACAAACCTAGACACCACGCCCGATAGCGACACCACCAACTGGAAAAACATCGATACCTACCTCGGCTATAAAACCACCCGCCATACGACCACTGCAGCCCTTGCGGTAACTGATGCCGCACATAACCTCACCGACCTACATCTAGAAAGCACCGGCGACCTGACAATGGACAAAGCAGGTGTTAGCGATGGCACCTCGCTCTACATTACCAACACCACGGCCAACGACCGCAGCCTCAGCTTTACCGACTTTGCAGGGACCTACCTACGCAACGGCGGCACCATAACAGACTTAACAACCTCAGGCCTTACGCTTAAAGCCAATACCCGTTATTTGGTGCATATTACAGACAACAGTGGTGATTTCTATTTCAATGCCACCGAAGCAGCAAGCCCATGGTACTATAGCAGTAGAAGCACAGCTGCAATAAATGTAATAGGTACAGGAGCTGTAGCAACACAGTCGTCCACCTACACAACAGATATAGCGGCCAATGCCATTGATGGAAATTTGGCCACTACCCAAAGAGCCATGACAGACTTTCAGGTTTATCCTTGGTTAAAGGTGGATATGGGGTCTTCCCAAACCTTTAATCGCTTGCGTTTTCATCAGTATGGGCATACTTTTGATAGGCTCTCCAACTTCTATGTATTCTTTTCGGATTCGGATATCGTGTTTCCTGCAGCACCAACAGCAGCAGACCTTACAGCCTTACAGGCGGATGTCAATGTGAGTTTTATCCAAAAAACAGGAACCATTGCGAGTCCGTTTGAAGATTTGAGCTTTGCTGCCAAAACCGCTCGTTATATGCTGGTGGTACGTGACATAAGTACGGCAGACTACCTGCAAATGACAGAAGTGCAAGCGTTTAATAATATTCAAGGTGATACGGTAACCACAGATGCGGATGTAGTGAAGGTTACCGGAACTTTGGAATTAGACGGAGCGCTACATGACATCAACAACAGTGCTGGATCAAACGGCCAAATCCTAACCTCAACAGGCTCGGGTACCAATTGGGTAGACCTAAGCACCGTGGACAGCTATTTGGGTTACAAAACGGTACACAACGGCGCAAGTGCGCTTGCCATCACGCATGCCGACCATAACTTGGTGGATCTGCATCTGGAAGGCGCAGGCGACCTCAGCATCACCAAAGCCGATGTAACGGGCGCAACCACCTTGTTTATCACCAACACCACCGCCAACGACCGCAACCTGACGTTTACCGACTTTGCGGGCGCCTACTTGCGCAACGGTGGAACAGAGAAAGAACTTAAAGATATAGGGCTTACACTTAAAGCCAATACCCGTTATTTGGTGCATATTACAGACAACAGTGGTGATTTCTATTTCAATGCCACCGAAGCAGCAAGCCCATGGTACTATAGCAGTAGAAGCACAGCTGCAATAAATGTAATAGGTACAGGAGCTGTAGCAACACAGTCGTCCACCTACACAACAGATATAGCGGCCAATGCCATTGATGGAAATTTGGCCACTACCCAAAGAGCCATGACAGACTTTCAGGTTTATCCTTGGTTAAAGGTGGATATGGGGTCTTCCCAAACCTTTAATCGCTTGCGTTTTCATCAGTATGGGCATACTTTTGATAGGCTCTCCAACTTCTATGTATTCTTTTCGGATTCGGATATCGTGTTTCCTGCAGCACCAACAGCAGCAGACCTTACAGCCTTACAGGCGGATGTCAATGTGAGTTTTATCCAAAAAACAGGAACCATTGCGAGTCCGTTTGAAGATTTGAGCTTTGCTGCCAAAACCGCTCGTTATATGCTGGTGGTACGTGACATAAGTACGGCAGACTACCTGCAAATGACAGAAGTGCAAGCGTTTAATAATATTCAAGGTGATACGGTAACCACAGATGCGGATGTAGTGAAGGTTACCGGAACTTTGGAATTAGACGGAGCGCTACATGACATCAACAACAGTGCTGGATCAAACAGCCAAATCCTAACCTCAACAGGTTCAGGTACCAATTGGGTGGACTCAAGCACCGTGGACAGCTATTTGGGTTACAAAACGGTACACAACGGCGCAAGTGCGCTTGCCATCACGCATGCCGACCATAACTTGGTGGATCTGCACCTGGAAGGCGCAGGCGATCTAAGCATAGACTCCGCTGCGGTAACGGGTGCGACGACCTTGTTTATTACCAACACCACGGCAAACGATAGAGCCTTGGCCTTTACGAATTTTATGGGCGCCTATCTACGCAATGGCGGAATTGAGACAGAACTTAAAGATATAGGGCTTACACTCAAAGCCAATACCCGTTATTTGGTACACATCACAGACAACAGTGGTGATTTCTATTTTAACGCCACAGAAGCAGGTGGGGGCATAGACGAAGGAACGGCAACAGCCAACACCTTGTACTGGAACGGTACCGATTGGGTAGAATCCACAGCCTTGCAAAATGACGGCACCGATGTACGCATTACAGGAGCTTTAAAAGACAGCAGCGGAGATGCAGGAAACACTGGACAAATATTGTCCTCCACGGCTTCTGGTACTAACTGGATAAGCGGCCAAGACGGCATCGAAAACTGGGCACTTGCCAATGCCTATGCGGCAAACGATGTGGTGATCCACAACAACAAAATATACCAAGCCAATGGGGCCGTTGCAGCCAGTACCACCTTTACTCTGGGTACGACTGGTGCTACTTGGAAAGAAATCAGTAAATCTGGAAACAGCATTACCAACGAGCTGTCGTTTGAAGACACGGCAGGCACCTATTTCTATGTATCCCTATTGGTGGACAACGCTTGGAAGGTGATACGCTACAAACTGGACGACGTAAACGACGAAAAAACCGCTACACAGACATCGTCAACCAATAACAACGGCCAAACCACCCAACCCAATACGCTTGCGCTATGCGAAACACTAACCTATAATTGATCTAATTGGGATGAGCACAAAACAACATATTAAGTTTTTGCCAATGGCACTTGCCATCAGCCTGCTTTTTTCATGGAATGCTTTGGCACAGCTTTCAACAGTAAACGGTACAGCCATAACCATTACCGCTACCGATGAGGACTTAACGTTTGCTAAAATTAAATCGGAAATAAACGGCTTAAATGATGCTAATAATTACTGCTCAGGAACAATTTGTCGCTTTAATAAAAAATTGATTTTATCAGGAAACCAAGCCCTCAACTTGGGAACAGATAACCATATGCTTTTTATTGGTGCGGCAAAACATTTAGAAATATCTTCAACTTTTACATCCGTGAACAATGGGACAGTAATTGATGGAGTAAGAAGTGGAATTACGACCTTGGCGCATTTTGGGAATGTCAACATTGCTAATCAAATTATTTTAAACAATACAGTAGAGACCCATTTACGACTTCGAATTACAACAAATTCAACCTCTACCTACCCCAGATTAACTGTTCAAAATTCACACGCAGACAGCACTCTTGAAATGTGGGTGTCTTCAGCAGAAGAAGGGGACTCATCTGATAATGGTATTTATTTGCGTGGGGGTTGGGCAGGAGAGAACACGGTAATATTTGAAAAAGGAGCCTACCAAGCCAGCTATTTAAACAACTGGTTTGATGTTACGGAAGCGAGAGAAAGTTCTTCTTTAGGATTTAAAACGTTACCCGAAACCGCTTACCCGACCAATGGATATAAATACGGAGGCTCTCGCGCTCAATTTGGTGCTATAAATGCGGATGCGAGGCTAGATAATCTTATCGGAGCGATAGGTATAGGAACGAGTGCTTATGTTTATCATCCTGCTTTTAGTAATAGAAAGATCTTTTTCCGCTACGATTTTGGTTTTGATTTTTCAGGCGCAGACTTAACGAATGCAAAACTTGGTTTTATTTCGGGGAGTACTTTGTTTCAAACAGAAACCATGACAGGAAACAAGTTTGATGTTGATGAAGTAGTATTACTTAAAGGCGATACAAGGGGCGGAGCAGGTGGTAGCGGTGGATATTCACAGCTAATGTTTGAAGAATTTGATTACAAAACAGGAAACATAAGAATACGAAAAAATGAAGTCATAGAGCAAGATTTTGCTTATGATAAAGTAAGTGGGGTATCTCGTTTTGATTTCTCTGGCAACTTTGTGGTAGATGATTCATGGAGTAATACAGCAACGATAACTATTTTTTCAAACCTTGACCAAGTGTACGATAAGCTAAAAGAATGGTTGGTTGCAAATCTAACTACTGATAATTTTATGACTAAAAATGACTTGTCACTCAACTTGGCCGCTTATGATCTGGTTGTGGATAAAGCAGCAACCAACTTACTTACCGTTAACACAGCAACAGATGTTATAACCATTAAGGCCGATGCGTTGACAGCAGGAACTAAATTCACCAGCATCACTACCACAGGCACCATATCCACCGCCAACAATGCCACCTTGGAATTTGGCTATACGCACAGCGGCGGTACCCAAAAATACTTGGAACTTACGGGCCTGACCAGCGCAGACATCAGCGTGATGAACAACCAACCCACAACCCCTGTCAGTCTGGGCAATGCCACCAACCAAACCGGCACCTACAAGCTGTCCTTTGCCGCACCCACCGATGCCTCAGACATTCAAATTGAAGTTACGCGTACGGGCTATACCACCTGGACACAACAATTTCCCGAAAACGACCTATCCCTGATGCGTAACGTCCTCCAATACCAAAACGTTCCCCTGGCCGACAAGCAAATAGCCATGCTTAACTATGCCCTGCGCATCATGCAAAAAGAGGAAGCCATCAATGCTGCCCTAAACGGCAGCACCCCAACCGTGACCGTGACCACCAACACCACGCCCGCTACCGATGTGGCTACTGAAACCAACCAAGACGCCATACTGGCACTGCTCAAACGCATCTTGGTCAAATCAGCAGCCAACAGCGAAGCCCTAAAAGAACAATAAACCAACACCCCAACACACCCATAACCCCAAAAACCAATGCACATGTCCCATACCGCCCGCCCCTTATCGAGAAAGCACAAACATTTGTAATACTTTTCTTACGAACCTAATTTTAAACCAAAAACCTTATTTAATGCTATTTCACAACCATTTCACGCCGTTTTCCAACCGTTTTAAGAAGGCGTACCCTGTTAAGGGCACAAGCGTGAATATTTTTGCTAGTGAAAACAACCGCACACAAAACAACAATTTAACTAACATTTTTAATCCGCATTTCGAATCCCGAATCGTATGAAATATATCTACTTTTTTTTAGCCTTCTTTTTTTGTACCACCTTGGCAGCCCAACAGCCAGCCATCAAACGCGCCTCCTTATCCACCGGTCCGCAGACCAGTCAGAAGGGTAGTTTTATGGTGCAACACAGTGTGGGCTTTATGGGCGCCATGAGCACCCAAGAACACCCCAAACAAATGGTTACCCGTGGGTTTCTGCTTCCGCAGGCAAGCCCCGTGGAATTCGCCGAAAAACTGGAATGGTTCCTATACCCCGTGCCCTTTACCACTCACCTAAACATCGACTTCTCTGCACCCGTCTCTGGCGACATGCATGTCCTTCTGTTTGATGTGACCGGACAACTGGTATTTGACGAAACCTATACCGCCCAACAAAAACAAGAAATATACATCGGCCACCTGGCACAAGGCGAATACCTTATCCAAGTGGGTGTAATGAATCAAACCTTTAGTACGCAGATTTTAAATTACGCATCCGATCACCGCAATCAATAATATACATTAAACAAAAACGACTAATCTAAATCATTTCTAAATGAATCATTTACTTATACGCAATTTATGTATTGCCCTCTTTGCCCTAGGTACCACCGTCCACGCGCAGTGGTTTTACGAAATGGGCCTGTCCAAAAATACCTATAACGGTTTCCAAAATATTGGCCAGCCAAGTGCGGCGGTAACCTCCACGCGCTTTGTTCCTTCCAAAGGACTACGTGACCTCTCTTTTTATGCCGGCTATGTGTTTGGCTTTTCAAAAAAAGATCCGCTAGAAGCCAACTACAGACCACCCCTCGTGGGGCTGGGTGTGGCTGCTGGTTTTGACCAGATGAACGTACGTACCAATGTCGTCATTGGTAGTTTTGCCTACCCCACCAATTATACCCTAGCACAACTACAGGGGCGCCTGCGCATACACCTGACCCCCTTGGTCTTTTATTCCAAAAAGTCGGGCGAACGCAAACCCACTTTTTCTCTTGGGCTGCACGGTGGCGGTGCCTACAACCAGTACACCTCGGCCGTACGCCAAGGGGCAAACTCCTCGGTGGACCTCCTAAACGACATCGATTCGTTTAAGGACAACTATTTCTCCTATCACTACGGGGCGGGCCTAACCTATTACCTAAACGAAGCCACCCACTTTTATGCGCGCTACACCATGGAAGACTCCGAAGGCTTGGTTGAAAACACCATGACGGCCAACGGCAACGTAAGAGAAAGCTTTAAGTTCTACCGAAGCATTTTTAACCTTGGAATCAGCATGGACTTTAAGCTGATCAAGCGCATGAAAAAAATGCAGCAGGACAAAATCAAGGCCTTGGAAGACGGGCTTAACGATACCAACAACAAGCTTAACGAACTGCAAGCCATTGCCGATGCAAACGCAAAGCTGTCAGACGCGCTCGGTACCCTTAAAGACGAGGTGGCCTACCTAAAGGAGAACATGATAGACGAGTCTTCCCTTAAAACCAAAATACACGATACAGGCGTACGCTATTTCCCTGACTTTAAGGAAGTCAGATTTAAACTCAACAGCTCCCACTTTGACAAAGCGAGCTATGCGGGCATGCTGGCCAGACTGGACAAATTTTTAACCCAGAACCCCAAGCTCAACATTCACTTGGTGGGCTATGCCGACAAAAGCGGTCCAGAAGCATACAACAAGATGCTTTCGCAAAAACGCGCCGACCGCGTACGCGACCACTTGGTTAAAAAATACGGCGTAGCAGCCAACAGAATCAAGACAGAAGGCAGGGGAGAGACCGACCAATTTAGCCTTTCTAACAATTCAGACAACAGAAGAACAGAGATCATCATTCTCGAATAACAACAACATCCTACTAATATGAGAACTTTTAAATTTTTCACCATTCCATTACTAACCGTGATTTTCTTCTTTGGAGGATTGTCATTGTTATCCGCACAAATCCCAGGGATTCCCTACCAAGCCTATATCCAAAACAAGGATGCAGGGTTTATTCCAGGCGAACAATACCATGACATTCCCATGGCCATGGCCGACATACTCCTTGAATTTGACATCGTCAACAGCAAGGGTGTTGTAGAATACACCGAACGCATCAAGGCCAGAACCGACAAATTTGGTTTGGTCAATACCGTTATTGGTGTGGGCAGCGGTACCGTTACCTATGCTGATTTTGACAACATTGATTGGGACGGTCTTAAAAAAACCATGAACATCCGCATCGACATGACCGGAACGGGAACAAAGTTTGAACCCCACGGCGAGATTGATTTGGTAAACATCCCAAGCAAAACCTTTACGGGCATGACCACCGGTAAGGGTGCGCCAACAGCAAGTTTTCCCGCAAACCCAACCGCAGGTCACGTCTATGTGGATGAAAACACCGGACTGATGTATGCCTTTGACGGTACCAATTGGGTCAAGCAATTTGGCGTTGTTGATGGTCTTACTACAGGCCCAGGCGCCCCAACACCCACCAACCCAACCAATCCACAAGCAGGCGATGTATACATAGACGAGTCTACAGGTAACGTCTATACCTATGACGGAACCACTTGGGTAAATCAAACAATAGGCACCGTAACGACCTTGGCAGACAACAACGATGGTACCTACACCTACACTAGCGAGGATGGAACCACGACCGCTTTTGCCGTAACGCAAAGCGGCACTGGCGACCCAACAACAGCGGGCGTAACCGGAGCAGCAGGCGATGTATATGTAGACGAGTCTACAGGTAATATCTATACGCATGACGGCACCGGATGGGAAGTCCAAACAGGCATCGTGTCAAAAGGCACTGGCGACCCAATAACAACGGGCGTAACTGGAGAAGCAGGCGATGTATACATAGATGAGTCAACAGGCAACGTCTATACCTATGACGGAACCACTTGGATAAATCAAACGATAGGCACCGTAACGACCTTGGCAGACAACAACGATGGCACCTACACCTACACTAGCGAGGATGGAACCACGACCGCTTTTGCCGTAACGCAAAGCGGCACTGGCGACCCAACAACAGCGGGCGTAACCGGAGCAGCAGGCGATGTATATGTAGACAGATCGGA
>CBFHKZ010000004.1:0-237381 GCA_965656545.1 Flavobacteriaceae bacterium
GTTGTAGGTCCTGTTTCTGAAGGTGCACTTTACTATAAAGAAGGTGGTGGTAAATTCACTATCGATAACTTCTACGCTTACAATGTTAACCTTGGCGTTAAATGGAAAAGCTCTGATACTCCAGCTGTAACACGTGCTACTAATGGAGATCTTACTATTACTAATATGCAGTTTGCTAACAACGCTGACGGATTTGAATACAGCTCAGCTGGTGCTACTAAACCAACCTGGTTAGGTACGGGTATCGCGACTGGAGCTGGAAACGGTTCTGGAGCTCCTGACTGGACTGCGGGCTGGACAGCTGGTTTAAGTAATAGTGAAGTATCCTCTACAGAAAACCTTGAGGGTGAAATTTCATCAGAAATTACTTTAAATGCTGAAAAAGAGTACTTACTTACTTCAGGCTTTGTTGTTAAAGATGGTGGAACCTTAAATATTCCTGCTGGAACAATAATTAAAGCTACAGGTGGTACATCTTCATACATTGCTGTTGCACAAGGTGGCAAAATTAATGTAAATGGTACTGCAACTAGCCCTGTTGTAATGACTTCAGGTGCTTCTACTCCTTTGGCAGGTGACTGGGGTGGTCTTGTAATCGCTGGTAAAGCACCAACTAACAAAGGAGCTACGCCAACTACTGAAGTAGGTGACCTTAGTTATGGTGGGACAACTTCTGACGACAACTCTGGTTCTATACGTTACCTTCGTGTTGAATATACAGGTGCTACTTTTACTAACGAAAAAGAATTCAACGGCGTTTCTCTATTTGGAGTTGGCTCTGGAACAACTTTCGAGTATGTTCAAGCATACGAGGCTGGTGATGATGGTATCGAATTCTTCGGTGGTACTGTAAGTGGAAACAATCTTGTCGTAACAAACTCATACGATGATGGTATTGATTTTGCAGATGGTTGGAACGGAAATGGTACTAACTGGTACATTAGTGGTGCTGCTAAAGGTGCAATAGAAGGTTCTAATAATGGTGATAACGGAAACGCTACACCTACTACTACTACTACACTTACAAACATTACTGTTGTAGGTCCTGTTTCTGAAGGTGCACTTTATTATAAAGAAGGTGGTGGTAAATTTACTGTCGATAACATGTTTGTTAGTGGTGCTAACTTAGGTGTCAAGTGGAAAACATCCGATGCCCCTGCTGTAGCTCGTGTGGGTAACGGTGACCTAACTGTGGATGTAAAGTTTGCTGATAATGTTACAGGCTTTATCTATAACACTGGTGGCGATGCCTCAACTGTTCCTTCTTGGATGACAATTGATGACACCAACACAGGTGCCGGAAATGGTGCAGCTAAGGCAGATTGGATGAATGGATGGACAAGATAATTTCATAACAAATATCCTTACTTAACAAAAGGTTAAACAAAAAGCCTCCATTTACTGGGGGCTTTTTTATATTATTGCCAAATGGATTTTTACCTCATCATCATCATTGCCTTAGCAGTGCTTGCTACCGCTGATCTAATAGTTGGCGTAAGTAATGATGCAGTAAACTTCCTTAACTCTGCCATTGGGTCCAAAGCCATAAACTTTAAAACGGTGATGATTATTGCCAGTTTAGGGGTAGCCGCCGGGGCCATCTTCTCTAGTGGACTAATGGAAGTTGCCCGAAAAGGCATCTTTAATCCAGAACTGTTTTACTTCGATGAGATCATGGTCATTTTTATGGCGGTGATGCTTACCGATATCCTACTACTCGACTTCTTTAACACCCTCGGACTGCCCACCTCAACCACGGTATCCATTGTGTTTGAATTGCTTGGTGCGGCGGTTGCCATATCGCTTGTTAAAATATACTGGGGCAATGCAGATGCATCGCTTTACGAGTTTATCAATGTCAGTAAAGCCTCTCAAATTATTTTTGGCATACTGCTTTCGGTGTTTGTCGCCTTCACCGTTGGTGCAGTGGTACAATATATAAGTAGGATCATACTCACCTTCCATTTCAAGGACAACCCAAAGTGGATGGGGGCTATTTTTGGCGGTATTGCCATGACAGCCATCACTTACTTTATTCTTGCCAAAGGCATTAAAGGCACTCCCTTTGCCGATAATACCTATGCCTTTTTGGGAAGCATGTCACTTAAAGAATACATAGCAACACAATCCAATAATGTCATTGGCATAAGCTTGGTCCTTTGGACTTCCTTGTCCATGTTGGGAGTATACCTGTTTCGCACAGACATCTATAAGAGTATTATTATTGTGGGTACCTTTTCGCTTGCCCTAGCTTTTGCTGGAAACGATTTGGTCAATTTTATTGGTGTGCCTATTGCTGCCTGGCAGTCATTTGAAGCTTGGAAAGCCTCTGGGGTTTCTGCCGAACTTTTTAATATGGCATTCTTATCGGCAAAAGTCTCAACCCCGACTATATTACTTATCATAGCAGGGATGATCATGGTTGTCACGCTTTGGTTTTCAACCAAGGCACAAGAAGTATTAAAAACATCTATCGATTTGTCTCGTCAAGAACGCACACAAGAACGCTTTGATTCCAATGCCTTTTCAAGAGGTTTGGTTCGTGCATTTGCTGGCTCAATGCGCAGCATTGAGGCTGTTTCGCCAAGTAGGCTAAAAGAAAAAGTAAAGGCGCGTTTCACGCCACCTAAATCACAACGCTACACCAACCCAGAAGATGCACCTGCTTTTGATAATGTAAGGGCTTCCATCAACCTGACCGTAGCCGCTGTGCTTATTTCCATCGCTACGTCCTATAAACTGCCCCTATCGACTACCTACGTGACTTTTATGGTTGCTATGGGGACTTCTTTAGCAGATCGTGCTTGGGGCGCTGACAGTGCTGTTTACCGCGTTGCCGGAGTGCTTAATGTAATTGGGGGTTGGTTCTTGACTGCCCTTACGGCCT
Organism: Flavobacteriaceae bacterium; assembly: GCA_965656545.1. GTDB lineage: Bacteria > Bacteroidota > Bacteroidia > Flavobacteriales > Flavobacteriaceae > UBA7446. Next base: position 2,888 of record CBFHKZ010000004.1, read on the forward strand.
TTACGGCCTGTGGCATCGTAGCTGTTATCGTCTATACAGGAAAACTCCCTGCCCTGATTGGTATGTTTATACTTACTGGAGGCGTGCTATGGAGCAATTTCCGCAAGCATAAGGTCAATGTGGCAGAATCAAAAAGAGAGCGTGACTTAAAAATGATTTCAAGTTCATCTGTGCAAAGTCTTATTTTGGAAAGCGCACAGGACGTGTCTAAGGTAATTAGCAAGTGTAACGATGTTTACCTAGGTTCTATAAATGGTTTGGCTAGATTAAACGCTGAAGACCTACGTACATCCAAAAAAGAAGTAAGTCGTCTTGGAAAAGAAATCGACAAACTTCGAAATGAACTCTTTTACTTCATCCAAGAACTTGAAGAAGAAAACGTTAGGGCAAGTCATTTTTACATTAGCCTTATAAGCATCCTTGAAGACATGGCGCAGTCGTTGGAATACATCACTAAGGCTTCCTACAAACACGTAAATAACAACCACCGCCAGTTAAAATACTCGCAGATTAAAGAACTTAAGGAAACGCAATCTGATTTGGAAGGCTTGCTTTCAGACGTGCGCTTTTCGTTTGACATCAATGCATTTGAGGCCTTTGCCACTTTTGCAGATAAAAAAGAAGAGCTGTTTGCTAATATCGATGCGAAGATTAATCAACAAGTGCAGCGTACAAGAAGCAAGGAAGAAAAGAGTCCAAAAAACACCACCTTGTTTTTTAGTCTTATGGTAGAAACCAAAGACCTTATTGTAGCAACCATTAATTTGATTGAGCACTACCACCAGCATTACGACCCCACTGTAGCACCCATAAAATTGGGAGACGAACAAAAAGACAAATAAAAAAAGCGCTCATTTCTGAGCGCTTTTTTGTTGTTTTTCATGGTTTATTATGAGCCACACATAAGGCAGTCGTCGTCTTCGCTTTCCTTAGACTTTGCTAACATTTCTTTTAGCTCAGATGGAGAAAGGGGCTCTACTGCCACAGCAGCCTTGGTTTTTGGCTGAGCAGCACCGGCTGTTGCTGGTACTTCTGCAACTTCCGCTTTTTTGTTAACCGTAAACTTAATGGCATCAACAGCCGACTTGGTACGCAGGTAATACATCCCTGTTTTTAAGCCAGACTTCCACGCATAGAAGTGCATCGAGGTGAGCTTGGACATGGTCGCACCTTCCATAAACAAGTTAAGCGATTGCGACTGATCGATGAAATATCCGCGGTGACGTGACATATCAATGATGTCCTTCATGCTCATTTCCCAAACGGTTTTGTACAGTTCTCTAATATCAGCGGGAATGGTTTCTATGTGCTGAATAGATCCGTTTGCACGCATCAATTCTTGCTTCATGTCCTCGTCCCATAGGCCCAGGTTAACCAAGTCTTCCAACAAGTGTTTGTTTACCACAATAAACTCACCAGATAACACACGTCTTGTGTAGATGTTGGAAGTGTACGGCTCAAAACATTCGTTGTTACCTAAAATTTGTGAGGTAGATGCTGTTGGCATCGGTGCCATCAATAGGGAGTTGCGAACGCCGTGCTTTTTGATTTGCTTGCGTAAGCCTTCCCAATCCCAACGGCCACTAAGCTCGTCGTCTTTGATGCCCCACATATTGTGTTGGAATTCCCCTTTCGAAATCGGTGATCCCTTATATGTTTTGTAAGGCCCTTCTACTTCTGCCAAATCTTTAGAAGCGGTTAGCGAAGCAAAATAAATGGTTTCAAAAATCTCTTGGTTTAAGGTTTGTGCGTCTTCGCTGGTAAATGGCAAACGAAGTTTGATAAACGTATCCGCAAGACCTTGTACGCCTAAGCCCACTGGACGGTGACGCATATTGGAGTTCTCCGCCTCTTTAACAGGATAGTAGTTTCGGTCAATTACCTTGTTTAGGTTTTTTGTCACACGTATGGTTACGTTATATAACTCTTGGTGGTCAAATGCGCCATCTTTAACAAACATGGGCAGTGCAATAGAAGCCAAGTTACACACGGCAACCTCATCCTTGGACGTATATTCCATGATTTCAGTACACAAGTTTGACGAACGGATGGTTCCTAAGTTCTTTTGATTAGACTTGCGATTCGCAGCGTCTTTATAGAGCATATAAGGCGTTCCTGTCTCTATCTGAGATTCTAAGATTTTCTCCCATAACTCACGTGCTTTAATCGTCTTACGCCCACGATTTTCCTTTTCATATCTGAGGTACATTTCTTCAAATTCCTCACTGTGGCAATCGTAAAGCCCTGGACATTCGTTAGGGCACATTAGTGTCCATTCCGTATTTTCTTCCACACGCTTCATAAACAAATCGGGAATCCACATGGCATAGAATAAATCGCGCGCACGCATTTCTTCCTTACCGTGGTTTTTCTTCAATTCTAAAAAGTCAAAGATATCCGCATGCCATGGCTCAACGTAAATGGCAAATGATCCTTTTCGCTTACCACCGCCTTGGTCTACATAGCGGGCTGTGTCGTTATAGACGCGCAGCATGGGCACTATACCGTTTGAGGTACCGTTGGTACCTGCAATATAAGATCCTGTCGCACGGACGTTGTGAATAGACAACCCTATTCCTCCAGCAGACTGTGATATTTTAGCCGTTTGCTTAAGCGTATCGTAAATCCCATCAATGCTGTCGTCTCGCATGGACAACAAAAAGCATGAGGACATTTGTGGCTTGGGTGTACCTGAGTTAAACAACGTTGGTGTGGCGTGTGTGAAATACTTTTTGGACATCAAGTGATAGGTCTCTATGGCAGCATCCAAGTCTGTTGGGTGAATACCAACAGAAACACGCATCAACATATGTTGTGGTCGCTCGGCAATGTTACCGTTGATTTTGAGCAGGTATGAACGCTCAAGGGTTTTAAACCCAAAGTAATCGTAACCAAAATCACGGTTGTAGATGATGGTGGAATCAAGCAACTCGGCATTGTCTTGAATTACTTGGTTTACTTCTTCTGAGAGAAGCGGTGATTTCTTTTCTGTACGGGGATTGACATACTCAAAGAGGTCTGCCATGGTTTCAGAAAAAGATTTCTTGGTGTTTTTGTGGAGGTTAGAAACAGATATCCGTGCGGCCAGTTGAGCATAGTCGGGATGAACGGTTGTCATGGAAGCGGCTGTTTCGGCTGCCAAGCTATCGAGTTCAGAAGTGGTAACCCCATCATAAAGACCTTCAATAACTTTCATGGCCACCTTTACGGGATCCACAAGTTCGTTAAATCCATAACAGAGCTTGCGAACCCGGGCGGTAATTTTGTCAAACATGATGGGTTCTTTACGCCCATCTCTTTTTACTACATACATAATGTCGTTTGGTTTTATTGGTTAAACAGCCCCAATACTATTGGAGAATATTGGTGCTGCACGTATCCTTTTTTAGTGACTAAAAGTCGTCGCCGAAAGAATACTTTTCTTTTTCCTCTGTTTCTTGGTTCTTCGAATCTGCTTTTTGGTACACACCCGCTTTTTGGTATTCCGAAACACGTTTTTCAAAGAAATTTGTTTTTCCTTGAAGCGAAATCATATCCATAAAGTCAAATGGATTGGATACGTTGAACTCTTTTTCTAAGCCAAGTTCAACAAGCAGACGGTCGGTAACAAATTCCAGATACTGCGTCATCAATTTGGCGTTCATTCCGATTAAACTTGCTGGTAGTGATTCCGTGATAAACTCACGCTCAATATTTAAGGCATCAAGAATAATTTCTTTGATACGGGCTGGTGGTACTTTGTTCACCAAGTGTTTGTTGTGCAAGTGAACAGCAAAGTCACAGTGCATCCCCTCGTCACGAGAAATTAATTCATTTGAAAATGTCAATCCTGGCATAAGGCCACGTTTTTTGAGCCAGAAAATGGAACAGAAAGCACCCGAGAAAAAGATTCCTTCTACAGCTGCAAAAGCGATAAGACGCTCTGCAAATGAATCTGAATCTATCCAACGCAATGCCCAGTCTGCTTTTTTCTTGATGGCAGGAAACACCTCAATCGCTTGAAATAAATTATTCTTCTCCGTTTCATCCTTAACGTAGGTATCAATCAAAAGGGAGTATGTCTCAGAATGGATGTTTTCCATCATGATTTGGAACCCATAATAAAATTTTGCTTCGCTGTACTGCACTTCGTTTACAAAGTTCTCAGCCAAATTCTCGTTCACAATACCGTCCGAAGCTGCAAAAAATGCCAAGATGTGTTTTATAAAATAGCGCTCATCGTCATTTAGCTTGGTAGACCAGTCTGTTAAATCTTGATGTAAATCAATTTCTTCAGCCGTCCAAAAACATGCTTCTGATTTCTTGTACCATTCCCAAATATCGTGGTGTTCAATAGGGAAAATTACAAAGCGATTTTTGTTTTCAGACAATATGGGTTCTATAGCGTTTTGCATAATTTTTTATTAAAGGGTTTTCGGGATGAATAATTTCCTTACAAATATTCCAAAAAAAATGACCAAATGAAAGCCATACTTTTCCACAATGCCTTTTAGTTTTTAACAAGAACTAAGGCTTTTCCTACAAAAGCTAGTAAAAAAAGCTATTCTTAATATGTTGATTTTCAATGACTTGTAATAGTCTGTATGGTAAGGGCTTGGCTTATCAATTTTTGTTGGCATCAAATTCTTGCGCCGCCGCGTGCAAGGCATCATACCACGCCTGCCCAAACTTTCGCACCAAAGCCGTTTGCACAAATTGATAAAGCGGTTGTTTAAGCGCAGCTCCCAGCGTACAACCCGGCGCACATATAGCCCATTCGTGGTAATTCACTGCCACAAATGCGCTGTAGCTTTTCACACGGATGGGATAGAGATGACACGAAATGGGTTTCTGAAGATTGGTGGCCTGCTGCTTATTGGCCTGCTCAATGCCGCATTGCGCAACGCCTTTGCTGTCATAAGCAATATACGCACACGCCTTGCCGTCAATCAATGGGGTTTCCCATTCCTCGAATGCGTTCTGGGTGGCCACGCCTTGTGTCTCAATGGCTGCTATGCCTTCTTTTGTCAGAAAGGGCTTGAGCGTTGTCCAGTGTTCTTTAAGTTGGCTTATTTCCTCCGTCTCTAGCGGTGCGCCTGCTTCGCCCTCCACACAACACGCCCCCTTGCACGCTGTTAAATCGCACGTGAATGCCTGCTCGAAAAGCGTTTCTGAAACCAGTGTTTTGCCCAATTGAAACATGCTGCTAAACTACAATTTTGAAACATAAATAAAGTATATTTGACACATGTTTAGCCTAAAAGAAATCGTTACCTGTACCATGGTATTGTTTGCCGTCATCGATATTGTTGGCAGCATTCCCATTGTTATTGGGTTGCGTCAAAGGGTTGGCCATATTCAGTCTGAAAAAGCCTCTTTAGTTGCCGGGCTTATCATGATTGGGTTTTTGTTTTTAGGAGAACAAATCCTAAGTCTTATTGGGATTGACGTCAACTCCTTTGCGGTGGCTGGCGCGCTTATTATTTTCTTTTTGGCGCTGGAAATGATTTTAGGCATACAACTTTATAGAGATGATTCTTCTGAATCAGCCTCAATTGTGCCCATTGCATTTCCTCTTATTGCAGGTGCAGGAACGCTGACTTCAATTTTATCCTTACGCGCTGAATACTTTGTACTCAACATCATCATTGCCATTGTTATTAACATCATTATTGTGTACATCGTCTTAAAATCTTCCAAACGCATTGAACGCGTTTTGGGCCCTTCGGGTATTGGCATTATTCGTAAAATATTTGGAGTGGTGCTTATGGCAATTGCCGTAAAGTTATTTGCTGGAAATGTGCAGCAATTATTTATCTAATGAAACCGACATGTAAAAAATACCCAATAAAGAATTTCTTGAAACGAAATGCTGTGATTTAGATTCCCGAATACTCGGGAATGACATTTTCAAAGGAAACCCGCAGCGCCACGAGGAATTCTTTTCGATTAACACACAAAAGCGTGATTTTTTTTAACATCAAAAGTTGCGTGTGACCATTGAAAAATAACAATTATAAACACATGAAAGTACTTATATATATCTTTTTAGCTCTGGCCGCTGGCTTGCTCATTTTTAATTTATTCTATATTGATTTTGAAGAGCCTTTGGAAGGTGAAAGTTTTGCCGCTGTGGTGGGTGTTGGTGCAAGTCTCTGTGCCATTATCTTACTTACTATCCTAAAAATAGCTCTTAAGATTAAAGAAAAAATGAAGGCTTAGCCTTGAGATAAGGCAACCACTGCTACGCCTGCGCGTTCTAAAAATGCAATACCAGAAGTGTCTTTGTATGCGGTTGCATACACCACTCTTTTGATGCCTGCTTGGTGAATAAGCTTGCTGCATTCTTTGCAAGGTGACAAGGTAATATACAAGGTCGCGCCAGCACAAGATTGCGTAGAAGAGGCAACTTTCATAATCGCGTTTGCCTCGGCGTGTAACACATACCATTTGGTGTAGTGTTCTTCATCCTCACAAGCATTTTCAAAGCCAGTAGGCGTTCCGTTATAACCGTCGGAGATAATCATGCGGTCTTTGACAATAAGCGCCCCTACTTGCTTGCGTTGACAATGCGACAGCTTGGCCCACTCCATAGCCATGCGCATATAGGCCGTATCGTAGCGCAATTGTTTCTTTTCGGCTTTGGTCATAGTGCTTTGGTTGCAGTGATTAAAACAGGCACTAAAATACCGATAATTATGCTACTGCCTACCAAAAGGCGGTCGCGTTTTGAAACCCTAAAAACATTGCTCAAAATGCTGTTGACAACAACCACCAAGACCACAACAAGTAGCTGTGCCAGCTCAATGCCTAGGGTAAAATACAACAGTGGAAGGCCTACTGATTTTTGCGGAAAAACCATGGAAAAATAGCCCGAAAAACCAAGTCCGTGGATGATGCCAAAAAAGGCTGCAAGCACAAAAAATGGCAGCGATGGTTTGCGTTCCAAGCTGTTGTTCCAGTACAAGGTGTGTAGGGCGGTGAGCAAAATTGTAATGGGAATCAAAAACTCAATCCAGTTGGAAGAAAAACGAATAATTCCGGCCGATGCCGCCCAAAGGGATAGGGTATGACCAATGGTAAATGCCGTAACCAGCAAAAGCAACAACCGCATTTGCTTAAAGACAAATGGCAGCGACATGGCCACCAAAAACAGCAAATGGTCATAAGCGTTGATGTCTAAAATATGCTCAAAGCCCAGTCGTAAATAAAATATAAAATCGTTCATGATGTGCTAAAATCCACGTTCGTTTTTAATGTCTTCATATGCTTTTTGAATGCGTTGAAACTTTTCTTTTGCGGCCTCCTCAGCAGCTTGTCCCAAGTTACGAACTTTATCTGGATGGTGCTTTTTAACCAAGTTTCTGTACGCCTTTTTGATGTCGTTGTCCGTAGCGGTTTTGGGCACTTCCAATATGGTGTATGCGCTGTCTGTTTGGGCAACAAACATGGCCTTGATGCTGTTGTAGTCTAGGGTGCTTATGCGCATATAGCCCGCAATCTGCAAGAGCTTTTCTAGCTCTGGTGGCGAAACACGACCGTCGGCTTTAGCAATGCGAAATAAGAAGTCGAGCATCTGTAAACGGGCGCCGTATTGCGTCCTGCTGGCAAGAAATTGCCCGATTTCTACAGCCGAAATCCCCGTTTGTTTAAACTCCGCATTGTAGACGCGGAAAATTTGATTGGCGCGCTCCTTGCCAAAAAATTGAACAAACTGTGCCCGCACATAATCCAATTCGGACTGGCTTGTTTTGCCGTCGGCTTTAATCACCATGCTGGCCAATGCCAATAGGCGCAACTCAAAGTCTTGCTGGGAAACTCGTGTGGTTTGGAAAGAAGTGGTGAACTTGGTGCGCGTATTTGTTTCCAAAAGACTTCCCAAGAAAAAGCCCAACAAGGCTCCAGGAAACCGAAAGATCATATAGCCAATAAATGCAAATAGCCAACGCACGCTGCAAAAGTACAAATGAAAATAAGGTATACCCCATTTTTATGATCTTATATTGTATTACATTTACATCATGCGATTTCCAGAAGCCAAACGTTTTGAAAAGACCCGCTCTTTTGTGCAAAAGCACTTAGAGAGCGGTAGTGAAATTTTAGACTTGGGCACTCCCAATGACCTATCTGAATTTATTGCCTCTTCTGGATACAAGGTGCAAAATAGCAAAGGAGAGAATCTCGACACAGACTTTCATCCATATATAGATACGGGTGTGGATTGCGTTACTGCTTTTGAAATATTTGAACATATGTTGGCGCCATTTAATATCCTTAGTCAACTTAAAACCCCCAAGCTCATTGCATCTGTCCCGCTTAAGCTTTGGTTTGCTTCTGCCTATTGGAACTCAAAAGACGATTGGGACAAACACTATCACGAATTTGAGCAAAAGCAATTTGATTTTTTGCTGGATAAAAGTGGATGGGTTGTCAAAGACAGTCTCATTTGGGCTTCGCCTGACCCTAAAAAAATTGGGCTAAGACCCTTATTGCGCTATTTTACACCTCGCTACTATATGGTCTATTGCGAACGTGCCTAAATATCCAACAGCTTCCTTATCTTTGTGCTCTAAATAATGTGCTATGTATCCTGCTGAAATTGTTAAACCCATGCGCGACGAACTTACTGCCGTAGGTTTTGACCAATGTACTACTCCAGAAAGTGTTGCTTCGGCAATAAATCAAAAAGGCACTACGCTTGTAGTAGTGAACTCTGTTTGTGGCTGTGCTGCTGCCAACGCCCGCCCAGGTGTGCGTATGTCACTAGACAATGATAAAACACCCGCACAACTCGTTACGGTATTTGCCGGTGTAGACAAAGAAGCTACCGCAGAAGCAAGAGGTCTTATGGTGCCCTTTCCTCCTTCATCTCCCAGTATTGCGCTGTTCAGTGACGGAGAATTGGTACATATGCTCGAAAGACATCACATTGAAGGCAGACCTGCTGATATTATCGCAGAAAACCTAAAAGAAGCATACAACGCCCACTGCTAAAACACACCAATGGCTAAGCTAATATCCTATCCGCTTAGCGTACTATACTACCTCTTATTTGGATTTACCCTCATACTATTTGATGGCATCCAACGCATCTGTTATTTTATTCTTGGCTTTAAGGCGCACCGCGCGAGCATTATTGTGCTAAATTTTTTGTTGTTGCGCTGTCTCAATATTCTAGGAACCCGTTTTGTTTTTGAGTGTCCTTTTACATTAGAAAAAAACCAGTCGTATATTTTTGTTGCCAACCACCAAAGCACCTATGACATACCACCACTTATTTGGTATTTGCGAAAGACCTATCCAAAGTTTGTGGGCAAAAAAGAGTTGGGCAAAGGGATTCCGAGTATTTCGTTTAATCTGAGGAACGGCAGTGCTGTACTCATTGATCGAAAAAACCCCAAGCAAGCACTGCAAGACATCAAAGCCTTTGGAGAGAAACTAGCGGAAACGAACAGCAGCATAGTAATTTTCCCCGAGGGCACGCGAAGCAATAGCGCCAAGCCAAGGACCTTCCGGTTGGGCGGGTTAAAACAATTGATTGATGCCATGCCTGAGGCAAAGTTGGTAGGCATTACCATCAATAACTCTTGGAAGCTTTCGCGCTATGGCTATTTCCCTATGGGGGCTGGTGCTAAAATTAAGCTTAAGCTGCATACGCCTGTGGATTGCCCAAGGGATAACGTAATGGAGACCCTTCAGCAGTTAGAAAAAACCATTACCGCTGATATCAATTTCTAATCAACGCTTGGGATGCGAAGCTCAAAACGCGTAAGTGCATCGGGTGTAGAATCAAAAACGACGGAACCATCATAGGTTTCAACAATAGATTTCACCATACTCAAGCCCAAGCCCATACCACTCGTTTTTGTGGTAAAGGTTGGTTCAAAAATCCGATCCTGTAGGTCTTTTGGAATTCCCTTGCCATTGTCCTCAACAGCCAATACAATTGCTTTTTTTTCTGTGGTAATCGTCACGCAAATCTGAGGCTGCTTAACTTCTTCACATGCCTGTATGGCGTTGTTTATGAGGTTATTGATGATCCGCACCAGCTGGGTGGCATCAAAGTGGGCATATGCATCGGCAACTGCCTGAAAAGAAATGGGGGCATCTGCATAGAGCTCCAAAGCGCGTCCCACAACTTCCTTAACATTGATGCGTTCTGACTGGCCTGTTGGCATGGTAGCAAACTGTGAAAAGGTCGATGCAATGGCGCTCATGGTGTCAATTTGCTGAATAAGCGATTGGCTAAACTCGTGCACCTTTTCATTCCATTCGGAATCGCCTTTTGCTACTTGTTGTTCAAAATGCTGAATGCTTAGCCGCATGGGTGTCAAGGGGTTTTTGATTTCATGTGCCACCTGTTTGGCCATTTCGCGCCAAGCTACTTCCCGCTGGGATTTGGCGAGCTTGACTGCACTGGCTTCAAGCTCATCGACCATGTGATTGTAGGCCGATACAAGCGCAGAGATTTCGCGGCTGGCATTGGTCAATTCTATTTTGGTATTCGTTTTAGAAAGTTTGGTTTGATTGAGTTTAATGCTGATGGTTTCCAAATGACGTGTGATGTAGGAAGAAACAAAAAACGCCAATATGATGGCAATAATCAACATGATTACATATACTTGAACCAAACGAATCAAAAAGGCATTGAGCTCCATTGAACTCAGCGAATCGTCGTCAAAATAAGGCACGTTAACAATGGCCAATGGTTGTCCGTTTAAGTCATATATATAAGAAAATGAGGAGCGTGTTGTTACGCCATCAGTGGTACTCACATCAATTAGCCTTTCCCCTGTATTGGGTTGCAGTCGTTCTAAAATCGCAGCCGAAAGTGTTTGCGAAGGTGTCGATTCCATCAGTTGAGAAGAACAAAGTAAATTGCCAGACAGGCTGTAAAGCCTAAAATTAATGTTTAGAACATCTGCTGTTTCCTTTAGGTGTGGCTGAAAAACCGCCGCAATGTTTGCTGCCTCCACATCCAATGGCGTGCTTTCCAAAAGGTACTTGAGTCGTTTTTTAAGTTGGTTTTCTTTACGCTCCAAACGCTGTTCGTGATAGGTATTGGACTGCTCGCTATACTGCACTATGGTAACCCCGGCAATTAATAACGAAGCCACCATTACCAAAAAAATAAGGGCTATAAAAATTCGAGCGCGAAGAGATGGCAACCGCATATACTACCCGTTTTTATTGCGATGACGTTTGTATAGACGAATGCCGAGCATCAGTAAAAAAGCCAAGCCAAAAAGACCTAATAAGCCAAAAATCCAATGGATGCTGTCTTTGAGTATGGCCAAGAATATCACGGCAAATAAAATAAGTGTTGCGCCTTCATTCCAAATGCGAAAAAAACGGGCGCTGCGTTGACAATTTCCTTCTAAAAACGCCTTGTAAAAACGGTGGGTTTTTATGTGGTATAAAACCAATAGTCCCACAAAAACAAGCTTGACCAACATCCACGATTTCCCCAATAAAAAAGGGTTTATCCACAACATCCAAAGTCCAAAAATAAGTCCTAAAATAGCAGAAGGAACAGTTATGATTTGCCACAACCGTCGCATCATCAATTGTAACTGTGGTATGATGATGTCAGACGCCGCTTGCGGGCGGTCAGCGGCTTCAACAAGGTATACCATAAGCCGTGGCATATAGAACAACCCAGCAAAGTAGGTGATCACAAAAATCAGGTGAAGTGCTTTTATGTATAGATAATAATCCACGCCTATGTATTGTTCTAAAGGTACGCCTTTTTCAAAACTAAGAAGCTGTTGCCCATTCATCAATCCAGCGGCTGAGTACATTTACCCAGTCGTCCCGGTCGTTGATGCAAGGAACCACATGCATTTCATCGCCCCCTTTTTCTTCAAAATCTTCTTTGGCTTCCATGCCTATTTCTTCTAGCGTTTCTAGGCAATCGGAAATAAACGCAGGGGTCACAACCGCCAACTTCTTGGTGCCCGTTTTGGCAAATTTCTCAACTGTTTTGTCTGTATAAGGCCGCAACCACTTATCGCCCGCCAAACGAGACTGAAATGAAGTTGAAAAGCTTCCCGGTCGCAGCTCTAGGTATTCCGCAACCTGCTTGGTGGTTTCATAACATTGATGACGGTAGCAATAGGCATGTGCATCAGACGGTGTTTGACAACAACTGCCATCAATCTTACAATGTGATTTGGTAATATCCGATTTGCGAATGTGGCGTTCTGGTATCCCATGATAGGAAAACAGCAAGTGTTCCCAAGGTTTGTCTTGGAGGTATTCTTGAATAGAATGTGACAACACCCGGATATAATCTGCGTGATGATAAAATGCCGGCAAATGTGTAAAAGACATTTTTGGGTATTGCGCAGCCCTAATTTCTTCTGCCAAAACCAAAATGGTTTCTGTAGTGGCCATGGCGTGCTGAGGGTATAGCGGTACTATCAATACCTCATCAACCCCCTTTTGATGCAGTTCTTCCAACCCTGAAGCGATAGACGGCTGGCCATATCGCATGGCAAGGGAAATAGGCACAGCGGTTTTTTTTGCAACTTTTTCGTGTAAGCGTTCCGATAAAACTATCAGTGGAGATCCTTCGTCCCACCATATTTTTTTATAAGCCTTAGCCGATTTTTTTGGACGGGTTTTTAGGATAATCCCTTTAACCAAAAACGAGCGAAACCACTTGGGCACATCAATCACACGCTCATCCATTAAAAACTCTTCCAAATAAGGCTTAACGTCCTTAGGTGTAGGACTTTTGGGTGAACCTAAATTCACTAGTAGTACTCCTTTCATAGCAACATTTTTCGTTACGAAGATACAGACAAAAGGTATTTTTTTGGCGTTGTACCAAACTTCTTTTTAAAGGCTTCAATAAAATGACTTGAATTACTGTACCCGAGTTGAATAGCAACTTCGTTGACATTGTAAGAACCTGTGCCCAAAAGTTGACGGGCATGATTCATCTTGTGATCCAACACAAACTGATAGACCGTACTGCCGTAAAGCTGCTTAAATCCTTCTTTTAATTTTTTTAAGCTTAAGCCTATTTCATCCGCCAAGTCGGGTAAACTCGGTGGAGCCGCCATGCGAGCGAGCATGATTTTTTTAGCATTTCGAATTTTACGCACATTTTCCTCATCAACCAAAAATGGGCACTCGGCAATATCTGTGGCTTCAGAAGGGTTAAAGTATAAGCTTAGCAGCTCATAAACTTTCCCTTTAAGATACAGCCTGCTCATCAAAGCGTTGGGTTGGTGTTGCAAAATCTGACTTAAAACAACGGCCATGGAAGGGGTAAATACATGGTCTTTATAATATTTTTTATCAACGTTTTCGTCCGAAAGAAAACTGATTTGTTCGGCTTCTTGCGAAAACAGGCTGTGGAATTTTTTAATTGAAATAAGCACGGAAACCAGCTGGGTGTTTACGGCAACGTCTAGCTCCATTGGCAAGTCACGCTGGGGGTTGTATAGCAACAATACGTGCTCGTCCAAAATGGGCAGGCTGTAAGTGCGTTCGTTAAAATGAAAGGTTGCACTTCCCCGAAAACAAAAGTGAAACTGAATCAGGCTGGCATCAACGTGGCGAACGACGTGTTGCTTTTTATCGGTCTCATTCTCATGGGTGAGGACGTCAAAACCAGTCTCAATGGTTTGGTCAATTTTAGGACGTAAAGCGTTATTTTCTGTAGTCATCTTTCCCTTTTGTTTTACTTGCGCACAACAAACATACAAAGAAAAAACAGCATTAACACCGTTAATACGCAAGCCCCAATAGCGTTAGAAAAAGTACTTTTAGCGGTATTTTTTGTCTTGGCTGTGCATTATTTTTGCTGTGCAACTAAAAACCAGATATGCCGGCAACGGATCCTTTTTATTGTATTGGCGTTAGTTATAAAAAAGCAGATGCGGCCCTGCGTGGTCGTTTTAGCATAACAACAAAGGCAATTCCCTTTTTGTTGGAAGACGCCAAAAACAAAGGCATCAGCTCTTTAGTCTTGAGTTCGACCTGTAACAGAACCGAGTTATATGCACAAGCCCCTAATCACAAAATGCTGGTTGAATTGCTTTGTCAGCATTCCGAAGGTACAATTGAAGATTTCGAAAAGGCAGGAAATACCTATGAAGGAGCCGAAGCCATTTCGCATTTGTTTCGCGTAGGAACAGGCCTTGACAGTCAAATATTAGGGGACTTTGAAATCATATCACAACTTAAAAAGAGCTTTAAGGTTTCCAAAAAAATCAACTTGCTCAGCCCATACATGGAGCGCATGTTTAACGCTGTGCTTAACGCGAGCAAACGCATTAAAACAGAAACGGAATTGTCCTCTGGAGCAACTTCTGTCTCCTACGTCTCGGTGCGCTATATGCTGGATACCATTTCAGACTTGGACAACAAAAAGATCGTGTTGTTTGGTTTGGGAAAAATTGGTCGTAACACCTGTGAAAACCTTGTGAAGCATACCAAAAACACCAGTATCACGCTTATCAATCGAACACGTGAACGCGCAGAACAATTGGCTGGAAAATTTGATGTAAAAGTAAAAGACTATGCCGAGCTTCCCGTTGAAATACGCAAAGCCGATGTGCTTGTGGTAGCAACAGGTGCCGAAAAGCCCACCATTGCCAAATCGCTAATACATACCGATAAGCCGTTGCTAATTCTGGACTTATCCATGCCCAAAAACGTAAACCCCAATGTGCTTGAGCTTCCAAACGTTTCGCTGCTTCACTTGGACGAACTGTCTAAAATGTCAGACATAACGCTCTTGGAACGAAAAAAACACGTGCCACACGCTAAGGAAATCATTGCCCAATCATTGGAAGAATTTAATCAGTGGCTCGAAACCCGCAAGTTTACCCCAGCACTTGTCGCTGTAAAAAAACTGATGGAAGACATTCAACTGCAAGAGTTGGAAGCCCATCGCAAAAAGAACCCCTCTGTTGATGCTGACAGCGCGTTGGCTGTTTCAGATCGTCTTATCCAAAAACTAACCAACCGAATGGCAACACATTTACGCACGAGCGAAAACGCTGGCGAAAGTGTCAAGGCATTGAAAACGCTATTCAACCTAACTGCTGATGAATAAACTTGTCAGGATAGGAACGCGTGGCAGTGCGCTTGCGCTCTGGCAAGCCCGACAAGTACAAAACATGCTCGGGATCGTTGGCCTTAAGAGCGAGCTAGTGCCCATTTCTTCTAGTGGCGACAAAGAGCTACAAAAGCCCCTTTATGAAATGGGGGTTCAAGGGATTTTTACCAAAGAATTAGATGTCGCTTTATTAGAAGGTCAAATTGATGTTGCTGTTCATAGCATGAAGGACGTACCAACACAACTTCCAAAAGGCATTACGACTGCCTTTATCCCAAAACGTGGCCCTGTAGCTGATGTTTTTATTTCCAAAAACGATGCGTGGGAAGACAACAAAAGTGTGGTAGCAACCAGTAGCCTGCGACGGGCTGCACAATGGATGCATAAATATCCGCATCACAGCATCATTGACATAAGAGGGAATGTGCCCACACGACTTAAAAAATTAGAGACATTGGACTGCCAAGGCACCATTATGGCCATCGCTGGTCTAAAACGTCTCGAAATACTTCCTAAGCAACATACTGTTTTAGACTGGATGGTTCCAGCACCTGCCCAAGGCGCCTTGTTGGTTACCGCATTGGAATCAAATAGAGACTTACTGTCCCAGTTGTCACCACTAAACGACGATGAAACAGCCCTTTGTGTAGCACAAGAACGAATGTTCTTACGCGAACTAGAAGGCGGTTGTACAGCGCCCATTGGAGCATTGGCAAAAATAGAAGGAGACCAAATTCATTTCGTTGGAAATATCACTCAAAAAGGAGGAAAAGAACAACTGGTGTTTGACCAGTATATGCCTCTTGAAAACGCCCATGGTATTGGGGCCATCGCTGCTAAAAAGCTCTTATCCCAAGGCGCAAAAGCACTACTAAATGGATAAGCCCTTACTCTTATCGACCAAAAAATTGGACGTAGCGTCGCGTGAGCGTATCGTCCATAACGGTCTTGCCTATATGGAATACGATGCCATTCATGTCAATCCCGTTTCTTTTGAACTGCCTGCACTTACAGACTACGTCATCTTCAGCAGTAAAAACGCTGTAAAGACCGTATTAAAAAGCGCATACGCATTGGCAAATACACAAGTGCTTTGTGTGGGAAAACAGTCCGAAAAGCTGCTTTTTAAAAAAGGCATAAAAACGATAAAAACAGCCAAAAACATGGCAGAATTGGTCATTTTTATAGAAAAAATAGCTAAAAATGCCTCTTTTTTACATTTTTGTGGAAATAGAAGATTGCCGCTTTTGGCAGAAAAAATGACGGCGTGGAAGGCCAATTTTAAAGAAATTGTAGTGTATAATACCACACCTAATGTCAAAAAAATTAATGCTGCGCCAGACGCCATTCTTTTTTACAGCCCAAGTGGTGTAGAAAGTCACACAAACATGAATACAATTGGCAACAGCAGTTGTTTTTGTATTGGCGAAACCACTGCCAAAGCACTCCCCGAGCAACCAAAAAAATTGGTTGTTTTGGAAAACCCCAGTATACAAACACTGGTGGCAAAGGCCATTCAACACCTTAAAAAACACCAACATGCTTAAGAACGATATTTTTTTAAGAGCACTAGAAGGCGAAGCACTAGACAGACCACCCGTTTGGATGATGCGACAAGCAGGGCGCTATCTGCCCGATTTTATGAAGCTAAAGGCCAAATATGATTTTTTTACACGTTGCCAAACGCCAGAACTGGCAGCAGAAATTACCGTAATGCCCATTGATCAAGTTGGGACTGACGCAGCCATATTATTCTCCGATATATTGGTCATTCCACAAGCGATGGATATTGCTGTTGAAATGAAAGACGGAGTTGGACCTTGGCTGCCAAATCCAGTACGTACTGCAGAAGACCTAGCGAAAGTAGTCGTGCCTGATGTTGAAGACCGTTTGCACTACGTTATGGAAGCCATCAAGCAGACCAAAATATTATTGGACGACAGGGTTCCGCTGATTGGTTTTGCTGGTTCGCCATGGACCATTTTGTGTTATGCCGTTCAAGGGCAAGGGTCTAAAAACTTCGATCTGGCTAAAGGATTTTGCTTTTCACAACCCGCCTTGGCGCATGAGCTGCTTCAAAAAATTACCGATACTACCATTGCCTATCTAAAAGCAAAAGTGCGTGCAGGTGTAGATGCCGTGCAACTTTTTGATTCTTGGGGCGGCATGTTGGGTGAAGAAGATTATCAAACCTTTTCGTGGCAATACATGCAACAGATTATTGATGCACTTAAAGACGAAACCAAAGTAATCGCTTTTGCCAAAGGATGTTGGTATGCGCTTCCAATCATGGCGCGCTCTGGCGTACACGCACTTGGTGTGGATTGGACGTGTTCGGCGCGAAATGCCCGTTATTTGTCGGGAGGGCAAATCCCCTTACAAGGAAATTTTGATCCCTCTCGATTGTTGTCTCCCATACCAGAAATTGAAAGGCTTGCCCATAAAATGGTAAGCGAATTTGGTACACAAAACTACATTGCCAACCTCGGTCACGGCATACTACCCAACGTTCCTGTTGACCACGCCAAGGCATTTGTAAACGCCATAAAATCCTACAATTCCTAAATCTATATATCATGAAATCCCAATTCACTACATACATAAAAACCCTACAAGACAACATAACCGCTGGTCTTGAACAAGAAGACGGCAAAGCTCATTTTCAAGAAGACGCATGGCAACGCCCCGGGGGCGGAGGCGGAAGAACACGTGTCATTGAAAATGGTGCTGTTTTTGAAAAAGGAGGCGTAAATATTTCTGAGGTGTTTGGCAAACTGCCTGAGTCCATGCAAAAACAACTGGGTGTTACGCACAGCGATTTCTTTGCCTGTGGTATTAGTTTGGTCCTACATCCCAAAAACCCAATGGTACCAACGGTACACGCTAACTTCCGTTACTTTGAGCTATATGATAAAGACAATAAGGTTGTCGATCAATGGTTTGGTGGAGGCTTAGACCTCACGCCCTATTATCTTTTTGAAGAAGACGCGACCCACTTTCACCAAGTTTGTAAAACAGTTTGTGACAAACACGATGCACACTTTTACACCAACTACAAGCAAAAATGCGATGCCTATTTTTGGAATCATCACCGTGATGAAGCAAGGGGCATAGGCGGCTTGTTTTTTGACTATTGCCGTCCTGACGACACGCACAGCCTAGATAAGTGGTATGCTTTTGTAACAGACATGGGCAATGCTTTTTTGAACGCTTATTTGCCTATTGTCCAAAAACGCAAAGCACTCCCCTTTTCAAAAGCACAGCGTCAATGGCAAGAGTTAAGGCGTGGGCGGTATGTTGAATTTAATCTTGTGCACGACAAAGGCACCTTATTTGGGCTCAAAACCAAAGGCCGCATAGAAAGCATTTTAATGAGTTTACCCCCAACGGTTCAATGGGCATATGACCACCAGCCAGAAAAAGATTCGGAAGAAGCAAAATTATTAACTGTTCTAAAAAAACCCACAGACTGGGTCTAAGCTATGATGTATCCTCTTTATAGAAATCGACGCCTACGCGCTAGCGCTGCCATGCGTGACTTGGTGCGTGAAACTAGCCTTTCGGCAAATGATTTTATCGTTCCCTTATTCATCGTGGAAGGTTCAAAAACCAAAACAGCAATTCCATCCATGCCAGACTATTTTAGGTTTAGTCTTGACCTTGCTACGGCAGAGGCAAAACGACTTTACGATTTGGGTGTAAAGGGAGTGCTTCTTTTTGTTAAAGTCGATGATGCCCAAAAAGACAATACGGGCGCAGCAGCTTTAAACCCTGACGGTTTGATGCAACGCAGCATTCGCGCGATTAAAAAAGCTGTTCCAGAATTGCTTGTTGCAACCGATGTTGCCCTCGATCCCTATTCGAGCTTTGGACACGACGGAATTGTAAAAGAAGATAAAATTCTGAACGATGCGACAGTAGCAATCTTATCAAAAATGGCGCTTAGTCATGCCGAATGTGGTGCTGACATGCTTGCGCCCAGCGACATGATGGACGGACGCATTTTGAGCATACGCCAAGCGCTTGAAAAAGCGGGCTATGTAAACACAGCAATAATGAGCTACAGTGCCAAATACGCCTCCGCCTTCTATGGCCCTTTCCGAGATGCTTTGGATTCAGCACCGGGTTTTGGCGACAAAAAAACCTACCAAATGGATGTGGCAAATCGCAAAGAAGCCATCACTGAAACAATACGTGATATTGAAGAAGGCGCAGACATTGTAATGGTAAAACCCGGGATGGCCTACTTGGATATTGTCCGTGACTTGGCCAATGAAGTACAGGTTCCCATTGCGGTTTATCAAGTGAGTGGTGAATACGCCATGCTAAAGGCCGCAGCAGCGAAAGGCTTGCTTGACCACGACAGTGTTATGATGGAGCAACTTATCGCCTTTAAGCGTGCAGGAGCTTCCATTATTGTTTCCTATCACGCAGAGCACGCCATTTCCTTGTTGTAAATGGGGCATTGCAAATTTTTGTACTTTGCTAAAAAATATACATGAAAAAACTCGCCTCATTTTTAAAAGGGATCCTTGTTATTTTGGTAATCCTCGTCGCAGGTCTCTATATTTCGGGCTATGGCTACTTGATTGAACTCGCAGCCAAAGTAGTTGAGCTTGGAAAAACTTCCGCTGGCTTGGAAGACTACATTTATTTCGATTCTCGTGAGATTCCAAAAAGTGACAATCCGCAAGCATGGCCCTTGCACGCCGATTACAATTCAGTTCCTGCAACCACCAAACTTCAAAAACTCCACCAAGACCACAAAACAGTTGCGTTTCTCGTCATCAAAAATGACTCGATTTGGCACGAGCAGTATTTTGAAGGCTTTGGAAAAGACAGTAAAACCAACTCTTTTTCTATGGTTAAAACAATTGTCTCGGCCAGTCTGGCCAAGGCCATTGAAGAGGGTGATGTTAAAAGTTTTGACCAACCCGTAAAAGACTTTCTGCCTTGGTTGCAAGGAGAATATGCTGATGTTGTTACTGTGGGCAATTTAGCTACCATGTCGTCTGGTCTCAAGTGGAAAGAAGATTATGAAAATTTACTTACCATCACGCCACGTACCTACATCACGCGAGACATTGTTGGGGTAATGAAAACGCTTCCTATTGAAGCCCCTCCAGGAGAACGTTATGTGTATCAAAGCGGAAGCACACAGTTGTTGTCTTTGGTACTGACAGCAGCTACAGGCGAAACCATTTCGGATTTGGTGAGACGTTATTTTTGGAATCCCCTTGGGGCACATGCTGATGCCAACTGGCGTCTGGACGCTGCCGAAAAAGGGATTGAAAAATCGTATTGCTGTTTTAATTCTAATGCACGTGACTTTGCGCGCTTTGCAGCACTGTTTAAAAACGGCGGTGTTTGGAACGGCAAGCAATTGATAAGTGCTGAATATGTTCAGAAATCCACAGCCCCACAGTTTGAAAATGGCCAAGACTATGGCTATGGTTGGTGGTTGGGCGCACATATGGGAAAACGTTTTTACAGCATGCGTGGACATAATGGTCAGTATGCGATTGTATTCCCAGAGGATGATGTAATTGTGGTCCGTTTGGGTCGTGCGCAATTGCCCGACTTGCCGGGTGTCAGACACTCCGCCGATTATTTGGGCTATATGGAAGAAGCCTTTGCAATGTTAAACAATGAAACTACCACAAGCCCTTGAGAACATACTGTTTCTAGATATAGAAACCGTCCCTGAAGCAACCGATTTTGGTCAGCTCAATAAGGAAGCGCAAGATTTATTTGCTGCCAAAACCGCCTATAAGCGAAAAGCAGACGGCTTAAGCGCTGAAGACTACTACGACCATGCGGGCATTTGGGCTGAGTTTGGAAAAATCGTTTGCATTTCGGTTGGCTATATGACCACCACAACTGACGGTCGTCAATTTAGAGTTCGTAGTTTTTCTGGGGATGAAAAAGAATTGCTTGTTACATTTAAAGAATTGCTTGATAGCCATTTTTCAGCTGCCCAACATAAGCTTTGTGCCCACAATGGAAAAGAATTTGATTTTCCTTTTATGGCCAGGCGTATGCTAAAGCATCAATTGGAATTACCTTACACATTACAGTTGATGGGCAAAAAACCCTGGGAAGTGCCCCATCTTGACACCCTAGAATTGTGGAAATTTGGCGACTTTAAGCATTATACCTCTTTAAAATTATTGGCGCACTTTTTTGGAATCCCTTCGCCAAAAGACGATATGGACGGCTCTGATGTGGCGCGTGTATATTATGAAGAAAAGGATTTGGCGCGTATTGTCCGCTATTGCGAAAAGGACGTAATTACGCTAACGCAGGTCTATCTTAAACTGACGCTACAACCGCCTTTAAGGGAAGATGAAATCGTTTCTGTTTCATAAATGTGTCAACCGCTTTGAATTCAGTATTTTTGTGCCAACACTAACATTATGGATATCATTATTTCGTTACACTCTAAGCTGGCCTATGTGGTCTTAATCTTCTTGGTCCTGGCTACTTTAAACGCTTTTTGGGGCTTGATTGGCAAACGCAGCTTTGGCAGCAAAGACTTGCGCCTTTCGCTTTTTGCGCTTATTTTTTCTCACATTCAACTGCTAATAGGCATTGCTACTTATTTTGTGTCGCCTTATTTTTCCGCTTGGGAAAATGGTATGGGGGCCGTGATGAAAGACAGCACCTTACGCCTTTATTTGGTAGAACACCCCACCACAAACATCTTGGCCATTGTGCTTATAACCATGGGGTGGTCATTACACAAAAAGGCGGCTGGAGACAGAAAAAAATATTTTAGAATTGCCGTTTTCTACGGTATTGGATTGTTGCTGTTATTAAGTAGGATTCCTTGGCAAAACTGGCCATAAAAGAAGAAAGCACCCTGGAGAGGTGCTTTCTAATAACCAACCATATTAAACTATGAAAAACTAATTAAGCAATATTATCTTGCTTTACGTTTACACCTGCAAGATAAATCAAGTTATTCCTCGTAGTTGTGAATTATTTGTTAAAGTATTTTAGGAACATAAACGCTTAATTAATGCCAGATTTTTCAAAAGTTGCTGTAATCGGAGGGGGTAGTTGGGCAACTGCACTTGTTAAAATTCTCTGTGAAAACAACACAACCGTTGGTTGGTATGTCCGCAACGAAGTCATATACGATCACTTACTGCAAGAAGGGCACAACCCAAATTATTTGAGCAGCGTAGCGTTCGATATGTCACTATTGGATTTACATACCGACATAAATAAAATCACACAACAATACGATGTGTTGATCATTGCAACACCTTCTTTTTATTTAGATAGTGTGTTGGCGCCTTTGACCGTCTCGCTTAAAAACAAAGTGATTTTTTCAGCAGTTAAAGGAATTGTCCCTGAGAAAAAAGTACTGGTTGGGGCGTATTTAGGGGAAAAATTTAATGTTGATGAAGCGCTTTTTGGGGTGATTGCTGGACCGTGTCATGCAGAGGAAGTAGCCTTGGAACGGCTATCTTATCTAACCGTAGCAAGCAGCAATATGGCTTTGGCCGAGCAAATGAAAGAAAAGCTGGCGTGCAACTATATTCAAGTTTCTTTATCTGACGATGTTATTGGGGCCGAATATGCCGCCACACTCAAAAACGTATATGCCATTGCCGTAGGCATAGCACACGGCCTTGGCTATGGCGATAACTTCATCAGTGTGTTAATCAGCAGCGCGATGCGCGAAATGAAGCGCTTTATAAAACAGGTAGATAAGAAAAAAAGAAACATCAACAATTCAGCTTACTTGGGCGATTTGCTCGTTACTGCCTATTCTGTTTTTAGTCGAAATCGCATGTTGGGAAACATGGTAGGTAAAGGCTATACCGTCAAGGCCGCACTTATGGAAATGACCATGATTGCAGAAGGCTATTACGGCGCCAAAACAACCTATGAGCTGAGCACCTCTTTTAATGGAGAATACCCAATTCTACAATTTGTTTATCAAGTCCTTTATGAAAAAGGAAGTGCCAAGAAAAAAATGAAAGCATTGAGCAGGGTGCTTGACTAACTCAAAGGGGTGAATTGCTTTAGGAAGCGCACATCGTTGTCATAGAACATTCTGATGTCTTCAATTTGATATAACAGCATCGCCATACGCTCCAATCCCATTCCAAAGGCAAAGCCAGAATATTCCTCCGCATCAATGCCGCAATTGGTCAAAACGTTAGGGTCTACCATTCCACATCCCATAATTTCAAGCCATCCAGTCCCTTTGGTAATGCGATAATCCGCTTCGGTTTCTAAACCCCAGTAAATATCGACTTCCGCACTGGGCTCTGTAAAGGGAAAATAGGAAGGTCTCAATCGTATTTCTGCTGTTCCAAAAATGGCTTTGGTGAAATACATCAATGTTTGTTTAAGATCCGCAAAGGAAACATTTTTGTCAATATAAAGTCCTTCTATCTGGTGAAACACGCAGTGTGAGCGTGCAGAAATGGCTTCATTTCTAAACACCCGCCCTGGAGATAAAATTCGTATTGGCGGTTGGTTGGACTCCATATGTCGTACTTGCACAGAGGAAGTGTGTGTGCGCAACATAACATCGGGGTCTGTTTGCACAAAAAAGGTGTCTTGCATGTCGCGAGCAGGGTGATGCTCTGGCAAGTTTAAAGCAGTAAAATTGTGCCAGTCGTCTTCCACTTCTGGACCTGAAGAAAGACCGTAGCCAATACGACTAAAAACGTCAATTACACGTTCTCGTACAATGCTGATGGGATGACGTGCTCCAAGCGGAATCGGCTGACCCGGGCGGCTGATGTCGTCCATGGTGCTTTTCGATTGCGAACCGCTTAATTCGGTTTGCAAGGCCTTAACTTTAGCTAAGGCTTCAGTCTTAAGTTGGTTTAGCAATTGCCCGTACTCCTTCTTTTCTTCATTTGGAACATTGCGGAAATCGGCAAATAGTTTGGTGATGTGTCCTTTCTTGCCCAAATAGCTAATGCGAAATTGTTCAACCTCATCTGCGGTAGTAGCAGCGAAAGCAGCAACGTCTTTTAAATGCGCCTTGATGTTATCTATCATGTGCACAAAAATACACATTAAGCGCTTAGTACCGCAAAACCGAAGAAATCTATACGTACATTTGTGTTATGCCACTTAACTACATAGACCTTGCTGTTGTTTGTTTGCTTGTGTATGGCCTTGCCCGAGGCGCCTACAGGGGCTTCTTTGTAGAAGTTTCCTCTCTGTTGGCACTTGTCTTAGGCGTGTTCGGTGCCTTGCACTTTTCTAACTTTACTGCATCATTATTGGCCAACTATATTGAGTGGGATTACCTGCCGCTATTGGCCTTTGCGCTGACTTTTATTGGCATCATGATTGGTGTGGCTTGGATAGGAAAGCTACTGACGAAGTTAGCAAAAGTGGTGCTGCTGGGGTTTTTAAACCGATTGCTGGGTGCCCTTTTTGGTGCTTGCAAATGGCTGGTCATTTGTGGGGTACTCGTTTGGATTTTAGGGCAAATAGATGTCTTTTTTAGCTTTTTACCCGAAACCCTAAAAGATAACTCTTTGGTCTTCCAGCCCTTGGAAGAATTGGGTGCTTATTTGTTTGAAAAAATCAATACGGAAGAAATCCCCATAGACAACATCCCGCCTATTCTTCAGCAAAACTGATGGGCTGAACACTGCTTCTTGGAATCCAACCTATGGAACCGTTTTGAAGTTTGATTTTAATCCAATCCTCTATTCCTTCCAAAATAAAAACCTTAGCTCCTTCGTGAATGGTGAGCAATACCTCTGAGCGCATATTGGGTTCTGCGCGAAAAGACTCCGATTGCACAAAAACAATGGCAGGATTGGTGTTTCGCAGGGTATTTTTTTGCTGCAGTATAATCACCACCGTCAAAATGGAGAGTAGCAGGGAAATAACAAATCCTGTGAAAAACAGCCTTTTTCGGATGCTGCTGTTGGATCTCTTAAACAAAAAGAATAAAAGTGCTGCCAACCAAAAAACAGCGATAAGCACCATGCTCCAACCACGAACAGACGTAAGGAACACCAGGTCGGCAGTTGCCTTTTTTAACTCACTTTCTGGCAGCGACGTAAACCTGTCTAGCGTCATGTTTTGCGCATAGACTAAGTTGTTGATCAATTGCGCGTTGTCTGCGTCCAACAATAGGGCTTTTTCGTAGTTCAATATGCTGGAAGCTATTGCGTTCTTTTTGTAGTAAGCATTACCGAGGTTAAAGTACAATTCTGGTGAATGAACACCCAAAGAACTGACAGAATCGTAATAGACAATGGCACGGTCATAAGCTCCTTTGTTGTAAGCAATATTACCCTCTCTAAAAAGGTCTTCTGGGTCTTGCCCAAAACAAGTCAAGCAAGAAAAAAGTGCGAGAAGTAAGATGTTTTTCATGACTTAAATTGTTTGTCCATTTGGGTTATGGCGGCTACAGCGGTATCGTAGTCTTGCTCCATGCTGCTGCGAGAACTGGGCGCATAACGGGCAAGCTCACAGTTGGTCAAAACTTGAATAAACAAGCCTACGGTATCTTTTTCAACACCTTTATCGGAAAGCAGCGTTTGCATTTTTTCTTTACTAAAATCGGAAGTTTGAATCTGTAGCCTAGCCTTTAGGTAATTGTGGAGTGCAGCTTCAAGCGAAACATAAAAAGCGGAAGCATCAGACATGTTTTTCTTGGCCTTACCCAAAAACTTTTTAACCAAGCGTGCCTTATGCCGTCTTGCAATTGCCGTGGCGTCGGGCGTTTGACTGCGTATTATAAAATACAACAGCAGGAGTATGACGGGAAAAGCCAACAGGGCAAAAAACAATGCGCTGCCAAAGAAGGGCAGTTGCTTTATGGGTTTAAAAGACGTTTGCTGCGCAATAAACTGAAAAGAGCCCGTAACATTTGGAACAGCAACTGTGGCTGCGTTTGGCGCATTGACCACGGGCGTCGCTGCCTTTGGACCTTCAAGTACGTCTATAACCAACTCCGCTGATTCTAGTGTTTTGTATGTTTTTGCCTTGGGGTCAAAATAGCTAAATGCAATGGGAGGAATGGGGTATTTCCCCTGAAACTGCGGAACCAATGTATAGGTGTTCTTTATTGAACCTCGCATGCCCGAAAGCGTTGTGTTTACTTGTTCGCTGTATTCGGGATCGTAACGCTCAAGTGCGCTTGGAGTTGCCATTTCTGGCAGTGAAAAAAGCTTGAGGTTTCCTTTACCCTTTACCTCCACTGTTGTTTGTAGCGATTCCGAGGCATTGAGTGCATTTTTAGACGTCTTTACTTCAAAGCTAAAGTCACCCACAGCGCCGTTAAAATTGGTCGGCTTGCCCTCGTCGGGAAATGGCAATACCGTTAGGGTACGCTTGCCAGCTGTTATGGTTCGTGAAACCTGGGTATAAACCTGATTTCCAAAAAAGTCTCTGCGGTTGGTCGGAACGTCTAGTTGCACGTCTAATGAAAGCGGGGCTATGGGTAGTTTACCAGCGCGTTGTGGATAGAGGACCGTCTGCTGCCATGCCACATAATTATACAGCTTGCCCTTGTACATTTCCTTTTCAATGGTTCGTCTAGAAGGTATGTCTTGCGACCAAAAGTCGTTGTATTCAGGCATGTCAATGGGGTTGACATCGGATGGCCGCACTTTACTGTCAAAATAAAGTTTGTACACCACCGTTATGGGTTCGTTTATATAAACTTTGCTTTTGGACAAGGCTGCTACCAAATGAAGGCTTTCAGATGCTATGTAATTTGGGTCGTTTGGATTTTTGGGTATTTCAACAGCAGCTGTTATTTCTACCGGAACCGGTGTTGTTTTATAAATTTCGCCGTCGATTTCAATAGATGCTTGCCCAATGACATTCTTTCCCTTTTTTAAGGGAGTTAACAGATAGGTATAGCTTTTTGAAAACGATCGCTTTCCATTAACATACATATTACTAACCGACTGACTTGGCCCCGCTACCACTCTAAATCCGTCAAAAGAGGGAGGAGCGAAATTATCGCCGTCTTTATTCATGCTAAACTCGACACGCAGGCGTTCGTTGATGCCAAGTTGACTCTTGCTTATTTGAGCTTTAAAATCGACCTGCGCAAAAGCAACTGGTGATAGCACCAGAGTCAGAAAACAACAAATAAGCAGCTGTCTCATTACCAATCTTTTTTGCTTTTAACGCCCGCTGGCTTTGCCTTCTGGGCATTGACTTTGTCTTGAACTTTTTTCTCCTCGTTGCTCATGGCTTCGAGCAGGTTCTTTACCTGTTGAGGTGATAATTGCGTAGGATTGCCTTGGGGTTGTTGTTGGTCTTTTTCCTTATCTCCCTTTTCGTCTTGATCTTTTGGGTCGTCCTTTTTGTTGTCCTTTTCGTTTTCCCCCTCATCGTCAGAACCCTCGTTCTTGTCTTGCTCCTTATCGCCTTCTTGATCCTTGTCCTTATCCCCCTTTTTGTCTTGGTCCTGGTCTTTATTGTCGTTGTTGTCCTTGTTGTCTTGATTATCCTTATTGTCCTTATTATCCTGGTCGTCGTTTTGATCGTCTTTATTTTCCTCGTCTTCCAGCATTTTTTTAGCTAGGGCATAGTTGTAGCGTGTTTCATCATCATTGGGGTTGTTGCGAAGCGCATTTTTATACGCCTCAACAGCACCTTTATACTCCTTTATTTGCATTAGGGCATTGCCAATGTTGTGAAAGTTTCGGTGTTTGTTTGGACGTTCTTTCGTGATTTCAACCGCATCGGCATATACCGATAGGGCCTCTGCTACATAGTTGTCTTGTTGCAAGGTGGTTCCCATATTGTACTGCGCAATGTCTTTTTTCAGACCCGTGGCAGTAGCCCTGCGGTAATTCTTTTCCGCCTCAACATTATTCGATGCATCAAAAGCTTGATTGCCATCATAGATATAATTGTCTGCTTTTTGAACAAGGGGAGCCTCCTGTCCTAAAACAACAAATGGGAATAGCAGTATGGGGAGCAATAGCCTAAGCATCTTGAAACAAATTTAGTTTTTTAACCCACTGGGTTTTGCGATAGAATAAAAATAAGTCAAGTACAATCAAAAACAAACCAATACCTAAAAACCATTGAAACTGGTCTTTAAATTTAGCAAATTGTTTGGCTTCAAACTCTTGTTTATCCATCTGCTTAAGACGGTCAATAATGGATGTTACCACCTCCTCGGTGTTGCTGCCGTCCAAAAACAAGCCGTCGGTTTGTTTTGCTATGGACTCCATCTGTTCAAAATCGCTTTTTGTAATAACCACCTCTCCCTTGTCATCTTTCTTATAAGACGTGGAATTCCCTTTGGTTATGGGAATTACGGAGCCTTTTTCGGTTCCCACAACCACAGTAAAAAACGTAATCCCCAGTTGGGCAGCACGTGATGCTGCTGTCAAGGCATCATCGCCATGGTCTTCTCCATCAGAAATAATACACACCACACGGTTGGTTTGGTTTTCGTCGTCGAAATAGGTTTCCGCCAAGCGCATGGCTGCGGAAATAGCCGTCCCTTGGGATGAAATCATGTTGGTGTCCAATGACGACAAAAACAATCGAGCTGCGGCATAGTCTGTTGTAATGGGCAAATGCGGAATGGCCGATGAGGCATAGGCAATGATACCCACGCGGTCGCTAACCAATTGATTGATCAGCTCCCCCGCAAGGCGCTTGGCCTTTTCCAATCTATTTGGCGCAATATCTTCTGCCAGCATACTCTTAGACACATCAATGGCAAATACCAAATCTACGCCCTCTCTTTTAACGGTTTCAAGCTCAGTGCCTATCTGTGGGTTGACCAATCCCAAGCATATAAAAGCCCAGCCCAGCCAAAACAAAATTTGCTTAAGCCAGCCTTTAAACGAAGAGCGTTCTGGAGCGATATGATCCATCATTTTTGCAGATGCCAACGATTTTAACACCCGTTTCTTCCAAAGGCTAAAAAGCACATAGCCCAATACCATTAACGGTATGAGCAATAGCAAATAGAAATACTGTGATTGTTCGTATTGTATCATGCCAGCGCTGATTTAAAAAGCGTGAGACGCAAAAGCCATTCCAAAAACAATGCAGCCATTGCCGCAACTACAAACCACCTAAACTTTTCGTGGTATTTGGTATAACGGATTTCTTCTACATCTGTTCGTTCTAATTTGTCTATCTCCTTGTAGATAGCTGCTAGTTTTTTGTTGTCTGTTGCGCGGTAGTAGCTCCCGCCCGTTTCCGCAGCAATAGACTTGAGTAACTCCTCATCAATTTCAACCTTTCGCAATTGATACACAAAAGTGCCGTCTTGGCGTAGGGCAACAGGAGCAGGTGCGCTGCCGTTACTGCCCAATCCAATGGTATAGGTTTTAATGCCATATGTACTTGCAAGACCCGCCGCTGTCTTGGGGTCTACAAAACCGGTGTTGTTTACGCCGTCTGTAAGCAAGATGATTACTTTGCTTTTGGCTTTGCTGTCGCGCAATCGGTTTACGGCAGTTGCCAGCCCCATACCAATGGCCGTTCCGTCGTTGATCACGCCATCATAACTAACCTTGTTAAGCACATCAATCACCAAGGCCTTGTCTGAAGTTATGGGCGTTTTGGTATAGCTTTCGCCTGCATATACTACCAAGCCTATGCGGTCTGTTTCCCTTTTGGCAATAAAGTCTGCCGCCACCTTTTTAAGAGCCGCCAAGCGGTTGGGCTTAAGGTCGCGCGCCAACATACTGGACGAAACATCTATGGCGATAACGATATCTATTCCTTTGTTTGTTTTGGTTTGGGTGCTAACGTCTTGTGTTTGTGGACGCGCCAAAGCGGTTACAATGAGAGCAATGGCCAACAGCCGCAACACCAACAATATGGGGCGCCATTTGGCTAAACTACCCGACTTGGAAAAAGCGTCAATGCTAGAGCTAAGCAAATGCGCCACTTGTTTTTTTCGCGAAAGAACATGCCATGCCACTAAAAGGGGAATCAACAACAGCCCCCAGAAAAAATCAGGATATGCAAAGGTGTAATCCATCATGGTTTTTCCTTTTTAAATTCAATACTGTTCAGCATTCGGGTAATGAGTTCTTTGGCGTAGCGATCATTTCGATCGTAGACCAACTGAAGCTGCTGAAAGCCTTTGTTTTCAGTAAAGTGGTAAACCTCATAGGTTTTACGCTGGGTGTCTTTGTTCTTTTTGGTCCAATCAAAAGAGCCTGAAGCCACAATTCCCTCAATTCCTGAAGTTGTTTTGTAGTCGTTCTGTTTTTGGAAAATATTGGTTGCTCCCATGCTGTCAAAAGTGCCAATCACCTTGTCTACTTTTTGCTGCAAGTCGATGGTTTGTTCCGCTTCTGCTGTTGAATGCTCCATGTGCAGTACTATCATAAATACATCTTCCAAAGAACCCAATACAAATTGCTGATTTAGACGGTTTTGGGTGGTCTTTCTGCTTAAGACATCCGGGGATTTTAGTATCATCGCAGAAATGCCGTAAGTACTCGAAACCCATTCTTGCTGCAGCCACTTTAAGGTTGGGTGTCCAAACACGCGATCCTTGGCTTGGACGGCGCCGTAATTGTAAATCATAATCCCCGCGGCAATGGCCAATACTCCCAAAAAGGAAAAGCCTGCTATTTTAAAACGCTGAAGTTGTTGTTGCTTGCGGCGCATACGGGCGTAGGCCTCATTTTGTAAACGTTCTTCTTCTGTTGGTTCGGGCAGTGCCGCCTTGGTGTCCTTGACAACCAATTCAATTTTTTCTCGATCCAATCGCGCCAAATACTCTTCCGGAAGGGCACGTGCAAACTTAACCAGATCGGCTGTTGACAATACCTCCTTAAGTTGATCAATTGTTGCGTTTGTCAGTTCAAGGTTACCCGTATCCCGCAACAACTCCAACTTTGTCAAGAGTTCTTCAGAAGTGCTTTCTAAGGCGTCAATATTGGTCTCGTCCTCTAAGTAGTTGCGGACAATGTCCGTCATTTCAGAGTAGTAATCTTTATAGGCCTCTTGTTTGTCTAGCTGTTTGGATTCCAGTGCCTGCAAAGCTTGTAGGGCGCGCTCAAAAGGCGGCATTTTTTCTCGCTTGGCACGAATGCGTTTTTGGGTTTTTACAACAAAGAAATAGAGCAGTACAAGGACGATTAGAATCAAAAAACCATAGCTATAGGGCTTCCACCAACCTGTGGTATTTTTGGCCATGGGCAAAATGGTCTTGATCGGAAAAAGGGGTTGCTCCAAAGTGTCTACTGCCACATCGTTAACCCTTACCAAAAGGGAATCTGTTTTAAACACTTCTCCATCTACAACCACAATTTGTTGGGGTAGGGTAAACTGCCCCGAATCAAATTGGATGACCGCATAGGTCTTGGAATATGTAACTGTATTTGCTGCAACGGTGGTATCAACAGCCGTGCTGTCAATAACCTCAAAAGGGGCAAATGCCTTGAGCGGCGGAAACTGTATGCTTGCTTGTTTGTCGGTGGACACAACCAAATCGAGGTTTATTTGCTCTGCCAAGCGCACCTCAAGCGTATCGGCCGTAAGGCTAACTTGCGTTTGGGCCATGCTCCAACACGAGACTAGCAAAAACAAAAAGCGTATCCCTCTATCCACGGCCTTTGAAATAGGTTAGTAGTTTTTTGACGTAGCTTTCGTTGGTGGCACATGAAAGTGCCCCTGCGCCATATCTTGTGAACTGTGTGCTGAAATAATCAGCGGTTTTTCGGTGTGCAAGCGCATAGGCCGTGCGTACCGATTTTGATGAGCTGTTCACCCATTTGTGCGCCGCTGTTTCCGCATCACGGACAAGCAATAGTCCTGCTTTTGGAAGTTTGGCTTCTATGGGATCATAAAGGCGAACGCCTGTTAGGTCGTGCTTTCTTGCAGCCAACTGCACCGATTTGGAATAATCGTTGTCTAAAAAGTCAGACAGCACAAATACAATAGCACGTTTTTTAAGAATACGGCTCATAAACTCCAATGCACCGGAAATGTCTGTTTTGGTACTTTTAGGGTGATGCTCCAAAAGCTCACGAATGATGCGCAATACGTGTGATTTTCCCTTTTTAGGCGCAATAAATAATTCCACATCGTCTGAAAACATCAGCAGCCCAACTTTATCGTTGTTCTGCAAGGCAGAAAAGGCAAGGGTGGCGGCAATTTCGGTAAGGGTATCGCGCTTGCGCTGTTCCAATGAACCAAAATCGGCAGAACCGCTCACGTCTACTACCAGCATAAGCGTTAGCTCGCGCTCTTCCTCAAATACTTTAACATAGGGCTCTTGATAGCGCGCGGTAACATTCCAGTCAATGGCTCGGACATCATCGCCATATTGATATTGACGCACCTCGCTAAAGGTCATGCCACGGCCCTTAAAGGTACTGTGATATTCCCCCCCAAAGATGTGATTGCTCAATCGGCGGGTTTTGATTTCTATCTTCCGAACTTTCTTTAAAAGCTCTTTTGTATCCATAGCAAAAAGCTGTTTTTAGACTAAGGCACCTCCACAGCGTTAACAATGCGCTGTATGATATCTTCCGAGGTGACGTTCTCGGCTTCGGCTTCATACGTAATGCCAATACGGTGGCGCAACACATCATAAACAACGGCACGAACGTCTTCTGGAATCACATAGCCACGGCGCTTGATAAAGGCATAACATTTGGCAGCAGTTGCCAAATTGATACTGCCCCTTGGTGAAGCACCAAAACTAATAAGTGGTTTTAAGGATTGTAGTTTATATTTTTCGGGATATCGCGTAGCGAAAACCAAATCCAAGATGTACTTTTCAATCTTTTCGTCCATATACACTTCGCGAACGGCCTTTTGCGCCTTGGAGATTTGCGCTGTACTGATCACCGGTTTTACCGTGCCAAAAGAGTCGTTAAGGTTGGCACGAACAATCTCTTGCTCATCTGAAAGATTGGGATAATCAATGATTACCTTGAGCATAAAACGGTCTACTTGGGCTTCTGGCAGTGGGTAGGTTCCTTCTTGTTCCACTGGGTTTTGCGTGGCCATTACCAAAAATGGCGGTTTGAGCTTAAAGGTTTCGTCGCCAATGGTTACTTGCTTTTCTTGCATGGCTTCCAACAGGGCAGATTGCACCTTTGCAGGGGCTCTGTTAATCTCATCAGCCAGTACAAAATTGGCAAACACCGGTCCTTTTTTGATGCTAAAATCATTTTCTTTAGCGTTGTAAATCATGGTTCCTACTACATCCGCTGGAAGCAAGTCGGGCGTAAATTGAATACGGCTAAAACTTCCTTTAACTGCCTTGCTCAAGGTGTTGATGGCAAGGGTCTTGGCCAGTCCTGGGACACCTTCTAGTAGTATGTGTCCTTGTCCCAACAAGCCAATAAGCAAACGTTCCACCATTTGTTTTTGGCCTACGATGACCTTGTTCATCTCAAGCGTTAGGATGTCAATGAAAGCGCTTTCTTTTTCTATGTGCTCGTTAAGTGCTTTGATATCTACAGCGTTATCGCTCATGTTTTTCGTTTTTTAATTAGCGTTGCAAAATGTACAAAAATGTGCAGTGCACCTGTTAACATTTGGTTAAAAATAGGGCTTCTCAAAGGTATTACAAAAAGTGTTGAAATAGCTCACTAACTTTGCATTAAACATTTGTGATGATTAATAAAAGGCTGCTCATCAAAAGCTTGCTCGCGCACAACGATGAAAACAGTTTTTACGATAAAAAAAGACAGCTGAATTTAAGCCAACGCGAAGGCAAGGCTAAATTCCTAAAACACATTTGTGCCCTTTCGAATTCTAATCCAAAAAATAACTCATACATCGTTGTGGGCGTAGATGACGGCGACAGCAGCATTCGCGGAGTAGACTTTTTTGATGACGCCAAGCTGCAAAACCTCATCAATGCTTATTTGGAAAACCCGCCTTTGGTGCTCTATGAAAATATTCACTTTCCGCATTTGGCTGAGGGCAAGGTTGTGGGCTTGGTGACCATCAGGCCCACCAATAAAATAACAGCACTTCGAAAAAACATCTGGAAATATTTTGGTGGCGCTGTGTTTTTTAGAGATGGTAGTATCTCCGTATCCAAGGTTTTTGACATCGAGCTGCAAGACACCAATTCTGGAGTGGTAGCAGAAATTGAAAAACACGCCCAAAATAACATCCAACTAACGCTTGACGGCGTTGTTGATTTTATGAACCGCCACGATGAAGTGCTAAAACCCAGCTATAAGGTTTTTAAGGAGTCGTTTGTACTTTGCTGGGCGGGACTGGAAAAAAAGGAAAAAGGAAGGACTTATTATTCAAGAGTGGATGTTGAACTCATCAACGAGCATGTAAAATTGTTCTACTCCACCCATGATGAGGTGGAAATTGAAATGGACGCGCATTCGTTTCGTCTAATTGAGTATGTCCGTTTGGGGTTTCATCATGCGTACAAATACTACCCCCTTGAGCGGGTATCTTTTTTGTTTGATAACAAAGGCTCTTACCAAATTGATACCGCTTTTTTGTTTGAACCCCCTAAATATGAAAAGAAGCTGCTGCATCATATCTACAACGCCAACAATGCCTTGGGCGAAAAGCTGCTCAAAAACCTAAGCCTGACCAAAAACGACAAGGAAGATGTGGGCAACTTGGCACCTACCTATATGCTGTGTTACCTCAATGGTTTTGAAGAAGCACTAGACAAATTAAACGAACTCACTGCCGTGATTAAGCAACATAGCGAACACGCCTACCAAGGCCTAAAAGACACCCAGCGGATACTGCGGAAGATTAAGTATCATTAAGGGAATTTCTGTTACAGGAGAAAGACAGGATTAAATTATTTTTTTATAAGTTTGTCTTGAAACTAATCTCCATGAGCCGTTCTAAGCCCCAGTTAGTAGGTTTAAATTCTACATTTCGTGTCTTTACTGAAACGGAAAAAAATCGTGTAGGAAACACGCTCATTTATTTAGCTGAACGCATAAGCGACCTTTCCAAGACCAAACTCCTTAAGCTTCTTTATTTATTAGACGTGTACACCACAAAAGAGACAGGTATCCCCTTTTTGGGATTACGTTATGAAGTTTGGAGAATGGGACCTGTGAACCAAGATTTGTATGCGGAGTTTTCAAGTAGCTCAAAGATATTTGATAACTATGTAGATATTGACAATACTGGTGCATTCCCTGTTATCCGTCCTAAAAAATCGTTTGAAGATGATGAGTTTTCAGATCAAGACATTGACATGCTGGATGCTGTTATCGAAAAGTATGGTGCTTATCAAGCAAATGAATTAAGCCTTATAACACATAAGCGAGGCGGTTTATGGGACACGGCAGCAGAAAAAAATGGCTTAAAAGATTTTTTCAATAACTCCCAAACGCACACTACGAACTGCCTCTTAAATCTTAAAGGCCTGCTTGATGATGATGTTAAAAAACAAAAGTATGAAGGTTATTTGGAGGATGAGCGCATCCAACAGACCTTAAATGCTTAACCCTTTTCATCTCTATTACATACCGGAATTCTTTTTCGAAAATGGCAGATCTAAGTCCAAGTTTTGTATTCCTGTTGCTGTTGATTCGGATAATGTGATGTTTTATTTGCCAAGCAGTCAGGTTTATGTGCCAGACTATTTGATAAAAGACGGTTGTATGAAATACAATGACCGTAACATACATTGCTTTAGTTTTAAAGAGGGTGTGCGTGTTACAAAAGATGCATACTCTTTTTCTAAGCGAACGTTTATCTATTTTGAGCGAAGGGTGCAAGAGGTGTCTGTGCAGCGATTTATGAGATTATATGGCAATCGTGTTGTTGTGCACGGTGCCCTATTAGAAAATTTGCGCAAGGAGTTAATTAGATGTATAGTAAACTGCCCTGTTATTGCCCGAAAGGTTAAAAGGCGGGTTGAAGGATTATAAAATTAGTTGCATGTGCTCTTATTATTTCTAATTTAGTTGAGTCAAAAATCTTATTATTTATTTAACCCTATTATAATGAGTCCCAAGAAAAAAGTGAAAACCTCTCAGACGGCACCTACACCATCCGAATCAACACCAATTTTCGTGAAGAGAATAGTGACAGATTATTTTTACTCACCCACGAAATCCAACATGTCATCCAAGGAAAGGATAGAGGACTTAGATCGTTTCCTCGAAAGGATAATGCTGCTGGAGGAACAGCATCATCATATCTCTTTAGACAGTTAGAAAGAGGTAAGCTAAAAAATATATCGAGAAGGAGTACGAAATTAAGTATCATTAAGAAGTTGGTGCGTTTGCATGTAGGCAATAACCCCGTCCGGCAACCAAGCTTTTAGCTGCTGTACATCCTTTGTTTCGCGTATGCGTGTGGCAGCAACATCCAATAAAGGAGCTTGAAGACGTTGGTGTGCCGGAAATGCATCTAAGGAAATGTCATTTCTGGGGTAAATCAACAACGGAAATTGCTTGATATAAGCCGCATTTTGCCAAGCGTCCAATCCTATTGCGCTGTCGGCGCCCATCAGCATGAAATAGGCGTTATCAGGATGCTCATTCGTCAGTTTTTGAAGGGTATTTGCCGTATAGCTCGGCTTGGGCATGTGCAGCTCAATATCGTTGGCCACCAAACCATCATAAGGCGCTAAAGCCTGTGTTAACATATTCCAGCGGTGCTCCTCTGGCCAAAGTGCAGCCGTATTTTTATGTGGGTTTTGTGGGGTCAGGATATAATGTACCTCGTCTGCTTTTTGTTGATCAAGTACCGCTTGACCAATACCTATATGTCCGTTGTGAATGGGATTAAAACTTCCAAAAAATAGCGCAATCCGCTTCATCCTGCCAAGAAGTTGCTGATGTGTTCTTCCGTTTCGCTTTTGGCAGTTTCCAAATGGTCGTTTACCACCACAACATCAAATTCGTTGGCGCGCGCCATTTCGACATTTGCCTTTTCCAATCGCATGGCCATTTTATCTGTGCTGTCCGTACCCCGTTGGCGCAAGCGCTCCGCCAAGGCTTCCGTGCTCGGAGGCTTGATGAATATGGAAAGGGTATTGTTGGGAAATTGTTTTTTGATGTTTAATCCGCCTACCACGTCTATGTCAAAAACCACATTTTTGCCCAATGCCCAAATGCGGTCTAGCTCCGATTTCAATGTCCCATAAAACATGCCTGGGTACACCTCTTCGTATTCGGCAAAGCTGCCTTCAGTAATTTTTGCTTTAAAAGCTGCTTCGGAGAGAAAGTAGTAGTCTTTGCCGTCAACCTCTTGCCCTCTTGGTGGCCTTGAAGTAGCCGAAACAGAAAATGCCAAGTTGAGGTTTTCCTGAGCAAGCAAGTGTTTGGCAATGGTTGTTTTTCCACTACCCGAAGGGGCCGATAAAACAATGCATTTTCCCGTTTTCATTACAAGGCGTTGAGTACTTGTTCTTTGATGCGCTCCAAAGCATCTTTCATGCTTACAACAGATTTTTGTAAGTCTGCATCGTTGGCTTTAGATCCTATGGTATTGATCTCACGTCCCATTTCTTGGGCAATAAATCCTAGTTTTTTGCCTTTGGTAGGGGTGTTTTCGTCTAGGTTGGTTTGGAAATAATCGAGGTGGTGCTGCAAGCGTACCAACTCTTCGTTGATGTCCCATTTTTCGAGGTAATAGACCAATTCCTGCTCCAAGCGTTCTTGGTCATAGTCTAGGGTGAGTTGACGCAATTGTTCGTGCAGTTTTTGCTTGCGTGTTGCGATGCGCGTATCGGCTTGCGCAGCTATGCTTTTGAGCTGTGCTTTGATTTGCGCCAATTGATTGGTGAGGTCTTGCCCCAAAGAAATACCTTCTTGCTGGCGGTAAGCAACCAATTCCTCTGCAGCTTTTTTAAGGGTGCTTAAAAAGACTTCTTGCTCCTCGTCCGAAATGCTATCGTCTGCCGATGCTAATACATTGGGCATGCGCATCACGGTTGGCAAAAGTGCCTCGTCTGACAAGGGGGAAATGGCTTTTAATTCTTGGATGTAGTGTGCTACAACGGCTTTATTAATCGGTGCTGCATCTTGACCGGCAACCCATTCTTCAAATACATTTACCTCACATTTGCCGCGGTGCAACAGCGCTGTTAGCTGTTTACGTGCAGGTAGGTCAAGGCCTCTGTAGCGTGCAGGTGTACGGAAATTAAGATCAAATGATTTGCTGTTGAGCGACTTAATCTCAACGCGCAATTTTCTGCCTTGGGCATTAAACTCCGCTTTGCCGTAGCCTGTCATGGATAGCATCATATCGCTTTATTAAAGCGCAAAGGTACAAAACAGGCGGTGAGTGTTTGCCCTAAGGTCCACCGCGCTTAAAGGAAGCATCGGGTGTGCCCCGAAAATAAATAGGAAAAAGTTCTCAGAAAGGTTGAAACTGAAATATAAAGAGCATAAAATTATTTTTTTTGTTTAACTTTACCTCAACGCGCCCCAAATGTGTTCTTAAAGCCAAGGCTTAACCTAATTTGATTTCTTTTCTTTTTGACTGCTTTGGGGTGTAAGCAATTTGCTAGCAAATATTATTAATCACTTAAAAACAATAACATGAGAAAATTAATCGCAGAATTTATAGGAACCTCTTGGTTGGTACTGGGGGGATGTGGAAGTGCTGTATTAGCAGCAGCATATCCGCAATTAGGCATAGGCTTCGTAGGCGTTGCCATTGCTTTTGGTTTAACCGTAGTTACGATGGCTTATGCCATTGGTCATATTTCAGGGTGCCACCTAAACCCAGCCGTTTCCATTGGACTATGGCTTGGTGGGCGTTTTGATAAAAAGGATCTTTTTCCCTATATCATTGCTCAAATCCTTGGCGGTATTGCTGGAGCTGGAATCCTCTATATCATTGCGACAGGAAAAGCTGGCTTTGACCTTGGAGGCTTTGCTGCTAACGGATATGGTGTGCACTCGCCTGGTGGGTATGGTATGGTTGCCGCTTTAGTTACAGAAGTTGTAATGACCTTTATGTTCTTAATTATCATTTTAGGAGCTACGCATTCAAAAGCTGCCAAAGGCTTTGGGGGATTGGCTATTGGTCTAGGATTGACGCTTATTCATCTAATAAGTATCCCCGTAACCAATACATCGGTAAACCCTGCAAGAAGTATCAGCCAAGCAGTATTTGTTCAGGGATGGGCTGTTGATCAACTTTGGCTATTTATTGTTGCACCAATTGTTGGAGCTGGGCTCGCGGGTGTTGTATATAAAATCATTTCACCAGAAAATGATTAAACCCCAACATCATGAAAAAAACCTACTTACTAGCACTCATTGTTTTTGGCACATGTAACCTCGCACTAGCGCAAAACAATTCCGATGCTGACCAAATCGAGTGGAACAGCATCATCTTGGTTTCCAAGACCCAGGGCATAAACACCTCGGGGCTAGACGTAGAATATTTGCAAAACACCAACCAATGGTGGGGTAATTGGCTGATACCTGTAAGCGCTGGATTTAGAACTACGGATTTAAACGATAAGGCGTTTAAGAAAACCAACTATCAGAGTGCATCAATAGGACAGCTAACGATTGGGCTGAGTGGTTATAATCCGCTGTCGAAATCGGTTTTACTAAACGTTAAGCTCGGTGTATTGGTTGGAAATGAAAACCTAACAAGCTTTTCTGGTAAAACGGATGAACGCATCTTTGTTGGGGCTCATTCTTTTCAAGGCGTTATGATTACACCCCAAACCAAGCTGCCAATTGTTATAAAAGCAGGTGTATATGAAGAAGCCTTGAACTCAAAGCTGTACAACTTTGATATAGGCTTTAAGATTGGCGTGGGCGTGCACTTTTGAGTGACTTAAAATACAAAAAGACATTTTCATTTTTTAATCATTTTTGATATAAAAGAAGCCTTTTTGTTGGTTTTATAGGCTTTTTTAGGCGTTTTTACTTGTTTTTGTCTTTTTTTAGGAAAATTCATCATGCCTATTTTCGTTGTTTTGATAAGAAAAAGGGAACGCCTCCAAAAACACGCTTTTTCATCACCCTAAAAAACATGATTTTGCTGATTTTTTGAGATAAAAACGCTCAAAACAGCTTAAAATAGACAGTAATTGCTCTTTTTTTGGTCTTTTTTCGTAAAAAGTGGTTTGCAAAAATGCTGCTTTTTCTCATAATGGATAAACAAGCGTAAAATTATGTTTTTTAAATACGCTGATTTTCTGATTTTTGCCCCTTTTTTACTTAAAACGGAGCAAAACAAGCTATTTTATGAGGTTTTTGTTGCTTTTTTGAGTGAAATTGAAGTGAAATTGATTTTTAATGTTTTGCTAAAAGCTTAGCCTCAATCTACACAATCACCCCCAGCGAGCCAGGCATCATGCGCATCGTTAAGCGCAAGCACCAAGTTTCGGCCATTGTAGGTTTTGCTGACAATCCCTTTAATGCTTCCCGTTCCGCTAGGCAAGGGCAAATCCTTAAAAGCCGCAAAGGCACTGGTCTCCAACAAAAAAGGCACTTTGTTTTGGCCTTCGCAGGCTTCCATATTGCGCTGGGTATCGTAATAATCCTTGGGGTCAACAAAAGGCTTCCCTTGTTCCGCAGCAGCAAAGCGCACATTGGCAACTTCCACATACATTCCAATATGGCTGTTATTTATTTCAGAAAACAGCACGGGTCGTGGCAGCACCTCCGCTGTTGTTTTGGAACGAAAGAAGTGGTCTTGGATATCAAGTGCGCGAAGGTGTGTTACCTCATCGCCGTCTTCATTCAGCTCACCCCCCAATGAAATAATGCCATTAGCCCTGCGTGCCTCCCCAACATGTAATCCCTTTAAATCAATATAAATTTCACGCCCTACATTAAAACGATTGTATAAATCTGCTTGATCTAGCATCACATGAATGGCTGCGGTGGGGTTCTCAAGCTTGTCTTGCAGGTAAATTTCCTTGTAAAAATTCCCTGTTCTATCGGACGAAACCACATAACCCTTGACCACCAAATCAGCAGTGATGGTATGTACACGGCGGTAAACAAAAAAAGCTTTAAGCTGACTGATGCTTATCATGGTCTTCTCCCCCTTTTCAACAGCTGTTTGCAAAGCATTAAGTTGGGTGTTTTCTTCTGTTCCTAAAGCCGTTGGAATGCCAAAATCATCATCTGGCTGACAACTCAATGCCGTGAATATAAGTAGGACGAAAAAAAGTGATTTTTGAAGTAGTGCGTTCATATCATTGGGTTTAAAATCGGATGTAGGTATTCAAAAAATAAGTGGTGCCACGACCATACCAATATTTAGGGCCAAAACGGCGCTTTTCTGCCGTTACGTCTTCCAGTAACGCATTGTAATTTGCATTTCTGGATTGCTCAAAACCGCCTGTTTTGTAGGTTTCATTGAACAGGTTATTGACACTTAAAAAAGCACCAACAAATTTATTTCCAACACGCCACGATTTTCCCAATACCATGTTCACAACCATATAGGGATTAAACTGCTCTTGTTGCAGCAACATTCGTGCTTGGTCGGGATCGTAGTTGTTGATGGGCAATCCATCTTGGTCCAACAAAAAATTATGGGTGCGGTTGATGGGGCTTATGTCCAAATAGGTACGGTTAAAATAGTTTGCCGTAAGACCTGCCCACCAGAAATTTTCTCTAAATGAAAAGCCGAGGGAATAGGCCTCTTGAGGACCACTTGCCAAACGGATATTCTTCATCTTGGCAAGCCCAAAATCCAAATAGCCAAAGTCATCAGAAGTGAGGTATACCTGTGGGTCATTGGCATAGGTATAATGCCCGATGGCTGCAGCTGCCTTAAGCTTAAAAGAATGGGAAAGTGCCCCTTCAGCGCCAAACTCCAAGCCCACATGCCGCTTTTGGATGCCTTGCATGATTTCTTGGACAAAAGAAGACGTATCGCCGCCTATGCCCTCCGCAAAAAAGAACGATATCTCGTTCGCATCTTTTATTTGGGCATAAAAAGCGGTAAGACGCGCATTTAAAATTGGCGATCGGAATATATAACTCGCGTCGGCGGTAAGCGTCTGCTCGTTGCGCAGCGGCCGATTGGCCAGCTCTCCTACTATGGCGTTGGTTTCTCTAGGATTGGAAAAGCTATTGCGCAAGCTTGGGGCGCGGTTTAGCCATGCGGCATTGGCTTGCAGCAGATGCTTGCCTGTAATTTTATACGTAAGCCCTGCCTTTAGGTTTCCGCTGCTGAAACTTTGCTTTTTGCTCTTCCCATAGGAACTGTTCGGATAAGCTTCGTGCTTGAATTTTCCATCTCTTTGATAGTGCGTAAGGACATAACTCCCCCCAGCATAACCACTGATTTTTGGTGTATTGAATCGGGCAAGCAGGGCGGCTTCGCTGATGCTGGCTGCTAAAGCATAGTGGTAACGCAGCTTGTCGCCTGCGCCAAGCTTGCTGTTG
Organism: Flavobacteriaceae bacterium; assembly: GCA_965656545.1. GTDB lineage: Bacteria > Bacteroidota > Bacteroidia > Flavobacteriales > Flavobacteriaceae > UBA7446. The sequence goes on from CBFHKZ010000004.1 coordinate 45,227, forward strand.
GGATTGTTGAGGTCGTATTGAAAGCCGTCATAAGGGTCTACATTCAAATAGTAGGTTGCGCCGAGCATGTTTGTCAGTTGGGCAAAATTCTGGGAGCTAAAAGATCGGTGTTGCAGGAGGCCTATCAGGCTAATCTTCTCGTTTAGTTCGGTCTGCAGTTTGGTGTTTAGGCTTAATTGAGTGTCGTCGTTGCGGTCTTCATAAAGCACGTAGGCAGCAGGTAGGCCGTTTATGTTGTTGGTGAGGTTTGCGTCATATAAATGGTGCCAATCCACTTGCCCGTGCTTTGTAAATTCTTGTGCGTATCGGTATGCCCCTTCATAGTCTGGTCCACTGTTTTGGGTTAAAAAATAGCTCGGTAATTTTTGATAATAGGCTGAGCTTGGGTTAGCGCCCCCGGGATAATCCAAACGGCTGTTGCCCACTTCACCCTTCTGAAAGCCAATGTTGGTATTTAAAGTAGTAGAGGGCGAAAGCTCCCATTTGTGGTTGAGCTGAAATAGGGGTTCAAAAATGCGCCGAACGCGTGAGTTCCGTAACTGCCCGTCTTGCCATCCCCAATATTCGTTATACTTCGTTCCCTTTAAGTCGTATACTTCTTGGGTGTTGGGCGATGATCTCCCCCGTCGGTTTGGCGTGGCAATAACCGTAGCGTTTAGGCTGTGATTAGGCCATTGCTTTTCCACTGCTACAAACAGTGAATATGCATCGTAAAAAGTACCGTCTTGAAATCCAGAGCTGCCCCATCTTTTGCCAACCGCAAAAGCTGCTGACCAATCCTTTTTCATGGGCCCCGTACCATAACTTGCCAATAGTCTGTTGTTGTAGCTGCGGTCTGAAACGGAAACGGTAAGCCGTCCTCCTTTGGAATATTCAGTAGCGCGTGTACTCATATTTGTCGTGCCCAATGCACCCCCAAGCGTATGGTCTGACGGGGCTATGGGAGGTGACAATTCTTGATTGCGCAAGACATCGTTTAGTCCGCCCCAATTGCTCCATTGTGGACGTCCACTATACAGCTTGTTCATGGGCAACCCGTTGATCATAACCGCTGCATTGTCAGTGTCCAAACCACGAAGGCGAAAAAAAGAAGCGCTAAACTCAAAAGCGGCGGTGCGTAAAAACACATCTTGAGACGATTGCAACAAGCCCGATATATTGTCCAAGGCATCGTTTTCGTCGCTTAAGGCGTCGTCAGAAATATTGATGATGCTAAGTTGGGCATTGGCATAGGGATCTGCGTCCTGTTGGTTGGGCTCAAGTTGTATGGAAACCACATCGCCAACAGCTGCAACTATGGTAAAAGGGGCATAACCGTCAAGGGTAAAAACAAGGGTTTGTGTGGTTAACGCAGGAATAGTAAAAAGTCCGTTTTCGTCTGTTGTTTGCGCAATATCGGATGGACTAGCCAAAACGCTAACATTTGCTAAAGGACGGCCCCTTTGGTCAAAAACAACACCACTGATGCGGTCTTGCGCAACCGCAAATCCAAAACAAAAGCATACTATGAATAGGCCTATTTTGTTCATTATTTGGGGAAATAATGTTATAAATTTAGCATAAATTTTTTATTCCATGCAACCCAAAACCTACTTATTGCTACTGCTCCATTGTTGTATTGCTATCGCTTGGGGGCAAGAAAAAAACACCGCTTATGAAGTGGTGTCTGTAGCTTTCTATAATCTTGAAAACCTCTTTGATACGCTAAACGATCCCAAAACCAACGACGATTCCCGCACCCCAGAAGGACGTGACCGTTGGACCGTTGAGGTCTACGAAAAAAAGGTGGCCAATATGGCGGCGGTGCTTGCCCAAATAGGCACAGAAATCACCCATCAGCCGCCCGTGGTGATTGGGCTTTGTGAGGTGGAAAACCGACAGGTGGTCGAAGACTTGATATCAAGCCCTGTACTTAAGCCTTTTGACTACGGCATTATTCATTACGATTCCCCCGACGAGCGTGGTATTGACGTGGCGCTTATCTACCAAAAAAAACACTTTTTGCCTTTGTCTTTTAAGCGGCACGCACTGCGTCTTTATGACGAGAATGGCGAGCGCGATTTTACTCGAGATCAATTGTTGGTTTATGGCTTGCTTGAAAAAGACCCTCTCTATTTTTTGGTACACCATTGGCCCTCGCGCAGTGGCGGACAAAAACGCAGCGAACCCAACCGCATGGATGCCGCAGCGCTTAACAAGCGTGTGGTGGATTCGGTATTGCAAAAACAGCCCGCTGCCAAAATCATCAATATGGGTGATTTTAACGACGACCCCACAAACAAAAGCCTGCTTGAAGTGCTTAAGGCCAGCAGCAAAAGGAAGGAGGCCATAAGAGAGAAACGCCTTTACAACCCCATGACAGCATTCTATAAGCGGGGTATTGGCACCTCTTGCCACCGAGACACCTGGCATGTGTTGGATCAAATACAGCTCTCGCCCGGGCTGTTAGGTACCGACAAAGCTGAATGGCAATTTTGGAAGGCGGGGATTTACAACAAGCCTTTTCTTGTCACCAAGACGGGGCGTTATAAAGGCTATCCCTATAGGAGTTTTACGGGCGGGCGTTTTACAGGCGGCTATAGCGACCACTTCCCTGTCTATGCCTATTTGATTCGTGAAGCGGTGAAATAAATTTTTTTGTTTATATTTGGTTAAACACTTCCCAAATGTGTTTTACAGTGTACCAATAACCTATATACTTTCATTTACTGTTTGCCATTTGGGGATTAACGCCTTAAATGATGAAAATTACTTTTTCCGCCTTTTTGATAATTGCCTTAAGTGTTGGCTTACTTGCCACTGCACAAACCGAAAAAGGCAAACGTCTTGTTGGCGCTTCAACAATACTTAATGCTGGAGTCATAGAACATTCGCTTGTTCGAGACAATGTAAGCACTCTTAGTGAACGGATAACGCGTTTTTCTTTTATCCCCTATGCTGGCTACTTTATTAAAGATAATCTCGCATTAGGGGTACAATTACGTGTGTCGCTGTCCAATACAAAAGATTACGATTATGACAGTGAGGATAGGGAAACAAGTGTTGATTTTGCTCCATTTATACAATATTATTTTGGCGGCAAAAAAGTTAAGCCCTTTGTGAGTGCCAGTGGGGGCATTGGAAGTTATAAAAACACTTATATCGCATCATCGCCTAAATATAACAACGAATCAACCTCAACAATATTAACCTATAGCCTTGGTGCCGGTGTAGGGTTTTTTCTAAACGATATGGTAAGCATTGATCTTGAATTAGGATATGGGAGAATTTCTTCCAAAATTAATAAAGACTTTAAGGGCATACAAAATGCCTTTGGCTTAAACGCTGGTTTTTCTTTCTTTTTTTAAATTTCTCTGGTGCGCGTCACAGACCTGCCTTGTCGCCCGCCTGAACGGAACGGGCAGGGCAGACTAACGTGCCCAGTTGGTTTGTGTATATCCGATAGTTAGCTACAATTTCAAATGAACACTGAAATATTTGAATCTAAATTAAAACGCCACCGAATTAATTATTCAATTAAGAATAAAAAAATAATATTAGGAAAAATCAAGAAGGATTACCTGAATAATTTTATTCTTGGAATGTTTCCTGTAATGCTTGGATCGGGTCTTTTAATTTATTTTTATTTCATAAATATAAAATTTGACCCCTTTATTATTCACTTAACATTAGGATCAATTATACTAATTGGATACGGCGTCTTTAATTTTAAAAAAGTAAGAAGAAAGCGTTTTTTTAATGATTCAATCAAAACCTTTGAAAAAGGAAAAATAACTATTGAATCAAAAAATGGCAAAACTGAAATTACTCAAGCTAATATTCATAAGGTTCTATGCTTTACTTATCCTGTAAAGAAAGACCTATATGAAGGTGCAATTGTTATTATAGATAAAAAACAAATTGAATATAAGATACTAGGTCTCAATGATGAGAACGAAAGATACCTAAAGAATGATTTAAAAACTTTTTATGATTTTATATTAAGTGAGATTGGTTTAAATATTGTTGAATAGAGTAAAAAATCCCTCTGGCGCGCGCCTGTCTTGCCGCCAACCCCCTACTGAAACAACGCTTTTAGCTCCGTGGCATCTTCAGGTTTGAGTTTGCCTGCCAAAATAAGGCTAAGCTGTCTGCGGCGTAGGGCGCCATCGTAGCGCTCTTGTTCCAATGCCGTTTCGGGTGCAATGGGCGGTACGGCCACCGGTATGCCGGCTTTACTCACCGCTACAAAAGTATAAATAGCTTCGTTTACTTTTTCCTTGGCGCGCTTTTCGTGCTCCTCTTTCCACACGTCTATAAAAACCTCCATAGAAGTGCCAAAGGCACGAGACACCTTGGCTTCTAGCGTAAGCACACTCCCTAGGGGTACGGGTTTTCTAAAATGTACATGGTTTACCGAAGCGGTCACCACCACCTGCTCGGAGTGGCGCTCCGCTGCAATACAAGCCGCACGATCCATGCGTGCCAACAGCTCGCCACCAAACAAATTGTTAATGGGATTGGTGTCAGAGGGCAGTACCAAGTCGGTCATAACCGTCTTGGAAGCGCTAGGGTGTTTTGGTTCCATGGGTGTTATTTTTTCAGTACCCAAGCATCTGGGTAATTGTCTTCCACAATACCTGCTTTGGCATTGTAGGCTTCGCGCTGCGAAGCATAGGCAGCAAAAGATACTTGGTGAAATCCGCTGGTGGTTTTGGGCAGTCTTGCTGCCTGGTAATAGCCCTTACGTCTAAGGCTGCTGACAAGTCGTTCGGCGTTGTTTTGGCTGCGGAAAGATCCGGCAATAACGTGATAGCCAAGAGCAACGGGCTTGGGCGCAACAACGCTTAAGGTTGGCAATTCGCCAAGGTCATAAACAGCAGCGGCGGCTTGCTCACGTGCGTTTTCACGTAGCGTTTGCTCCTGTTGCCAAATCAAGTCGGTTTGTTGGTCTTGCACATAGTTGGTCCCCAAAGCAAGCAAGGCTAAAAAGCTAGCGGCGACCATGGCCTTACGCACAAAAGTGCTGGAGTGCTGTGGCGCTAAAGTAAAGACAGGCGTGGGTGCTGCTTGAGCGGCACTGCGTGAAATGGGCTGTGCGTCCAATTGCGGAAGTGCATAGCTTGCTGCCAAGAAATTCAATCCGTGCTCGGCACTAAAAACCAATTTGCCTTCTGCATTGGTTTCAAAAACACCTAAAGAAGCAATATTGAGTTTGCCCTTTTGTACGCGTTCTTTCCAAGAAATGATGTTCTGGTGAATGTCCAATACGGCACGCTCATAAGAACACTGCTGAACAGTAGCCATGTGCGATGCCAATATGCCATCGTTGGATTGCAGTTGTTCGTTAAACGACAACACCTTGCGCGGCGGATGGTACAGTTGCTGCTCCGCATCAAAATACGCTTCTTTATGCTCTACCAAAAAAGCACCAAAGCCCGGAAGGCTAACGCAATCGTGGCGATAAAGTAAGTAGTGTATATGTGCTGCGAGCTCCATAAGACAAATGTACATTTTTTGATGGATTTTTAAAACGATTGGCTTTTGTATTTTAGTGCTACCAAATCTTATGAAAACAACCGAGCTTATTGCAACCCTTGTGCTGCCCAAACTTCCCAAGATTGGCTGCCGCACCGCCCGAAAACTCATCCGTCATTTTGGAAGTGCCGAAGCTGTTTTTCAGCGCATTGGCCGAGAAAACACCAAGCCATTCAACAACATTGCTGCCGTCTTTAAACATCCAGAGGCCAAGCTCGTGTGGGATGCCGCCGAAAAAGAAGTGGCGCGCATTGAAGAGCATGACATTTCGTGGGTGGCGCATAGCGACCCAGACTTTCCCCTTGCCCTAAACCTCTGCCCCGATGCCCCGTTGGTGCTTTTTGGCAGCGGGCAACCCTTTCCAAACACCACCCGTGTGATTAGCATTGTTGGCACTAGGCAGCCTTCAGCCGATGGCAAGGCATTTGTGCGCCAGCTGGTGGAAAGCCTTGCGCCCTATCAGCCCATTATCGTGTCTGGCTTTGCCTATGGCATTGACATCACTGCGCAACTGGCAGCCGTTGAAAACAACCTGATTACCTACGGCTGTTTGGGGCATGGTATTCTGAATTGCTACCCCAACAAACACCTAAAACACCGTAAAAAAATAGAACAGCAAGGCGGTTTCTTAACCGAGTTGTGGTCGCATGAACAAATCCAACGTGCGCACTTCTTACAGCGCAACCGCATCATTGCTGGATTGGCACAAGCGACTATAGTGGTGGAGTCCAAAAGCAAGGGCGGCGCACTGACCACAGCGGCCTATGCACTTGGCTATGAACGCGATGTGTTTGCAGTGCCCGCCAGGCCCAACGACGCCGTAGCGCAAGGCTGCTTAGAGCTTATCAAAACCCAAAAAGCCACGTGTATCACAAGTGGTGAAGATGTGGCCAAACTGCTTGGCTGGAAAAAGGAAAAAGCAACAGCACCCCAGCGGCAGTTGTTTGTAAGCCTAAACGACAAAGAGCAGCAAGTAGTCAAGCACATGAGTGCAACGCCCAAACACATAGACCTCATCGCTTTGGATGCTTCGCTGAAAGTAAGTGAACTATCAAGCCTTCTTTTTCAACTCGAAATGAAAGGGGTGGTGATGGCGCAAGCCGGTAAATTGTTTAAGCTGTTGTAGTGTAGCCTAGGTTTTTGCGTACGCGCTGTAGGACTTCTTGGGCAACCCCACGGGCTTTAACAGCGCCTTTTTGGAGTTGGGCTTCCAGTGCTTCTGGGTTTGCCATAAAGTCATCAAACGTTGTTCTTGCGTCTGAGAAGCGTTCAAGTATGGCTTCGTAAAGTGCCTGCTTGGCATGACCATAGCCAAATCCGCCTGATTCGTACTTTTTTCGCATTGTGGCCACGTCTGCCGGTTCTGAGATTAGGGCATACAGTGCAAATACGGTACACGTATCCGGGTCTTTTGGGGCTTCTAGTGGCGTACTATCTGTGGCAATGCCCATTACTTGTTTACGCAATTTTTTTTCTGGCAAAAAAACATTTATGGTGTTGTTTTTTGACTTGCTCATCTTGGTGCCATCAGTACCCAAGACATATTGCGCATTGTCTTGTAGCTTGGCTTCGGGCAAGACAAAAGTTTCGCCAAAAGCGGCGTGAAAACGACTGGCAACGTCACGTGTCATTTCCAAATGTTGCAGCTGGTCTTTGCCCACCGGCACCCAGTTGGCATCATACAGCAATATGTCTGCTGCCATCAGCATGGGATAGGTAAAAAGCCCTGCGTTTACGTCTTCGAGTCTGTCAGATTTATCCTTAAAAGAATGTGCCAATGACAAACGGCTGTAGGGAAATGAGCAGTTCAGATACCACGCGAGTTCGGTTACTTGGGGCACATCTGACTGCCGATAAAAACAGCTGCTGTCTGGGTCTAAACCACAGGCCAACCAAGCGGCGGCTGTTTTGTGGGTGTTGGCTTTTAGTTCCGCTGCATCTTTGATTTGCGTCAGCGAGTGCATGTCAGCAATAAACAAAAAGGCCTCGTCTTTTGATTGCTTTGCCATATCTATGGCAGGGATTATTGCCCCCAATAGGTTACCTAAGTGCGGTGTTCCTGTGCTTTGAATTCCGGTGAGGATGCGTGCCATAGCTATAGTGTGTGCACAAAAATAATGGATTTAAGCCATCAATCGCTATTTTTGACGACATGCTTTATATCCGCATCTTGCTTTTGTGGCTTTGGAATGCTTGGTTTTACATCCTTTCTACGGTTGCTATTACCCTGTGTTTTCCACTGCTATTAGTCTGCTTGCTTCGAGAGAAATGGTACCGTGGCATTTATTTTTTAGCCCGTTATTTTTGGTCGCCATTTATTCTTTTTGGCATGGGTTTTATTCCACTTGTTCGCCACAAATCAAAAATTGATTACAACAAACAATACGTGTTTGTTGCCAATCATTTGAGCATGATTGACATCATGATGATTTTTATGACCATTAAAAAACCTGCTGTTTTTATAGGAAAGTCTGAGCTTGACCGTCTGCCACTCTTTGCAACCGTCTACAAAAGGGCTGCTATTTTGGTAGATCGCGACAGTGCTTCGAGCCGAAAAAGTGTGTACTATCAAGCCAAGCATAAAATTGAGATTGGCTTTAATATCATGCTCTACCCAGAAGGCCTAGTGCCTGAGCCAGAAGTGCTTTTAGCGCCCTTTAAAAATGGTGCTTTCAGTCTTGCGATTCAACATCAAATTCCCATAGTACCCATCACACTGCCCGATTGTAAGAAGCGTTTTCCGTTCCAGTTTTCATATAAATATTGGGTGGGTAAGCCAGGCATTGTCAGGGCAAATGTACATGCGCCCATTGAAACAACGGGAATGACAAAAGATGACATGCCTGCACTAAAAGAAAAGGTACATCAGTTTATGAGTGAAAAGCTAATAGAAGAAGGGTATCGCTAGGATTATTCCGCTGAAGCAACGATGTCTTTGATCTTGCCTTCAATTTCTTCAGCAAGTTCTGGATTGTCATCCAAAAGCGTTTTTACTGCATCTCTACCCTGGCCGAGTTTGGTGTCGCCATAGCTAAACCAAGAGCCGCTCTTTTTGATGATTTCTGCCTCAACACCAATGTCTAGCAATTCGCCTATGCGAGAAATGCCTTGTCCATACATGATGTCAAACTCAACCAATTTAAAGGGGGGTGCAACTTTATTCTTGACCACTTTAACACGTGTTTTGTTTCCTAAAACAGCGCCTGCGCTGTCTTTGATTTGGGTAGAACGACGAATGTCCAAGCGAACCGATGCATAAAACTTCAATGCGTTTCCACCAGTCGTAGTTTCTGGGTTGCCAAACATGACCCCAATTTTTTCGCGTAACTGGTTGATGAAAATAACGGTACAGTTTGTTTTGCTGATGGATGCGGTTAGTTTTCGCAAAGCCTGTGACATTAGGCGTGCGTGCAATCCCATTTTAGAATCGCCCATTTCACCTTCTATCTCGCTTTTTGGCGTAAGTGCTGCTACAGAATCGACCACCACAATATCAACAGCCCCCGAACGAATCAAGTTATCGGCAATCTCCAAAGCTTGTTCCCCGTGATCGGGTTGTGAGATGATAAGATCATCGATTTGAACGCCAAGGTTTTTGGCGTAGTAGCGATCAAACGCATGTTCTGCATCAATAAATGCAGCAATCCCGCCTGCCTTTTGGCATTCAGCGATGGCGTGCAGTGTTAATGTTGTTTTACCAGATGACTCTGGTCCGTAAATCTCGACTACTCTACCACGTGGATATCCTCCAACGCCAAGGGCAACGTCTAGACCAATAGAGCCCGAAGAAATGGCTTCTATATTTTCTATTACGCTGTCTCCCATTTTCATGACGGTGCCTTTGCCATAGGCTTTGTCAAGTTTGTCTAGCGTTAATTGTAATGCTTTTAATTTGGCTTCTTTTTCGTTACTCATGCTTGGTTTTTTTATTTCGGTCTAGTTAGTGGGCTGTATGCTTTTAATTTTAAAATACGTTTCCAAAGACAAACTTACTTTTTATATTTAGATTCTTGCCCTTATTATGCTTATATCGTGTTATGGGCTTTTTTATTCTTCATTGCCAAATCATATAGAAATTCAGGGGAAAAATCCGCATTGTTTGACCATGTCATGGTCCAACTATCAAGTTTAAAAGATTTGAAAAAATTAATTTCCCGTAATGGTTCAAAAATTTTTCTATGGTCTTTAAAAATAGTGTCTTTTAAATCAACTATTCCACTTTCGCCATTATCAAATTGAAGGCTAACGCTATAATCTTTTATATAATCTGCCTTTACAATACCCACTAACATAATTTTTATTTTAAAGGTTCAATTGTGTTGAATTCACCCGTTTCTTTTATCATTTCCCAGTTTTGAGCTAATGCGTCTTTGTGAAGTTCTAACCATTCGAAAATTAATCTCAATGCTCTTTTAGGCATTTTCCCTTCAACTATTCCATCATCAATAGTTACAGAAATTTTATACCCTTGATATACTGCGTGAAAATGAGGTGGATTATGCTCATTAAAATACATCTGAATAATTATTCCATAAAATCTACTAATCTCCGGCACAGACCAAAGGTATAAAAAACAGCACAAATCATTGTAGATTTACCTTGCTTAATTCTTGACAACACAGCTTCAATTCTTCGCGTTTTATCAGCACTATTTAAAGTTGTTATGGGCATAGGCTACGCGCTTTGCTAAAGAAATTTTCTATATGTCTGTCTTTTTTCCTGACGATATTTAATTTGATATCTTTGCTGCATAACCTTAATCCTGTATAGCATGCAACTGTACAACACATTAAGCGCTAAACAACGCGCTGCCCTAATCGACCAGGCGGGAGAAGAACGATTAACCTTATCCTTCTACGCCTACACGCACATCGAACATCCGTCTGAATTTAGAGACCAATTGTTTATGAGCTGGGATGCCTTAGGCGTTCTTGGAAGAATTTATGTAGCTCACGAAGGAATCAACGCACAACTATCGTTACCTGCGCCACGTTTTGATGCGTTTAAAAAACATTTGGATGCCATCGCTTTTTTAAAAGACGTGCGTCTAAACATTGCAATCGAGCAAGACAACAAATCATTTCTAAAGCTTAAAATAAAAGTGCGTGATAAGATTGTTGCCGATGGCCTAAACGACGACACCTTTGATGTGACAAATAAAGGCGTGCACCTCAGTGCTGCGGAATTCAATTCGCTTACTAGTGCAGAGGACACCATTGTGGTGGACATGCGCAATCATTATGAAAGTGAAATTGGGCATTTTGAAGGCGCCATCACGCCCGATGTGGACACCTTCCGTGATTCGTTGCCCATTATTGAAAAGAACTTGTCCGAACACAAATCAGATAAAAATTTGGTGATGTATTGTACTGGTGGCATTCGTTGTGAAAAGGCCAGTGCATATTTCAAACACAAAGGTTTTGAGCGCGTATACCAGCTCGAAGGCGGCATCATTGAATATGCGCGGCAAGTGAAAAATCAAGGGTTAGACAATAAGTTTATCGGTAAGAACTTTGTTTTTGACGAGCGCAGAAGTGAGGCTATTTCTGACGATGTAATCGCCACTTGTCACCAATGCGGTTCTCCTTGTGACACCCATGTCAATTGTGCAAACGACGGCTGTCATTTGCTTTTTATCCAATGTCCATCGTGTGCTGAAAAACTTGATAATTGTTGTTCTGACAGCTGTGCCGCTGTTGTTGCCTTGCCCGAGGACAAACAGAGGGAACTCAGAAAAGGCACGCACAACAGCAATAAAATATTTAAAAAAGGGCGCGCCCATCACCTAAAGACCCTAAACCCATCGTGAAGAAATACTTCTTACTTTTTGTTTTAGGTGTGTTGATGGGCAGCTGCGATACTACTAGTGAGCTTATTTTTAATGAGCTTCCAAACGAGGGATGGCCACAAGAGCAGTGGAAAACATTTTCCTATAAAAATCGCTTGGCTAATAACGAGGCTTCGCTATATTGGATACTACGCCATGACAACGACTACCCTTATGCAAACATTTTCTTTATCGCTGAAGTGACAACGCCCAAAGGACTAACCCAGTACGACACCCTTAATTATAGGTTGGCTAATGCCGATGGCAGCTGGCTGGGTGCTGGAATGTATCTGCACGAGCTAAGACTTGCATATATGGAACGGTTCTTGTTTGAAGAGCCAGGAAACTATTTGTTTAGATTACGTCCTGCGGTTCGTCCTAATGATAGCATTGTTGCTGACAGTATGCTTGTGGGTCTACACCAAATTGGACTAGAAATAAGAACCTCGCCAAATGACTAAAAACACCAAATACCGCAAGTTTGTTCGATTTATTTGGATTGCCTTTGCCGCGGCCACGCTAGGAGTTGCCGGCATCTTTGGCGCTGCCTCTGCGGGCTTGCTTGGGACAATGCCAGACTTTAGGCAATTGGAAAATCCCAAAACGAATTTGGCTACCCAAATCATTTCTGCAGACAACACGGTCTTGGGAAAATTCTATTTTAACGACAACCGTACCCCCATTTCATATGACGAAATTCCAAGCAGCATGATTGATGCGCTTATCGCTACCGAAGACGAGCGCTTCTACAGCCATTCGGGTATTGATTTTAGAGGCACCGCTAGGGCGTTGTTTTATCTTGGGAGTAAAGGGGGTGGTAGTACCATTACCCAACAGCTAGCGCGTCAACTTTTTACGGGCGTGCGTTCAAGTAATAAATTAGAGGCGGTTGTTCAAAAAATCAAGGAGTGGGTCATTGCCATTCGATTGGAGCGCAGGTACACCAAAAACGAAATTGTTACCATGTACCTCAATATTTACGACTTTAATTATAATGCCGATGGTATTCGCTCTGCAAGCTCTATATACTTCTCAAAAGTGCCAAAGGAAATGTCTTTGAGTGAATCCGCCATGCTGGTCGGAATGCTTAAAAACTCATCGTTATACAATCCTTTAAGGCGACCTGAGCTTGTTCGAGAAAGACGCAATATTGTTTATCAGCAAATGTTGCGAAACCAGCTGATTGACCAAAAGCAAAAAGACTCTTTGGCGGCACTGCCTATTGAAGTGGACTTTAATCCGCAATCACACAGAGAAGGTATCGCGACTTATTTTAGGGCCTACCTGCAAAAGTTCATGCGCTCGTGGATCGCAAACAACCCAAAAGAAGACGGCAGTTCTTACAACCTCTATTTAGATGGATTGAGCATCTATACCACCATAGATTCTCGGCTTCAAACCTATGCGGAGCAAGCTGTGGGTGCGCATATGTCTACGCTGCAAAAAGAGTTTTTTAGACAAAACACAAAGCGATTTAATCCAACGGCTCCCTTTTTGGAGATTAAAAACGATGAAATTGAGCGCATCATGGAGCAAGCCAAGCGACGCTCGGAACGCTGGCGAAAAATGAAAGCTCAAGGAATAGACGAAGAAAGCATCTTGGCAAGTTTTGAAGAGCCTACCGAAATGGAAGTTTTTGGATGGGGCGGAGATATAGACACCGTGATGACACCAACCGATTCCATTAGGTATTACAAGCACTTCCTACGTGCTGGCATGATGTCAATGGAGCCACAGTCGGGTCACGTCAAGGCATGGGTTGGCGGCATAAACTACCGTCATTTTCAGTTTGATCACGTGATGCAAGGGAAAAGACAAATTGGCTCAACCTTTAAGCCATTTGTGTATGCTACTGCCATTGACCAATTAAAACTTTCTCCATGTGATTCGCTGCCAGACGGTTATTACTGTGTTGAACCTGCCAAATTTGGTGCCCACGATGCGTGGTGTCCAAAAAACTCCGGTAACAGGTATATCGGAAAACGAACGCTTAAAAATGCGCTTGCAAATTCGGTTAATACCATAAGCGCGCGCCTTATTGACAAAGTGGGGCCAAGGCCTGTAGCCAACCTTGCCCGAAACTTGGGTGTAACCTCTCATATCCCCAGTGTGCCTTCCATCGCCCTTGGCTCGGCAGATTTGAGCGTTTATGAAATGGTTGGGGCCTATTCCAGTTTTGCAAACAAAGGAATTTATGTTAAACCCGTTTTGGTCACGCGTATTGAAGACAAAAACGGCACCGTAATTTATCAAGCAACTCCTGAAACAAAAGATGTGTTGAGTGAGGAATCTGCCTATGTAACCTTAAAGCTTCTTGAAGGAGTAACGGAGGCTGGTTCAGGTATTCGACTACGCCATGTGGGTGCAGACAAAACAAATCCCATTTTTAGGAATATCGTCACGGGCTATCCCTATGCCTTCGAAAATCCCATCGCAGGAAAAACAGGAACCACACAAAATCAAAGTGATGGTTGGTTTATTGGCATGGTGCCGAATTTGGCTACTGGTGTTTGGGTAGGCGGCGAAGATCGCGCAACCCACTTTGAGACCATTACTTATGGTCAGGGCGCCACGATGGCCCTGCCTATTTGGGCAAGTTATATGAAAGCTTGTTATGCAGACTCTACACTAGTTGTGTCGCAAGAGCCGTTTGAAGCGCCATCGTTTGTCTCCATCCCGCTGGATTGTGACTCGCTATCGTTGGCACGACAACAAAAATCCTTTTTTAAAGATGAAGACCTTAGTGATCTGGGGTTTTAAGACGGGATGCCGTGGACGGCTAAGTAACTGTTGTAATAGCGCTTATCGCCCGTAACTTCTTTTCCAATCCATGCAGGAAGCTGGATTTTATCCTTGGCGTTTTTAAGTTCAATCTCGGCAATAACCAAACCCGTGTGTGCGCCTTCAAAAACGTCGACCTCAAAAAGTTGTTGCTGTTCAACAACGTGGTGCCTTGTCTTTTGGATAACACCAGGCAAGCATATGGGCATCAATGCTTTTGCCTCCGACAGCGGTATTTCTTGCTCCCATTCTAATCGGGTGGTGCCATCGGCGGAAGAAGCACCTTTGATGGTCAGAAATCCTTTGCCCTCACCAATGCGCAAGCGAACGGTACGTGCTGGGTCATGGGAAATATAGCCTTGAAAAATTTGAAAAGAATGGCGTGCAGAAAGAATGGCTTGCGCTGGGTTGTCTACTAAAAATTTACGCTCGATTTCAACCATTAATCTGCTGGGTCAAAAATAGCATTTAGCGTAGCGGCAAGACGCAATCCGGCATCTAACAGCTGCTCGCGAACCGTTTCGAAATGTTGATAATGATAAACATAGCCCAGTCTGGTGCCTTGCGGTGTTTTGTCATAAAGGGTATTCGCAAGGTCTTGAGATTGGTCTACCCAATCCAATAAGGGCGCTGTCATGACAACGGCTTTTTCGTCTGCCGTTTGCTTTGGCAAATGAGCTGCCAGTTCGCTGTAGCTCATATTATAATGCTCAATTAGATCGGAGTCCCATAATCGGTGGAGGTTGGTGCGCTTGCCAAACCAAAAAAGGTCGATGCTGTTTCCTCCTCTATCTTCCTTTCTACCGGCATGAAGCGGTTGGTGTATGTCACCTATAAAATGCACAAGTAACTTTAGATAAAAAGCCTTGTCTTCTTGAGACGATACTGGGTTTTTTAGGATTTCTATACACGTTTGAATGGCTGTTACGATATCGCCTTTGGGGTTTTTATCCGCCTCATTGTAGCGCGTGTTTTGATCCATATTGACATAATGCCAAGGCGCTAGGTGGTCATATCTATTGTCAGAACGAATTTCATCGGCATAGGTAGAAACAAAGGCGAGTGACATGCCGCCTAAAAGTGCGTTTACTTGCTGCGCCGCTTTTGGGGTTAGGTGTTTTTGGGCGACAGCACCAATAACTCGGTGTCCTGTACTTCCCCACACTTCAGCATAGGTGTTTTGTGATGTTGTGAATAAAAGAAGGAGTAGAACTATGTGTGTATACGTTTTCATATGGCAAAGCTACAGAATTCCTCGTATTATGGTTGGGCGGTATTTATCGCTTAAAAAGTCAATGCCGAGTGTAAACTGGTGAAAGCCTGTGTTGTTGATTTTTATGTCTCCGACCCCGACGGTATATGCGTATGAAAAGGTCCAATTTTGGTGTTTTACGCCTGTTAAAAGGGTAAATTGGGTAAATGGTTCGCTATATGCTGCGGTTGCGCTGTTGGTTAGCGTATCCGTAAGTCCTTTTCGATAAGAAGTACCCAGCCACAATTGTGTTTGACGAATGCTGTGGTGTGATTTTAGACTTACATCAACATTGGGACGGTCTACATATTCGATATAGTCAACCAAAAAGGAAGGCTCCAAAGCCCACTTGGGTTTCATTTCAAAAAAGTTTCCTGCCGACACCAAGAAACGCCTTGGGCTTTCGAGCAATACTTGATCGCTGATGTCTTTGCCTACAAAAACAAGGTTTTGAACGGTAAGATGCGTATAAAAGGAGACTAAATTATACGTCATCCCTACATCCACATACATGCTTGAACTATTCACTTCCCCGCCTTTTACCGCCGCTTCTGAAGAAGGGGCAAAGGCCGTTTGGTCGTGTTGACGAAAAGAACCGCCTACGGTAAGTCCAAAAGAGAGCTGGTTTACTTCATCTACGTCTCTATAGGTGTTGATATGGTGTGCGTATGTTGCTTGTACTCCTGTTCTAGATTGAAAACCATTTGTGTCATTGAAAAACAAACCGCCAATACCGGATTTGTCGCCTACTCTTGCGTGCACGTTTAATGTCTGCATGGAAGGAGCGTTAGCGATCTCCAACCACTGCGTTCTAAAAGATGTCCTAACCTTCATCCCTTCATAATGGGCACCTGCCATAGCGGGATGTAATATGTAATAATTATCGGTGAGATAATCGGTATATATGGGCATGCGGTATTGTGCTGTTGCTGTGGCAACAAGCATCAAAAAAAGGGCTGCGAGTTTAGTAAATAGTTTTTTCTTATTGGACATGTAAAGAATTCATTACATTCGTGCAAGTTACATAAACCTATGCTAAAGTTGCTTCGTAACATAGTGCCGATTTGCGTTATTACTGCCTTTTTGTGCGTGCCTACATCGTTGTTTGGACAGCTTAGCAAAGTGCATTACATTCCGCCGCTGCCCTATTTTCAAACAATTGATGCTGATGATGACTATTTTCATAGCGTTTATATTTACATCTCAACTCCTGAGCCTATAGCTAACTTTAGCATACGACCTCTAGGAAGCCCGGCGAGTGCGTGGATTTCTGCTAGCGTAACAAATAATAGCTCCTATAGCTCAGCATTAGATCGTAATACTATTGGTGCAATCGCAAGTGACGTAACAGCCCAACACATATTTCAAAACAAAGGATACAAAATCGTTTCTGATAAAGAAATCTATGTTTCTGTGCGGGTAAGACACAATTTTCATGCGGGGGCAATTGTAAGCAAAGGGCTTGATGGTTTGGGAACCCGGTTTAGAGTGGCAGGTATGGAACGAACTACTAATAACGATATGTCCTTTTTTTCAATCGTAAGTACGCAAAACAACAATGCCATATCGTTTACTGCTAACGGTGCCCCTACAACCTCCTTAAATTCCCCCCTACCAACATCTGTAATATTAGATAAGGATGAGGTTTTTATCGCTTCTTTTTATAGTGATGACGTTGTTGACAATATTGGAACGCTTATCACCTCAACCAAAGATATTGTTGTTAATACAGGAACCTTATACGGGAGTTTTAGCAATGAAATAATAGATAATCCATCCCTAACCCCTGAGGATGAAAAAAACTATTTTACAGGAGGTGACATGGGAATAGATCAGTTGGTTAGCATCAATCCTACCGTAGATGCTACTTCCTATATTATTGTAAAAGGAGACAGCTTTAACAGTATTGAAAATGCACTAATCATTGCTGATGAAGATGGTACTAAGATTGAAATCAATGGCAGTCCATACAGTGAGTCTGGTAAGGATACATTAAATGCGGGTGAGCATTTTTTTGTAGAGGGAACCAGCTATTCGGCAACGAGTCCCTTGCAATACATGTACATAACATCAAACAAAAACGTTTATTTGTTTCAAGGCACGGGAGATAAATATACTGTGCTAAACAACAGAAATAGGCATAACTATTCCGCCAACCAAGGTATGTTTTTTGTGCCTCCACTTAACTGTGCCTCCACAGGAGACGTTGAGAGCATTGCACGGATAGATGAGGTTGACGGGACGGGCGTTTCAAATGGAGGTGCCTTTGCTGGGAGTGCGTTTGTTTTAAGTAAATCAGGGTCAACCGTTACGCTTAATGGTTCGCCAATCGGACCACAAGCAGCAGGAGAAATAGACATCCCAATAGGAGGGGTTGATACATATACCATTCATCGTGTGAACAACATTGTTGGAGATGTAGCTGTTGTAGGGTCTGACGAGCTTTATGTTTCGTATTTCAATGTAAACTCGGCTGCAACCTCTGGAGCTTTTTATTCTGGCTTTACGCTTGAGCCTAAAATAAGCCCCGAACTAACCGTTGGTACACTAGGAAGCTGTCTTTTTGAAGACGGTACTTCAAATGTGGTTTTTAATATCCCTAGTTCGGCTTATGATGGCTTTGACGAATTTAAATGGCAGAAAAAAAACAACACAACGAACTTATGGGAGGACATTTTCAACAACAGCGCTTTAAAGGACCCCAAAGGTTATACGCCAATAACCATAGGTCAGTACCGCGCTGCGGCTGTTATTAATTGTTTGCCCGACCCTGCTCGCTTTTCTGAGCCTTTGGTAATAGGTTATTGTCCTGCTGATTTTGATAAAGACGGTGTTATTGACAATTTGGATCAAGACAATGACAATGACGGCATTTACAACAGCCTTGAATC
Organism: Flavobacteriaceae bacterium; assembly: GCA_965656545.1. Lineage (GTDB taxonomy): Bacteria > Bacteroidota > Bacteroidia > Flavobacteriales > Flavobacteriaceae > UBA7446. The sequence continues at coordinate 63,495 of CBFHKZ010000004.1, forward strand.
CTATGGTAATATCCCGGTCGATTTTAGCGATATTAATGCGCCGTTAATAACGGTGCCCTCAGGAGCTGAAAATACGGCTATAACAAGTGTTGTCGATAAAAAAAGTGCAACCATTACAGGGAATGCTACTGGCCAGATAAGTACTGCTTTTAGTTCTGGTACTTCAGATGAGTCTTCTTTAGCATATCGTTTTGACAAGCCCGTGACACTCCGCCTTACTTATGCTGCTGCATCACAACACAATATTTCTGACAAAGAGGCTTTCACCATACAGTCTATTAATGAAAATGCGCCTGTAACCATGCTTAATCCTTCCGGCGAGTTACTGATAGATACCAACCTTGACGGTATTTACGAGGCAGATGTGTTAGAATACAGCGCAAGCTCCATACAGTTTTCTTTTAATCCAAGTGTGGCATATGATGGCGGGTATGATTTTTCTTTTAACAAATCTAGCGACGCGCCATCAGATGGTGTGCGCTTTTTACACAAGGTGTCAAACAATACAAATGCCTCTACATTCAACGGCCACCTTGAGCTAATCAATTATAGAAAAGACAGTGATGGTAATGGAATTACGGATGCGCTTTCATTGGACAGTGACGGTGATGGTTGCTTAGACTATATAGAAGCTGGGTTCTCCGATGAAGATAATCCCAAACAATTTGGAAGCGCTGCGCTGAACGTTGAATCGGGAACTATACTAGACGATGGTACCGTAGCTGCTCATGATTACACGCTGCCCATTAGAGATTACGACAGTAACGGCATTTATGACTTACAAGAGCCTGGCTTGATACCTAGTTTTTCTTCGCAACCTATGGCAACGACTGTAACAGAAGGCAGTACGGACCGCTTTACAATCGATGCCACTAATGCCAATTCTTTTCAATGGCTGATGGATGGTGCGCCGATAACAAATAATGCTACATTTAATCTTTCTGCAGATGGTAAAACCCTTAGTGTAAGCACTACCGACACTTCTTTGGATGGAAAAAAATTCTCTGTTTTGGTTAAAGGAGAATCCTATTTGTGTACTTCGTCATCGATTGAAGCCACGTTAAGCGTACTTGCCGCCCCTACAATACCAATACTCGACCGTGTATATTCTTTTTGTTTTTCAGGTTTGGCAACTGATGTGAAATTGGTGTCCGACTTAAAGACGGCTATTGGCAGAAGTGATATTAACATCTACGAAGAAGAAACGGGGGGAGCGCCTCTTGCAGACACCGTCCAGCTTATTAATGGAGAGGATTATTTTGTAAGTGCCGTTAATAGCCTTGGTGCAGAAAGTCCCATTCGATCCGTAACCAATGTTATTATTGCAAGCCCTGAGCTCGTTTCTTCTGAAACCAACAACGTTATTTGTTTAGGTGACCCCATAACAATTACAGCAACCGGCGTTCCTCAAACTGTTTTTGAATTTGAAAGTCGACTTGACTCAACATATGAAAAGTTTTTAAGCTACGGAGGGTCACATTATTTCCTTAAAAAAGATCCCATGCCGTGGACATCGGCCAAAAACCTTATCAAGTCTTTGGGCTCTGGAGCCTCCATGTACGTCATTAATTCCAAAAATGAAGAGAATGCCGTTTACAATGAGCTTGTTAGCAAGGGGTATGCAGGAACCGCAGGCAACCATTTTTGGCTGGGCCTTAGGCAAGTAGACGCCCTTAAAAATAACGCCTTTGATCAAGGGTGGGTTTGGTTAGACGGCAGGCTACTAACATCAGCAGATGCCAATTGGAGGTCTGGCGAGCCAAACGATTGGGATACCGTTCAAAATGTTAGCGATAGGGACGGGGTTGAAGATGGAAGCGAAGACTATGGGCAGTTTGATTTTTCGCCTGGCGGTATTGAATGGAATGACATGGCAGATAATGGTGGTGGTGGTAACTCATGGCCCATATTTGAATTTGAAGGCGTGTCTGAAGTTAAGTGGTACAGGGAAGAAATGGGTGGTACCAAAACCTTAATTCCAGGAATAACAAGTAACAGCATTGTAGAAACGCCCTCAGTTAAAACAACCTATTTTTATGAAATTACGGTAAATGGTGTTGTTTGTAAGGATAGCATTACCATAGCGGTTAATGACTTGCCGTTGTTAATACCAGCGAATGATATCACGGCTTGTGATAATAATTTAGATGGCGATAGCTCGGACATGAATGAGGCTGACTTTGATCTAATGCAACAAAGAAAAGATATGCTGCTGAGCGTTGTTGACCGAAATGTCTTTTTTTATGAGAGTAGTACGGCGGCTGTTGTTGACAGTATAGCAACAGCAACGCCCTTCACCAACATTGCAAACCCCCAAAGGCTATATTTCAGGATGTTAAATACGGATACGGGTTGTATGTCAAACGATTTAGGAAACTTTGATTTGATTGTTGACGACCTTCCGCCAGAAATAACCATTGCTGACTTACACGATTGTGATGACGATACCGTCGGCAATGATAAAGACGGCGAACATACGTTTGATTTAACCTCAAAGACTGCTGAAATTCGGACTGCTTTAGGTGGATCGGCTTCAAGCTTCGACATCAGCTATCACATTTTATTAAATGATGCCAAAAACAATAACGCAGCTATTACTTCATACACAACCCTCCCAACAGACGGAAGTGAGAAAGAAATTTTTGTTCGCATAAAAGACAAGCTTACAGGCTGTATTAGGTATGACAACTCCTTTAAGGTGGTCGTGGATACGCTACCATCAGCACTCATTTCAACAATAGAAATTGAGCAATGTGAAAGTGATGGTCAAATTAAGTACAACCTCAACACGCTTGTTGATCGCTATTCTGCAAATGCTGCCAATGAAACATTTGAGTTTTATCTAGATGCTGCCTTAACAAACCCCGTGGTTGACGCTGAAAATTTTGTTGTGCCAGTCGGTATTTCCGCGCAAGATGTATATATAAAAATCATCGACAACAATTCCCTTTGTGCGCGTTTTGATGATGTGTTTACTGCTGGAGGTCCTAGGGAGCCCATAAGGGTTTCTTTTACTGTCGGAACTAACGATATGCCTGCGGCGTTTACGCCCCTAACTTTTTACGATTGTATTGATGAAAGTAGTGGTGTTCCAGTAACGGGAACTTTTGATACGTCCATTTTCAACGATATTAGAGCAGACTTACTGGCTGCAGATCCAGACTACAACATGCCAACCGTAGAAATTAATTTTTACAAAAGTGAATCAGATGCTGTTTTTCAAAGAAATGCCATTGACGTTACTCAACCGCTGATTGTTAATCCTCCCTTAAAAACACAGGAAATATGGGCGGGTATTCAAGATGTTGGTGTAAAAATTGAATGTTTAGGGCGTATTAAAGTCGCTGATTTGATTTTAACGCCTTTTCCAACATTTGATCTGCCATCAACACAGGTGTTCTGTACCAATTTAGGTACAGACCTTATTCGTATTACCAACCAAGGGGGTGCCTATGCTTATGCTTGGACGCTTAACGGCGCGGCTTTAGCCCAGACCACGACAGACATAAGCATTGCTGCCGGCGGAACCTATGAGGTTACGGCAACAAATACTTTAACGGGTTGTGAGACAACCAAAACTATTGTGGTGAATGAGTCCGAATTTCCGCTATTTGACCTTGACGATTTGACCGTCTTTGACTTGACTGGAGATGGCAGTAACAGAATTGAAGTGTTGACTGGCATCGGTGCGCTTGGGATTGGCGACTATGAATTTGCCTTAGATGGGGGAGCTTATCAAAACAGTCCTGTTTTTGAAGACGTTCCACCAGGCATACACCAAGTTTCGGTTAGAGATAAAAACGGATGCGGTACAAAAAGCGTCGCTGCTTCAGTAATTGGTTATCCGCTGTATTTTACACCAAATGGCAATGGTCAAGATGATAATTGGCAAGTTTTAGGAGTCAACGGGGTATTCCAGTCGCAGTCATTGATTTATATTTTTGATCGACACGGAAGACTATTGGCGCAAATTGCAACCGATGGCCCTGGGTGGGACGGCACCTATAACGGCACGCCCATGCCTGCTGATGATTACTGGTTCAGAGTAGGGTTAGAAGATGGCCGAACATTTACTGGACATTTTAGCTTAATTAGATAAATGAAAAGGATTCCAACAACGGTGTTTAGTGAGTGGGCAGCAATTGGTCGAGACGAACGCATGGCCAAAGGACACGAAGTTGCCGTAAAGAATATGCTTGACTACGCCCTTAAAGGCTTAGACAACTATAGCTTTATTGATGCTGGGTGTGGAAACGGCTGGGTTGTACGGCTGGTAAAAGCACACAAGGGCTGTGTGGTTGCTGCTGGCGTTGATGGTGCGCAGATGATGATTGAAAAAGCACTATCCATTGACCCTGCTGGCGCATATTACCAGGCTGATTTAGGCAATTGGGCACCAAACAGAAAAGTGGATGTTGTGCATTCCATGGAGGTAGTATATTACCTTTCTGACCCAAAAGCGTTTATCGCCAACGTATATAAAAACTGGCTAAAAAAAAATGGCCGACTGATTGTAGGGCTTGACTTCTATAAAGAAAATACCGTTTCCCACTCTTGGCCTGAAGACTGTGGGGTTTCCATTATGCAACTGCTTCCTGAGGCAACGTGGATTGGCTTTTTTAAAGACGCTGGGTTTAGTAATGTACAATCTTGGCGTGTTGACGTAAAAGAAAATTGGGCCGGAACTTTGGTTATAACGGCCGTTAAATAATTTGGCTGTACAAAAGCATTATAAAATCCCCCGAATGGTGATAGGCCTGTAGGCGTCATCAAAAATATCAATCCCTAAGGTGAAAAGATGACCAGCAAAGTTTGATAATTGTATCCTTTCTAATCCATGGGTATATGCATAGGAAAGCGAAAAGGCTCCTTTTTGCATGCCCATCATTAAGCTAAGTTGTTGTTGACTTTGAATGCTTCCATTAGGTGCCTTATTATCTGAAATTGTATCAAGCCCGCTGCGATAAAAAGCGCCAAGCCAACCATAGAAAGAACGGAAATTGTGATGTGATTTAAGGCCAAGGTCATATACCATTGTTTTGTCATAGGTAATCGCGCCTAACATAAAAGAGGGTTCAATGCTAAGCCCCCGCTCAACCTCCCAAAAATATCCTGCGCCAAACAAAATTATTCTAGGCTGGTCTAGCGCAGTAACCTCAGTATTATTTGATCTTGAAAAGACAAGGTTTTTTCCTGTTAGGTGTGCATAAAATCCAAGCCGGTTATAACTAACCCCAGCGTCTATAGCAAAAGCGCGTGATTTTATTCTGAATCCTGAAACAGTAGGGTCGCCCAAGCGCTGATCAAATGAAGATTGATCGTGAGTGTCGTTTAAAAGCCCAACGCTTAAACCAAACGACAATTGATTAATCTCTTGATAGTTTTTATAAAAATTAAGATGGTGTGCATAGGTAGCTTGTGCCCCAAATCGTTTATGGAAACCGTTTTGATCGTTGTAAAAAAGCAGTCCTACACCCGACTTTTGTCCGATGCGGCTGTGTCCGTTTAAGGTTTGTAGGCTAGGGCTATTTTCCACCGATTGCCATTGTGAGCGGTGTGAGGCGCGAACCTTAATTCCTTCATAATGTGCGCCTGCCATGGCCGGATGGAGCAAGTAATAGTTGTCCATCAAATAGTCCGTATGAATGGGTAATTGATATTGCGCCCCTAGATTAAGGCATATAAGCAGGCTATATGAAAGTATATATTTTGTCAATTTCGGGGCAGAAAATTTACGTGAAGTTAATTGATTTTTGTTAAATTTGAGAACCCCAAATGATAAAAATTGAAAATCTACACCGCTTCCATCGTCTGTTTTGTTGTTTTTTGTTGCGCTTTTTATGCGCAAGCAACTGCTGTACAAACCGAACGGCCCAAAGCTCCTGTGCTAGATCCCGTGACCGTGTTTTGTGAAGCGGGCATACCAAATGTTGCCTCGCTTAAAACAAGGTATGGTAATGCCATTCGAGTATATAACACCCCCTCATCATCAAATCCTTTGGCTGACAGTACCATATTGGTGCATGAACGAACCTATTATCTCTCGAGCTATGACACAAATAATGGCGAAAGTATAAATCGTTCCCAAACAGAAATTTTTATCAGCAAGCCCGTCTTAGTCATTAATAAAAACAATATCTGTGGCGGCGATTCGGTAATGATTACGGCCGAAGGCGTACCACAAAGCAGGGGAGATTTTGAAGCCGACAATGCTGATTTCAGTAGATTTTTAGAATACAATGACATCTCATATTATGTAAGAAGACAATCTATGGGGTGGACTAAGGCCTATAACCTAATACAATCTGTAGGGGCTGGTGCGTCCATGTATGTGATAAACGACAAGGCAGAGGAAGATGCCGTCTTTAATGCCTTGGCTCAATTGGGGCACACGGGGACTGATGAGATACATTTTTGGCTAGGGTTAAGACAAATTCCAAGCCTAAACCCTGATAACAAATTGGATGAAGGCTGGCAATGGATTGACGGCAGAATGCTTACGCCCGAGTTGGCCAATTGGTCCTCTGGCGAGCCCAATGATACTTCGGGCGGAACCCCTTATGTTGAAGATGGAGAAGAGGATTTTGGTCAGTTCGATTTTTATGACCTTAAAAAATGGAATGATATGTCAGACATCAACCCTGTTGGGAACTCATGGCCTATTTTTGAATTTAATCCAACTACAGAAGCTGTATGGGGCTATATTGACCCTTCAACAGGCGTTGATATCGAGTTGCCAAATTTGGATACAAGCGAAATTACAGTTAATCCCACGGAGTCTACAACTTATTATTATGAGTTTACTACTGGGAGCACAACTTGCCGTGCAGAGGTGGATATCACCGTAATTTATACCCCTGATTTGCTTCCCGCTGAAGATCTGGAGTTGTGCGACAGCGGTATAGATGCCAACCCCTTTAATGGAAGGGTAACGGGTTTTGACCTTAAAGCACAAGAAGATGATATTTTAGACGGCACAGCCAACACTGAAGTTTTATTCTTTACGACTAGCGGCAATGCACAATTGTTGGCAAGCGCTATTGATACATCCATTTTGTACACCAACATAGAAAATCCACAAACCATCTACTACCGTACATACAGTACGCTAACGGGTTGCCCCTCTTTTCAGACGGGCACCTTTCGGTTACGCGTTTTAGCGCCACCAGATGTAACTATCATTCCGCACTATGAGTGTGATGACACTGCAAGCGGTTCAGATACGGATATGATACAAACCTTTGATTTAACACTTAATAATAGCCGAATCCTTAGCCTGCTCGGGGGTGCTCCAGGTCAATATAAAATCAGTTATCACGAGTCTGTTGCAGACGGTGCCGATTTGACCCAACCAGGTATTACTAGCTATACGACAACAGCTTCAGACGCAGGGAGGAAACGAATTTTTGTTCGTGTGATAGATATTGCAGACCCTCGGCGCTGTTACAGCAGCACGAACTATTTTGATTTGGTGGTAGGGACACTACCCGTATTGGTCAATACTGCTGTGGTGCATGAAGAGTGTGATGAAACAAATGATGATGACAAAGACACGACTATCGTTACAAACCTTTCCTATTTTAACGATCTCATTTCAGCAAACCACCTGCAAGAGGTTTTTCAGTATTTTAGACTGCCTAATTACGATCCTGTTTCTGAAATCAACGATCCGACATCCTATACCAATACGGATCCTTTTGGCAACCTAATCCCTCCGCCCGATACCATTTATGTGCGTGTAAATACGCCAATCGGGGAGCCTGTTTATGCGCCAAAAGGAACCTGCTTTAGAGACGCCACAATTGAGCTAACGGTAGTAAATAATCAAATTAAGCCTGGGTTTAGCGTTGATTTTTTTGCATGTGAAACCCAACCTGCTGAAATGCAAGACGGTCGTACCATTTTCCCGCAATCTCTTTTTACAGATATTTCAACTGCTTTGGCTAATGAACACCCTGCTTTTTTAGCGCCTAATGTTGTGATACGCTATTTTGCTACACTAGAAGACGCTGCCGAAAAGAAAAATGAAATCGACACGACTGTTGATTATACCAATCCCAATCCTGTCTCTGCTAGTAATGGCTGGGAGGATGTGCTCTGGGCTAGTGTTGAGACCGTTGGTTCAAGCACCCTTACGTGTGTTGGCTTAAAACAAGTTGCAAGGCTATATATTGAGCGTTTGCCTGTAGCCAATCAAGTGAATAACATTCGCGCCTGTGATGTTGATAACGATGGTATTGCCCCATTCGACACTTCGGGAGTAAACGCCCAGCTCCTAGACGGGCAAACAAATGTTGACATTTCCTTTTATGACGCTGCCACAAACAAGTTGCTTTTCAATGATGCGCTACCAAATCCATATATGACAAACTCAACAACCATCGTCGCGCGCCTTGTAAATGATATGCCTACCACATCGCCTCCTTGTTATGATGAAATACGCTTTGACCTTATTGTAGACAGCAAGCCCGTTTTTCATGCGATACCCCCTCAGTTTTCGTGTGACAGCTCGGATGGTGTAATAGATAATGTAGCGGTGTTTGACACGCGTGGGTTTGAAGCCGCTATTCTTCAGGGGCAAACGGGTGTGAATTTGGCGTACTTTGATGCGGCAGGAGCTCCTTTACCCAGTCCGTTACCGCCTTCGTTTTCTACTACAAACGCAACCATAACAGTAACCCTAACCAACGCGCTCAACAGTAGTTGTAGCTCTAGCGGAACGATTGATTTAGTCGTTCAAGAAAGTCCAGGGTTTGATCTTGATGATGTTGTGTTTTTATGTCAGGACAAAACCTCTGTTCCCGTAGGCACGCGTAACCCGAAAGGCGTCTATAGTTATCGCTGGGAGTATACAAATGAGGCTGGCGTAAAGACCCCATTGGCATTTACAGCGCCTCAGGTTTTTGCAACAAAAACGGGCACATATACCGTAACGGCCACAGACCCCACGGGTGCGCTTTGCGAAACCACTAAGTCTGCACGTGTTTTGGCCTCCTCAAAAACCACTTTATCAGCAGATAGCATCGCTATTACAGAAGCTGTCTTTGATCAACGAAACACCATTTCAATAGACCCTGCTACCCTTGGTATTGGGGAATATGAGTTTGCTTTAAATGGCGGTGCCTATCAAGACAGTCCGATTTTTACCAATGTAAGTGCCGGTATTCACACCATTTCCGTTCGTGATAAAAATGGCTGTGGAATTGTCAATAAGGAAGTTTCTGTTCTAGGCTACTACAAGTATTTTTCTCCCAATGGAGATGGCATTAACGAAACATGGCACATAAGAGGTGTAAATAGTACGTTTTACGCCACGGCATCTATTCACATCTTTGATCGTTTTGGAAGATTATTGAAAGTGTTGGACAGCAAGAATACAGAATGGGATGGAACGTTTAAGGGCACTCCCATGCCAGATGATGACTACTGGTTTCGCGTGGTGCTTGCTGATGGACGAAGTTTTAGTGGACACTTTAGCTTAATTCGCTAACAAAAAAACACCATTGGCGGGGTTGTGTTTCGTGAACTTTTGGCGCAAAAAAGGGCTTAAAGAACTGGAAAGCTACTTACTCTTTTTCCTATTTTAGTTTAAAATAAGTCAATACGAACCTATTGTCAATTACCTCCCCTTGAATGTCGGCGCTTCTAGTTGCGTTGCAAAAACCTTCTTCGGCATGTGCATCGCCAAAGTCATCAATTCCTGCTCCTTCAACATAGTAGCTATCTCCCTTAAATCGAACGGCCAATTCACATGATTTGCCTTGCATATCAAACATACAAATTCCGCAAGAGGCTTCGGCCTTTATTATTTCAACCTCAGGGTTAGGCAATAATTCTATTTGTTGCCCCAAAGCAAATATGGGGAATAATAAAAACACATAGTTTTTCATATCATAAAAATACACTTTTATGCATTAAGTAGCTAAAGTCACGCTTGAACCCACTTTGGTTTAATTATATTTGAGGATGGAATTTGATATCCCTAAAGAGGTTTTGGTAGGCATCGCTGTAATTCTTTATGGCATTTTGCTCTTTGCATTATTTAAAAGAAAAGGATAAAACCACTTTTTTGTTTTTTAACAAAAAAACCCCTCCGTAAAGAAGGGGCGTGTTGGTGGTCCCACCTGTACTCATAACCATTTATAACTTACTGATATACAATATATAAAAATATATAAATAGTACCCGTGGGTACTATTTAGTACCTCTTGGGTACTAAGTTCGTGATTTGGGTACTAACAACCTCTGTTAGATCTGGCAGAAGTTATTTCTTCTTTTTTTCACTCATTTTCTTTACGTTTTCTAAAGTTTCTAATACTTATATATAGAACCAATTGTTCTTCTGAGTTGTAGATTACTCTAAGAAATACTTAATCTACCGAGATACTACACCTGACACATGGGGGAAGTACCCAATAATGACCAACACTCACCGATAGGTAAAACCAGTCATTAGTGTTCCGAGAGGTAAAGAAGAAAGGTCTGAACTCGTAAAAATGCAGATAGGTTGAATTCTTGTTTGAGTGTCTGTTAGATTCAACTGAAAAATGGAAATAGTTTTTTAAAAGGGAATTTCCCTTAATGGACTCACTATATCTAATTGTGAAGTAGTAGTTAGTTTTAAATAAAAGAAAAGTTTAAAATAAAGAGTACCAACCTTGAACTGATTAAGTATTTAGAGTAGGAGGTTATTACTGTTTTTTAAAATACTCTGAAAGGAAATAATATGATAAGAAATATAACAGATGAACAAGCAAGACATATGGTAGATATGTTAAAGAAGAAATCAGAACTGATTAAGAATTTCTACCATAAAATAGAGAAGTATAGATTATCAGGTGATAAACAAACCTATAAGAGAAAACTTAGAAAACTATTAGAGAAAGAGGAGATTAAAGTATATGGAAAGAAGATTGAGTAAAAAGGATTTAATGGAACTCTATGGAGTAGATAGAGTAACCATAGAAGATTGGAGAAGAAATAGAGGATTAAAGATGATAGAAGTATCTACTCATTCTAAATACATTACAGAAAAGGATTTATTAGTGTGGGAAAATAGTTTGAAAGGGAATTCTTTAGTTAATAGGTTGAATAATCAAAGTGTATCAAAATGAAGTAATAAGAAGATTTGATAGACTCTTCTATAAACTTTTGAATTGAATAATGTATCAGTATTTACAGGTTGAGGTTTCTTGTAACTGAGAAAATACTTTTTCACTAAACCCATATCGGAGTGGTTTTTATATCGGAGTCAATTTTTTCTCCCTATAGAAAATGACATGGTTCGAGTCAAACAGGGGGAGCAAGTAAAATGATAAAACCGTTATACTTTTATAGTGTAACGGTTTTTTTTATTTTTGATACTATATTAATTAGACCAAAAATTTGAATCAAACGCGCTTCAAAATTGACAAAATGGATTGTCCTTCAGAGGAGAATCTCATTCGTATGAAATTAGACGGGATCTCAAGTATTGCAAATTTAGAATTTGATATTCTCAACCGAAAATTGACTGTTTTTCACTGCGGAGAAATTCACCAAATCGAAAAGTCTGTTATCGAATTAAATTTAGGCGGAAAGAAAATCTCGACCGAACAAACTGACCAAACAGAATTTAAAGAAAATTCAAACCAAAAAAAACTACTTTGGTCTGTACTTGCTATAAATTTTACGTTTTTCATAATTGAAATAACAATAGGAATTATCTCTAAGTCAATGGGACTTGTTGCCGACAGTTTAGATATGCTTGCCGACAGTTTCGTTTACGGAATTAGTTTGTTTGCCGTAGGGGGAACTTTAATTAAGAAAAAACGAAACCCAAAACAGAATTAAGAAATGACTTTGCAACACCATTGCATTGAAATTTATTTATCTTTGTGCCAATGAAATTTATAACTATCATACTATCATTATTAATTCTTGGTTTGTCAATCAAACCTTGTTCTGACGGAAATAATACTGAAGACCAACACCAAGAAGAAATATCTGCTGAACACAATCATCAAAACGATAGTGATGATACTTGTCCAATAACTTGTATTTGTAATTGTTGCGGAATCGCAATTACATATGAACCAATTCAAACTTTTGAATTAGGTGTTAATAATCAAATCTCTACAGAAATATTATCTGTCTATCAATCAATCTACAGATTTAACTTTCATTCCAATATCTGGCAACCGCCACAATTAATTAGCTAAAAATATCGACTAAAAGTCAAAATTTTAAAGTTAATTAATATTTACATTTTCAATGAATAAATACATATTGAGCGCAATGCTCACAATTATAACGTGCTTTTCTGCTAAAGCACAAACATCTGATATACAAATAAAAGTAATTTCAGAATCCGAAAACGAGCCAATATTTGGAGCAACAGTATATTTTGAGGAATTAGAAAAAGGAGCAGTAACCGATTTTGACGGAATTGCAACTTTTAACGAAATTCCGAATGGCGAACATATAATCATAGTTTCTTTTTTAGGCTTTGAAACTCTAAAGACAACTATTCAAATCCCAAGTAATTCAGACTTGATTTTCAAATTAAAAAGCGGTGGAAACGAATTGGATGAAGTTGTATTACAATCTTCAAGAAGTACAAGAACCGTAAAAAAAATTCCAACAAGAATTGAATTTATTGGAGTTGAGGAAATGGGAGAAAAAGCAATTATGAATCCAACCAATATTTCTATGGTTCTACGTGAAAGCACAGGAATTCAAATGCAACAAACCTCTTTAAGTAGCGGAAGTACAAATATTAGAATTCAAGGACTCGATGGTCGTTACACACAACTTTTGAGAGATGGATTTCCACTTTATGGAGGCTTTTCAAGTGGTTTGAGTATTTTACAAATTCCACCTTTAGATTTGCAACAATTTGAAATTATTAAAGGAAGTTCATCTACACTTTATGGTGGTGGAGCAATTGCAGGTTTAATAAATATGGTATCAAAAACACCAGACGAAGAACCTGCTTTAGATATTATGCTTACGCAAACACAAGCGTTGGGAAGTACTGCAAATGTATTTTACAGTAAACGGAATGAAAAGTTTGGTATTTCGCTTTACGGTTCTGGTCACTATCAAAAAGCTTATGACCCAGAAGATGATGGTTTTAGTAATTTACCAAAAACTAAATCTATTTCATTTAATCCAAAATTCTTTTATTATCCTTCTGACAAAACTACGTTTTGGTTAGGTCTAAACGGAACTTATGACGATAGAATTGGTGGAGACATTACTAAAATAGAAAGTGGCGAAAATGGAATTCATCAATATACAGAGGAAAACATTTCAAAAAGATTGAGTAGTCAAGCAGTTTACAAAACTCAAATAGATTCTATTAGTTCTTTGAGAATTAAAAATAGTGTATCCTTTTTCGATAGAAATTTAACGATTCCCGATTTCAATTTTGATGGTAAACAAACCAACACATTTACGGAAATCACTTATCAAAGAGAGACTTCAAAAGCGGATTGGATTTTTGGAGCAAATTTATACACTTCCAACTTTGATGAAAATGATAATGCAACTTTGCAACGTGACCAAACCGACATCACTTACGGTTTGTTTGCTAACAATATTTATGACCTTTCCGATAGTTGGATTTTAGAAACTGGATTAAGAGCAGATTACAATACTGATTTTGGCTTTTTTCCGCTTCCAAGAATTTCTTTGCTTTATAAAAATGATAATGGATTTTCAAGCAGAATTGGTGGTGGTTTAGGCTACAAAATTCCAGATATTTTTACAGAAGAGGCTGAATTTATCAATTTTGAAAATATAATTGGCATTGATAAATCTTCATTAAAAGCAGAACGTTCTTATGGTGTAAATCTTGATTTCAATTATCAAACACGTTTATTTGAAACCATTGGTTTTTCCATTAATCAACTTTTTTATGTTACAGCGATTAATAACGGATTGTTATTAAATAGTACAAATAACGGTTTGTTTGCATTTGAAAATGCAACTGACGAAATTTTAAGCAAAGGAGCAGAAACAAATATTAAGTTTACTTATAAAGATTTTAGATGGTTTTTAAATTATGCACTTATAGACACGAAACTGAACTATTTGGCAGGAAATCCACAAAAACCATTGACAGCAAAACATAACGCAGGAAGTGTATTAATGTACGAATCTGATAAATGGCGAATTGGTTACGAGACATTTTATACAGGAAAGCAGTTTTTATCAAACGGAACTGAAACGACAGATTTTGTCACAATGGGATTATTGTTAATGCGAAACTTTAAATTTGGTAGTGCTTTTGTGAATTTTGAAAATTTCACAGACAGACGACAAAGTAGGTTTTCGCCTTTGGTTTTACCACCACACGAAAATCCAGAATTTCCAGAAATTTATGCACCAACAGACGGCTTTATTTTTAGCGTAGGAATTATTATTAAACCATTTGGTAACGAAGAACATTAAAAATTATGCAAAAAATAGAACAATTTTTAGACTCAAAAAATATTAGAGTTACAGCAATGCGATTATTGATTTATAAGTTTCTTGCCGAAAAACAAGTTGCTGTAACATTAAGCGATATAGAAAATGCTTTCGAAAAAGCAGTCTAACTTACACTCGTTACTTAAGTATTTTAAAGGAAGGAGAATTGTATATCGTCCAAGTTAAGTGGATCGTTAAAAGAAGAAATTATGCTGCAACTTTGAATAATAGGGGGAACAAGTAAAATGATAAAACCGTTATACTGTATCGGTTTTTAATACCCCTTCAAATCATACCCCACAAAACTCCTTTGTAACTTATCACAAACTCTCCCTGTTGTTCCACTACCCGTAAAAGGATCTAACACCAATTCAAACTCTTTGGATGTTTGAAGTATTGGTAAGGTTATAATTTCTTCAGGGAAAGGAGCAGGGTGTTCTCCTTCAATATTTAACTTTTGATTTGCTACCGATGTTCTCACAATATCCTCATTCCAATAATCTCCCATATTCTTTCCTTTGATATTGGGTAAGTAGGGTGAAATAGAATTAGAGTACTCCCCATTTACACTTCTATGTCGAGGTGGTAAAGAAGGTTTAGTATTCTCAGAGAGTTTATTAGGAGTAGGATAATAATCATACTCCATTGATTTGGTAAGATGAAATATAAACTCATAAGAAGGAGTAAGATTAGATTTTGATGAAGAGGGTTTGGGGTTGGTTTTAGACCAGATAATAGTGTTTCTAAGTATCCATCCTTGTTCTTGAAGTTTGAGTATTACTCTATGAGGAACATTTTGAAGGTTTCCATTATAGAAAGTATCACCAAGGTTTAAAAAAAAACTTCCTCTATCATTTAATACTCTTTTACAATCTCTAAGATGTTCTGATAGATTAATTACAAACTCCTCAGAGGTTTTCTCATTTCCTAATCCTTTCTCTTCTGAATAAGTTCTTTTATTCCAATAGGGAGGTGAAGTAAAGATGGTTTGAACTTCACCATCATTTAGTTCAACCATATCATCAGATGATTTCTGATAAAATCTCCATGATGAGTTCTTAATTGTTTTTGATTTATTGTTAGGTTTACTTTCTCTACTTTCCTTCTCTTTAAGTTCTCGTTGGATTTGAAGATAAGATTGATTTACGGTTAGAATCCCTTTATCTAAGAGTTCTATGTGTTCAGGTTGATGTTTATGAATAAAAATCAATCTCTGTAACTGAGAAGAAGAGATTCCCATTTCTTTAGAAACAATATCTCTTGAAGAACTTCTGTTAGATTTAACAGAAGTTAAATCCGTTCGTTTCCCTTGTCCTTTTCGGTAAATCCTCTTTAAGTGTTAGATATTCATTTATAAGTTCTTTAAAACTCTTTATTCTCTGTTTATTAAAGTGTATTAGGAGTAGTTCTTCTTCTCCTTCTTTAACTTCTTTAACCTCAACCTGGACTTCTTCCCAACCTAATCGTTTTACAGATTCAAATCTTCTGTTACCACTGATTACTTGATTACGAGAATCAATGATTAGAGGTTGTAACAATCCAACCTCTGAAATACTTTCCATTAGTTCCTCAATAGATGATAGGGTATAGATTTCTTTGTTCTTAGGATGGTGTTTGAGTGAGGATACTTTAACCTTCATAGGGTGAAGGTAGCGAAGAATTTTGTGGTATGCAAGTAATCAGGAAATCAACTGTTTTACTTTCTCTTTCCAAACATCTTCTGGAAGTGTTCCCATTTCCTTTAACCTCAACAGTGTTTTTAATTGTTCTTCAGTTTCTGAAGTAATGGATTTTGATTTCTTATTCTTTTTCTGGTCAAGTTCTTGGTTGAATAATCCATCATTAACTTTCATAATATCCTTATCCAAAACATTGTAATATCCATCAAAGACCTTTTGAGTAGTATGTCCTGTCATTTTCATGATACTCCTAATCGGTGTTCCTAATTCTATATGTTCTCTAATAAAAGTTCTTCTCCCAATATGTGACGAGACTATTGAGTAAAGTGGAATAAAACTTGTGTTCTCCTCTTTTCCATTTAAATCCCAATCTCTAACTCTTACCCCTCTATCAAGACCAATATGTTTACAGATTTCTTTTATGTAACTGTTGTATTTCTGATTGGAAATTGCATTTCCGAACTTTGTTCTTGGAAAAAGGTAATTATGAGCATTTTTATTCTTTGAGTACTTCTTCCAAATCTCAAAAGTCATTCTGTTAATCCTAACTCTTACAGGCTCCTTTTGAATTTTA
The DNA here is from genome assembly GCA_965656545.1 of Flavobacteriaceae bacterium. Taxonomy (GTDB): domain Bacteria; phylum Bacteroidota; class Bacteroidia; order Flavobacteriales; family Flavobacteriaceae; genus UBA7446. Next base: position 80,202 of record CBFHKZ010000004.1, read on the forward strand.
ATCTTTTCCATAAAAAATGAAAAATACCCTAATCTTTTTCCATTGATTTCTTCTGTATCGTAATCAAAATCTCCAATCTTCATTTTAACCATATCTCCGAACCTACATCCTACATTACAGAGAAAAATCAACATGTCTTTATACACCTCAAAAGAGGTATAAGTAGAAGACCATCTTTTGTTTTCAGTATCAACCCAAGAATCATCAATATAGGTTAGTCTCCTTTCCTTTTGAAGTACTTCTGTGTGATTCGGGTTTTGAATAGAGTACTTATCATAATTGTATAGTTTGAGTACCTCATCCCTTTTGAAAAAGATTACTTCTCCTCCTCCATCACTAAGTACAATACCATCTGGTTTCTTTATACTAAAATTGGTTCCATACTTTTCATTACTCCAGTTTGAAAATCTTGTAAGAGCTTTCATTCTCTTTCTAATCGTGGAGGGTCTTAAACCTTTTCTATCATAACTCCATCTACAAAATCCATATACCCAATCACTATCCAAATCCTCAGGAAATAATAATACATTGTTTTTGGTTTGATACTCTGAGGTATATTCTCGTATTTGTTTGATACTTGTATTTGTACTTCTCTTAGTTGAGGTTCTGTTATTGTAGGAAGTTGAATTAATCCACTTTTCATATTCTGTAAGCATAGGTAAAAAGTGAATCTCCTTTCTACTAACAACCTCCTTAGTTCTTTTATCCTTTCTTAAATAACTTCTTACAAGTTCTACTAAGGGTTCTTTGTCTTGTTTTTTAATGGTAAGGACTATTCCATTAATTTCATCTAACTTATTTTTAATCAGCAAGTTTTTATCTCGATAATCTTTGTCAGAAGATTTTATTGGGTCTTTAGAAGTTTTCTTTCTCCAATTATCGTCCCAGTCTTTAATTTGACAAACAACCCCTGTACTAACCTTTGTTCTCTTTCCCTTGTAGTAGTAATCAATAATGACAGGAACAGAATCCTTTTGAATAAGGTGATTCTTATTATTTTTATAGTCCAACCTGTAATAAAGTCCCATTAATCAGTCAATTAACTCTTTCTAATATACGAAAAATTCCCGAATTTTAGTACCCTATATAGTACCCCAAAGGGTGTGTTGTATAAAAATAAAACCTCAACAAGTTGTAAATCAACAAGTTGAGGTTTTTTGTTGGTGGTCCCACCTGGGCTCGAACCAGGGACCAACTGATTATGAGTCAGCTACTCTAACCAACTGAGCTATAGGACCCGATGGGCAAAAATACACAATAATTTATCAGTTCTTCATCTGTTGTAAAACATTTTTCTGTCATCTGGCATAAGCCTAAAAGACTTGAAGGCCTCATGCCTCTGGTTCTGAAAAAGGACAATTAGGGTCAAAAAGTGTTTGTGTTAGTTGTTCAAAAACAGTCGTTGCTTTTTTCATTTGTTCGGACTCTAGTGTTGGTGACACCTTTCCGCGAGGTGATGCCTTCTCTCCCACATAAAGCACCCCTTTTTTATATTGCTTAAGGGCTATAATACCCGCCTGTGCGGCTGGATTATCCGGGTTGTGAGTGTTCCATAGCATCGCATACATAAGCAACTGCCGTGCCTGACCCCGATCTGGGTCGTAAGCCAAGTCCGTCCAGTCCATGATGCCTAAATCTTGCAACTGCCCTGTTTTATAGTCCAAAACACGGATCTTTCCATTGTATTTGTCCACCCGATCAACTGTGCCTTTAAACGTAACAGGCCCTTCAATGCCCGGGACCGTTTGGGTCATGGATAACTTTTGCTCCAATGCTACAATTTCAATTGCATTCCCCGCTTCAATTTCACCCTGTTCGTGAGCAATGATGTTTTGAATATTTCGCTTTATCGCTGCCAAGGCAAGCACGTTTTTTCCTGAAATGTTTTGAGGGTGTTCGCGTTTAACCATTTCGTCAGCAACAGTACCCACACGGTCAATCATGTCCTTGCAATCGGATTGAGATAACTGCTTGCCCACATAAGGCAGATAAAGCGCTTCCAAACAGTTGTGGATTAATGTCCCATAGGTTTTGTGCGAAAAAGAGGTTTCAAGCTCGTCTTCTTCTCTTAGCCCTAACAAGTATCGTTTGTAAAAAGCATATCCGTCTTTTACAAACACGTTTAATCCAGAAGGAGAAAAGCCGGCCTTAGCCAACTCCAGTAGCTTTTCCATCACTGCAGGTGTTTTTGGAACACTTCTGTGGCTACTTGATGGCGGTACAAATGGCACGTTTTGGGTGTGCTCTTGCCAGCTGTGCGCGTGTGGGCAATCAAACGCCCATTGTCTTATGAATCTGCTGGGCTCACCCACTTGGATTCCATCTGTAGTGCCGTTATAAAACAGCTTAACCTTGGAGGCGCGATACATAAGGCGATAAAAATGATAGGTAAAGATGGCGTCTTGCTCATCTTGTGTGGGCAGCCCAAACGCCTTTTTAACTTCAAAAGGAATCCAGGACGGCTGCTCGCTTTGCCCCGGTAGAACTCCCTCATTAACACCTGCCACCAATACGTTGTCAAAATCAATGGCTCTCGTTTCCAAAACACCCAGTATTTGTAAGCCTTCTAAAGGAGCGCCTACAAAATTTAATTTTTGCCCTGCGCTCAATTGGCTGTAAAGATTGCGAAGCAAGGAAAATGAAAAGTCTTGATGTAGCCCTGCTGCTACTTCTTTAATTTGGCTCAGCAACACCATCAGCTTCTCAACAGCAAGGCTATATGCTTGTCTTATCGCCTGACTTTGTTGCACGTCATAAAACAGCGGCAAAACCTCTAGCATATCGGCTACCCACTGGTCGGGTGTTCCGTTCAGCCTAAATAATGTATCAACGCTTGCATGTGATGCTTTGGGAACAATCGCTTTTATAAAAGCCGTGTCTAAATAGCTTCTGTGTTCTTTTTTTGCCTGCTCCAATACTGCATCTAAACTGGGCCCTGAAGTTGAAAACAACGCCTTGGTTTCTGGCATGGAAATAACGCTTTCTACATCTGCAAAATAAAAACCTTTTTCCGTTTGACGAAGTGCCATTTTTAGGAGTGCATTTACAAAAATCGCTGTAGGGTGCTGATCGAGCGGAAAGCCCATTGTGATATTCAGCTTATCAATTGAAGGAGGGAGTGCATAAAGCAACGGCATAAGCAAAGACTCGTCTGCAAGCACAACCGCCGTTTTAGACCAATCCTGCTGATTGTCCATCTTGGCCAATAAATCCCCTATTTCTTTGGCCTGTCCTAGCTGTTGCTGCACCTGTGTTACCTTTATACTTTTTGGGTCGTGAAAATGATTGTGAGCTTGATTAAAGGGCTGCTCTTTATATTCTGGCCAAGTTGAAATATAGCTGCGAATAAAACTCCCCGCTTGGTGCAGCTCATCGTCTAACATGTTCTTATCAATATCCCAAAAAACCTGTGCGCGGTCTTGTGTGAGTAGCTCGCGAACAATAAAAATTTCGCTAGGACTTAAGGCGTTGAAGCCGCAAAAAACAAATTGGGTTTTTGAGTTGTGCTGTAAAAAGGTCTCTAACAGTTCGGTTGACATGCGATAACACATCCCGGGCGTTGTCTGTCCGCTTTCTTCAAGGCGATGCATAAACTCGTGATACATGTCTGGAAGACGTTTCCAAAACGCAGTGTAATCTTGAATAATTTTGTCTTGCGCTTGTCCCCATGCCCTAATTTCGTGCAAGGACGACATATAGGTGAAAAAGTCCTTTCGGTCCACCAAGTATTGGTCTATGGTGTTTAGATCCTTTAGCAAGGGGGTAGACCAACCCAAAAAAGTTTCAAAGCTGTTAGGCTTGTCCTTTTTATCGATTGATGCACAATAGCTCTGATAAAGCGCCTGTTGTTGCTCTAAGTCTGTCGCGGGTTTAAGCGTGCTTATGGCCACAACAAAATCATCGATGCTGTAAGACTGAGGAAGAATAAGGGGGCCTTCTAGGGCTGCTGTGAGTTCTTTTTGAAGAAAGAGTTGTGCCCTTCGGTTTGGCAAAACGAAGCACATGTTTTCCCAGTCGGGTTGTTGTGCTTTTAACGATTGCACTACGTTTCCTAAAAAAGAATTCGCCATGCCCTAAAATAAAAAAACGCGGTGAAATCACCGCGTTTTGTTTATGTTATTAATGTTGTGCTGTTTAGTTCACTACTTTGAACTCAACACGACGGTTAATTGCACGACCTTCTTCAGTATCGTTACTTGCTTTTGGCATAGATTCGCCAAATGCTTTTGTGCTTAAACGACCAGCATCAACACCAACGTTAACCAAGTAGTCTTTAATAGAGCTTGCTCTGTTGTTAGACAATGGGTTGTTGAAAGACTCTTCACCTGTATTGTCTGCGTGACCTTCAATGCTAATGTTTGCATCGCTGTTAGCCAACAATACTTTGATTACTGTAGAAAGACGTTGAACATCAGCAGAGTCAATATTGTACTTTTCTAAGTCAAAATTGATGTCGTAATCCCCTAACATAGAAAGTGGATACTCTGGACAACCGTTGTTAGATGCAGGACCAGCTACTGCGGGACACTTATCATCTTTATCAGCAACGCCATCGCCGTCTGCATCTGGGCAGCCATTCATGGCTTTGCTCCCAGCTGCGTTAGGACAAGCATCGTCTGCATCAGTGACACCATCGCCGTCTGCATCTGGACAACCATTTAAGGCTGCAACACCAGCTACGTTAGGACAAGCATCGTCTGCATCTTTAATGCCATCGCCGTCTGCATCTGGGCAACCGTTAAGGGCTGCTAAACCAGCTGTCATAGGACAATCGTCATCGCTGTTTTTGATGCCATCGCCGTCGTCGTCTGGACAACCGTTAAGGCTTTCTAAACCAGGAACTTCTGGACATTCATCAACGCTATCTTTAACACCGTCTCTGTCTTTGTCGCCATCGCCAAAAGCAAACTTAAAGCCCGCTAGGTGCTGAAAGTGGTGACGTCCACCGCCATCATTGCTAATTAAACCGTCAAGCTCTCTGTTGTACATTTTATATGTTGTCTTAATAGAAAATGCAAAGGCATCGTTAAACCAATAGTTGATTCCAGCTCCTGCGTAAATAGCAAAAAAGTCTTCAGTATCTGACGAGATCCCTGAAAGACCGCCAACATATCCTAAACCAGCACGAAGTGTTGGCTCAAATTTACCTAAATCGATCACTTCTCTAGAACTTAAGGATGTGCCTAGGTCTATGCCATAGTACAAATCGTCAGCTCCTGACAGGCGCTCGATGTTGTTAATTGTTCCTGCTAGATCAAGAGAAAATCCAGATCCAAGATACCTTGAAATTTCTAGGTAGGAAAAGTTTGGAGAAAGGCTTAAGTCTTCTTCGACAAAGCTTCCTGTTTGGAATAAGTCAACAGCGTTAGTACCAACTGTTATGCTCCACGGGTTGCTTTCATTCTGTGCATACACGGCTGATGAAAAAACAGCCACCATAAACATTGTGAATATATAATTTTTCATGTTTGTAGATTAATAATTTGTGCAAAAATACTAAACTTCTTTGAAAATAAGGCTGTTTCCGCAGTAAACCAGCAGTTTTTGTTTAACGTTAAGCCCTTGCTGTCTTAAACATGTGGCATATTCATCAAGCTGATTCGCATGACTCTTGTGGTGTTGACCCGTCTTATAATCCAGCAAAAAGACGTTTTTCTCTTTTGTAATAACAAATCTGTCGGGGCGCAATAACTCCCCGTTTGCAGCAATAAGGGCGCGCTCTTTATACGGCGTATTGGCGGGGTCAAAAAAAGCAGCCAATTGCTCGTGAGCTAGCATCTCTTGTGCCCTTTTAAATAATCGTTCGTATTGTGTTGCCCCCAGCCGCTCTTTAGCGTTAGACTGGCTAAGGGCGCGCTCCAAATCTTGTGGCACGTCTACATACGCCATAACCTCGTGAAGTACGGTGCCGAAAAGCGCTTCCGTTGATTCGACAGACCTTTCTGCAACAACACTTGTGGCTTGGGCTAAATTAAATGTAAACGGAGTTGTCGTCTCATTTAACCCTGCTGTTTTGGGTGCTTGCTTCATCCGCATGCCAAAGGCGACTTCTTCCTCTTCTAGCTCGGGAATGGCTTGTGCAAAAATATCAGGAAGGCCTTTGGGTGTCGTTTCTCTATTTCCTTTTTGCGTAATGATGTGAAGTTCTTCAATAGGCCTTGTCATCCCTACGTAAAGCGTGTTCAAGGTATCCATAAAAGATTGAGCAAAATAAGTGTCATAGGTTTGCTTTGCCCCTTCTCCAAGCTTGGAAAGGTTTTGGGATATGGGCAGCAACATTTCTTTAAAGGGAGTATATGCTCCCTCAGGTAGTGGAAACCATGCCAAGTTGTTGTTTCCTTCAATCCATTTGCTGTCTGAAAACGGCAAAATAACTACTGGGAATGCCAAGCCTTTTGCCTTATGCGTGGTCATGATTTTAACCGCATTTCTGTTTTCTGGCGGTCGAACGGTCCAGTTGTCCTTGTTTAATTCCCAATGTGAAATAAGCGCTATGGGAGTGCCCTCTCTACTGCCCTGCCACTTTAAGACTTCGTCTAAAAAAGCTTGTATATGAGCTGTTAGGTGTGTTGTCAGCGAAAGCGCCCAAACAGCATATTCTAAAGCAGCATAAATGGGCAATTGGTTAAACGTACTCAAGTCAAACTTTTGGCTTGACAATGACAAAAGTACTTGTCGTAATGGGTGTTGTATTTGTTGTATTGTCCACTCAAAAGGGTTGGGCTGTAAAAGAGCAAACTGTTCTAGAACAGCATAACGGTTTATCTTGCTTTTAGGCGCTACACGTAGTTTTACAAGGCTCATTAAAAACTGAACTTCTGGACTTTGTGACACGAGTAAAGATTCTGAGGAGGTAATCTGAATTCCTGCTTCTGTAAGTGCTTTAGCAATCTGTACGCCTTGCTTGTTTTTTCTGACTAAAACGCAAATGTCTTCGGGTCCATAGCCTTGTTCCAAACAGTCTTTGACACGTCCTAAAACTTGGGCCTGGTACGCCGCCATGCGTTCGTCGGTGTTTTTACCCGCTATGGTTGCAATCGTAACATAGCCACCCGCTTTGCTGTTCGGTTCTTGTTTACACGATTTTGCATAAAGTGCCTGCTGAGAGGGCAGCGGCAAGAATTGAGAGGCTTTGGTGAAAAAATCGTTGTTAAAAGAAACAATGTTGGGAAGGCTTCTGAAGTTTTTTGGCAGATTTTCGACTTCGGGGCTTATGGTAAATGGAACCTCTTTACTCACCAAAGCCATAAACTGCTCTGGGTACCCGCCGCGCCATCTGTATATGGATTGCTTTGCGTCGCCCACCAAAACCAAAGACCCTTGGCGTTCGCTGTCTTCCAGGGCATGTGAAAACAACGGGTGGAGGTTGGCCCACTGTAAGGAGGAGGTGTCTTGAAATTCGTCAACAAAAAAGTGTTGAAAGCGCACGCCAAGTCGTTCAAACATAAAGTGGGTGTTCGTATCTTTAATAGCGTCTGAAATCAACTTGTTAAAAAACCCCAACAACTGGTTGTTTCGTTCATCTTGTAAGGCCGAAACTCCCTGGCCAATGTGCTGCATAAGCGACAGTGGCACCACATTCCTGCGGAGCAAGTTTAACAAAACAAGCTGTCGCCAATATTGTGTATAGGTTTCCAAGAGTGCAGTGACCTGGTCTTTAATCCTGTCAAATGAACCTTGCTCTTGGTCTGTAGCGCTCTTTTTTAAAAACATGCCGGTTTCAAGGCTTTTGGATAAGGTGGCGTTGAGCATTTCCTTGGGCCATTCGCCCTGTGCCAAAAGTGTCAACAGCTTGGGTAAGGATTCATGTGGAAAAAGGGATGTCGGAATTTGTACGTCTTCAAGTGCCAGAAGTATCGCTTTTGACTCCGCTTGAATGGGGGCCAATATGGTTTCTGTTTGGATTTTTAGCTTCTGGTTTAGGTCAACAAAAGCTTTGATGGGCACGGCTTCCAAGTCTGCCAGCGATTGCATGTGATTTTCGTTTAAATACATTTGAGCAATGGTATTTAACTCCTTGGTAACGTCCCAAGATTTCAAATCATCTGACTTTTGCAATACATAACTGACCAAGACTTGGGTCAGTGCTTTGTCCTCTCCTGCCTTGCTGAGTACTTGCTCCACCACTTCTGCCATAAAAGACTTGCCGTCTAAGGCCACTTCAAAACGCGCATTGATGCCTAGGTCTCTAGCAAACGTGCGAATGATTTTGTGCGTTAGCTTGTCTATGGTGGCTACTTGAAGCTGTCCAAAGTGATGTAAAATATAGCGGTATGCCTTTTTTGATCTTTGGTGCAGCTGATCGTTAGTTAGACCGCACATGTCGGCGATTTCCAAAAACATGCTGTCTTCTTTGGCCTGTTTAGGGCTTGAAGCAAAAGAAGCTAAGTGAACTAAAATACGGGATTTCATTTCTTGTGCCGCCTTGTTGGTAAAGGTTATGGCAAGCAAGCGCCTTAGCTGTTCTGGTTGGTTGCTGTCAAGCAGACGAAAGAGAAAAGAACGCACAAGGGTATGGGTCTTTCCAGAGCCCGCCGAAGCATTATAAATAACAAAAGGAGGTATGGCTGTGCTTGACACGGCAATTGGTGTTTATCAGAACTAAATATAGGAATATATGTGTAACTTTGTACTAAATAAAATATAGAATATGGCTTTTAAACTTCCTTCACTTCCATACGCCGCAGATGCGCTGGAACCACACATTGATGCAAAAACAATGGAAATTCACCACGGAAAACACCACAACGGTTATACCGCCAAGCTTAATGCTGCCATTGAAGGCACGGCGCTTGAGGGTAAATCAATTGAAGAAATTTTAGGTGACCTTGATATGAGTAACGCTGCCGTTCGCAACAATGGCGGAGGTTATTACAACCACTGCTTGTTTTGGGAAATCATGGGCCCTGACGCAGGAGAAATGTCTTCCGAACTAAGCGCTGCGATTGAAGCCGCCTTTGGTTCTTTCGATGCCTTTAAAGATGCTTTTTCAAAAGCAGCAGCAACACAGTTTGGCTCTGGATGGGCATGGTTATGTGTACACAACGATGGCAAATTAGAGGTGTGCTCAACGCCAAACCAAGACAATCCGCTGATGAAAGACGTCAGCTGTGGGGGAACGCCCATACTTGGGTTGGATGTTTGGGAACACGCATATTACCTAAATTACCAAAATAGACGTCCAGATTATATCGAAGCGTTCTTTAAGGTTGTCAATTGGTCTGAAGTAAGCAAACGCTACGCAGCAGGCTAAAAATCAGTGTGTTACAAAACAAAAAAGAGGGCTAATTAGCCCTCTTTTTTTGTATAAAATAAAAAAGGTGGAAAGAATCCACCTTTTTTGCCCCAAATCTTACCATGAACTTAACCTACTTATGTTATGGCTCTGCTAATATACAAACAGAATTTACAAATCAAAGTAAAATTTAATTTTTTTTTATATTTCAATAAGCGCGACCCTTGTTACCCTCGTAAAAGTTGATATAGGCCTGATTGACAACCTTGTTTCCGCCATCGGTTGGATAGTTGCCTGTAAAGTACCAGTCGCCTTTGTTTTCGGGGCAAGCCTCGTGCAAGTTGGCAACAGACTGAAAAATGACGTCTACCTCCGCATTGATATCTTTGGTGCGCAACATAACGGATATTTGTTTTGAAATCTCCTCGTCTGTAAATTGATCATAAAGCGGCTTGACATGATTTTGAATGTCTGCTACCTTATGGTTTATTGTCGCTTTGGCCTTTTCATAAACCGTTTTAAGTTGTGCGGTCTTGTTATGCTTTTCAAGTAATGCCAGCATCGCTCTAAATGCAATTAGATCTTCTAGACGCGCCATATCGATGCCGTAACAGTCCGGATATCGAATCTGTGGGGCACTGGAGACCACAACAATCTTTTTTGGCCCTAGACGGTCTAATATTTTTAATATGCTCTTTTGCAAGGTCGTTCCCCTTACAATGCTGTCATCAATAATTACAAGGTTGTCGTCTTTGTTTACAGATCCGTAGGTGATGTCGTAAACGTGCGCTACCAAATCGTCTCTGCTGCTGTCCTCTGTGATAAAGGTGCGCAGCTTAACGTCTTTGAGAATAACCTTCTCAATTCTTGGCCGTGGCGATAATAACGCCTTTAAGCGGTCGGGAGAGAGGTTCTTCTCGTTTAATATTGCTGCCTCTGACTGTTCAAGCATAAAATCCTGTGCCCGCTGAACAAGTCCATAAAAAGACGTTTCTGCGGTGTTTGGGATATATGAAAAAACCGTGTTTTTCAATTCGCCATTGACTGACTCATGTATTTTTGGAAACAGCAGGCGTCCAAGTGCCTTTCGCTCGTTATAAATATCCGCATCGTTCCCTCTGGAAAAGTAAATGCGCTCAAACGAGCACGCCAAGCGTGAAGTAGGCTCATTTATTTCGGTGTGCGATAACTCGCCTGACTTCTTAATAATAAGCGCGTGTCCTGGGTTTATTTCTTGAATAGCCTCCATGGGTACATTAAATACCGTCTGAATGGCTGGGCGTTCTGATGCGACCACCACCACCTCATCGTCTTTGTAGAAAAAAGCTGGGCGAATCCCAGCAGGGTCTCGAAGCACAAAAGAATCTCCATGTCCAAGTAGCCCACCAATGACATAGCCACCGTCCCAGTTTTTAGAGGCTTTGCGTAAAATCTTGGCAATATTTAAGCGTTTGGCTATCTCCGACGATGCGCCTTGTTTGTCAAAGCCCTCATTTTTGAGTTTTTTGTAGAGCTTGGCAACGGAGTCGTCCAAAAAGTGTCCGATTTTTTCCATCACTGTAACGGTATCTGCCTTTTCCTTTGGGTGCTGCCCCAAAGCAACCAGGTTTTCAAAAAGCTCGTTAACATTGGTTAGGTTAAAATTTCCAGCTACAATAAGGTTTCTGTGCATCCAATTGTTTTGTCGCAAAAAGGGGTGCACGCTTTCAATGGTGTTTTTGCCAAAAGTTCCGTAGCGTAAATGGCCCAACATAACTTCTCCCACATATGGGAATGCGGATTTCAATGCTTCAGATGACAGGTCTTTGGTGGGTAAACTTTCCTCAACCCCATTGATGCGTGTGTTGATGGTGTTGAAAATGTCTTTAATCGGTTGGGGGTCTGAAGACCGAACGCGACTCATAAAGCGCTCCCCAGGCGCCATGTCTAGCTTAATGCTTGCAAAACCAGCGCCGTCCTGACCGCGGTTGTGCTGTTTTTCCAGCATCAAATACATTTTTTGAAGGCCGTAAAATGAGCTGCCGTATTTTTCTTTGTAGAAATCTAGGGGTTTAAGTAGCCGAACCAGGGCTATTCCACACTCGTGCTTGATGGCATCACTCATTGGGTAAAATTAACTAAAATTATCATAGGCCGCTTTTAAATTACGATACTGTTCGTAGGCGCTCCAACTCTTGAAGCTGCGCTAAAAATTGTTCCTTTTCGGCAGAAACCAATCCCTCGGTTCCCATGGCCCCTACGCAAATAGATGCTGCAGCCGTGCCGTTTAAAATTCCCTGTTTGATTGCAGCTGCTGTGAGCTGTTCTTGCGCAGCCAAGTATCCTGACAGTCCGCCTGCAAAGCTGTCCCCTGCGCCCGTTGGGTCAATTACTTGCTGTAAAGGAAGCGCTGGTGCGTAAAAAGGTTGGTCTTTGTAAAAAAGCAGGGCTCCGTGTTCTCCTTTTTTAATAATCACATAGGCGGGGCCTAGTTTGTGTATGTCCTTGGCTGCTGAAACCATATTATGCTGTCCGCTCAATTGCATGGCTTCTTCATCGTTTATGGTAATGACATCAACCTGTTTGATAACCTTTAACAGTTCGTCCAATGCCACGTCCATCCAAAAATTCATGGTGTCTAGCAATACCACTCGGTTTGGGTTTGGCTCAAGTTGATCCAATACGCTTTGTTGCACGCTTGGAGCTAAATTGCCAAGCATTACCACAGAGGCGTCTTTGTAATGAGCGGGCACAATCGGATCAAAATCAGCCAGCACATTAAGTTGGGTGTCGAGCGTATCGCGCTTATTCATGTTGTCGTGATACTTGCCTTTCCAATAAAAAGAATTTTGGCCCGCAACCTTAGTTACGCCTGAGAGGTCTATGCCGCGATCGGTAAGCAGAGAGGTGTATTCGCCAGTGAAATCGTCGCCAATTACAGAAACGATTCCGATGTCTGCTGCTGCATAAGACGCAGCCAAACCAATATAGGTTCCTGCGCCGCCTAAAATTTTTCCTGAGGCTTGTGTGGGGGTGATGATTTCATCAAATGCCATTGTGCCTACGATAAGAAGCTTGTTGTTTTTCATGTGGTTTGCGGTTTATATCCCGTGTCTTCTTTTTGATTTTGTTGTTTTGACGCTGCTACAGCAAGGGCATCACACCTTTCGTTTTGCGGGTGTTGGTTGTGTCCTTTGATCCATTTAATCTGTACTTTGTGCTTTCTAAACACGATTAGAAAACGCTTCCACAAATCTTGGTTTTTTTGCTTTTTAAATCCCTCTCTTTCCCAACGAAAAATCCATTTTTTTTCAACAGCGTCACAAACGTATTTGGAATCCGTAAAAACGGTAACCTTAACTGGTGCTTCTTTTAACAATTCCAGCCCCACAATAACGGCCAAGAGTTCCATGCGGTTATTGGTGGTGTGCAGAAAGCCCTCTGCGTGTTCTTTTTTATAGGTTGATCCCGGAAGTTCTAAAACAAGCCCATATCCCCCGGGCCCCGGGTTTCCCCGAGCGGCGCCATCTGTATATAGGTGAACTTCTTTCATCGTTGGTCTAGCAATTGGTGTAGTTGAGGTGCAAAATGTGCGTGCTCCAACTGATGTGTTTTTGCGGCTACGTCTGCTGCTGTATCGGTGTCTGCTACAGTCGTTTTGGCTTGGAAAATAACGGCCCCTTCGTCATAATGTTCGTTAACATAGTGAATGGTAATGCCTGTTTCTGCTTCATTGTTGGAAACAATTGCGTCAAAAACGTGCTGTCCATACATGCCCTTTCCGCCGTATTTGGGCAGCAAAGCGGGGTGAATGTTGATAATTTGGTTGGGAAATGCGTCTATATAGCTCTTGGGTAGCTTCCACAAGAACCCGGCGAGCACAATGAGGTCGGGCTTAAGAGCTAAAAGCTCTTCGAGGACTTCTTGTTGGTATTCGACACGGCTAAAGACCCTCGTGGACACCCCAAGGCGTGCCGCGCGATCAATTACGCCAGCATTTGGGTTGTTGCAATAAACACATTTTACGGCAGCTGTTTCAATGGCGTCGAAGTATGTGATTATTTTTGCTGCATTAGTGCCAGAACCAGAGGCAAAAACAACGATTGTTTTCAAAATATGGAATGCCTTTTTGCAAACTTACGCAATAAAAATCGCTTCGCTGCAACAGCTTAAAATGTGTATTATTTAGAAAAAACATTTGTGTGCGTGAAAGTTTTTCTATTTTTGTCCGAAATAATAAAACCAAAATTATGTCTGATATTGCATCACGTGTAAAAGCCATCATTGTAGATAAACTAGGTGTTGACGAAAATGAAGTAGTTACCGAAGCTAGTTTTACTAATGATTTAGGCGCAGACTCTTTAGATACAGTAGAGCTCATTATGGAGTTCGAAAAGGAATTTGATATTCAAATTCCAGATGACCAAGCAGAGAACATTGCTACTGTTGGTCAAGCTATTCAGTATATAGAAGGAAGTAAATAATCATTTTTCATGCATAGGCGGCGAGTTGTCGTAACTGGGATTGGGGCATTAACCCCAATTGGTAATACAAAAGACGCGTTCTGGGACGGCTTAGTGTCAGGAAACAGCGGAGCGGCTCCTATTACCTATTTTGATGCTTCAAAGTTTAAAACACAATTCGCTTGTGAGATAAAAAACTTTGATGCCCAGGAGCATTTTGACCGTAAGGAGGCCCGTAAAATGGATCGCTTTACGCAATATGCCATGGTGGCTTCAGATGAAGCCGTACATGACGCAGGCCTAGACCTTGAAAAAATAGATAAAGCGAGAGTTGGTGTCATTTGGGGCTCCGGGATTGGTGGTTTAGAAACCTTTCAAAACGAAGTGCTAAACTTCGCAGATGGAGATGGTACTCCCCGCTTCAATCCTTTCTTTATTCCCAAGATGATTGCTGACATTGCGCCTGGTATGATATCCATTAAGTATGGCTTTCGCGGGCCCAACTTTGCTACCGTATCGGCTTGTGCTTCTGCTGCTAATGCCATTATTGATGCGTTAAACTATATCCGCTTAGGCTACGCTGACGTTATGGTCACGGGAGGCTCTGAAGCAGGTGTTGCCAAAGCCAGTATTGGTGGGTTTAATGCTATGCATGCCTTGTCTGTTCGAAACGATGACCCAAAAACCGCTTCTAGGCCTTTTGACAAAGACCGCGATGGTTTTGTGATGGGCGAGGGCGCTGGAGCATTGGTTTTAGAAAGCTTAGAGCACGCTCAAGCCCGAGGCGCTACCATATATGCCGAAGTTGCTGGTGGTGGTCTTTCGGCAGACGCACACCATATAACTGCGCCACATCCCGAAGGACTTGGGGCAACAAGTGTTATGGAAAACTGTATTGCTGATGCTGGTGTTGAGGTCGCTGATGTAAACGCCGTTAATATGCACGGAACATCCACGCCGCTTGGAGATGTTGCAGAAACCAAAGCCCTTAAAAAAGTCTTTGGCGAACACTTATACGCCATGAATATCAACTCAACAAAGTCCATGACGGGTCACCTTTTAGGTGCGGCTGGTGTTGTTGAAGCCATATCCTCTATTTTGAGCATCAAGCACGGCATTGTTCCCCCAACCATCAATCACCAAACGGCTGATGATAACATAGACCCAAAAATTAATTTCACCTTCAATACTGCGCAAAAACGAGATGTGTCGGTTGCCATGAGCAATACCTTTGGCTTTGGCGGACACAACGCTTGTATTATGTTCAAAAAAATGGACTGATATGGGCTTAAAGCGGTTTTTGCGAAAGAATTCTTCCAATAAGCAAGACCCTTTATTTCAACTTGTAAAAAGCATTACTGGTTTTTCTCCTGTCGATTTGTCGCTATACAGGCGTGTATTTACACACACCTCTATGGAAAAGACGAATGCAGATGGGCAAAAAATAAACTACGAACGGCTTGAGTTTTTGGGCGACGCCGTCCTCAACACCATTGTTGCAGCACATCTTTTTGAGTCATTGCCGCAAAACAACGAGGGCTCGCTTACGCTTATGCGCTCAAAGATTGTACGCCGTGATTTCTTAAACAAGGTGGGGAAGCAGTTGTCACTTATTGATCAGTTGTCTTCAAACGTACCAATAAAAAACTACAGTCAAAATGTTCATGGGAACCTGTTTGAAGCCTTGGTCGGCGCCCTTTATATAGACCTTGGATTTGAGCGTTGCTCGCAGTTTGTGTTTGACAAAATGATACATCCTTATGTGGATTTGGAAAAGCTTGAATTTATGGTCCTGAGCTATAAAAGCTTGTTGGTAGATTGGTTTCAAAAGAAACGTATGAAGTATGCTTTCGACGTTGCTTTGGACAATGGAGCAGAGCACGCAAATCACTACAAGGCAAAACTTTTAATTGATGGGAAAGTAGTGGCAAAAGCCAGGGCTAAAAACAAAAAAAGAGCCGTGGAAAAAGTAGCAAAACGCGCCTATTTTAAGTTTCAAGACAATATTAAATCAATCCAAGACAAACATTAAAACACAATAGCGCTGTATTTCGATAGGTGTTGTTTTTTTTTGTTCTTATCTTCGCTTAATATATGGTAACACATACGCTTAACTTGGAATCCTCAACTCTCGACCAAGACGTCCTTTGTGTGACAACCGTATTACCATCCTATCTCTTTGTTTTTCACCTAAATCGGCTTTTGGGACTGTCGCTTGTTAGAGGCAAAGAAGACCTTAGGGTTGAAAATACCGCAGACAGCTTTGCTGTTTATGAATACGATTGTGACGTCATGCAGCAGTCTTGGCGTGTCGTAGAAAATCACGTTGTTTCAACAGCACCGAGTGCCCAAGTGGGCATGTTTGACGAAACAGAACAACGAAGTCTTTTGTTTACTGGTTTATCTCAAACTGATCTTTTGGTCTGTGTCAATGGCATGACAGAGAACCTCGTAAAAAGAATACAATCCATAAGTCGTGTTATGTCTTGTTCACTTCTGCCAAAAAACCGTAACAAAATCAAAGAAAAACTGACCTTTTAACCATGCAAAAAATTAAAAAAACCAAAATTGTAGCCACCCTCGGCCCGGCTTCCTCTTCTAAGGAAGTCATAAAAGCCATGATGGAAAGTGGTGTAAACGTCTTTCGGATAAACTTTTCCCATGCAGACCATAAAGATGTTTTGGAACGAATCGAAATCATTCGCGAACTCAATGTTTCCCTTGGCTATCACGTAGCCATACTTGCCGATTTACAAGGGCCAAAACTGCGCGTTGGTAAAATGACAGAAGGAACTGTTGTTACTGAAGGGCAGGAAGTACAGTTCACAACCGACAAAGTGGAGTTAGGTACAGCAGATGCCATCTATATGAACTATAAGCAGTTTCCACAAGATGTAAGTCCTGGGGAGCGGATTCTTTTAGACGACGGCAAGCTGATTTTTGAAATTGTTGAAACAGACAAAAAGTCGCGCGTTAAAGCACGTGTAATTCAAGGGGGTGAACTAAAATCAAAAAAAGGGGTGAACCTTCCCAATACCAATATTTCTTTGCCAGCACTCACAGAAAAAGATGTGGAAGATGCCATCTTTGCCATCAAGCAAGACGTGGATTGGATAGCACTCTCTTTTGTACGACACAAACAAGATGTAGAAGACCTGCGCAAGCTCATTCAAGAGCACGGCAAATACGACATTCCCATTATTTCTAAAATTGAAAAGCCTGAGGCGCTTGTTAACATAAAAGAAATTGTGAAAGCCAGTAATGCTTTGATGGTAGCACGAGGAGACTTAGGAGTTGAAGTGCCTGCCGAAGAAGTGCCTCTCGTTCAAAAAGAATTGGTGCAACACGCCAAGCTGGCGCGTATTCCCGTAATCGTAGCCACACAAATGATGGAGTCTATGATTGACGGCCTAACACCAACGCGTGCCGAAGTGAATGACGTCGCAAACTCTGTAATGGACGGAGCAGATGCGGTGATGCTGTCTGGAGAAACTTCGGTTGGGAAATATCCTGTTGAAGTTATTCAAACGATGAGGCGTATTGTGGTTAGTGTAGAAAACTCTCCGCTAATCCAAGTGCCACACATTGCACCTAAAAAGAAAAACGCACGATTTGTTACCAAGTCTGTTTGTTATCACGCCGCAGCCATGGCCGACGAAATAGAGGCGAAAGCCATTTGTACGCTAACCAATAGCGGATATACGGCATATCAAATCTCGGCTTGGCGGCCAAGTGCATCCATTTTGGTCTTTACTTCAAACCCGCGTATTCTTGCGCAACTCAATTTGCTTTGGGGGGTTAAAGGACGTCTGTATCAAGGAAATGGCTCAACAGACGACACGGTAAAAGAAGTCAATGAGATTGCAAAGGAAAAAGGTTATGTCCAAGAAGGTGATTTAATCATCAACTTGGTATCCATGCCACTTGCTGATCGCGGTAAAGTAAACACCCTTCGTGTTTCAAGAGCCTAAAAGCGAAGCTTTAACTGCTCTTCTATTGGTTCCTGCTTTTTTTCTGACTTGAAGTTAGAGAGGGAAATCCCCAACAGTCGTACGGAATCCTGTAGTGTTTCTTGATACAATAGCTTTTTGGCTTCCTCCAAAATCAAACTGCCATCCGATATGTAAAACGGAAGGGTTTTGCTTCTTGTTTGAATAACAAAGTCGGAGTATTTGATTTTAAGGGTAACTGTTTTTCCGGCAACCTTTTTTTTACCCATTCGCTTTTGAAGGGCTTTTACAATGTCCTCCAGTCGCTCCTCCATATAAATTTCACTAGACAAATTCTTGGTAAAGGTGCGTTCTGCACCAACGGACTTGGCTATGCGAACAGGCTTTACTTCACTGGTATGTATCCCTCGAACAACATTGTGGTAATACTGCCCAGACTTGCCAAATCGAGAGGTGAGGTCTTCTAGGGTTCGGGCCTTTAGATCGGCCCCTGTATAAATTCCTTGACGGTACATTTTATCGGCTGTCACCTTTCCGATGCCGTGGAACTTTCTGACGTCTAAAACCTCCATAAAGTCCAAAACCTCTTCCGGGGGAATGGTTTTTTGACCGTTTGGCTTGTTGTAATCGCTCGCTACCTTGGCTAAAAACTTATTGATTGATATGCCTGCAGAAGCGGTGAGTTTTGTTTTCTCCTCAATTTTTTCGCGGATTTCCTCGGCAATTTGTGTGGCAGAAATCATTCCCTTTTTGTTTTGGGTAACGTCCAAGTAAGCCTCGTCTAATGATAAGGGCTCTACCAAGTCGGTGTACTCGTGAAAGATTTCCCGTATTTGTTCTGATACTTCCCGATAACGGGCGCCGTTAGAAGAAACGAAAATCAATTCAGGACAAAGCTTCTTCGCCTGTCGGCCAGACATGGCGCTGCGCACCCCATACTTACGGGCTTCGTAGCTTGCTGCTGCCACCACCCCGCGTTCCGATCCGCCACCAACAGCAATGGGTTTTCCCCTCAATGCTGGATTGTCCAATTGTTCTACAGACGCAAAAAAAGCATCCATATCGATGTGTACAATTTTTCGAATGGGAAAATCCATACGTAAAAATACAGGTTTGGCTACGTTATTAGTACTTTTGGCCTATGGAAACACAACGACAGAAGAAAATTAATGCGCTGCTACAACAAGAAATTACCTTTTTGTTGCAGGGCGCCATTCGCACACAAGGGGTTAAAAACTTGGTCCTCTCTGTTTCAAAGGTTGCCATTACGGTTGACTTAAGCCTGGCAAAGGTTTACCTGTCTGTATTTCCTGCCAACAAAGCTAAGGAGACCTTGGAGGGAATAAAAGGAAACAAAACCGTGTTAAAGCACGACTTGGCCAAACGCCTTCGCAACGATTTGCGCAAAGTCCCTAACCTTGCTTTTTATCTTGACGATTCGCTGGAATATATTGATGCGATAGAAGATTCGTTAAAGCGCAAAAACAACCCGTTGAAATAACCCCATGCGCTTCACTCGCCTACTTGCTTTGCGCTACACCTTTGGTCTACGAAAGAAAGTTGCCGTTACGCTCATCAGTAGGTTTGCTGCCTTTGTAATCGGCGTTGCTGTATTTGCTTTTTTCGTGGTCTTGTCCGTTTTTGGTGGGCTTCGTGAGTTTGGCCTTCAGTTTACACACGCATTTGACCCTGATATCCGTATTACCTCCGCAACAAGTGGTCCGTTTAACATTGATGAAGATGTGTTTGTGGCCGTTCAAAACCACCCCGAAGTTGCCCTAACCGCCGCAACGCTTTCGCAAGAAATGATGTTACGTTTCGAAGACCGAACCGCCTTTGCTAATATTATTGGCGTTGACAGCCTATTTTATGCTGTTGTTGAGGGTGAAACCATGGTCGGTGACTGGGTACAGCCCGGTGCTTATGAATTGGTGTTGGGAATTGGCGTATTGTCACAGCTCGACGGCGCTGCCTATGACCACCCAGAGGGCATAACGCTTCTTGTGCCCAACAAGCGTGGTGCTGGCGTGCTTAACCAACAGGCTTTTAGTGCGCAGTCGGCTGTCGTGAGGGGTGTTTTTCAAATTGGTGCCTCCATAGACGAAAATACTGCTTACGCACCTATTGACATGGTACAGCAAATCTTGCGCACTCCCGAAAACCAAGCCAGCGCATTATATATAAAACTTACTGAAAATGCTGACGAAGTTGCCGTGCAGCAGGATCTGCAAAAAATCGTAGGCGATGATTACAACACAAAAACCAAAGCCGAATTAAATCCTGCGCTTTATAAAATGCTGCAAACAGAGCGTGTTGCCGTAATCGCAATACTAACATTGGTCGTGCTTATTGCACTCTTTAATGTGGTGGGTGCCATCATCATGACGCTTTTGGAAAAGAAAGGCAACATCAAAACATTGTATCAACTAGGGGCAACGGCACCATCGCTTCGACGGGTGTTTTTTACGCAAGGCTTGTTATTAAGTGGCTTGGGTAGTGGTATTGGACTGCTGTTGGCTATTCTTGTCGTTTGGCTACAAAAATCCTTTGCCTTTTTTAGTATTCCCGGGTCTGGCTTGCCCTATCCTGTGGCGCTTGAGTGGTCTTCCTTTTGGACTGTAGTGTTGGTGGTGGGTGGTTTGACCACTGTCGTATCGTGGTTGGCTTCTGCTGTGGTTAAGGGTGTTATAAAGCAGTAGCCCCAAACAACTCCTCAATTTCATCCAAAACAGCAAAAACGTCTGCCGAATGATCTTCGGTTACCAGGCGTTGGCGGTAGGGTTTAAAATCGGGAATTCCCTTAAAATAGTTGGTATAGTGACGGCGGGTTTCGAATACGCCTAGCTTTTCGCCTTTCCAGTCAATGGACATTTGTAAGTGGCGGCGTGCCATGGCTGCGCGCTCCGCCAAACTAGGTGGTTCGGCATGTGTGCCGTGCTTAAAAAAGTGTTTTACCTCTCTAAAAAACCAGGGGTTGCCAATGCTAGCCCGGCCAATCATGGCACCATCTAGACAAAATTCATCGCGCATTTCTATGGCGCGCTCTGGTGAGTTAACGTCTCCGTTGCCAAATACGGGGATGTGCATACGCGAATTGTTTTTGACCGCTGCAATCTGTGTCCAGTCGGCATCGCCCTTATACATTTGTGCTCGTGTTCTGCCGTGGATGGAAATCGCTTTTGCGCCCACGTCTTGAAGCCTTTCGGCAACCTCCACAATTTGAATGCTGTCGTGATCCCAGCCCAGGCGTGTTTTTACCGTTATGGGTAAGTTCGTTCGCTTCACCATTTCTGCGGTAAGCGAAACCATCAGCGGAATATCTTTTAAAATCCCTGCGCCTGCGCCTTTGGACACCACTTTTTTTACTGGGCAGCCAAAGTTTATGTCAATAATATCAGGGTTGGTCTTTTCAACAATATCTACCGACTGCAACATGGAGTCGAGGTTAGCGCCAAAAATCTGAATGCCCACGGGGCGTTCGGCTTCATAAATGTCGAGCTTCATAACACTTTTGGCTGCATCGCGAATTAGGCCTTCACTAGAAATAAACTCAGTATATACCACATCAGCACCTTGCTCTTTGCAAAGGGCACGGAAAGGTGGGTCGCTTACGTCCTCCATGGGTGCAAGCAATAGCGGAAAATCGCTTAATTCTATGTCGCCAATCTTAACCATCAAGGTGCAAAGGTAGTTAGAAAGTCTTCTCCAAGCGTTTCGTCCCAGTACTGTTTTACTTGCCCGTCCACAATCCAATAAATTCTCGGCGGTGCGCTGCCTATCAAATCAAAGAAGGTGTTTACGTCTATCATCTGGTAAGGGAAGTTAGATCCAGTTATGGTATTAAAGTCCGCAACCGTGGTGTCGCCTTCCGCAAAAAACAGGGCCGCTACTTGTGGTAGGTCAATACCGTTGTTTTGCCATGCGACTATTTGCTGGGCCGCCTCTTGGCAGTGCTCACAACCCAAATTGAGTATGGCAACCAAGTAGGAGCCGTTGGCAAAGTCTATCCCGGTCTCTGCTTCGAATGTGGGGAGTTTTTCTACCACTTCGTCGGGCTGGGTTTGTACTGGCCAAATAAGCGTTGCTGCTGCAAACAACAAGGGGAGGAATAGCCAAGTGATTCGTGGTTTTTTATTGCCCCTGTATGTATAGCGGAGCAAAAAGCCGTTTACTGCCAGCAGTACTATATTCTTTCCTAAGGAGGCCAAAGGAGACATGCTTATCATTTCCCCAAAACAACCGCAATTGCCCGTTTCTCCTATGGCTATCAAATAGCCCAAATGAACGGAAAAAGCAACAAGCAAAAGAAAGCTAAAACGAAGTATAAATCGCGTATAAAAAGACAACAGCAAACACAGGCCTAACCATGTTTCAAGGGCTATGATAAACCGTGTTGCCCATGCGCCGTACAGGCGGCTTGGAACAAGGCCCTGTTGTTCTAGTAAAACTTCAAAAAAACCGGGGGCAACAGCTTTCGTATAGGCCGAAAATAAAAAGGTTACCGCTAAAAAAAACTGTAGTATCGTGCGTAGGTAGGTCATCTGTTTATTTTTTACAAAATTAGTTTTTTTGTTGGTAGTAGCATGCCCCTATGATCGCTTGGTGTATCTTTGTGAGCTAACGCGTTTATTTCAGCTATGAAACACATTCGGAATTTCTGCATCATTGCGCACATAGACCACGGCAAAAGCACACTTGCCGACAGGCTGTTGGATGCCACAGGTGCCGTGACGGATCGTGAGAAACAAGACCAATTGCTCGACAATATGGACTTGGAGCGCGAGCGTGGTATTACCATCAAATCACACGCCATACAAATGGACGTTTCATTGGGTGGAGAACAATATGTGTTTAATTTGATTGACACGCCCGGACACGTTGATTTCTCTTACGAGGTTTCACGGTCTATTGCTGCTTGCGAAGGGGCCTTATTGGTTGTGGATGCGGCGCAAAGCATTCAGGCACAAACCATTTCAAATTTATACCTGGCGCTAGAAAACGATTTGGAAATCATTCCTGTGCTCAATAAAGTAGACCTGCCCTCTGCCAACCCAGATGAAGTTACAGATGACATCGTTGATCTTTTGGGGTGTAAGCCCGAAGAAATTATTCGTGCCTCTGCCAAAACAGGGTTGGGAATTGAAAACATACTACAAGCCATTGTTGATCGTGTTCCTTCTCCCAAAGGCGATGTTGATGCGCCACTCCAAGCCCTAATTTTTGATTCTGTCTACAATCCGTTTCGTGGGGTAGAAACCTATTTTAGAATTTTGAATGGAAAAATCAACAAAGGGGAGCAAGTACAATTCATGGCTACGGGCAATACCTATGGCGCCGATGAAATTGGCGTCCTTAAGCTAAAACAAGAGCCCAGAAAGCAAATGCTTGCGGGTGATGTGGGCTATATTATAACCGGCGTAAAAGAAGCTAAAGAAGTTAAGGTAGGTGATACCATTACATCTGTTAATCGACCGACTGATATTGCTATTGAAGGGTTTGAGGAAGTTAAGCCTATGGTTTTTGCCGGAATCTATCCCGTAGATACAGAAGAATACGAAGAGCTTCGTGCCTCTATGGAAAAGCTGCAATTGAACGATGCTTCGTTGGTGTTTGCCCCAGAGAGTTCGGCGGCACTTGGTTTTGGTTTTCGCTGTGGGTTTTTGGGAATGCTTCACTTAGAAATTATTCAAGAACGCTTGGAGCGTGAATTTAACATGACGGTAATTACAACAGTTCCCAACGTGTCCTATCACGCTTACACTAGGAAAGACCCAAACAATATTCTTATTGTCAACAACCCCTCAGATTTGCCAGATCCTTCGGTTGTAGATCGTGTAGAAGAGCCCTTTATTAAAGCAACTATTATCACTAAGGCCGATTTTGTAGGTAATGTGATGAGTCTGTGTATTGAAAAACGCGGTATAATCACCAACCAAACCTACCTAACAACCGAGCGTGTTGAATTGACCTTTGATTTACCGTTAGCAGAAATTGTTTTTGATTTTTACGACCGCCTAAAGTCGGTGTCTAAAGGCTATGCTTCGTTTGATTACAGCCCGATAGGGATGCGCGCTTCTAAATTGGTCCGTGTTGATGTGCTGCTTAATGGGAATGTGGTAGATGCTTTATCTGCTTTGGTGCATACCGATAATGCTTATGGGTTAGGTAAAAAAATATGTGAAAAGCTTCAAAAAATGATTCCCCGGCAGCAATTTGACATTCCAATTCAAGCTGCTATTGGCGCAAAAATTATCTCTAGAGAAACCGTTAAGGCAGTGCGAAAAGACGTTACGGCCAAGTGTTATGGTGGTGATATTACCCGAAAGCGAAAACTGCTTGAGCGCCAGAAAAAAGGGAAGAAAAAAATGCGCCAAATTGGTAATGTTGAAATTCCACAACAAGCGTTTATGGCGGTGCTTAAGCTGAATGAATAAGGTTTAAAACCTTATTTTGTTACTTTCCTTGTTTTTTTCGTTTACGATAAGGGTGTTTTGCTTTCTTTATTCTAAAATTTTAATATCTTTAAAGTTATGCAACAAAGGCAATATAATACGGTTGTCGTGGGGGTGGCGTTTTCGCCCAACATTCAGGCGAATGTGTTTGAGGCTTTGCGTATGAGCAAAATGTTTAACGCCTCCCTTGTCATGGTCCATGTGGGAGAAAAAACGAATAAGAAAGAGACTGCCCTAGATAAAATCATCTCCAGCTTTGATGGTGCCATTCCTGATTATCGCGTGCTTTGGAAGGCAGGCAACCCCGCAGAGGTTTTGCTTGGCGCCTGTAGCGGTGAAAATGCTGACTTATTGATTTTGGGGGCAATCAAAAGAGAAGGCTTGCTCAAATATTATTTGGGTTCTGTTGCAAGAAAGGTGACCCGAAAAGCGCCTTGTGATGTGTTGCTGCTTATCAAACCTTCTGTTGAGCGTATTGCTTGTTCCTCTGGTGTTGTAAACGGTTTGGCGCATCCCAAAACAGAAGAAGCTATTGACCGTGCATTTTATGTGCTTTCAACTCTTGGGGCGCAAAAACTAACCATCGTAGAAGAAATTCCCGAAGACAGTGTGGCTATTAAGGTAGATGACGACCGCAGTCTGCGAAAGTCTACCATTGCCAAAGAGCGAATCAAACTACGTGAAAACTCCAGGGTTCAAGGCTTGCTTAGCCATATTCCCAAAAGCATTAAAGAAAATCTTGAGGTTGTTGTACAGCCTATTTTTGGGCGAAGGGGATATTCCATTGGGCATTATGCTCGAGTTGCCCGCGCCGATTTATTGGTAATGAATGCGCCCAGCAAGCTCACGCTTTGGGATCGTTTGTTTCCGCATGATCTAGAATATATTTTATCCGATTTACCCACCGATGTTTTAATTGTACGCTGATGGCTAA
Organism: Flavobacteriaceae bacterium; assembly: GCA_965656545.1. Classification (GTDB taxonomy): domain Bacteria; phylum Bacteroidota; class Bacteroidia; order Flavobacteriales; family Flavobacteriaceae; genus UBA7446. Next base: position 105,215 of record CBFHKZ010000004.1, read on the forward strand.
ATCTTCCATATTTAGTGGTCTTCGGAGCAATATTTTTGCTGGTTTTGTGGTGTCACTTATCGCCTTGCCTTTAGCGCTTGGTTTGGCGGTAGCTTCGGGGTTTCCAATGGTTGCGGGTATTATTACAGCTGTTGTGGGCGGCGTGCTTGTTTCTGTTTTTGGTGGCTCATATGTTACCATCACTGGGCCTGGATATGGGCTGGTAGTCGTGTTGCTTAGTGCTGTTGCGGTGTTAGGCGATGGCGATATGCAAGCGGGTTATTTATATGCCTTGTCAGCAGTAATTATTTCGGGGGGGTTACTTATGCTTTTTGGCTTTTTAAGGTTCGGAGCGCTGAGCGATTTTTTTCCTGCTAGTGCGATTCAAGGCATGTTGTCCGCTATTGGTGTTACACTTTTGATAAAGCAGTTTTACGTTATGTTTGGTGATATGAAAACCAAAGGCACTGTTATAGAGCTATTTGTTGGTGTCCCCGAATTAATAAAATCTTTAAACGAAGCTCCCTCTGGGCAACTTTACGCTGTGGGTATTGGTGTAATTAGTTTGGGGATTATGTTTTTCTATAGCAAAATAACCAATCGTTTTTTTAGGCTTATTCCTGCGCCAATGTGGGTGATTCTTTTGGCGCTTGGCTTTGATGCATACTTCGCTGTTGGTGGTGTTGGAAATCCGATTAGTGAACAGTTACTTATATCGCTACCCAGTGATATGCTAACATCAGTGCCAACACCTAATTTCTCTAAATGGAAAGAGCCTGTTTTTTGGGGTATTGTATTGTCTATTACCTTAGTTTCAAGCATCGAATCATTGTTAAGTATAAAAGCGGTAGATAAGCTCGATCCTGAAAAAAGGCGTTCAAATATCAACAAAGACATGAGGGCGTTGGGCATTGCCACTATTGTTAGTGGGTTTCTCGGAGGAATGAATGTGGGTACGGTGATATCTAGAAGTTCTGTTAACGTAAACAACCAGGCCACAAATCGTTCATCAAATTTTTTCCATGCCGTTTTTCTCTTATTGTTTGTTGTTGTTTTTCAACATCAGCTTGGGAAAATTCCATTTACAGCTTTGGCTGCAATATTGGTATATACGGGCTATAAACTAGCCGCTCCAGCCATTTTTGTGCGTATGTATCAAATTGGAAAAGAGCAGTTGCTTGTGTTCTTAACAACGCTTATTTCTACGCTACTAACCGATTTGATAACGGGTATTTTAATTGGGTTGCTAACCACATTTGTGGTGCACGTTCTGCTCAACAAAGCGTTTTGGTTATTTTCTCGAAACCTACTCAAACCAAACGTGTTGATGTATAAAGAAAATGAAACCCAAAACTATTACGTCGGTATTATTCACTTTTGTACGTTTCTCAATTTTTATAAGCTTAAGTCAAAACTTGATAAAATCCCACAAGACGAACGTGCTGTTGTTGATTTTTCTTTGTGCTCTTTTGTAGATCACACGGTTCAAGAAAGCCTACAGAGCTATGAAGAGTTGTTTGAGCGCAAAGGCGGGGCGCTAGAAATAATTGGGCTAGACATTCACGCGACCGACTCAAGCCATCCGTTTGCGGTACGCACGCTACGTCCCATGAAAAAATTACGTGTATTTGGTGGTGGACGCACAAAAAGACAGTTGCAGCTGGAGGCCTTGGCACATGAAAAAGGGTGGTCCTATAGCGAGGCTACCAAATCACAAGAGCGAATGTTGCGTGATCATCCTGTTTATCAAACTACTTCTGTGGAGCGTGTATACAACCTAATTGAGGGGCCCAAAAAGCGTTTGTCTTTATGCGACATACACTACAGCGAGGGCGCCTTTATTGCCAAAGAAAACATTCAGACAACGCTGTTGCGTGTTCAGCTAGATAAAGAAATTCCTGTGTTTTCTTTTGACCGAGAATTGTTGCTGGAAAAGCTCTCGCACTTGGCTGGAATACACGATATAGACTTTCCTAAGTACCCTGAGTTCTCACGTGATTTTTACGTGCAAGGAAATGAACCGAAAAAAATTAGGGCGTTTTTTGATGACAAAATGGTGTCGTTTTTCTCTGCCTATGGGTTTTACCATATCATGAGTAATGGTAAAGAGTTGTTAGTGCGACAGTTTTTGCGCCCGGCAACACCCGCCGAAGCGGCTGCCATGATAGAGTTTGGGCTTGCGCTTAAGGAAAAAATAGACGGATAAATCTTTTGTACTTTCGTTGACTATGAAGCTCCATATAATAGAAACGGGGAATTTTAAGCTTGACGGCGGCGCCATGTTTGGTGTAGTGCCCAAAACCCTGTGGAATAGAACCAACCCTGCAGATAGCCACAACCGCATTGACCTTGCGGCACGATCACTGCTTATTGAAGATGGGAATCGTCTTATATTAATAGACACCGGTATGGGCAACAAGCAAGAAGATCGTTTCTTCCGACACTTTGGTCTGTACGGCGAAAACTCGCTAGACAGCTCCATTGCGAAGGCGGGCTTTTCTAGGAAAGATATTACGGATGTGTTTTTAACCCACTTACACTTCGATCACTGTGGTGGGGCGGTGCGGTGGAACAAAAGCAAAACTGCTTATGAATTGTCTTTTCCTAATGCGCGCTATTGGAGCAACAAACAGCATTGGGAGTGGGCGGTCAATCCAAACGGTAGGGAAAAAGCTTCTTTTTTGTCCGAAAACCTAATGCCCATTCAAGAAAGCGGTCAATTGCATTTTATTGAAACGCCTAGTTCCAATTTTGTGTCGGATTGCGGTCTTGGTTTTGGTGCTTTATTTGTAAACGGACACACCGAAAAACAAATGATTCCACACCTTGCTTACAGAGGGAAAACCCTCGTTTTTATGGCGGATCTATTACCCACGGCGGGGCATTTGCCTTTGCCGTATATTATGGGTTATGATGTCCGTCCTTTGGAAACACTTCAAGAGAAAAAACTTTTTTTGAATCGTGCGGCCGATGAAAATTTTATTTTATTTATGCAGCACGACGCAAACAACCCTTTGATTACCGTACAACAGACTGAAAAGGGTGTACGTTTGCATGAGACGCTTGCCGCTGAAACCTTAAATACGCTATAACCCATGAGAACACTCTTTTTTTTACTATTTACTGCTGCTGTATTAGCGCAACCACAACCCGGATATTGGCAACAACAAGTTGATTACACCATGGAGGTGGATATGGATGTAAAAACCTTTCGCTATTCTGGAACCCAAGAACTCGTATATACCAACAAATCACCAGACACGCTAAAACGCGTGTTTTATCATTTATATTTTAATGCCTTTCAGCCGGGAAGCGAGATGGATATCCGCTCTATTTCGCTTAGAGACCCAGATGCCAGAGTAGGTTCGCGAATTGGAAAATTAAACAAAAAAGAGGTTGGGTATTTGCACGCAACTTCAATGGCACAAGATGGAAAAATGCTCTCTTTTAAGGAAGAGGAGACTATTCTTGTTGTGCCTTTGGCGGAGCCTTTACCACCAAATGCCAGCACTACCTTATCGATGGTTTTCGAGGGGCAAGTGCCCAAACAAATTCGCCGAAGTGGACGAGACAGCAAGGAGGGGATTTCGCTATCAATGACGCAATGGTACCCAAAACTGGCTGAGTATGACCACGAGGGCTGGCACACCAATCCGTATATTGGCAGAGAGTTTCACGGCGTTTGGGGGAATTTTGACGTTAAACTAACACTTGATAAAGATTATGTTGTCGGCGGTACGGGTTATTTACAAAACCCTGAGGAAGTGGGGCATGGTTATGCTGAAAAAACAACAAAGACGAGGGGCAAAAACCTGACCTGGCATTTTGTGGCACCTATGGTTCACGACTTTGCTTGGGCTGCAGATCCCGATTACATACACGACGTTTTAGAAACAGAAGAAGGGGTTACGCTTCATTTTTTCTATCAAGACGATAAAGAAATAATCGATAACTGGAAACGGCTTCAAGGAGAAACCGCAGCGCTTTTGGCTTTCTTTAACAGTGCTGTAGGGCCTTACCCTTATAAACAATACAGCATACTTCAAGGGGGAGACGGCGGTATGGAATATGCAATGTGTACGCTTATCACGGGTGAACGTAGCTATCCTAGCCTTTACGGGGTTACTTCACATGAGCTGGCACATTCTTGGTTTCAACATGTTTTGGCTTTTAATGAATCCAAGTACGCTTGGATGGACGAAGGTTTTACTTCTTTTTTAGATGCGCTTGGGGAACAAGTGTTAAAAGAGAATGTGGAGGCTTTTGATCGTTCATACGAAGATTATAGAAAGCTTGTGAGTTACGGCCTAGAAGAGCCACTTACCACCCATGCCGATCGTTTTGATACCAATATTGCTTATGGAACGGCAAGCTATGATAAAGGGTCTGTTTTTCTAACACAACTCGGATATATTATAGGACCCGACGCTTTACTAAAAACCCTACAGAACTTTTACAGCGGATTTGCTTTCACACACCCAACGCCCAATGATTTTAAGCGTGTGGCTGAAAAAGTATCCGGGATTCAGCTGGAATGGTATTTAAATGATTGGACGCGCACGACAAAAACCATTGATTACGCTATAGAGTCCGTTAACCAAAAGGATGGAAAAACAGTTGTTGCATTAAAACGCCTTGGCGCAATGGGAATGCCAATTGATTTTGGTGTGTTGTATAAAGACGGAAGGCAAGAGGTGTACTACATTCCTTTGCAAATGATGTTTGGTGAAAAGCCAGGTTGTGAGGGTGCGTGTAAAACGGAAAAAGACTGGGCATGGGCCAGACCAACCTATACCTTAACCATAGACGCCCCTTTGAGTGAAATTGAACAACTGCGTATAGACCCCTCTGGGTTTATGGCTGATATAGATTTGAGTAATAATGTTTTCGACACACAGAACTGAAATAAAGCGCCTTAAAAGCAAACAAACCATCGAACGTCTTTTTTCGGAGGGAACTCACCTTGGGAAAAGACCTATGAAATTGGTGTGTGATACTCAAAAAGGAAATGGACTTGCTTTGGGGTTTGGGGTTTCCAAGCGTTTGTTTCCAAGGGCTGTTGACCGAAACAAAATCAAAAGGTTGATGCGAGAACAATACCGAGTTCTTTGTTCCGACCCTTTATATACGCCTATTGAAGGAAATGGTTTTTTTATCTATAATTCACGGGAATTGCCTTCGTTAGAAACGATTGAAAAAGCAATGCTTCCTTTGGTTAAACGTTGGGTTGATTTGCAGTAGTAACCATCGGAATGTGAGGTATGCCGTCCTCTAAGTAGCCCTCTCCTGTTTGTGAAAACCCTAGCTTCTCATAAAACCCTTTTAAATGTTCTTGAGCAGAAATATGGATGGGGGTATTTGTCGGTGCTTGTTCGATACTTTTTTGTATAATAAGCTTACCGTATCCTAGTCTTCTGAACAACGGGTGAATTACAACACGACCAATGGAAGCGGGTTTTGTGTTGAGAAACACACGGGCATAGGCAACTAAAACGTTTTGATTGTAACCAAGTATATGTATGGCGTTTTCGTCTTTTGTGTCAAGATCTTGATACACACAATTTTGTTCAACCACAAAAACCAAAGAGCGAAGCGCTAGCGCTTCATAAAGCATTTTCTTGCTTAAGGTTTCCCAGCTGTGTATGTGCCATGTTATCGGCATTGTGAAATTTTATTGACTCGTTTTTGATGCCTGCCACCTTCAAAGTCTGTTTCTAAAAATGTTTTTACCATTTCTTTTGCCACATCGGTTGTTACAAAACGCGCTGGGATACTTAATATGTTGGCATTGTTGTGTTGACGCGCAAGGGCACTTAGTTCTGCTGTCCAGCATAAGGCAGATCTTATTTCTGGATATTTGTTTGCTGTCATGTTTGCGCCGTTTCCACTTCCGCATATAATTATGCCAAGAGCTGATTTTCCATCTCTTACATCCACTGCAACAGGATGAATAAAATCAGGATAATCAACACTGTCGTTGGTGTCTGTTCCGTGGTTGGTATAGGTATGTCCTAAAGAAGTTAAAAGCGAAAAAACCGCTTTTTTTAAATCAGGTCCTGCGTGGTCGTTTCCTATCGAAATATGCATGGTTCTTATTTTCTATAAAATTACACTTTTTGTTGTTGTTAATATCCTTTTTCGCTTACCTGTTGATTTATTGAGGTTATTAAATGGAGGTGTTCATTTCTTTTGATAAGTATCAATAAGTATGGTGCGTGTTGACAGATGTAAAAAAAAGCAATTATTAAAATTGATTTATGATTACTTACGGGTGATATATTAACATCTTTTTTGATGTTACTAACAAAAATTTTGTTTCATTTTCTTTAGGTATGTATCTAATTACAAGTGTTTTAAAAAAAATTAAATATAGTTATTGTGGTTATTAACACACTATAATAAACATTATAGATTTAAAAATTAAAAAGATTAAAGATGTTATGTAATATTTATTTGTTGATAAACTTCAAAGACAAATTATTAGACATACCTTTGTGAAATATGGGTAAGAAAAAGAACGCTTTATCAATCCAAAAAAACATTCTTCAGGTTTTGGATCAAACCCCGAACCAAACCTTTAACTACAAACAAATAGCCAGCAGATTAGGTATCAAAGATCCAAGCGGGCGCAATCATATTATCAAGAATTTAAAGAAGTTAGCAGCGCAAAAGCTTATTAATAATCCAACAAAAGGCACATTTCAAGCTAAGAAAAACGAGAGTTACCACCGCGGAATCCTCGATGTCTCTAATAATGGGACCGGTTATATTATATCAGAAGATTTCGAAGAGGATGTGAAAGTATCATCAACACACCACCATAAAGCTTTTGGTGGGGATGAGGTTCTTTTTTATGCTTACCCAACAAGAGGAAAAAGAAAAAGGGAAGGAAAAATAATTGAAATAGTAGCACGAAAAAGAGAACGTTTTGTTGGTACCCTTCAAAAAAGAAACGGAACCCTATTTGTTCGTGTAAGCCCAAGAATATCAACGGTAGATTTTTACATAGAATCAGAACCAGAAATGCAAACAGCAGATGGTGATAGGGTATTGATCGCCTTTACAAACTGGGATGAAACCAAATCACCACAAGCAAAAATTATAGAAGTCTTAGGTGTGCCCGGCGATGCAGAAACAGAAATACACACCATATTGGCGGAATATGGTTTGCCTTATGCTTTTGACCCTCAAATTGAGCAAGAAGCAAACAAGATTGACGAAAAAATAAGTGCTGAAGAAATTAAAAAAAGAATGGATTATCGTGATGTCTTAACATTCACAATAGATCCTACAGATGCAAAAGATTTTGATGACGCGCTTTCTTTTCAAGAAAAAGAAAACGGTGATTTTGAAGTAGGAATCCATATTGCAGATGTTTCTCATTACGTCAAACCTGGTACTGTTCTAGACGATGAAGCTTACCAACGCGCTACTTCTGTTTATCTTGTTGACCGTGTTGTTCCAATGCTTCCAGAGCAACTTTCTAATAAAGTTTGTTCTTTAAGACCCAATGAAGAAAAGTTGACCTTCGGCGCTATTTTCACCCTAGACACACACGGAAACGTAAAAGACCAAAAATTTGGTAGAACGGTTATCAATTCTAATTACCGATTTGCATATCACGAAGCCCAGCATATTATTGAAACAGGAGCATCAACAATACCCGCTGCGTTATCCCTTACATCACAAACGTATACGGTTGATGAAAAAGTAAAAGAAGCGATTTTACAACTCAACACCACAGCAAAGCACCTGCGAAAAAAACGCATGCAAAGTGGCGCTATTTCCTTTGATAAAGAAGAGGTGCATTTTTCTCTAGACGAAGACAAAAACCCAAAAGATGTCTTTATCAAAACAAGTAAAGAGGCGAACAAACTCATTGAAGAATATATGTTGTTGGCCAACAAGAAGGTATCAGAGTTTATTGCAAAAGAAGACAACAAAAAAACCTTTGTGTTTAGGGTGCATGATGAACCAGATGAAGAAAAATTAGATCAATTAAAAAGCGTAATTACCGGTTTTGGTTATTCTTTGAATTTAGCTTCAGCAGAAACAACAGCACATTCGATAAACAAACTACTCAAAGACATTGTAAATAAACCCGAGCAGAACCTTATTGACACCCTAACAATAAGAAGTATGAGTAAAGCGAAATACACCACACAAAACATTGGGCATTATGGCTTAGCTTTTGATTATTACTCTCACTTTACATCACCCATAAGAAGGTATCCAGATGTTGTGGCACACCGCCTCTTACAACATTATTTAGATGAGAAAAAGCCGCCCAAAGCAGAGGGCTATGAAGCCGTCATGAAACACTGTTCCGCAATGGAAGTTTTAGCCACAAAAGCAGAGCGCGATTCCATTAAATTCATGCAAGTTAAATACATGAAAGAGCGTATAGGTGAAACCTTTACAGGTATTGTATCCGGTGTAGTTGAGCGCGGTCTTTATGTTGAGCTTGAAGGAAATAAATGCGAAGGAATGGCGCGCCCACAGGATATTCCAGGGGACTTCTATGTTTTTGATGAGCGCAACTATGCTTTTGTGGGACAAAAAACCAAGAAAGCCATACAGCTCGGCGATCGGGTCACGGTAAAAGTAACCGCAGCAGATCTAATAAAAAGGCATTTAGACTTTAACATATTGGCTCACGTAGAATAATATGTATCTTTGGGTAAAGGATTTTTATGCGTTTACTCTTTCTCTTTTTACTCGTTTCCACGCTTTCACATGCTCAAGCGATACGACTTGGCCAGTTCAATAAGGTAAAAGTGTTTGATGGCATTCGTTTAACCATCATCCCTTCTGACGCCGACTCCTTAGTGGTTGAAGGAAAAAACAAATCTTTTCTATCGTACAAAAACAAAAACGGAAGGCTGTATTTACGCATGGACATCAAAAAGCGCTTTGGTGGATTTAACACCACAGTAGCTTTGTTTAGCTCCAGCCCGCTAGAAGAAATTGATGCCAACGAAGGCGCTTTTGTGTCTTGTCAAGATGTTTTATTTCAACCCAGCATTTCATTAAAAGCACAAGAAGGTGCAGAAATTGATGCCCTTTTAGATGTACAAAAAGTAAAAACCAAGACCGCATCAGGCGGTATTGTCAACCTCAAAGGCTCGGCTGTTGTGCAGTATCACAGCGTGGTAACTGGCGGCGTAGTAGAGGCTGCTATGCTTGACTCAGAACAGGTAGAAGTTAAGGTAAAAGCAGGCGGAAGAGCTGCTGTTAACGCAAGCGAGCTCGCAGAGATAAAGGTTTCCTTAGGCGGATCAGTTAGTGTCTATGGACAACCAAAAAAACTAATTAAATCTGTCGCAGTAGGCGGCAATATTGAACAAAAGAACACCCCAATCGAAACTCCAGAAAATGAGTGAATTTTTAGCAGCAATTCCCCTATCGTTGTTGCTTGTTTTTTCTACCGGCCCAGTCTTCTTTGTGATTGTTGAGACAAGTATCACCAAAGGAGCAAAACGCGCTTTTTGTGTTGATATCGGTGCGGTAATCGCTGACGTTGTTTTTATTCTAGTAGCTACGTTTAGCGCACAACCGCTAAGAAATAGCTTGGCAGAAAACCCACGGTGGTTTATCATAGGCGGGGTAGTACTTTGCTCTTTAGGGCTCTTTTCTTTACTGTCAACCTTTAAAAACAAAAAACGTACAGCCTTCGAGGTTGAGGCACTCCCAAAGGGAAATTACCTGTTTTATATAGGCAAAGGCTTTTTACTCAACATAATTAATATAGGCGTCTTTCTTTTTTGGGTAAGTATGGTTGTCTTTGGCGCGGAATATTGGTTCTTCATTTATGTGTTGGTGATTTATCTTCTTTTAGATATCGTTAAAATATACCTCGCAAAACAACTTAAAACGGTACTAACCCCGCTTGTTATTTATAAAATAAAACAGTTGGTACACATTATTATCTTTGGATTTGGTCTGTTTTTTGTTTTTCAAGGAAGCTTTCCGGAACAAAAGGAGCAATTACAAACCATTATAGAGGCGCAAATAAAGTGGAGGCACCGAGCGGATTCGAACCGCTGTACAAGCTTTTGCAGAGCTCTGCCTAGCCACTCGGCCACGGTGCCTTTAGGGATGCAAAAGTAGGATTTTTTTATGGCAACCCAGCACTACCTTACTTAAAACCACCGTTTCCCTTTCCCCCTTGGCGCGCGTCACAGAAGCGCGCCAGCGGAATAAAGCTAGTACGCGCGCTAGCTAACAAGCTACACGCCCAAGGAAAGCCCCTTTTAAAACCCACTACCTACCCTGTTCCAATTCCACCGCAACGCTTGCGACATGCCCACCAATAGGCGGGTTTATCTTTGCCACTTTAATATTTGCTAAGCTCACTTGTGCGCTGGCTGCAAAAATGCGATCTAAGATACGTTGCGCGACATGCTCCAACAGTTTTGAGGGCGTTGCCATTTCTTCGCGCACACAAGCGCAAAGCGTTACATAATCAATGGTATCTGCCAGCTGGTCCGAAACGGAAGAAACAGATAAGTCGCCTTCTACCCAGACATCCACTCGATAGTCGCTGCCAATGAGCGTTTCCTCAGGCAAGCAACCGTGATAAGCATAGACCTGAATGTTTTCTACATATACTTTTCCCATAATGTGTCAAATATAAAAACTTAAACAACGGAGTTGGTCTAAATAATTACCTTTGCCGCAAACATTTTTCGATGCAGGAAAAAACGGCGAAACATTTTATTGAACACATCATTGACGAAGACCTGGCTGCAGGACTAGACCCTTCTTTGTTGCGTTTTCGCTTTCCGCCCGAACCTAACGGCTATTTACACATTGGCCACGTCAAGGCCATTTGCTTAAATTTTGAGCTTGGCAAGGCATACAATGCGCCTGTCAACCTTCGTTTTGACGACACCAACCCCGAAAAAGAGGAGCAACACTATGTCGATGCGATAAAAGATGACATCGCTTGGCTTGGATATGCCTGGGACAAAGCGTGTTATGCTTCGGATTATTTTGATCAGCTTTATGCTTGGGCAGTGCAGCTTATCAATGAAGGCCACGCCTATGTAGATGCCCAAACTCCAGAACAAATTGCCGCACAAAAAGGCACCCCTACCACCCCAGGAAGCGCTAGTCCTTATCGCAATCAAGACCCAAAAGAGGCACTCCGGCTTTTTGAGGAAATGAAAGCAGGAAAACATCAAGAGGGCTCCTATGTTCTTCGTTTTAAGGGCGACATGGCTTCGCCTAATATGTTGTTACGCGATCCTATTTTGTATCGCATCATGCACAAGGCCCACCACAGAACAAAAGACGCTTGGTGTATTTATCCCATGTACGACTGGGCCCACGGCCAGTCAGATTATATTGAACAAATTTCACACTCCTTGTGTACCCTAGAGTTTAAGCCGCACCGCGACCTCTACGATGTTTTTTTAGATCACTTGGCCAACAGCGGACTGCGACCCAAACAACGGGAGTTTGCCCGACTCAATTTGAATTATACCATCACGAGCAAGCGCAAGTTGCAGCGCCTGGTAGTGGACGGAAAAGTAAACGGATGGGACGACCCACGCATGCCCACCATAAGCGGACTGCGCCGACGGGGTTATACCCCCACCTCTTTACGGAAGTTTGCCGAAACCGTTGGTATTGCAAAACGTGAAAACATTATTGACGCCTCTTTGTTGGAGTTTTGTGTACGCGAAGACCTAAACAAAACAGCTACTCGCGCCATGGCGGTTCTAGACCCTATTAAAGTGGTGATTAGCAATTACCCCGACGGGCAAACGGAAAAGCTTACTACAGACAACAACCCCGAAGATTCAAGCGCGGGAACGAGAACAATGCCGTTTTCCAACACGCTGTATATTGAACAAGAAGATTTTCGTGAGGAAGCTAGCGGTTCGTTTTTTAGACTAAAAATAGGCGGAGAAGTACGGTTAAAAAGTGCTTATATCATCAAGGCCGAATCTGTGGATAAAGACGCAGCAGGAAACATTCAGACGGTGCATTGCACCTATGACCCTAAAAGCTTGAGTGGTAGCGGCAGCCCAGAAAGCCAGCGCAAAGTAAAGGCAACCATTCATTGGGTTTCTGCTGGGGATGCCAAAGAAATATCCGTACGTCAATACGACCGTTTGTTTAAGACTTCAAGCCCCGATGGAGACAAAGAGGTTGATTTTATGACACAGCTAAACCCTGACTCTCTGTCTGTTCAAACAGCTTTCGCAGAACCAATGTTGTCCGAGGCAAAAGCCGGAGACCAGTTCCAATTTCAACGCTTGGGGTACTTTGTCTGTGACCAAGACAGCACAGATGCACTAAAGGTCTTCAATAAAACAGTTGGCTTACGCGACACTTGGTCTAAACAACAGGCAAAACCACAACAGCAACCACAACAAACACACGTTGCCTCTCCATTAGACACGCTTCGTAAACTAGGCAAAAAGTTTACTTCCCTCAACGCAGAAAAACAGGAAGCCGCAGCTGGCCAAATAGCGGCATTGGCAAAGGACATTCCTGCAGCAGCATTAGCTCCGCTTTATAACACAGCCGCAAAGAAAACAGGCACTCGTATAGCCGTTGCCATAGTGTTAGCAGCACATCAAAAAACAGCTGTTGGACTAGAGCCAGACGCGATCGATTTTATTGAAAAAGCACGTACAGACAAAAACCCATTATTGATTAAATATGCAGAAGAAGTTACACTATAATCTTTTTATTCTTTGTTTCCTTATCGCCCTAAGCGCCCACGCCCAAACAGATGTAGGTTCTTGGTTGATTTACAAGAACAAACTCAAAATAAACAGCAACACCAGCATCGATTTGCAATACCAACACCGCAGCTTTGACCTAGATTTGGCAAAAGACCAAGCGCTGTTTACTGCGGGCTTTAGCAGTGTGCTTGCACCCAGCTTAACCCTTTCGGCAGGCTATCGTAAAATTGCCGCGATCAATGAAGATGGCGCATATCAAAAACTAGCCTTTTCGACTCAACTCAATAAAGTGCGCCTTACCAACACGGTTTTTGTAGAAGAACGCTGGATCAACAAAGACCTGCAGCTTCGCTTTCGTTTTGGCCTCACAGCAAGCCTACCGCTTACAGAAAAATTAGCAGTAAGTCTAAGCGAAGAAGTCTTCCTTCAGAACTCGGGATCTGGGTTTAATCAAAACAGATTTTCCGCTCAAGTATCAAACAAACTTTCCCAGGCACTACGCCTCAATACGGGGATTATGCACTGGCAGTTTCCCACCATGAAAAAATGGGTGTTTTTGGTGTCTCTTGCTCACAACATCAGTCTGTAACAAAAAACCCCAACACAAGGCCGGGGTTTTTTATGTTTAACGCATTAAGGCTTATGCCTCACCCGCGTCTTTTTTCTTTTTATGATTTTTCATGGCTTCGCCAATTTGGTTGCTGGCCGTAAATGACGCTACCATATTGTTCAGCATGTCTGACCCCGCTTGTGGCGAGTTTGGCAATAAGATTAGGTTGGAGTTGGTTTCTTCCCCAATCGACTGCAGCGTATCGTAGTGTTGTGTTACAACAATCAATGCGGAGGCTTCTTGTGAGTTAATCCCCACCTTGTTCAACACCTCAACAGACTCCTCTAATCCACGTGCAATTTCACGACGTTGATCGGCGATTCCTTGTCCTTGTAGTCGTTTAGACTCTGCTTCTGCCTTTGCCTTTTCAACAATTAAAATACGGGCGGCATCTCCTTCATACTGCGCAGCAATTTTCTCACGCTCTGAAGCATTAATGCGGTTCATCGCTTCTTTTACTTGTAGGTCGGGATCTATGTCTGTAACCAAGGTTTTAATAATATCATACCCATAGTTAATCATCGCATCGTTAAGTTCTGACTTAACAGCTATGGCAATATCATCTTTGCGTTCAAACACGTCGTCTAGGCGCATTTTAGGCACCTCTGCACGCACCACATCAAACACATAAGACGTAATTTGATCGTGCGGATAGTCAAGCTTGTAGAAGGCATCATACACCTTGTCTCTGATTACCATATATTGCACAGAAACCTTGAGTTTGACAAACACATCGTCTTTTGTTTTGGTTTCTACAATTACATCAAGCTGTTGAATTTTAAGGCTCAGCCGCCCAGCAATTCGATCAACAATGGGAATACGCAATTGAAGCCCTGATTGACGAATACTATGAAAACGCCCAAAGCGCTCTACAATCGCCGCGGTTTGTTGTTTCACTATAAAAATGGCAGACACAACAAACAACAAGGTGCCGAAGCCAATAATTAAATTGATTAAAAAGTCCATAAAAATATAATTTTGAAGTTCCTATAAAGATATGACAAAAGGATCAAAGAACAGAAATAGCGTTCCTTATTCTTCCGAGGCAGCTTTCTTTACCTAGCACATGGCAAATAGCAAACACATCAGGGCCTTTTAACGCACCAACCAGTGCAATTCGTAAGGGCGCCATGATCATGCCTAGCTTTATGTTGTTTTCATTTGCCCATACCTTTATTGCTGCGCTTAGGGTTTCCGCTTCTTCGTCTGGAGCATTTTCAATAACCGTCACCACTTCAGATAAAATCCCCGGCGTTTCCTCTTTCCACTGTTTGCGCACGGCCTTTTCATCATACGCAACAGGCGCAACATAAAAGAAGCCGGCTTCGTCCCAAAGGTCAGTAAGTAGTGTAAGTCGATCTTGTACCAAGCCCACGACATCAGCAGTTGAAACCCCCGTATTGACCACGTCCTTTTGCTGAAGTAATTTATCAAGATAAGCCTCAATAAGCGTTGCATTTGTTTTATGGAGATGTTGTTGGTTAAACCATTTACATCGCTCGGGGTCAAATCGCCCACCAGCCTTGGTTATACCTTCAAGCGAAAACAACGCCACCAGCTCTTCTAAAGAAAAAAGTTCTTCTTCACCACCTGGATTCCATCCCAATAAAGCTAAATAATTGACCAGTGCTTCGGGTAAGTAGCCATCCTCTTTAAAGCCTGGCGTGTCTTTGTCCCACCGCAAGGGAAATACAGGGAAACCGAATTTATCACCATCCCGCTTGGAAAGTTTTCCCTTTCCCGAGGGCTTTAAAATCAACGGCACATGAGCAAAAACAGGCGCCTTCCAGCCAAAGGCGTTGTACAGAAGTACATGCAGCGCCATTGAAGGCAACCATTCCTCTCCTCGAATTACATGACTGATTTCCATCAGGTGATCGTCTACTACATTGGCGAGGTGATAGGTAGGCATGCCGTCTTGCTTTACAATAATCTTATCGTCTAAGAGAGAAGTGTCAACCACGACCTCTCCTCGAATTTTGTCAATCATGGATAGCGACCTATCAGCCTCTTTTGCATAACCCTTAAACCGAATCACATAAGGGGTTTTGTTTTCTATTAGCGCGGCCACTTCCTCAGTACCTAACGACAAACTGTTTTTAAGGTCACTCCTGTTTTTCCAATTGTAGATAAAGCGCTCACCCTTTTGCTCTGCCGCTTCGCGGAGGTTTTGTAAGTCATCTGCAGCATCAAACGCCAAATAGGCATTGCCGGTTTTCACCAATAACTGCGCATGCTTTAGGTAGATGTCCTTTCGCTCACTCTGTCGGTACGGACCTGTAGTTCCCGGTTTAGTTGGGCTTTCGTCTGGGTTTATGCCCAGCCAATCAAGGGTTTCTGTAATGTAGGCTTCTGCCCCATCCACAAAACGATTTTGATCGGTATCTTCAACCCTTAGGATAAATACACCGCCGTGTTTTTTGGCGAATAAATAGTTGTATAGTGCCGTGCGGACACCCCCAATGTGAAGGGGCCCGGTAGGGCTAGGTGCAAAACGAACGCGTATAGACATAATGGTTTGTCAAAGATACAACGACTATTCATCTTTTATTACAACTCTAATTGAATATATTTGCGCCATGGACGCATCGGTGGATTTTACATACCAAACAGCTTTTGTGCTTGTCGACGAACAAATGTTTGGCAACTGGCTTACAAAATGCGCAAAGCAGCATAACGCAACGTCCTTGGCCTTGGTTTATGCTTTTATGGACGACGAAGCCTTGCTTGAATTAAACCTTAAATACCTGAAACACAACACCTTAACGGACATTATTACCTTTGACGACACTGTAGGCAAAGATGTTTCTGCCAACATTGCCATTTCTGTACCGCGTGTCCGTGATAACGCAGTTGAGCATAATGTTCCGTTTGACGAAGAGTTGCTTCGTGTGATGTCTCACGGGCTTTTACACTGTTTGGGCTTTAAGGACAAAACCGACGCCCAACAATCAGAAATGCGAAAAGCAGAGCAAGCATGTATACAACTGTTTCACGTGGAACAAAACAAGGAGAAGCATGTTTCGTGATATTTATGACGTAATCGTTGTTGGTGGCGGGCATGCAGGAGCAGAGGCCGCAGCTGCCGCAGCCAACATGGGCAGCAATACCCTACTTATTACCATGAACCTTCAAAATATCGGGCAAATGTCTTGTAACCCAGCCATGGGCGGTATTGCAAAAGGACAGATTGTTAGGGAAATAGACGCGCTTGGCGGATATAGCGGAATTGTTTCAGACGCATCAGCCATTCAATTTAAAATGCTCAATCGCTCTAAAGGCCCTGCCATGTGGAGCCCGCGCGTACAATCAGATCGCATGATGTTCGCTCAGCACTGGCGCAATAAATTAGAACAAACAGAACGCCTTGATTTCTACCAGGAAATGGTCACAGACCTCCTTTTTGAAAAGGACAGGATTGCAGGAGTTGTCACCTCATTAGGGATCGAAATCAAAGCGAAGTCTGTGGTGCTAACCAGCGGTACTTTTCTTAATGGTCTTATCCATATTGGCGAAAAACAATTTGGAGGTGGTCGCGCTGGCGAAAGCGCATCTTTTGGCCTCACCGAGCGACTTATAGAGCGAGGCTTTACATCGGGCCGCATGAAAACAGGCACCCCTCCTAGAGTAGATGGCCGCTCCTTGGACTACAGCAAGATGATAGAACAACCCGGCGACAGCAACCCTTCTAAATTTTCATATTTAGACGACAGCCACACACTTAAATCACAGCGCTCATGCCACATGACATACACTAGTCCTGTTGTACACGACTTGCTTAGGGAAGGTTTTGACCGCTCCCCCATGTTCAACGGCCGAATCAAAAGTATTGGCCCACGATACTGTCCATCCGTGGAGGATAAAATCAACCGTTTTGCCGAAAAAGACAGACACCAGCTTTTTGTTGAGCCGGAAGGCTGGGATACCGTAGAGGTTTATGTTAATGGCTTTTCAACATCGCTGCCTGAAGAAGTGCAATTTAAAGCACTTTCTGCTGTCGTTGGTTTTGAAAAGGTCAAGTTTTTTAGACCGGGCTATGCCATTGAATATGATTTTTTTCAACCTACGCAACTCAAACACAGCTTGGAAACCAAACTTGTTTCGGGTTTGTTTTTCGCAGGACAAATTAACGGAACTACAGGCTATGAGGAGGCCGCCTCACAAGGCATCATGGCTGGAATCAACGCCCACAACTACGTCGCACAAAAAGAATCTTTTATTCTCAGCCGCGAAGAGGCGTATATAGGCGTCTTGATTGATGACCTTATCACCAAAGGCACTGAAGAGCCGTATCGTATGTTTACTTCAAGGGCAGAATACCGCACCCTCTTGAGACAAGATAACGCAGACCTTCGTCTTACGCCTAGATCTCACGAAATGGGGCTTGCTTCTGACAAGCGTATGCGTCTGTTAGAAACCAAATCAAAAAAGACGTCGGCCTTGTTGCACTTCTTTGAAAAAACAAGCGTAGTGCCAGAAGACATCAACCCCATTTTGACAAAGAGAGATTCAAACCCCGTCAAACAATCCCTTAAAATGGGCAAAGTGTTGGCCCGTCCCAACCTAACCATTGCAGACTTCCTTTCGCTTAACACGGTCAGTGATTTTGTGGCCAAAGAAGCTATTGATACGGCCACCCTAGAGCAGGTTGAAATACAAGTTAAGTACGCAGGTTATATTGCCAAGGAAAAATTGCAAGCAGACAAACTCTCTTCTTTAGAGTACGTGCCGATACCAAAAGATTTTGACTATGAAAAGGTAAAATCCCTATCCATAGAAGCACGACAGAAACTGAATAAAATCCAACCCGTAACCATTGCACAAGCCTCACGTATCAGCGGGGTATCACCAAGTGATTTGTCTGTGCTGCTGGTGTATATGGGCCGTTAATTGTTCCACGTGAAACCATTTCCCGTTATCGATCATCTCGTCAGCAAGTCCAGCTTTGATTTAGTTTTGGATAAGGAAACGACGGCACTCAAAACCACACCCGAACTCAGCGAAGGGGAACTTGAACACTTTTATCCCAAAACAGGATATGCCTCATACGAAACCCAAGCCAATGGTTTTAAAGCTAAGGTTTATGCTTGGGTTAAGCGTATAAATATCAAATCAAAACTCAAGTGGATTCGTCAATATGCGACCACAGGGCATATGTTGGATTATGGCGCAGGCAACGGCGACTTTGCCCTAGCCGCTCAACACGAGGGATGGCAGGTTGATGTTTTTGAGACTTCGCCTGACGCAACTGAAATCCTCAAACAAAGACAGCTTCGTGTGGTCGCCCAACCACTACAAGAAAACCAATTTGATGTCATAACATTGTGGCATGTCTTTGAACACATCAACAGACCTGAGGAAGCCCTGGCCACGTTTTATAAATCCCTTAAGCCGGGAGGCGTATTGGTTTTAGCCGTACCTAATGCAGCATCATGGGACGCCAAACACTACAAATCTTTTTGGGCTGCCTATGACGTACCCCGCCACCGCTGGCACTACAACAAGCACGCCATTTCGTTACTTGGGCGTAAAGCAGGCTTTGAATTGCTTCACACAAAAAACATGTATTGGGATGCTTTTTATATTTCGCTGCTTTCCGAACAATACCGAAACGCAAAAGCACCGTGGGTCAACGCATTTTGTAAGGGATTGTTCGCAAACCTCAAAGGTTGGCAAACCACAAACACCTCATCACTTACTTTTTTCCTCCAAAAACCCAAATAACGCGTTTTAAGCACCTTTTCCAGCCGCAACTACACTAGCTGTACGAACAACTTAATAAAAACGAGTAGGGATAAAAAAAAGGGGCAACAACAAATAATCGCCGCCTATAACAAAACACAAAAACAATAGACAAAAACTATTTATGCTTTTGTGTGTAGCAAGCGGGTTAATTTAAAGGAGAGTTCGGTAAAAATCATTTGTGGGCTGCCATTTCGTGAAAGATGATACACGCTGTTTTCAAGTGCTGTAATAATGGGTAAAATGTTAGCACCATGAATAAAAGCCGCAAAGCGCTCAAGTTTGAAAGCTGACTTGGGGTAAAAGTTGGCAACAGCTTCCAACGCATAATGATTCATTAGCGCAGCCCGAAACATTTGTATGGCGAATGACAAAAATTGTTTCTGCGTTTCGATGCCCTTAGACGCCAAAGACTGACTCCATTCAGAAAGTTCCAGGACCACCGCCTTATTTCCTTTTGCACGAAAAGCAGTGCGCACCCAAGCAACAAACCAATCTTCATATTGTGCAAGTTCGTTTTGTTGATCCACAAGACCAAGTGCTTTCCCCACACTTCCATTCGACTGCCCAGCAACTGCCGTGGACAATTCCCTATCGACACCCTTTTTTTCCAAATATGCTGCGATGAGGTTTTGACCAATACTTCCAAAGCTTGTTTGTTGACACCTAGATCTGATGGTTGCAATAAGCTGAAAGGCATCGGGACACAAAAGCAAAAACAGTGTTTTAGCAGGAGGCTCTTCAATGCTTTTTAGCAGTTTGTTGGACGCTGCAACGGTGAGTTTTTCGGCATGCCAAATAATGACACATTTCCACCCGCCCTCAAATGATTTAAGGCTAACTTTTTGCATGACCGACAGCGCATCGTTAACATTGATAACACCCTGCTTGTTTTCAGCACCCAAATAGCGCATCCAATCGTAAAGCGATCCAAAGGGTTGTTCAGAAACGAAGCTTCGCCATTTTCCAAGGAAGTCATTCGACGTAGGTTTTGTTTTTACATCGGAAGTAATTGCTGTTGGAAAAACAAAATGAATATCAGGGTGAACCATTCCCGTTGCTTTTTGCATGGAAGCCCCTTCTTGATTATCTCCACAGACCACAGCATTGGCATAGGCCAGCGCGACGGTTAACAGTCCATGTCCGTCGTCGCCTTCAAAAAGTTGGGCGTGCGGAATACGTTTGACAGCAAGGCTGTCGGCCAGTGATTTCTTTTGAGTATCGTGACCCAATACGGCATTAAAAAGCATGCCTAAATATACAAACATGCAGTTTATAAAAATGGACTACTTCAAACCAAGATGATATTGTATTTTTGTGCAAACAAAACACACACATGAATACCCTACAAAACACGTCATTTAGCCAGGAACGCGCCTTGATACGCGTAGACTTTAATGTTCCCTTAGACGACAACGGCAATGTAACAGATGCCACAAGAATCGTCGCGGCGCTGCCCACCATTCAGTATATTTTAGAACAAGGCGGGAGTTGTGTGTTGATGTCTCACTTGGGAAGACCCAAAGGGAATGACCCAAAACTAAGCCTTAGGCAAATAGTTCCCACACTTGAAAAACACCTAGGCAAAGCCATACATTTTTGTGATGAAGTCGTTGGTCCTAAGGCCACAGCGCAAGCAGCTGCATTGGAGCAAGGCGAGGTACTATTAATTGAGAATTTGCGATTTCACGAAGCCGAAACCAAGGGAGACAAGGACTTTGCAGAAGCCCTTTCTAAGCTAGGAACAGTTTATGTCAACGATGCATTTGGCACCGCACACCGCGCACATGCCTCAACCACAATTGTGGCACAGTTTTTTCCAAACAAGAAGTGTTTTGGGCATTTGCTAGCAGGAGAAATAACGGCCATTGACAAAGTAATGACGTCTGGTGAAAAGCCTGTCTTGGCTATTTTGGGCGGCGCAAAAGTATCTTCCAAAATCACCATCATCGAAAACATTCTTTCAAAAGTTGATCACCTGATTATTGGCGGTGGTATGGCCTTTACCTTTATTAAAGCACAAGGAGGCAAAATCGGGAAATCTATTTGTGAAGACGATAAGATGCCCTTGGCACTGTCGATTCTTGAACAAGCCAAAGCCAAAGGCGTGCACGTACACCTTCCAGTAGATGTACGCGCTGGACAGGACTTTTCTAACGATACGCCCCAGCACGTATTTTCCATTAACGAAATCCCAGACAACTGGGAGGGAATGGACGCAGGACCATTGTCCGAAGCTAAATTTGATGCCGTTGTAAAGCAATCCAAAACCATTTTGTGGAACGGGCCTTTGGGTGTTTTTGAGTTTGAAAACTTTTCTAAAGGAACCCGTGCTTTAGGGGCGAGTATTGTGGAACAAACCAAAAACGGGGCATTTTCGCTTGTGGGTGGCGGAGACTCTGTTGCAGCAGTAAAGCAATTTAAACTCGAAAACGAGGTCAGTTATGTTTCCACTGGCGGCGGGGCCATGTTAGAAAGTTTGGAAGGAAAAACACTGCCGGGTATTGCTGCCATGTTGGCGTAATTATTGCTGATATAGTTATATGAACATACGCTTTCTCTTATTGCTTTTTGTTGTGTTGGGCTGTCAAAACCGTCCATCAACGCCCTTGGTAAAATCCTCCAACGGAAACATCAACACCATATCCGTGGTGATGCCTGATTTGTTGTGGGAAACAGAAGTAGGCGACGCAGTACGCGCAGCCTTTGCTTTTCCGGCGGAAGGATTGCCACAAAAAGAACCTCTTTTTGATTTAAAGCAAATACCTCCCGAAGTTTTTACGGGCTTTACAAGACTAAGCCGTATGGTTTTATGGGTGGGTTTTGGCGATGAGGTTGTCATAAGAACGGACAAAAACCGCTATGCAAGCCCGCAACAAATGGCCGTATTGAGCGCGCCTGATACAGCGACACTTGTTGAAATGATACTGTCTCAATCGTCAGGGATTATCAAGTCGTTTAAAAAGGGGGAGGTTGCAGAACGTCAAAGACGCACACTCAAATCAACATTAAATCAAAATGCGCTTCAAGACAGGTTTGGAATAGATCTTTCGATTCCTTCAGCCTACGCCGTATTTAAGGAAGAAAAAAGCACCGTTTGGTTTCAGCGGGAAATTCGTAAAGGACACGTAAACCTTATTGTTTATGCACTGCCAAGAACAACAAAGCTAGATTTTGAACAACCTTTGGCAGACATTATTCGTATTCGCGACTCTGTTGGCCAAGCATTTATTCCAGGAAGATTAACAAGCACACACCTTATTACCGAAGCGGCATACGAGCCCTATGTTTATAAGACCACGATTAACGGCATGCGGACTGTTGAGACACGCGGCACTTGGGAAGTGAAAGGAGATTTTATGGCAGGACCTTTTTTGCAGTTTTTATTGGACGACAAAAAGAACAACAGATTCCTTGTTATGGAAGGCTTTGTTTTTGCACCGACTGTAGCCAAAAGAGACTATGTGTTTGAAACAGAGGCAATTATGAAGTCAATGCAAGCATTAAAAAAGGACTAGTCTTCTTTTGAAGTGTCTTTTTTCTCTTCTTCTTTGGTGGCGTTTTTAAACTCTTTTATTCCGGTTCCAAGGCCTTTCATAAGCTCTGGAATTTTCCTTCCACCAAACAAGAGTAGCACCACAAGCGCAATGACAAGAATTTGAACAGGACTAATAGCAAGTATCATACTATTGATTTTTCACAAAGGTAACAAAGAAAACGGACTTGGCAGAAGGTAGCATACGCTATTAAACAACTAGCTATATTTGCACAGATGGATAATAAAAAAAATAAAAAATCTGGATTTTGGCAGCGGTGGCTTGCCAAGTACCGTTTTGTTATCCTAAACGAAGAAACATTTGAGGAGCGTTTCTCTTATAAACTCAGTAGATTAAACGTCTTTCTTGCTGTTGGGGTTATCATAGTATTGCTTATTGCAACTACTTTTTTAGTCATTTCACGCACTCAGTTAAAAGAGTACATCCCAGGCTACGACTCTTCTGAAATAAGGAGGCAAGCCATTCGCAATAATTATCGCCTGGATTCGCTTCAGCTGGCGTTGTTAAGAAACCAGCGCTATATTTCGTCGGTTAACAAAGTGTTAAGAGGAGATCTAGACCTTCAAGAATTGGAAACCCAGATGCAGCTAGACACTACTCAATTTGACGAAACTAACGGGTTCTCTACATCATCAGCGGATTCTTTGCTTCGCGCAGAGGTTGCTCAAGACGACAAGTACAACCTATTGGCATCTGCAGGGCAAACCATTCCATTTGTCTTATTTCCTCCCGTTTCGGGAACCATTAGCCAGGATTTTGACTCATCTGTAGCACACTACGCTGTAGATGTTGTGGTACCACGAAACACGCCTGTTAAAGCTGCGGCAGAGGGCAATGTGATTTTTGCCAGCTGGACAACCGAAACCGGTTATGTTCTTATTATTGATCACCCCTTTAATATTATTTCGGTTTACAAGCACAACGCCTCACTAAACGTTCGTCAAGGCGACGCTGTGGAACCAGGTCAAGTTATTGCTGTTGCGGGTAACACAGGGACCATGACAACGGGGCCTCACTTACATTTTGAGTTGTGGAGCGATGGCTACGCACTAAACCCTGAAGAGTTTATAGATTTCGAATAATGAGCATCAAACAACTTTTTGCAAAAAAGTGGGCCAAGCGGGCGGTCAACAACACCAATAAATGGGCTCAAAACCCAATAGCAACGCAAGAAAAGGTATTGAAAATGTTGCTTCAACAAGCAAAAAACACGGCTTTTGGTCAAGACCACGGCTTTGCTCAAATAGATAATTACGAAGATTTTGCAAAGCAAGTACCCGTCCGAGATTATGAAGGTTTGCGCCCTTATGTTGACCGGGTTGTTGCGGGTGAAGCCGATATCTTATGGCCAGGAAAACCGCGTTATTTTTCCAAAACATCGGGCACTACATCGGGGGTAAAGTATATTCCCATTTCAAAAGAGTCGATGCCGACGCATATAAAAACCGCTCAAAACGCATTGTTTCATTATATCCACCATTCGGGGAATACGTCTTTTGTTGATGGGAAAATGATTTTTTTACAGGGCAGCCCAATACTATCCAAAACCAATGGCATTGATACCGGCCGCTTGTCGGGGATTGTGGCGCATTATATTCCTTCCTATTTGCAAAAAAACCGCATGCCTTCTTGGCAAACAAACTGCATAGACGATTGGGAGCAAAAGGTTGATGCTATAGTGGAAGAAACACACGATCAAGACATGCGCTTAATCAGCGGAATTCCTCCGTGGGTAAAGATGTATTTTGAGCGCCTTAGGGCCAAAACCAACCAACCAATAAAAGACATTTTTCCAAACTTTTCGCTCTTCGTATACGGCGGTGTAAACTATGCGCCCTATAGATCGATTTTAGAGGAATTGATAGGCAAAAAGATTGACAGCGTAGAGTTATATCCAGCGTCGGAGGGCTTTATTGCCTTTCAAGATCATCCAGAAGCGGATGGCATGTTATTGCAACTGGATGCCGGGATTTTCTATGAGTTTATTGAAGCGGACAAAATCCACGAGGAAAACCCACCTCGTGTCTCATTAGCAGCTGTTAAAAAGGGGGTTAATTACGCCATCATTCTCAACACTTCAGCGGGTTTATGGGGCTATAATATCGGCGACACCGTTGCGTTTGTCAACCTTAAGCCATATCGTATAATTGTTTCGGGAAGAATAAAACATTTTATTTCAGCATTTGGCGAACACGTAATCGGAAAAGAGGTGGAACAAGCGATGGAAGAGGCGCTACAAGTGTACGATGCTCGTGTAACCGAGTTTACCGTTGCACCACAAGTTACTCCTGAGGCGGGATTGCCACATCACGAATGGTGGGTTGCTTTTGATAGTGCCCCAGAAGATTTGGCTACATTTGCAAAAACATTGGATTTGTCTATGCGTAAGCAAAACACCTATTACGACGATTTAATCACAGGCGGCGTTTTGTGTCCACTGGTCATCAAACCCTTGCCAGCAGATGCTTTTGAACAGTATATGAAAAAGATCGGTAAACTGGGCGGGCAGAACAAAACACCTCGGCTTACAAATGACAGAAAAATAGCGGAGGCGCTAAACAAACAGTTTTAACAAAATAAAACCACAGAACATCCGTTCTGCATTAACGCAGCTTAGACTTAAATAAAAAAATTATGAGTACATCTAAACCCAAAAACCCAAACGAAAGCGAAGAAATTGATTTAGGCGTTCTTTTCAATGCAATCGGGAATGGCATTTCAAGGTTGTTTACAGCCATAGGCAACAGCATAATGTTTGTTTTAAACACCATACTTCAGCTTGCTGTTTTTGTACGCAAACGCATCGTATATTTTGCCTTAGCCAGTATTTTAGGTCTTGCTGTGGGCGTTTTTTTAGAACGCACAATACCCCTGAAATACGTTGCCACCGCTACGGTTGAGCCACACTTTGATAGTGCCCGACAGCTGTATGGAAATGTAAATTATTTAAATGACCTTGCCACGCAAAAAGACTCTGTTCAGCTGGCTTCTTTTTTTGGTATTTCTTTATCTGAGGCAGCCTCGCTAGAAAAGCTTGAAATAACCCCTTTTGTGACCAAAACAAGCTTGTTGCAGGAATATAACGATTATACGATGGGACTAGATTCCTTGGTAGCCACCGAGATGTCTTACAAGCAATACGTTAATCAGATAAACGACTTTGAAAGAAAAACACATATGCTTAAGGTTGAATCAACACAACAAGATGTTTTTTCAAGCTTGTTGTCTCCGCTGATTACATCTGTTTCTGAAGCAACATATTTTAAAGAACAACAAGCAACGCAGCTTGCCAACTTAGAGCTAATGGACTCTATCACACAAGTTTCGATTGTACAAGCAGACTCCTTGTTGTCTTTGTTTGAAGAGGTTAGAATTGTTGAAGCGAATAAGGCTTTTTCAAACGGAACCAACCTTTATATGTCGGAGGCTACAGAAGACAATGCAGAAATAGCCTTGCTCAACAGAAAAATCACGCTTTCAGAACAAATAGAAAAAATACGCCTAGACAAACTAAAAGCAAGGAATGTGGTTGATATCGTGGCTGCTTTTCCTAAAGTAGGATACCTAGAGAAATCTTCTTGGAAAAACAAAAAGACACAAGGGATTGCCGCAGGCCTATTGTTGCTGTCGTTATTTTATTTAACAATTCACCTCGACGCCTTCCTAAAAAGCAAAAGTTAAAACGAATGAAAATTCTCATTACAGGCGGCGCTGGCTTTATTGGCTCGCATGTAGTTAAGCGTTTTGTAAAGGACAAGGCTTATCATGTTTTTAATTTAGATAAGCTTACGTATGCTGGAAACCTCAACAACCTTGCGGGTATAGAAGAAAACGAGAACTACACCTTTGTTCATGGGGATATTACAGATGCCAATTTTGTACAACATCTTTTCGAACAGCATAAATTTAAACACGTCATTCACTTGGCAGCGGAGTCGCATGTAGACCGCTCCATTTCAGATCCATTTGTGTTTGCTAAAACCAATATTTTAGGCACGCTTAACCTGTTGCACTGTTTTAAGGCAACACATCAATCAGGAGGGTTATTTTATCACATCAGCACAGACGAAGTGTATGGTTCGCTGGGCGAAGCAGGACTGTTTACAGAAAGCTCACCCTACCAACCCAACTCCCCCTATGCCGCATCAAAAGCGAGCTCCGATCATTTTGTTCGCGCCTATGCTGAAACGTATAAGCTGCCTGTGCTAATATCGAACTGCTCTAATAATTATGGCCCCAATCAGTTTCCCGAAAAGTTTATCCCGGTTTGTATTGAAGCGATTGTAAACAACAAGAATATCCCCATTTATGGCGATGGCAATTACACCCGAGATTGGTTGTATGTAGCAGATCATGCGGCAGCCATAAAAACCATTTTGGAAGAAGGGAAAGTGGGCGAAACCTATAATATTGGGGGATTAAATGAATGGAAAAACATTGATTTGGTAAAAGTGTTGATAAGGGAAACCGACAAAGTACTCGGCAGACCCGAGGGCGCTTCGTTACCCTTAATCACGTTTGTGAAAGACCGCCCTGGTCACGATAAGCGCTATGCCATTGACAACGCTAAAATTATGCGGGAACTGCACTGGAAGCCCGAACATACGTTTGAAGAAGGGATTGTAAAAACCATAGATTGGTATTTGTCAAACCAAGCATGGATAGACGCCATACGTGACGGCTCATATCAAAACAGTACATTTAACACATGAAAGGCATTATACTAGCAGGAGGTTCAGGCACGCGACTTCATCCGATTACCTTATCGGTGAGCAAGCAATTGATGCCTGTATACGACAAGCCGATGATATACTATCCGTTGTCAACGCTTATGAGTGCCGGAATTCGAGAAATTTTGATTATTTCCACGCCAAAAGACCTTCCGCTTTTTGAACGCTTGTTAGGCGACGGCAGCCAATTGGGGTGTTCTTTTTCCTATGCCGTTCAGCCCGAACCAAAAGGTTTGGCACAAGCATTTTTAATAGGCGAATCGTTTATTGGGAACGATTCCATAGCACTGATTTTGGGGGATAACATCTTTTATGGCACAGGCCTGCAAACAACACTTCAAAACTGTATAAACCCAGAAGGCGGAATTATTTTTGCCTATGAAGTGCAAGACCCTGAACGCTACGGCGTAGTAGCCTTTGACGCATCAGGCAAAGCAACTTCACTAGAAGAAAAGCCTAAAAACCCAGCATCAAAGTTCGCTGTTCCTGGGATTTATTTTTACGACAATGAGGTTGTTTCTATAGCGAAAAATATAACTCCAAGCGCTCGTGGAGAGCTGGAAATTACCGATGTGAATAAAGCTTATTTGGAGCAAAACAACCTTCAAGTACAGGTACTGGACAGCGGAACAGCATGGTTAGATACGGGTACATTTACCTCACTCATGCAAGCGGCGCAGTTTGTACAAGTACTGCAAGAGCGTCAAGGCATACGGATAGGCGCCATAGAAGATGTGGCACTTCAAATGGGCTATATCAATCAAAAGCAATATAAAACCATAACAGCTCCCTTTATCAAAAGTGGCTACTCAAAAAAGTAAGTATGCAGATAGAAGAAACAAAACTTAAAGGCTGTGTGTTGGTTACACCAAAACTTTTTACAGACGAGCGCGGCTATTTTATGGAAACTTACCGCAAGTCGTGGATGGATTCGTTACAGGATTTTTCGGCGAATTTTGTGCAAGACAATCAATCGTTTTCCCACTTCGGCACCATTCGGGGGTTGCATTTTCAAGAGGGCGAACACGCACAAGCAAAGCTTGTTCGGGTATTGCATGGGACTATTTTGGATGTTGTTGTTGACATAAGACAAAACTCATCAACGTTCGGATCACATATTGCGGTAATATTATCAGCAGAAAACAAACAGCAGCTTTGGATTCCGAAGGGTTTTGCACATGGTTTTTCAGTTTTGTCCGAAACGGCAGAGGTTTCATATAAATGCGACGCATACTACAACAAAGAGGCGGAATCTGGAATTCACCCATTAGACAAAACATTAAATATAGATTGGCAAATACCAAAAGACAAACAACGCATATCGGAAAAAGACTTGCTACTCCCCACCTTTAATAAGCCAAACAAATGAAACGGGTATTGGTTACCGGAGCAAACGGGCAGTTGGGAAAATCAATTAAACGAATATCGCCAAATTTTAAAGAACTTAAGTTTGTTTTTACAGATGTAGATGAATTAGACATTACTAATAGTAAAGAGGTTAACACACACTTCGCCTCCAATAAAATAGAGTATTGCATTAATTGTGCTGCATATACAGCAGTTGATAAAGCAGAAGAAGAGGTTGAGAAGGCATATTTAATTAACGCAACAGCGGTTAAAAACCTTGCCAAAGCCTGTCAAACGGCAGGGGCGGTATTAATTCACATATCTACCGATTTTGTTTTTGATGGCACCAAAAGGACTCCTTATACTGAAGAAGACACACCAAACCCGCTAAGTGTGTATGGAAAATCTAAACTACAAGGAGAAGAGTATGTCCAAGAAATTTGTGACAGACACCTTATCGTAAGAACGTCTTGGTTATACTCTGAATATGGAAACAATTTTGTGAAAACCATGTTACGATTGGCAGAAACAAGAAAACAAATAAGCGTTGTCAACGACCAAATTGGATCACCGACCTATGCAGGAGATTTGGCAGAATTTATTTTAAAAGTAATTTCATCTGAATCAACGGCTTATGGGTTATATCATTATTCAAACTTGGGACAAATTAGCTGGTATGATTTTGCCGTTGAAATTTTTAAGCAAAACAATAAAACTGTTCGTGTTGTTCCAATTCCAACCACCGCATATCCAACAGCAGCTAAAAGGCCAGCATTTAGTGTGATGGATTTGTCTAGGGTAAAGACAACATTTGGGAGCAGAATAACGTTGTGGAGACAAAGTGTCATATGATTGATAATAAAGACGTAGTATTGTGTTTGACATCAGTTTGAGGTCTAACTATAAACAGAAAAAAACAGCAAATGAGTAATAGAGCGAATATTCTTCAAAACATAGGCCTAAACTCTTTTGTAACGCTTTTTAACACGGTTTTCCCCCTAGTATTGATACCTGTTATAACCACTAGACTAAGACCTGAAGACATAGGCTATATTTTCTTTTTGGATACGACAGCAAAATATCTATCAATATTTGCGTTGATAGGAATACCGATATATGGAGTGCGTGAATTATCAAAAGCAAAAAACTTAAGCAAAAAGGGGAACATATTTTCGGAGCTGTCTTTACTAAGCTTAGGGGTATCGTCTGCAATCATTTTATTAATTATCGCTCACGCTTTAATCATGGGGGCGTGGAGTCTTTATACTATTTTTTTAATATTACTTTTTTTATCATACACTTTCTCGTTCGAGTGGGCTATGCAAGGGCTTGAAAAGTTTAAACAAATAGTAATACGGAATTTTGTTCTCAGATCAGCGATGTTATTGTCAGTTTTGTTTTTTGTTAAAGAACAGGACGATGCGATTACCTACTTTTATATTTTGGTTATAATTAATTTACTTATTGGAATTGCAAACCTATTTGTCGTTTTAAAGGGAGGTATTAAAATAAATTACAACAACTTAAAAGCGAGTTTTAACAAGCATAAAAAACCGCTATTAATAATTTTTTTAACATCATTTTCTATATCAATATACACGTTATTTGACACAATATTTTTAAAATGGTTTTCCAATAATAGTGCGGTTGCCTTTTATACGGTTGGACTTAAAGCATCAGCAGCAACATCAGCCATAATAGGAGCTATTTCAATGGCTATTATTCCAAGGCTTTCTAATGTGTTAGTTGATGATGTTAATGCATATAATAATTTGTTGAGAATGTCTTTTAGATTAACTATTTTAATAGCACTTCCTGCTTCTATTTTATTAAACATACATGCGGAGACTATAATAAATTTGATTTCAAATGAAAATTACGAAAAATCGGTTATAGTGCTAGAGGTGCTTTCTTTTTTACCCTTAATAATAGGGCTTTCCTCCATTTTTGGAATACAAGTTCTGACCTTAAAAAACCTAGAAAAACAGTTGTTAAAAGCAGTAATTTTAGGAGGAATCTTAAGTTTAGTGTTAAACTATTTTCTTGTTCCAGGTTATGCCGAACTCGGAGCCGCAATTAGTTATCTGGCAACTGAAACATTGGTCACTACAATAACGGCTTATTTTGCGCTTAAACATATCGAATTGAGCTTTGATAAATCAGCTATCTTGATAATGGTATGTAAAGGGTTAATTCTCTTGACAGTTGGGTTCTATATCAAAAAAAACTTTTCAGGTAATCGACAAATAATGATGACATTTTTATTCGCTTTCACGTATTTAAGTTTATTCATTAAGGACATTAAGAAAATTTTAAAATATCAACGGCATGAAATATGATTATTTAATTGTTGGCGCAGGACTATTTGGGAGCGTGTTTGCCCATGAGGTAGAAAAGAAAGGAAAAAAGGTTCTGGTTATTGACAAACGGAACCACTTAGGCGGTAATGTTTACAATGAACAGATAGAAGGAATAAATGTGCATAAATATGGAGCTCATATTTTTCATACTAATGACAAAAAAATTTGGGATTATGTGAATCAGTTTGCAGAATTTAACAGATACACAAACTCACCTCTGGCATTTTACAGAGAAAAGCTATACAATTTACCTTTTAACATGAATACGTTTTATCAAATTTGGGGAACAAAAACCCCAGATGAGGCAAGACAAAAAATTCAGCAACAAATAAATGAAAGTGGCATTTCTAGCCCTAAGAATCTTGAAGAACAAGCTGTTTTTTTAGTTGGAAAAGATATATATGAAATATTAATTAAAGGATACACAGAGAAACAATGGGGCATTAAAGCCACTGAACTCCCGCCTTTTATCATTAAGAGGCTTCCCGTAAGGTTTAATTATGACAATAATTACTTTAATGACAAGTATCAAGGTATACCCATTGGCGGTTACAATAAAATTATAGATGGACTATTAAAAGGTGTAGAAACAAAAACAGAGGTCGATTACTTTAAAAACAAAAGTTTGTGGGATGGTTTAGCAAAAAAAATAATTTTTACTGGCCCAATAGATGAATATTTCAACTACGAATTTGGACAGCTTGAATATAGAAGCTTACGTTTTGAAAATCAAGTTTTAGAAACGACTAACTTTCAGGGTAATGCTGTGGTGAACTACACAGATGCAGAAATTCCATATACAAGAATAATTGAACACAAACACTTTGAGTTCGGGAGACAGCCAAAAACAATCATTACAAGAGAATACTCTGAAAAATGGCAAAAAGGAAAAGAAGCATATTATCCAATCAACAATGAAGAAAACAACAAAAGGTATGCTAGGTATTCAAAAAAAGCGGCAAGCATTAAAAATGTTATTTTTGGGGGACGGTTGGCAGAATATAAATATTATGATATGCATCAAGTTATAGCCTCAGCGTTAAAAAAAGCACATCTTGATCTAAATATAAAATAAAATTGATTAAAAGAACAATCAAAATAATACTTAATAAAGTTAAGGGCATACCAAGTTTTATTTTAGCACTTATCTTCCATCAAATTTATTGCCCGATTATATCACCTAGCAATAAATTCAAGAGAAAACTAATTATTAACTCAAATAAAAATTATTATGAGAAAACCACTCCTCTACTAATTATGAGCCTTTTAAAGTATGGAATTAAAAAAGAGGATATTATATTAATGATAGGAGGTTGTAATAAAAAAGAAGCAGGAGAGTATTTAAACATCAAAACATATTTTCTAGACAATAACTCTATAGATTATACAGCATTTATAGGAATTATTGAATTAGAACTTACTAAGTCGTCAGACTTCTTTTTTTATTTACATGACACTATAGAAATAAATTCAAAAAAGTTTTATAACATCTTTTATATGTATCCCGTCAAAAAAGGATTTTCATATTCAATCACAAAAAAATTAAGAGGGATGAATATTGGGTTTTATTCAAAAGAGACACTTTTATTTAACAAGGAATTTATTTTAAAGATGAAAAACACCAATCCGTCTATTGAAGCGTTACAAAAATCTAAATCGCTAGGCGTTATAGTTGAAGACTCAATTTTTAATAATTATTTAACAAAAAAAAAGACATTCTTCTTATTTCCAAATAACCCTAAGTCTAAGACAGTAAAATACCTTGGACGTACCAGAATAATGGAAAAATATGTTCATATGGGGTTTTTAAAATATAAAGCCAACACTAAGGTTTCCAAAACATATTTAATAACACTAGAAAAACCACAATAAATTTTATTAATGAAAAATAACTGCATAATATGTGAAAGTCAAAAAACATCATTAATTGAGGTTTTAGAAATGATGTTAGGGACTAAGCATAAATTCAATTACTTGTTGTGCCAATCTTGTAAAAGCTTGACTTTACAAACGGCACCAAATAATATAGAGAAATATTATCCAGGGAATTATTATTCCTTTTCCAATTTGAACCCTTCAGAAAGTATAATCATGAGGCATCTAAAAATGCACAAACATAGACACAGCTTAGGCAACAAAAATATTTTAGGGGGTATTTTAAATATTCTTATAGGAGAAAACTCAAATTACAAAGCAATAAGATTTTGTGAAATGAAAAATAAAAATATATCGATTTTAGATGTTGGTTCAGGCTCAGGAACATTATTGAAAAATTTAAACATGTATGGATTTAAAAATCTTAACGGAATCGATCCATACCTTGAAAAAGATTTTACATTTGGGGAGGTTAAATTGATAAAGACAGATATTTCTGGGCTTTGTAAAATGAATAAAAAATATGATATAGTAATTATGAGCCATGTTTTAGAACACTTAAAAGATCCTTTAGAATCGCTTTCTAAAGTTAAAGGGTTACTAAACAAAAAAGGCAAAATAATTCTTCGAGTTCCTATTAGTTCGTCAAAAGCGTTTGAAATTTATAAAAATAATTGGTTTCAAATAGATGCTCCTAGGCACTATTTCATTCCATCTAAAAAAGGACTTTTCTATCTTAGTAAAAAGGCAGGATATAATATTGATAAATACTTCTTTGATTCAACTTCAGCACAATTTGTTTCAAGCAAATATTATTCAAAAGGAATTGCACTTACTAATCAATTAAATAACCAAAACATAAGAAAATTTTATTATGGTTTGTGGGCTAGATTTCTAAATACTAAAGATAAAGGAGATCAAGCTACATTTATCCTCAGCAAAAACGACAGTTATTAATTGTTTTTATTTAAAACACTTACATTTATTAAATGCACATTCAAATCTCTGTAATTATAGTTAATTTTAATGGTCAAAAACATTTTAAAAACTGTTTAACTTCTTTATTTCGAAGTTTAACTGGAATTTCACATGAAATAATTGTAGTTGACAATGATTCAACTGATGACAGCTGTAATTACCTGGAAGAGAACTATCCCATGGTTAGAATTGTTAAAAGTAAAAAAAACCTAGGTTTTGGTGTTGGCAACAACCTTGGCGTAAGCAAAGCAAAAGGAAAAGCGATTTTACTTTTGAATAATGATACTATACTTTTGGATCATTTGTCAACAGCATTGAAAATACTTTACGAAGACAAAAATCACGGTATAGTTGCAATAAACATGTTGAATGCCCAAAAAAATTATATTTCTGCTGTTGGAAGATTTCCGTCACCTTTTAGACTAATTAGAATATCATTTCTAAACTACAACACAGAAGTCTTTAAGTCGGGAAGGTTTGACAAACAACAGTATTATGTTGACTGGGTAACTGGCGCATTTATGTTGATGAGAAAAGCTGATTATTTAAAAGTTAATGGCTTTGACGCAGATTATTTCATGTATGTTGAGGATGTAGATTTATGTAAAAAAATAAAAACAATAGAAAAAAAATGCGTTTTTCTTCCTAATTTAAATTACATACATTTTGTTGGTTTTAATAAAACGAGAGAGATTTTACTGATTAAGGGTTACAAAATATACGCTTCAAAGCATTTTAATAAATGTGGTAATTTAATAGCAAAGGCGGCACTAAAAATAAATTTGACTGCAAAAACTCTACTAAAATGAAAATTGGTATTGACGCAAAATGGTTTTTTGAAGGGCCTCCTAGTAATAGGGTTGTTATTAGAAACCTTGTAGAACATATATTAGCCCAAAACAAGGAAGATGTTTTTTATATTTTTTTAAAAAAGGCCGACAAAAAAAAAACATTTCCATATTCATATCAAAACGTCAAACTTGTTTATGTAAACACATTCACAAATGCCTTAACTAATATATTTATTTTACCTTTTTACACGCGTAAATTTTTTCTAGACGTAGTGCTTTTTCAAAATTTTCCCAGCCCTTTTTGCAAATCAGTTTCAATAAATTATATACACGACATTCTTTATTTAGATTACCCTCAATATTTTACATTTATAGAGCTAATCTACTTATGGCCTATTAAAATTTTGACTCGGAAGTGTGATCATGTAATTACGATATCAAATAGTGAGAAAACAAGATTAATAAAGCATAGGTTTAAAAGTGAAGACAAAATTACTGTTGTTTATCATGGGGTAAACAGAAAATACAGAATTAAATTTTCTGAAAGCGAATGTAAACGTATTAAAGAAAAATATGATCTGCCGGAAAATTTCATATTGTATGTTGGAAGACTTAATCACAGGAAAAACATATCAACATTAATTAAGGCATTAAAAGAAACCGACAACATGAATCTTGTAATTGTAGGAAAAACGGACAATCAACACATAGATATAAATAAGCTAGTAACAACATTAGATTTAAAAAGTAGGGTAATAATCACCGGCCATCTTCCAGACAATGAAATACCGTATTTATATGCAATGGCGAAATTTTTTTGTTTTCCTTCTTATGCAGAGGGCTTTGGCTTACCGCCTTTAGAAGCTATGGCAGTTGGCACCCCAGTAATAGTTTCTAATTCAACATCATTACCAGAGGTTTGTGGAGATGCGGCTATTTATTTTAACCCCGAAAGTCACGTTGAATTAAAGGATAAAATTAAAAAAATAAACTCAGATAAAAATCAGTACAAGGAACTTAAAAAAAAGGGTATTGAAAGGTCAAAATATTTTAATTGGGAAGACGCTGCCTTTAAGTTAAATCATGTTTTACATGAGGTTTTTAATAAAAAGAAAGCATGAAATTCAATACAGGAGTAATATTTAATTTCAAACTTTATTTTCTTTTGTTGTTAACAGCTGGCTTATTAATTAAGTCATTTGAGTTTACTTTTTTTATCTCTCTTTCTACAATTGTATTAATAATACTACTCACAAAAAATTTGGTTTCTAAGGATCTTATTAATTTAATTACAGTTTTAGTAATACCATTATTAATTGCAGCAACTGTTGGAATATTTACTAAACAAAGTGAATATGATTACTTTAAAGATATAGCATACTTAACCAAACCAATACTCTTCATTTTTATTGGTTATATAACCGCAAGGAAGATTGACGACAAGAGCTTTATTTTCAAAACCATTATTTTAACAGGTTTTATCTTTTCTGTTTTACATTTGATGAAAGTTTTGAAATATATAATAACAACTAATGGTTTTTCTATCAATGGCCTCAGGGGATTTGCTGGGCTTGGCAATGAGGTTGAACTTATAGCTATATGCTTGATTATTCTAAATATTAAGAAGAAAATTATTGATTTAAAGCACAGAAATTTAATGTTAGTAATCATAGGAACTTCTTTGATTTTTTATTTTTCTAGGACTACAGCCTTTACTTTTTTTCTTGTTTTGATGGCAATTTTAGGTTACATGAAACTTACAAAAAAGGGATTAAAGTATAGCTTCTTTCTACTTTTTGCGATAGCTAGTATTTACTCTTACCTTTTCTCAATAGATATACCCAGAAATTCAGATAACCCGATTGATAGTTTTTTGTATAAACTAAAAATTGCACCTTCTGAAGTTTTTTTAAGTAAAGGTGGTTTAGATATCAATGATCATGGCAAGTTATGGGATAGCTGGAGAGCATATGAATCAAGTGTAGCAATTAAACAGGTTGTAAGTGAACCAGCAATAAATATACTATTTGGATTAGGTGCTGGCTCATTAATTGATTTGGGGTTTTTTGCACCACTCTCAGACAATAATAGTGATGGCATGAGATATATATCAATTCTTCACAATGGATATGTTTATATATTTTGTAAGTCTGGAGTAATAGGATTAACATTTTACATAATTTTTTTGATTAAAATTCTTTCAACATTTGGAATGAAAAATAAAAATCTATTCACATCAAACATCTTATTTGGTTTAGGTATTTATTTTTTACTATCCTCATTTGTAATTGCCGGGATCTATAATCTTCATGATCCACTTTCATTGCTTATAGGAGCTTATTTAAGAAACTTTGAAATTGAAAAAAATGAAAATAGAAACATGAGGCATTTAAGGGATTCCTCATAAATCACAGGGGGATTAAATCGTAGAATATTTCACTATGAAAAACAATATAAATGAGTTCTAAGTATTAAAAGGACTATTAGAACACGCTTTAACACTAAATTATGCAATTGAAACATATTAGAGGAAGGCTTTTAGATAAATTTAATTTATTGGAGTTTTGGTTTGCGATCTTACTAGCCTCTTTACCATTACCGTTCGGATTTCAGAATGTGTTTTTTGCTGGATTTGTTTTAACAATTATTTATAAAGAGTCTTTTTTTACATCAAGAACAGCTAAGATTCAATTATATCATTTGCTTTGTTATTTATTGTTTCTCTTAATTATAATTTCTACTATATGGTCAATTGATAGATCTATTACTATTGATAAAGTTGCTCTAAGATTTTTTAATTTTATATTAATACCATCTGTTTTTTTAATTTGGAGGCGCAGTAAAGGTTCAACACACAGAATATTAAGAATGTTTTCCTTTTTTGTTACGTGCTGGGCCACGTTTTTTATTAGCATCGGAGTTTATCAATCGATTATCCATCATTCTACAGAGAAACTTCTTCATCATGAATTGGTCAGTGTTTTTGAGTTGAATAGAATTTATGTAAGTGCCATGGTGTTTATTTCTGTTTTATATCTAATAATTAATATTAAGACTTTGAGTAAGTACTTAAAACTTTTTTTAGTTATTCAGACGCTGC
The DNA here is from genome assembly GCA_965656545.1 of Flavobacteriaceae bacterium. Classification (GTDB taxonomy): domain Bacteria; phylum Bacteroidota; class Bacteroidia; order Flavobacteriales; family Flavobacteriaceae; genus UBA7446. The sequence goes on from CBFHKZ010000004.1 coordinate 142,985, forward strand.
TTTTATTTTTATTGTCTTCAAAGCTATTTATAGTTCTAAGCATCTTGGTAATATCTATAATATTTGCGATCAAAATCAAAAAAGCGATTAAAGTAGCCGCCTTAATTGGAATATTATTAGTTTCACTTATTACAATCAATTTTCTAAATAGAGGTAAACTATTAACAGAATTAAACCCAAATTTAAATCAAACACTTTACTCCGATACATTTGGACAGTTATATTATGCTAATGGAATTAACCTAAGGATGCTATATATTCGTTTCTACTACGAATTGGTTAATGAAAAGAGAGTTAATTTTTTTTTAGGATCAGGCATAGGGACATCTCAAACTGTTCTTAACCAAAAAATTGATGAATATAATATTTGGAAAGGCTACAAGCAGTTTAATTATCATAACCAATACGTACAAGGACTTGCTGAAATGGGGCTATTATATCCTTTCATTTTATGTTGTTTGTTAATTATTGGTTTAAGAAAGTTAATTTTACAAAAGAACTATTTTGGTGTTGGTGTAATATTAATGTTTTTTTTGCTTTTCTTTTCAGAGGCATTCTTATATCGTCAAAGGGGAATTTATCTTTTTTTACTTATTTACTTTTTACTCGTGGACTTCAAGCATAAAAATGCTTTAAAACAGAACGATAACCTTTAAAAATGAAAGATATTTTAATGGCTTTGTTAATATGTAGTCTATCAATTTTAAACGCATGATTATTGTTAAAAGTTTTATTATTGTATAAACCAATAGCGATATTCTATACTTTAGCACCATAAAAAAAATTATTGGAATAGTTGGTTAACCTGCAAAAGCCCTCTAGAGATATTTAAGCAATAAACGAAGTACAATAACATTCAGTTATCCGATATAAAAACAATAATTATTAATGAATCTATTAGCGTTTAGTTTGTGAAAATAGCAATTTTAGGAACGAGAGGTATCCCAAACTTTCATGGTGGATTTGAACAATTTGCCGAGTATTTTTCCTTGTATCTTGTTAAGCAAGGGCATGAGGCAGTGGTTTACAACTCGAGTGAACACCCCTTTAAAAATAAAATTTTTAAAGGGGTAGAAATTATTCACAAAAAGGATCCTGGAAAGAGGTTAGGTGCGATAGGACAGTTTATTTATGATTTTAATTGCATTTTAGATTCTAGAAAAAGAAAATTTGATATTATATTACAATTAGGCTATACAAGCAGTTCAATATGGCATAGGCTCTTACCTAAATCATCTCTTATCATTACTAACATGGATGGTTTGGAGTGGAAAAGATCAAAGTACTCAAAGTCTGTTCAAAAATTTTTACTTTATGCTGAAAAATTAGCCGTGAAAAGTAGTGATCACTTAATAGCTGATTCTATTGGAATTAAGGAGTATTTGAAGTCAAAATATGGTAAAGAATCAAATTACATTGCTTATGGGGCGAATGTTTTTGATAACCCAAATAAAAGCATCATCAAAAAATATGGAGTAAATACTTTTGCCTATAACATGTTAATTGCTAGAATCGAGCCAGAAAACAACATAGAAGAAATTCTTGACGGGTTTCATAGTTCAAATTCAAAAATGCCTTTTTTGGTGATAGGGAAGCATGAAGCTAATAAGTTTGGTATTTACCTGTCCAATAAATATAAATCAGATCACAGAATCAAATTTATTGGTGGAATTTACGGTATAGAAGTTTTAAACAATTTGAGATATTATTCAAACATTTACTTTCATGGTCATTCAGTTGGGGGAACCAACCCTTCATTAATTGAAGCAATGGGGTCTAATACTTTAATCATAGCTCACGACAACAATTTTAATAAACATATTTTAGGTCAAGACGCATTTTATTTTAAGAGCTCTAGTGATGTTAAAAATTACGTAGAGTCAATATCAAAAAGCAATCATGAAGACTTTGTCTTAAACAATAAAATAAAAGTTGAGGAAAAATTCAATTGGTCTATAATCAATAATAAATATTTAAGTTTAATAACCAAAAGCACAAAATGAAAATAACCGTAATCGGCACCGGCTATGTAGGCTTAGTCACAGGTACTTGTTTGGCAGAAGCTGGCAATGATGTATTGTGTATTGATATTGACAAGAAAAAAGTTGAAAAAATGCAAAACGGGGAAGTGCCTATTTACGAGCCGCATCTGGAAACCTATTTTGAACGCAACATAAAGGCGGGCAGACTTCATTTTTCAACAGACCTTGAAGTAGGCGTTGATCACGGGGATGTTATTTTCTTGGCCCTTCCTACGCCAGAAGACGAAGATGGCTCGGCAGATTTATCTTATGTGCTGGGCGTTGCCAACCAAATTGGCGACTTAATGAAAGCGTATAAAATTATTGTTGGAAAAAGCACCGTCCCTGTTGGTACTGGGGAAAAAGTAAAAGGGGCATTACAATCCAAAACGGATATTCCTTTTGATGTGGTGTCCAATCCAGAATTTTTACGTGAAGGCTTTGCCGTGGAGGACTTTATGAAACCAGACAGAATTGTGGTGGGCGTGGAGTCAGAAAGAGCCCAGAAAACCATGGAAAAGCTTTATGCGACCTTTGTGCGTACGGGTAACCCCATTGTATTTATGGATATCAAGTCGGCAGAGCTTACCAAATATGCAGCGAATGCTTTTTTAGCAACGAAGATTACGTATATGAATGAAATCGCCAACTATTGCGAAAAAGTTGGTGCAAATGTAGATGATGTCCGTATGGGCATGGGTCTTGACGCGCGTATTGGAAAGCGTTTTTTGTTCCCTGGCATTGGCTATGGCGGCTCATGTTTTCCAAAGGATGTAAAAGCACTGCATAAATCCGGAAAAGATGAAGCGCATCACTTTGCTATTTTGGACAGCGTTATTGAAGTAAACGAAAAACAAAAAACAATTTTGTTTCCCAAAATGCAGCAACATTTTGAAGGTAACTTAAAAGGAAAAAATATCGCCGTTTGGGGATTGGCATTTAAGCCCGATACGGACGATATTCGCGAAGCTCCTGCCTTGTATATGATTGATAAACTGCTTGGCGCAGGCGCAGCTGTTACTGCCTTTGACCCAGAGGCGATGGATAACGTAAAAGCGAAATTGGGCGATAGCATTGACTTTGCCTCAAGCATGATGGAAGCTGCTCAAGGCGCAGATGTTTTACTGATTTGCACAGAGTGGCACGCTTTTAGAAATCCAGATTTTGAAGGGTTAAAAACAGCCCTAAAAAACCACCTTATTTTTGATGGTCGTAATATTTACAGCCCCAAAGAAATGAATGCGCTTGGGTTTGCATATTATTCTATAGGTCGATGAAAACAGCACTAATAACAGGCGCCGCAGGATTTTTAGGATCACATTTATGCGATAAGCTGTTGGCAAATAATATGGCAGTAATCGGTATGGACAACTTGATTACAGGTTCCATGTCTAATATTGCCCATTTAGAGGACAATCCCAACTTTCGTTTTATCAATCACGATGTGTGTGAGCATATAGTAATTGAAGGCGACTTGGATTATATCCTTCATTTTGCCTCTCCTGCAAGCCCCATAGATTATTTAAAAATTCCCATACAAACACTTAAGGTTGGCGCGCTTGGCACGCATAACGTATTGGGATTAGCAAGAGCAAAAAATGCCCGTATTTTAGTGGCTTCTACGTCTGAAATTTATGGCGATCCCCTCGTTCACCCACAAACCGAAGATTATTTTGGCAATGTGAACACCATTGGTCCGCGGGGTGTCTACGATGAGGCAAAAAGATATTTAGAGTCCATTACCATGGCCTATCACCGCTATCACGGAGTAGACACACGCATCATACGTATTTTCAACACCTATGGCCCTAGAATGCGCCTAAACGATGGTCGTGTTATTCCTGCCTTTATGGGGCAAGCGCTGAGAGGAGAAGACCTGACCGTTTTTGGTGATGGCTTACAAACCCGATCCTTTTGCTTTGTGGAAGACGAAATCGAGGGGATTTATCGCTTACTCATGAGCGATTATCACCTGCCAGTAAACATTGGAAACCCGGATGAAATTACCATTTTAGATTTCGCCCAAGAGATAATAGCCCTTACGGGGACAGATCAAAAAATAGTGTTTAAGGAACTGCCTAAAAACGACCCACTACAGCGAAAGCCAGACATTACCAAAGCCAAAGAAATTCTAGGCTGGGAACCAAAAGTGGGTAGAGCGGAAGGGATGCGGCGCACCTATGATTACTTTAAGTCTTTAAGCCAAGAGGAATTAAATAAAATGGAACATAGAGATTTCACGACTTTTAAAAATTAATAAAGTACAATAAGAAGCCCTAAAATCCGTTCTCGTTTTACCAACCTATAGTGCATGAGTAAACGTTTTACCTTTGCTTTTTTTCTACTAACTACAATTTTCCTTGATGTTGGAAGTGCTGTTTTTTTGGCATACAAACTAAACAGCGACTTGGCTTTGTTGTTGCACAGTATTACAGGATTCTCTGTAATGCGTTTACTGGCTTTTGTGTTTATATGGCTGGTTTTGGGAATATATTTTTCCATTTATATCTTAAGGCGAGCAGACCGATTTCTTCGTTTGACACTTCGTTTATTAAGTCATCTGGTTACACTTTTTGTATTTACAGAAGTGATATCGGTTTCTCTTTTTTCTCGCACCCCTAAAATTGAAGATGTCCTTTTAATAGCATTGATACTGATAACCCAATTAGGGTATCGGTTTCTCTTTTTTTCTTTAATAAGATCGTTGCGGAAAAATAAACAATCATTTAAAGACAACGTTATTTTACTGGGCGATGAAACACACGGAATAGCCTCATTCATTCAAAACAACCCACAAATTGGATATAATATTTTAGAGATAGATTTAGATAACGATGTCAATATCACCAAAGATTTTTTTGAGAAGAAAAAAGTTTCAGCAGTATTCACACATCAAAAAAATATAACTAAAAAAGGGTATAAAAAGATTATGGAGCATATAGCACTGCTTCAAACATCAATATTCACTTTTGCATCTCATGATGATGTTTTAAAATCTGATCAAGTAGATTATTTTGGTTTCATACCCGTTTATAAAACACAATTTTCTCCCTTACTTCAAGGAATTAACAGTGCCATTAAAAGGGGATTTGATATCTTTTTTTCCAGCCTTGTTATTCTATTAATTCTATCTTGGGCAGTTCCGCTTATTGGATTATTAATTCGCTTAGAGTCAAAAGGCTCGGTCTTCTTTATTCAGGACAGAAATGGGCTTGGGAACAAACTCTTCCGTTGTTATAAATTTAGGTCTATGACAATTAACAGCAATAAAAATCAAGCCCAGAGAGATGACTTACGCATTACCAGAATAGGACGTTTTATTAGAAAAACAAGCATAGATGAGTTACCGCAGTTTTTTAATGTTTTAAAGGGAGACATGTCAGTAGTTGGCCCTAGGCCTCACATGGAAATACACAACAAAAATTATGAAAAGCAGGTTGATTCTTTTCAACTACGCCACTCTGTTAAGCCAGGAATAACAGGCATGGCTCAAATGCGTGGGTTTAGAGGTGAAATTATAGAAGACTTAGATATTATAAATCGCATCAAATACGACATTTTTTATATCAGACACTGGTCTTTTGCACTTGACATAAAGATTATTATCCGAACCGTGATAAACATTATCAGAGGCGAAGAAAAAGCCTATTAGCTTTTTGTTTGATACCGCTTGGTCACCAAATAAACACCAAGCAATACTACCCCACCAGCGCCAAGCTTATAAGCTGTTAGCGCATCTGCACCTACTAGAATCGCATATCCAATACCAATCAACGGTTGCAAATAGGTAAACACCCCAATCGTACTTGCTTTTAGCTGCTTGAGTGCATACACATTGAGCAGGTAAGTCATAAAAGTTGTTCCTATCACGACAAACGCAAAACGCCAAACGGCTTCAAAAGGCAGGGTTGCCCAAGAAACTTGGCTAAATTCAGGATAACTTATGGGCAGTGCCATTATAAAACCAAACAAAAACAACCACTTTAGTAAATGTACGGTCGTGTACTTTGCGGATAAAGACTTTACTAGAACCAGATACAGTGCGAAACAAGTTGCGTTAATTACAAAAAGCGCATTTCCCAAAGGAATATTGGGGGCATCTTGACGAATTTCATTGCCAAAAACAATTAAAACCAAAGCCCCGACAAAGCCTAATATTACTCCAATGACTCTTGGAAGTAAAAGCCGCTCTTTTATGAGAATTGCCGAAAACACAAACACCAGTATGGGGGTAATGGTAATAAGCACCGCACTGTTAATGGGCGTTGAAAGCTCAATTCCCTTAAAAAAGCAAAGCATGTTTATGACCATACCAAAAAGCGCACAAAGCAGCATCTTTGGAAAATCAGCACGATCAATTTTTTGTTGTGGAATAAACAGGCTTACCAACCAAAACAAAATAGCCGCCCCCAGAAGACGCACTTGCACAAAACCAAACCCTTGAATATACGCGGGCATCACCTCTTTGGCAATGGTGTGGCTTAGTCCGTAGATGGTTGTTGCCCCAAAAGCCGCCAGAAGCGCTAGCGTTCGCTTATCCATCAAGTGCAGTTTTCATTGCCGCAACGGTAGCTTTCGAATTGCCCAAAAACACGCTGTTGTTCCAAATAAGGATGGGTCGCTTAAGGCAGCTGTACTCTTTTTCAAGCAATGCTTTATATACCGCTTCTGAAAACACAGTTCCTTCACGTTTCATTTGAGCATAGACACGCCCACGCTTGTTTATCAGCTGCTCATAACTGTTGGTGTAGTTATGTAAAAAGGCCAATTGCGCTGGAGTTGCCATCTGTTCTTTTAGGTTTTGTAAAAAATCCGCGTCTTCTATGCCCAAAGATTTGATGATACGCACACAGGTAGAACAAGTTGAAAGATAAAGAAAGGTGTTTTTCATAATGATGCAAAGGTGAGTAAATAAACTAAATATGGGCCAATTTCAACCATTTTTTAGGCAATAGAAAAAGGCAAGAGGAGTTTTAAAGATTTACATTTCCAACCAAACGGAGTGCTATTATAAAAATAATTTTTGGACAGGCCGACGATTTTTAGAAATAGCTGTAAATCAAGCGTAATTGCTTTTGTAGCACAAAAAAGCATGAAGCGATAAATTTATCAGCGGTTTTGAGGTATCTCAAAAATTTCCTTAAAATCGCCTTGAATTTTTGGTTCGTTTTGTTTCAAGACAAAATGAACAGTATCCTGAAACGATAACAATAACAGCCATACTTTTGTTTGCTAATGATACAACAGGTAAATTTGTTCAAAATATAGCCATGGCAAAAAAGAAACTACACTTCAACTCCCGAACCATTCACGGCGGTCAACAGCCCGACAAGGCCTATGGCTCCGTTATGCCCCCTGTTTATTTTACATCTACCTATGCGCAAGAAAAGCCGGGAACTCACCTTGGTTACGAATATAGCCGATCACACAACCCAACACGGACTGCACTGGAGGCCTCACTTGCCAATATTGAGTCAGGCGCTCATGCACTTGCTTTTGCTTCAGGGATGGCCGCTATTGATGCGGTAATAAAACTTTTAAAACCTGGCGACGAGGTCGTTTCAACAAACGATTTGTATGGCGGTACCTATCGGATTTTTGATAAAATGTTTGCTGCTTATGGCATTACTTTTCATTTTGTTCCAATGGGGGATATGGAAGTAGTTGAAAAGCATATTAACGCAAACACCAAATTGCTATGGGTAGAAACCCCCACCAACCCATTGATGCAAGTCATTGATATTAAGGCCATGGCAGCACTAGCTAAGGCACACAAGCTTTTACTAGCTGTTGACAACACCTTTGCGTCACCCTACTTACAACGCCCATTGGAATTAGGTGCTGATATTGTCATGCACTCTGCTACCAAATATCTGGGCGGACACAGCGACGTTGTTTTGGGCGCATTGGTTGTCAATGATGCGGATTTGGCCGACCGTTTAGCATTTATTCAAAATGCCAGCGGCGCCGTACCAGGCCCAATGGACGCATTTTTGGTATTACGAGGAATCAAAACCCTTCATGTACGCATGCAGCGACATTGTGAAAACGGCCGTGCAGTAGCGATGTTTTTAGAAAGTCACCCTGAGGTTTCAAAAGTGTATTGGCCAGGACTTAAAGACCACCCCAACCATGAAGTTGCCAAAGCACAAATGGATGATTTTGGTGGCATGATTTCTTTTGTACATAAAGACAATAGCCTTGAAAAAGCAGTAGCTATCGTGTCGTCCTTTCAAGTATTTACACTGGCAGAGTCTTTGGGCGGTGTGGAAAGCTTAGCGGGACACCCAGCAAGCATGACGCACGCCTCTATTCCAAAAGAAAAACGCGAAAAAACAGGGGTTACCGACGGTCTGATTCGCCTTAGTGTTGGCATTGAAGACAGCGAAGATTTGATTGCCGACTTAGCTCAAGCCTTGAGTTAAATAAAATTATACATACATTTAGGTTTCAAATCGACGACTATGCAAAAAATCATCAATAATTTTTTAATGGAAGTAAGCCAACGCAACACCAATGAGCCTGAGTTTATGCAGGCCGTTTCTGAAGTAGCGCAAACGGTTATACCCTACATTGTTGCAAACGATATTTATCACGGAAAAAACATCCTGATGCGCATGGCAGAACCTGAACGTGTGGTTATGTTTCGTGTGCCATGGATTGATGATAGCGGAGAAATCCGTGTAAACAGAGGATATCGTATTGAAATGAATTCAGCCATTGGCCCATACAAAGGTGGGTTGCGGTTTCATGAGTCTGTTAACCTTAGCATTTTAAAGTTTTTAGCTTTTGAGCAAGTATTTAAAAATGCCTTGACTACACTTCCCATGGGAGGTGGAAAAGGAGGCGCTGATTTTAACCCAAAAGGCAAATCAGACGCTGAGCTAATGCGCTTTTGCCAAAGTTTTATGACTGAACTTTTTCGCCACATCGGCCCTAACAGAGACATTCCAGCCGGGGATATTGGCGTTGGCGGCAGAGAAATAGGCTATATGTTTGGTCAGTACAAGCGTTTAAAAAATGAATTTACGGGTGTGCTTACAGGCAAAGGCATTTCTTGGGGTGGCTCGCTTATTCGTCCTGAGGCAACAGGATATGGTGCGGTATATTTTGCACAAAACATGCTGGAAACAAGAGGCGCTTCTTTTGAAGGTAAAAAAATAGTGATATCTGGTTCTGGAAATGTGGCACAATATGCAGCAGAAAAAGCCATTCAGCTTGGGGCAAAGGTTTTGACCATGTCAGATTCTTCTGGATTTATTCACGACCCTGAGGGGATTGATGAAGACAAGTTGGCCTTTATCATGCAACTTAAAAACGTGAGTCGACAACGCATTGACAAATACGCGGAACAGTATCCCAAAGCTAGTTTTCACAAAGGTGAAAAACCATGGGGTGTTCCCTGTGACATTGCCATGCCCTGTGCCACACAAAATGAGCTTGACGCAGCAGATGCCAAAACCCTAATTTCCAATGGCTGCTATTGTGTGAGCGAAGGCGCTAATATGCCTTCAACACCTGATGCTATTTTACACTTTCACAGCAACAATGTCCTATATGCCCCAGGAAAGGCATCCAATGCAGGAGGTGTGGCAGTTTCGGGTCTTGAAATGGCACAAAACTCCCTCCGCTACAGCTGGACACGCGATGAGGTTGATCAGCGCTTACAACACATCATGAAAGACATTCACCAAGCCTGTGCTTCTTATGGTAAAGGAAAAGAAGGCATTAATTATGAAAAGGGGGCTAACATAGCAGGGTTTGTTAAGGTTGCCGACGCCATGCTGGCACAAGGCGTGGTTTGATATACGACATCAGCTTTTTACTCGTTTAACAAATAATGAAACCAACCCTTCAAAAATATATCGCCTGTTTGCTGCTTACAGGTCCACTGGTGGTTTGGGGTCAAACCAACGCTTGGGAGTCGTATTATTCCTATAATAATATTTCCGTTGGCACTGTAAGCAACCAAACGATAGTTACGGCTGCCGAAAACGTCCTTTTACTAGTTGACAGCTCACAAGGCATATCTGAAACCATCACTACAGTTGAAGGCCTTTCAGGAGACAACATTTCTGCGCTAGCAACCTATGAAAACGTAATTTTAGTCGGACATGAAAATGGCTTACTTGCACAAATCGATATCAATACCAAGGAAATAATATTTGAAAGCGGGATCACGCGGAGCAATATAATTTCCGCTGAAAAAAAGCAGATTAATCATATACAACTAGTAGATAATAGCGCATACGTAGCTACAGGCTTTGGTATTGTAGAAGTTAATCCTGAAACGCTCGAATTTGGCGACACGTATTATTTTGGACCGACAAGCAGCAGCATAAAAGTCAATCAAGTTTTCGTTTTTGAAAACGTGCTGTATGCAGCTACCGAACAAGGCTTATTTAAAACGCCCCAAGCAAACCCAAATAAGTTGGAGTTTTCGTCATGGGATCAGTTAGCAGCTGGCAATTGGGCTTCCTTGTGGGTTCAAGACAGCAGTTTGTATGCAGCAAAAGACGAGGGCAGCTCCCTTTCCTTTTTTCAATTGGGGAATACGGTTCAAAAAAAAGCAACCTTTCCAGGCGTATTAAAAAACGTTTCTCCGCATGAGAACGGTGTACTGATAACGGTTTCAAACCGAGTTTATGACACGGATAAATCTTTTGTCAGAACCCAAACCGTAGGGGATTTAGATGGGGTAAAACCCAACACCTTTAATTTTGCAATTAGCCTAAATGGCCAGAAGTGGATAGGCACTTCCAGCGAAGGACTTCTACGTTACGTTAATGACACTAATTTCGATTTAATCAGCCCACAAGGCCCACTGTTAAACAACATTTTTGATATTGAGAATTTACAGGATGAGCTCTGGATTGCCCATGGGGATTATAATTTGTTTTATAACCCCTATCCTTTAGAAAAATATGGCTTAAGCCGTTATGTCGACAAGCAGTGGGAAAACATCCCCAACAACCAATTGTTTAATGCAGACTCATTTGTTCGCGTGGTGGCTCATCCAGCTGAAATAGGAACGTTCTATGTTTGTTCCTATCATGGAGGAATAGTTGCCCTAGAAGACAACATGCCAACAGCACTTTGGAATCAAACCAATAGTGGCTTGGAAAGTCTAACATTTGATGGCGCGAATTATATAAGCATTCGCGTTCGCGATGCGTTGGTTGATGACAGCGGAAACGTATGGTCTTTGACCAGCTTTGTGCAAAAAGGGCTTAAAAAAAGAACCCCATCAGGGCAATGGACGGCATATGACTTATCGGACGTCGTTTTGGATTATAAACAAGAAGCAGGCTATTCAAATTTAGAGTTTTACAATAATAAGATTTTATTTTTTGGAGGTGTAAATAGTGGACTTATCGGTGTTGATATTTCGCAATCTCCTCCACAAATGAAACGCATCATGGGTGGAGACATGGGGCTGCCATCAGATGATATACGCAGCATACGTTTAGACAAAGACAACCGCCTGTGGGTGGGTACTAAGGATGGCCTTGCGGTCCTATATGCGCCGAATCGATTCTTTGAAGAGGACACCCAATTACGTTCTGTCGTCATTTCCGATGGTGGAAACTTGCGAGAACTATTAAGCGGACAATTTATATCTGACATTGAGGTAGATGGCAACAATCAAAAATGGATTAGCACAACAAGCTCTGGCGTGTTTTTAATTTCTCCTGACGGCAGTCAAATTTTACAACACTTTACTAAGGAAAACAGCCCGCTTCCAACCTCATCTGTGAAAACAATTGGGATAAATGAGGTGTCTGGGGAGGTTTATTTCGGAACACTTAACGGCATGGTTTCTTTTCAAGGGGATGCTTATGCTGAATCTGAAAGCTTGTCTGACGCAAATGTTTTCCCAAACCCAGTGCGACCTAACTTTTTAGGGAATGTTGTTATTCGGGGGTTGCAGCAAAAGACGCGGGTAAAAATAACAGATATCGCCGGTAACTTGGTTTATGACACCACTAGTGAAGGCGGCAGTATTAGTTGGAATCTGCGCTCCTTTTCAGGCGCACGCGTTCGTAGTGGTGTATACCTTATTTTTATAACCTCCAAAGACGGACTTGACAGCGCTGTTAAAAAGCTTATGGTTATCAATTAATGGAAGGCTCGACAAACGCAATTGTATTACATACCACAAAGTATGGAGAAACCAGCGTCATGCTTCATTGCTACACGGAACGCTCTGGCCTGCAATCTTTTGTGGTCAAAGGAGCACGTTCAAAAAAGAAAAACAAATCCCTTTCAATGGGCATGTTCCAGCCGTTGACACAGCTTGAACTATTGTCTAGCACACCAAAAAGTACACGACTTCCCATCTTGAAATCAGCCAAAATCATACACCCTTACGCTACAATTTCAACCGACGTTGTCAAGTCTAGTATTTGTATTTTTCTCGCCGAAGTTTTCCGTTCCGTATTAAAAGAAGCGGAAGAAAATCAATCCCTTTATCGTTTTTTAGAACATGCCCTAATATGGATTGACACACGCGCGCAAATTGCCAACGCCCATGTGTTTATACTCATACAACTTACCAAATACCTAGGCTTCTATCCAGACATGACCCATATAGCACAGCCCTATTTTGATCTTGAAAACGGACAGTTTGCCGCTCAAGCACGCGGCAAGGAATGTGTATCAGGACAGGAAATAGAAATGTTAAAAAGCTACTTAGGTACGAAATTTGATAAGATTGATAAGATTTCGACCAATGCTGACCAAAGAAGACGCTTATTGCGCTTGCTTATGCGTTATTACCAATTACATGTGCAGTCATTTAGACCGCCGAAATCATTAGATATTTTATATGAGGTTTTTAACGATTAGCGTATCCCTTTTTATCTGCTGTTGTGGTTTTGCGCAGCAGGTTTTAGTTAAGGACGTAGTAACATTAGAAGTGCTTCCTAGTGTTACAATTGTAGATCAGGACGGTGCTCATTTTGAAACAACAGACTTTGATGGATCAGCCAAGCTCGATGCCTTTGCTGACAATGCCCTTATTTCATTTTCTCACATAGGATATTTACCATATACGCTGTCCAAAAATCAAATCAAATCAGCTCAAATTATTTGGATGACACCAGACGCTGAGCAGCTGGGAGAAATTGTCTTATCGGTTGCAAGAGCCAGCACCAAAAAGAAACGTTTGGCACAACAAATCGGAATTGTTGCCAAAGCTGAAATTGAAAAGCAAAGCCCTGAAAATACGGCCGTTTTATTGCGTAAAATCCCAGGTGTACGCGTGCAGCAATCACAAGGTGGCGGCGGGAGTCCCGTCTTGCGAGGGTTTGAAGCAAACCGAGTGCTTTTAGTTGTTGATGGCGTGCGGATGAACAATGCGATCTTTCGTTCAGGGCACCTCCACAATGCACTTAGCGTAGATCCTTTGAGTTTAGAACGGGCAGAAGTTATCTTTGGACCATCTTCCGTTGGTTATGGATCCGATGCCTTAGGCGGAGTTATTCACTTCTATACACGAACCCCACTAATTAATCAAAACAAGAAAACAAGCTTTTCTGGTTCCTCCTCCTTCGATTTTAACCAAAACACAAGTAAACAATCGGCTTTGTTTGAATACAGCGCCTCTAAATGGGCCATGCTTCAATATGTTTCTTATGCGCATTTTGGAGACATCGTTATGGGAAAAAGTCGCTTACACGGTTACGATAACTGGGGAAAGGTAGCGGCGTATTCAGAAAACACAGCGTCGAACTATACCCCAACCCCAACCCCAAATAGCAACCCAAACAAGCAGCGGAACTCTGGGTATGAACAAGTAGACCTTTTACAAAAATGGGTCTATCACAGCGATACAGGTATCAAATTCACCCTTAATTTGCAAGGATCAAATTCTGGAAATATTCCAAGGTTTGACAAGCTTACCGAAAAGCAAGACGGGGAATTGCGCTTTGCCCGTTGGGAATATGGGCCCCAAAAAAGATGGCTCATTTCTCCCCAAATAAACTTTATTGGAACCCGTACATGGTTACAGTCCGGAAAAATTATTGCTGCTGCGCAATTTTTAGAAGAGTCTCGCATCAAAAGAAAATTCAGCAGCCTAGACAGACATACACAGCGCGAAAACCTTTCTGTTTACAGCCTTAACGCCGACTTTAAGGCTAGTTTCGCCAAGGGGTTTGATTGGTCATACGGATTAGAGCTTACGCATAATGAGGTACAATCGACTGCTTTTAGCCAAACGCTTGCTGTTGACGGGAATCAAATAGTTGGCCTTACTCCAAAGACCCCAATAGCGACCCGCTACCCAAGTGGCGGAAGTACCTACACGACTTTTGCTGCTTATATAGATTTTAGGTACGACATCAATCCAAATAGTACATTGGCTTTTGGCGGTCGGCACACCTTCACAGAGCTAGACGCTTCCTGGACAGAGCAAGCGCTCATAGATGCGCGATTAGCACACGTCAATCAAAAAAACGGGGCTTCAAACGTAACTTTAGGATACACGCATCAGCCCAATGCCAATTGGCAGTTGAAGGCACTGATATCAACAGGCTTTAGATCTCCAAACATTGATGACCTGGGCAAAACACGCGAACACAATGGCGTTTTGACCGTGCCAAACATGAGCCTTAGCCCTGAATATATTGTTAGTGGTGAGGTTGGAATTAAGCGCCTTTGGAAAGACGGATCTTTTTTTGAACTCAACGGCTATTACGCTAACATTTACGATTATATAGCTCGAGGCACGTATCATATTCATGACGATTCATCTACGCTGAAAACGGACACCATTATGTTTTCTGGAGAAGAAGTTCAAATTGTGTCAAACACCAATCTTGGCCGGGTTCGTGTTTATGGTTTTAGCACACAAGTCCAATGGCAAATTTCTTCTAAACTGCAATATTCAGGTGCACTGACATTAACAAAAGGTGACGGCAATAACCTTAGCGGAAACCTTCCGTCTATAAGCCCATTATTTACCGTCCAAAAGCTTGATTTAACACTGAAGAAAGGAACGTTAGGACTGGAATGGAATTTTGCAAAAGCCAAACATCCAAATACGTATAGCCCGTGGGGAGAAGACGGTTTGGAAGAAACACCACTTCTTGCAGACGGCTCTTATGCAGGAACACCCGCATGGCATCGTTTTGACCTCCAGTTTGCCTATCCCATCAATACATCTTTTAATTTGTCGGGTGGGGTATTTAACCTTTTTGACACCCATTATAGAGAATTTGCTTCTGGGATTTCTGTACCAGGCAGAAGCCTAAAGTTGGTTTTACGTTATCAATTGTAATGACTAGAAACCTGTAAAGCATCATTTTTTGCCCTAAAATGGTTACTTTCGCAAGCATAATTTGAGCAAGAAATTTTGTTTCCTACCTATTCACATCTTGATTTGCCCGCAACAGCGGAAGAAATTGCTTCTTTTTGGGAAGCGCACCTAACCTTTGAGGCAAGTGTTTCTACAAGAGAAGGACGCCCTCCATTTGTGTTTTATGAAGGCCCACCTTCTGCAAATGGGCTACCAGGGATTCACCACGTTTTGGCACGTGCACTAAAAGACATTTTTTGTCGCTATAAAACCCAACAAGGTTTCCAAGTCAAGCGAAAAGCAGGCTGGGACACACATGGCTTACCCGTTGAGCTTGGCGTTGAAAAAGAGTTGGGCATTACGAAAGAAGACATAGGGAAAACCATCAGTATTTCCGAATACAACGACGCCTGCCGCGAAGCGGTTATGCGCTACACGGATGTATGGAACGATCTCACCAAAAAAATGGGGTATTGGGTAGACATGGAAGATCCGTATATCACCTACACTTCAAAATACATGGAATCGGTATGGTGGTTATTGTCAACGCTCTATAAAAAAGGGTTGATCTACAAGGGCTACACCATCCAGCCGTATTCTCCCATGGCCGGAACAGGACTGTCTTCTCACGAATTAAATCAGCCGGGATGTTACCGAGATGTAAGCGATACTTCTGTAACGGCTCAGTTTGAAACCATTGACGATACGCTTCCAGCGGCCTTGCGCGGCGACACTCCTTTGCACGTATTGGCATGGACAACAACGCCTTGGACGCTCCCTTCCAACACCGCACTGACGGTAGGTCCGAAAATCAGTTATGCGGTAGTAAATACATTCAATCAATATACTTTTGAACCCATTCGTGTTTTGCTTGCCGAAAAGCTTATCTCAAAGCAGTTTGGAAAGAAATATGTACAGGCAGAAAACCAAGCGGCACTCAACGCATATTCCCAAGGGGACAAGACCATCCCATTTCTTGTTACGCAACAAATTAAAGGGGCAGATTTAGTAGGCATTCGCTACAAGCAGTTGTGGAATCAGTCACCTTTGCCTTATGAAAATGCGCAAGACGCCTTCCGCATTATTACTGGAGATTTTGTAACCACCGAAGACGGCACGGGAATTGTTCACACGGCTCCCACTTTTGGGGCAGACGATGCCAAAGTAGCCAAAGAAGCTACACCACCTATTCCACCACTTTTGATTTTAGACGAAAACGAAAATCCAGTACCTCTTGTTGACCTTCAAGGAAAATTCAGAGCAGAAGTCGGCTTGGTTGGCGGGAAGTTTATCAAAAACGAATTTTATCCAGAAGGTGAGGCGCCAGAAAAGTCAGTAGACGTAGCGATTGCTATTCGCCTGAAAGAAGAAAATAAAGCCTTTAAGGTTGAAAAGTATGTACACAGTTATCCACACTGTTGGCGTACGGATGCTCCTGTACTTTACTATCCTCTAGACTCGTGGTTTATAAAAGTCCAAGGACACAAAGACCGTATGGTGGGATTGAACAAAACCATTCAGTGGAAACCTGCCAAAACAGGCGAAGGCCGTTTTGGGAATTGGCTTGCCAATGCCAACGACTGGAACCTATCACGATCACGCTTTTGGGGCATACCATTACCCATTTGGCGCACAACAGAAGGAGACGAAACCCGAGTTATTGGGTCAATTCAAGAGCTTAAAGAAGCCGTTGACGAGGCTGTTGCCGCTGGGCTTATGATTAAAAATCCATTTGAAGGTTTTGCGGGCGGCGATATGTCTGACAGTAATTACGACAAAGTGGATTTACACAAAGACACAGTTGATGACTTGGTCTTACTAAGCGAATCAGGAAAACCCATGTATCGCGAGTCTGACCTTATCGATGTTTGGTTTGATTCTGGAGCCATGCCCTATGCGCAGTGGCATTACCCTTTTGAAAACAAAGAAAAAGTAGATGACGGAGGTGCTTTCCCTGCAGATTATATCGCAGAAGGCGTAGATCAAACGCGCGGATGGTTTTATACCTTACACACCATCGCCACATTGGTTTTTGATTCTGTAGCTTACAAAAACGTTGTTTCTAATGGTTTGGTATTGGACAAAAACGGACAAAAAATGTCCAAGCGTCTTGGCAATGCCGTTGACCCTTTTGAAACCTTAAAGACATATGGCCCTGATGCTACGCGTTGGTATATGATCAGCAATGCAAATCCTTGGGATAACCTAAAGTTTGATGTTGCAGGAATTGAGGAGGTAAAGCGCAAATTTTTCGGCACGCTTTACAACACCTATGCGTTTTTTAGTCTTTATGCCAACATCGATGGATTTAAATTTGAAGAAGCAGCCATTCCACGCCAAGAACGACCAGAAATTGATCAGTGGATTTTGTCAGAGTTGCATACGTTAATTCAAAACACAACCAACCATTTTGACGCTTATGAGCCCACAAGGGCTTGCCGCGCCATTTCACATTTTGTCACAGAAGATTTGAGTAACTGGTATGTGCGTTTGTGCCGCCGACGTTTTTGGAAAGGCTCATATGAGGCAGATAAAATAGCCGCTTATCAAACGCTTTATGAATGCCTGATGAGTGTTGCAAAACTTATGGCGCCTGTAGCTCCTTTCTACGCTGACAGGCTTTATCAAGACTTGAACAGCATTACCCAACAAGAGACCGCTTCATCGGTTCACTTGGCGTATTATCCAAAGTCAAATAATGCGTTTATTAATCCAGCATTGGAACAAAAAATGCAACGCGCGCAAAAAATCACTTCGCTGGTGCTGTCCTTGCGCAAACGTGAAAAAATCAAGGTAAGACAACCGCTTCAGCGTATCATGATTCCTGTTTTAGATGATCTTGAGCGTCAGCAAGTAGCCGCCATTTCAAGCCTGATAGCATCAGAAGTTAACGTGAAGCAAGTTGAATTGCTCGATGACACTTCGTCTATACTGGTAAAAGAAGTTAAGCCCAACTTTAAAACACTGGGCCCAAGGTTTGGTAAAGACATGAAGTTGGTCGCACAAGCCATACAAGCATTGAGCGACACCCAAGTGCAAACACTTGAAAAAGAAGGGACATTGAAATTAAACCTCGGTGGCAAAGAAATTACCCTTGCAGCTGACGACGTGGTTATCTCGTCAAAAGACGTTTCGGGTTGGCTTGTGGCATCGGAACAAGGGGTGACAGTTGCCCTTGACATTCAAATGAATGAATCGTTGCAATTGGAAGGCATGGCGCGTGAGCTAGTAAACCGCTTGCAGAACATACGCAAAGACCTCGGCTTTGATGTTACAGATACCATATCACTTACGCTACGAGAAAATGATGCTTTGGCAGCTGTTTTAAAACAAAACAAAACGTATATTCAACACGAAATTTTAGCAACAAGTATTACCTTAGTAAAAGATGAATTAGAGGCTAGCATTCCAATATCCTTTGATTCATTAGAAACCAACGTAAACATGGTCAAATCGAAATAATTTAGCAATTATGGAAAAATCTAATAATTACAGCGACGAAGCGCTACAAGAGTTTAAAAAAATTATCGAAGAAAAAATTGCCAAGGCTAAAAAAGACTTGGATCTCATTCGCAGTGCCTATATGAACGACGGCAACAATGGAACAGATGACACGTCTCCCACCTTTAAAGCATTTGAAGAGGGGTCAGAAACCATGTCAAAAGAAGCCAACACCCAGCTTGCCATCAGACAAGAAAAGTTTATTCGCGATTTAAAAAACGCCTTAATCCGTATTGAAAACAAGACCTATGGTGTTTGCCGCGTAACGGGGAAATTGATTAGCCCGGAACGCCTAAAGCTTGTTCCTCACGCAACATTAAGCATTGAGGCTAAAAACATGCAGCGTTAAACCATGACGCTTCGAAAACTTTCTTGGATTGTTTTAGCTATTCTTGCCGCAGATCAAGCCCTAAAAGTCTATATTAAACTCAATTATAGCTTGACCTATTACGGCAGCGCCCCCATTGTTGATTGGGGATGGTTCCGATTGCTGTTTGTTGAAAATAAAGGCATGGCTTGGGGCGCTAGCCTCAGTGACTTCCTTCCATTTATTTCGGAAGACACCGCAAAACTCTTATTGAGCATTTTTAGATTATTGGCCGTAACTGGGATAGGGATTTGGCTTTCGCGTGCTGTTAAAGCAAAAGCACCAAAGGTGCAATTGATTGCTGTTGGCTTAATTTTTGCCGGAGCTTTGGGCAACATTATTGATTCGGTTTTTTACGGAGTTCTCTTTTCAGAAACAACTTACAACCAATTGGCAACTTTCTTACCAGAAGAAGGCGGTTATGCACCGCTTATGTTTGGTCATGTGGTGGATATGTTTCAGTTTCCCATGTTTACATGGACCTGGCCAAGTTGGTTGCCTATTGTGGGCGGCAATCAGTTTACTTTCTTTGAGCCCGTTTTTAATATTGCCGACAGCGCCATCAGTGTTGGTGTCGTATTGTTATTATTGCAACAGCGAAAGGCAGCTGATTAAAAGCGATATATTCTTTTTGGCGTTACGACCACATCTAAAGGTACGTCTGTGGCTTCAACATCTGTTATTTTATCGACAGGCTCAAAATAAGACAGTCCAATGGTTTTAACTTCTTTGGAACAACGCTCAAGAAACCTATCGTAGTAGCCTTTTCCAAACCCAACACGATTTCCTGCCGTATCAAAACACAATAAGGGAACCACAACAGTGTCGATATTTTCAGGTGCTATATAAGCATCCGACAACGGCTCTTTGATGCCCCATTCATTTGTTTTGGTGGGCATGTTTTTGTTCCACATAACAGCTTCCATAACGCCGTTTTTATTTATGACCTTAGGCACACAAACATTATAATGATCTGACAATGAAAATAACGTGTCTGTAGGAAGTTCTTGGTGGTTTTGACTTGACATATAAAGCATAACCAAATTTCCTTCGATTAGTTTGTCGGTTCTAATTTGTTCGAAAATTCGAATACTGGCTTTGGAAAGCTCTTGTGAAGAAAGCTTGGAACGTTTATTGCGGAACAGTTGTCGTAAATCGCGCTTTTTGGCCATGCATAAATATACAGGTTTAGACGCAAGTTTTTGTACTTTAGTAACCATGACCCAGTTCAGCTTAAAACAACAAGTGGCTTCGTTACCAAACGAGCCTGGCGTGTATCAATATTACAATACAGCAGGTGAAATTATCTACGTGGGCAAAGCAAAGGACCTTAAAAAGCGGGTGTCGTCCTATTTCAGAAAAAAAGTGGATTCGCGCAAAACCCGAAATCTGGTCAATGCCATTGAATCGCTTAAGCATATTGTTGTTCCTACCGAGTCTGACGCCCTGATTTTAGAAAATACGCTAATAAAAGAACATCAACCAAAGTATAATATCTTATTGCGTGACGACAAAACATACCCTTGGATTTGCATTAAAAAAGAGCGGTATCCGCGTGTTTTTGCCACCCGGAAAGTAATCCAAGACGGCTCGGAATATTACGGCCCATTTACCAACGGCAAAACGGTTCGCGTGCTCCTTGAGTTAATCAACGAGCTTTACCCGTTACGCACTTGTCACTACGATTTGTGTCAAGAAAATATTGCCAGCGAAAAATATAAGGTGTGCTTGGAATACCACATTGGAAATTGCTTGGGGGCTTGTGTGGGCGAGCAAACCACCACACACTACAACGAATCCATTGAAAACATCCGTGCCATTTTACAAGGAAAGTTCAAGCAGGTGAACAACGCATTTAAAAAAGAAATGCTTGCCGCCTCAAAGACCTTGCAATTTGAGCATGCCCAAAAAATTAAGTTAAAAATGGAAGCCTTGTCGCAGTACCAATCCAAGTCTGCTGTGGTAAGCGCAAAAATAGACGCCGTAGACGTCTGTACCATTGTTTCAGATGAGGCGACTGCTTTTGTTAATTTTTTACAGGTGGCCTATGGTTCAATAGTGCGTTTTCACAGCATGACCATAAAGAAAAAACTGGACGAGTCTGATGAGGAGTTACTGCGTGTGGCTGTAGTGGAATTGCGAAGAAGATTTGATTCGTTATCCAAAGAAATACTACTTCCATTTGATATCGATTTAGGTGAAACGGTCACCGTTACCGTGCCTAAAATTGGAGAAAAAAAGCAATTGATTAACCTGTCATTGCGCAACGCCAAACACAGTCGTTTGGAACAACTCAAACAAATAAAGCTCACAGACCCAGAGCAACACAGCCAACGGATTATGGCGCAAATGCAACGCGATTTGCGCTTGCAAGTACCCCCATTGCATATTGAGTGTTTTGACAACTCCAATATTCAGGGCAGTGACCCCGTGGCTGCATGTGTGGTATTTCGAAATGGCAAACCAAGCAAGAAAGAATACCGCCACTACGGCATTAAAACCGTTGTTGGCCCAGATGATTTTGCTTCTATGGAGGAGGTTGTTTATCGCAGATATAAACGTCTGCTAAGTGAAGGCGAAGCCCTCCCACAACTGGTGGTTATTGATGGAGGCAAAGGGCAACTCAGCGCAGCGCTTAAAAGTTTTGATGTGTTGGGCATAAGAGGCAAAGTAGCTATTTTGGGCATTGCCAAACGCTTGGAAGAACTCTATTTCCCCGACGATCCCATTCCGCTTTATTTGGACAAGCGGTCTGAGACCCTTCGTATTGTACAGCAATTACGTAACGAAGCCCACCGTTTTGGCATCAGACTACACCGAAACAAACGCAGCAAGGGCGCCATCAGCTCTGTTTTGGAATCCATCCCTGGAGTTGGCGAGAAAACAGCAACCACCCTTTTAAAGAAATTCAAATCTGTGAAGCGCATTAAGGCAGCAAAAACAGAAGAACTATCCCAAATCATTGGACCCACTCTGGCCAAGAAAATCTATGAACACCTACAGAATGAAAAACCATAAAGCACTTCTTTTTTTCTTTTTTTCAATGCTCATTAGTGCCCAGGCACAGCAAGATCTTAAAGTAGGCTTAATCCTAAGCGGCGGCGGTGCCAAAGGCATTGCACATGTTGGTGTTTTGAAAGAGATTGAGCGCGCAGGCGTCCGTATTGATTATATCGGCGGAACCAGCATGGGCGCTATTGTGGGAGGATTATACGCTTGTGGGTATACGGCCAGCCAACTGGAAAAAATGTTAGCGACCACTAATCTTACCGATGTCATAAACGATAAATTTGATCGAGACGTCATGTCCTTTGACGCAAAAGAGGACGCTTCACGCTATGCGATAACACTTCCCATAGTTAAGGGACGGATTCAATTTCCACTTTCGCTTTCTAAAGGGCAACATGTCTATGACATGTTTGTACAACTGATGCACGAACAACGCAACACTCAAGATTTTAGTAAGTTACCCATACCTTTCTACTGCGTGGCAACAGACATCAATACGGGAGAGAAGACCGTGTTAGATAAAGGATACTTACCTCTTGCCGTAAACGCCAGTAGTGCTTTGCCCACGCTTTTTTCGCCAGTACAAGTTGAAGACCGCATGCTTATTGATGGTGGCATTGTGGACAATTATCCAATTGATGAAATGCTTTCGAAAGGCATGGATGTGATTATTGGCGTTGATGTACAAACAAATATTAGCAGCACGGATGAAACCTCAACCCTATCGGAAGTACTGTCACGTATTGCTAGCTTTCAAACCCAAAAGCAAATGGCCTCCAAAAAAGCAAAAACGCAAATTTACATAAGACCAGAACTGGACGATTTTAACATATTATCTTTTGACAACCAAAAAGAGATTATGGCGCAAGGGGTTTTGGCAGGACAAAAGGCAAGACCACAACTGCAGGTTTTGGCTAAAAATCAGCAACCAAGGGGTAAGGAACAAAAGGAAATACCTCCCTCTTTTCAACTTGACCGGCTTTTGGTTGGCACCACACCAAACTATAAAGCCAATTATTTACTAGGTAAATTGAGGTTAAAATCGAAAAACACCTATTCTTTCCGAAAATTAAAGGAGGGCATGTCAAATCTTGCTGCTACCCAAAACTTTGATGCCTTTCGTTATACCCTTAAAACCGAAAACGGAAAAGAAGTACTTAAAATGACCCCTCCTGAAACAAAACACACAACCCTTTTTCGTGGGAGTTTGCATTATGATAAATTGGTAGGGGCCTTGGCCTTGGTAAACCTTACCAAAAAACACGCATTTCTAAAAAATGATGAGTTCTCTTTGGACATCATGCTGGGGGCATATTTTCAGTACGCCTTATCTTATTTTATAGACAAGGGTGAGTTTTGGTCTGTTGGCTTAAGCGCCAAGCAGCATCAGTTTGACACCGCGGCTCCAGTATCACTAAACACAGATCAATTTGCTTTTAGCACTCCAACAAACACACGGGTTTTGGTACAGACAAATACGTGGTATGCACAAACCCTTTTTAGGGAAGAAGTGGTATTGGGAGTTGGACTAGCACATCAACACAATGTGTTTAAAACAAATATATTTGACACGCAAACCAACCGTTTTTTATATGCCGACAACGCCGATTATTACAGTGCGCTAGGCTATTTGAAAGTAGACACAAGAGACGATAAATTCTATCCCAAAAAAGGCGGATTTTTTGACGGGGATATCAACTATTATTTTAGTGAAAATTCATCGCGTGAAGACATTAATTTCACTCCATTTTTGATTGCAAAAGCCAATATGGGCGCCACCCTCCCTTTAGACTCAAAATATACACTCATGTTTAGCACGTCTGGAGGCTTCACGGTTGGAGATGCCACATCTTCTGCTTTTGATTATGCTTTTGGCGGATATGGGAACGCTCCTGTGTTGAACTACCAAACGTTTATTGGTTTGCCGCAACAGTATGCAGTGGGCAATAGTTTTGTTAAAGCGGAAACCACAGTTGACTATGAGTTTACCCCAAATCATCACCTCAAAATGATGCTAAATGCAGGGATTGTAAGCGATGATATCTTCAAAACGGGACAATGGAAAAGCGGCATTGACTATTACAGCGCAGGGATGGCATATGGATTGGAAACTTTTGCAGGCCCCCTAGAGCTTACCGCTGCATATAGCCCGCAATTTGGCAGGCTTTTGTTTCATGTTAATATTGGATGGCAATTTTAAATTTAAGATAAATGCTTTTACGTATTTTTGCTACTATGAAGTTTCAGATATGGCTATGGGTGGGTTTGTTCACTTACGCGCTACCCCTTTTCGCACAAGAAACGACACCGCTCCAAAGCAGCACCCCCATTATTGCAAAAGCGCCAATTAAACCAGCCTTTAAAGCAGGCGAATGGTTTAAATTTAGAATCCACTACGGCATTTTTAACGCAAGTTATGCAACCCTAGAGTTAACAGAAGCAGCATGGAACGGCCAGCCTGCTTTGTACGCGAGGGGCATTGGTCGTACAACGGGTTTAGCCCGTTTATTTTTCAAGGTTGACGATTATTACAGTTCTTATTTCACAAAAAAAGACAATCGTCCGCTGCACTTCATTCGCAACATCAATGAAGGAGGCTATAAAAAACACCTCACCATTGATTTTGACCACGAGAAGAAGCTGGCTACAGTTATCGATCTTAAAAAAGAAACTACAGGGATTTACAGTACTGACCCAGAAGTTCAAGATTTGATTTCTTTCGTTTATTATTTGCGAAAGCACCTAGACGTTGATACCATTAAAAAAGATGAATTTGTTGTTGTGAATTTGTTTTTTGATGCGGAAAACTACGCCTTCAAATTCAAGTTTTTAGGCCGAGAAACCATTAAGACAAAATTTGGTAAGGTCAAAACATTAAAATTCCGTCCCTATGTACAATCTGGGCGCGTGTTCAGAAGCAGTGAGAGCATTACCCTTTGGGTAAGCAGCGACGACAATAAAATTCCGTTGCGCTTGCAAGCCGACTTGAGCGTTGGAAGCATCACCGCAGATTTAGATGCCTTTAAAGGATTAAAAAACCCATTTGAAATTGTTGTTGAGGAATAGTTTTCTTTTTGTTTTTATTGCTGCCTTAACCATGGGTTGTAGTTGCTCGTCGGATAAAGCCGATGCAACGCCTGTTGCACCTCCCGAGCCGGATGTTTTTGCTTATGGATATAAACTTAACGACCTTGAAGTAGTTCGAGACACGGTCCAAAGAGGGGATACTTTTGCAGACATCTTTCTAGAAAATGGCTTTAGTTACACCGACATTTATAACATCAACAGTAAGGTCAAAAAGACGTACAACTTTAGAAAAATCAAGCCCAAAAGGCCCTATACTTTTTTATTTTCTAAAGATTCATTGTCCTCCCCCGTGGCGTTTATTTATCAACCGTCCATGCTGGACTATGTGGTGGTAAACTTAAAAGATTCTGTCTTTGCAAAAAAGGAAAAAAAGGAGGTTACGATCCGAACTTTTGAAGCACAAGGCGTTATTACGAGCTCCTTGTCAGAGACCTTAGAAGCACAAAGATTAAGCCCCTTATTGGCTTATGACTTGTCAGATATTTATGCGTGGAGCATTGATTTTTTTCGTTTGGAAAAAGGCGATCGTTTTAAAATAGTATACACTCAAAAATATGTAGACGATTCCATTTATGTGGGGTTAAACCGCATTCATGCAGCTTATTTTGAGCACCGAAAAAAACCGTATTACGCCATTGAATTTGAATCTGATGCGGAACGCGGCATCACGGAATTTTTTGACGAAAATGGGAAGAATCTACGCCGTGCCTTTTTGCAAGCGCCTGTGCAGTTTTCACGTATTTCATCAAGGTATAATAAACGGCGTCGCATTTCCTATTACGGACGCACCAAGCCACACTACGGCACTGACTTTGCCGCACCAGTAGGCACCCCCATTCGCGCCACTGCTAGCGGAACCGTCGTAGCTGCAGGCTATACCCGAGGGAACGGAAATTATGTAACCATCCGTCACAACGGCACTTACAAAACGCAATATTTGCACATGAAAAAACGAAAGGTGCGTAAAGGGCAGCAAGTAAAGCAAGGCGACCTTATTGGTACAGTTGGCATGACAGGGTACACTTCAGGTCCGCACGTTTGTTATCGGTTTTGGAAGCATGGCAAACAAGTAGATCCCTTTAGACAAAAACTCCCCGAAGCCAAGCCTATTGAACCCAAACTGAAAGAAAAGTATATGGTCTATATGCAGCCCTTAAAAGAAACCTTAGATTGCATTACGTTTTATAATTCAGAAACATCAATAACATATGTCACTCCCGAAAACCAACCCAACAACAACTAAGAGTTGGAACAAGCTTGCGCAGCTTGCAAAAGATCCTAAAACACTGCAACATTATTTTGCAGATGACGCAAGTCGTGCGGCACAATTTTCTATTGCTTGGGATTCCTTTTTTGTGGATTATTCGAAAAACCACATCGATAAAGACATTCAAGCGGCCTTGTTAGGATTGGCAAAGGAGGTAGGCCTAGAAGATGCCCGAAAGGCCTATTTTTCTGGAGAAACCATCAATCAAACAGAAGGCCGTGCGGTTTTGCATACGGCACTTAGGGCAAAAGAACATGCCGATATCCGCGTGGAAGGCGAAAACGTGGTGCCAGAAGTATATGCCGTTAGATCAAAAATTAGAGCATTTACCAATGCGGTTATTGCTGGAGAACGAAAAAGCAGTACGGGTCAAGCCTTTACGGATGTAGTTAATATCGGTATAGGCGGCTCTGATTTGGGCCCTGCCATGATTACAGAGGCCTTGGCATATTATAAAAACCACCTCAACGTACACTTTATGTCAAATGTTGATGGTGACCATGTGATGGAAGTACTTAAAAAGGTAAATCCTGCAACAACCCTTTTTGTTGTGGTGTCTAAAACCTTTAGCACTCAAGAAACCCTTACCAATGCGACTACGGCTAAACAGTGGCTCGTAGATGCCTTGGGCACTGCAGCTGTAGGCGATCATTTTGTGGCGGTATCGACAAACCTTGCGGCTATAGCCGCTTTTGGCATTCAGCCCGAAAATGTATTCCCGATGAATGATTGGGTAGGCGGTCGTTTTTCACTTTGGAGCGCGGTTGGCCTTTCCGTTGCTTTGGCTGTTGGCCCCGACAATTTTGAAGCCCTCCTTGATGGCGCCAATGATATGGACGAACACTTTGCAACGACGCCATTTGAAGAGAACATCCCCGTTATGTTGGCCTTGCTGACCGTGTGGTATAACAATTTTTTAGGGGCACAATCAGAAGCGGTAATTCCTTATACCCAATATTTGAACCGGTTACCCGCCTATTTGCAACAGGGCATCATGGAGAGTAACGGCAAATCAGTAGACAGAACAGGAAAAGCTGTTAGCTACAACACAGGCAACATCATTTGGGGCGAACCTGGGACCAATTCACAACACGCCTTTTTTCAATTGATGCACCAAGGAACCAAATTAATTCCAGCGCATTTTATTGGGTTTGTTGACGCACTTCACGGAAACAAAGACCACCACGACAAGCTGATGGCTAACTTTTTTGCGCAAACCGAAGCCTTAATGAGCGGCAAAACCGAAGCGCAAGTTCGGGAAGAATTATCTGCAAAAGGATTTTCTGGCGAGGCCTTAGAAAAATTGGTGCCGTTTAAAATTTTTACGGGCAATAAGCCTACGACCACGCTTCTTATAGATAAGCTAACACCAAAAACACTTGGCGCACTTGTGGCCATGTATGAGCACAAGATTTTTGTGGAAGGTGTGGTGTGGAATATCTTTAGTTATGACCAGTGGGGTGTTGAGCTGGGCAAGCAATTAGCAACGGTTATTTTAGACGAGATGGATACTTCAAGCCCCGTAAAACACGATAGCTCTACTGCCCAACTTCTTGCGCGTTACAAAAGTTAATAAAATGTTAAAATTCTTTAACACGGTGCTAACGTTAGAATGCTAAAGTGTTTGCATATTAGCAGAAACTTAAAAACTAACAAAATGAAAAAACGATTAACAGTACTTGCTGCTTTAGCAACTACACTTGTTTTTGCACAGCAAACACAGGAAACAGATTCTATCTTGGTTAGCGAGCTAGATGAAGTTGTAGTGATGAGTGGAATTATTGACTTGGCAAAGGATAGGGTTACGCCTATTGCCGTTAGTAATATTACCGCACAGGAAATTGAACGAAAGGGAGGGGCCTTTGATTTAATTGAAGTTATGAGATCAACTCCATCTGTTCAAGTTAATAGGGGAGCAGGATTTGGAGATGGCTCTATGTACCTAAGGGGTTTTGACCAAACAAACACTGCGTTTTTAATTAATGGACAGCCAATTAATGGTGTTGAGGACGGCAAAATGTACTGGTCTAACTGGAGTGGTATGATTGATATTGCAGAACAAGTTGAAATACAACGAGGCTTGGGGTCTTCTAAGCTTGCAATTTCATCTGTTGGAGGAACCGTAAATATTGTTACAAAAACGGTTGACTCTAAAGCAGGTGGATTTTACAAATCTATGATAGGTCATAATAATTATTTCAAAAACTCTTTGTACCTGTCTACAGGTCTTAATGATAAAGGGTGGGCGTTTTCTATGCTACTTGGTCATTGGAGCGGAGATGGCTATCAGCAATTTTCTAAAGGGCAAGGACAGACTTATTATTTTTCAGTTGGCTATAAACCAAACGACAACAATATCTTTAATATGTTTATTACGGGTGCGCCTCAATGGCATGGTTCAGGCGGAGGAGAGTCAATGGCTACATACTTATCTTCAGGAAACGAATATGCTGACTGGGGAGGTATTAGAAATGGCGAAATATACCCTGGAGGAAGAAATTTTTACCACAAACCCATCTATAATTTAAGCTGGGACTGGACTATTGATGAAAACAGGACATTATCAACCGTTCTTTATGGTTCTCATGGACGTGGGGGATTTGCTTATCAAGAGGGGGATTTTTATTATACTCCTCAAGGGCTTGTTGATTATGATGCAATTAAAACGGCAAATGCAGCGGGTACTAGCGAAGGTATTGTAAAAGCTTCTGTTAATGCGCACAACTGGTATGGTGCAGTTTCAAATTACAATGCGAATATTTCTGACAGACTTTCATATAATTTAGGAGTTGATGTTCGTTTTTATAATGGAATTCACTTAAGAACTCCTACTGACTTTTTAGGACTTAGTTCTTATAGAGGGGCAACAAAGACGTACGGATATAATCCATGGGATGCTGTTTTCGACTTTCCTAAAGGAGATCGATCAGATTACGCCATTTCATACGATTATGAAGAAAATATAAATTACGCAGGATTGTTTGGCCAGATTGAATACAAAGGAGACGATTATTCGGCATATTTTCAGGGTTCATTTTCTTCTCAATCACATTTAAAAGAAGACTTTATGTTTGATTTAGGAAAAGCAGAAAAAGTCACAAATAATGGGTTTAATGTGAAATTAGGAGCGTCTAAAGATGTTTCTGAAAACGCTAAGGTTTACGCTAACTTTGGATTCTACGACCGTCAGCCATTCCACGATGACCTATTTGATAATATCCGTTACTCAAACAACTTAAATGTTGCTGGTGGTAAAAATCAAGAAATTACAGGCATTGAGTTTGGATACAGTTATGAAAAAGGCCCATTTAAAGCCATCATTGATGTGTATTCAAC
Source organism: Flavobacteriaceae bacterium (assembly GCA_965656545.1). Taxonomy (GTDB): domain Bacteria; phylum Bacteroidota; class Bacteroidia; order Flavobacteriales; family Flavobacteriaceae; genus UBA7446. Next base: position 172,873 of record CBFHKZ010000004.1, read on the forward strand.
AAAATGGGATAACAGAATTATTTCAAGCACAGACTATGACAGCAATAATGTAATTCAAAGCTATTCACAGTCTGACCCTATTTCTCAAGTTCACAGAGGAGTTGAAGCACAACTTTTCTACCGCCCATCAAATGATATTATGCTTAAGGGATACTTATCTCTTGGAGATTGGGAGTATGCTTCAAATGTTAAATCAAGAACGTTTAATGAAGCAGGGCAGACCATTTCTCAAGGAGACGTTTCATATTTAGATGGCGTTAAAGTTGGTGATGCAGCTCAAACAACAGGAGGCTTTGAGCTAATGTATCGTTTAAGTGAATCTGCTCGTCTTGATGTTTCAGCAAATCATTATGCCGACTTGTATTCTAGAGTTAATTTTTCTGACAGCGCCTTTGATTCACCAAATAATATGGGGACAGTTAAGTTACCATCTCATACATTAGTTGATATGTCATTTACCCTTGATATTCCTACGGAGTTTAATACCCTTCAGGCTAGAATATCTGTGTATAACCTCTTCGATACGCTTTATATTGAAGAAATGACAACAAATAATTATGTCTCAGGGACTAGTAATGTCTGGAGAGGAATCGACACAAGCAATCGTGTTGATCCTGGTTACTTAAGAACTTGGTCTATTGGTTTAACGTATCGCTTCTAGCTTAGTACGAATTATTATATATCAAAACCCTCAGCAATGCTGAGGGTTTTTTTTATTCAATGTCTTTTAGTCGAAGCTGAACGCTTATATTTCCTTGCCATACGTTTTCTTCTACAGCGTAGGCAATGCGGAGGGGTGTTTCTTTTTTGAGCAATTCCATTTTTTCACCAAGCCCAAAGCCTATCGCATCTATGGGTGAACTGGATTCTTGAACGAATCTTGCTTTAAGATGGCTTTTGTCTTGTCCGACCAATTTCGCATATCCGCTATCCACAACCCCTTCTGTATAAAATACAGGACTTCTGTTTTCAGGGCCAAAGGGCTCCATTTGCTTTAGGATGCGCAATAGCTTAGGCGTGATGGAAGCAAAGGGTAGCGCAACGTCAATATCAAGGGATTGTTCCTTTTGTGCCGCTGTTATCGTTCGATTTACTTGCGCCTCAAAAGCGGCCTTAAAGGCCTCGTAGTTTTCTTCCTTTATGGTGACCCCAGCTGCGTATTTATGCCCACCAAATTGAATGATATGCGCACGGCAGGCATCGATTGCCTTATATACATCAAAGCCACGAACCGAGCGGGCAGACGCGGCTAAAACTCCTTCACCAGACCTAGTAAACACCAAGGTTGGCCGATAATAGGTCTCAATAAGCCTTGAAGCAACGATGCCAATTACCCCTTTATGCCAATGCGGTGCATAAACTACATTAGTCACATTGTTTTCTTCTTCATTTGCTACTATTTGTGCCAAGGCCTCTTTGGTAATTTCTTGTTCTACTTCGCGACGAGAAGTGTTGTATGTTTCGACTTCTTGCGCTCGTTTTTTGGCTTCTTCATCTGATGCTGAAAGCAGCAATTCAACAGCATCAAGTCCGTGCTTCATGCGTCCAGCAGCATTGATTCTAGGCGCCATACCAAAAACTACATCCGAAATAATTTGCCCCGTTGGCTTATCGCGCATAAGTGTTTTTAGGCCGGGTCTTGGATGGGTGTTGAGTTGTTGAAGCCCCAAAAATGCAAGGGCCCTGTTTTCGCCAACCATAGGAACGATATCTGCTGCAATGGCAACCGCAACAAAATCCAAATAGGCAATAATCTCATTTACTTCCTTCCCTTGTTGCTGTAACAATCCTTGCATGAGTTTAAAACCCACACCACAACCGCAAAGTTCTTTAAACGGATAGGCGCAATCGCTTCGTTTTGGATCCAAAACAGCCAAGGCATCTGGGAGCGCATCGCCAGGTGTATGGTGGTCGCAAATAATAAGCTCAATGCCCAATGTTTTTGCATATGCCACTTGCTCGATGGCTTTTACGCCACAATCCAAGGCGATCATAAATTTTATATTGGCTGCTTTTGCCGTGTCTATTCCTTTTTTTGATAGTCCATAGCCTTCGGCATAGCGGTCTGGAATATAGGGCGTGACATCAAGGCCTTGGCTACGCAAAAAATGCGTCAGTAAGCTCACCGAGGTGGTTCCATCTACGTCATAGTCGCCATAAACCATGACGGCCTCTTTTTGGTCAATAGCCTGTTGCAGTCTTGCCACAGCCTTGTCCATGTCTTGCATCAAAAAGGGATCGTGGAGTTGCCCAATATGGGGTCTAAAAAAAGTTCTTGCCTCTTCAAATGTGGTGATACCTCGTTGTGCAAGCAGTTGTGCAACAACAGCATCAACACCCAAGCACTCGATTAGATGTGCTATGGTTTCTTGAGAGGGCGTGTCCTTTATATTCCAATGCATTACGATAATCCTTCTACCACTATTACAAACTCACCTTTGGGCGGGGTCTGTGTAAAATGGTCTATGAGTGTTTTTAATGAGCCGCGAACGGTTTCTTCAAACTTTTTTGTTAGCTCTCTTGAGGCTGTTGCCCCACGATTTTCTCCAAGCTGCTCGGCAAGTTGGCCAAGCGTTTTTAGGATTCGGTGCGGGGATTCATACAGCACTATAGTGCGTGTTTCTTCAGTCAAAGCCGATAGGCGCTTTTGTCGTCCTTTTTTTGGGGGCAAAAATCCTTCAAATACAAAGCGATCACTGGGGAGTCCGCTTAGTGTTAATGCAGGGATTAGTGCCGTAGCTCCGGGCAGTGCCTCAACGTGAATATCAGCAGCCAGACACGCGCGAACCAATAAAAACCCTGGATCCGAAACGCCTGGACTACCGGCATCAGAAACCAAGGCAATACACCCACCAGCGGTTAATTCTGAAACGATTCTGGGCACGGATTTGTGTTCGTTATGCATGTGAAAAGACCGCATTGGCGTGTCTATGTCGTAGTGCTTAAGTAGCTTGGCAGTGGTCCGCGTATCTTCAGCCAAAATAAGGTTAGCAGCTCCCAATACTTCTAATGCGCGTAGCGTAATATCGCCCAAGTTTCCAATGGGTGTGGGGACCAACCAGAGGCCTTCCCTTTCGTGCTGTGTTGTGTTTTTTTCCAAACCTTGTTTTTTATTAAGGAGTGCTACGCTTCGTAAAGTTGCGAAATATGCGCGATAAACGCAGCAACATCACTTTCTTTATCGCTCCAATCGTAATCGGGCCGCACTTGTTGCTCAATAAAGGATATTGCTTCCGCTTTGTTTTCTTTTGAATTTAACATGGACATGATGCGCTGAAAATCGGCATTGCTTCCCTCAAAAAGTTTTTCGGCAAAATCTACACGCACCGTTTCAAAAGCAATTTCAGTAACGGGTTGATGCAAAACATCTTCAAGGGCAGAAGGTGTTTCCGCTATTTCCGCTGGTGCTTCTTGCGTTTCTGTTTTTGCCTCACCGATGGCCATAATAGCCGCTGCTTTGTCGTGGATATCTGAAAGCGACATGCGATTTCGCTTACGCAAGATTTCATGCGCAAGGCTCATTAAGGCCTTTTCGGCAGTACTTTTTAAAACTTTTTCTTCTTCCATAATTTTGGCTGCCTAAATTTAATACTTTTGAATGGTACTTACGCACTAAAGCGTTTGAAAACAGTTGGATAATATGTTTCTCGAAAACACAGGGCACAAAAACGAATCGTATGGCTGGATTGAGGTCATCACGGGCTCTATGTTTTCTGGTAAAACCGAGGAACTTATCCGCCGATTAAAACGCGCAACGTTTGCCAACTTAAACGTAGCGATTTTTAAACCTGAGGTTGATAATCGGTACGGAACCGATAAGGTTGTTTCTCATGATGCAAACGAAATTATTTCCACAGCCGTTCCTGCTGCAGCCAATATTAGCCTATTGGCAGATAACTGCGACGTGGTGGGAATAGACGAAGCCCAGTTTTTTGACGATGAGATTGTCCGGGTTTGTAACGATTTAGCCAATCGCGGGATTCGGGTAATTGTTGCGGGGCTAGACATGGATTTTAAAGGGAACCCTTTTGGTCCCATGCCAAATTTGATGGCTACTGCCGAATACGTAACCAAAGTGCATGCGATATGCACTAGAACGGGTCAATTGGCCCATCACAGTTTTCGCAAAGGAGAAAACGACAGTCTTGTGATGCTGGGCGAAACCGAAGAATACGAACCTTTGAGTAGGGCTGCATTTCACAAACTTATGGTTCGTGAAAAAGTACGTAAAATGAATGTCACTTCCGAAACGGTGACACCAAAAAAAAGCAAAAACGCCTAAGGCAATATGAGCGAAACCGTTCTTGAAATCCACCTGCCCAACTTAAGGCACAATTATACTTTCTTACGAAATCAATTGTCAGCTAATACCAAACTGCTCGCTGTCGTGAAGGCTTTTGGTTATGGTAGTGATGCCGTTGAGATTGCAAAATGTTTGGTCGCTCAAGGGGTTGATTATTTAGGTGTTGCCTATGTGCATGAAGGCGTAGCCCTTCGCAAAGCAGGCATAACCACACCTATTTTGGTGCTCCATCCACAGCTGCCAAACCTCGACGCACTGATTGAATACAAGCTTGAACCAAGCGTTTATGGACAGCGTATTTTGGATGCGCTCTTATCAAAAATAAAGGAATCAAATGTCAGCCATTACCCCGTACATTTAAAATTTAACACCGGGCTTAATCGGTTGGGGTTTGACCCAAAAGACGCCACGGCCCTGTTAGCACTTTTTAAAGACAACGCCCTGTGGTTGTTGCTTCAAGGGGTATATTCTCACTTGGCTGCTTCTGACGATGAAGGCGAAAATGCATTCACCAAAAAACAACTAAAAACCTTTTCAGAAATTGTGGCTATTTTTAGCTCTGTGCATCCCAAAACAACCTTTCATGTGTTGAATACCTCGGGGGTCTTGCGTTTTCCGGAGTCACAATACAATATGGTACGCACGGGCATTAGCCTTTATGGCTATGGGAATCATCCAAGTGTTGACGTTCAGCTCAAACCGGTACTTAGGTTGCGGACGGTGATTTCTCAAATCCATATTCTTGAAGAAGGCGATACCTTAGGCTACAACCGTGCTTTTGTAGCAAAGGCCAAAACCAAAACAGCAACACTGCCGTTGGGTCATGCTGATGGAATTGGCAGAATCTACGGAAACGGTAAGGGCTATGTGATGATTAATGGACAACAAGCAAGCATCCTTGGAAACGTGTGCATGGACATGATTATGGTAGATGTTACGAATATCGATTGTCAGGCGGGCGATACCGTTATCGTTATTGGCCCTGATGCCAGTGCAGAAGAGCTAGCCAATGCGGCAGGGACCATTTCTTACGAATTAATCACAGGCCTTTCACAAAGGATACAGCGGAAGATTATTTCCTAAAAGTTACAAAACAAACAAACTGTTATTTTTTTGATAAACAGCGGCATGCTTCTTTTTTTAAAGCAGATATGCCGTACATTCGCAGCAAAAATAAACACATGCGCGTAGCAGTAGTAGGCGCCACCGGTATGGTTGGCCATGTAATGTTAGAAGTATTGGCAGAACGCCAATTTCCCATCACGGAATTGATACCTGTAGCTTCGGCTCGTTCGGCGGGCAAGCAGTTGACCTATAACGGAAAGGACTACACGGTTGTTACCCTAGCGGATGCCGTTGCCTTAAAGCCAGATATTGCCTTGTTTTCTGCAGGCGGCGACACTTCGCTTGCTTGGGCACCAAAGTTTGCTGCCATTGGTTGTACGGTAATTGATAACTCTTCGGCCTGGCGTATGCATCCCGATCACAAGCTCATCGTTCCTGAAATCAATTCAAACGAACTGACGGCGGCAGATAAAATTATTGCAAACCCAAACTGCTCTACCATTCAGATGGTGATGGCACTAGCGCCCATTCACCGTGCATTCGGGATTGAAAGAGTAGTTGTTTCTACCTATCAATCCATTACGGGAACAGGTGTTAAGGCAGTGCAACAATTGGAAAACGAATACGAAGGCAAAGAAGGCGAAATGGCCTACCCACATGCCATTCACCGCAACGCCATTCCACATTGTGATGTTTTCTTGGACAACAATTACACCAAGGAGGAAATGAAATTGGTAAACGAAACGCATAAAATTTTAGACCCCAACATTCGGGTAACGGCTACGGCAGTGCGCATACCTGTTGTAGGCGGACATAGCGAATCGGTAAACCTAAGCTTAAGTAAGCCTGCCGAACTAGACGAGGTTCGTCAAGTACTTGCTGCAATGCCCGGCGTTGTGGTACAGGACGACATCCACAACAATGACTACCCCATGCCACTTCAGGCACACGGGAAAGATGAAGTTTTTGTGGGCCGTTTACGAAAAGACACCTCACAAGAAAATGGTTTAAACTTGTGGATCGTTGCAGACAACTTGCGTAAAGGTGCTGCTACCAATACAGTTCAAATTGCGGAATATTTAGCAGCGAATAATTTAATTTAATTTTTTCTACATTTAGGAAAAATTAAAAAATATGCGCCCTTATTTATTCCTAATTTTCGCAGCGCTGGTTTCCTCCTGCGCCAAAAAAACAACCATTATGTATCCTGAAACCAAAAAAGAAATTGTTATTGATAGCTTTTTTGGACAAGCTGTAGAGGACCCATATCGCTGGCTAGAAGATGACCGCTCAGCAGAAACAGAAGATTGGGTAACACGCCAAAATGCGGTTACGTTTGACTACTTAGACCAGATCGATTATAGGTCTGAGCTGGAGGAGTCCTTGACAAAGCTTTGGAACTACGAAAAACGCTCAACCCCTTTTGTTGAGGGTGACTATACCTATTTCTATAAAAACGACGGACTACAAAACCACTATGTTTTGTATCGTCAAAAAGGAGAAGCTGCTCCAGAAGTTTTCTTAGATCCAAATGCCTTTTCTGAGGACGGCACTACTTCCTTAGCCGGCGTTCGTTTTACCAAAGATGGCAGCCGCTTGGCGTACCTTATTTCTGAAGGAGGCTCCGATTGGCGTAAGATTATTGTCATGGAAGCTGCTTCAAAAAAAATAATTGAAGACACGTTGGTTAATGTAAAGTTTAGCTCGGTTTCTTGGCGTGGCAACAAAGGTTTTTATTATTCGTCATACGACAAACCAGAAGGCTCTGAGCTCTCTGCCAAAACAGACCAACACAAGTTGTATTACCACACGCTGGGAACGCCACAAGCTCAAGACGAGGTTATTTTTGGCGGCAACCCCAAAGAAAAGCACCGCTATATAGGAGGCTATGTTTCTGATGACCAGCACTATTTGTTTATCAGCGCTTCCAATACCACTTCTGGAAATAAACTATTCATGCTGGACTTGGAAAACCCAAAGGCTGGGATTAACACCATTATAGACCACGAAGATTCAGACACCTATGTGTTAGAAACGGAGGAAGACAAGTTGTTTTTGGTAACCAATCTAAATGCTCCCAACAAAAAATTGGTAACAGCTTATGCCAATCGCCCAACGCCAAATTATTGGAGGGACTTAATCCCTGAAACCGAAAATGTATTGAGCATCAGCAACGGAAGTAATTATTTCTTTGCTGAGTATATGATTGATGCTTTGTCTAAGGTTTTCCAATACGATTATAACGGTAAGTTGGTACGAGAAATTAAGCTACCAGCCGCTGGAAGCGCAGGTGGGTTTAGTGGCAAAATGGATCAAGAAACACTGTACTACAGCTTTTCAAATTATCACACGCCATCCTCTTCTTTTGCATTAAACCCAAAAACGGGAGAAACAAGTCAATATTGGACACCAGAAATTGACTTTGACGCAAATGATTTTGAGTCCAAGCAGGTATTTTATAGCTCTAAGGACGGGACAAAAGTACCCATGATGATTACCTACAGAAAAGGGCTTGAACTTACGGGTGACAACCCAACCATTTTATACGGTTATGGCGGATTCAACATAAGCCTTACGCCTTCATTTAGTATCACCAATGCCGTTTGGTTAATGCAAGGGGGTATTTATGCCGTTCCTAATTTACGTGGAGGAGGAGAATACGGAAAGGAGTGGCACGATGCGGGAACACAAATGAAAAAGCAAAATGTGTTTGATGATTTTATTGCCGCAGCGGAATACCTCATTGAAAACAAGTATACAAGCCCAGAATACCTCGCCATTCGTGGCGGTTCAAATGGCGGCTTGCTGGTAGGTGCGTGCATGACACAACGCCCAGAACTGTTTAAAGTTGCATTGCCTGCTGTTGGGGTTTTGGATATGCTGCGATACCATACATTTACTGCTGGCGCTGGCTGGTCTTATGATTACGGTACGGCCGATCAGTCTGCTGAAATGTTTGCGTATTTAAAAGGGTATTCACCCGTGCACAATGTTGACGCGAACACGCCTTATCCTGCTACTTTGGTTACCACGGGAGATCATGATGACAGGGTAGTGCCCGCACATTCGTTTAAGTTTGCAGCACAGTTGCAAGCCAATCAAAGTGGTCAAAACCCAGTACTGATACGGATTGAAACAGATGCGGGTCACGGCGCGGGCACACCAGTGAACAAGACCATTGAGCAATATGCAGACATATTTGCCTTCACGCTCTACAATATGGGCTTTAAGGTGCTTCCAAACAAAAAAGAAGTGAAAGGCTAGTTTAACTAGGCCTCATCTTCCATTTCAAAGTCCTCCATAAACTTGGTGGTATAGTTCCCTGCAACATAGTCAGGGTGATCCATCAACTGACGATGGAACGGAATAGTTGTCTTTACGCCTTCAATAACAAATTCGTCTAACGCGCGTTTCATTTTGTTAATGGCTTCCTCACGCGTTTGTGCTGTGGTAATTAGCTTGGCAATCATCGAGTCGTAATGTGGAGGTATCATATACCCGCCATATACATGGGTGTCTAAACGCACACCATGACCGCCAGGAGTATGAAGTGTTTTGATTATACCCGGAGATGGACGAAAGTCGTTGTAAGGATCTTCTGCATTGATGCGACACTCTATGGAATGGAGTTTTGGCAAATAATTTTTTCCCACAATTGGAATTCCGGCAGCAACCTTTATTTGTTCCGCGATCAAGTCAAAGTCAATAACTTGCTCGGTAATGGGATGCTCCACTTGAATACGTGTGTTCATCTCCATAAAATAAAAATTACGGTGCTTATCAACCAAAAATTCAACGGTACCGGCTCCTTCGTATTTAATAAATTCTGCCGCCTTAACAGCTGCAGCTCCCATTTGTTTACGAAGCTTATCGGTCATAAATGGCGAAGGGGTTTCTTCGGTTAATTTTTGGTGTCTTCTTTGAACAGAACAATCACGTTCAGACAGATGACAGGCTTTTCCAAAAGCATCACCAACAATTTGAATTTCAATATGCCGCGGCTCTTCGATAAGCTTTTCTAGGTACATATCATCGTTACCAAAGGCAGCTTTAGATTCTTGACGGGCATCTTCCCAAGCCTTTTCAAGATCTTCTTCTTTCCATACGGCGCGCATGCCTTTTCCACCACCACCAGCAGTAGCTTTTAGCATCACGGGGTATTTGGCTTTTTTGGCAAGCTTTTTACACTCGTCAAAAGTTGAGATAATTCCTTCAGAACCTGGAATTGTTGGCACACCTGCAGCCTTCATGGTTGCTTTTGCGGTGGCCTTGTCGCCCATTTGCTGAATCATTTGTGCAGAAGCGCCAATGAATTTTATTTTGTGCTCTTCACAGATTTTAGAAAATTTGGCATTTTCAGACAAAAACCCATAACCGGGGTGGATGGCATCTGCATTGGTAATCTCAGCCGCTGCAATGATGTTTGGTATTTTAAGATAAGACTCACTACTTTGCGCAGGACCAATACAAACGGCTTCATCGGCAAAACGGACGTGCAAACTGTCGGCATCGGCTTTTGAGTAAACAGCTACCGTTTTGATTCCCATTTCACGGCAAGTTCGGATAACCCGTAGTGCTATTTCGCCTCTATTGGCGATTAGAATTTTGTTAAACATAGGTCGGGATTTAGGCAGGATCAATAACAAATAATGGTTGGTCAAACTCAACAGGCGTAGAGTCTTCAACCAAAATCTTTACGATAGTTCCGCTCATTTCTGCTTCAATTTCATTGAAGAGTTTCATGGCTTCAATCACACAAAGCGTATCGCCTTCGTTTACACGATCACCTACTTCCACAAAGTTAGGCTTATCGGGAGATGGCTTGCGGTAAAAAGTCCCGATGATAGGAGATTTAATGGTATCGCCCGCAGCATCTGCTGCTGGTGCTGCTGTTTCAGCTGGCGCAACTGCTGCGGCAGCAATTGGCTCAGGGGCTACGGGAGCAGGCGCCATAGCCACGGGTGCTGCTTGTGGCATCATAGCCATAGGTGCTGCAGCCTCGTCCTTTTCTGTTTTAATGGTAATTTTGATTTCGCCCATTTCGAGGCTTACTTCACTTGCCCCAGATTTGGCTACAAACTTGATTAGGTTTTGTATTTCTTTTAATTCCATGGTTATTGTTTTTAAGAGTTGTAAGCCCACGTCAAATAGCTAGCTCCCCAAGTGAAGCCACCACCAAACGCAGTGAATAGTAATTTTTGATTTTTCTTTAAAAGGTGTTCGTAATCCCAAAGCAATAGTGGTAATGTCGCTGCTGTGGTATTTCCGTAACGTTCAATATTGATTAACATCTGATCAGATTTGAGGTCTAAATGATTGGATATAGCATCTAATATACGTTTGTTTGCTTGATGTGCAACAACAAAATCGATATCATCTTTTACCAACTGATTGCGTTCAAGTACTTTTGTTATGGCGCTGCTCATATTTGAAACCGCAAATTTAAAAACTTGCTTTCCCTCTTGAGTTAGATAGTGTTTCCTTGAAGCCACTGTTTCGTTGGATGCAGGCAGCATAGCCCCTCCCGCTTCTATTTTCAAGTATGTTCTTCCCTTACCATCAACGCGAAGCACTTCGTCTTGAAGCCCAAGACCTTCGTCGTTGGGTTCAAATAAAACGGCTCCAGCACCATCTCCAAAGATGACACAAGTAGTTCTGTCTGTATAGTCGATAATAGACGACATGGTATCTGCACCAATAAGCAACACTTTACTGTAGCGGCCCGAACTTATGTGTGAAGAAGCCGCAGACATACCAAATAAAAAGCCAGAACAGGCTCCTTGTAGGTCATAGGCAAATGCGTTTGTTGCGCCAATTTCAGTAGCGACAAAGGCCGCGGTGGAAGAAACGGGCATATCAGGTGTTGCGGTAGCTACTATAACCAAATCGATTTGTGCGGGGTCAAGATTTTTTTTGTCGAGGAGGTTTTGCGCGGCTTTGATGGCCATAAAAGAGGTGCCCAATGAAGTGGGTTTGAGGATGCGTCGCTCTTTGATACCTGTGCGCGAGACAATCCACTCATCGCTTGTATCTACCATTTGCGCTATATCAGCATTGGTGAGCACATGCTCGGGAACGTAGCCTCCAACGGCGGTTATGGCTGCAGTTTTAGTAGTCATAGAAACCGAATTGTACAAAAGCACAATTCTACAAGTTTTGGTCAAAATTAGTTAAAAACAACCCTTTTTGACCAAAAAAAGGCCAAAACTTATCAAAAAAGCACAAAAAAAGCGCCTTTTACGAAAGGCGCTTTAGTTACTTTTAGCTTTAAAAACTATGCTTCAGCTTCGACAGAATTGTCAATTAAAACCTTGCCTCTGTAGTATAGTTTTCCGTCATGCCAATGTGCACGGTGGTAAAGATGAGCTTCACCAGTAGTTGTACATGTTGCAATTTGAGGCGCTACGGCCTTGTAGTGCGTACGGCGTTTGTCGCGACGCGTTTTGGATATTTTTCGTTTAGGATGTGCCATAACAGCTGTTTTAGTCTTTTTTTAATTTCTTTAACGCATCCCACCGGGGATCCGTTGTTTCATTTTCGTTGGTGCTTTCACCAGGATGTAATTCATCTAGACGGTCTAACAAATCAGATTGAAGACTGCCATTTTCTATACCGGGATGTACTTTTTTTTGCGGCACTGCCAACACAATGGTTTCAAACAGTGTCTGTGCAAGATCTAACTGATGTGATCCATGTGGTAGTACCAGCAGATGTTCATTTTCATCGTTGAATTCCTCACCAAATTTAACCACCAACTCATGTGTTGGGTTTAAAGGCAAATCAAACAACTCGTTGGTTAAATCGCAACCAACTCGAACGTTTCCAGAAACCGTAAACTCTACTTCTAGCATGCTGGCTTTTTTGGTCAAATCAATCTGAACAACAAGCGCAGTACTGCTGAATTCGGTATAATCAAAAGCATCAAAGAACTTGTTTGTAATATCGCGATTAAAAAGATGAACTCCTTCTTTTAGTCCAGCGAAAGCCAACACAAAGGGGGCTAAAACATTTTTATTATCGCTCATTACAGTCGGCAAATATATAAAATTTGGCGGGACAGCCCTCTATTTAATCCGTCTTTTGACGGTTATTGTATATCGTGCAGGCCATCTGCACGGCAGCAGCGAAAGAAACATGACTTGCAACGCCTTTTCCTGCAATATCAAAAGCAGTTCCGTGATCTGGTGAAGTACGCACAAAAGGCAGCCCAGTAGTTATGTTTACGCCTTGTCCAAATGCCAAGGTCTTAAACCCAACCAAGCCCTGGTCGTGATAGCATGATAAAACCGCATCAAAATTCCGATAGCTTTTCTGTCCAAAAAAACCATCGGCGGCAAAAGGACCAGAAATCTCAACCCCTTCTTTTTTTAAGGTCGCAATAGCGGGCTTTAAAACCGCATCATCTTCGTTGCCAATAACCCCTTGATCGCCCGCATGTGGATTTAATCCCAGAAGGGCTATTTTAGGCACTTGACAGCCGAAATCGTCTTCTAGTGTTTTGCTGAGTTGTTTTGTTTTCTGCTTGACTAAATCTACCGTTATGGCAGCTGTAACCTTGTGCAGCGGAATATGGTCTGTTACTAGCGCCACTCGAAGTGCATCATGCGCCAACAACATTAAGGCGTTGCCGCCCCACAACGCACCCAAATAGTGTGTGTGCCCCGCAAAAGGAAAATCAAGACTCTTTATGGATGCTTTATTAATGGGCGCTGTAACAAGTGCATCGGCCTGTCCTTTTTGGACTGCAGTAGCAGCAGCTTGCAGCGACTCAAATGCGGCAACCCCTGCCTTGGCCGTTTGCTTGCCAAAAGCTACTTCAGGAGTGTCTTGCCATATTGCAGCAATATTTAACACACCCTGTTTAGGCGCTCCCTCCACTAAGCCCAAAGGAACTTGCGTATTAAAAAGCAGCTGTTGTTTTTGTACAAAATCTACGTTGGCATATACCACAGGAATGCACTGCTCAAACAGGCTGTTCTTTTGAAATGTTTTCAATATAATTTCAACGCCAACCCCGTTTGGGTCACCAATAGAAATCGCAATAATGGGTAACGCAGGCATTTTGTGTATTTTTGCTTGGCAAAGGTAAAGGATTCACCGCTTATGTTTACAGGAATTATAGAAACGATGGGTACCATAACGCGCATTGAACGCGAGGGCGGAAATGTGCACTATTCGCTTTCGAGCAACATCACCCACGAACTCAAAATCGATCAAAGTTTGGCACACAACGGCGTATGCCTTACGGTAGTTGCCATTGACGGAGACCAATATACGGTTACCGCCATACAGGAAACCTTGGACAAAACCGCACTTAAGCAATGGGCAGTTGGAGATAAAATCAACCTTGAACGCGCCATGCGGCTTGGCGATAGACTAGACGGGCATTTGGTGCAAGGCCATGTAGACGAAGTAGCTACCTGCACTAGTGTCGAAGACCAAGACGGCAGTTGGTTGTATCGCTTTGCATATAGCGAAGACTCCAAAAACATGACCATTGAAAAAGGCTCTATTTGTGTGAACGGCACCAGTTTGACTGTTGTGGGTTCAACAGCCCATACTTTTGGGGTGGCCATTATTCCATACACGTATCAGCACACTGTTTTTCACCAATTACAGAAAGGCGATTTGGTCAATATCGAGTTTGATATGGTAGGCAAATACATAGCCAAAATGCGCTAGTAGCACGCACAATTGTTTTTTTTTTCGGTTTTATTATATTTAGGTTCCTAAATACTTTTATCATGAAACCTATATACATCCTCTTTACTTTTATGGGTATGGGCTTCTTAAACGCCCAAACCCTAGTTATTAATGAAATAGACCCAGACAGCCCGGGCGCTGATACTGCAGAGTTTATTGAGCTTTATTCCTCAACCCCCAACCTTGCGTTAGACGGCTATGCGCTGGTCTTATTTAACGGCGGCGATGATGCCAGCTATGCTGCGTATGACTTGGACGGGCAAAGCACCGATGCCAATGGCTATTTTGTCATTGGCGATAGCGGAGTTGTTGGTGTATCCATAACCCTATTGTCTTCTGGTATTCAAAACGGCCCTGATGCGGTGGCACTATATCAGGCCAACAAATCAGACTTTCCAACAGATACCCCTGCCACTACCACCAACCTCATTGACGCTGTTGTCTATGACAGCGATGATCCAGACGACACGGGCTTGTTAACGGGTTTAGGCAAAACGGTTCAGTACAATGAAAATGCTTCTTCAGATGCGGCTAATCATTCCTTGCAACGCCAAGCAGATGGTCGTTTTAAAACAGGCACACCCTCTCCCAATACGGCAAATACGGTACTTAGTGTAGCAACAGCGGAAATTTCGGGACTGCATATTTATCCCAATCCCGTTTCTCAAAAGCTCTATGTTAAGGGATTGACACAAACCGCTACAGCACGTATTTATACCCTTACAGGACAGCCTATCTTGACCAAGCCAATACGCCACAGCCTTGATGTTTCACATTTGGCGACAGGTACTTACACACTCAGCTTGACGCAGCAAGGAACAACCACAACGCAAAAGCTTATCAAAAAATAAGTCTTTATTTCATTTGGTATAACCACAACGCAGGATTTTGTGGTGTGGTGTTTTGGAATAGGCTAAACTGTAGTGTTGTCTTGCCCGTATCTTTGTTGGTGAATATTTGTCCAATAGCTTGTTTGGCAGTAACGCGGTCACCTTTTTTGACATAGACCTTGCTTAGATTTTTATAGCTAGTGATGTAGTTTCCGTGTTGGATAAGTACAATAGGATTACTTCCTTTAAACTGTACAATATTTAACACGATTCCCTCAAAGACGCTTCGAGCAGTTGCCCCAGCCGGAACCGAAAGTGTTACGCCATTGCTCTTTATGGTGGTGGTGCGAACAACAGGGTGGCGTTGTGTACCAAATCGTTGTGTAACAATTCCCTTTTCAACGGGCCAAGGCAAGCGGCCTTTGTTGGAAACAAAACTGGCAGCAAGGGCTTTAGCTTCTGGGGTTAAGACAAAACTCCCTGTTTTTGTTCCTGCTTTTTTGTTCGATGCAGCTATAGCTTCCCGAATAAGGCGCGCAATTTCCTTATCAATTGCCTCTCGTTGTTTTTGCTTTTTCTTGATTTGCGCAGTGTAATTTTTTTCTCGTTTTTTCAGCTCTAGCACAAGTGTATTTTGTCTTTTTCTAATGCTGTCTAATTCTTTTTGTGCTTTCCTGTTTTCTTCAATGAGTTGCTTTTTATCCTTGCGTTGCGCTACCAAGTCTGAGGTGTATTGCTGCAAGGCTTTGGTTTTGGCAGCTATCTGCTCTCCTTGTTGTTTGCGGTAGGCGGCATATTGTTTCATATAGGCCATCCGCTTGTAAGCCTGCCAAAAACTTTCAGAAGAGAGTAAGAACATCAAACGATTTTGAGTCGATTTATTTTTACGTGCAGAAACAACCATCTCGGCATAATCCTTTTTTAGTGATGTGAGTTCGGTCCTTAGCTTTTCTATGTTGCGCAGGTTTACATTTATTTCTTGGTTGAGTCTATTTATCTGGCGGTTGGTGAGTCGAATCAACGCATCTTGCCGATCCATTTTAAGTTGAACCGTCTCAACTTGTGTTAGGACATTAGCACGTTTTTTGGCACTTGTTTTTATCAATGCATTTATTTGCACAATTTCTTGTTGCAACCGCTTTTTCTGGGCTTCAAGTGCCGCTTTTTTGTCTTGAGCCAAACTCAAAACAGGGATAAGTATCAAAAGCCAAATCCACTTTTTCATGGCAGGTTAATTTTTGTATACCCTCTTGGGATTTCAAAAGGCATTTTAAATTTTCCGTTTAATTGCGTTTGCTTGGATTGCAGTCTCAACTTGGTTGTCTTGTCTACACCACGCAAGCTAGCATTGAGCTGTTCGGGAACCCACTGGTCATTAATTCGCTTATAGCCATCATAATCCACACGAACAGATGTCTCGCCGTCTGAAAGTTCTTGGGCGATAAGTCTGAAAGCAGCGTCATAGGTCCAAACCAAGGAAATCCCTCTTTTTCGTGAGCTAAGTACATAGCTGTTTTGCGTAAATGAAAGCTTTGCTCGTTTGAGCGCACGTTTGTCCAGTGGGCTTGCCGTGATGATGTGCTCAATCATTTCATAATCAACGGGTGCGCCTAGCAGCTTTTTCACTTGCCGAAAATCAACCTGTGCGTATTGCCTATTTATTTTCTCATAAAACTGAAGTTGCTTGGGTGTAATAAAAACACGCGCCAAGGGCACAATGACAGATCCGCTAACCCAGATTCCTTCGCCTTGCTTTAACCGCAGCGTGACGCTAACCTTTTGTCGTTTTCCTTCTCGCTCAAGCGAGGCTTGCCCCCGCCATTGTAAACTTTCAAAGCGCAGTGCGTTGTCTTCAATTTGTTGTTGAACCGCCCGTGGACGCAAGCTAGTATCAATGGCGCTGGTCGTTGCCACTGGTGTTAGGGATTTACACCCCATGACCACTAGCAATCCAAATCCAATAAGGCCCAGTTTTTTCATTTGTTATTCCAATTCGGAGTAATCGCCAATACTCACGTGTTTCTGCGTTCCGCTATAACGGACATGGTTGCCAATCATGGCACCGTCCAAATGGGATTTTTCAATCTGGCAGTTTGTTTGAATCATGCTGTTTTTGATTGTACTATCCGAGACGACTGTATTGGCTCCAATGGATACATGCGGCCCAACAGTTGTGTTTTTAAGCACAACGCCGTCTGCAATAAAACAGGGTTCAATAATTTGGCTGTTTTCAAGCGTAGCCTTGCCAACAAGTTTTGCGCCCTCTGCCGCCAAATAATCTAGCATGCGCCCATTGGTTTCGACAGTTACCGCTGGGTTTCCACAGTCCATCCATGCACTAACTTCTCCAGTAACAAATCGCTTGCCCGCTTCCATCATACGCAAAATACCATCGTTGATTTGGTATTCGCCTCCGTGGGTTAGCTTTTCGTCCAAAACGCCTTGCAAGGCATCTTTTAACAAGCCTATTTCCTTAAAATAATAAATCCCAATTACGGCTAGGTCCGAAACAAAATCACGGGGTTTTTCTACCAAGGCACTTATGGCACCGGTATTGTCTAGTTGCACCACGCCAAACTGTTCTGGATTTTCCACTTGCTTTACCCAAATAACGCTGTCTGCTTCTGGATCTAGGGTTAAATCCGCACGGATTAGGGTATCGGCATAGGCAATAACTGCAGGGCCAGAAAGCGAAGGAGCTGCACACATTACGGCATGACCTGTTCCAAGCGGCTGGTCTTGGCGGTAAATACTTGTTTTGGCACCAAGGCTTTCAGACAATTCTGTAAGTGCCGCAACGACCGCTTCACCAAAGTAGGCAGGATCGCCCAGTACATAGGCAACTTCACTAACAGGTTCGGGAAGGAGCTTGGCAATATCACGCACCAATCGATGAACGATGGGCATCCCAGCTACAGGAATTAGTGGCTTGGGGACCGTGAGTGTGTGTGGGCGTAAGCGAGAGCCTCTACCCGCCATGGGAACGATTATCTTCATATGTTATTTTATACCTGTACTACCAAAACCTCCGGTACCTCTTTCTGTTTTATCAAGCGATGTAACTTCTTTCCAATCGGCACGTTCGTGCTTGGCAATTACCAATTGGGCAATGCGATCTCCCGAAGCTATTGTAAAAGGTTCGCTAGATAGGTTTATAAGGATAACGCCAATTTCGCCTCTGTAGTCTGCATCAATTGTACCAGGGGCATTGAGCACGCTAATCCCTTTTTTAAGTGCCAAACCACTTCTTGGGCGTACTTGCGCTTCTACTCCTATGGGGAGTTCCATAAACAATCCCGTTTTGATAAGCCCTCTTTCTAGGGGTTGGAGTGTAATGGGTTCAGGAGTATGCGCACGCAAATCCATACCAGCAGATGCGAGTGTTTCGTAGGAGGGAAGGTCGTGAGCGGATTGGTTGACAATGTTAATTTTCATGATTTAAAAATAAGAAAAACTGCTAGTAACCCCTATTGTCGTTACTTAGACTTATTGTCCTTTTGTAAACAGCTAAAACTACGATGAAATAGCTCTTTAACCATCACCACTTTATACTATTTAAACGTTAAAATCGCTTTAAAAATGAATGCCTGTTGGTGTTTGTGAGACATATTCCACGGTTATTGGTATGGAATAACGTTAAGGAGGTGTGTGATGGCGGCTAATCGGGCCTTGGGTTTTTTATCGGCATCTACGATGTGCCAAGGTGCGTGTGCGCTGTTCGTTTCCTCAAACATTCTTTTTTTGTAAGTGGTATATTCCTCCCATAACTCTTGCGCTTTTTCGTCGGTTGGGGTCATTTTCCAACGCTTTAGAGGGTTAGATTTTATTTCTTCAAATCGTGCCGCTTGCTCCTCTTTGGTAATTGAAAAATATAATTTTATCAAATGGATATTAGCCTGCACCAACATGCGTTCAAATTCATTGACTTGTGACATAAATCGCTCGTATTCTTCTTTTGTGCAAAATTCATTGACGGGCTCTACAACCGCACGGTTATACCAACTGCGATCAAAAAAAACAAGCTCTCCCGGTTTGGGTAATTGATGGATATAACGCTGAAAAAACCACTGCTTTCTTTCGTCCTCTGTGGGAATATTAAGCGCCACAATGCGGAAGTGTCTGGGGTTGATATATTGTGTAATACGCCTAATGGCGCCCCCTTTACCTGCTGCATCGCGCCCCTCAAAGAGTACCACTACCTTTTCGTCGTTTTTGATTACCCAATTTTGGAGCTTGATGAGTTCTTCTTGTTGTTTTCGCAAAGCGGTATGGTACTTTAATTCTGCGAGCACTCTGTCTGGGTTGACTCTCTTTCTTTTCAAAAGGCTGTATTTCCCTATTTTGGAATTAAACAGGTCTATTTCTTCTGGGGTGTATTTTTTTGACTGCATAACGAGGCTTTAATTATCCAATTGAATGGCACTTCTGTGATAGCGCATTACCACATTTGGATCTGGCAAGAGTGTTGCCTTAGTGTCCCCTTTTCTATCGTAGTCAAATTGGGACAACACATAGCGAATACTCTCTAATCGCGCTTGTTTTTTATCATTGGCCTTTACAATAATCCACGGGCTAAAATTGGTGTGGGTCTTGCTAAACATTTGTTTTTTGTATTTCGTATAATCATGCCAAAGTGTTTGTCCTTTTTGGTCTACAGGGCTAAACTTCCAGCGCTTTAGGGGGTTTTCTAAACGTGACTCAAAACGCTTCTTTTGTTCTTCCTTGGAAATGGAAAACCAAAACTTAATCAGTTTTATATTGTCTTCGTAGAGCAAATGCTCAAATTCAGGGACTTGCTCAATAAACTTATTATATTGCTGAGGTTCACAAAACCCCATCACAGGTTCGACTACAGCACGATTATACCAACTTCGATCAAAAAACACCAACTCCCCTGGATTGGGCAGCACCCTGATATAGCGCCTAAAGTACCACTGGCCACGCTCAACACTGGTGGGTTTGGTAAGTGCTACCACGCGTGCTTTTCGTGGGTTTAAGTGTTCTTTAAAGCGTTTGATAGTCCCGCCTTTTCCTGCCGCATCCCTACCTTCAAACATAACAGCTACGCGCATTTTGTTCTTGGCAATCCATTGTTGCAGGTTGACCAGCTCCGATTGCAATAGAATCAATTCGGCTTCATAGTCCAACTTTTTAAGCGCTTTGGAAACAGGAATATTATTTTCCGCTGCTGCTAGGAGTAGATCTTCTCTTGTTGTTGCATTCACAATATGGTCGTAGGTAAACTTCATTTTTATGGGATTTGGGTGGGGTAATTAGGGTCACAATTTTGAGACTTGATGCACTCAAATGTATAAAAAATATGCGCATCATGGCACATAGACTACAATATAGCCTATTATAAATAGCTTAGAAAAAGAAGTTGGATTAGCCGTTTAATGCTTCAGCACCACCTACGATTTCAAGGATTTCGTTGGTAATCGCCGCCTGACGTGCTTTGTTGTATGTAAGCTTCAATTGATCGCGAAGCTCAGTCGCATTGTCTGTAGCTTTGTGCATGGCGGTCATACGTGCCCCGTGTTCACTGGCAAATGAATCGCGAAGCGCCTTAAACAATTGCATTTTAAGTGCTTTTGGAAGTAGGGTATTGAAAATGGCTTCTTTGCCTGGCTCGTAGATGTAGTCTGTTTCTGTTTGACCTTCAACAGCTTCAGGCACGAGAGGTAAAAACGGCTCAACCGTAACCAATTGGGTTGCAGCATTTTTAAATCGGTTGTATACCAAGTGTACTTCGTCATAAGCTTCGTTCACAAAGCCATCCATAAGTTGTTGCGCTAGCTCAGCAGCATTGGCATAGGCCAAATCATCAAATATGGCAGTTTCGTGTCCTTCTATGTCAAAATCTTTACTCAAGATGTCATTGCCTTTTTTCCCAACGCTAAATACAGCCGTAGCTGTTTCGTTCGAAGCGGCATGCGCTTTAACTGCTTTGACGATGTTGGCGTTAAACCCACCACATAGGCCACGGTTAGAGGTAATGGCTACATAGAGTACGCGCTTCACAGGGCGCACCGTTGTATATGGACTCTCGTTGTCTTGGGCACCACTTAAGTTTTGTAGCAATTCGGTAAGCTTGGCTGCATAAGGACGCATGGCCGTAATGGCATCTTGCGCTTTTTTGAGCTTGGCTGCAGATACCATTTTCATGGCACTTGTAATCTGCATCGTAGATGATACAGAGCTTATCCGGTTGCGTATTTCCTTAAGGTTTGCCATTTCTTATGCGTATTGAGCGGCTAAATCAGTGGCTACTTTCGTCAAGGTGTCTGTAACCTCGTCTGTGAGTTTACCAGCTTTAAGCGTATCCAGTACGTCTCTGTGTTTTGCGTTTAGTAACTCTAAATAGCTTTGTTCAAACTCTTTCACCTTGTTCACGGGAACTTGGCGCAATAGGTTTTTTGATCCAGCGAAAATGATGGCAATCTGATCTTCAACCGTAAACGGATCGTTTTGTGCTTGTTTAAGGATTTCCACGTTTCGCTGTCCTTTTCCAATCACGTTCATGGTTGCTGCGTCTAGGTCAGAACCAAACTTGGCAAAGGCTTCCAACTCACGGAACTGCGCTTGGTCAAGCTTTAGTGTACCTGCAACTTTTTTCATGGATTTAATCTGAGCCGAACCACCTACACGCGATACCGAAATACCTACGTTAATGGCCGGACGTACACCAGAGTTAAACAAGTCAGACTCCAAGAATATTTGCCCGTCGGTAATCGAAATTACGTTGGTTGGGATATAGGCAGATACGTCACCTGCTTGTGTTTCAATGATGGGTAATGCCGTAAGGGAACCACCACCTTTAACTTTAGACTTAAGCCCTTCAGGCAAGTCATTCATTTGTTTGGCAATGGTATCATCAGCAATTACTTTGGCTGCACGCTCTAGCAAGCGCGAATGTAAGTAGAAAACATCCCCAGGGTATGCTTCACGTCCCGGTGGGCGACGAAGCAAAAGGGATACTTCACGGTAAGCAACCGCTTGCTTAGACAAATCATCATAGATAATCAGTGCTGGACGACCTGTATCACGGAAATATTCTCCAATGGCTGCACCAGCAAAAGGCGCATATACCTGCATAGGCGCAGGGTCAGATGCATTTGCCGCTACTATGGTTGTATAGGCCATGGCACCTTTTTCTTGTAGTGTGTTGGCAATACCAGCTACCGTAGAAGCTTTTTGCCCGATGGCTACATAAATACAGTATACAGGTTCACCTGCGTCGTAAAATTCTTTTTGGTTTAGGATGGTGTCAATACAAACGGTTGTTTTACCTGTTTGACGGTCACCAATAACCAATTCACGTTGTCCACGCCCTACTGGGATCATGGCATCAATGGATTTGATACCTGTTTGAAGCGGTTCGTTTACGGGTTGACGATAGATAACTCCAGGTGCCTTGCGCTCTAATGGCATTTCGATGGTTTCCCCTTCAATAGGACCTTTACCATCAATCGGAATACCGAGTGTGTTCACCACACGCCCTACAACACCTTCGCCTACATTAATAGCGGCTATGCGTTGTGTACGCTTAACGGTATCTCCTTCTTTAATTCCTTTGGACGGACCTAGGAGTACTACTCCTACATTGTCTTCCTCAAGGTTAAGTACAATTCCTTCCAAACCAGAGTCGAAAGTGACCAATTCGCCATATTGTACATTGGATAAACCGTATACACGAGCAATACCATCACCCACTTGGAGTACTGATCCTACTTCGTCTAGCGAGACACTGCTGTCAAATCCTGTTAATTGCTGTTTTAATATCGCGGATACTTCCGCGGCTTTTACTTCTGCCATGATATTGCGTTTGAACGTAACGTTTGTTTTAATGAATTGAGTTGATGAGCAACACTCGCATTGAGGGCTATATCATCAAGTCTTAGTATAAACCCACCAATAATGGTAGGGTCTACTTTGTTGACCAGGGTCACTTTCTTGTCTGTAAGTGTGGCCACTTTAGTCAAAATTTCTTTTTCCAATTCAGGGGTAATGGGCACTGCTGTTGTAGCAACTGCCTCAATCAATCCCAAATGGTCTTGGTAAAGCTCTTTAACCTTAAGCGCAATACCATCAAGGTTATGCGTACGGTTGTTTTCTGCTACAAGGCGTAATAGGTTCTTGCCAGCATCGCTACACTGCGCAAAAACAGCTTGAAGCGCATTGTGCTTCAAATCACTGCTAATTACAGGGCTTTGCAAAACAGCTTCCAATTCACGGTTGCTCTGTACGGTATCGTACACAGTTTCCATGTCTTTGGCTAGTGCGTCCAATTGGTCATCTTCAATGGCCTTTTGCACGGCTGCTTTGGCATATCGCAATGCTGCTCTAGTTCCTATCATGCTTTTAGATCTACATCTTTAAGTAGCTTCTGTACCAACTCGGTTTGCTTTTTGTCCGAAGAAAGCTGCTCTTTGGTAAGCGTTTCTGCAATTTGAAGTGATAAATCCGCTACTTCATTTTTAAGGGAAGTAATGGCCACTTGCTTTTCATTTTCAATTGCTTCTTTCGCTTGCGCAATAAGCTGCTCTGCTTGAACCTTAGCTTCGCCCTTGGCATCGTCAATCATTTTTTGACGTAGCTCGCGTGCTTCTTTTAGTAAGCCGTCTCTTTCTGCACGGGCTTCCTTTAGGATACGCTCGTTGTCGGCTTGTAGGTTTTGCATTTCTGCACGTGCCTCTTCAGCCGATTTCATAGCCGAGCGAATGCCCGCTTCTCTTTCGTTGATGGTGTTTAGGATGGGTTTCCATGCAAATTTGCGGAGCATTAAAAGAAGTACCACCACAATTGCAGTTTGCCATATAAACAAACCAAACGAAAATTCGCCTAATAATTTTTCCATAGGGTTATATTTAAGTAAGACAAGCAGCAGCCTAGCAGCTGCTTATCTAAAACTTGTGTTCTTACTATACAGCAAATAGTGCTGCAAAACCAATCCCTTCAATAAGAGCGGCTGCAATCAACATAGCTGTTTGAATTTTCCCGTATGCTTCAGGTTGACGAGCAATAGCTTCCATAGCTGAACCACCGATTCTACCGATTCCCATACCTACGCCGATTACGACGAGACCTGCACCTACGATTACTGGAATTTCCATGTGTATATATTTAATTGTTAATGTTTGTGTTTAATGCGCTTCATCATGATGTTCTTCAACAGCAAACCCAAAATAGAGTGCCGATAGCATGGTGAATATGTAGGCCTGCAACGCGGCCACTAATAATTCGATTAAGGAGATAGCAAAAGCCAATAAAAAGGACAAGCTGCTACCTAGCCAGTTGTTAAAAATAAACATAAGCCCAATAAGGCTCATCAATACGATATGTCCTGCCTGCATGTTCGCATACAAACGGATTAACAACGAAAACGGTTTGATAATTACACCTAACAGCTCAATGGGCATTAGGAGAATTTTCATGGGGATGGGTACACCTGGCATCCAAAAGATGTGCGCCCAATAGTTCTTGTTGGCAGTCAAATTGGTCAATAAAAAGGTAAGCAATGCCAATCCAAATGTGATGGCAATATTTCCTGTAACATTAATACCTAGTGGCGTGAGGCCCAAAAGGTTTAGAAACCAAATAAAGAAAAATACGGTTAGCAAAAAGCTCATGTAACGACCGTGGTGTTTTTCTCCAATGTTGGGGATGGCAATATCGTCGCGAACATATAAAATTATCGGCTCAAAGAAACGACCTATACCAGCAGCAACGCCACCGTTTTTAGCATAAGATTGCGCTAACGAGCGAAACAAAAAGAACATCAACAGTGCTGTAAATAGCATGGTCATAACGCTTTTGGTCATGGAAAGGTCAAGCGGTTTTTCGTTGACAGCGTGATGTGCGTCATCATAACTGATGGTACCCGCTGCATCTGTCTTATAAATTTTTCCGTGGTAGAGTTTGTAGTGACTACTCCCTTTTGACACCACCGCCTTGCCGTGCTTAAATTTGGCAGACGAAAATAGCACAAGCCCGTTGTCCCAAAGAATTACGGGAAGGCCAATATAGCCAATGTATTTTTTTTTGTCACCGTCTTTGTAAGACCCCAAATAGAAATCATGAGAGTCTTTTAAGTGGTGTTGGATATAAGCTTTGATTTCATCCTTAAGCGAACCCTTTTTTTCGGGGGCCTTATCATTAGAAACGGCAAATGCGTGAGTTGCTAAAAGAAGCGTAAAAAATACAAGAAGTGCTCTTTTCAATGGTTTTGCTTTTATCTTGACGTTTCGTTGAAATTTAAACGCTGCAAATGTACACTTTTAGCTACAAGAAAAAAAGATAATACGGTGAAAAATTAAGCTGTACTTTTTTGTTTGAATGCTGCTTAAGCCACAAAGAATTCATGTTTAAAAAAACAGCAGTTGGAGGCTATTCGTATCGATTTAAGAACTTAACCAGTCCGTAGATATTAACTGCCAGCACTAACATGAGCAGCAACAAGGTCATGGTTTTCCCAGTTTCCCAGCGCAAATCAAGTGCTTTGCCACCAATAGATGCAAGATATAGGCTAACGCCCATTTGGACGGTTAGCCCTGAAAGGACCGCCCAGGTTTTAGGCCGTTTTTTCGGCTTTTGGGGATTTTTCATCAACCATTGACTTTACCGATGCAGCTTTCATGCTACATTGTGCGTTTAATGTGGCGCCAGCTTCAACTGCCAGTTTACCAACCGTAACTTGTCCTTCCACGATTCCATCAGATTTGATGGTGAGTAAACTGTTCACGTGTAAATTCCCGTTAAAGTTTCCTATGACGTCGGCATAGCCGCAGTGTACTTCGCCACTAACAGTTCCTTCTTTGCCAATGACAACACGGCCGGAAGTATTTATTTTACCTTCTAAAGTACCATCAATACGAAAGTCAGATTTTGACTCAATTTCACCAACAATTTTAGTGTTTGGTTCAATGAAATTGATTTTGACATTATTCTTTGAGTCCATATTTTTTTGTTTTTTGTCTGAGAACATCTTACTTAATTTCCAATTGTTCTAATCGCTTACTAACAAATGCATTACGATATTGGGACGCCAAAATTACAACATTTTTGGATGTGAACAAGTTTGGGTTGCTTTTGCGTAAAATAGCGGCCGTTTCTTTTGCGCTTCTTAACGAGAGGAAACCGTGAACTACCAAGGTCTCAACATCTCGATCAAATACATCAATAGATACACGCAACAGGGCTTCAATACCTTCCTCGGCTAGCCAAGTTTCAAGCCACGCCTTATCGGCTTCTGATTGCTCACGATCTTCTAAAGTTCTGATGATAACAAGCTTCGCCTTTTCTCTCGCTCCCAATTCTAAATCGTTATAAACGTCAAAACCATCAAGTTGCGCTTGAGCTTTTTGTGCGCCCGCTGTTTTTGGGTAGGTTTCCACAAGAGAAGTCAAAGCGTTTTTGTAGGCTTCTAACCCATCGAGCCTGCCTAGGGCTGTAGCACGGAGCAATGCCCATGATGCTTGCAATTCTTTGTCTCTAAGCTGTGGAATAAAGCGTTCACTTTCTTCAATTACAGCTTTAAATTCTTGGTTATTAAATTTTTCTTTAGCAGCGCTTATTGCCGCTTGATTGGCCGCTAATGTTTGTGCTAACGCATCGGGGTTTTGTATTATTTTGGCATAATCACTTTCTGGATATGCTGCTAGTATCCGAGAACGCCACTTACGCTGCTCTGCCGGATTATCATCGTATAGTTCATACATATGATACAATGTTGGCGGAATATAACGCACAGCTGGATTGGCAGCCATAAGCGAATTGAATCGGTCAATGGCAAAGGCCTTAATTAGAAACTGTTCTTTATAGGCCAAGCCCGCCTGATAGTAAGCTTCGTTTTGGAGGAGTTGCAAGCTGTCGCGTGCTTCTGGAGGTGGGATTTGAGACAAATACGTCTTTGGATCTAAGGTAGGGTCTATGGCTTCAGCAGCACCTTCAACTTCTGATGTTTCTTCTTCAGCAGCGATACTTTTTGTCGGGTCATACTTCCAGTTATCGGCCAATGCAATATTTGCCCAGTTTTGTTGAAAGCGAAGCTTCCCGTTTGCCACTTGACGGCTGTTGTAAAAGTAAAAATCACCGAGCATGGCAACGCTTCCAGTAGCTCCATCATTGGCTTCGGCTTCAGCCTTTTCGTTGTCTGCAATTATTTTTTTGATATGGGCATCCACAACGGCTTTTTGGGCTTCCTCAGGCATATCCATAAGCAGCAGCAGGCTGTCGGTTTCTGTAATTGTTTTTTCGTAAGTGATGATGTCATCGAGCTTTTTACGCTGTCGGGCGACTTTTCTGTAACGTCGCGTCTTTGCGGTAAGGTTTTGAAGGGTGCTGTCTAAATAAGCCCCAGCCTTAACAAAAGCCACTTGGTCTAGACGATTGCGTGCCAATTGCTCATAAATCAATGACTTGAGATAGGTGTCGTTGGTCTTGGTTTGCAGTGATGCATTTAGTTCTGTTTCTGCGTTGATGGTGTCTGCGCCTTTGAGCAAGTAGGTTCCGTAGAAATAGTGAATTTTATCTCTAAACCTTCTGTCTTCATCGCTACGCAACAATCGTTTGTAAGCTTTTAGTGTTTCTTCGTCTTTGGGGGTGTTGTTTTTGAGTTGTGCCAGTCGAGCGTGAATCCACAATTCACGAGGAAGTCGGCGGTTCAAGTCCAAGACATACTGGTAAGCAACTATAGCAGAATCGGCATAATTTAAATCTTCATACAGCTGTCCCAACAGGTAGGCATACCGCCCTCTTTTATAGGCTGATTTTTCTGTAGCAAAAGCCTTTCTTAATGGCTCAGTAGCCAAGCTGTCTTTTTCTTCTCTCAACAAGGCATCTGCGCGTGCCGCTTGACTCACGGCATATTGCTCGTTGTTGAGGGCCCCCGAGAAGGCAATGTTGATTAGCTCTCGTGCTGCTCTGTCGTGCTGCCCCAAAGCCAAATAGCTCTTTGAACGCCAAAGTTCTGCTTCAACAGCCAAATCATCACCAGACATGTTTTTCACCAAATAGGTAAAGGCTTCAATGGCTTGAAGATATTTACCGTTATAATAGCGAGCCTTGCCCAACAATAAATACGCCCTTGCAATTTGATTGTTGCGTTGTTCTCCCTTGATGAGCATGGAGTGTTTCTGTACCGTAAGTATTGCTTTATCTTGAGCGCGGTCAAAAAACTCGTTTGTAGCCACCTCTTCCGACGCATATGCCTCTGGCAAGATATACGGGTCAACAGGGAGGCGCAACCAATAATTGTCGTTGTGATTTAGGGTGATGTCCAAAAGCCCGTATCGCAGCGCTTCTTCTCCGTTGAATAGAGGGTTAAACTTAGAAGTCGTTTTGTGGTAGAAGCGGTTCATAGCAGCGTCCTTTTTGGTAGAACACCCAATGGCGACCAAAATAACTGCGCAAAAAAGAACGACTTTTCTCATGTTGTAAACCTATGATAAAAACTCAAAATATCAGGCTTTAGTATATATAAACTACGGCTGCTCTTGAAAAAAAGCTTCAAGTTCTTTAAGTGTTTTGGAAGACGTTTTTTCATCACGCACTATTTTTCCTTTGTTGAGGACCACAATTCGGTCACAAACATCGGTGATGTGTTGCAGGTCATGACTGGAAATTAGAAATGTTTTTCCAGTTGCGCTTGCCTCTTCTTTTAACAGTTTTTTGAGACGAATTTGTGTGGTGGGGTCTAGGTTGGCAAAAGGTTCATCCAAAATAACCAAAGGGGTGTTGGACAAGAGCGTTCCAACAATGCCCACCTTTTTTTGATTTCCTTTAGACAGGTCTCGGATATACTTTTTTTGTCCCAATACTTCGCCGTGAAAAAAGTCTTTGTAAGGTTCCAAAGCAGCATCAACAGCATCTTTTTTCATGTTGCGTAAGCCACCTACAAAATAAAAATACTCTTCAGGGGTGAGGTAGCCAATTAGGAATTGCTCATCGACAAAAGCAGCGGTATGCGTTTTCCAGCGCTCGTCTTTTGAAACCACTACTTCATTGTTTTTTACCACGCCAGTGGTGGGTTCAATCAGGTCTAATATGAGACTAAAGAGGGTGGTTTTTCCTGCACCGTTGTTGCCCACTAGTCCAAAAGTCTGTCCGCTAGGAATGTTTAGAAGATCTATGTCAAGCACGGTTTGCTCGCCGTATTTTTTTGAAAGGAGGTTAATATCAATCATGTGTTTTTTTGTTTATAAGCGGCTAGTGTTTGGTATTTCTCTTCTTGGTAGACTTTTTCAATCCAACCAAAAACAAGGTTCCTTAGTGCAAACCCCAAGATGCCAACAATCCCTATTAGTATAAAGCCCATAAGCTTGCTGTGCACCAAAACCCCAATGTAAAAAATAAACATAGGGAGTATGATTTTAGGAATGCTCAGTAGTAATGTTTTCACATTAAAAGACTTTTTATCGCCAAAGGCACGCTGCATGGAGTTGAGGTCGATGGGTGTTTTTGTATAGGCACCGGAAAGCAGTACCATATGGGCATTTACGCCAATGTTATACACACCGCCCACAAGTATCGCAAGATAGATTTCCCAGTCAAAAAAAAGGTAAAAGCTCGCAAGAGGCAAACTTACCAAAGTGCCAGCCACCACCAGCCACCATTTGGATTTTAAGTATTCTCTATACGGAACGTTTTGTGTCATCATAAGCGGGTAGTAGCCACTGTCCCAACTGGGAACAAACTGACCAAAACTAAACAGAAAACCACCACTGACAAAAATACCGATAAACACTTGCCAAACCGCTCCGCTGTAAATGTCCATCATAAAAATCAGCCCATAAAACAAGAAGGCAAAGCCCATCCAAACGGCCATGCGTGCGCGCTTGTTACGGACAATTAATCGGATGTCATTCTTTAGAAAAAAGGAGGTACGCCCAAAACCATCCAGCCATTTGAGCTCGGTAGCACGCTGCACTTCATTCTTAGGACGCATTTGATCGCTGTCCATGTATAATTTCTTCAAAAAGTGCTTAAAGCTCCAGCGGTATGACAACAGCATAAGCACCACGGGAACCAAGACCCAAAGGGGTTGGTGGTAGGGCGCCATAAAGACGGGCTCTGAAAAAGCGGTGATGTCAAAAAGCTCGAAATACTGCAAGCCAAACAAGCCTAATAAAACGCTGGCTACGATTAGCAACAACTTATCTTGGCTGTTGAGCAATACGTTTAAAAAATTGGTTGCCAAAATAACACAACCAATGCTTACCCACCAACTGATAACCCCCCAAAGGCTATAGTCTTCCCTTAAAAGGATTACACCGAAAGGGATAAAAAAGAAGAGGTTGACAATGTTAAAAAAACTAATTAAGCTTTTTATCAAACCAAAACGAACGATATTTTTTTTCGGAATGGGCAAAGTTAGTAAAGGCTGCACATGTACCATGGGCATTTTTTGAATAAAATACCGAATCACAACCCATAACACAAAGGCATAAACGAGTAATCCACTTACTGTTGGTAAGGGGTCAAGACCTAAATCGTCTTGTACTCCAAAAAACGCAAAAAACGCAAGACCTGTAAAAACAAAGGCTAAATACACCCACCCAAAACCAATCAAAATTTTTTGTGCAAGCTTGGTGGCAACACCGGCAGCCCTAAAAAAAGACTTCCACTGTAAGTAAATAAGTTTTTTAAACATATAAAATCGGATTAAAGCAAAGATATATTTTTATTGGGTCAAATATAAAAATGAGTACCACTATTAATCTGAAACCAAAGCGATGCCAGCGGTAAGAATATACGAGCTAAAAGTAGTATTTCGCTTGTATTGATAAAACTTTAAATCAATGCTTTTTAAACCAAAGGATGCGATGTGTGCTTTTGTGAAAATCACAGATGATGTTATCATTTTTGGTCATAGTACTGTTACCGGTTTTTTATTCAGCTCAATTTATTTTTTCTGGATTATTTTCTGAAATTGGTAATTATAGAAAGTTCCTAAAATTCCAAAAACATAAAAATACCATCGAGGCTTTACTAATTCAGAGAATATTTCAGACCATCTCCAGGTTGTGCCAAAAAAAATTCGATAATCCCAAGCAATTGATGTACAAGCAAAATAATAAAATGTGATGTAGAGAAGTATAATTCCAGCTTTATAGGCAGCTTTATCGAAGAACTTGGGGGATAACCACAAAAATAATAACGTGAACACAATCGCTAAAAAGCTAAACAGCATAATTCCATTGTGATAAATTCCGTAAAAATTATTAGCATTGACACTCAATCTGCGAAATGTTTTTTCAAAAGAATAGATGGGTATAAAATAAGACCCCCAAAATAAAACAGCTATAAAAAATTTCAGTAATTTCATTTGGTGTTTGTTTTTTCAATATCACTTTAGTCAGTTTATATGTCAAAGGTTCTGCTTTTGAAGACCTGTTCAATCTGAAACCAAAGTAATTCCTGCGGTAAGAATATACGAGCTAAAAGTAGTATTTCGCTTGTATTGATAAAACTTTAAATCAATGCTTTTTAAACCAAAGGATGCGATGTGTGCTTTTGTGAAAATATCCGTGTAATTAAGCCCAAACCCCAGCTGTGTTGCACTGTAGGATGACAAGTCGTAGTCTGAAGTGTAATATTTGTCTGATGACAAGGCCTGCTCATAGGGTCTGAAATAGGTGGCAGCTGTTTGGGTATAGTACCTGAAAGATGGATATAATGTTAACGCACGGGCAACTTTAATGGGCATTTCCAATTGGGCTGTATGGGATTGTATCCCCCAGTCATCGGAATAGTGTCTGTAATAAGATCGAAAAACAATGTTCTCGTTTAAATAGTAATGAAGCCGCATGCCAAAAGGTATTTTAAAACGCGTATTGGGCAAACGCTCTATGTCATCTGCCAATTGAAAAACATCCGTATTTTGCTTAGAAGTATAGACGGGAATGCTTGCAGCATTTCCGATGTAATAATTACGCACATCACCAAAATATACGCGTTGCAATGGGTTACCAAGCCAACCTTTTTGCTGTAGTAAATCAACAAAAACAGAAAGCTGGGCATTTTTACTCAGTATCTGAGAAAAGCTAAAGGTAGCCGCATACGAGTTACGCGCAGTGTTTTCAATAGGTTTAAAACCATTAAAGGGTCGCCAAGCAGTGCTCGTATTGCCACTTTGATCTAAAAGCGTTACCCCGTTGAAAAACCCTTGTGTTAAATTTCCATTTACCTCTTCATATGATTTGAGTTCAGTAGGATAAATGGGGTTCCATTTATCTAAATAAAGATGTATACTGGCACCAATTGAAGTATTTTTTTGATTAAACTGCTTTAATATGCCACCCCCAAACCCAACAGAAGTATAATCATATTCTGTCGCAAAGGATGCCGACGCATTCCATGAAAAATCCCGGTCGTCTGAACTGTGCGCATAGTCAACGCCCACGCTAAACCAAGTGTCTTTTTTAGACGCACCTGTCGAAGCATTCCAAGGCGTACCCACTGCGTTCCCGGTTCTATTGTAATCATCGTCATCATCGTCGTCATCATCATCGTCGTCGTCATCGTCCTCGCCTCTTCCAGTCGAAGCCCCTGTGATGTCAAACGGATTTCCATTACTTGATGAGGCAGAGGTATAGGCAGAAATACTGGTATTTACGGTAAGCACATCATCATCATTTAGGGGTATGCTAATAATTATCGCTGCTGTTGCATCGGTAAGTTCTTCAGTACCTATACCACCGGTAACCGCAGCGTTATCTCCTTTTTGGGCGTAGTAGCTGCTTAAGAAATCCACCTCTGTGGTTTCCAAAACACGTTTTTTATACGCTTGATCTTCATCTGTTTGTGCCGAGGCAAACACACAACTAACACAAAAAAATATGTTTAGGGCTTTGTTCATTTTTAATTACAGCCGCAGCCGCCTCCAGTTTTACCGCCGTTTGCACCCACAGTTGCCTCTCTGTAGGCATGCGCTGTGATGAGGTTCCCATCACATTTTTTTAGGCTAAGGGCCATGTCGGGATCGTTGAGATTTATTTTTTCATATTCTTTGACGACAACACAACTCCCAAAGAGCAGTGTGGCTATCACAAGTAGTGTGGCTTTTTTCATCATATGTTGTTTAATTCAATATTTTTAGAAGTACTTATTTTTCCGTTTACATCAATTAAAATGCAGTCTACATCTGGCAGTTGGTTGATGCGGTCTATCCCCGCTTCTTTGCCCATTACAAATACGGCTGTAGCGAGTGCATCTGCGAGTTCTGCTTTTGGCGCGAAGACCGTTACGCTGATTAGTCCTGTTGCGGGATAACCTGTTCTGGGGTCAATGATGTGGGCATAACGAACCCCGTTAAACCGAACGTACTTTTCATAATCTCCTGAAGTAACCACAGCCCTGTTCTGCAAAGGCATGAGGGCAAAAACCTTGTTTTTGTTCATGGGGTTACTAATGGCAACACGCCAAGGTTCACCATTGGGTTGGGATCCCCAAGCACTCATGTCCCCTGATGCATTGATGATGCCCGCCGTCACACCTTGCTCTTGTAATAATGCCTTTGCTTTATCTGCAGCATAGCCCTTTCCAATGGCACCAAAACCGATTTTCATGCCTTTCTTTTTAAGGAAGACCGCACTGTTTTTTGCATCTAGTTCAATGTGTTTGGCCCCAACCTTTGCCACAGACGATTTGATCTCTTTAGCGCTGGGCATTTGTTTCATGCTTCCATCAAATTTCCAAATGCGATCTACAGCAGCATAGCTGATGTCAAAGGCGCCGTCGGTAAGTTTGGAGATGCCCTTTGCCCGCTCAATTAATTGAAACAGCTCTTTTTTAACACGAATGGCTTTTAACCCAGCGTTTCTATTGATGGCTGATGTTTCAGAGCCTTTGTCCCATGAAGAAATAAGGTTTTCTATTCGTTTGATTTCAGCTACAGCCGCATCGATGTGTTTGTTTGCTTGGTTTGCATCACCGCCAACTACTGTAATTTCGAACGCACTACCCATAAGCTGCACCCCTCGGCTGTAGGATTGCTGTGCAACTGCGGAGAGCCCCGCAAAAGACAATATGAACACAAGTGATTTCAACCTATTGGATAAAAGTGTTTAGTGAAGCGATGTACTTTTCGGGACTTGTTTTTTTATAGCCTGTTTTCCCAAGGACTTTTCCCGCTGCATCAAGTACTACCACAAGGGGGAAGTTACCCTTAGGATTATAGGCTTCTGCCAACAAGGCATTTGCAGCGGTTTGAGCATCACTTAAGGCGTTTTTCTTCTTTCTTGGGAAATCAGCCAGGAACATAACATAGTGCTGGGCTGCATATGCTTTAAAAGCCTCGCTTTGCCAGATGTCACGGTCTAATTTGATGCAAGGGGCGCACCAATCAGAGCCTTGAAAGACGAGAATAATGGGTTTGTTGTCAACAGCTGCAAGTTCTTTGGCAGCTGTAAAATCGGTTAGCCACTCTTGAGCAACAAGGTTTGTTAGCGAAAAAAAGAGGCACAAAACAAGTAGGTGTTTTTTGTTTGGCATAGGACGTTATTTAGGACTTAGCCTAAACCAAAAACCACACGATAAAAATCAAATGAAGTGCAGATTTGGAATCAAGGCTACACAAATATATGATTTTTGTTTAATCTGCGCCCAACAACTTTAATGCTAACTCGATTACTGCTTTGGGTTCAATGCTTCGAATGGCGTCTTCATAGCCGCGACGGATTTTGTTACCGTAAACAGAAGTTGGTAAAAAGGGATATTGCTGGCGATCTGCCGTTAGGCTATTGGAGCCTGCTTGCCCAAAAGGCGCAAAGCCCAGACAAGGATGTGTGGCACCCCAAAGGCTTATCACAGGCACCCCGTAATTGGCAGCCAAGTGTCCGTTAGCCGAATCCATGGAAATCATCAAATCGAGTTGGGCGATAAGGCGCAACTCCGCGTCAAAAGCATATACACTGGTTGCGTTTACCACATGTTTATAGGCCTTTGCCCAAATGTCTAATTGTGCACGCTCTTCACGTCCAAAACCAAATAAAACAACTTGGTAGTCTTGTTGCAAAAACGCAACGACCTTTTGCATGAGATCTAGGGGATATTGCTTGCCTTTATGGGCAGCAAAAGGCGCTACGCCAATCCACTTTTTGTTTTGGTCTGGTTTTAGTGCTTCTGTATTGGGACAAAGCGGTTTTGGCGGAAATTCATGGCTGTCTAGCGAGACTGGAAAACCCAACCGCTCAAATACTTGGGCATAGCGGTGAATTTGCGGAACCAATGGCACCAAGGTTTTTTGACGTGCTCTCGTAAGTTGTTTTTTTGCTTTTCTGCCTTTGTCAAGCACTGCTTTTCGTATCCAAAATCTGGGGGCGAAATAGCTGCGTAGTATTTTGGTGCGCAATACATTATGCAAATCAGCAATGGCAGTGGGTTTTGCTGCCACTAATGTTTTGAAGAGACGATAGAGCCCACCAATTCCTTTGTGCGCCCCACCAAAATCAGGACTAAAAACGGTAGTATTTGGGAGTTCTTCGAAAAGCGAGGCAAAGCGTTTTCGCGTCACCACGGTTAGGCGTAATTCAGGATAGGTTTGAATCAAGCACCGCAACACAGGTAAACACATGGCTACGTCGCCCAAAGCCGAGAAACGAAGCACCATGATGTGTTTGGCTGCCATTAGGATTTGTTCTGGTACAGGACGGGATTAAGGGATTCGTCGTTGTACATTTTCATTTGCTTGTACACCTTCATGTACTTATTGCCTGCTGCCATGTCCGTGAGTAGTTGGTCAATGGCGGTGGACAAATCTGTTTTTTGTTCCATTAAAACAGCAAGTTTTGTAGCACAAGCGGCACGGTGTTCGTCCGAGGCAGAGGCGCGATTAGCCTCTTCTTGCATATGGTAGATTTTAAGTGCCAAAATAGACAAGCGGTCTATGGCCCAAGCCGGACTTTCGGTATTGATGGTAGCACCTTCCTGATGCTCAACGCTGCTAAACTCGTGTAAAAAATAGCTGTCGATATACTCCACCATATCGGTACGGTCTTGGTTGGAAGCGTCAATTTTGCGTTTCAGTTCTAGCGCAGCAACGGGGTCTATACTAGGCTCGCGGATGAGGTCTTCATAGTGCCATTGCACCGTATCAATCCAATTTTTTCGGTATAACAAATGATCGAGGCTTTTGGGTTCAAAAGGGTTTTCGAAGGGTTGATCAACGTTGTCTAAAACGTGATATTTCGCAATACTTTTCTCAAAAATTTGGAATGCGTGGGCGGTATTCATGGCAGAAAATTTTGTCAAAGATAGCGCAAAATCTAAAAGCCTTCTTGCATTTGCATTGTGCCAACTTTAGCTGTATTTTTGCAAGGTAAAACCAAGATTATGAAAGCTGTTTTTGAAGCAATTGCCTACCTGTTTGAAGAAGTTCTTTTTATTCCCTTAAACATGCTCCGCGACTTGGGCGCTAGCAATTGGTTTGCTGCCAATGCCCTTAATTGGTTCTTTTTGATGATTGGTTTTGCAGGTTTAATCTATTGGTTACGCCAGTTAAAGAAATTTAACGACAACAACGAAGAGGACTTCGACTCTACTTCCCACTCGTTTCTATAAATCGAAACCTAAATCTTTTCGGAAATACATTCCCTCAAACGATATGTTTGATAGGTTGCTGTATGCTGCTGTGAGTGCTTCTTGTACATCGGCGCCAAAGCCTGTTGCTGCCAAGACCCTTCCGCCATTGGTTACAATTTGATTGTCAGCCTGAGCAGTTCCCGCTTGAAAAATAAGCCCATCGCCAGTTAAACCAGATATGGCCTTTCCTTTTTCGTAGGCTTCTGGATAACCACCAGCTACACCCACTACGGTTGCCGCAGCTTGGTCGCTGATTTGGAGTGTTACTTCGTGCAAACGTTTTTCACCAGTAGCCAGAAGCAGTGCCGCCATATCGTTTTGGATGCGTGGTAAAACCACTTGGGTTTCGGGATCCCCCATGCGTACATTGTATTCAATCACAAAGGGATCGTCGCCCACGCGGATAAGGCCAATAAACACAAAACCGACAAAATCAAGCTGGTCTTTTTTAAGCCCTTCCATGGTGGGGGTTATGATGCGATCGTGAATTTTTTGTTTGAAAACAGGGTCATTAAACGGAACGGGAGACACCGCGCCCATACCTCCCGTGTTGAGTCCCGTATCGCCTTCACCTATACGCTTGTAGTCTTTGGCAAAGGGAAAGGTCACGTGGCTTTCACCATCGGTAAGGACAAAACAAGAAAGTTCAATACCGTCCAAAAAGCCTTCAATAACCACCTGTTCGCTTGCTGCACCAAATTTTTTGTTGGCCAGCATATCGGTAAGTGCTGTTTTTGCTTCTTCGAGCTCATGGATGATGAGTACGCCTTTTCCTGCTGCAAGCCCATCGGCCTTCAGTACATAGGGCGCAGGTATGGTTTCCAAATAGGCCAATCCTTCATTGAGCGATTGGGCATCAAATTGTTTGTAGGGTGCAGTGGGGATGTTGTGTCGCTCCATAAAGGCCTTGGCGTATGCCTTGCTTCCTTCGAGTTGTGCGGCTTCTTCTTTTGGGCCAATAACAGGGATTTGGCTCAGTGTAGGATGGTTGGCAATATGGTCGTGAACACCTGCGACTAGGGGTGCTTCGGGTCCTACCAAAATAAGGTCTATGGCATGGCTGCTAACAGCAGTTGCTACGGCTTCTAGGTCTGTGGGATTGATGTCAATATTGGTGCCCAGTTGTGCGGTGCCCGCATTTCCAGGAGCAATAAAGAGATTGGGTTGTTGTGCGCTTTGGGAAAGCTTCCAACAAAAGGTGTGCTCTCTACCGCCATTGCCAAGGATAAGAATATTCATCTAAAGGTTTTGGCAAAAGTAGAAAAACGAAGGGGATTTTCTATGAGGTTTTAGATTCACCCGCTGGCGCGCGTCTGTGACGCGTGACCAATCTTGGTTGTAACTTGAATTAAAAAAGCTGTGGTTTTGTATACCATAAGTAGGATTTTGATTATTTAAATATATAATTTTTAAGGTAGACACGCGTCACAGACGCGCGCCAGCGGGCATTTTACCCTTTTAAATCACATACAAATACACCATAAAGAAATGGCAGCTTGCACCACCCAATACAAACAGGTGCCAGATAAAATGGTTGTAGGGAATTTTTTCAATGGCATAGAACACCACGCCAACGGTATAGGCTACGCCTCCAGCCATCAGCCATGCCAATCCTTTGGGGTCTAGGGCTGCGGTAAGTTCGCCATAGGGGATAATGGCCAGCCAGCCCATAGCGAGGTATAAAAAGGTAGAAAAGCGCTCAAACCTGCCTGTGAAAAAAAGTTTTAAAAGCAGCCCAAAGGCAGCAATACCCCAAACCACCCAAAACAGGATCCAACCCAAGCCATTGGGAATTGCGATCAACAGCACTGGTGTATAGGTACCCGCAATGAGCAGGTAGATGCCAATGTGATCGGCTACCCGAAAGTAGTGCTTGCGCTTGCTTGATGTTATGGCATGATAGCACGTAGATGCCAAGAATAATAAGATGATGGATAGCCCATATACAATAACGCTAAACAGCCCAAAGGGATTGGTTTGATCTACGCCCAAAAGCATTAAGACCAATGCGGCTATGCCCAAGCCAACGCCCAGACCATGCGACCATGCATTGAGTTTTTCTTCTGTTGGCATATGTTAGGTGTTTCTATTTGTTGTAGGCAATTTCAACCATGACTTCATTGCGGCGGTTGTAGAATTTATAAGGGCTATCATAGCCTAAAAATTCAACAGCTCCCTTGGCTTCAATGCTGTTATCTTCAAGGGCTTTCATAAGGCGTTTTGTGTATGTTGCTTCTTTGCTAGCGTTGGTATATCCACCATAACGTATGGCAGCTACATAGCGCGGTTCGGTTATGCGCAGCGACACATTTTTACCCATGGGTTCAGGCGCGCCTTTTTGATGCACGTCTAGCGGCATCACAAATGCCATTTCTGATTTGTCTTCGTTCATATAAACCGGTGCCGTCATGGCAATTTTCTCTTCAGATTCGTTGCTGCCCGAAATATAGCGGAACAGCTTACCAAAGTTATTGCCACCACTTGTTTGCACCAAGGTTGCACTTGGGT
Source organism: Flavobacteriaceae bacterium (assembly GCA_965656545.1). Lineage (GTDB taxonomy): Bacteria > Bacteroidota > Bacteroidia > Flavobacteriales > Flavobacteriaceae > UBA7446. The sequence continues at coordinate 211,861 of CBFHKZ010000004.1, forward strand.
AAAATCGAATTTCTACACTATCAATTGCTTTGATGACTTCGTAAGGTTGTATTTCGGTGTCTTGTGCCACAGCTAGAGAATGAACACTCAATATAGCTGAAATAAGTATAATATATGTCTTTTTCATACGACCTATTTTCCTTTTTTAATGTCGCGTTGCACATCTTTGCTCACAACGTTTAAATACTTTTTACGTTTTGCGTCTGAAACAAAGGGTACCGACCAAAACTGTTTGGTCTTGGTAAAGAGCGCAAGCTTCCACCCAAACACAAACGAATAAACACCCATCACCAGACGTAATTTTACAGAGTTGAAGTACATGGTTTTCACTGGAAGCGCAGGTGCACCGTGCGTTACATACGTCCGCACTTTTTTATCGCTTAAAAAAGGTTTTGGATAGGCGTATAGTTTGGTCACGTTGACAAACTGATAAGCAAAGCCAGGGGTTAGCACTTCGTCAAAAAAGATTTCCATTCGAGGCGTAAGTCTAAACCACCAGACGGGGGAAATAAAATAAATACGATCAGACCAAGTTACCAATTCTTTATACTTGGCAATGACCTTGTCACGAGGTCGTGTAAAACTATCTCGGTAAAGGTCGATGATTTCGACATCCTCGTCCGCTTTTTCTAGACTTTCGACGATGGTTTTAAAGATCCCATTATAGCAAAAAGAAGATTGGTCTGGGTGACCAATAATAACCAGATTTTTCATAAGCAATTTTTACAAAGGTACCATTTTTGCGATAGCTTAGTTATTGAAATAAACCAGTTTAAAATTGCAAATGATTTTAGTACATTTACATGGCTATGAAATTTAACTTGTCCGCTGCTGGGATTACATTTACACGACACACACCCAAGCACCAAACACCCTTCGAGCGTCTTTTTGAAATTTTCAAAGAGCTGATTACGCATACCTCTGGCGATTTTGACGAAGCCATTGATTGGCTGCGTGAATTGGACAAGGAATACGGCTTAACCAACGCAGCGTATACCATCGACGATTTTATCGAGGATCTCTTAAAGCGTGCTTACATACAACCAAAAGGAGACGGCACGGGTGATGGCGGAGGCATGTCACTCACCGCCAAAACAGAAAAACTATTGCGCGAACACGCCTTAAAACAAATTTTTGGCAAGCTTAAAAAAGCAGGCAACGGCAACCATAAAACCAAAAGCACCGGACAGGGCGCAGAAGAGACGGGCGAATTTAAAGCCTATCAATTTGGCGACCCCCTTGAGAAAATATCCATGACCGAAAGCTTGCGCAATGCACAAATACGCTCGGCAGGAGACGACTTTACCTTGCATCACGACGATCTCGTGGTTGAAGACAGTTATTACATTACGCAAATGAGCACCGTTTTGATGATAGACATCAGCCATAGCATGATTTTGTACGGCGAAGACCGCATTACACCAGCCAAAAAAGTAGCCATGGCTTTGGCGGAGTTTATCACCACACGCTACCCCAAAGACACCCTAGATATTCTGGTGTTTGGAAACGATGCCTGGCCCATTGCCCTCAAAGACATTCCCTACTTGCAAGTAGGACCTTATCACACCAATACCGTTGCGGGCCTTACCTTGGCTATGGATTTGTTGCGACGAAGAAAAAACAGCAACAAGCAAATTTTTATGATTACAGATGGCAAGCCAAGCTGCCTTAAGAACCCCGATGGGAGTTACTACAAAAACAGCATGGGGCTAGACGATCATATTGTAGACAAGTGTTACAATATGGCACGGCAGGCGCGAAAGCTTCACATTCCCATCACCACATTTATGATTGCACAAGACTCCTATTTAAAAGAATTTGTGCGGAATTTTACAGAAGCCAACAAAGGCAAGGCATTCTTTACAGGCCTAAAAGGCTTGGGCGAAATGATTTTTGAAGACTATGAACAGAACAGAAAAAAACGATTGAGATAAATGAAAAAGAGCAATACACTAGGCGCCCTAAAAAAAACGAATTACACACCCCTTTCGATTCAACAAGAATTGGCACAAAACTTAAGGGCTCGTATGCAAAGTGGGCAGCCAACATTTGAAGGGCTTCTTGGCTACGAAAACACGGTTATTCCCGACGTAGAACGAGCATTGCTTTCGGGGCATAGCATCAACTTACTCGGATTGAGAGGGCAAGCCAAAACCAGACTGGCACGACAACTCACCCAACTACTAGACGAATGGGTGCCTGTAGTTGACGGCTCTGAAATAAACGATGATCCCTTGGCTCCCATAAGCAATTTTGCCAAGGCGCTTATTGCAGCAAAGGGAGATGATACACCCATCACTTGGTTGCATCGTGACGACCGCTTTTTTGAAAAACTAGCCACACCAGACGTTAGTGTAGCCGATTTGATAGGCGACGTTGACCCCATTAAAGCCGCTAACCTCAAACTGTCCTATGCCGATGAGCGCGTGATTCATTTTGGGATGATTCCAAGAGCACACCGCTGCATATTTGTCTTAAATGAATTGCCTGACTTGCAGGCACGGATTCAGGTGGCGCTTTTTTCCATTTTACAAGAAAAAGAAATTCAAATCCGTGGGTTTAAACTTCGATTGCCTATTGAAACCCAGTTTGTTTTTACGGCCAACCCTGAAGATTATACCAACCGAGGAAGTATCGTGACGCCGCTTAAAGACCGTATCGGTTCTCAAATTCTGACGCACTATCCACACAACTTGGAAACGGCCAAGGCCATAACCCGTCAGGAAACCCATACCAACAAGGCAGTGCAGCAGGCCATTCACGTTCCTGAATTGGCTCGTGATATTTTGGAGCAGATAGGTTTTGAAGCTAGAAAAAGTGAATATGTAGATTCCAAAAGTGGCGTGAGTGCGCGTATGAGTATCACGGCTTTTGAAAACCTAATGAGTGCTGCAGAACGCCGCATGCTGTTGTCTGGCGAGCAAAATACCTGCATCAGAATGTCTGACTTTTTGGGGATTATCCCTGCTATAAATGGAAAAGTAGAATTGGTCTATGAAGGCGAGCAAGAGGGTGCAGAGCAGATTTCGTTTCACTTAATCAATCAAGCCGTAAAAAGCTTATTTCCATCATATTTTCCAGAGATAAAAAAGCTTGAAAAGCAAGATGAAGAAGGCCCTTATGATCAGTTGTTGGGATGGTTTTATGGGGATAACGAATTGTTTTTAGAAGACAGCCTCCCAGACAACGTATATCACGACACCTTAATGGGTGTTCCCAATTTGGAAAAACTAGTGGCAACGCATCAAGCAGATTGCCTCTCTGAAGATCAGTTTTTTATGATGGAGTTTTTATTGTGGGGACTTGAAGCAAACAAAAAGCTAAATAAATACCGCACCATGGAAGGGTTTCAGTTTAAAGACGGACTTGGAAATTTATTGGCAGGATTATAATATTAGCTGCTGAAAGGACTTCTTTCAGCAGCTATAGCAATATTGTCTCAGTCGCTTAAGCTGCGCTGTTTTGTTCCTTGATTAGGTTTAGTGCAGAACCTGCTTTAAACCACTCAATTTGCGCTTCGTTATAGGTATGATTCGCCATAATAATGTCTGTAGATCCATCGCCGTGAACCACCTCAATGGTGATTTGCTTGCCAGCCGCAAAATCCGCTAAGTCAACAAAGTTAAAAGTATCATCTTCTTGGATGAGGTCATAATCTGCTTCGTTGTTAAAGGTGATACCCAGCATCCCTTGTTTTTTTAGGTTGGTTTCGTGTATACGTGCAAATGACTTCACCAAAACAACTTTAACACCTAAGTGTCTGGGCTCCATGGCTGCGTGCTCACGCGAGGAACCTTCGCCGTAGTTATGGTCGCCCACAACAACAGTTTCAATGCCTGCAGCTTTGTATGCGCGTTGTACGTCTGGTACGCCGCCGTATTCGCCCGTAAGTTGGTTTTTAACAAAGTTGGTTTTTTGGTTGTATGCATTCACTGCACCAATCAAACAGTTGTTTGAAATATTATCCAAGTGTCCACGGAAACGCAACCAAGGACCCGCCATAGATATGTGGTCAGTGGTACACTTACCAAAAGCTTTGATGAGCAGTTTTGCTCCAGTTAGGTTTTTACCGTCCCATGGCGCAAAGGGCGTTAATAACTCTAAACGCTCAGAGCTTTCGCTTACTTCAACCGAAACACCAGCGCCATCTGCTACAGGTGCCAAGTATCCGTTGTCTTCCACGTCAAAACCGCTAGGTGGAAGCTCAATACCCGTTGGTGCTTCAAGGCGCACTTCTTCACCATCTTCATTGATAAGCGCATCGGTCATCGGATTAAAATCCAGTCTGCCTGAAATGGCAACAGCGGCTACAATTTCTGGAGAGGCAACAAAGGCATGGGTATTTGGATTTCCATCTGCGCGCTTGGAGAAGTTTCTGTTGAAAGAGTGTATGATGGCATTTTTTTCTTGTTTGTCTGCACCGGCTCTGGCCCATTGCCCAATACAAGGCCCACAGGCATTGGTGAATATGGTTGCATCTAAATTTTCAAAGATTTCAAGCAAGCCGTCTCTTTCTGCGGTAAAGCGTACTTGCTCTGAACCAGGATTGATACCAAAGGTTGCTTTTGTCACTAATTTTTTGTCTACCGCTTGCTTGGCAATAGAAGCTGCGCGTGATAAATCTTCGTAAGAGGAATTCGTACAGGAACCAATCAGTCCCCATTCTACATCTACGGGCCAGTCGTTGCTAGCTGCTTTTTCAGCCATTTCCGATACTGGAGTAGCCAAGTCTGGCGTGAATGGACCGTTGATGTGTGGCATCAGCGTATTTAAATCAATTTCAATGACTTCGTCGAAGTATTGCTCAGGGTTTTGATACACTTCCGGATCAGCGGTAAGGTGCTCTTTAACTTCGTTAGCCGCATCTGCTACGTCGTCTCTGTCGGTAGCACGTAAGTAGCGTTCCATCGAGGCGTCGTAACCAAAAGTGGAGGTGGTTGCACCAACCTCAGCGCCCATATTACAAATGGTTCCTTTGCCCGTACACGACATGGATTCGGCACCATCTCCAAAATATTCGATTATAGCACCAGTACCTCCCTTAACGGTGAGGATACCAGCTACTTTTAGGATTACATCTTTTGGTGCAGTCCAGCCATTGAGCTTTCCTGTAAGCTTTACGCCAATAAGTTTCGGGAATTTAAGTTCCCATGGCATATCTGCCATTACGTCTACAGCATCTGCACCACCAACGCCTATGGCTAGCATACCCAAACCGCCAGCGTTAACCGTGTGAGAATCTGTTCCTATCATCATACCACCTGGAAATGCATAGTTTTCTAGAACTACTTGGTGGATGATTCCAGCACCGGGCTTCCAAAAGCCAATGCCGTATTTGTTGGACACGGATTGTAAGAAATTAAACACCTCAGCAGAAGTGCTGTTCGCGGATTTTAAGTCGGCAATGGCGCCGTCTTTGGCTTGAATAAGGTGATCGCAATGCACCGTTGTGGGCACGGCAACTTTTGGCTTACCAGCTTGCATAAACTGCAAAAGTGCCATCTGAGCGGTTGCATCTTGGCATGCAATGCGGTCGGGTGCAAAATCTACATAATCAACTCCTCTGTTGAAAACTTGGGTTGCTGCACCATCCCATAGGTGGGAATACAATATTTTTTCAGAAGCTGTAAGCGGTTTGTTGGTTACTTTTCTTGCCGCTTCTACGCGCGCCGCTAGGCGTGCGTAAGTAGCTTTAATCATTGCGATATCAAATGCCATTTTGGATGTATTAGTCTAAAGTGTAAAAGTATAAAATACTAAGCTTATTAGGAACCTTATGTACAGATTTAATCTATATATGTATAATTGGTACAAATAGTACAACATAATTATGTGTTTTTACAAATACGTGTAACTTTACCTTATGAAAAAAGCGGTTATTGTCAGCGGTTATTTTAACCCCATTCACAAAGGGCACCTTGAGTATTTTCACAATGCAAAAACACATGGCGACGCCTTGTTTGTCATTGTCAATTCAGATTACCAACGGGAATTGAAGGGGTCAAAATCTTTTCAAGATGAAGATGAACGCATGCTTATCGTTTCAAATTTTCGCGTGGTTGACAAGGCTGTTTTGTCTGTTGATCAGGACCGAACGGTTTGTGCAACCTTAACGAAAATACACGCTGAGTTTGGCAATGCATACCAATTGGCATTTGCCAATGGTGGCGATCAAAACAACGACACCATCCCAGAGCGTGCAGTTTGCGAAGAACTGGGCATTACACTTATTGACGGACTAGGCGATAAAATTCAATCTTCGTCTTGGTTGCTTAAAAAGCAATAGTAAATTACTTATAAAACAGTAAAAGGCACTTTTGCTCTTGTGTTTTCCCAACCTAAATGCAACGTAGGCGCATCATCTCCTGAAAACACCATCGAAAAGGCTTCTAAAGTATCTGCTGCTGTTGTGGTTAAAACTTCATAACGCAACAAATCTTGCGCTTCATCATAGGTGTATGATCCCCAAAGATTGATAGCCTTGTTGACAATAAAGGTCATTTTACCAGTTTCAAAAATGGTAAAAACACTATAGGTGCCAGTGGGAATTTCAGTTCCGTCAATTGCAATAGGCTTAAACACACGGAGTTCTGTGGCTTCGTTAGCGCCCGTTCGCCAAATTTTTCCAAACGAGACGATGTCTGTAAAGGCCCTTCCCTTGAGTTGTGGTCTGCTGTATGTAATTGTTGCAACTTTGTCCGAAATACGATAGCTCGCAGGAAAAGATGCCTTGTCCATGGGGCTTTTGTCAAGTCCCCTAAAATTTTGTGCTTGCGCAAACGTCAGGGTAAACAGTAGTAGGGTAAACAGTAGTTTTTTCATGATATAAGTATTTTAATGAGCAATCAAGATACTGCTTTTATGATGAAATAAAAACAAAAGAGAACACGTCATCTTCTGATGAAGTGATTTTAATCGAAAAGAATTCCTCGAGGCGCTGCCTCGGGGTTTCTTTTGAAAATGTCATTCCCGAGTATTCGGGAATCTAAATCACAGAATTTCGGTTTTTGCCCCTTAAAGGGCAAAATGAAACGAGCGAAAGACCGCTACGGCGCTGCCTCGAGGATAGTTCGTTTCAAGAAATTCTTTATTAAACACACTAAGCCTCTTTGTTGTTACTTGATATACTCCTCAACCACGTATGCTGTTAGGGCAAATACGACACAAATTGCTATACTTCCCCAAAAAATACCTCCTACTCCCATAATGTATGTTTTAAATTCTTATCACTAAATATAAATAAATATTGGGGATAATGCCTGTTAAGGGCAAGCGCCTTTAGTGAAAGCGGTTACACCGCCGTGGAATGTTGCTACGCAGCTGTTTCCATAAGTTTGCCCATCACATCCACATACAGGGTCGTACTCTTTCGTACATGCAATTTCTTTACGTAAGTTGTTGGGGTCAATGCAACTGCTTTGTGCTGTTCCTCTTGCAAAGTAATATGAAACTTCATCGTCGGCAATTTCTGGCACATCAATGTAATGAAGCTCGAGGACATCATTGGTAATGGCAAAGCGATACTGCCGTTTGTTGGAGCGCAACGTTAGCGTGTCTTGACTTATAGCATAGGGCTCCACTTTGTTGATGGAGGAAATGCCAACCGCATCATCCGCCACTCCTTTGCTTATCAAAAGTTGGTCTTCTAAAAACCAAAGTTGATTGGACGCAAAGTCATAATTCTCAAAACTGCAAAAACACAGGACTTTTTGAAGCACCCATTGCCCTTCAAGCGTCACCTCTTGAGGAAGGGGCGTTTTCTCACAATTAAAAACAAATAAGAAAAAACCAATGATTACATATTTCATTTAATCAAGATTAAAACTAATTATACGAATGTATTAGCAAAGTGTGTGCCTAGTCATCAAAACCCATTTCCCAACTTCCGTAAATAAGGTTGGGAATAAGGATGAATTTTTCGCCAAACAAAGCACGGGTGTCGTTTAACCGATCTATTCTTACATCATTGGGTTGCTTGTAAAAGCGCGCATCGAAATCGGCGAGGTTATCGCCCAGCAACAGCACGACGTTGAAACTGGAAAGCTGTTTTCTTCTAGTCGCTTTGTTACCGTCTTCTTCTCTTAGCAGCATGATGGTATCATCGTCAAAAGGAAAGCCAGCGCTTATAAGATTAGCTTTTGTTGGGGCATAATTTTCAACCCTCCTGTTGGAGAGGTAAATGATTTCAACGCCAAGGGAGTCGGCATAATTGTAGAATTCCAGTGCACCGGGAATGGGCACTGCCGTTTTTTTATGCACCCAGGCTGCCCAAGTTTCTTGTGTAAAAGAGGTATTCTTTTCAATCAGTATTTCGTTATAAGGGCGGTTGTTCAGTACGGTCTCGTCTATATCGGCAATAATAGCTAGAGGCTTTTCGCTTGTTGTTGTAAGTGCTTGATCCACTTTCATTTTGGCAAGGTTATAGGCTTGTATGCAAAGGGCATGGTATTCAGCCGCATTTTTCTGCCAATACATGGAGTGGTCTTTTTGGGAGTTCTTGGGGGAGCAACCTAGTACAAATCCCGCTAGAAGTAGGAGTAAAAGATGTTTGTTCTTGCGTTTCATACCTCAGGCATTAGATTCATCACGATTGTAGTTGTCGTACAGGTATAGTGGCAAGGCCAATGAAAAGCCCACGATAAATAGCGAAATAAAGTATTTAAGAAACTGCTTTGGGCTGATGTACTTTACTTTTAATTTATAGATCATAAAAATCAAAAAGGTGGTAGCGGCCACGGTTAGGTCAGCATTTAGAATTTTCATGCCGTAGTTTAAGTTGATCTGCTCAAAGAATAGCGCCGTTGACCATTCCCAATTATTTGCTTCAATAAACTTATATATGTTGTAGTACGGCAATACAACCCCTACTACACAGAGCAATGCAAATAGTTTTTTCATTTGATGTTTAACATTCTTTTGAATGTTCGAAGTTCACATAAATAAAAGTTGCGTAATCGAATATAAAAAGGTTTCATTTTAGATTAATTGCCTCGCCCGGCTTTTCTAACACCCGAAGCTTTAGGCTTGTTATTTTTATTAGACATTTTTTGTTTATCCCCTTTTTTTTCAGCGGTATTTTTATTTAGGCTGTTACCAAAAAACTTGCTAGACATATTTTCATTTTTTTGTTTGGTACTAATTTAGAAAAAAACAATACACTTACAGAAAGATATAGCTATGATTTCGTAGCGAAAAGATCTTTGGGGGTGTAAATATTTAGCCTAGCTGTGCTTTCTGAGCTAATCTCACCAAGCATTTTTTGAGCTAAGGTCGAAACGGCTAAGGGTTTTTGCGATTTCAAAAGCCCCAATTGATTTAATACGCCAACAACCTTTATTCCTATTTTCTCTCCAGTTCTTATTAGTTCAGCTTGTCTAATTAAAAAAGGAGGTTGAAAAACATAGGTTTTCTCAAAATCAAGTTTCTTGATTGCCTCTTCCAGGGCACCCTTCATTTTTGGATAGAAAAAAGGGGAGTTCTCGTTTGAACCAATAGATGAAACCAATGCATAATGTTTGACACCATTTTCGGACGCCATTTTGGCAAATGCATATTGATAGGTGTAGTCTACAAGGTATTGCTGGGATTTACTACCAGCGTCCTTTAAAGTTGTGCCTAAAGCAGAAAAAAGCACATCACCTTGAACAAATGCTTTGTAATCGCTTAATCTTGAGAAATCAACGTGGTGTATGCTTAATTTTTCGTGTTTAATATTGGGTTTATTTCTAACAAAAATGGAGACTTTGCTATAGGCGGGGTCTTTTAGTAGAAGTGAAACAATTTCTCGTCCAGTTGCTCCTGTTGCTCCCAGCACCAAAGCGTGTGTATTTTTCATGGTTTCAATATAAGAATTAGCTGTCCTAACCAAGAGGGTTAAGAGTTGCTGTTAAAGAGGAAGATATGCCTATGGTCTAGCTTTCTTTATCCTTTTTTTGTCCAAATTTTTGTTTCAATACAATTTTAAAATAAAAGAAATTGTAAATCAAAAAAATGACGCATCCGATAATAAACATTAATTTGTTATTCATAGCTTCTAATTTGAATCTTTTCTTCTTTGTCTAAATGCTATGGCAAAACCCAAGATTGTTATCGGCCAAAGGCCAACATATATGCCTTCAAGTTCATTTCCGGTAAACCAAAGGTAAATTGAGTACAAGAAACTAAAGAAGGCTAAAAAAAGCGGATAGTATTTTTCTAAGAATTTCATAGTGTGATTTATTTATAAATATAGTTTTTTATAGTGAATAACTTTAAATGAGAAAATTTGTTCTCTGCCTACCTAAGGAATTTAGCAGTAGTAGGACCAAAATTATAAATACCCTGATATTATTCTTGTAGAATAGTAGCCTTAAAACACGTGTAGTAATAACTCATCTCCTAGACTAGAAACCCATTTCAGGCGGCTACCGCTAACTTACCCCGTTAAACTTACTGCTCATGTTTTTCCAAGTCCAAAAGAGCTGCTTCCCAGGTATTTATATTTTCTGACAATGCCTCTTTGGCCTTGTTATAATCGTTAAAAAAGGCTGGTGTTAGGGTGTCGTATACCGTTGCTATAAGCGCGTCTTTTTCCTTTATATCGGCTTCGAGCGATGAAATCTTTCGTTCCACTGAACTGACCTTGTTCTTAAGTTGGCGGTACGCTTTTGATTGTTTGGGATCCAAGGTTTTGGCTTTGGTCTTTTCGCGGAGAGGCTTTGCGACCGTGTCAAGAGATGCCGATCCCTTGTGCGCAAGGTACTGATCGATATCCCCAAGAAAGACATTAGCCTGCTTGTTGCTAAAGGCATATACTTTGTCTGCCAAGCCCTGAAGAAACTCACGATCGTGAGACACCAATATCAGCGTACCTTCATAAGCAGCAAGCGCTTCTTTTAATACGTTTTTAGACTGTATGTCCAAATGGTTGGTGGGTTCGTCCATTACCAGTACATTAAACGGCTGTAACATCAGCTTACAAAGTGCCAACCGATTTCGTTCCCCTCCAGAAAGCACCCTAACCTTTTTTTCAACGGCCTCTCCTCTAAACAAAAAAGCCCCCAAATAGTCCCTAACTTTCGATCGGTTTGTTTCGTTTGAACTGGCGATAGCTGCTTCTAATACTGTTTCCGCCCCATTGAGTTGGTCTGCTTGGTTTTGGGCAAAGTACCCCAACAAAACATTATGACCCAGAGAACAGCTTCCGGTATAGTCCAATTCGCGTACAATGGCCTTGGCCAAGGTACTTTTTCCCTGTCCGTTCTGACCCACAAAGGCAATTTTATCTCCCCGCTCCACGGTCATATTCACGTGCTTGAGCACCTCTTTGGAAGCATAAGACTTGCTGAGATCTTCAACATTAATCACCACCTTCCCTGGGCGAACTGCTGTGGGAAAGCGCAGTTTCATCGTTTGGGTTTCTTCGGCATCTACTTCGATGCGTTCAATTTTGTCCAATCTTTTGACCAACGATTGCGCCATACTTGCCTTAGAAGCCTTGGCCCGAAAGCGATCGATCAGTTGTTCGGTTCGTGCAATTTCTTTGGCTTGGTTTTTTTGGGTGGCACGTTGTTGGATGCGTATTTCGTCTCGGAGTACTAAAAACTGCGAATAGGGTTTTTTAAAATCGTAAAGGCGTTGGGCCGAAATCTCCATGGTTCGGTTGGTAACATTGTCCAAAAACATCTTGTCGTGAGAAACCAACAACAAACCGCCTTTAAACTTTTTCAAAAATCCTTCAAACCACAAAATAGACTCAATATCCAAGTGGTTTGTAGGCTCATCGAGAAGCAATAAGTCGTTGTCTTGTAAAAGGAGTTTGGCCAGCTCGATTCGCATCCGCCACCCACCTGAAAAACTCGAAGTCTGTTGGTCGAGGTCTTCTGTTTTAAATCCCAATCCCAACAATATTTTTTCGGCTTCGCCTTCAAAAGTATAACCGCCCAATTGTTGAAACTGCTCACTGTACTCACTTACCTTGTGTAAAAGTTCGTTATACGCTTCGCTTTCGTAATCTGTTCGTGTGGTGAGTTCCTGATTGATTTGCGCAATGCTTTTTTCAAGACTCAATAGTTTTGGGAATGCCGAACGGGCTTCCTGTCGTACAGTACGCCCAACTTCAAAATCGATATCCTGTCGTAGAAACCCAATTTGCAAGGCTTTTTCGGTTGCAACTTGTCCAGAATCTACAGCGAGATCCCCTGCAATTATTTTAAGTAAAGTCGATTTACCCGCCCCATTCTTTCCAATCAGTCCTACCCGATCTCCAGCGCCCAAGCGAAAAGAGAGGTCCTCAAAAAGAGGGGTGCCGCCAAAAAAGAGACTCAGTTTGTGAACATTAAGCATAGGGAGTGTGGGTTACTTTTAGTTTGCCAAAAATAACAGATTTATTCATCATAAAAGAGATAAATACCGCTTATACTTAACGTCTAAAACCAATAAAGCCCTTACAAATACATTTGCAGGGCTATTGGTGGAGAAGAAGGGAGTAAAGTCGAACTATTTTGGAGAGGTTTTAAATCAAATCGCTTTAGACTTTTGTTTGGTCTTAAAAAAGGCAACACACATGAATCTAATAATCTCCGATTATATTTTGACATTAAGTATGGAGTTATAGTTTTTTTAAATAACTGATTGAGAACCCACTTTTTTCAGCGATTTCTTCAGTTGATGCCCCTTCCTTTCTCATTCTATTGACAATTTTCACTCTCTTGTCTCGAATATATTTACCAGGTTTCACACCATCCATTATTTCATATAGCTCATGCACTTTAATATCAAATTGATCTGAAATCTCCTTAATTGTTACGGTTGAAATATTGCTATCTATGTACGCATCAATTTTTTCGCGCCTCAAGCTACTAGCTTTAGCATTGACAGGTTTACTTTTCCGTCTTAATAGTAAACCTATAATGATCAATAAAAAAAACAGGATCAAAAAAAGCTTCGTTATTAAAGGAGATTCTTTTGGTCTATTTAATTCTGGCGTCTTTGTTTCATAAAAATCTAAATGATTTTTTAAGTCCTGAAAACTAAATTTGTAAAGGCCATAAATTCCACCCAATTGAATTTCGTCTCCACTAACATTATAAGCGTATTTATTTAATTCGTCAGTAATGATATTTTCAAATAATTTCCCCGTTGTAAGATCGTAAACATCTAATCCATTATTTCCAACTAACAACAAATAATTATTCATGTAATAAATGGAATGACATAAAGGGTTCACATCAGCCAGCTCTTGTAGGGACCACTCTTCATTCACGTACTCATATGACACTAATTTATCAGTGCTGGAAATAGCATATAACTTATTTATTCCTTTCCTTTTGTCAACAGTTAAAAACGTATGGCTTTGTTCTGCGTTATGAATTAATTGTATTTTTTTTTCACTTATATCAAACTTATAAACGGCATGTTTAGTGAAAAAGTAAATGCCCAAATTTTCAATGAAATCTATCAACTCAACAAAATTATCTTCGTCATTTAGTTCAAATAGCGGTGTAATTTTTGTATTGAACAAATAAATCCCTCGAGTCGAAAACACGAAATACGAATCTTTATCCATTTGAATAATATCTTTTACAAGACCAATATTCTTAGTGAATGTGGTTTTTTTCTCAAGTGATGCAGTTTCAAAAGATTTATAATCTGTTGTATTACCATTTTTGTCAATAGCAAATAGGCCATCATAACAAATAAATGTTTTGTCCTCAAATTCCCGTATTTTCCCAGAGGTATATGTTGGGTATTTTAGAAGTTCCCCATTGTTGTAAATACCACCATAAGTCCCTAGATAATTTTCACTTATAGACCTTATACTATTATTTGACTGGAAATCATAAAAAGCTTTCTTGAAAACAAACAGCTTTCCGCGACTTACAAGCATCAACTTGCCGTTTTGTTCAATCGCTGTTATAAAGCTGTTTTGATATTCCTTTGGAAGCAGTTCGTTGTAACTCGTAGCATACTGAATTAATGATAAATCCAAAGGCTCAAGATTTGAATTTATGGGTTGTTTTATGTTGTCATCAACAAGGTGTAGCTTATAGTTGTCAAAACGATAAATACCATCTTTTGTTCCTAAAAACACCCCTTTTTCATTAGTAACAATATTTAAAATATATGGGGTAGATAAAATTTTATCTAATTCAAAATTTTGTCCATTAATAGTAAATAAGTTTATTAATAATAATAATTGGACAATTCTACTTCTTGTTCTTGTTAAATGCATTGAGGATAATTTTTCACAAATATAAAGATTTATACTTTGTATGCTTTAAGAAGTAATTTCGCTTTTTTAAAATAATTATGCCAGACACTTCAATCCAAAGATTCCGTAAAGTATTATTCATTTTAAGATATTATCTTAACTAATAATAACCTATAAACTTGAAGATTGAGTTTAGCACAGCCAGTTGCAGGACTTTAAAAAAAATCATCAAACAAAAAATTACACCCAACACAAACGCAGTATATGATTCTTAGTACTTCTTCAACAAATTATTCAAATTTAAATAGAATGAAAAAAGTATTTCTATTATTCACTATTTTAATTCCAAATCTTCTATTTGCCCAAAAATCGGAAGATCCTGCGGGTCTATTTTTAAAAAATCAATTTGTAAATTTTTTTTTTTGCAAGTCATTAAATAAAAATAAACTTCTAAATACATGAAAAATTTCTTTTTTGTTTTACTGACAATTTTTTGTTTAAACAACATTTTTGCACAAAGAATCGATGGCAATGAAGTTGACGGTATTGGTTGGGGAAATCTTTTTCATCCGAATACAGACCCAGCCCAACCATTAATAGATTTAATTTCACATGATGAGGTAAATCATACAATTGACTTTAGGGTTAGGTGGGGGCATGGAAGACCATACTGGGCTAATCCATTTCCATTAGTTACAGATTTATCAATTGATGATATTTCTATCGAAGGCCCTAATTCATCGGATTATTCTATTGAAGAAATTGGACAACCTTGGAGTGAGGGTGGGTCTAAATCAGAGACTATACGTGCGAGATATTTGAATTTTTCAAGGCATTCAGAATTTTCTGACGGAGTGAGCGGGGCAGAAAGAAATTATACCCCAGCTTACCAAGCAAGTTACAGAGTATTTAGAGGTAGAATTAAATATTCAGCTGACTATCAAGGACCCATTTCTGTTTATTTACCCGCTTCTAGTTTTACTTTTACAGAATATGAAGCTTTTCCATTGGGTTGGAGAAAATTTTATGAATACACGGTTTTTCCAAGACCTTCTGGAGGGGACAATGTGGCATCAAACACCTTAAATGTTAATTTAGAGTTATCTCCTGAATTGCCATGGCGATATTCAATTAATCGAGATCATTTAGATGAAAACAACCTTACAGTTAATTACACTACAAATTTTCCTTCCGGCACAACATTAAAAATTTTTATTAATGATGTCGAATTTAACGAACATGCCATTACAGACCGAGAGGGTTCAATTGAACTCAAAGATATAATAGAAACTTTAGATGAGTACGGAAGATATAAGCTGCGCTTTTACATCGATGATCACAAGATCTATGAATCTCGTTATTTTTATTATTTCCCAAATCATGAAATTTGGAGGTTTTATGATCAATGGGGTTCTCTTGAATATCTTATAAGTGCTGATAAAATAGTATCACAGGACGTACCTGCTTCTCTTATTTGGGTTGGTATTAATAATTTACCTACAGGAAATACATTTGTTAGTCGAAACGAGCAAAATGTAGGTTATAGTGATGCAATGAATATTATTAAAGGAAGAGAAAGACGTCATATACTATATGCTGAAGAAATTAATGGTAGAACATTTGATCTTGTAGAGTCTGAAAAACAGGTTTTTGGAAAAATAGCAGAATTTACTGTTAAATCCCTTCAACAATTTGATTCCTTGCATCCTCCAAATCAAATTCGTTCAGGGAGCTACCTTTCAGGTCAAAGAGCGAAGATACAAAGTGATTCTTGGACATTTGGTATGGGTAATACTATATCACTTGGAGGTTATATTGGTAGGACTATTACACAAATTATTCCAGGTAATGTTACTCTGAAGGTACATAGTACAGATTTTAATAGATTACAAATAGCAAAAAATCAAGGAATTGAAGGTGAATTTAAAGTTGTGCCTTTAGATTCGGGTGGAAATAAAATTCCAGGGAAATTGGAGTTAGACGTAAATAAAATTTTATTAGTCGGTTATACTATTAATACTCTAACATACGATGTAGATGCAGATGGCTTCTCTTATGCCATTTTAAAAGTAGCCGAAACTCAAGCTGGACTTCAAAAATATGAGATACAAATACCTGCTAATTCTGCAAAATTGTGGGACGATTCTGAAAAAGCCTACAATTTAAATACAAATACATCTTTTATAAATACTCCGGCTCAGATTAAATATGTTTCAAATTCAGGAGGTGATAATTTTATCCGTGTAAATGATCAAGAAAAGTTAAATATTGAATTTGATTTTCCATTAGTTGCACCACCAACTTATACAGTAATAATAGATGACTCAGAAATAAGTACTGGAAGCTTTACACCTGAAGATGATGAAGGATTAAAATGGTATTTAGATTGGGTTGTACCTGGGGGTAGTAGTTCAGTTCAGATTGATATTACTACTGATGACGGCATAAAACAAGGTGTTCTAGAGAATGTTTGGGACTTTAACTATAAAACATCGAATTCTAATATTCATCTTGACGGAAAGAGTTCTATTTTTTCAAATAGTTCTCGAAGTCCAGGAATGGATGTTGTTTTTATAAATTCGTTTGGACAAGCGGTTATTAAGCCTAGAGGGAATAGTGGTTCTGCAAGGAAACTTTTAAACCTATATCAAGATACTGATTTTCAAGATTATCTTGCAAAAACAGGTACAAATGCTTCGGATACTTACTACATACCAAAAGGTGAATATTATGAGAATGACGACGAAGTAATTTATTTAGGAGAAAAGCAAGGAGACGAGATCTATTCCATACAAAGAATGGGTACAGAGGATATTTTCTTTATTACCAAAAAAGGAGATGTATATTTTTACAGTAGTGAGAATAGTAAGATCAAAAAGTTTAACGCTTTTCAAGGTGAAGTGTTAGCCTTTTTTCAAGGTCCAGGACAGAGTGAATTAGAATTCCGAGGTTTATCTTCACCATTTCCATTGGGTTATATTTCTACAACTAGAGGATTATATTATTTTCATACTAACGAGATTAACACCGGGAACATAAAGTTTTATCCTATCGCTAAAGGGGATTATAATGGGTCTACTATTTTTGGTGATGATCTAAATAATCCTATTATATCATTTAGTGCTTCTGGTTCGCACGATGATACATATGGATCCTTCTTCCTTAGATCAGCATTAACTAAAAATGGAGAAGTATATATGTGGGGTCTAGACGCTGAAACTCCAAAGAAGGTAGTACTTCCAGAGGGAGAATCTGCGATAGACGTTAAAGCATATGGGGGAGTAGTTTATATTGTTTCCTCTGCAGGTTTTGTTTATAGGATTAATTTGAATAGTGGTTTTATAAAAGATAAACTCACACTTACTGATACTAATAAAATATTATCTGGAAGCGCTTACGAAAATGGAAGTTTTAAGTATTTAGGTCAGAATCCACAAAATAAAGTAAAAGCAATAGAATACAGTCCTGATTTATCTCATGCATATAAAGCGGCTGGATATGTAGACAGGTGGAAATTTGATTTTTTTCTTTCAAGCAAAATACCTGTTCTTACTGAAAAAGGACAAATCTTTTTAATTGAAAATAAACTAAATACGACTCTTAATATTCCTTTTTTCGATGTTAAGCAACCCTCTACCTTTGCCAATAGTTTTATTAAAAATAACACAAGCGGCTTTCCTAATTCTTATGTAGAATATATTGAAAATGAAGTGTTTGGAGTAGGAAGTAATCCTAAGATTGTAGATTTTTCGGTTCAAGATGGAATGTTGTATTTCCAAGATGATCAAAATATAACTTATGAAATAGCACTAAACTACAACTTCATTTCTGGTGTTGCATCCTCCTATATATTTCACCGTTATATTAGTAGTTCAGATTACAGGTTTACACCAGGGGGATATAAAGCCTCTGTAGCAACAAGTAGTAGTGATGGCTCTCTAATGTTTTATCCAAACCAAGATGAACCAGAATTAAAGCTTACAGGTGTTGGTTTCTCTTCTGGAGACAAAATAAATAATGAAAAAATATCAATAGAAGGTGAGTTTTCTCAATTTCCAATCAAGTTCACAATAGATGATATTGTGGTATCTCCAAAAGGTAATGCTGATTTTGAATATGAAATAAAGAATTTTGAAGTTAAACAAATTGGTGTAACAAACGGCGCTATGAATGGGCATTGGTTTGTCCCGAATACGATACAAACAAAAGTCTTTTTTGATATTGTGCCCGCTGCTGATCAAAAAGTTGCTTTTGATGTTTTTGTTAATGCAAATTCTTTTTCAAATAAAACACGTGTTGGCAATAATCAATCAAATACATTAACAATTGATTATAGTAATATAGTGCCTTCTATTGAGGTAGAGGAGTTCCTAGATTCAACAAACAACGTCATTACTTTCAAAACCAATACCCCACTTACTACAGAAGGAGAAGATACGCTTTTAGCCTCGAACTTTATGGTTACTCAAAGAGGTACAGTGGCTAATACAAATGATGATAATGCATTATCAATGGGTGATACCTATGATATTTTTAATACAAGTAGTGAACTTGGTAATACCATTGTTCCTGGCCATGATGATTATGAAATAGAATATGTAGGTTTTAATACTTACAAATTATATCTAAGGGGTAAAGGCGCTAAATCTTTATATTATGGTGAAGAAAAATTTAAATTTAATATTCTTGTAGATCCGAGTATCGCACCATTTAATCTTGAAAAAAAATCTATTGTAGATGCATACGGTAATAAAGTTGAGGATTTTTCTGCCTTTGTTCAATCTGTAGACAACATAGGGCCAAGATCTTTTATGGATTTAAAGATTTTTGAAGGCACACCTTCTACCGATTATTCTAGCACTAAACCGATTAATTATCGCAATAATCTCGAAGAGTTAAATATTCCATTACGTATCTTTTTTGAGAAAAAACGTATTGATTCACTCGGGACTAATAATGCTGGCTTCGTTTTAGCAACTGATAAATTCGATGCTCAAAACGCTACCATTACTTCTCTGGAATACATAGGAGCCACAAATATTGTTGCTCAAGAATTAGATGTTGCTAAAGGTAAAAAAGAATTTACCAGTAAATATTACTACAATGATGCGGAGACAAGTTTAGATACAATATCAGGTTTTGGTGAATTTAAAGCACAATTATATAATTTAAAGATTCAACCTGACGATGTTGGCGAGGTATCGATAACACTACCCAAGGGGGCTGTTGCAGATATTCATGGACAGTTAAGTACCAACACCGCAATTTTAGAATGGAACTATGAAAATATAAAACCTTTATTAGAAAATTTTGATTTAATTGATGCAAATAATCTTACAAGAAATATAAAATTTGCTACGGATGAAAAAGCGTTTTTAAAAACTGATAATCCTAATGGAGTTCAAAAAATAAGTGATTTTCAGAATCAGAGATTTTACACTGAATCAGGTATTCAAGGAGAGTTTAAATCTACTGCTCAGGATAGTATTAGTTTTGCTTTTGAGTTAAAAGAATTAGAGACCCCTTTTGATTATTCTTCTCAAGGACAAACTGTTACTACTAATTACCCAATTATATATTATACCAACGATTATATTGATGAACTTGAGTCAAATTTTGGACTTGAAAATACGTTTGCCTCTCGTCATGATGAAATCTTTACAGCACCTAATGGCCAAACTTTAACGATAACAATTCCTGAGATTATTTCTGATCGCTGGGGAAATCTGAATGCTGAGATAGAAGAAAGTATTACACTCCCAGATAATTTCAACCCACTTTTTAAAATAGCATTATATCCTAAAACCAGTGATGCGCTTGGAGATCAAATTAGGACATCTGATTCTGGACCACTTTTAACCACTCCTGTGAAAAATTATGAGGTACATATCATTTTTTCAGAAGAGGTTCAAAATGTAGATATTACAGATATAGATCTTCGAGATGGTACTACTACAATCTCACCGTCATCAATCATTAAAGACACCTCTAATCCCAAAATTTGGAAAGCTACATTTTTAGGGTTAGCAGATGGTGATTATTCCTTATCGCTAAGTAAAGATAGTGACATTTCAGATTTAGCTGAAAATCCCTTGTATCAAGAAAATATTGTTGGGGTAAACTCAATTTATAACACATACGGAAACCATGTTTTAGAGAATTTTATAAGTGACAGCGAGCATCACGTAAAATGGATTGTCAATTCAAGTATTCCAACGCTTATATCTGCAAAAACCTCAGAGATTATTTGGATGGATTTTTCAAATCCATACTCATATCATCTCCCTCCAAATGGTATTAATATTTTAGAAAGGGATTGGGGGAGATTTAGATATGTAAGTTACAATGGATTGCCTTACAAATCTGTAAAAAAATATTATGGAAATGCTCCCAAACTTCCTAATGTAAAATATTTAGCAATACTAGAATTAGAGATTAGCGAATCTGTTTTGCACAGTATTGATGATAAGAATTTTGGAGAGTATGGGAATAATTATGGCAGATACTCTGCTGGAGATTTTTTAGACATAACTTTGGCAGGTGGTACTGCTAAAATTGCGGCTTCGCCAAACATAATTCTTGCCACTACATCAGACGCACCTACTCCGGAGGCTCAAGGATGTTCTGGATGTGAAATTGGTGACGGTGGTGTAGATGAACCTGCTTTACTTCCATTTTTTGTAGCTGTACCCCTTGATTCTAAACCTGACGGTTCTGAGGTCTTTACAATTAACTTTGCCACTGATGGTAATGGTGACACATATGTAAAGTCTGCTAACAATGGTGTACATGCTTTACCTGAGCAAAATATGAAAGCATATCTACCTTGTTTACCAACAGAAGCTAAAGACCTTGAATTAACGATAACCTTAGAAATGGATGATAATGGAACACCAATTCCACATCCTGAACTTGAAGTATATAGAACAGGCCAAAGTCAATATAAATGTTGCTGGTCTAACTTTATGGCGCTGGTAGGAAACACATTAACCTACAAGTATAGTTTTACAGATGTTCCTTATGCACATACTGGGGATGGTAATTTTACCGAATTAAAAGATCTTTCAGCTCAATATGTGAAAGAGAACTTTATTATTAATATGAAAGGTTCGTTGCCGGGAGAAAATGGTATTGAAGCCGATAATGTAATTGATATAGCCGATTATGACGTTCAGTTAATTTATGTTTCACCCACCGAATATGAACTGGTACTCTCCAATTTGCCAAAAAAATATGATGCTTATCAATTTGACTTAAACTTTTATACACAATCGCAATATTTTAGATCACTTGGTACATGCGAAGGTGGTTTTGATGAAGTTAACGTGTTTACTGGGGGGCTAGGAGGCTGGGAAGGTCCTAATTTTTATCATCAAAAAATTAATAACCCAACAATTTCTTATCCTTATTTAAAGCCAAAAACAAGTTATGATGATAATGATGAAAAGTCTACTTTTTTAGCGTTCAGAAAGAAAGCTGGCTATGTAGATTCATCGGAATTGGAGGAGTATGGTTCTACAGTAGATGTGTCTAGTGCTGTAGCAAACTATTACATATCACTAGATTTTTCAAAAGAAATTGATGAAGCTACTCTTGATAAAGATGATTTTGAAGTAGTAAATGCAGAAAATTGGGAAATAATTGATATAACAGATGGTGACGATTACAAATTTTTAAAAATAACACCAAAGACTAGTTCAAGCGCTCAAACCATAGAAGTAAATGTAAAGGATGGCACCTACACTGATTTGGATGGAAATTGGAATATTGAACTATTTTCTTCAACACCCCATGCTAAAATAACAATACCGCCTTATGACCCAGAAAATTTTTCAGAAAGTGATGATTCTTCAGACTCAGAAAACAGTAATGATCCAGATGCTTTCGAATTCAAAGTAACTGAAGGTGGTTATTCAGGTGATGATGCAGATGTAATACCTTCTGGCTCTCATTTAACTACACAACAAGTATCATTAACCATCGAATTTCCTGGTTTCTTAGGAGCTTTTTCATCCCAAGATTTTGAATCTTATATACCACAAGGTGCGACTTTAGTAGGTGATTTAAAATTGCTTGCGGAGAAATACGATGAAGATGTTTTTATTGGAGTTGTTAAAACTACTAACACTTTATCACAGTTATCTGCAGATCCTAATTATGATTATTTTGTATTCGGAGTAGAATTGGATTTGACTTTAGAAGCCAATAGTAAATTTATATATAACATACCATACGGCGCATTTACAGCGTCTAGGGGCCCTGATTCTTCTTTTCCAACCTCTGAGTCTACAGTATCCTTAACGCACGATACCATTGAGCCTACTCCAACTATAACTGTAAAAGATATAGAGGGTAATGTAATTGCTTCAGATGACGTTTCGTCTTCTACAGAATACACAATAGAATTTGATTTTGGAGAAGTTGTTTACGGACCTGTTACCGACAATATTACCATAGATGATTTTGATTTAGATAACGCCTCTTTAATTGCAGATAGTTTTGATCATGGCGCTAACGGAAAGATTTCTTTTAAAGTAAAACCAATTAGTGCGGGACCCATTTCTATTTCCATTGCTGAACAAGTAATTTATGATAAAGCAGATAACACAAATACTAATGCAATATCTTACAATTTCACTTATGAAGTAGAGCCATTGTCGGTTACGATTGAAGCATTTCAAGATAACCAAACTATCGCTCAAGGGTCAGTTTTAAAACCTAAAGATTTTAAGCTCTTTTTAGAATTTAATAAATCTATAACAGGATTAGAATTAGCTGATTTTGAGTCTGAAACAGAAATATCATTTTCAAACTTAATTGGAAATGGAACTCAGTACTCGGTTGATGTTGCTTTTACAGGAGCTGTTGATACTAGTTTGCAAATACATATACCTGCAGGCCGTTTAATTGATGATTTTAATGCAGCGAATTCTAAATTAAACTGGGATTTTATTTTAGCCAATAATTTTTCTATTTCATTAATACCTGTTAAGTCTGGTTCACAGAGCGAAGCATCAAAAATACAGCTGTCAAAATCAGCTGTATCTGTTAACGATTTAGGAAGTACAGATAATATAGACATAACGCTAAGTGAAGCCCCAACAGCCTCGGTTGTTTTATCATTAGAAGGTATCGAAAGTTCTGAGTTTGGTTTATCTACCAACACAATAACTTTTGATCAGTCAAATTGGTCGCAACCCCAAACAATTTCATTTACAGGAATATCAGACAATACCATAGACGGTAATAAGAACAATTTTGTGTCTATAAAACCTACAGGTACTATACCAGATAATTTTGTTGGATCTCAAAATACAATAGAAGTTACTTCTATAGACACAGATGGTTTTAACATTGTACAATTTCCTAGTGTAGTTAATATTCCAGAAAATGCAAAAACCAAAACGATTCAAGTTAAGTTGTCTAAAGAAATATCTTCAGGCAAAGAAGTTATTTTAAAAGTTATAAATTCTAATCTTGAGATTTTAGATTTAGATAAAACTGAGTTGATTTTTGATGCCAATAATTGGGATGATAACCAATCCATTACTATCACCTCAAAGGATAATAATTACCTATCTCCGAATCAAACGGCTTCTATTTCTTTAGAGGTATTAAATTCTACAGATCCAAACTATCCGAGTAATCTTAATTCTTCAACGTTAGTAATCATTGTAGACGATGAAGAAGAAATTGTAAGTAACGATATTTTTAATGGAACTAGATCAGTATTAATAAAATCAGAAGAGGAAATAGACCAATTGAGTCAGGATGTTTTCACAACAGAAGATTTAGTTATAAGTGAAATATTAAAAATTGACAATAGAAATTTTAATTTGTCTGTAAACCCATCAGCTCAAGACAATACTCAAGGTATTGCTTCTATTAAAATTGGTTCAAGTAAATTAAATATTTCTGGTCTTGAAAATACCGAATCTAATAAATTAGAATTTCCTTACGAGAATATAAAACCATTTATAAGTCGTTTAAGTGTTCAGCAAGATAATTCTATTCATATTATCTTTTCTGAAGAAATTTTTTCTTCAACATCATTAGATAAAACTTTTGCAAAAGAAATTTTTGAAATTGACTTAAGTGGCGGTACAGCTACACTAGAAACCGAACCTATATCAACGTTAACTGTTGTTGATACAAATATTATTCAAATAGATTTAAATTGGTTAAACGCTACTTCGTCAGGAGAAGAGCTTATTACAATATCAATAAATGCAAATGCAGTCTTTGACATAAATGGAAATTCGAGTCTTTCAGGTGTTGATTCAGAAGTTACAGCAAATTTATCAGATCTCAGCTCTCCTTCTGTTCAAATAAAAGTTCAAGACAATTCAGGAATAATAAACAATACAGAAGCTTCTGGCTTTCTTGATCAGAAAGTTCGATTTGAATTTTCTGAAGAGGTAACTATTTCTTCAGATGTTATTACAAATAATATAGAAAATATTTTACTGTCAAATTTTGATAATATTATACAATATACCGTAGATATTAATTCTGATTATTTTGATCTGGATTTATCTTTTGATAAACTAACAGAAGAAAATGATCCAATTAGACTACTTTTTCCTGCTGATTTGGTTACTGATCTTGCTGATAATAAAAATACTGCAAGTTCTGAATTCACTTATCAAATTAATAATGATGTCATTATTACATTAGAAACACCAGGAACGGAATCAACAGATATTACTGAAAATGACTTGAAAGTTAGAGTAGACAGCAATTACCCCCAAGCTAGCTATAATTTATCAATAGAGGATATTGATATTAGTAGCCAACCTTCTGGAGCTGTAGAGGTTAGAGCATTATCAAATTCTGATAAAACTGAGTTTGAATTGCACTTTCTTGAAAGCGCAGTCGTCAACGTTTTTATAAAAGAAAACACTGTAGAAATATTTGAAAATGGACATAAAGCCTCTAAGGTACTAACCATTAACTATACTGATGACCCCGATCAAGATGGTATAGAATCTTCAGTAGATAACTGTGCAACCACATATAACCCAAATCAACTTGATTTTGATTCAGATGGTCTTGGTGATGTTTGTGATGATGACGATGATAACGATGGCTTTACTGATGTTGTTGAAGTATATAGCGGTTCGGATCCATTAGATCCTAATGATACACCAGAAAATACGGATACAGACGGCACAAATGATTACCTTAATTTAGATACTGATAACGACGGAGTTAGTGATGTTGATGAAGCTACAAATGGAACAGATCCATTGAATGCAGATACGGATGGCGATGGAGAGACAGATGGAGCAGAAGGGACAACAGACAGTGATGGCGATGGAGTAATTGAT
>CBFHKZ010000005.1:0-141512 GCA_965656545.1 Flavobacteriaceae bacterium
TTTTTGACACACTTTTGACAGACATTTATTTTAAACATCTTTAAGTGTTTTACTGTCAAGTGTTTAGCGAAGTTGGGATACTGACTGTTAATCAGAGGGTCCTTGGTTCGAGCCCAAGAGGGGGAGCAGAAAATTAGAAAAGCAGCCAAATGGTTGCTTTTTTGTTTTCTCTTCTTTTGGGCCAGAACCTGCCTGTCGGACAGACAGGGTTTACCCCGAACTTGATTCGGGGAGTCCTTGAGCCTGCCTGCAGCTAGGCAGGGGGAGCTTACAAAACCACTTATTCTTAAGTGGTTTTTTTGTTTTCCATTGTTCCATCTATAAAAAACATTACACGCGAGAAGTTACCAATTTGGTAAATTTAATTATATTTGTCTTTAAAAGTGACTCTTGAGAATCATAGCAAAAAGCACCTTACATATTTTTTGGCAAAAGCATGCTGATTGCGAACAACAGTTAAAATCTTGGTATTCGGAGACTAAAAAATCAACTTATCAAACCATTAACGAAATAAAAAATGACTACCCATCTGCAAGTATTTTAAAGGATAATCGAATTGCTTACAATATTAAAGGCAATCATTACCGATTAATTGTAAAATTCAATTTTGGCTATCAAATAGCATGGATCCGATTCATTGGAACCCATGCTGAGTACGATAAAATAGATGCAAATACAATATAGATATGAATATTAAACCTATTAGAAACGAAAAAGACTATCAAGAAGCACTTGAACGACTTGAGCAAATCTTCGACGCAAAATGTGGTACTGAGAAAGGAGATGAATTAGAAATTTTATCCATCCTAATGGAACAATACGAAAATGACCATTTTCCTATCGTCATGCCTGACCCCATTGAAGCAATAAAGTTCCGTATGGAGCAATTAGGGATGAAACAGAAAGATTTAGCCGAGATCATAAATTTCAATAGTAGGGTTAGTGAAATTCTGAACAAGAAACGCAAACTGTCTCTGGGAATGATTAGAAAGTTAAACACCACCCTACATATTCCAACAGAGGTACTTGTTCAAGAGTATTAGATATCTTTTCACAATATATTCTTGGCTACAACTTTGAATAATAGGGAAAAAAAAGTTTTATACTGAGCTTGTCGAAGCAAACCGCTACATCACACACTTCTAACCAAAGCCCACTACAACAGGTGGGTTTTTTCTTGGCAATAACGCAACAGCAAGTATTTTATATTACTCTCAGAATTTTAAGAACTTACTTATATTTGAGTTCGAAAAAATTAAAGGATATAGATGAATAAATCATTTTTGATAGTAGTATTGTTCATTATGGCTTGTAGTAGTGATGATGTTTCAAATAACAATCCCCTTACAACTTTCACAATCGAGGGCAAGTGGGTTTACCCTGATAATAGTCTAAACACCATGTATATCTACGAAGCGGGCATTCGTTACACCTATTATTGTGTGGGGAGTGATTGCGAATCTCAATATGAATCATTTGAAGCCGCTGATGGTAATCACTTACCAACAACTCACCCTTACAAAGTTGAAAATACTATGCTAACCGTAGATTTGCATTTCGGCAACGAATGGGTTGCTCCTCTTACATTTGAATGTGGTGGTAATAAAGTGACTTTTGCAACTCCTAATCCATATTATTTAAACAGATTAGGTTATGATTGCAACTAAATCATGTGCGACACTTCTCTTTCTTTTGCTGCAATTTCTCAAAGTAGGGGAAAAAAAGTTTTATGCTGAGCTTGTCGAAGCAAACCGCTACATCACACACTTCTAACCAAAGCCCACCCTGTAAGGTGGGTTTTTTCTTTGGAAATCTATTTTAAATTTAATTCAGGTTTTTCCAAGCCCCGCCATTATAAGCGCTTATCCCATTTTTAGATAAGATATTTCTAGCTTGAGCGCTTCTAGCACCACTTGCACAAACCACAACGATTCCGTTTTTATAAGATTTAATTTTAGTGACTTGATTAGCCAGATCATTTAAAGGAATATTGATCGAATTATCAAAATGGCCACGCTTAAATTCTTGAGGACTTCTGACGTCTATAACAATACCGCCATTTTTAATTATTTCCGAGGCGGCCTTGGACTTATTAAATTTAGCAATGAAGTAAAATACGATTACAACCGCAAATAAAATATATACTATGTAATCTTTCATGTTTAAAATATTTTGACAAAAATACTTAAATCATGGAGATATTAACTTCTTCCTTTAGCGCTATCGTCCATCACAGCCTTATGTTCATCTGTCAATTTAAAACTATTGGCTTTTTTCTTATGAACTAACCCTCCACCCTTACAACATCCCACCTTAAAGATGTTTCATCTCAAAAGTCAATACCTCCAGCGCAGGAACTGCAAAAACATATTGACAACACATCTTACAGCCGATTATGCTTTTAATAATGACTGTTTTTTTATATTTTAGTTGTAGCAAATAAAAAGGGCAATTTTAAATTTAACTGTTTAATCACTTTGTTTAACTTAAAATTACCTTGGCTATGAAAAAGTCACTCATTATATTAATTGCGATGTTTTCGTTACTCGCTTGCGGCTCAACACAAAAAGTAACTACCGCTAAAAAAGAAGACCAAAAAACAATGATTCTACCCCCAGATGTAGGCTCCAATAAATACGCAAAAAAGAGGAACTGATTGGGAAACCCCTAGCGACCTACCCTTAATTTTGGCACGCTTTAATAAGAATTATGTTGAGTTCTACCAGGGTAGCTTAAGCGGCTTAATTTCTTCTTTATAAAAGGTGTGTAATTGTTTTATCCTTTTTTCTGAAAGAGGGTTGGAAGCACTTTCTATATTTGAAACTAGTTGTTGCTCCGAAACACAACCAGGAATTACAGATGCTATCAATGGATTTCCTAGGCAAAATGCCAAAGCCGTTTGCGCCAAATTTTGGTTCGGCCCTACTATCGATCGGAAGCGATCGACCAAGTGTGCCCGGGTTGTAATCTCTTCTTTTGACCAACGATTTCGAACCCCTGAAAAAACACTGTCTTTGGTATATTTTCCAGTAAGCCATCCCGAGTCGAGTGGAATTTTAGCGACCACAGTTGCACTTTTCTCTGCTACAATTTCTGCTGCGTCAAGGACACCTTGGTGGAACACATTAAAAAAAGCGTGAATTATCGTAGCATTGGTGGTTTTGAGCAGCATTTCAATTTCTTTGACGGTATCTATAGACGCACCATAAGCTTTAATTTTACCTGCTTCTTTTAGACGATCCAGCATAGCATAATGTTCTTGATTGCGACCATCTAAAAACGCAAAAGGAGGACTGTGTATTATTACCGAATCTAAATAATCAATTCCCAAACGACTTAGGCTTCCTTCAATTGTAGCCGTAAGGTGTTTTGCGCTAAAGTCTACGCTGCCGTCTACAAGGCGTCCAAACTTAGAGTTGATAACAAGCTTGGATCTGTCTATGCCTGCAAAAGCCTTTCCCAGCCTTAGTTCGCTACTCCCATTTCCATATACTGGAGCTGTATCAAAAAAGTTAACCCCCAAATCCAATGCTTTATGCACCAAATGTATCGCCTCTTTTTCTGAAAGCGTAGTCCACCCGGCATCAATTCCAAGTTGCCATGCGCCAAATCCAATTTCAGAAATTTGTGTATCTCCTTTTATATAATCCCGATATTCCAAAGCATTTATAAAGTAGAAGGGCAGACATAGTCTGATACAGGTATTTTAGCTTCCTTGATTGCCTTAAAACCTCCTGCAACGTCAATTACATTATGGATGCCTCGGCTTTTAAGAATGGAAGCCGCAATCACAGAGCGATATCCTCCGGCACAATGCACATAAAAGGGTTTGTTTGCAGGGAATTCGGCCAAATGACGATTGATAAAATCAAGAGGCGTGTTTTCTGCAACCGGTATGTGTTCTGAGCCGAATTCAGATGGCTTGCGTACATCAAAAACAGGGATGTCGCCTTTTTCAAGATCGGCTTTAAGTGTTGTCGCTGGAATAGAAACAAGCGTGTCTACTTCTTTAGCGGCCTTTTGCCAACGGTCAAAACCACCTTCCAGATAGCCAATGGTATTGTCAAAGCCTACACGTGATAGTCTGGTAACGGCTTCTTCAATGCGATTTTCGTCAGCAACCAACAAAATGGGTTGTTTTACATCAGCTATAAGCGTCCCTACCCAAGGGGCAAACCCACCATCAAGACCGATAAAAATAGACCTTGGAATATGACCTGCTATAAAATCGTTGTGGTGTCTTACGTCCAAAACAACCGCGCCAGTTTCATTGGCTGCAATTTCAAATGCATCTGGTGATAGGGCACGTTTTCCCATTTCAATCACCGCATCCAAATCAGCATATCCCTCCTTGTTCATTTTGACATTGAGTGGGAAATAGTCTGGGGGTGGAAGTAAACCATCGGTGACTTCTTTGACAAAGGTCTCCTTATCCATATCGGCGCGAAGCGCATAATTCATTTTTTTCTGATTGCCGAGGGTGTCAACCGTTTCTTTCATCATGTTTTTCCCACAGGCCGATCCTGCGCCGTGTGCTGGATAGACAATGACATCATCAGCAAGCGGCATGATTTTGTTGCGCAAGCTATCAAAGAGTGTTCCCGCCAATTGCTCTTGGGTTAGTTCTTTCCCTTTTTGTGCCAGGTCCGGACGGCCCACATCCCCCAAAAAGAGCGTGTCCCCAGTAAAAACAGCATGGTCTTTTCCGTTGGCATCGCGCAACAAATAGGTGGTGCTTTCCATGGTGTGACCAGGTGTGTGCAAGGCAACAATAGTGACTTCACCTAGTTTAAATTCCTGCCCATCGGAGGCAATGAGTGCTTCAAAATTGGGGTTGGCATTTGGGCCAAAAACAATGGGTGCATTCGTTTTTTTAGCAAGAGTTAAATGCCCACTTACGAAGTCGGCATGAAAATGCGTTTCAAACACATATTTAATAGTTGCCCCGTCTCGCTCAGCGCGATCCAAGTATGGACTGGTTTCGCGCAGCGGATCAATAACGGCTGCTTCACCATTGCTTTCAATATAGTAAGCGCCTTGCGCCAAACAACCCGTGTATAACTGTTCTACTTTCATGCGATTTATGTTATTTGTCTCACAAAAATACAAATTTTGCTTGTTTCAGCTTGTTGGAGAGCAACCTATTTTTAACGACCAGTAAGTTCGCTTATAAATATGTTTTTAGGTTTTTCACATACGTTTCAAAGGCATCAATGCCTTTTTTGGTCAATGAGACTTGGGTATGCGGATAATTGTCTAAAAAACTTTTTTGAATGCTCAGGTATGCTGCTTCTTCCAGTTTTTTAAGCTGTACGCTTAAGTTTCCCGAAGTTGCTTCCGTATGTTTTTTCAATGCTTTAAAACTCACTTGCGGATTGGTCATTAGGTGGGAAACAATGGCCAAACGCAAGGGTGCATGCAATAAGGGGTCTAAGTTCTTGTACATCTTATTTCTTGTGCTTAAGATGCAATACGATGCCAGGGCCCAAAAAGGCAACCAAAGCAACAACTCCCATAAGCAGGGGATGGTGTTTCCAAGGAACAAAGAATGCAACGTAGGCACTGATGTTTAGAACGATGCCACAAAACAACAACATACGACTTTGAATAAAGCTGCCCGAAACAGCAGTTGCAATACCCATAAGGAGTAGGATAATTGGCGTAAGATGGTTTTGGAGTTGGTTTGAAAAGCCAAAGGCAATGATCATGATGTTAATGCCCGTAAACAACCACAACCGGGACGAAACTCTTTTGAGCGCATTGCGTTCATAATCTCTTTTTTTGGCGTAGTAAACAATGGTAAATACGCTCGCTAAGGGCATTATCAAATAAGGATACCAACTCTGCGCATAAAGTTTAAGGTGTACTAGATATGCTTGTGCAAAACAGCAAACCGCAATGAGGATTCCCCAGAGGATAAAAGCAAAACCATTTTCTTCAAAACGATTTTTTGCCTCCTTGATAACTTGATCGATGAGTTCTAAACTTTCTTTAGGTGTAAATTCTTGTGATTTCATAATGGGTAGATTAAATTCTCTACAAACATAAAGTAGTTTATAATATAAACCAAATTTATTATTACTTTATTTAATCTAACAGCTACTCCACAATTTTAAATGAACGCTGAATTTCATTCCCAAAATTGTCCACTAAGGTCAAAACATGTTCTCCGGAAGTAGCATTTAGGCTTATCTGATGATTTTGTTCGGTAACACCTATAAAAGTTTGATCTAAATGCCAATACACTTTTCCCTTGGGGTTTTGATGTGCTGCCTGAAAAACAACTTCACCCGGTTCACCGCCTTGCTCTTTAGGTATCGCGATAGTTGCGTTTTTCTGTGGATATAAAATTTGAATTTTTGATGTGGCTATCTTTTCCTTATAACTGCTTAAAAAAGGAGGAGGCATTTCATAATTGGGATGATATTTTTTGTAATACCAAGACTGAATAGGAGTCAATACAAAGTAGTCTTTAGACACCATATCAAAAACATCGTGACAATTACTATCTACTTGGTGTGTTTCTTCTTGGTTTAATTTTAAGGAGACATGATAGGTACACTTTTTAGCTTTTAAGACAAAATCATCTGTTAACGCTTGAGACACTAGTGGTTTGCAAATGTCTTTGGCAAGCATCCCCGATAGCAAGCATACTTGTTCAGGACTGCCCATTGGCGTGTTTTGGACAATAGAAGTACCATCAAGCAGACGAAACAAATCGAAGAGTAATGGGGCAGCAGCCCGAACGCCTACAAGGTCTGACCTTGGTTCGCCATCGGCATTTCCAACCCAAACGCCCACAACATACTCACTATTTAACCCGATAGCCCACGCATCTTTAAATCCATAACTTGTGCCTGTTTTCCAAGCAATTTTCTTTTTTGAAAGGAATGATTCCCAACCAGATTCTTGCTCGGGTCTTTTAAGTTGCTGCATGGCTTTGAAAGTTGCCTCAATGGCTTCTACACTTAATATTCCACTACTGTTCCCTTGACTTTCTCTATTTGTTTTAGCGGCATTGATATAATGATTGCTGTGGTAATCTGAATGCGCATAACCTGAATTTAAAGGGCGTTCGTGGTATGATAGATACGCCCTAGCCAATCCAGCATAAATAGCGGTTAATCCCCACAGGGAAGTTTCGGCTGTTCCCAATATCAAACTCAGCCCGTAATGGTCGGGAGGTTGATTTAAATTCGTGTATCCTATTTTTTTTAGCAATTGATAAAAACGTCTGTAGTCATATTCAATAAGCAAATGAACAAAGGGAACATTCAGACTGCTGCTAAGTGCTTTATCAGCTGGGATTACCCCTCTAAATTTTCGATCAAAGTTTTTTGGAATAAATCCATTGTAGTAAATGGGAACGTCTTGCACAAGTTGCTGTGGCAGCATTACCCCTTCGTCCAATGCTGCGGCATAAAGCAGGGGTTTGAGCAGACTCCCAGGGCTTCTGTTTGCCGTTATAATGTCAACATATTTCCCATGACCTTCTGTTGTTGCCGTGTTTCCTACATAAGCTAAAACATTTCCTGTTTTTACCTCTAAAACTAAAGCAGCAGCATTGTTAATTTGGTTTAATGACATTTTAGCATTGTGCTTTTTCACTGCTATGGTTGCATTTTTTTGTAGCTCATAGTCTAAAGTCGTTTTGATGCTTTCTCCTGACATGCCTTCAGAAATAGCCCTTTGCAATAGGTGTGGGGTATGGTTTGGCAATGCTTTAATGTTTGTAGGGATAGCTTCAGCTTTATACAATTTAAGCTCCTCCAAACTGAAATATCCTTTTGCACAAATTTTATCCAAAAGTTTATCTCTTTTTTCAATAAGTGCTTTTTGATTGTTGCCCGGAAAAATTCCAGCAGGATTATTGGGTAAAATAGCCAAAGCTGCAACTTCTCCCCACGACAACTTATGCGGAGGTCTTGAAAAGTAACGCCAAGAGGCAGCGTTTAACCCAACAATATTTCCGCCAAAAGGGGCATGGTTTGCATAGTATTCAAAAATGGTTTTTTTGCTGTATCTAAGCTCCAATTTAAGCGACAGTAGTATTTCAACTAGTTTTTGGCGGTACGTTCTTTGTTTATTCCCAAGCGCCATACGTATTGTTTGCATGGAAATGGTACTACCTCCACTAACAATTTCGCCACTAGAAATATTTTGACGTAGGGCTCGAAATAAGGATACGGGATTAATACCGGGATGATAATTAAAGTATTCGTCCTCGTAAAGCATCGAGGCTGTTTTAAATTTTATGGGAATGCTATCCAAAGGGGGAAATCTCCACTGATGGTCATGCGCTATGGTCACATCCAACAGCCGATTGTCTTGCGCTTGAATCAGCGTGGCATAAGGCACATCGAACAACGGACGTGGTAGCCGCACCAAAAAAACAAACATCAGAAAGATTATCAATACAAGGGCAAAGCCTTTCCCCCTTTTGGTTTTAAGCTTCGCTAAAAGCTGCTGCCTTATTTGTATTAATCGCTCTCTGAAACTACTTGAACCCATTTACCGGATTTAATACCATAGATTGAATTGTCATACATAGCACCAACATGGGTCATGGGCAGATAATATTTTCCTTCATAGGATGCGTTGAGCAATACAGTAAAGGTCGCTTTTTGATTTGGCTTAAGATCAAAATAATGCATTACTCTGTCGTCTCTGATATCCTTATAGGTTACCGCAGCATCATTTTCTTCAGAATCGTCTAGGCGCGTATTGATGATTTCCCAACCAGAGGGGAAAATCTGTGTGAGTGCCAATTCGGTATATTTTCCTTTGCTACCGGGGTTAGAAACAGAAACTTTCGCATAAAAATTAGTTCCTTTGGTTAGCGATGACACATCTAGCAAGTTGTCTGACGAATCGTAGTAATCGACAGAGAAATTTATGTTGCTTTTTTCATCTTTTCGGGTTTCAATTAACGGAATTCCCTTATTGATAAAGCGCACATAAATAGCAGTGTTACCTGATTTTGACACCTTCAAACTTGCTGTTTTTTCGGGATCTTCTAACGCTATTTGATGCAGGTATTTGTTTCCTCCCTTAAGTTTAATGCGCTCCCCATTTATAGAAACAGTAGCGTCCACTTCGTCCTCCAACGAATTTGCTTTAACGTATTTCCCAATGGCCAATAGCGAGTAGGCAGTTGTTTGGGTACTCATCCATTGGACGCTTCCCATTTTAGTAGCCAAGCCAATTAATAGGTCATAGGCTTTTTCGTTATCCGATAGCGCAGTTAGTGTTTCCAGTTGCATGGCTTGGTCTCGAAGCCTAGAACCAAAAGTATTTCTGTAATGATTTTCTGTTGAGGAGGTAATCGTTGCATTTTCCAGTGACTTTATCATTTCTTTTGCTTCCAATCCAAATCCTGCTGTAGTATAAGCCAATGCCAAACGCCACCTAGCTTCTCTGCCAATCCTGTCTTCCTCTTTCATGCGATTCATGGCACTAATAGCAGGTTTTTTTGCCAGAGCCAACACATATAACCTGTAGGCTTGTATTAGCCCCGAAGATTCGGTACTAATCGCCCAGTTGTTTGCAGCAGTGGTTTGATATCCGAGCCACTTGTTAAGCAATGTTTCTGGTACGGCATATCCTAAATTTTTGGCTTCTAACAGAAAATGGCCGGCATAATT
This sequence comes from Flavobacteriaceae bacterium, assembly GCA_965656545.1. Classification (GTDB taxonomy): domain Bacteria; phylum Bacteroidota; class Bacteroidia; order Flavobacteriales; family Flavobacteriaceae; genus UBA7446. The sequence goes on from CBFHKZ010000005.1 coordinate 9,645, forward strand.
ACTCCCCCATTGACTTGAAATTTGACCTCCAGGCCAATAAGCAAATCCACCCTCTGAAGTTTGAAACCTGCCCAATCTAAAAATAGCCTCATTTATATTTTCTTGAATTTCTTTTTTCTGTTTGCGAGAAAGTTCCACCAAGTCGTCTAAATAAAGCTGTGGAAAAACAGAAGAGGTAATCTGCTCTACACATCCGTGGGGGTAACGAATTAGATAGCCTAAGCGGCTTTCTAGGTTTAGCGGAGGCAGCGTACTCAATTCGATAATTGCCTCATTTGTTCCTTTAATTCCAATAGGCTTGTATTCATAATTCCAAGGTGTTTTGCCTGTTACGGTTTGAGCAGATGCTACCACAGCAATTGGAGGGTTTCTTGGAATTATATTTAACTCAACATCATAGGTTGAGGTTAGCTTTCCAGCAGAAGCAACAACTTCAACTTTACCAGTTCCTAAAGCTTGGTTAGCGGCAACATCAAAATAAACCATTTGATCACCTTTTTCATTAAAGCGAATTTTCTTTGTGGTTTTTCCAACCACCTTAAGCGCCCCTGACGTTTTAATAGAAACCGAAACATCCTTAATTTCATCACTAAGTGAAAAAACATTTACGGGGAGTTTCATGTCTTCTCCTGGTCCGGCAACCCTAGGCATGGTAGCTAAAACCATTAAATCCTGTTTTACAGCCGTTGTTTGCTCGGCATTTCCATAGGCATTTTCAGAAGCGGCAACCACCATAGTGCGTACACTACCTAAATATTGAGGCATCGTAATGGTGTGAGATTTTGTCTCCCCCTTTCCAAGTGAAAAAGGACCTAAATACTTGACTACAGGTTTAAATCTATTTGCGTTTTTTTCGTCTTTTGCATCGAGTTCGCCATCCCCACCAATGGAGGTCATAAATGTGTTTTTGGAAGCAAAGGCACTCATCACATTGTCGTATAAATCCCAAGTTTTAACACTTAACGCCTCCTTACTAAAAAAGGATTCCCACGGGTCGGGGGTTTTGTAACTTGTTAGGTCAAGCAAACCTTCCTCTACTATCGCAAGCGTATAATGCATCGGCGTTCCGTTTTCCTCGCTCACGTTAACATTAAACGTTTGCTCAGGGCGCAAAACACTTGGTAAAGAAATGGATGGATTCAGGCGTGTTTCTTTATCAACAACCTTTATGTTTTTAATACCGTATAGTCTTATGGGTAAATCGTTTTTGTCTTGTTCATACGGCTGTATCATGGTAAGGTGAACATAGACGTTTGGGGTCATTTCTTTGGTCGCTTCAAACTTTATTTGGGTGCGTTTTTCCTCTGATGCTACCCAAAAGGTTTTTAGTATATCCTTTCCTGTTTCAAGGCTAACCAAAATTCTATTCCCAGCTGTTGTGGGTAACGAAATGGATATTTCCTCTCCAACATCATAGGCTTCTTTTTCAATAGAAAAATCCAGCATGGAGGCACCGTCTAGTTGACCGTCTTTCGCCTTTCCCGCCCATCCAGGCCAATCAAAATAAGCGATTTGACCTGCGCTATGACCAGATTCCAAATCTTCTACCTTAACAAAGTATCGACCCCATTCTTGATGTTCAACTTCTATTTCGCAAGTACCTTTTCCATTGCTTGTTGTAGCAAAAAAGGTGTATTCAGGACGTACAGACGATCTTCCAATGTAGTTGCTGATGCTTTCGTAAGAACGATCCCACCACCAGCGCCAGTTTAGTTTGTACAAGGAAACCTTTACTTTCTTTTTGCTTAAAGGAGTTGCATTTGCATCAACAGTGGCAATTTGAATGCTGTGTTTTTTGTCTGTCAGTAACATTCCTCGCTTGTCTCCGTCAGGCATTTTGAATCCAACAAAACTTTTAAAGGGATAAAAAGGAATTTGAGTTTTACTCACACTAAAATCGCCTCCTTCTTCAAACACTTTTCCAAAAAGAATTAGATTTAATGCACCAGGTGCATTTAGGTTTTCTCCTAAACCAATCTTAACCGAGGCATTTCCAGCGGCATCCAGATTCCCTTGATAAGCCAGTGTCCGTTCACTAGAAAAGGAACGACTGGAATCGTCAAATGTATAATTGGCAAAGCCTTTAAAGCTTGTTTTTACGGGCTTTAACATCATTTCGTATGAGGCCGTTAGATTCCCTGCCTTTGCACCTGTAAGCCAAGAAACGTTAAGCTTACCTTCAAAAAACGTGTCTCTATGGTCAAGTTTAGATTTTAGTGGTTTTAAATCAATTTTAAGCCGATTGGGCTTTACTGTTTCAACTCGAATTCTTTTCTCAAAAGATGAAGGACCCACCCGAACCTTTGCATTCCAGTTTCCTGTTGGTGCTTCTTCATCCGTAACAAAATCATACCGAAAAATATTTCCGACAGGCTGCTCGTTTATTTTTCTGTAGGTGAGTCGGTTATTAGGGTCGTAGAGTTCCATTACAACAGGATATCCCTCTGGCAAGAAACGCTTATTATCTCGAAGAATAAATGAAAGGTGAATGGTGTCTGAAGGTCTCCAAACACCTCTTTCTCCATAAATAAACCCTTTTATTCCTTTTTTTAAGGTAGTACCAGAAATATCAAAATTACTCAACGATAAGGAAGAGAAATCATCCAGCTTTAGGTAGCCTGCCTGCCCCTCTTTTTTGGCAATTAGGGCAAAGGGCTTTATGCCGGGAATTTCAATCTCTGCCTTTCCTTCAAAATTTGTTTTTGCCGTTCCTATAAGCTGCTGTTGGAAATCATAAACGGACACCTCAACGTTTTCCAAGGGCTTTGTTGTGAGTAAGTTTGTTACGAAAACAGAAAGCGCACCAAAATCACTTCGCTTTGCTACAATTCCAAAGTCAGAGGCTAGAAACAATTTTTTAATGCTACGTCTTTTTCCATAGTAAGAATCGTCACAGGGGTTATCTCGCTGCTCCCAATTGAAATTTTGACTGTAATACCCTTGGTAGCTGTCCCAATAAGACGTTTCAGGATTGTAACTATTCCAATCTTCTTCTTCAGGCAAATCTTCGATTAGGTCCTCCTCATCTGTCTCACATTGATAAACAGAGTGCTTACGTCGAAAACCAATATTAATTTGATATAACGCACCTGGATCAACGCTTATCAAGTCGGAAAGATTGATGGAAAAATTGTTCCATTTTTCAAAGTTTGTTACCCCCAAAGCGGACAGGTCAATGGTTTTTGACACTATAGGGCGTGCAACTCTATTCAGTTGTTGCTCTCCACCCAATGGATTCACCTGCAAATACTGAAGTATGTTATCGTCAAAAACCTTTACAACATTTACTTCAACAGCATTAAGCCCTATGGCTTCAAAGGCGATGACTTGCTTGTTTTGCGTAGGCAAAATTGCCTTATTGTCTTTGGTTGCAAATCTGACTTCGGGCTTTGTCTGTAAAATATGAACGCGTGTTTCATAATCTTTTCCGAGACGCTTGTCCGCTGTATTTTTTATTCCTTTAAACAAGTGTATGTCCAATAAGCCTTTTTGATTTTCTCGCAAATAGACTTTTAGTTCATTGCCATCAATCACTGCTTTAACTTGCTTCTTTTGAACTTTAACGAAGCCCTTCAAATTTTGCTTTGAGTCAAGCGGGTTGGAAAACGTTATAGAAACATAGTTTTCCGCACCCCGCACCACCTTGGAAGAAAGCACTTTGAACGCTTCTGTTGCAGGCACTTCTATTTTCTTTCTTTCGGTTTTGTTTACGCCAATTGCATAACCATCTATTTCTAAATCAACAAAACCTACCTCTTGACTTGTCTCGATGTTTTCAATGCTAAAGCTAAAAGATGTTTTCCCTTTGGGAGCCTCCCACTTAATGTCTAGCGCATTTCCATTTTGAGCAGCAGCAACCATTTTTTTCACCTTCTCCAATGAAATTACATCTGCCGTTTGAATGTACCCGGTTAAGTTTGCCCGACTTAAATCATTTGAATCATAAAACCGAATTTCATCTGTAGAAAACTCAAAATTTTGAAGTAAGGTTTTTAGGTTAAAGCTAAAGTTGTGCTGTGCTTTTGGTACTTTTGAAAACAGGTCTTTTAGCGAAACAGCAACCTTGTAAGTTGTATTTTCCTTTAATGGTTCTTCTGGCAAAAAGAGCAGTGTGCGGTCATCTTTCCAGTCAATGCTGCCCGCAACATTGGGCTGAATGCTAAAAACTTTTTTGGGGTCAACAGTTGCATCCACACCAGATGTGAAATGAATAATGACAGGATCTGAAACAGATACAGTACCCTCGCTAAAGGATTCTATGTAAGAAGAAAAGGTTGAAAGTGATTGATTTTCACTTTTTTGTTGCTTGTTGCATCCAAATACAAACAGCAACAAGGCATATAAAAACAACTTGTTCATGATAAGTGGGCTTAAGTAGGTAACTACACAAAGATAAGAAATAAAGTAATTTAAACAGTTACGTTAATCGATACTACGGTCTGCTATCACATCATCATTTTGTTAAATAAGCCCCATAACCTTATGGTTACCAACAATTAGCCTACTTTTGCCGCTTAAATTTTATACCCTTGAAACGATTTCAATTTATAGATAAGTCCACTGGCGGCAGTGTTAAAAACGATCTTCTTTCTGGAATTACGGTTGCTTTGGCCTTGGTGCCCGAAGCCGTAGCCTTTGCCTTTGTGGCGGGCGTATCGCCTGTTGTTGGACTTTATGGTGCCTTTATGATGGGTATTATCACGGCTATTTTTGGTGGTCGTCCTGGCATGATATCTGGTGCAACGGGCGCCATGGCAGTAGTCATGGTTCATTTGGTTAGCGAGGGAAATGCCCTTGGTGGTAGCGATACCGCCGGACTACAGTTTTTATTTGTAACCCTTATTTTGGCGGGTTTGATTCAAGTATCAGCGGGAGTATTACGCCTTGGAAAGTTTGTGCGTATGATTCCTCATTCGGTGATGATGGGCTTTGTAAACGGACTGGCGATTGTTATCTTCTTATCGCAGTTGGGCATGTTTAAAAGTCAGGGTGTATGGCTGTCTGGTCCAGCACTTTTCACCATGATCGGGCTGGTGGTTTTGACCATGGGCATTATGGTTGGCCTACCTTACCTTACCAAGAAAGTACCCGCAGCACTAACGGCTATTGTGGTCGTATCCCTATTGGTCATCTTTGGAAATTTGGAAACGGAAACCGTTCGCTCTTTTGTGCTTGCCAATGGCGGTACGGGTATTCAAGCGGGCTTTCCTAGCTTCAACGTACCGATAATCGCCTTTACCATGGACAACTTTCTCTTTATTTTGCCTTATGCCGGCATCCTTGCAGCCATAGGCCTAATCGAATCTTTGATGACCCTAAACCTCATAGACGAACTCACAGACTCACACGGCAGTGGTAACCGAGAATGTGCCGCACAGGGCTTGGGTAATATTGTGAACGGTTTCTTTGGCGGTATGGGCGGTTGCGCCATGATTGGGCAAAGTATCATCAACATCAAATCGGGTGGACGTGGACGTTTGTCGGGGATTACGGCAGCATTGGCCTTGTTGGGCTTTATTTTATTTGGCGCTAGCTATATCGAGCAGGTGCCCATAGCAGCCTTGGTAGGCGTGATGTTTATGGTGGTCTTTGGCACCTTTGCTTGGAGTTCGTTTCAGGTTTGGAACAAGGTTCCTAAGTCGGATGTAATTGTTATTGTATTGGTCACGGCACTCACGGTTATTTTTGATTTGGCCATAGCCGTACTGGCAGGGGTGGTGGTATCTTCTTTGGTCTTTGCTTGGGAGAATGCCAAGCGCATACGGGCACGGAAACACATAGATGACCACGGCGTAAAGCACTATGAAATATACGGGCCACTGTTCTTTGGTTCCATAGAGCTGTTCAACAGCAAGTTTGACGTGCAAAACGACCCAGATGAAGTAGTGATCGACTTTAAAGATTCGCGTATTGTGGATCAGTCCGCCATTGCGTGTGTGAACAAACTAACGGAGCGCTACTTGAAAAAGGGGAAGAACATTCACTTGCGCCATTTGTCTTCGGATTGTGTGAAGCTTATTGAGAAGGCCGAAAAGATTTGTGATGTAAACGTCTTGGAAGACCCGGACTATTTTGTGGCGATTGACAACTTTAGACGCGCGCAAACGGATTTAGCCAAAGCCTAAATAAAAAATCCCGCCTGTTTTCCGAGTGAATTTCAATTTGAAATGTGTACCGAGAAAGGCGGGATCTTGTTTTTTAAAACCTAGTTGCTTATTTCATCAACTTCTTGGTTATTTCGCTGTCGCCTACTTGTAGCGAAAGCATATACACGCCCTGCTGAAGGTCAGCGGTATCTAGTGTAAATACGGCTTTGTTAGGCGTTGCACGCAGCACTTCTCTTCCTGTGAGGTCAAAGATGCTGGCATGTTGCACTTCCGAAATTCCTTCAACAGTTAGTTGGCTGCCCATAGGGTTGGGGTAGATGGCGAAGCTGTTTGAAAGGTCTTCTATTGAGGCGGTTGGGGCTTTGTAGAAATATATATTATCAACATATATTAGAGAAGCCGAACCTGCCGAGTGATCTGCTGTGACAACGAATTGATATAACTCATCACGTGTTGTTGTGGAGGTGAGTGTGCTGATTTCAACATCCATTGACTTCCATTTCTGGACATCTGTTGAAACCAATTCATCCTTTTTTAAGAAAGTACTTGTCTCTTTTACTCCCCCCGCATGGTTTGACCATTTTGCACTCACCGTTTGACCAGTAGTGAAGGCATCCGCAACCCAATAGTCTACATGGAAATGGGTCATTGCGGAAGCGTCTGTTGGTTGTGTATTTAAGTCAGCTCCAAAATGAGTACTACCTTTTAAATCTGCTTTAAGGACTTTGTTACTAGCTATGGTTTCTTCTGTAAAGTCTGCTTTATCCCATGTTACGTTGGTTAAACCAACAGCAGTCCCATAGGCTTCCCCATAGATGGAAATCACATCAACAGCATTTCTTGTGGGGGGTGTAGGTGGAGCAGTCGTGGGTGGGACTGGACAAGGATTACAGCTGGTACCGCCACAATCTACCCCTGTTTCATCACCGTTCATAATGCCATCGGAACACGTTGCTCCTGATGCTACATATTTGACAGCCTTGATATTGTCTACATACATGGTAACAGCTGCAACAGGACTGTTCCAGCCATTATCAGCAGCGTTCCTGTTTGGAAATAAAGCCAGTAAATCGTAGGTGCCATTGGCGGTTTTGGTGCCATCTGATCCTGTATTAAAAGTAAATGTTAAGGTTTCCCACCCTGTGCCCCCATGTGCTTGGGTGTTTGCAGCAGCAGGTGCGGTTTTTGCGCCATCATCCTCAACCTTAGCCATTAAGGAAAAAGCGGTCGTTGAATAGACATCTATTTTCATGGTTTTATCGGTTGTGAGATCTGCGTAGCTTCCAGTTGCAAATTCAACTTTTCCGCCTTGCCAACCATTACCTGTGCTAGAGGTAACCAATTTAAATGTTTTACCATTTGTCCCATTAGTTGCTGGGTCAGCTTCTACAGAGGCACTTCCCAGCCCTTCAAAGCCTGAAGTCGTTGGCGTGCCTTCAAAATCTTCTAAGACAGCTTGTTGCCCAACAACAAACGTAGCTGTTAAGGCAATTAAAAAAGTAAATATGTTTTTCATGATATATAGATTTAAGATTTAGATGGTTAAATATATCAAGATTATATTATGATATCCTTAAAAAAACCTATACAATATCTATACATTCATATTAAAAAACGCTTTTTATTATTTAAATATTAATATTGTCTAAAAACAGATGATTTATTTAAATATATGATAATTTTCGAAACGGCTGTTTTTGTACGCTCGACAAGCTCGATGTGCGCTCGGCAAGCTTGATGTGCACTTTGACTTCGCTTAGTGTCCATGTGAACTCGGCAAGCTCGATGCGTACTAGAAAGAGTTGATTGAGCTTGCCGAAATCAACGGCATAAAAAAACCCCGCCTTTTTGGCGGGGTTTTATTCTAAACGTGAAATTTAGTATGGTTGGTTATTTTACCAATTTCGTTGTGAGTTCTTGTTCACCGGCCTTAACCGTTACCAAGTACATGCCTTTGTTTAGGTTGTTTACGTCTAAGCTAAATGCTGCTGCATTTGGTGTAGCACGCATCACTTCGCGACCTGTAAGGTCAAAGATGCTAACAGCATCAACAACAACACCCGCACTTACGTTAAGTGTGTTTTCAACAGGGTTGGGATAGGTAACAAAATTAAACTCGTCTATATCTCCAATACTTAGTGGTGTTCCTTTGTAAAAATAAATATTATCAATATAAACAACACCTAAATTTGAAGTAATTATATATTCTCCAATTTTGTCTCTATCAGCACTATCTCCACCAGCAATGGTTAAACTAGAAAGAGGTATGTCATATGAGATCCATCCCCCTGGGTTAGGATTTGGTAAAACAGGATTTGAAGCATTAGTGGTAGAAAACTCTACTGCACTTGTCTCTTTTGGTAGTACATTAGCGTGATTGGAAAACTTGTGGTTAAAACTCTTATCTAAAGTTGCTGTTTGTGTCCAGATATCAATATGAAAATGGGTAAAACCATTCGTGTTTATTCTATTGTCAGTAAAATCAACTGCTAAGTAAGTAGCATTTTGACTTGAGGAAAAAGAAACTTTTTTTACATTATTTCCAGCAATCGTTTCATCTGAAACAGAAGCTGAGTCCCAAGACGTTCCCCATTCGCTAATATCTATGTCTGTATATGCATCACTAAACAAAGAAATAACATCAGCTGAATTTCTAGTTGGTGGTGTTTCTGGAGCATCTGTTGGTGCTGGGTCTGCAGGTGGAATAGCTATAAGTCCTTTAAGGTTTTTTATATAAAAAACTCTACCGTCTGGCGCTCCAAAAATATTGGCTGCTGAATCCCAATTAATATGGAGGGCAAAATCTGTATAAATACCGTTTGCTGGAACTTTACCATCCAAGCTTTTATTAAAAGTAAGTACTAAAGTTTCCCATCCTGAACCTGTATGGTCTGAAGAAGTAACTGAAGGTGGTGCTGTACCAACCCCCTGTTGAGCTTTTGGCGCAATCGTAATTGCAGTAGTTGAATACACATCTAACTTCATTGTCAATTGTGTGTCCGAAGTTAATTTATAAGTTTTTGTTAAAACAATGTCTACACCTTGCCAAGTCGCACCTGTACCAGCTGAAGAGCTTGTTATTTTAAGAACTTGATCTGACCCTATGGGGTCTTGTGCATACTCAGCAGTAGCTTCCCCAAATACACCCTCATATCCAGTACCATTAAAAGATTCTATGAGATCAAAAGTTTGAGAAAATGAAATTGAAGTGATTGATAGGAAAAATATTATATAAATTTTTTTCATTGTTAATTGTTTGAATAAATAAAATGTTGTTAAATGAATTTCACGGTTTAAAAAACATACAATAAGTTTACAGAATCATAAAATTTTAAAATCTAAAAAATAAATAATAATGTAAATAATTGTTTCATAATTATTCAAATATATACCTATATGTTTAGTAAAATGAAAAATATAACTATACAATATGTATACATTTACAACAAGACTCCCTCGAGTTTGTCGAGTGCTCATCGAGCTTGTCGAGTGCACATCTGGTGCAATCAACGGCATAAAAAAACCCTGCCATTTGGCAGGGTTTTTATTGTAAACATGAAATTAAGTATGATTGGTTATTTTACCAATTTCGTGGTTAGTTCTTGCTCACCGGCCTTAACCGATACCAAGTACAATCCTTTGTTTAAATCAGCTACATCTAAGCTAAATGCTGTTGCATTTGGTGCAGCACGCATTACTTCGCGACCTGTAAGATCAAAGATGCTTACTTGGTCAACCGAAACACCAGCACTTACGTTAAGCGTGTTTTCAACAGGGTTGGGGTAGGCAACAAAATTAAACCCGTCTATTTCCCCGAAACTTAGTGGAGTTCCTTTGTATACATAAATGTTATCTACGTAAATAAGGTCTAGAGTTGCTGCTGATCCAATTAAAAACTGTGCAAGTTCAGCTCTTGCATCTTTTCCTTGACCAAAAGTTGTGGTAGAGTTAGCAAATTCGTAATCAATAGAAATCCATTTTCTACTATCTTCAGCACCAACGGCATATAAGTTTTCAAAAGCATCCGTTTGCCCATTACCACCAGCGTGATTTGACCATGTTGGTTTTAAAACCTGTCCAGCGACAAACACATCTGCAATCCAAATATCCATGTGAACATGAGTCATATCAGTAGCATCAATTATGCTCCCTAAATCAAATCCGATAAAATCGTTGAATGTAATTTTGAGGACTTCATTATTGGCAATAGTTTTTACTTCAGAGTCCGATCCACTATCCCAACCAACATTACTTAATCCGATAGCGTCATTGTATGCCTCTCCATAAATAGAAATGACATCTGACGTATTTCTTGATGGTGGTGTTGGTGGCGCATCTGTTGGGGCAAGAGGACATGCTGGTGCTGAAGCACCGCCACAATCTACACCTGTCTCATCTCCGTCTTGGAGCCCATTTTGGTGTTGTGGTGCTGCTTCTGTTGATTTGATGTTATCAATGTAAATAGTTTGATCTACAACAGGGTCGTTCCAGCCAGTATCATCTGCTTTTCTATTTGGATATATTGCAACTTTAGTATATGTCCCATTTGCAACGTTAGTATTATCTGATGCTGTAGTAAATTTGAATATTAATGTTTCCCAACCTGACCCAGTATGGGTTTGTGTATTAGCAGCAGGAGGAGAGCTAAATTTTCCTTCATCTTCAACCTTAGCCATAATACTTATAGCTGACGTGGCATAAACATCTACTGCAATCGTTTTATTCGTTGAAATATTTGCATAGCTTCCAGCTGCAAATAAAATTGTAGCTCCTTGCCAGGCATTACCACTTGGATTGGTGATTAATTTTAATGCCTTACCATTTGTTCCTCCAGTGGCCGGATCAGCCTCTATGGTGGCACTAGTTAGTCCTTCAAAAGGCTCTGTATTTGGGCTACCAGAAAAGTCCTCTAAAAGTACATTATTTTCCGCACCTGTAATATCTTTAACTACCAACGAAACATTGTCAATTACTACAATTCCCGTATCAGCACCCATGTCAAATAATACACGGTGAGGAGCTGCAAAGGATGCAATAAAATCATATGTAAAGGTTTCATTAGTAGAAGATAACGTAACTGTTTCAGTTGCACTTGCATAGGGAGCTTCACTTTGTGCAATACCTGCTATAATTGTTCTAGTATTTCCCATTGAAGTTGAAGCTTCAAAAGAAAGGGTGTATGTAGCGCCTCGAGTCAGCGAAACAAGCTGAGAAAGTTGTGTATCCCAAGGATTCCCGGCAGTTATTACATCTGCAAAGAAAAAATAGTTATTATTTTCTAAGCGAATCTCAGGGTCAACAGTCCAAACATTAGCAGCATTGTTTGCTTCAAAGTCTCCATCTGTTAGTAAATTCACTTGAGCTGTTAAGCAAAATGAAATTAACAAAAAAGTAAATGTATATAATTGTTTCATAATTTTTAATTTATTCAAATATATACCTGCATATTGTTGAAACGAAAAATAATATCTATACAATATGTATACATCGTAAAATATCTCAACTAGAAATACGAATATGTAAAAAAAGGGGGGTTTATATGGGAAGAATGAACCCTTTTAGCCTTGCTTTTTTAGACTATTTGCAGTTCCTATACAATATACTTATGTGTTTTGCCAATGCTACATCAAGCGTAGTAACGGCGTTTTGGTCGTGGGTGCGCAATGAAATCCTGATTCGGTTGTAGCTGTTTTGCCAGTCGGGATGGTGGCCTAGTTTTTCGGCCATGTCGGCAACCTTTGACATAAAAGCAAAGGCTGTTTTAAAGTCTTTAAATACCAACTCGGTTTTGATGCATCCTGCATCCCACTGCCAATCGGCAGCATGTGCGCCAAGGGCTTCAGCAATACTGGCCGCGGTGTGGTGTGACATTAGATTTCGCAGCTCATGTCTGCGCCACAACATTGGGGCGATTTGATTTTACCCTCACACGAAGGGCATTGGGAAATTTGTACCTCACTGCCATCGTCAAGCGATAGATGACCGTTTTCTAAAGGCATGTCGCATTTCGCACAAGACGCGTTAACCGACATGCCACATTGATTGCATGCGTATGTTGCCATGATTGTTGTTTTTATAAATATACAATTTTAAGAAACACCATCTAAGCAAAATATATGGTAAATTTGTACCTCTATGAAAAAGATTGTTATTATCGGATCCGGATTCTCTTCCTTATCAGCTGCCTGCTATTTGGCAAAAAAAGGACATCAAGTACAAGTCCTCGAAAAAAACGACTCCCTAGGCGGACGCGCCCGACAGTTTACAAAAGACGGTTTCACGTTTGACATGGGCCCATCATGGTATTGGATGCCCGATGTGTTTGAATCTTTTTTTGGTGACTTCGACAAACAAGTTTCCGATTACTACACTCTCGATCGTTTGTCGCCAGGCTATCAAGTTGTCTTTGGCAAAGACGATGTCTTTCCAGTGGAGGATAGCATAGCCAAAATTGCAGCCCGCTTTGAAAAAATTGAAGCCGGAAGTGGTGCGAAACTTACACGGTTTTTAGAAAAAGCACGTAACAATTACGACATAGCCGTCAAGGATTTGGTGTATCGCCCGGGGGTATCGCCCCTAGAACTGGTTACGCCACAAACCGTCAAAAAAGTGGGGTTGTTTTTTACCAATATTAGAAGTCAAGTGGAAAAGCAATTCAAGAATCAAAAGCTACGCTCCTTGTTGCAGTTTCCCGTATTGTTTTTGGGCGCAAAACCCGAAAGCACTCCTGCATTCTACAATTTTATGAATTATGCCGATTTTGGCTTGGGTACTTGGCACCCTAAAGGCGGTATGTATCAAATTGTGGATGGCATGGTTAGCTTGGGGAAATCGCTTGGCGTAAGCTATCACACTGACCACGGGGTAGATGAAATTTTACTCCAAAATGGCAAAGCCAGTGGCGTTCGCACTAGCAATAAAACCATTGAAGCGGATGTTGTCATTTCAGGAGCAGACTACCACCATACCGAAACCTTATTACCCAAAGAAAAGCGCGCTTACAGTGAGGCCTACTGGGATAAAAAAACCTTTGCGCCTTCGTCCTTGTTGTTCTACATTGGGTTGGACAAAAAGCTCGATACGCTGGCGCATCACAACCTGTTTTTTGATGTTGATTTTGATGCCCATGCAGCCAGTATTTACGACACCCCCGAATGGCCAGACGACCCTTTGTTTTATGTTAACTTGCCATCACAAAGCGACCCACTAATGGCGCCCAAGGGCAAGGAAGCTTGCTTTATTTTGATTCCCATAGCGCCCAATCTAGAGGACACGCCCGAGTTGCGCGAAAAGTACTTTGACATGGTACTCAGCCGCATGGAAGCGTTGACCGACACCGAAATAAAATCACATATTTTATTCAATGAATCCTTTTGTGTCAAAGAGTTTAAAGAGGTATACAATTCCTATAAAGGCAATGCCTATGGGATGGCCAACACCTTGTTGCAGACCGCATTCTTACGACCCAAGATGAAGAGTAAAACCGTTGATGGACTGTATTTTACGGGACAACTTACCGTTCCTGGCCCTGGCGTTCCGCCCGCACTAATCTCGGGTAAAATAGTAGCTGATTTTATTGAATGAAAATCCTATACGCAGTTCAGGCCACGGGAAACGGACATATTTGTCGTGCACAAAAATTAGTACCTGCCCTAAGGCAATTTGCCGATGTGGATGTACTCACCAGTGGCACAGCAGCTGATATTAGCCTTGGTTTTCCAGTTAAATACCATTACAGAGGCTTTGGTTTTGTTTTTGGCAAGCAAGGAGGGATTCAATGGTCACAAACCATTTTTAGAAACAACCCCATTCGCCTATGCCTCGACATAGCAAAAGTTCCCGTGACCCAATACGACCTTGTTATTAACGACTTTGAACCGCTAACCGCTTGGGCATCAAAGCGAAAAAAAGTGCCTTGCATTGCCATGAGTCATCAGTATGCGTTACTTGCCGAGGTACCAAAACCGTCACGAGTCCCCGCCATCATTCGCTGGGTGCTAAACCATTATGCACCGGCCCAAATGGGTGTGGGGTTTCACTTCAAGCGATACGCCCCGCATATCTTTTTCCCCATCATACGCGACGCAATACGAAACCAGCAAACGAGTAAACAAAACAAGTATACCGTTTACTTGCCCGCTTATGCGGACAGCTTTATTTGTTCAATCCTCACCCAAATTCCTCAAACCCAATGGGAAGTGTTTTCAAAGCATTGTACCAAAGCCTATTCGGTTGAAAATGTAAACGTCCAGCCGCCTAGCGGAACAGCCTTCCAAGCAAGTATGGCAGCGGCAACTGGCGTATTGTGTGGCGCTGGTTTTGAAACGCCCGCTGAGGCCTTGTTTTTAAAGAAAAAACTATTGGTCGTTCCCATGCGCGATCAGCATGAGCAGCACTATAACGCTGCAGCATTGGCAGACCTCGACATTCCTGTATTATCCAAACTTTCCAAGCAATCTGTCCCAAAATTATCCGCTTGGGTAGACGATACTGCTGTTCCAAATATTGATTTTCCAGATGATACCAATGCGGCCATTGACTATCTTTTGAAACTCGCAGCAGCAAAATAATATTATCCTATTTTTGAAAAAAAAGCAATGGAAACAATCTTTCACCCAGCCGATTCTAGAGGAAGCGCCGATCACGGTTGGCTTCAAGCCAAACACAGCTTTAGTTTTGCAGGCTGGTTCAATCCCGAGCGCATACAGTTTGGTGCGCTTCGTGTGCTCAACGATGACACCGTTCAAGGGGGTATGGGCTTTGGCACCCATCCGCACGATAATATGGAAATCGTCACCATCCCATTGCGTGGCGATTTGGAACACAAAGACAGCATGGGCAATGCCGAGGTGATTCGAGAAGGGGAGATACAAGTGATGAGTGCAGGTACTGGTGTGTATCATTCCGAGTACAACAAAAACGCAGATAGGGAAATCAGTTTGCTTCAACTTTGGATTTTTCCCAACCAGCGTGACGTAGCACCACGCTATGATCAAATCCCCATTGACAGCCTTCATAAAAAAAACGAGCCGTTTCAAATTCTATCCCCTAATCCCGACGACCAGGGCGTTTGGATTCATCAAAACGCTTGGTTTCACATGCTTGATTTGGATGCAGAACACGCCACTTACTATGATCTGAAATCTGAAGGTAACGGTGTTTATGCCTTTGTCATTGAGGGTGAAGTAGAAATAGGAGAGCACGTACTTGGAAAACGCGATGCCTTGGGTATTACGGAAATTGCTACATTTGAGATTACCGCTCACCAAGACACTCAAGTCTTATTGATCGAAGTGCCCATGGTGGTGGATTAAAACGCTCCAAATGAAAAAACAAACCCTTACGCTTTTTGGTATGACCTGCACAGGTTGTGAAGCAGCTGTTGTTGCGGCTGCGCTTGAAATAGCAGGCGTATCCAAGGCAGTAGCCGATCATAAAAAAGACCAACTAACAATATGGGGCCAAACACCCGTTTCAACCGCAGCTCTTAAAGCTGCACTGCCTAAAAAATATGCACTTATGGATGATGCAGTAGCGCAAGCACCATCCAAGCTTAAACAACTCTTTCCGCTGTTTCTGATCTTTGGATTTATCATTGACACAACTGTTTTGATTCACTGGCCTGCGTGGAACATGACAGCCATGATGCATGATTTTATGGGGATGTTTTTTATGGTATTTTCATTTTTTAAGCTGTTGGACATAAAGGGATTTCAAGCCAGTTTTAGCATGTATGACCCACTGGCTGCTGCATGGCCAGCCTATGGATTCATTTATCCTTTTATAGAATTTGCCTTGGGCGTGTGCTATATCCGTGATTTTGTTCCGGACTGGGTGTTGTGGATTACCATTGTTATTTTGGGCATCACCACGGTAGGCGTTGTTAAAACCTTGCTAAAAAAGCGCGCCATTCAATGTGCTTGCTTGGGTAGTGTGCTAAAGCTTCCCATGACAGAAGCCACCTTTATCGAAAATGCCATCATGATTGTGATGGCTGGGAGCCTGCTGCTATAATTGCTTAACGAATATTTCCAAGGCTTCATTAAAAGCAGCAAGATGCGTTGCATCAGTAATTCCCTTTTTCTCATCAAAGGTTTCCTTGTATGAAGGCAACGCAAAACATGGAATATTGGGCATGTCTCTAGAGAGGCGTACATGCGCAAGTTCTAGAACGGTTTTCCCGCCACGCACACCCGTTGAGGTGGACAATAAAAATAGGGGTTTTCCACACCAAATGGGTTTCTCAAGTCTTGAAATCCAATCGAAGATGTTTTTAAAAGCGGTTGTGTAAGCTCCGTTATGCTCAGCAAAAGAAATGATAATACCATCACTAGCTTGCAGTGCAGCCTTAAAGGCATGTGCCTTTTCGGGAATGCCTTCTTTTTCACGATCGGTGCTGTAGAGTGGCATTTCATAATCGTTTAAATCCAACAAATTAATATGGGCATTGGGCACTTGCTGGGCAGCAAAGTGCGCCAGTTTTCGGTTGATGGAGTTTTGGCTCGAACTCGCACCAAAGGCGACGATATTAGGCATAGCTTATTTTTTGGCTAAGATACGTATCCTTGCTTGAAGCGATGCAATAGGAATGCGTGATAAAGATTCTACAATGAGGTCGTAGTCGTGCTGTAGTGCGGGTGTTTTAAGGTCGTATAGGGCCTGTAAACAATTCACACGAAAAATACGCGAAGCGTGATTTTTGGAAACCCATTCCGATAGGGTAGCCCATACTACTCCGAGTGTTTTTTGATCTAATGACAACTGACCTATAAATAAGGGAAATTGAAAGGGAAGGGCTTTCGGATTGTACTGAAGTAGGTCTATAAGTGTAGTTTTATAATCGTTGATAGCAATGCGATCTTCCTTTATAAGTTGGCCCAACGCATCTGCGGCTTTAAAGGAACAATAGGCATCGTCTTTTCCAATATATAGGAGAAGTTTTGCAGCTAATGCTTTAGGGGCATAGCCATTTAAAAGAGGGGTAAGTTCTACCTTTTCATTTTTGACCCCTTGTTTTAGATAACTTGTAAGGTCAAAGGCACTCATTCGATGGTAAGCTTAGCCAAGAAAGCCTTGTAAGTTTTTGTTTCTTCGGATGTAATCCAAAAGGTTTTGGCATCTATAATGCTTATTGCTTCAATTTGCGCCCCATTAAAATCAAGGTCATATTGAGAGATATTGGCATCCGCTACGGCAGACAGCGAGAAGTTATCGATCACATATAAATACTGGTTATCGTCTCTTCTGTAGCCTGTCAATGCCAAGGTTTTACTCTCTTGGTGGTAATCAGCCCCTGTTATCAGCGATCCAACAGCCAAAGACCCCATTTTTGTTGCAGGCCCTCCTGAGGGCGAAATCACATAAACCTCGGAGGTAAGCGTACTCCGATTTTTGGTAAAAACCACTATTTTATTTTCGACAACGACAATGCCTTCCGCATCAAAGTGAGTGGCCTGCTGAAAGTCAAAATTATCTTGCTCTGGATAATGAAAGGGAATGGAATCTAAAGTGGTAGCACCTCCATTACTTAAGTCTATTTCTAAGAGGTGTAGGTTTTTTCGGGTTCCGAAATTATTTCCCATATCAGCAACAAGCATGTTGCCGTTGACAATTGTCATGTCTTCCCAGTCAATGTTGGTTTTGGAGGTATCTCTTTTGTCTAGGAGTGCTCCTTTGGTGCTTATGGCGTAAAGCGCAGCTTCGTTTCCAGAATCGTTTAGGGTCCAAAGGGTGTCATTGAGCATGGCAAGCCCCGAAGTCTCTTCGAGGATATCAGGCAGATTGTATTTTTCTACAGTCTTAACGATAGGTTCTTCGTTACTAGAATTGTTTGCTGATTGGCAGCCAATGAGCGTGCTAAAGGCTAAAAAAACAAAAAGTATTCTCATGGAATTAAGTGCGGTTGAATATGCGTCCAATTTACGTATTTAAAATTTTGCGGTTTGTTACCGTTTTCGCCGTCTTGCACAATGAGTAGTCCATTAGGGAATGTTGGTGTTTTTAGACTAGAAACTTCAAGTCCGTCGGTTTCTTGCACGCCGTCCACAACACCATCTTTGATTTGAATAATCGTCACGAGTTCTAGCGTTACCCGATCAATAAATGCATAGGCATTTGATCCTTGTACAGACATGACAATCCATCCGCTGCCGTCTTTGTTTTCACGAAGGGCAAGCCCTTCAAAGTCAGCTTTTAGTTTATCGTTATCTACCTTTAAAATCATGGTTTTTTCATCCGCTTGCCAAGGCAATGCGTTTAACTGCCACAGCCCGCGCTCTTCCTCAGCGACATATAATTTTTTATTGGTTGGGTCAACCACAAGTCCTTCGACGGTTTTGCCAAATTTTAGCTTGCGGGCCAATGAAATTTGCGCCGTATTTTCTTTAAGCCCCACTTGATACTGCCATACTTTTCCCCTCTTTGTACTGATAATAATATAAGGCTGTTCGCCAAGATAGGTGGTAATGCCATAGACTTCTTTCAAAGGCACTTTAATGTCATGAATGTGTGTCAGTGTTCCATCTGGGTTGAGAAATGCAAAAGTTATGGTCTCTCTTGTGCGATTAGATGCACAAATCAGTGGCAGGTCATTTTTGAGCATGTTGTTTGGCAAAAAAAGCGCCACATTATTGGGTCTGCCCACTGGATATTGGTGTAGTTTTTTTCCTTGCAGGTTGTAGGTGATAAGCCCATATTTTTTATCTGTTGCCACCACAATAGATGCTGTAGCGTCGTTGGGGTTTTCCCAAATACAGATGTCGTCTGCAGCATCGTCATAAGACACAACGGCTTCGGTTTCGAGGGTGGCTTCAACTTGGGGAAAAGCAAAAGAGCGAACCGAAGTCCGCTCTTGTGCCATTACTGTGAAACCCACAAAAAGCGTGAAGATTCCAGGGATGTAATTCATTATAAATCTATTTTAAGACCTAAGTTCCAACTCATTTGGTAGTACTCAAGTTGCATCGTTTTTTCTTTGCTTCCTTGGTAGTAACGCAACGGTTGATTAGTTAGGTTTTTAGCTTCAGCAAATAAACGAATTTTATCCGTTAGGTTGTATGATGCGTTAAGGTCTAAGAACTTTTGCTCGTCATAGTAACGATCTTCCCAAGCGTCTCCACCTAGCTCATCAAGCTGCTCGCCAGCGTAGTTATACGACGCTCTCACAAAAAATTTGTCTGTCTCATAAGCCAACGAAACATTGTACATGTTCTCAACGGCACCGGCAAGGGGTACATCATTTCTACCATCTACGCTATCCGTTTCAGAATCTGTGAACGTGTAGTTAGCTGCTACATTAAGATTATCGATTAGCTCTTTTTGAATAGCCAATTCAATTCCAAAAACGCTTGCGCTTTTACCGTTTCTTTTTTGTGTAAACTTATAGTCTGTATTACCCGCATAAGTGTACCCATCAGTGGAGTAGGTGTAAATCCAGTTGTCAATGGATTTGTAAAACAAACCACCCGAAATAATCCCGGTATTTCCGATATATTTTTCAGCCATAAGGTCGAAGTTGTTTGCTTGCGTAGCTTCAAGTTCAGAATTTCCAAATTCAACTTCCGCATCATCAGAATTTGAATATTGGTAAGGTACTAGATCATAGTAATCAGGTCTAGCTAAAGATCGTGAGTAAGCGATTGTCACGTTTAAATCGTTAGAGAAATCGTGTCTAATATTTATACTTGGCAAGAAATTAGTGTAATCTTTACCACCTGAAGTTTCTGAGATATCAGCAGGCGTTTTACCTGTTTTTTCATCAAAAATCTGACCTACGTAGTTCAGGTCTGTTTGTTCGATACGAACACCTGCCACTATTGTAGTTTTGTCACCAATTTTATTCGTTGTCATGACATATCCAGCCGTAATGGTTTCATCTGCGTTGTAGTTTGCACCAGCAAATTCGTCCATTACATAGCTGTCAAAATTGGCTCCATCTGCACCACCCAGCGTAAGACCACCTAAGTAACGTGCATCCATAAAGTTACCAATTACATATTTGCTTCCTGGCTCGTAGCTTTCTACGTCAGCACCAAAAGTTGGAACTAAGTTTAGGTTACCTAAACCCATGTCGTGCTCATACCAAACGTCGTCACGCATTTTGGACTGGTCTTTATATGCCGCACCAAACTTAAGTGTAGAAGCTTCTGCGTAAGGCAACTCAAAGTTGATTTTGAATTGGTTGTTTTTTTCATCTGTGTACTTCTGTGCCTCTTCTGTTTTTTTGTATTTAAAACTGCTGTCTGCATTCCAAGAATCATCTGCGAAGTTTAAGTATGGACGCTCAAGGTTAGAAATATCCCAAGGAGTTCCGTTTGCATTTGCAGTATAAGGTACTGGATCGTATTGGTAACGTGTGTAACGCTCATCAGGACGGTGTTCACTTGCTTTGGCTGTAGAAACTTTCCAGTCAATTGATAACTTTCCAGCTTGGTGCTCACCTCCTAAAGTATATTTTTCTAATCGTTGATCTTCTAAACGACGCGCATCGTTTTCATCGTTGTCTATACCTCCTTTTGTTTGTTTGCGGATGGTAAGTTCTTCGTCTTCATAAATTGCTCTCCAACGGAAACGGTTTTCCCAATCATCACGGTGGTTATATATTGATTTAAAATACAAATAATTGTTTTCGTCAATGTTGTAATCAAGATTTAATGAAGCAGAGCGTCGTGTACGCTTTACATCATAACGACGAATATCCATTTCTTCAATTTCACCTTTGTTAACATCTGTCCAATCTGCTGGGTCGTTCCAAGCAAACTCAACATTGTCTGAACCGTAGTCACGTGTTTGGATCGTAGAGCTAAAGGTGTAGCTAAATTTGTCAGATAGTTTATCTGCAACAACAACGGCAAAGTTTGAACTGCTTCCTCCGCTACGAATTGGGTTTCCACCACCACCCACAGTAAGTGATGCACGAAATTCGTTCGGGTTAGAGCGTGTGATTAAGTTTACAGAACCACCAATAGCGTCTCCTTCCATATCAGGTGTTAGCGATTTTTTCACAACAATCGCCTCAATCATATTTGTTGGTATGAGGTCAAGTTGAACGTTTCTGTTGTCTCCCTCAGCAGAAGGCAAACGATCGCCGTTTAAAGTTACAGCGTTCAACTGCGTACCAAATCCACGCATTACAATATTACGTGCTTCACCTTGGTCGTTTTGAACACTTATACCAGAGATCCTGCGAAGTGCTTCACCGACATTGTCGTCTGGGTATTTACCTGCTTGGTCAGCGGTAACAACATTTGTTATGTTTAAGTTTTTCTTTTGCTGTTTTAGCGCTTTGGATAAACTTCCAAAATAGCCATCAACGACAACTTCCTCTAGTGATGTAACTGCAATAGAGTCTTTTTTTTGTTCTTTTTCTTGTGCTTGCAGCATGATTCCGCCAAGCAAAAATGTAAGTAGTAATTTATTGATTTTCATTATAATTATAGTTTTAACAAATAACAGCTTCATGTATTAATTGAAACTAACGCGAAGTTTAATTCTATTTGAACAGTTTGTTAGTTAAACCGCATTGAAACTTTAAGGCATTGTTAATTGACATTTCACAATTACCCCTATCTTTAACACATGGGGCAACAGGTGGTTTTAAGTTTTTTTTCTTACGATAAAAACAAGTTTTGGGCATTCACCCAAATGCAACGCGCCATCCCACAATTACAACAGCAACCTGGTATACAGTTTTTCAGAACCCTTGGTACAGGTGCCGGTTTGGGCTTTAGCCTATGGCCTGACTTTTCGACCTATGCACTGCTTACCATTTGGGGGTCTGAAGCAGCGGCCACAGCTTTTTTGGATACAAGCGCGCTAATGGAAACGTATGTGTCTAAATCAGCATCTCAAAAACATTTTTCATTGCACACCCTTCAAAGTCACGGTCTTTGGGGAAAATCAAACCCATTTGTAGCTGAAAAAAGAGACTTGCAGGATGACGAAAAAATAGGCATCATCACCAGAGCCACGCTTAGGCCTAGCCGTTTACTGGAATTTTGGCGGGAAGTACCTGCGGCTTCAAAAGCCATACAAAACGCCAAAGGGGTGTTGTGGTACAAAGGGGTTGGCGAGTGGCCCTTGGTACAACAGGCTACCTTTAGTTTGTGGAACAGTTTGGCAGAAGTAAAAGACTTTGCCTACAAAAGCACCCATCATGCTGCGATTGTCAAAAAAACACGCAAACGAAATTGGTATAAAGAAGATTTATTTGCACGCTTTGCCGTGCGTCCATTACATTTGAAAGATGACTAAAGCAATTGTTATTGGTGCTGGCGTTGGCGGATTGGCAACAGCCATCCGGTTGGCCAAAAAAGGCTATGCCGTTGAGGTTTTTGAAGCCAACGACTATGTGGGCGGAAAGCTATCCACCTTTAATCTTGGGGATTACCACTTTGATGCAGGCCCATCGTTATTTACCATGCCCCAGTTTGTAGATGCGCTATTTGAACTGTGCGATGAAAACCCGACTGATTTTTTCCAGTATTCGCGAAAAGAAGTTGCCTGTCGCTATTTTTGGGAAGATGGGAAAACGCTTACGGCATATGGCGATACCAATCGCTTTGTGGAGGAAGTGGAAGACAAACTAGCGGTGCCTGCCACTACGCTTAAGCGTTATTTATCAAAAGCAAAAAAGAAATTTGACCGTACCCGTAGTTTGTTTTTGGAACACTCCTTACACAAATGGCAAACTTATTTGCGCAAGGAAACGCTCATAGGAATTGCCAATTATTTCTCATTTGAAATAGATACTTCCTTAAACCGTGTGAATACGGCTCAGCTCAAAGAACCCCATTTGGTGCAATTTTACAATCGCTTTGCTACCTATAACGGTTCGAATCCGTACAAAACACCTGGTATGATGACCTTGGTGCAGCATCTGGAACAGCATTATGGCACCTATATTCCCAAAAAGGGAATGGGCGATATCAGTGCTTCGTTATATGCACTTGCCAAACGCATGGGTGTCAGCTTTCATTTAAGCAGTCCTGTGACTGAAATCCTGGTTGAAAACAAAAAGGCAGTTGGCGTTCGTGTAAAAGAGGCAACGCACGCTGCTGATTTGGTGGTATCTAATATGGACATAGTACCTACGTACAGGAAGCTACTTCCAAGCCAAAAACAACCCGAAAAAATCCTTTCACAAGAGCGCTCAAGTTCTGCGGTTATTTTTTATTGGGGTATCGCGAAATCCTTTCCACAACTCGACTTACACAACATCTTTTTTTCTGATGATTATAAGGAGGAGTTTGCTGCCATATTCAACACCAAAACGCTTTATCAAGATCCTACGGTTTATGTAAACATCACCAGCAAAGACGTTCCTGCCGATGCCCCAGTGGGCAAAGAAAACTGGTTTGTGATGATCAATGCGCCCCACAACACAGGGCAAGACTGGACCGCTATGACACAACAGTTACGTGAATGGGTAATTGCCAAACTAAACCGTAACCTCGATACCGACATTGCCCCACTTATTGAAGAAGAGTGGGTGATGACACCAGAAATAATAGCGCAACGTACGCAATCTTACTTGGGAGCCTTGTATGGTGCCTCATCAAATGATAAAATGGCTGCTTTTTTGCGGCATCCCAATTTTTCTCGTGAAATTTCAAACATGTATTTTTGTGGAGGGAGTGTACATCCAGGAGGAGGGATTCCCTTATGTTTGTTGTCGGCAAAAATTGTAAGCGATTTAATTCCAACGCCATGAAAGATTACCTAATTCCAGTGACAAACACGACCAAAATATCGGTTGGGCTTATTTGGCTGTTCCATATTTCAGGCCTTTTTGGAATTCTTTTTATTGATCGGGAGTTGTTTTTAGAAACGACGCCGATAAACTTATTTGTAACCTTTATCATGCTATTTGTCAACCAACAACAAATGGACAAGGGCGTGGCTTTGGCTGCGGGTTTTGCTTTTATTGTGGGTTTTGCTGTGGAGTTTTTGGGTGTCAATTACGGACTTATTTTTGGGGAGTATGCCTATGGCAACAATCTGGGCTTAAAAGTAGGTGGCGTGCCATTACTGATAGGAGCCAACTGGGTCATGCTAACCTTTATAACAGGTGCTGTGGCTGCCATATTTTTTAATACATCTGCTATAAAAGCGGCTGCATTTGGCGCATTTCTAATGGTACTTATCGATTTGGTGATAGAGCCTGTAGCCCCAAAGTTTGATTTTTGGGAGTTTGCGGATGTTACGGCTCCTTTGTCTAATTATATTGGATGGTTTTTGGTTGCCTTTCCCATACAGTGGGTTTATCAAACACAAGTACAACTTAAAGACCGTGTTTTTTCATTTCACTTGGTTTTGGTGCAGTTTTTCTTTTTTGGCGCATTTAGCCTTATTCAATTAGCCTCGTAGTTCAACGGATAGAATAGAAGTTTCCTAAACTTTAGATCCAGGTTCGATTCCTGGCGAGGCTACTTGTTGCCTTGACAGCGGTGCCTTGGCACCAGATGCGTAGCATCGCATCGAAGTTTATGCCCTGAGGGTAATTCCTGGCGAGGCTTCGCAGTACTGGATTTTTAACTTTGATATGTGTTTTTTTGACTTAAAAATCTTGAGATAATTTCCACCATTTTTACTCCTTTGAAACAAATAAGTCAGATTTTTTGTTATTTTATTGGATGAAAAAATACCTGCCCCTTATTTTTTTGTTGATTCTAACCTTGGTGGTTATAGAACAACAAGCTGTACCATCCGAGAATAGGCCAATAATATCTTCAGATAAAATTGAAAGAAAAGAAAAGAAAACAGCAGCCGAAAGGCAATTGTTTTCCGAAGAGCGGCTTAAACATGAGTATGAGATCCAAAAAAACCCGATGACTGGATTAATACCGCCAGAAGAAAAGCGTTTGGAGCTTAACAATTCCATGTTAGCTAGACAAAAACAATACAGCATCCAACCAAATAGAACCAACAAATTCTCTATTCTAACTTCAAGTGCATATACCTCAAGAGGCCCATCAAATTTTGGTGGGAGAACAAGAGCGTTGGTTGTTGACATAAGCGATCCTACTAGTAATACAATTATTGCAGGAGGTGTTAGTAGCGGGGTGTTTAGAACTACGAATGGTGGTAACAGTTGGGTAAAAGTATCTGCAAATGATGAAATCCACAACGTTACTGCAATCGCTCAAGATCCGAGACCCGGATTTCAAAATATTTGGTATTACGGAACAGGAGAAAGGTTAGGAAACAGTGCTATCTTAGGTGGTTTTAATTATTTAGGAAACGGAATATGGAAATCCACGGATGGTGGCCTTACATGGAACCAAATTCCAGAAACGAAATCTGATTACAACACATATGATTCGTTTTTAGATTTTATATTTGCAATTGAGGTAAGCCCTACTACTGGTGATTTATTAATTGCCGCAACTGCTAGGATATTCAGGTTTGATGGGACTACGCTGACCACTGAACTTGGACAAAACAGCAGTTCTTTTATCACAGATGTTTTAGTTAATAGCGATGGACGAGTCTATGCTGCCTTTGATGGGCGTGATACTCAAAACGGAGTTTGGACCTCCCCTACAGGAAGTGGTTCATGGACTAGAATTTCGGAAAATACCAAAACCGTTGGTTGGGAATCTGCTGGCAGAATTGTCCTTGGGGCGGCACCATCAAATGAAAACATCATTTATGCCCTTTTCAATAACGGTGACGGTGATAATAAAGATGAAGATGCCGGTGAATTTATTGAGGCAGATCTGTGGAAGTACGATGCTGTAACGGGAACATGGACGGATTATTCAGACAAGTTACCAGACGAACCAGGTGGAGATTTAAAAGGGAATGACCCATTTGCGATACAAGAAGGATATGATTTGGTTGTTAGTGTAAAACCAGATAATGAAAACTTTGTTACGATTGGTGGGACAAATGCTTATAAAATTGAAAACATTGTCAATGATGCAACATTTACAAGAATAGGGGGCTATACGAGTAACACAAGTTATGGGTCGTATGCTGTAGGCGGAGTTGAACATCACCCTGACATCCATGCACTAGTTTATGATCCAAATAATTCGAATATTCTCTTTTCTGGCACAGATGGAGGTGTTCATAAGACCACGAACATCGATGCAGACCAAGTGGCTTGGCAAAGTCTAAATAACAATTACATAACCTATCAATTTTATCATATTGCAATGGACCCATTGACAGGAAGTGATTTTGTTATGGGTGGGGCGCAAGATAATGGTACAAAATATGGTGGTTCAGGCTTTGGACGTCTAACAGACAATACCTCTATGAAACACTATTATGGAGGAGATGGCGTGGCTGTTGGTATAGCCAGAAGGGGCGCAAATAATGACATTTTTCAACTTTACTACGGAACTCAAAACGGATATATTGAAACTGCTAATTACCTGTTTTCTAGAGAGTTAACACCCGACAAATCTGACAGTCAATTTATAACATACTTCTATCTCGACCCTGATAACACAGAACAATTATATTATGCTGGAAAATCCATATTATATAAAACGAATGACGCAGAAAATGTAACTACTAAAACTTGGGATAATTTAGGCGCTTTGGCAAGTGGTGAAGATCTTAAAACTTTTGCAACCACGAGGGGAGCTTATGATACGACATCAAGTTATTTATTAATTGGAGGTGATAAAGGCGGGGTATATAGACTTAATGACCCTAAAAACGCCACAGCACTTAGTGATGCAGTTAACATAACGCCTCCTCAGGCATCAACAATAGATAAGACAATTGTTAGTGGGCTGGCGATTCATCCGACAAATCCTGATATTGTTATGGCTGTTTATGGAAACTATGGAATCAACAATATTTTTATTACCAAAAATGCTACTTCCAACACCCCTACATGGTCTTTAGCAGAAAACAATTTAAATGCACATTCGATACGATCAGCTGCAATAGTAGCATTACAAAATGAAGACATCTATTATGTGGGTACAGGAAGAGGGCTGTACGCATCGAGCGACCCCATAAATAATGATTGGGAAATTGAAGGCGCAAATGAAATTGGGTTTGCTGTAGTTAGTGGCTTAGCGCTTCGACCATCTGACAATAGGCTCATAATTGGAACACATGGTAATGGGATGTTTGAAACAACAGTTTCAGGAACCTTGTCTATTATTGACAATAAATCAAGTGTAGCAGAATTAACGCTGTTTCCTAATCCAACAGCGTCAGAACTAAATATAAAACTTAGCAACAGTCACATCAATAAAAAAATGACGTATGAAATTTTAGATATTACAGGAAAACGAGTGCTAACAGGATTTACAGAAAACAACAAAGTAGATGTAGCGTCTTTAAATCCTGGAATATATATTTTTAGCTTACGCGTCAATGATGAAAATAAATTTTCAAAATTCATCAAGAAATAACAATGAAAACGATTTTTGCGGCATTGATTTTGTTTGGCGGAGTATCCTGCTCAAATAAATATGTGCTTGATAAAAACCCTGAAGTTAAAATTGCCAAAGCCCATTATAAAAAATGGGCCTCAGGAGTGAGAGGTGGCGGTTCTGGCTTTATCATCTTTATTAATCTCAAAAAAGAGTACAATCTTGAAAAAGAGAATATTAAATTACTAAAGGTGTATTTTAAAGGGGGTAACAGTAATTTGAAAAAGCAATCTAAAAGCTTGTACCAAGGATATATAGCATCAACAAATAGCACCATTGATATAGAATTAGACCCCTTGCCAAAAGATGTTGAGAACCAAAATCTAAAACAAGAAAAAACACCATTTAATTTATCTAATGATGAGGCAGTGTTGTGCTTTATTAAAAATGGAAAGAAGCGGTATCAAAAAATTATCTTGAAAGAACAGGTACTAAAAAACATCCCAATGTAATGCCGTTTAACAGTGACAGTATTCAAAGCCGTAAAAATGACTTACTATAAGCAAGAATGCAGATCCAAAAGTCAATAGGGACTACTTGTTGCCTTGACACCAGATGTGTAGCATCGAATCGAAGTTTATGCCCTGCGGGTAATTTCTCAAGCGAAGCGGTAACTATATGGTCAGCGTAAGGGTGTCCCCATTAAGTACCGAGTTGTAGCAAGCTAAGGAACTAGAATTGTCGCAGTCTGTTGAAAAAGAAGTGTTGGCGTGTTTGCAATTAAAGGAATTGCCATTATTTGTCAATTCCCATTGATCGTTTTTGCCGTGTGTCGTACATACATTGGAATAAGCCTGAATCTCAGTTGACGAGATACGCAAAAACAGCGCAGGAATCCCGATATTTTTCCCATTCATCCAACCCCCTGAATTGTTGATTTGATCAAAATTACTATTTGTTAAATCAATAGTATACGTATTTCCGCTTTTGGTGTATCCTGAATCCGTTCCGGTACCTGTACCTGAACCCGTGTTGGGATTTGTGGTAGCTACGTCATCGTCTCCACTACTACAAGCTTCAAGAAAACTCAACCCAAAAAAGGCAAAGGCTACTGTGGGGCATACTTCTTTCAAAAAATGTCTTCTGCTTTTCATGTTTTTTATTTTAAATATAAAAAATAAAATGTTAAACAGAACCCTCACAGTGTTGTAAAAAAGTCCATGTTATGCAAAGGGATATCTCTGTAAGCACAAATTGAGTTTACTTATAGTCGTTCTAATTGTATACATTTGTGTCTACATAAAATAGCCAAACGTGAACCAAGTCTTTTTTAAAGTATTGATAATAAGTATTTTGTGCATTGTTGTCTCTAATGCGCAGTATCATCCACCTATACAAAACTTTACGCCTGATGTCTATAAGGCTGGAAATCAGAATTGGAATATTAGCAGGGATGATAACAACAGGATTTATGTGGCCAATAATTTTGGATTGCTGGAATTTGACGGTTTGCGCTGGACATTACACCCAACCCCCGATGGTTCTATTATGCGTTCCGTATTTGTAAAAAACAACATGGTCTTTACAGGTGCGTATATGGACTTTGGCTATTGGCTCCGTAATGAAAATGGTACACTAGCCTATACTTCGCTTGCAAACACCGTTGGTTTTCAAACCATTGAAGACGAACAGTTTTGGAATATTTTTAGCCACAAGCAGTATATCCTTTTTCAGTCCTTAAATCGATTGGTCATTTATAATCAACAATCCAATACGCTAAAAACGTATACCTCTGAGTATGGTATTTTGGACGCTTTTGTCAATGACGATGAAATTTATTTTCAAGACAATAACCGTACACTCTTTAAAATAGAGAACGAAAAAAGCTTGGTGTACCTCTCCGCTGTTGATCTCAATCAAAATCAAGTTGTAGGTTTAGTTAACACTTCAGCAGGTCAGTTAATCGTAACAAGAGAGAATGGCTTGTTTCTAAATGCTAGAAACCTAAAAGCCACCCAACCCCAATTAAGTAAAAGCCTAGCCCAAGATGTGGTGTATAGTTTTACACAAGCCGCCAATGGGCAACTTATTCTGGGAACGGTCAAAAATGGGGTTTACATACTTTCGGAAAGCGGCGCATTGGTGCATCATATCAATGTAGATAGCGGATTGAATAACGATACCGTTTTATCCGTTTTTTCTGATAAAAGAGGGGTTTGGCTCGGTTTAGACGATGGTTTGGCTTATGTAAAGCTCGAAGCAGCCATTCAACAATACAACTCTCAGCGAGAAGCCATAGGTACAGCTTATGCAACCATTGTGTTTAATCAGTATTTATATGTTGGTACCAACCAAGGGCTGTTTTACAGAAGACACAACGCGGACGAACCCCTTAAGCCCATAGCTGGGTTGGAGGGTCAGGTATGGTCGTTGAATCGCATCGAAAACAAGCTTTTTTGCGGTCATGACCGAGGTGCTTTTCTAGTGACTGAAAATAAGGCAAAGCAGCTTTATGCCAAGTCCGGTATGTGGACGTTTAAGCAGATTAACGATGAGCTTATGCTTGCCGGTGCTTATGATGGGTTACACGTTTTTAGTAAAAAATCAAATACTTGGACCTATCAAAACCACCTTAAAGACTTTAGCATATCGTCTCGTTATTTTGAGATTTTAGATGATTCCGAATTGCTCGTAAGCCATGAGTATAAGGGAATTTATAAACTGACAATGGATGAAGCCAAAACAGCTATAGTTTCCGTCAAACAACTCCCAGACGTACCCAAGAGTACTTACAGCAGCTTACGGCTTTTTGAAGGCGATATTTACTACTTTTCAAAAGCGGGTTTTTTCAGGTATGACAGCACCCAAAATAAACTGATAAAAAACCAATTCATCTCACAACTTTTTAATGAAGATAACTTCACAACCGCTAAAATGGTTGTTGACAACGATGCGTATTTATGGCTTTTTGGACGTAATAACCTATATCAGTTAAAAAAAGCAGCCCTCACAAATGACCTTTTGGTAAACAAACTGCCCATTGCTTATGATACCCGAAAGACCATCACGGGCTTTGAAAACCTAAGCCGTGTTGAAAAAGACATTTACCACCTTGGAACATCAAGGGGCTTTTTTAGGCTTGACATTTCAAAAATAGAATCGGTACCACCAGAAATAGGATTAAGCACACTAGTTGCAAAAAACAAAATGGGAGACGCCCAATTTTTGAATGTAAACGAGGAGGTGAATCTCGACTATGAATACAACACGATAACCGCCTCGCTCTATTTTACCAATAATACAATTTCAGACTTGCCTCGCTTTCAATACAAACTCGATGGTTATAGCGACAGCTGGTCTGATTGGACAGAAGATGCAACGGTTACTTTTAGCAATTTGAAATTTGGCAGCTATAACTTATTGGTCCGTGCGATGGTCAATGATGTTGTTAGCAAGGAAACCTTTGAAATACCGTTCAAAATAAATCGGCCATATTATTTTTCAAATATTGCCTTACTGGTTTATTTCGTTTTTATGTTTGGCCTTTTTCGAGCGATCAACAACAGGTATACGCACTATTACAGGCGGGAGCAAGAAAAGCTTATTAAGGAGAACAAGCGTAAAATTGACATGATGCAGTTTAAGCAGAACGAAGAAATCATGCGTATCAAAAACGAACAATTGGAAGATAATATTGACAAGAAAAACAAGGAGCTTGCGATATCAACCATGGCATTTATCAAGAAAAACCAGTTTATGAACTCCTTGTTAATTGATTTGGAGCCTGCGGCAAGTAACCCTACAGTGTCAAGAGTATTGCGGACCATCAAGCGCACCTTAAAAAACGATGACGATTGGGAGTTTTTTGAGCAGGCGTTTGACAACGCAGACAAAGACTTTTTGAAAAGGCTAAAACAAAAGCATGAGGCGCTTACGAACCACGATTTAAAGCTTTGTGCCTATTTACGCCTAAATCTATCCTCCAAAGAAATTGCCCCCTTACTTAGCATATCCGTTAAGAGTGTAGATATAAAACGCTACCGTTTGCGAAAAAAAATGGATTTGCCGCACAATCAAAATCTTACAGAATACATTCTTTCACTGTAGAATCCTTATTTTTTACCCCTTTTTTTACATTGTATACATAATGTAGAGATGTTTTTTATCAATACAATAATTGATTTGTATTAGTTTTGAGTAAACCTAAATTAATATGAATAACCTACTTAACTATATTCTAGTTGCTTTTCTCGTATCTCATATTGCCATTGCTCAGCAATTAGGCGGTACCATTACAGATGCTGACAGCGGCATGCCACTTCCTGGTGCTAATGTCATAGTGAAAGGAACTACCAATGGAACAACCACCGATTTCGATGGTTTATTCCAGTTAGACAATGTTTCCAGTGACGCTATTCTTGTTATTTCATACATAGGATATGAAACACAAGAAGTTGCTGTAAATAACAATACCAATTTTACAATTGCATTATCAACCGTTGCAGACGCACTGGAGGAGATTGTAGTTGTGGGATATGGTACACAGCGCAAAAAGGAAGTTACAGGCGCTGTTAGTGTTTTAGGCGCAAAGGCCATTGAAAAACTAAACCCCGTTCGTACCGAGCAAGCCTTACAAGGGCAAATTGCTGGTGTAAATATCAGTTCGCAATCTGGATCTCCAGGTGCTGGTCTTAACATTAGGATTAGGGGAATCACTACAAACGGAAATAATGCCCCCCTTATTTTGGTTGACGGCAATCGCATAGGAGACCTCAACGCCTTAAACCCCAATGACATTCAAAGTATTAACGTACTTAAGGATGCAACGGCGGGTATTTATGGAGTACAGGCATCAAATGGGGTAATTCTGATTACCACCAAATCGGGAAGAAAAGATTCCGAATTGGATGTGCAGGTAGACAGTTACACAGGTTTTCAGACCACCAGCAAAAAAATTGACCTGATGAATGCCTTTGACTTTGCTCAATATGTAAATGATGCTACGGGCAAAACGGAATTCTTTGTCTATCCGCAAACGGGTACCGATTGGCAAGACGAGGTGTTTCAAAAGGCGGCTATCTCAGAAATAAATACTACCGTAAAGGGCGGCGGCGAAAAATCGGCATATTCAATTGGCGCTGGTTACCTTACCCAAGACGGTATCGTAGGTGGTAGTAATAACAATTACGAGCGGTACAACGCACGTATTAATTATCAGTACGATATTATAGATAACCTAAAGCTAACTGCCAACGCACTACACTTTTATTCCACCAAGCGAAACTTGCCCGAAGGCGGTAATGGTTCGGTGTTGTTTAGTGCTGTTAACCTCAACCCTAACATGCCTGTTTATGATGAAAACGGCAATTTCTCTTTGGCAGACGATCTCTCCCAAAGAGAAATCATGAATCCTGTGGCTCAAATCCATAACGCAAGCAACATCAATCGCACTTCCAAATGGACAGGTCTTGCGGCATTGGAGTATTCGTTTTGGGAAAATTTCACAGTAAAATCTCAGTTTAACATCAACCACGCAACGGTACTTGAAGATGAGTTTAGACCCGAGTTGTACTATGGCGGTGGAAAGCAAGATAATTATCCGTCTACGATGACTCTAGCGGGTCTAACTGATGCCAAAATAGAAAATGAAGTAAGAGATTTTGGCGCCAATTATGACGATTGGACTTGGGACAATACCATTACGTATACAAATACATTTAACGATGACCACAACCTAACCGTACTCTTGGGTACTTCGCTTTATAGAAACAGAGGATTGTTTTTTGGTGAGACTGCTAGTACAGAAACAGGAACCAACCGGGTAGGACAAACCGTTTGGGATCCTGGAATGAAAAGACCAACAATCAATCGCTTTGATGAAGCTGATTTGGAAAGTGGTGCGGATTGGTTTGACACCCGTTTATCATCCATTTTTACAAGAGTACAATACGATTACAAAGGGAAATATCTTTTCTCGGGTGTTTTTCGTAGAGATGTCTCTTCTCTATTTTCTGCTGAAGATGACAGAAACATTGGTTATTTCCCTTCAGGTTCTATTGGATGGAACATTTCAGAAGAAGCCTTTTTACAAAATGTTGAATGGATCAGCAGCCTAAAATTGCGAATGAGCTATGGTATACTAGGAAACGACCGCATTCCCATATTTAAATACATAACACGGCTCGATGGCAGTTCATTATACGCCTCAGGAGATTCAAGTGTAATTTTTGGTAAGTCTGCAGGAGGATTAGGGAATAAAGACCTAAAGTGGGAAGAACAGGAAAGCACCAACCTTGGACTTGATATGCGACTGTTTGATAACAAGCTCAATATTTCGGTTGATGCTTATCAAAAAGTGACCAAAGACTTACTTCTTCAGCCTGAAGCCTCTGCATTACCAGGCGGTGCGGCACCTGGTTCTAGTCAACCTTTTGTAAATGCGGGGACGGTGCGTAACCGTGGTCTGGAGTTTACCATTGGCTATAACAACAGCATTGGTGATGACTTTAGTTTTAATATGAATTATAATTTCTCAACCATTGACAATGAGGTGCTTTCACTTAACGGAAGGACAACACCTAGAATCGCTGAATTTGGTATCGGGTTAGGCCAAATAGGCGTTACCCGTATGGAGCCCGGATTGCCCCTAGGACATTATTTTGGTTATAAAACCAACGGCATTTACCAAACCCAGGCAGAAATAGATGCACTAGATGCTGTTTTTGCTGCTGCAAACCCAAGCGGAGACGGCATATATCACAACGATGCTATGCCAGGTGATTTTCGTTTTGTAGATGTTAACGGAGACGGTGAAATAACGGAGAAAGACCGTACCAATATTGGCGATCCGATTGCTGATTTTGAAATGGGTTTTAGCTTTGGCTTTAACTACAAAAACCTAGATTTTAGTGCAAATGCCTTTGCATCTATAGGCCACGAGATGGTTAGGAATTATGAGATCAACCACAAATTTGCAAATAAGGGGACCTATATGCTCAGAAGATGGCAGGGCTCGGGCACAAGCAATGCCATACCAAGAGCTGCAGTCTCAAGCATTAATTCAAATTATTTTAATGATTTTCACGTTGAAGACGCTTCTTATGTACGCCTACAAAATGTGCAAATTGGCTATAACCTAACCGAGCTGTTGGGGGACAATGCCAGTGTAGACAACTTCCGCATTTACCTATCGGGTAACAACCTCTTTACCATTACCGATTATAAGGGATACGACCCATCCGCCAATACGGGCGCGCCTCTTGGTGGTGCTTTGGATAAGGGCTTTTACCCCATTGCCTCCACCTACCTTATTGGAATTAACCTAAACTTTTGATTACCATGAAAAAATCACCAAATATTTTATTTTACCTGTTGCTGATGGCATTTGTGCTAAGCTGTGACAGCTTTGTTGAAGTGGAACCTTCAGGCCCAACAGACGTTACTTTTTTTAGGACTGAAAAGGACTTTCAAGAAGCTAAAATAGGGATGTATAGTGCCTTGCGTACTACCTTTTGGAACACACTTGTTGGTGTAGTCGCATCAGACGACTATGCTGCTGGTGGCGATACCGCAACCTATGACCAGGCAACCTTACAAAATGTCAACCAAATGATACATTCACCCAATGATGAAAATCAATTGCGTGACATTTGGGGACTGATGTATGCAGGACAAAACCGCGCCAATTATGTCTTAGAAAACAAAGACAAACTGGACTTTGCAGGCAAAGAAGAAATCATTGCTGAGGCGTATTTTGTACGTGCTTATTTCACTTTTGAGTTGGTCAAATTTTTTGGCAATGTTCCCCTAAAAACAGCTGAACGCAATGGGGTGTTACGTATTGAAGACGTACGCATTCTGCCGGAAGATGAATTTGCTATGGAACGCGTTGCCGATATCCCAACGGCTTATGCCCTAATAGCGGAGGACTTAAAGGAAGCCATTCCAAACTTACCTGTAACACAGGATACTAAATATGAAGCCACCAAAGGGGCTGCCCAAGCGCTGTTGGGTAAGGTCTATTTATACCACGCAACTTTTGATAACAGCAAATTTGCAGAAGCTGCTTTGGTACTAAATCAAGTGATTGACAGTAAACAGTACAGCCTTGTCACAGGCGCTGATTATGCTGATTTATTTGAAATTAAGGGTGAAAACGGCAAAGAGGCTGTTTTTGAAATTCAATACAACAGCTTGCAGCCTGCAGGCTGGGGTTGTATCACCTGTAGTACTGGAACCTATTTTGCAAAATTCAATGGACCGCGCTCTCCTTACGATGACCCCGTTTATGATGCCGGTTGGGGCTTTTGCTTGCCAACTGTTGAGCTCTACGACCTCTTTGATGCAACAGATGCCAGACGTGATGTAACGTTTTACGACCTAAGAAATGATCAAGATCGTTACACACCCGGCAGAGATGATTCGGGTCTTTTCAACAGAAAATACTTGCCGCGATTAGAGCCGAAGAGAGCTGGCTCAGATCCGCTCAATTATGACAACAACTACCGTGCTATTCGCTACGCAGATGTGTTGCTGATGGCTGCTGAGGCAGAAGCACAAAGCGGTGGTCCCAATGCCGAAGATTACCTAAACCAAGTGCGCGAAAGGGCTTATGGCGATAAAAGTCATGACT
This sequence comes from Flavobacteriaceae bacterium, assembly GCA_965656545.1. Classification (GTDB taxonomy): domain Bacteria; phylum Bacteroidota; class Bacteroidia; order Flavobacteriales; family Flavobacteriaceae; genus UBA7446. The sequence goes on from CBFHKZ010000005.1 coordinate 45,725, forward strand.
ATAAATCCTCCGAAGGTGCCTTATTGGATGCCATTTATCAAGAGCGGCGTAAAGAACTGGCAGGAGAAGGCCATCGTTTCTTTGATTTGGTTCGTACCAAAAAAGCGGCTGCAGCCATTGACGGCTTTACAGCAAATAAAAATGAAATTTTCCCCATACCCTTAATTGAGTTAGAGTTAGCACTCGCTCAAGACAGGTGGAAACAAAACCCCGGATATTAACTAACTACTTAAAACCCAAATAACATGAAATTATTGAACAAAGGGATTTACATCCTACTACTACTTTTACTAAGCATTCCTTTTGCTTGTACAGAAGAAAATGACGATTACAGCATCATTGCTGGACTAGACTTTACCGTGGCAACACTTAACGCAGACGGGAACAAAACAGGCGTGATTCCAACAACAGTACCCGGTGACGGACGCATTGTTTATACGGTTGACTTTGGTGACCCTGCCAATACAGACAACTCCGATGTCTTCCCAACTAGCGGTCCAATGGTAACCTATTCCTACCCAAAAGAATCCAAAACCTATACCATTACCGTTACTGCTGCCATGGCAGGAAATGAAGACGTAACCATTACAAAAGAACACACGGTTGTCTATGCAGTGCCACCACCACCCAGCTCTGGATCTCCACTTGAAGGCACTTGGAAATTAGCACCAGAAGCTGGAGCTCTGGGCGTAGGCCCTGGTAAAGACGATGTGTCTTGGTGGTCCAATAGCTCTGGAGATGTTAGCACACGCGCCTGTTTGTTTGACGATAAATATGTATTCAATGCTGATGGTAGTTTTACAAATGTAGTAGGTACAGAAAGTTGGATTGAGGCTTGGCAAGGTGCAACAACAGAGGGGTGTGCCGCTCCAGTTTTTCCTCACGACGGCACCGCAACAGCTACATACGAATTCAATGCAACCGCAGGAACTCTTAAGCTTACAGGAAAAGGTGCTTACCTCGGTTTGCCAAAGGCTTATAATCTTGGAGAGCTTGCCAAACCAGGAGATGCGCCAGAAGAAATCACCTACATAGCGGCGCTATCTAGTGACGGCAACACACTTGAAATTGACATTAAAGTCAATGATGGTAACAATGCACACTGGTCCTTTAAGTTGGTCAGAGACTTACCTCTAGTAGGAAGTTGGAAGCTTGCTCCAGAGTCAGGTGCTTTGGGAGTTGGCCCCGGCAAAGACGATGTATCTTGGTGGTCCAATACTACTGGAGATGTTACTACACGCGCCTGTTTATTTGATGACAAATATATATTCAATGCCGATGGTAGTTTTAAAAATGATGTTGGTACAGAAAGTTGGATTGAGACTTGGCAAGGCGCAACAGCAGAGGGATGTGCCGCTCCAGTTTTCCCTCATGATGGTACCGCAACGGCTACCTATGAATACGACAAGGCAGCAGGTACCATTAAGATCACAGGTAAAGGCGCTTACCTTGGCTTACCAAAAGCGTATAATCTTGGGGAGCTGACCAAACCAGCTGATGCCCCTGATGATATTACTTATATTGCAGCGATATCTAGTGACGGCAATACACTTGAAATTGACATTAAAGTCAATGATGGTAACAATGCACACTGGTCCTTTAAATTTGTTAAAGAATAACAACCTTGTAAATACCCTGTGAACGTGATATGACCGTTTGCAGGGTATTTTGTTTTCGCTAATCAAATCACAACTGTTTCAAAACCATAAGTTTATGAAGCACTACCTAATATTGTTATACTGATAATTTTCAAGCCGTTTCTTTAAATTGTATATATATTGTATAGATACTTTTTTGCAATCTAGCAATACAATAGTGATACATTTGACAAAAGCAGGTAAAAACATTATTTTTAAGCTATTGATCATTTAATAGTATCAAAAAAGTTTACCCTAACTACAAAAATCAACATATGAAAAACACCATTTTTAAATTAATCTTCTGTCTTGTTGCTTTCTCTGGAATTTCCCAGATGCACAATGTGGCAGTCAACCAAGGGTCTGATGGTACCACATTGGTTGTTAATGGAGAAGACTTTATGGTCAACGGTATGAATTGGGATTATTTTCCAATCGGTACCAACTATTCCTTCAGCTTATGGAACCAGACGGATGACTTTATCAAAGCAGCACTCGATGCTGAAATGGGATTGCTCAAAAACATGGGTGTAAATACCATAAGAACGTACACAGGTATCCAACCAAGATGGATTACCTATATCTACGAGAACTATGGAATACACACCATATTAAATCACGCTTTTGGTCGTTATGGACTCACTATCGACGGTGCGTGGGTTCCTGTTACCGATTATAGAGACGAAAAGGCACAAGCACTTTTGATGTCTGAGGTGACTGCTCTAGCAAACGAATATAAAAACACACCAGGGCTTCTCTTGTTCTTGCTCGGAAACGAAAACAACTACGGTTTGTTTTGGGCAGGAGCTGAAACAGAGGACTTCCCAGACGAGGATGACCAACGAAAAGCAGTTGGAGAAAACCGCGGCCGTCCCATGTATAAACTCATGAACGATGCCGCCAAGGCCATGAAAGAAATTAATGATGCATATCCAGTAGCCATCTGTAATGGTGACTTGTTGTTCCTGGACATCATTGCGGAAGAGTGTACGGATGTTGATATCTACGGTACCAATATGTATCGTGGTATTTCATTTGGAGACACTTTTGAACGTGTTAAAAATGAATATGGCAAACCTGTACTGTTCACCGAGTTTGGTTCGGATGCTTTTAACGCAATCTCCAACAAGGAAGACCAAAAGGCACAAGCAACAATTATGGTGGGGCAATGGAAAGAAATTTATGCCAATGCTGCTGGTCTTGGAAAGGCCGGAAACTCCATTGGTGGATGTACCTTCCAGTTTAGTGATGGCTGGTGGAAGTTTGGACAAACAGACAACCTAGACGTACATGACAATAACGCTTCTTGGTCTAATGGTGGATATCCATTTGACTACAAACTGGGTCAAAACAACATGAACGAAGAGTGGTTTGGTATCTGTGCCAAAGGCCCTACAGATTCACGTGGACTATATGACCTATATCCAAGAGCGGCGTATTATGCCCTAAAGCAAGCACATACATTAAATCCATACAGCGATGGTGTAGATGCGGCTTTTGTGGACAGTCATTTTAATAGCATTCAAGTAATGGATGCCATGTTGCGCGCAAGAGGCGACAAAGCAGCCTTAGGAGGTGGCGAAAAAATCCGCTTGAGTAATCTGAGAGGAGAATTCACAGCATACAATACGGGTGGGAGTTTGATCACCACTCCAGAAACGCCAGACCCTGAAAATGAAGTATATCCCGACCAATTGGGCTTTGACCACATGGAGTCTTACTTTGTGGGTGTTGAAGGGAACCCTGCACCGGGAATGCGTGCTGAGGTTAACGTTAATATTTTGGGGAATGTTGCTACAAACCCCATAGACGAAATTTTCTATGAAAATAGAGGAAGACCACTAAAGGTAAAGACGGCGACTGGCGAAATAGTAACGCTAAACGATCCAAACCGTGTTCAGATTTATAACGCTGAATATGAGTGGAACGCCAAAAACTTCGACTTACGCGGATTTTACAGAACGGGACATTACCACTGGGCATATGAAGGCGATGTCTTTAATATGTATCCTGAGGCATACTACGGACCTAACCTAGATATCTACAACGGCGAAATCTCTGGTGTTGAGATAGACGGTAAAGGTGCTTTAGATGGACTAAAGGCTGCTTTTGGACCGCAACTGTGGTGGGGAGCAAACCCAACGGTATTGATGAAGTATCAAAAAGAATTGCTTAAATGGACGGTAACAGGTATTTATCACAGAGACCTTAACACCAACCTTGAATATGACAGCAGTGGCCGTCGTGTACTGGATCCCAATCAACTTACGAGTGGTGTAATTCCTCCGTGGCCTACAGAGCGTGCTTCCATTGCACTGGAGCGTAAGCTTGGAAACTTTGGCATTACCCTTGGTGGTATTTGGGGAGGTAGCCCATTGAATGGCAGCTCTTTCCAGGTATACAACGACATTCAAAATGCGGCCTATGTTGACAAAGTAACTAGTGATGATAACTGGGGAGCAAAAGCTAAAATTACTTTCGCGCAAGGAAAGTTTAATTGGTATGCACAAGGATCCTATATGGGCTTGGTTGCCAATGGTGGCGCCGACCAAACACAAACCTTTACAGGTTGGAAACTCAAAGACTCTGGTAGTGGAAACATGACCAATGTACTTTCTGGATTTACTTACCTAGCGGGTAACCTTCAAATTGCACCCAACTTTTTATACCAAAAACCCTTGGTTGACCCCATGCCAAATGGCGTGGCAGCACCTGGGCGTTTGCGTAACGTCATTGACGACCCATTTGCGGTTAGAGGTGGAAACAGAGAAACGGTTGGTGGTGAAATTTTATTCACCTACGACCCAACACCAGGTACTTGGATGTATGAGTGGAACAACGATCTTGTTGAAGATGCTAAGTTTGCCATGAGTGCTGGATTTGTATTCAGACATTTACCTACAACACAAGACGCCCACATAGGGTTCCTAGCAAATCGTCAGTTCTTTGCTTTTGGAGAGAGTGCTCCAGCAGAAGATTTATGGGAAGCACATACGCGTATTGTGTCTAAATTATCTCCAGAGCTGGGTATGATTGGAAACTTCTACTACGGAACTGCCCAAGGAAATGGTGACTCCGACCGTACCATTACAAGATATGGAGGAGATGTTCGCATGATTTACAAAAACATGAAACTGGTATCTCATGCAAAAGTTAACGACTGGGGACCTTTTGACTACCACCGTGACTTCAACCTAACGTTTCCATTGCAACTGATGTTAGACCTTTCTACTTCGCTTGGAAAACAAGACTGGTTTGGACTACCCAACACACAAATTGGTATTCGCGGAACGTGGAGATCTTTAAATCAATACTCGCCACGTTTTTCTCCCAACAGTGCACCTGAGTTTTCACAAACTCCTATTGTAAGCCCTGTTGGATTTCCAAACGGTACAGAATGGGAGATTAGAACATACGTACACATCAATATTGGTAAATAATTAAAAAGCATACAATGAAAAAATTTAAATTTATATCATATTTCACTTTTGCCACAGTGGGTTTTTTGACCATTGCACTGGTAAGTTGTGAGCGCGAGTTTTCGGAAGATATCACTTTGGCTACCTTCCCAACAATTCCTGAAGTATTTACAGACAACCCTGTAAACTTGACAGATGAATTTTTCATCTCGTTTAATCCTGCTGATGGTGCCAACGTTAATGGCTTTGACACAGACAGCGATGCTTACAAAGGCACCCAGGCCATAAAAATTGATGTACCCGCACCAAACGATCCAGATGGAGGTTTTATTGGCGGCATCTTTTTAGACCGTGGTGAAGGAAGAAACCTTACCGAATACACCGCCTTGACCTTTTGGGCCAAAGGCTCAACAACTGCCACAGTGGGTTTATTTGGCTTTGGAACGGACTTTATTGCTGATAAATATGCGGTTAGTATCAATGAGACAACCCTGTCAACTGCTTGGAAAAAGTATACCATTCCAATACCCGACCCTTCAAAATTAGTACAAGAAAAAGGGATGTTTATCTTTTCCGCTGGTACTGAAAGCACCGGTGACCTTGGCTATTCCATTTGGATAGACGAGATTAGATTTGAAAAGCTAAACACTTTTGCACAAGCACGCACAGCTATTTTAGGGGGTGTAGACGCAACTCGCCAAGTTTACAATGGGAAACTTGTTATTGATGGTGTACAGCAAACAGTTAATTTAGGAGATGGCTCAGATGTTACTATAAATATCGCGTCTGGTTATTTGAAATTCCATTCATCAGACCCAACAGTTGTACAAATAGATGATCAAGGAGAAATCACAGTTATTGCTGCTGGTTCTGCAACAATTACGGCAAGCTTTAATGGTGTGGAAGCCGAAGGCTCATTAACTATCGAATCTAAAGGAGAATTTATCCCTGCTCCAACACCAACACAAAATGCGGCAGATGTTGTTTCTATTTTCAGTGATGCTTACGATAACGTTCCTATTGATTTTTATAATGGGTATTGGAAACCGTACCAAAATACTACTTCTGCTGATTTCGAAATTGACGGTGATAACGTACTCGGATATGAAAACTTTAATTTCGTCGGGCATCAATTTTCTGATCCTACTGTAGATGCTACTGCAATGACTCATTTGCACATGGATATTTTAATCCCTGGCGCACTACCTTCCAATGCAAAATTTATAGTTACTATAAAGGATTTCGGCGCTAACGGCGCAGACGGTGGAGGAGATGATAAAACACAAAAAGTTACATTACTCCCTTCGCAGCTTAATGGTGATACTTGGACGACAATAGATATCCCACTCACGCTGTCTCAAAGATCAAAGGTTGGACAGTTCATTTTTGAAAATGGGGGGTCTGCTGTAACTAAATTTTACATGGACAACGTGTATTTCTACAAACAATAAGAAAAAAATAACGACATGAATTTTAAAAATCAAACACAAACAAATCGTTTTCAACTTTTTTCCTATTTAGGAGCCGCAGTTGTCTTAAGCCTATTTTTCACAAGTTGCGATCCAGATGAAACACAAGTGGTGACCAACTTCACCACCATTACCATGCAAGATGAGTTTGACGTTGCTGGCGCCCCCAATAGTGATGTGTGGGGATTTGATGTCGGCAGAGGCACCAATGGCTGGGGGAACAACGAAATGCAGTACTACACAGACCGTCCTGAAAATGTGGTTGTCGAAGATGGCATGTTAAAAATTACTGCGGTTAGTGAAAGTTACCAAGGTGCCGCTTATACGTCGGCGCGTTTGAAGACTCAAGGAAAATTTGAGCAAAAGTACGGCCGCTTTGAAGCTCGTATAAAATTACCTTGGGGACAGGGTATTTGGCCTGCCTTTTGGATGTTAGGATCAAATTTCGATACAGTCAGTTGGCCACAATGTGGCGAAATTGACATTATGGAATTTAAAGGGCAAGAGCCCACCATAATCAGCGGTAGCTTACACGGGCCTGGTTATTCTGCGGCTTCTCCGGTAACAAAATCTTTTGAACTTACGAACGATCGCTTTGACACAGGCTTTCATGTTTTTGGTATCGAATGGGGTGAGGATTATATCAACTATTATGTAGATGATGTTTTATACAACCAAATCACACCAGAAGATGCCGACGGCGAGTGGGTCTTTGATCAACCGTTTTTTATTATTTTAAACCTTGCTGTAGGTGGGGGTTATGTGGGGGCTCCTAGCAATGCTACCGTTTTTCCTCAAGAAATGCTTGTAGACTATGTAAGGGTTTATGCTGCTGAATAACATTACTTTTTAAGTACTACAATAATACAAATTGGCCTGTATGCCCTTTACAGGCCAATCAAATTAAATAGAATTATAATTAAACCATTTTTATCTTATTATTTTGACACTTACAACACTCATAAATGCGAAGATGACTGCTGAGGGGATTCCACACTTAGGACAACATCCTGCGCAATTTCCTGAAAAAGAAGTTGGTGGAAAAGAAGTCATTCGCAACGGCGAATCTTTTTATAAGATTTCGAATGCCGATCTCATGCGCCCATTTTTTATGAGCATTGTGAGCAATTCTGACCACTGGATGTTTATATCCAGTAATGGTAGCCTATCGGCTGGAAGAAAAAACAGCAACTATGCGCTGTTTCCATATTACACAGATGATAAAATAACGGAGGCCGTCGAAACAACAGGTAGTAAGTCTATTTTTTTAGTAACCGTACACGACAAAAAATATCTTTGGGAACCCTTTTCTAAAAAGCACGAAGGCATATATAAGGTCTCAAGAAACTTGTACAAAAATGTGCTTGGGAACAAAGTGGTTTTTGAAGAAATAAACCACGACCTAAACGTTGGGTTTACTTACGAATGGAATTCCAGTGAAAAATATGGTTTCGTCCGAAAATCTAGTTTTACAAACCAAAGCGATGCGCCAATATCAGTTCAACTGATAGATGGTATTCAAAATGTATTGCCACAAGGTGTTGAGCCCGATTTGCAAAATGCAAGTAGTAACCTAGTGGATGCCTATAAAAAATGTGAGTTAGAACAAGATGCAGGCCTGGGAATTTACTCGCTTAGCGCCATTATTGTGGACAAAGCCGAGCCTAGCGAGGCACTTAAAGCAAACGTGGTGTGGTCAATCGGTTTAGCCCAGTCCAAAAAGCTTATTTCCTCACTTCAATTGGATAATTTCCGAAGAGGAGAAAGCGTATCCCAAGAAATTGATATTAAAGCTGAAAAAGGGGCCTACTTCCTAAACGATACCATTACTTTGGCAGCAGGTGCAACCGAAGAATGGATGTTGATTGCCAACGTAAATCAAAGCATTTCTGATATCGTGTCTATTAAGGCCAATATCAAATCCAACACATCCATGCTTGAGGAGGTAACGGCCGATATACAAGCGGGTTCTGCCCACTTGCGCGCACTTGTGGGAGCTGCCGACGGACTTCAGATGACCAATGACCGCCTTCGAAACATTCGTCACTTTGCCAATACCATGTTTAACATCATGCGTGGCGGTATTTTTGACGACAACTATACGATTGACAAAGCCGATTTTATAAAATACATCGCCAATGCCAATAGGAAGGTTCACAAACTCAAAGACACGGTTTTGGAAGTACTTCCCGAGCAATTTGATTTAAGCCTCTTAAAGGAAATTGCCAAGAACGATGATAACCAAAACTTTAAGCGCCTTTGTTTAGAATACTTGCCACTTAAGTTTAGCCGTCGTCACGGCGATCCAAGCCGCCCGTGGAACAAATTTTCAATTAATACACGCGCAGAGGATGGTTCTAAAATATTGGACTACGAAGGAAACTGGCGTGATATTTTTCAAAACTGGGAAGCCTTAGCGCATGCTTACCCTGAGTTTATTGAGGGAATGATTCACAAGTTTCTCAACGCCACTACTTTTGATGGGTATAACCCATACCGTGTTACCAAAGGTGGTTTTGATTGGGAAACCATCGAACCAGACAACCCTTGGGCTTATATAGGCTATTGGGGTGATCACCAAATCATTTATCTGCTTAAGTTCTTAGAATTTATTGAGAACTATTATCCAAATAAACTCAAAGATTACTTCAATCAAGACTTGTTTGTTTATGCCAACGTTCCTTACCGAATTAAGAGCTATCAAGACATTTTAAAAGACTCAAAAAACACCATTGATTTTGACTTTGAGCGCGAGGAGAACATACAATTCAAGCGAGATGAAATTGGTGTAGATGGCGCCTTGCTTCGAGATCAAACAGTCTTTATTTACAAGGTCAACTTTATTGAAAAGATTTTGGCTACCGTGCTGGCAAAAATGTCAAACTTTATTCCTGAGGGTGGTATTTGGATGAATACCCAACGTCCCGAATGGAATGATGCAAACAATGCCTTGGTTGGCAACGGAGTTTCCATGGTAACACTCTACTATTTGAGACGTTTTTTACGCTTCTTTGAAAACATGGTTGCGACATCCGTTGAAATTGATGCACTAATTTCTAAAGAGCTACACGTGTTGTTTAGCCAAGTAAACGACGCCCTTGAACAGCACAAAAGTCTCTTGAAAGGTAGTTTTAGTGATGTAGAACGAAAAACGCTTATGGATGCATTGGGCGAAGCCGGGAGCTATTACCGCCAGACCATTTATGACGCGCGCTTTTCTGGTGAAAAAGAAATTGTTTCCAAAGCAGCATTGCTTTCATTTTTGAAAACAGCGACTTCCTATTTAGAGCACTCGATTGCCGCCAACAAACGAACCGATGGCATGTATCATGCGTACAACTTGATGACGCTTAAACCCGATGACGCAGTTAGTATCGCCCATTTGCCTGAAATGCTTGAAGGCCAGGTGGCGGTGCTGAGTTCAGGTTACTTATCTGCCCAAGAAAGCCTTGATGTATTGGACAGCCTTAAAGACAGCAGTTTGTTTAGGACAGATCAATACAGTTATATTTTGTATCCCAACAAAGACCTGCCAAGATTTGTTGACAAGAACACCATTCCAGAAGAGAAAATAGCAAACTCTGCCTTGCTTCAAAAACTTGTGGCAGCTGCTGATACGTCCGTATTGTCTCAAGACATTACTGGAGAATACCACTTTAATGGCAACTTTAACAATGTGAAAAGTTTGCAAGCCGCATTAGCGGCATTACCAAGCCAGTATAAAAGTATGGTAACCAAAGAACAGGCTTACATCGAGCAAATTTTTGAAGACGTTTTCGACCACAAATCATTTACAGGTAGGTCAGGGACTTTCTTTGGATATGAAGGATTGGGCTCTATTTATTGGCACATGGTTTCAAAGCTACAACTAGCCGTTTATGAAATTACCAAAGCGGCAATAGACAAGAACGAGGACCCAGCGCTGATAGGTAAGTTGTTTGATCACTACTATGAAATCAATGCGGGCATTGGCGCGCATAAATCACCCGAGTTATACGGTGCTTTCCCAACAGACCCGTATTCGCATACACCTGCTGGAAAAGGCGCGCAACAGCCCGGCATGACAGGTCAGGTAAAAGAAGATATTTTAAGTCGATTTGGCGAATTAGGCGTTCGCGTTTCGGATGGCGCATTAGGATTTGACCCTGCCATTCTACACGCCGAAGAGTTTTTAACTGAACCCAAGCAATTCAATTACATAAATGTTGCCAATCAGACAGCATCAATTGATTTGCCCAAAGACAGCTTGGCGTTTACTTACTGTCAAGTACCTATTATTTATAAAAAATCAACTGAACCGGCCATAGAAGTAGTGCTGCATTCAGGCGAATCTAACCTGTTTTCAGGACAATATTTAGACAAAGAAACATCCCAACAAATCTTTCAACGAACAAATACCGTTAGCAAAATAATCGTATCAACATTGAAAGCATAATGCATATAGATTAACCAAATTAAACCACGGCACCGCCAACTTGTGAATGATGAAAACGATTCGAACTTATGGTTTTATTGTTGTCGTCATTTTGATGGCTACTGCTTGTAACACAACGCATCCAAAAATGAATAATTCTAACAAAACAGCTGCTAAAATTTTAGGTAATCCAGATTACTTAGCTATTTCGTATGGGGGTTACAGAAAAAACACTCGGGATGTACAACCAACAATTGAGGAGTTAAAGGACGATATGAAAATCCTTTACGCAATGGGTATCCGCATTATTAGAACGTATAATGTGCATTTGCCTCAAGCCGAAAACATACTTGTTGCCATCTCAGAACTTAAAAAAGAAGATGCTTCGTTTGAAATGTATGTGATGCTTGGCGCGTGGATTGATTGCCTAAATGCTTGGACGGATCAAGCAGTTAATCACTACGTGGAAAGCCCTCGGAACGAAATTGAAATTGACAAAGCGGTTGAATTGGCCAATAAATATTCAGGCATTGTAAAAGTACTCGCTGTTGGAAATGAGGCCATGGTAAAATGGGCCGAAAGTTACTATGTACAACCCGGCATTATCCTTAATTGGGTTTCCTATTTACAAACGCTAAAAAAAGAAAACAAACTTCCTAAAGATTTGTGGATCACCAGCTCTGATGATTTTGCTTCTTGGGGAGGAGGCGATACGGCCTATCACAATGAAGATTTAGTAGACTTGATCGCAGCAGTGGATTATATTTCCATGCATACCTATCCGTTTCACAACACCCATTACAACCCAGCATTTTGGGAGATAACTTCGGAGGAGGCCAAGGACAAGACCCAAAAAGAACTTATAGACGAGGCCATGTTGCGCGCCCGTGATTTTACCATTGCCCAATACAATAATGTTAAAAAATATATGGAGAGCCTTGGCGTTGACAAGCCCATACATATTGGCGAAACAGGCTGGGCCACAATCTCCAACGGCTATTATGGCAGAAAAGGCTCGCATGCTGCTGACCAATATAAACAAGCGAAATACTACAATTTGATGCGCGCATGGGCTAAGGAAAACGGCATATCCTGCTTCTTTTTTGAAGCTTTTGATGAACCTTGGAAGGAAGCCCATAATATTAAAGGTTCTGAAAATCACTTTGGACTCATTACCGTAGACGGCAAAGCCAAGTATGCACTTTGGGACGCGGTTGACAACGGCATCTTCGATGGTCTCACACGTAATGGAGTACCCATCACCAAAACTTTCAACGGCCTAAGTGAAAACCTCTACATCTCCGTTCTACCCCCTAATGTTTTAGAACTTAACCCAAACTAGCCCCATGAAAACGAACACACTTTTAATAGGTTTAATACTTACCCTAATGGCAACTTCTTGTACAGACGAATCCCCTGAAATAACGGTCTATGAAACCTCAGAAAGTGGGAATAAGCTTACACAAGTAACCGACTTTAAAGCGCTTGAAAATCCCACGAGCATTACCCTTGATACTTCTAAAGAATTCCAAACCATTTCAGGTTTCGGTGGTGCTTTTACAGAATCATCTGCATATCTGCTCAATCAGGTTAGCAAAGAGAATAGAGACAAAATTTTAAAGGCATATTTTGCAAAAGAGGGTGCGCGCTACTCCCTTGCACGCACACACATGAATTCGTGTGACTTTTCATTGAACAATTACTCTTATACCCCAGTAGCTGGCGATAAGGAACTCGTTCATTTTTCTGTTGATGAAGACAAAGATGATTTGATACCCATGATTAAAGACGCCATGGCTGTATCTGATGACGGTTTTAGACTTTTTGCTTCTCCTTGGACTGCGGTGCCGTGGATGAAAGACAACAACAGTTGGGTTGGCGGAAAACTTCTGCCGGAATACTACGATACTTGGGCTTTGTTCTTTTCTAAATATGTTGATGCATACAAGGCTGAGGGGATTGACATTTGGGGTTTTACTGTAGAAAACGAACCGCACGGAAACGGCGAAAATTGGGAAAGTATGCACTACTCTCCCGAAGAAATGACTCACTTTGTACAACATTTCCTCGGACCAAAACTTGAAGCTGACGGCAAAGGAGATGTAGTCATTTTAGGCTATGATCAAAACCGCGAGGGCTTACGAGAGTGGGTGGATGTGATGTATAAAGACGAAGCTTCATCTAAATATTACGATGGAACTGCTGTGCATTGGTATGAAAGCACCTATGATTATTTTCCAGAGGAATTGCAGTATGCGCACGAAAAAGCGCCGGACAAGTATTTAATTCAAACAGAAGCTTGTATAGATGCAGAAGTGCCTGTTTGGCAAGACGACAACTGGTATTGGAAGAAAGAAGCCACAGACTGGGGATACGATTGGCGCGAAGCTTCAAAAAAATATTTACACCCAAAATATGCACCAGCTAATCGCTATGCCCGCGACATCATAGGTTGTCTTAACAATTGGGTTGACGGTTGGGTTGATTGGAACATGGTACTGGACACCAAAGGAGGTCCAAACTGGGCAAACAACTGGTGCATTGCACCCGTAATTGTCGATACCGAAAAGGACGAAGTATACTTTACCCCACTCTATTATATCATGGCGCATTTTAGCAAGTTTATTCGCCCAGACGCCAAAGTAATTGAAGCCCAAAATACAGACGCGGACTTGATGGTCACTGCTGTTAAAAATCCAGACGGTAGCATTGCTGTTGTGGTATTTAATGAAGGTAAAACGGCCAAGAGTTTTGACTTAAAATTAGACGGAATTTCAAAAAATATTTCGATTAGCCCACAAGCTATTCAGACGATAACCCTTTCAAATCCAGTATTATGAAAAGCGGATCACATGTAGTTCAGCACAACAAAGTTCCTATGGGCCAAAAGATTGCTTTTGGGTTCGGGATGTTAGCCAATCAAATGTTCCCTGCCATATTAGGGATTTTCATGGTTGTACTGGTACAAGACTTAGGCTTTACTGGACGTATGTGGTCATTGATTTATTTTTTCCCAAGAATATTTGACTCGATAACAGACCCAATCATGGGTTTTATCTCAGATAATACAAAATCAAAATGGGGACGTCGCAGACAATATGTTTTATTAGGTGCAATAGTGATGGGTGTTGCATATATTTTTATGTGGCAACTCTTTAAAGAAAATACGCTTGAATATAATTTTTGGTATTTTATTTTATGGTCGGTTTTATTCTATCTAGGCCTCACGCTGTTTAGCGTTCCTTATGTTGCAATGGGCTATGAGATGAGTGACGATTTTCATGAGCGTACAAGCATTATGGCCATTGCCCAATGGATTGGTCAGTGGGCTTGGGTAATTGCCCCATGGTTTTGGGTAATTATGTATGACCCGGAATGGTTTTCATCAGCTGATGTCGCTGTAAGAGAGCTTGCCATTTGGGTTGCTATCCCCTGTACTATTTGCGCCATGATTCCAGCAATTTTTATAAAGAGCAAGTCTACTTTAAACGAGGACTATGAACCACTTAATAGCGCCAACATAGGCAATAGCCTATTAAAGATTTATCACAGTTTTATAGAAGCTTTTAAAATCAAAGAGTTTAGAAAATTATGTGGCGCCACATTTTTGATTTTTAATGCGTTTAATACCGTTGCAGCACTCACTTTTTTTGTTATTGTATACAAGCTCTTTAATGGAGATGCCGGAGCAAGTGGTATTTGGGTTTCTTTATTTGGCTGTTTGGGTGCTTTAGGCACTACATTTATCGTAATACCCATCATCACATGGATGTCTAAGAAGCTTGGCAAGAAACGAGCTTTTATATTGGCTCAGGGTATTTCAGTTATAGGATATGCCATGCTTTGGTTTTTGTTTATTCCTGGAAAGCCATGGATGTATATTATAGCACTTCCATTTTTCTCTTTTGGAATAGGAAGTTTGTTTACCATCATGATGTCCATGACCGCTGATGTTATAGACTTAGACGAGCTGAACACTGGGCTCCGTAGAGAAGGAATTTTTGGTGCTATTTATTGGTGGATGGTCAAGGTTGGTTTTGCTATTGCTGGCGCACTAAGTGGTTTTATTATCGCATTTGTTGGCTTTAATCCAGACCTTGCCACTACAGATCAAGAATCCGCTGTTAATGGATTACATGCCTTCTTTTGTTTCTTCCCATTAGTGGGTACGCTTATTGCCATGTATATCATGAGAGATTACAGCATTGATGAAACGCGTGCAAATGAAATTAGACAACAATTAAAAGGGCGTAAAGCCGCCCCTAAATCCCTTACGTCATATTATAAAGAGGGAAAACTTAAGGAGTTCACGGATGTTAATTTCAACAAGTCACTAAAGGGAGATGTTGATTTTAGCAGTCTAAACAAAAAAGAACAAGCCAAGCTTTTCAAAGACACATTAACGAAAGGACTTCACGGATTATGCTTTAGCCCTTACAGAGATCACCAAAATGTTGATGACAAGCTTTCTGAAATGCAAATCATCGAACGCATGGACATTGTAGCGCCATACACCCAATGGATACGTTCGTTCTCTTGTACAAACGGAAATGAGTTTATTCCCAAAGCCGCAAAGGCTAAAGGACTAAACACCATGGTTGGTGCTTGGATTGGTGTAGATGCAAAAGAGAATCAAAAGGAAATCGACGCCTTGATTAAGCTTGTTAAAAACAACCAAGTGGATATCGCGGTTGTGGGGAATGAGACCTTGATGCGAGATGAACTCAGCGAAGCACAAGTAATTGATTATATCGCGCAAGTGAAAAAGGCAAACCCAAAGGTTCTTGTGGGTTATGTGGACGCCTACTATCAATTTATTCAACGGCCTAAGCTGGTTGATGTATGCGATGTAATTTTGATAAACTGTTACCCTTTTTGGGAAGGATCTACAATCGAATCTTCCACGGCATATCTTAAAGAAATGTACGAAGCCACACGCAATGTGGCCAAAAATAAACCTGTCATTATTTCCGAGACAGGATGGCCAAATCAAGGAGAAAGTGTCGGAGCAGCAACCCCCACAGCAACAAATGCAGCACAGTACTTTGTAAACGTTAATGCTTGGGCCCAAGAAGCACAAGCCCCCTTATTCTACTTCTCCTCTTTTGATGAGTCGTGGAAAGTTCACCATGAAGGAGATGTGGGTGCGCGTTGGGGCATTTGGGACAAAAACGAAAAATTAAAATACTAATCGATGTCATATAGAGAAGGTAAAGACTTTAGCCTTGAAGCGCTTGAGTACAAATCGTATAAAGGAATCAATTTTGACCCTTACACAAGCAAAGATTTAAAAGAACTATGGCGTAAAACGCTTAAGTCAGGCATGCATGGCATTTGCTTTAGTATGTATGAAGACGGGCAAGAGCCAGGAGATACCATTACGGAAACTCAGGTTGAAAGACGTATTAAGATTTTAAAGCCCTACACCAAATGGATACGTTCATTTTCGTGTATTGAAGGCAATGAACACATTCCAAGACTGGCACACAAACAAGGTTTAAAAACCATGGTAGGTGCATGGCTGAGCGATGACGACGAAAAAAATGAGGAAGAAATCAATGCGCTTATTGCCTTAGCCAAGGAAGGTTGTGTGGATATTGCAGCTGTGGGTAATGAAGTGCTTTACCGAAACGACCTTTCTCTTGATGCGCTTTTAGATTTTATGAAACGCGTTCGCGCTGCCATACCTGAACATATTCCAGTGGGCTATGTAGATGCCTATTACGAATTTTCAGTACACCCTGAACTTGTGGAACACTCTGATGTTATATTGTCTAACTGTTACCCTTTTTGGGAAGGCTGCCCAGAGGAGTATGCCTTGAATCATATGCAGCAAATGTACGGGCAGGCGATGGACGCTGCTAAAGGGAAAAAAGTAATCATAACCGAAACAGGCTGGCCAAGCAAAGGCGAGTCGTTAAAAGGAGCCGAACCTGGAGAAGAACATGCCATGAAATACTTCATCAATACCCAGGCATGGGCTAAAAAGGCAGGCATAGATGTATTCTATTTTTCGTCTTTTGATGAGTCTTGGAAAGTTGGCCCTGAAGGAGAAGTAGGTGCCTATTGGGGCCTTTGGGATAAAAATGAAAACGTAAAGTTTTAACTTTACGTCCAATACTTAAACCATAATCATGTCTTCCAAGCAAATTAGCATTGTATTATTAATTGTTTTGTCTCTAACCGCCTGTACTTTTTCTTCCAATAAGAAAGACGCGCAGGCCATTGCCAAAAAGGTAGCCAACATCTTAGATCAGATGACCCTAGCCGAAAAGGTTGGGCAAATGACCCAAATAGATATGCGTTTGTTGGACGACCCGAGTGATATCAAAACCTATCACATAGGCTCTATTTTAAGTGGAGGTGGAGCCGTTCCAGAAAGCAATACGCCATTGGGCTGGCTTGAGATGGTCAATGGATTTCAAAAAGTGGCCATGGAAAATCGTTTGGCTATTCCCCTAATCTATGGCGTTGATGCCGTACATGGACACAACAATGTTTTGGGCGCAACGGTATTTCCACACAACCTTGCACTAGGCGCTGCCAACGATGCTGATTTGGTATATCGAATTAATAAAGCCACTGCTACTGAGGTTGCTGCTACCGGAATCCATTGGACGTTTTCCCCTTGCATTACCGTTCCACAAGACCCACGATGGGGACGTTTCTACGAAGGTTTTGGACAATCAACGGAACTTGTCAATGGACTCACTGCAGCAGCTGTAAAGGGATATCAAGCACAACTTACCGAAACAAATGGCAAGCAAGTAGCCGCCTGTGCCAAACACTTTATTGGTGACGGCGCAACGGTTTGGGGGACAGGTACAAGAGTAGACGGTTTGCACACCTATTACATTGACCGTGGCGATGTTCAGTTAGACGATAAGACCCTGCGCGAAATGTACCTACCTCCTTATGAAACAGCGATTGCTGCAGATGTAAAAACCATTATGGTGAGCTTTAATAGCGTTCGCGGCGAAAAATGCCATGGCAGTAAGTATCTGGTAAACGACCTCTTAAAAGACGCGCTTGGCTTTGAAGGATTTGTGGTATCGGATTGGGCTGGAATTGATGAAATTCCTGGCGACTACAAGTCTGATGTAATCAATGGTGTTAATGCCGGGATTGACATGGTCATGGTTCCTGGAATCATGGAAGGCCAAAACCAGCAGCACTACAAAGTTTTCATTCAATACCTTATCGAAGCTGTAAACGAGGGTAGCGTTAGCATGGCTAGAATAGACGATGCAGTAAGTCGTATTTTAAAAGTAAAATTGGAAATTGGATTGTTTGACAACCCATATATTGATGATGCTTATTTAAATCAAATTGGCAGTACAGCACACCGAGCCTTGGCCCGTGAAGCAGTGCAAAAGTCAGCGGTATTACTTAAAAACGAAGGTGCGCTGCCATTGGCTAAAAACGCAGCCATTACCGTAGTCGGGTCAGCAGCACATAATCTTGGGGTTCAAAATGGAGGCTGGACAGCTGATTGGCAAGGGTTCTTTACGCCTGATTTTGCTTTCTTGGATTATGACGCTGATGGAAAAATCACTCGTAAAGAGTATTACAGTCAACTTGAAAAAGTCTTTGAAAATAAATTTGACAAAAGCAGTTGGCGGGGTCATTTTGAAGAAATAGACCTTGACAATGACGGAATAGTCAACGCAGCAGATTTTACAGGATTTATGGCAAACCGTGTGTTGCAACCCAACGGCACTACTGTTTTAGAAGGGCTTTCACAGGTGGCACCAGAGGCTACCCTAACATACAGTCCCAACGCTACAGCAATACCAGAAGGCAATGTAGTTCTTGCTGTGATTGGGGAATATCCATACGCTGAAGGAATTGGTGATGATGGCGATTTGCGACTCAATAAGGCAGATCTTGAAATCCTTAAACGCGTCTATGCCAGTGGCAATAAAGTGGTAGTATTACTGTTGTCTGGCCGACCGCTTATGATAAACGAACACCTCCAAAATTGGGATGCTTTTGTAGCCTCCTTTTTACCGGGTATGGCAGGCGAAGGCTTGGCAGACGTACTTTTTGGAGATGCAGCACCCAAAGCAAAACTTAGCTTTGATTGGGCCTTGACGTATGACGGTAAAGGCATACTGTTTCCAATGAACAGCGGTCTTACTTATGAATAATCTTTTAGACAATGCTCAAGAAGCGTATCTTTGAGCATGCGTTTTTGGTATTTATTTTGTTGTATTTTGTTGATTGGTTGTACACAACAACAGCCATCCCTGTCTTCCGACAACGCTGTTGTAGTTGATACCCTTATTCAAAAAGTACCGCTTAAAATACCTGCTTCACGTCAGGAATTAAACTGGTCTAGCTTGTTGGCATTGATGGAGTCGTTACACGAAATCCCTTCAGACCAACGTGCCATTACGCTCAAAAACATCAAAGAAGAAGCCATTAAATTAAATATGCAGCCCTGGCCGGATGACTGGAATACCAAGCCCATTCGTGCGCGTTTTAATGTGTTTGTAACCCATGCGAGTATCGCTGCAGACCAACGCTTTGGGAATGCTGCCCTTGAAGAACAAAGTCTAGCCATTAATAAAATGAAATCAAGCTGGGATATATTTGCTGACCAAATCAGCGGCGAAGCCATGCTAGCTCCCTTCAACCCCACAATCAGCCAACCGATAAGAAAAATCGAATAGCGCGGCACTACGGCTGTCCATTACTTTTTTGTTTCGCTTACTTGCTGTTTCTGCAAATGAAGGCAACGGTAGGTTTAAACGCTTAGAGGCTTGGGTATAAAAATCAACTCTCTGTTGATGATTTGGACTTACACAATGAAGCGTTTTTCCCCAATGTCCTTCCTCAATTATTGCCATAAGAAAACGCACTACGTCTTGCCGATGAACTAGGTTTGTTGGCGCTTGCGGTGCTGGTATATTGGTTCTGCCGGCAAGTTGTTTTGCAGGATGCCTATCGCCCCCAACCAGCCCGCCCAACCTAACAATTGTTGCAGGATTTGCAGCGGCTCTAATGGTTTTTTCAGCGTCCAATAGTTGTTGCCCGCTAATACCATCTGGGGTAGGTATGCTTTTTTCGTTAACCACGCCTTGTGCTGCACCAAACACGCCTATACTACCAAGCAATAATAGCCTACAAGAAGGATGCTTTGCAAGTGCATCTACAAGTATTTTGATGCGACTTGCATAGTTGGCATCGGGATTTTTTCTACGTCCGGGGGGAAATGCAATAACAAGGGTGCCGACTCCTTTTAGAAAGTCATTTAAGCTTCCGGTTATAGCTTCGTTACCAAACTTAATTAAGAATGGCTCAATGCCCATATTGCGGAGGACTTCTAAATGGCTCTCGGTTGTGACACTTCCTCGAACATGATGTCCTTGTGCTTTAAGCGATTGGGCAAGAACTTTCCCCAACCAACCACATCCCATTATAGCTGTCTTTTTCATTGTTGTAAATGTATTTTTTTTGCTGATAATTCAAAGATTAAAAAATTTTCCTTACCTTTTGTTCAACAAAACATAAACATGCCTATAAAAAGTTTTCAAGCAGCACGTCAAAAGCTCATTCCAAAGCGGAGAAAATCCCTTTTGGTTCGAGACTATATGACACGCGACTTGATTACGTTTTCCCCACAGCAATCCATCCTTGAAGTAATGCGTATTCTAATTCGCAATAAAATTTCTGGCGGACCTGTTTTGGATGAAATGTCTAGATTGGTTGGGATTATTTCTGAGGCAGACTGCATTAAGCACCTTTCTGAAAGCAAGTATTTTAATCAGCCTTTCTTTGACCGTAAGGTAGCGCAGAGTATGACAGAAAACCCAGACACTATAGAAGCAGACAAAACCATTTTTGATGCTGCTACTGTGTTTCACAAAACCAACCGCCGTAGACTTCCAGTCTTGGAACAGGGCAGGCTGGTAGGGCAAATAAGTAGGCAAGATGTTGTTAAAGCAGCGTTGTTGTTGCGCAGTCAGCGGTGGCGTTAGCGGAATAAATAACCTAAAAAACCCCTTATTATGAGTACCATTCAGAATAGCGTTATGCTAATCGGACACTTGGGTGACAACCCAGAAGAAGTAAAATTAGATTCCAAAAAAAAGTTAACTACCTTTTCCGTAGCTACCAATTTGCGATATAAAAACAAAGAAGGTGAAGTGGTTGAAAAAACCCAATGGCATCGTATAGTTGCCTGGAATAAGTTGGCTGAAATTTGCCTCGAGCACCTAAAAAAAGGCAGCCACGTCGCTTGTCGTGGACACTTGGAATATCGTGAATATGAAACCAAGTCAGGTGAAAAAAGACGAGCTGCAGAAATTCATTTAGATGAAATGCAGCGGCTCTAATTAGTCGTAAATAGCTGCTGCTACGCGATAGGTGTTGGCATGTGCCTCAACGATGATGTTTACATCTGGGGCATAGCCACCGCCCATGCTGCATTGCACAGGAATATTGCGGTCATAACAAGCCGATAGTACCACTTCATCTCTTTTTTTGGCACCCTCAAGCGACAGTGATAAACGCCCGAGTTTGTCTTCCTTTAGGACATCTACGCCCGACAGGTAAAACACAAAGTCAGGCTGGAAGTCGTTCAATAACTTATGGAGCGTTTCTTCCAACATGCTTGAGTATGCGGCGTCTTGTGTATTATCCGCTAATGCGATATCCAAATCACTCTTTTCTTTTTGGAAGGGGTAGTTTGCCTTGCCATGAACCGAAAATGTAAATACAGCGGGATTGTTTTGAAAGAGTGCAGCTGTTCCATTTCCTTGGTGAACATCCAAATCGACGATTAAGATTTTTTTGGCCAGCTTGTTTTCAAGCAGATAATTTGCAGCAATAGCCTGATCGTTAAGTAAGCAAAATGCCTCTGCACGGTCATAAAAGGCGTGGTGGGTTCCGCCTGCTATATTAAAGGCAACGCCATTTTCAAGTGCAAAAGTACAGCCTTCTAATGTGCCTTGTGCGATGATACATTCGCGCTCAATGAGCTCAGCAGAAAGCGGAAAGCCAATGCGGCGTGCTTCTTTTTTTGAAAGCGATAAGCTTTTAAGACGTGCGTAATAATCCGCGCAATGTGTTTGTGTAATGTGTGCATCTGCAATTCGCTTAGGTGCAAAAAACTGTTCTTTATGACATGTTCCTTCTAATAACAGTTTTTGCGGTAACAATTCATACTTCGTCATGGGAAAACGATGTCCTTCCGGTAACGGGTGTGCGTAAATACCATGATGGGCAATGTGAATCATTGCCACAAATATAGGCCTTAGCCTTTTTTAAATACTTTTAAAATGAAGGCAATACCCATTAAAAAAATCCCACCCGTAAAAAGCGAGCAGACGATGCCTTTGTCTGTATCTAGCTTAAAGATATGGTCAAAAAATGAATAAGAATCTACTTCTAAAATGATAAGTAATGGAAGGGAAAGTATGGTTATTAGCGTACCAAAAATGAGTAACCTCTTGTGTAAATAATGATTCATTTTAATAAGATTTCGAACTACAAATATATATTTAATTAAAGCCCAATCAAATTATTTAACACTTTATAGAAGGAACAGCGCTAGGAAGTAAGCTTTTCTAGCTGCGTAGCTATTGCTTCATCTTCTATTTTTTCAAAAAGGAGGGAGGCATTGCCTAGGGTGTGGTTGCCCTTAACAGGCATTTCATCGTTTAAGCTATCCCAACAAACGGCCTTGTCCAACTGCAGCATATCTCGAAGTTTTTTGGCAGTGTGCGGCAAAAAAGGTTCAGACAAAACGGCCAATCCAGCCGCTACTTGTATGGCGGTGTGCATGATGGTAGCCACACGCTCTGGGTTTGTTTTGATAAGCTTCCAAGGCTCTTCGTCAGCCAAATATTTATTGCCCATTCGAGCCAATTGTATCATTTCTTGACAGGCCGCACGAAACTTATATTGCTCAATTAAGCTGCCAATTTTCAAAGGGGCTGCCGCAAGTGTTTCAAGCGTTTCCGTATCAACGGTACTGTATTCATTAGGGTCCGGAACCACGCTTTCATAATATTTTTTCATCAATACCATTACGCGATTGATAAAGTTGCCAAAAATGGCTACCAGCTCGCTGTTGTTTCGGGTTTGAAAATCATGCCAAGTGAAGTCGTTGTCTTTGGTTTCGGGGGCATTTGCCGTAAGTACATAGCGCAATACATCTTGTTTGTCGGGAAAATCCTCAAGATACTCATGCAGCCACACCGCCCAATTTTTTGAAGTTGAAAGTTTTTGACCTTCTAGGTTTAGAAATTCGTTTGCGGGTACATTTTTAGGGAGTATATAGCTACCCATGGCTTTTAGTACCGCTGGAAAAATGATACAGTGGAATACGATATTGTCTTTTCCAATAAAATGAACCAGTTCAGTATTTTCATCTTGCCAATAGGGCGCCCAGTCTTTCCCTTCTTTTGCTGCCCATTCTTTTGTGGCAGAGATATAACCGATTGGCGCATCAAACCATACATAAAGCACTTTGTTTTCACCCCCATCAACAGGTACTGGAATACCCCATGATAAGTCACGGGTTACGGCTCTTGGTTTTAGGCCGTCGTCAAGCCATGATTTAACTTGACCAAGCACATTCGGCTTCCAATCTTTTTGATGCCCTTCTAGTATCCACGAACGTAAAAATGCCTCGTAACGATCAAGCGGTAAATACCAGTGTGTGGTTGTTTTAAGGCTTGGTGTCTCACCCGAAATCGCTGATTTAGGGTTAATCAAATCGTTGGCGTTAAGCGAACTACCACAAGACTCACATTGATCGCCGTAAGCTTCTGGGTTCTGGCATTTTGGGCAGGTACCCACTACATACCTATCTGCCAAAAACTGATCCTCTTTGGCGTCATATAATTGTTCAGTAGTCTGCGTTTCAAACCCCGCTTTGTCATGAATCGCTTTGAAGAATTCTTGTGCTGTTTCGTGATGCACTTTGCTTGAGGTTCTGCCGTAATAATCGAAAGAAATGCCGAAAT
This sequence comes from Flavobacteriaceae bacterium, assembly GCA_965656545.1. Lineage (GTDB taxonomy): Bacteria > Bacteroidota > Bacteroidia > Flavobacteriales > Flavobacteriaceae > UBA7446. The sequence continues at coordinate 69,641 of CBFHKZ010000005.1, forward strand.
CGTTAAAGGCTTTGTCGATAATACCGTGGTACTTATCAATTACTTCCTTGGGTGTTATACCATCCTTTTTGGCTTTCATGGAAATGGCAACGCCGTGTTCGTCGCTCCCACAAATAAACAAGACATCTTCCCCTTTTATACGCAAGTAGCGCGCATAGATATCCGCAGGGACATAAACACCAGCCATATGACCAATATGAATAGGACCATTTGTGTATGGAAGTGCAGCGGTTATGGTGTGGCGTTTGCTCATAAAGAATTTATGCGCACAAAAATAGGGATTTTATACCCTAACTTACCCAAGGCTTTTTATCTTTAATCATCTCAAATCTTAAAATTATGAATACCCTTGACAAAGGCAAGGAAGGTGAAGACATGGCTTGCGCCCATTTAAAAAAGCAGGGATACCGCATTAGACATCGTAATTTCTACTACCAAAAAGCCGAGATTGACATCATTGCATCTAAAGATGATACACTCGCCATAGTGGAAGTTAAGTGGCGTTTCTCTGATTTCTATGGCACTCCCGAAACATTTGTAACCCCAAAAAAACGCAAGCTTTTGGCACGCGCTGCAGATTTCTATGTACAAAAGTTTAACTGGGAAGGCGAAACGCGTTTTGATATCATCAGTATTGTAGGTCAACCCCCCAATCACAGCCTTACGCACATTGAGCAAGCCTTTTATTTTGTTTAGAATGTTATAATTATAACAGTTTGTTTAATTATTAATATCTTTGTGAAATAATTATATTTCATGAAAACCATTGCCGCTGCCGTGGAGGCGCATATCAAGTCAAAGCCTTTTTTGATTAGCGCACTTACCCAAGGGATTATCAACCTTACATCGCTGTCTCGAATGATGCAAGAAGAGATTAAGGCGCAAACCCAAAAACCCGTGCGTACAGGTGCGATTGTTATGGCCCTTAAACGCCTGTCTACAGATTTGGAGTTTCGCCATTCGCACAAAATCATCAAGACGTTAAAAAATATTGGAGATATAACGGTTCGTTCTGCACTTATTGATTACAACTTTAAAGTGTCAGACACCTTGCTTGCAGCCCAAGCCAAACTGCTTTCCCATTTGCAACTATCAAGTGAAAATTTCTACACCTCTTCCAGAGGCGTCCACGAGTGTAATATAGTCGTAAGCCAACATTTGGCCCCCATGGTTGACACACATCTTGCACAAGAACTTTGCTTGCACAAAGAAGAAAATCTATCTTCTATTACGCTAAAGCTACCAACAGAGAATGTTGCCATTCCAGGTATTTATTACTTTGTTTTTCAGCGGCTTTCGTGGGAAGGAATCAATATTTACGAAGTCATATCTACTTCAAATGAATTTACCATATTGGTCAATGATGCGCAAGTCGATAAGGCTTTTAGAGTTGTTAAAGACCTTAAGCAACTGTAGGCGCTTGTAGTTTTTGCAACAACTCGATGGCGTTTTCTATGGCGTCTACTTCATTGATTACCAACACCAATTTGTGTTTTCCCTTAGTGGTTTTTTCTTTAAGCTGCGCCTTGGCTAGGCTTCCTAGTTTACCAAGCATATATTGAAATGCTGGCGTTTGGTAGAAATCACTCTCTGGGCTGGCTTCAAAGGTGCAAATGCATTTTTGCTTTTTCAGCACTATTTTTTCAAACCCCAAGGATGCACCGAGCCATTTAAAACGGACACTTTCAAAAAGCGCCAATGTTGGCTCTGGCAAGCTGCCAAACCTATCTTTAAGGGCATCTCCAAAAGCCGTCAGTTCGTCTTCTGTTTTGAGCGTGGAAAGTGCTTGGTATTGCGCCATTCGTTCTTTTACGTTGTTGATATAATCTGTTGGGAAGAAGACCTCAACATCTGTATCTAAAACCAGTTCTTTTGGCTTGGGCTTTTGATCGGGGTACAACGCCTTAAATTCATTTTGCTGCAACTCCTCAATGGCGTCTTTTAGTATTTTTTGATAGGTTTCAAATCCAATATCATTGATAAAACCACTCTGTTCGCCGCCCAATAAATCTCCTGCACCTCTAATTTCTAAATCTTTCATGGCAATTTGAAAACCCGATCCAAGTGCGGTGTATTGACTGATGGCTTCCATGCGTTTTCGGGCATCTGGGGTGAGAACCGAAAAAGGGGGAGTAATAAAATAGCAAAATGCTTTTTTGTTGCTACGCCCAACACGACCACGCATCTGGTGCAAATCGCTTAACCCGAAATTATTGGCATTATTGATGAATATGGTATTGGCATTGGGAACGTCCAAGCCGCTCTCAATAATGGTAGTGGCTACCAACACATCAAATTCTCCACCAATAAAACCAAGCATCAGCTTTTCCAATGTGTTTCCTTGGAGTTGGCCGTGCGCAGTTGCTATGCGCGCATCGGGAACGAGGCGTTGTATTGCTCCAGAAACTTCTTTGATATTATCAATGCGATTATGTACAAAAAATACCTGTCCCCCGCGTTGCAATTCGTAAATCACAGCATCGCGAATTTGCACTTCGTTCCAAGATAACACCTGACTTTCAATGGGGTGTCGGTTGGGTGGAGGTGTATTGATAACGGACAAGTCTCTTGCTGCCATTAGGCTAAACTGAAGGGTTCTTGGAATGGGTGTTGCAGTTAGTGTGAGTACGTCTACATGCTCTTTGAGTGCGCGCAGTTTTTCTTTAACGCCAACCCCAAACTTCTGCTCTTCGTCAACTATAAGCAGCCCTAAGTCTTTAAAAGAAACCGACTTCCCTACCAGTTGATGGGTGCCAATGACAATATCTATGGCGCCATTGTCAATTCCTTCTAAAACGTCCTTTTTTTGTTTTGTGCTTCTAAATCGGTTTAGGTAATCTACCGTTACAGGAAAATCTTTAAGCCTATTGACAAAAGTATTGTGGTGTTGAAAAGCGAGGATGGTTGTAGGCACCAATACGGCTACTTGCTTCCCGTTATCAACGGCCTTAAACGCAGCTCTAATGGCTACTTCTGTTTTACCAAATCCAACATCACCACAAATTAATCTGTCCATGGGTTTTTGGTCTTCCATGTCTTGTTTAACTGCTTCGGTGGCTGTGCGCTGATCTGGGGTGTCTTCAAAAACAAATGAAGCTTCAAGCTCGTGTTGCAAATAGGTATCAGGTCCAGCTGCAAAACCTTTGTTCATACGCCGTTTGGCGTAGACGTTAATTAGGTTAAAGGCAATTTCCTTAACCCGTTTTTTGGTTTTTTGCTTGATTTTTTTCCAAGCGCCAGAACCTAGTTTATATACTTTGGGCGCAGCGCCGTCCTTTCCGTTGTATTTCGAAATTTTATGGAGCGAGTGAATGCTCACGTACAGGATATCCCTATCCCCATAAAAAAGCTTGATGGCATCCTGTGTTTTTCCCTCAACATCGATGCGCTGTAGGCCTCCAAAAGTTCCAATACCATGATCGATATGCGTAACGTAATCGCCAACTTCCAACTCAGTCAACGCCTTTAGGGATAAGGCTTGTTTTTTGGCGTAGCCATTTTTTAACCTAAACCGGTGATATCTTTCAAAAAGCTGATGGTCTGTGTAACAGACAATATTTTCATCTTCATCTACAAACCCTTGAAATAGTGGTGCGACCCAGCAGTGGAAAGACGTCTCAGGCGCAAGCTCCTCTATAATTTGAACCAGTCGTTTTTTTTGTGCATCAGAAGCACAAAAAACGTGATTGACCCCCTGCTTTTCCGTGTTTTCGTTTAGGTGGGTAACAAACCAGTCGAATTTACGCTGAAATCGCGGCTGGGGTTGGCATTCAAAAACCACAACATTATCCTTGGTTTCCGAAGCAAAATGCACTTGCTTGTGCACAGCTAAACCTTGCACAAACAGTTCTCCGTCCACAAAAAGGGCATCGGGCTGCAGCCGCCTTATTTCACCAGAAAGTGCGGCATAAGATTTTTCTGCGTGTGCAAACAAATGGTCCAATGAAGCTTGAATGGCACTGGTATTTTGCACGCAAATCAAACTACCTTCATCTATGAATGACAACAGCGATTGTCGTTTTTCGTCTATTTCTTTTTGCTCAATATTGGCCAAGACCTGTATGGCATCCAAGGCTTGGGTCGAACGCTGACTGGTCACATCAAAACTGCGAATGGTATCAATTTCATCACCAAAAAATTCTATCCTAAAGGGTTCTTCATGGCTGTAAGAATGCACATCTAAAATGCCACCCCGAACGGCAAATTCTCCTGGCTCAGAAACAAAGTCTACGCGCTTAAAGCCAAAGTCAAACAGCGTCTCGTTGACAAAATCAATGCTCAATTCATCCCCTTTTTTTATGGCTAGGGTTTTGCGCTGTAATTCTTTTGGCGTCAATACTTGTTCCGATAGTGCTTCGGGATAGGTAATGACGAGTTGCCGGGGCGTATTTTTGATTTTTTGCAGCACCTCTGCTCGCAACAATACGTTGGCATTTTCCGTTTCTTCAGTCGCATAGGGACGTCGGTAACTAGATGGAAAAAAAATGGGCGCTTGGGGGAGTAATACCTCCAAATCGTTAAGATAATAGGCTGCTTCTTCTTTGTCGTTGAGCACCCAAATCAAGGTAGCGTTGTGTTGCTCGTACAGCGATTTGACTAAAAAGCTGTGTTTTGATCCAACAAGACCAGTAGCAAACACGCTACCATGATCTGAAGCGCTTTGGTATACGGCCCTGAATTGCGGATTATTTTGATACAGAACGGGAAGTTCGTTCACTACTGCTTTTTGACAAAAATACAAAGTAGTTGGCGTGTCAGCCCCAAGAACGTTATTTTTTAAACAAATTTGTTCTTTGCTGTGAGGGAATAACACCTCAATATTCGTTAGAGTTATTACATTTGCCACCCGATGGATAATCTAATCATACGTACTGCCACCGAAAGTGACGTGCCTGCCATACTTGGACTGATCCAAGAGCTGGCAACATTTGAGCGTGAACCGGATGCTGTAGCCGTTACTGAAGCGGAACTTCTGCAGGATGGTTTTGGCGAAAGCCCTGCGTTTGGGTGTTTTGTCGCTACCATTGAAAGTAAGGTAGTTGGTATTGCCTTGTATTACCCTTGTTATTCTACTTGGAAAGGCAAGTCTTGGCATTTGGAAGATTTGATAGTTACGGAACCTCACAGAGGAAAAGGAATAGGATTTGCGCTGCTAAAGAAATTTATCTCTTTTGCCCATAACACGGGTGTGCGTCGAATCCAATGGGTGGTATTGGATTGGAATATGCCCGCCATTAATTTTTATGAAAAGCAAGGCGCAAAAACGCTGTCTGATTGGAATATCACTCAAATGACAGAAGGCGCTATGCAAAAATTTATAGCAGAACAAGATGCGGGTATTTAAATTTGGAGGTGCGTCGGTAAAAGACGCAGCAGGAGTAATTAATGTGGTAAAGGTGCTTACCGAAATGGGGCATGAAGACACCCTAGTTGTTGTTTCGGCAATGGGGAAGTCTACCAATGCTTTTGAAGGCGTTGTTGATGCTTATTTCGAAGCCCCAGATTCTTGTAAGGCTGCCTTGCACGATTTGGAAATGTTCCATCAAGAGATTGTGGAGGCCTTATTTAATGGTGCACACGGGCCTGTTGCCAAGCGGGTTAAAAATTTGTGCGCCCAATGCGATACTTTTTTAGCCAATAACCGCTCGCCACACCGGGCGTTTGTATACGATCAAGTGGTAAGTTTTGGCGAGTTATTATCAACTTCCATTATTTGTGCTTATTTGAACCATGTAGGTATTGCTGCTGAATGGGTTGACGCACGGAGCTGTATCAAAACGGATAATTTCTACCGCAGTGCACACCTCAATTGGGAGCAAACCCAATTGGCCATTCAAGATCAAATTCAAGGCAATGTGTTAAAAGTCACCCAAGGATTTATTGCTTCCGATGAGAATAATTTCACCACCACCTTAGGGAGAGAAGGCTCTGATTATTCCGCTGCCATATTTGCTTATTGTTTGGGCGCAACAGACGTGACTATATGGAAAGACGTACAAGGCGTTTTGAATGCCGACCCACGGGTGTTTGATAAAACCCAACTGCTTGAGCACATTTCATATCAGGAAGCCATTGAGCTTGCTTTTTATGGGGCATCTGTGATTCACCCGAAAACCTTACAGCCTCTCCAAAGAAAAGAAATACCACTTTATGTAAAGTCCTTTTTAAATCCAAAACAAAAGGGCACTAAAGTGGGTAAGGGAGTACGTATGCAACCCGAAATTCCGTGTTATATCGTTAAAAAAGGCTTGTCGCTACTGCGTCTTTCTACGCGCGACTTTTCTTTTGTTGTGGAAGACAATATCAGTGATATATTCAAGCTTCTACATGAGCATAAGATGTCGGTTGACGTTATTCAAAATTCGGCCATTAGCTTTTCAGTTTGCGTAGAAGACAAGTATCATAATATGGATGCCTTATTGCTTTCATTGCGATCTCGCTTTGACGTAAAACACACGCCTGATGTATCCCTTTACACAATTCGTCATTTTGAAGAAAATTCAGCAAATACACTGCTCAGCACCCACGAACTTGTATTGGAACAACGAACAGCAACCACCCTTCAATTGGTATTAAAATAACTATATTTGGGTAACACTTACCCCAATGCCTCTAGTATATCCTAAAGATGTAGCACTTGCCCTTGGACTGTCCAAAATTGGATTTGTTGGCCGCTTTATTGCCCGCATTGTCATGTGGTTTTTACGCCTACATAAAATCAATACCATTTATGACCGTTGTGTAGCAAATAGCGATGAAGCGCATTTCACCTCATCTCTATTGTATCAATTTAGGGCCAACTACCACATAAGCCCTTCAGAGTTAAAGCGTATTCCAACCAAAGGCCCTGTAGTGCTTGTTTCAAATCACGCTTTGGGAGGGTTGGATGGTATTATGCTCATACATCTTTTGCAAGAGGTACGTCCAGATTTTAAATTGATGGCAAACTTCATATTGGAACGGGTTATCTTACTTAAAAAGTGGTTTATTGGCGTAAACCCGTTTGACGACAGCTTGACTTCAAAATCAAGTATAGGCGGATTTAGACAGGTATTGCGTCACCTTGAAAACGACGGCCTCTTTGCGGTTTTCCCTGCTGGTGAAGTAGCTTCCAAATTAAAAAAGCAAGTCCCCATTGACCCCGTTTGGAATGCGGCAACCATGCGCTTGATTCAACGCGCTAAAGTTCCGGTTGTGCCCGTTTATTTTCATGCCAGGAACAGCTCGTTGTTTTATCGGTTGGCCAAGATTCACCCGCTGCTTCGCACTGCAAGACTTCCTGCCGAATTGCTAACGCAACGCCGCAGAAGTATTGATATTCGCATAGGAAAACCCATTGCTGTAAAGGATCAGGACAATCATCAATCTATTGAAGATTACTCCGATTTTGTAAGGCGTAAACTATACATGCTCTCCAATATTTATGAGCGCAAGTCTATTCTTAAGCGAGTGCCAAGAACCTTAAATCGAAAAAACAATAAGGTGATGCCTATTGCCCCAGCAGTGCCAACATCATTGCAAGAACACGAAATTATTGATCTAAAAAACAACGGCAAATCGCTATTGGTTTCAAAAGACTATGAGTTGTTTTTGACTGCTTCAGACTTGATTCCAAACATATTAACAGAAATTGGCCGTCAACGGGAGATTGCTTTTAGGGCTGTTGGCGAGGGGACCAACAAATCCCTTGACTTGGATCATTATGACAACGACTACTTGCATCTGTTTTTATGGGACCATAAAGCCCGTGCCTTGGTGGGTGCCTACAGACTTGGGTTGGGCAAACAGTTGATGAACACACACGGCATTTCAGGATTTTATTTGTCCGAACTTTTCAAGTTTGAGCCCGAAATCATGTATATGTTTAACAACAGTATAGAACTTGGAAGGGCCTTTGTCTCACAAACATACCAACAGCGCCCCATGCCACTTTTCTTACTTTGGAAAGGAATTATTCACGCTACTTTACGGTATCCCGAATACGATTATTTAATGGGCAGTGTTAGCATCAGCAATCAGTTTTCAAAGTTTACCAAATCGCTTATGATTGAATTTATGCGTTCGCACTATTACGACCCCTACTTGGCGCAATACATAACCCCAAAAAAGGAGTTTAAAGTGAAACTTGACGATGCGGATAAAGAATTTGTATTTGACGAGACTTCAGCTGATCTTAATAAGTTTGATAAATTAATTGATGAGGTTGAACCTGGGGCCTTGCGGTTGCCAGTACTTATTAAAAAGTATATCAAACAAAATGCACGTGTGGCTTCCTTTAATGTAGACCCGCTTTTTAACAATGCCATAGACGGCTTGATGTATATCAAAATCAAAGACATTCCATCGAGTACAGTTAAGCCAGTTTTGGAAGAATTTCAGGCTTCTCTGGAGCAAAAAACCTACGACAACAAATAAGTCACCACGAAGTTTTTGCAATACGCCTTTATTTCGTCTCTTGTTGCAGCAAAAGCAGCGTGTATTTCGTCTTCGTTTTCCGATACAAGCTTAGAAGGATCTGTAAAATTATGATGCCAGCGCCGTGCTTTTTCACTTGGGATATACGGGCAGTTTTCTTGCGCATGATCACAAACAGTTATGATATGATCAAAGGATATTTCCGCATATTCGTCTACGTGGTTTGATGTGTTCTCGCTGATATCAATACCCGCCTCTTGCATGATGCTAACTGCTCTGGGATTTAATCCGTGGGTTTCTATACCTGCGCTGTAAACCGATACGTTTTGACCGCCAAAAAACTGCATATATCCGTGTGCCATTTGGCTTCGACATGAATTTCCGGTACAGAGAATTAAAATCTTTTTCATAGTTACGAAATAACAGCTATTAAAATGATTTAAGGTTTTCCCTAAGTTAAATTAACTTAAAAAATGACCCTCATCCATCAATTGTTTGATTTTGAATAAGATTACTTCGCTCAATCGCAGATGGCTTTGTGTGGTCCATCCCGCAACGTGCGGCGAGAGAATAACCCGATTACTCGCTGTCAAAAACTGCCAATCATCAGATTGCTCAATATTTAAGTCAAAAGCAGCAGTTTCTATATCAAGCACATCCAAACACGCCCCGTTGATTTTGTTGGCTTTGATTCCATTAACGAGATGTTCAATTACCACTTGGTTACCACGGGCGGTATTGATAAGCCAAAATGACTTTTTCATATTATCGATAAATTCATGGTCGACGTATTGTTGCGTACTTTCATTCAAAGGGAGGTGAATGCTAACTACATCTGCTTGATCGTATATTTTTTTAAGTGGCACTTGCTCGGCATATGCATCTCCCACATTATTTAGAATGTCGTGACACAAAACCTGAACGTCAAAACCAGCCAACTTACGTGCAAACTGTTTGCCGGTATGCCCATAGCCAATAATGCCGATTGTTTTTCCACCCAATTCCTCGCCGCGATTTGCTTCCCTTTGCCACTTGCCTGTGCGTACTTCTTTATCGCCTTGTGGCAATTTGTTCAGCAGGCTTAACAGCATGCCTAACGCATGTTCGCCAACAGAAGGACTGTTGCCTTCTGGCGCAGCCAATACCGCAATGTCCATTGCCGCTGCTGCTTTGACATCAATATTTTCTAGACCTGAACCCACACGAGCAATAAACCTTAAGTTTTTGGCTTTTTGCAGAAAGGGCTTATCAATGGGGAACCGACTCCTAATCACCAAACCGTGGTACTGCGCGATGTCTTGTGCAACGACTTCTTTTGAAGAATGGGTATCTACAATGTTTTCAAAGCCCAAAACTGCCAATTGCGCTATGAGAATGGGGTGGTTTTCGTCTAGGTGTAAAATGCGCATCATGCTAAAAGCCTAAAATGACTTTGGCAATATAGAAGAATAGGAAAATGCCAAAAATATCGTTGCTTGTTGTGATAAAAGGTCCCGTGGCTATGGCCGGGTCAATATTGTTACGGTCTAGAATGATGGGCACAAAAGTTCCAACAAGTGCAGAGACCACAATTACGCACAGCATGGACAAGGCTATGGTAAGGCTAACGGAAGTTTCAAGCCCAGTGAAATACCCAAATATCAATAAGAGTGTGCTTAAGGCAATTCCGTTGATAAGGCTAAGCCCCACTTCTTTCATCAACCGATTAAACAGGCTTCCTTTTACAATATCATTTGCCAAACCTTGAACAATAATAGCAGAGGACTGAACCCCGACATTTCCTGCCATTGCCGCGATAAGCGGCGTAAAGAAGAAAAGTGTTTTATAGGATGGATGTTGCATTACTTGCTCAAAGCCTTCCAAAATAAACACACTGCCCAAGCCTCCAAAAAGCCCTAAAATCAACCATGGCAAACGCGCACGTGTCAGCTCAAAGATGCTGTCATCAGCTTCTACGTCAGAAGCAATACCAGCAGCCAATTGGTAGTCTTTGTCTGCTTCTTCTTTGATAAAATCTACAATATCATCAATCGTAATTCTTCCGAGTAATTTCTTTTCGTCATCGACAACGGGAACCGCCTCCAAATCGTATTTAGCCATAAGCTTAGCCACTTCTTCGCCTTGTTCGCTGATATTGACATAATCAACCTTAGGGATATAAACGCTTTTGACCTTGGCCTTGTCGTTTGCAGTAAGTAAGTCTTTTAGCGATAGCCGGCCTATCAGTTTATTTTCATCGTCAACTACATAAATGGAATGTACTCTTTTGACTTCTGAGGCTTGTGTTCGCATTTCGCGCACACATTTGGTAACCGTCCAGTTCTCATTGACTTTGACCAATTCTTTTGCCATCAAACCACCTGCCGAGTCTTCGTCATAGGCAAGTAGTTCTTGAATGTCTTGCGCCCGCCCATCGTCTTCTATTTGCGCAATTACCGCGGCTTGTCGCTCTTCGGGTAGTTTTGCAATCAAATCCACCGCATCATCGGTATCCAACTCCTCTACTTCTTCGGCAATTTCCTTTACCGAGAGCAATTCAAGTATGGATTCTCGAATGTCTTCGTCAACTTCTGTTAATACATCTGAAGTTGTTTCAGAATCGAGTAGTTTAATTAAATAAACACCCTCATCAATGGAGAGTTCGTCAACCACTTCGGCTAAATCGGCATAGTGGTATTCACCAGCGCGTTTTTTTAATGCATTGGCATTGCGCTGCTCAATGTCGCTTTTGAATTGCGATAGGATTTCGTCATTGAGTTGAAAGGGTGTCATCAGCTATTTTTTGAGTCAACAATATAAATTCCGATACACCCAAGCGCTCTGGGCGTTCATCAAAGATACTATCTTCTTTTAAACTAGCCGAAAGCCCAAAGGATTTTAGGCTATTACGCAAGGTTTTTCGACGTTGTTGAAAGGCTGTTTTGACAACGCTAAAAAAGAGTTTATCGTCACAAGGCAATGCATAGTCCGCCTTACGCTTCAGACGAATAACAGCAGAAGCTACTTTTGGAGGTGGGTCAAAAACAAACCGCGACACATTAAATAGGTATTCTGTCTCGAAGAAGGCTTGCGTTAATACCGACAAAATGCCATAGGCTTTACTACCCGGTTTTTCACAGATACGCGCTGCAACTTCTTTCTGAAACATACCCGCAAATTCGGGTACTCGTGTTCGTTGCTCAATTACGCGGAATAAAATTTGACTCGAAATATTATAGGGAAAGTTTCCAATAACAGCTACCTGCGCATCAAAATGATCGGCAAGTGCCATTTTTAAAAAATCACCTTCTAAGATACGGTCTTCTAATTGGCTGAAATGAGATTTGAGGTAATCTACAGATTCGGTATCGATTTCAACTACATGTGTGGTAAATGGCTTTTCCAGTAGGTATTGGGTAAGTACGCCCATGCCGGGTCCAACTTCAAGCACATGCTGATAGCCCTCTCCAGAGAGGGTATCGGCAATGTTTTGCGCAATGTTTAGGTCGGTTAAAAAGTGTTGTCCGAGGTATTTTTTTGGGCGAACACTCATGCGTATGACTTCAAAAACTCCAAACGACTGGCAAAAGCCACCCAGTCTTGAGGAAATACACGATATAGTTTTTGCAGCACGAGTTGATGCCCTATTTCGTTTACCCAACGCAAGTGTTCGGGCTCTGCACAATAGAACTGCATGCTAAACGTGGTTCCCTTGATTTGTTCAACCCCATCCACAAACTCGACACGCAACAAGTCTATTTGTTGTACGTTTTTGGCAATTTCGGGCAGCAACTCTTTGTCAACATGTGTTGCCCAATCTTTTTCAATATTAGGCTCAACAATAAAGGTGATGTTGTAAATCTGCATATCAGTTGATGATGTCAAAACCAGTGTAGGGCACAAGTACTTTTGGTATGTGTATGCCATCAGATTTTTGATGGTTTTCCAGCAGTCCTGCTACAATACGCGGTAGTGCAAGCGCACTTCCGTTGAGCGTATGCGCCAGTTGTTTTTTGCCGTCTTTCCCTTTGTAGCGTAGTTTTAATCTATTGGCTTGAAAGGATTCAAAATTGGAAACAGAACTCACTTCCAGCCAGCGATTTTGGGCTGTAGAAAACACCTCAAAATCATAGGTTAGGGCAGCGGTAAATCCAAGGTCGCCTCCACAAAGGCGAAGTATGCGGTAAGGCAAATCCAAAGAAGACAACAGCTTTCCTACATGATCTACCATTTCGTCCAAAGCCGCATAAGATTGTTCAGGATGCGATATGCGAACCACTTCTACTTTGTCAAACTGATGCAGACGATTGAGCCCGCGAACATGCGCGCCGTAGCTCCCCGCTTCACGTCTAAAACATGGGGTATAGGCGGTGAGTTTAACAGGTAATTCGTCTTCTTGAATCAGGCTGTCACGGTATAGGTTTGTGACAGGCACCTCTGCAGTTGGAATTAGGTATAAGTCATCTTCTGTGACGTGATACATTTGACCCTCCTTATCTGGCAATTGCCCGGTGCCTAACCCAGATGCTTCATTTACCAAATGGGGTACTTGTACCTCGCCATAGCCAGCAGCGGTATTAAAGTCTAAGAAATAATTGATTAGTGCACGCTGTAGCTTGGCGCCTTTTCCAGTATAGACGGGAAATCCAGCACCTGTGATTTTTGCGCCCAATTCAAAGTCGATGAGCTTGTATTTTTTCGCCAATTCCCAATGCGGCAATGCGTTATCGTCTAAGCTTGGGATACTTCCTTTTTGAAAAACCTCTTCGTTGTCTTCATCAGAATTACCACTCGGAACACTTGGGTGTGGAATGTTGGGCAGTTGATAGAGCACTTCTTGTAACTGACTAGAGACTTCTTGAAGTTTGTCTTGAAGCTCTTTTGAACTGGCCTTGAGTGCAGCGGATTCTTGTTTTTTGGCAGCAGCTTCTTCACCAGCACCTTGTTTGAACAACTGACCAATTTCTTTGGCAATGGCATTGGCTTGCGCGAGGGTTTGGTCAAGCGTTGCTTGCGTAGCACGGCGTTCTTCGTCCAAGGACAGCAAGACCTTCAATTGCGGCGCTGCGTCAATGTTGCGTTTTTGCAACCCAGCCACCACTTGGTCAAAATGTTCACGAACGTGTGCAGGAATCAGCATAATCGTATTTTTTACAAAGGTAAAGTTTTGTAGGCAGTCAGAATAAAATCCTTGTCTTTTTCCAACTGTTCTTGTAAGTCTGCCATAGAATCAAATCTTACTTCGTCTCTAATGCGGTCTAGCAAAGCCACTTGAATCCTTTGGTCATACAAGTTGCCAGACCAATCGATAACATGCACCTCTATGCTCTGTTGTTGGCCGTTTACTGTAGGATTTATGCCGATATTCATCATGCCCAAATACCATTTGTTTTCTATGTTCACTTGTGCAGCGTAAACCCCTTTTTTAGGAATGATTTTATCTGAGTTATCAACCCAGATATTCGCTGTTGGAAACCCAATGGTTCTCCCTTTTTCTTGCCCTTTGACAACAGTTCCTGTTAGGGTAAAGGGATGACCTAAATAGGCGTTTGCAGTTGCGATATCGCCATCTGACAAAGCCGCCCTAATTTTGGTTGAGCTGATGGAAATATTATCCAATTGCTGGGCACTGATTTGGGTAACGCCAAAATCATAGATATTACCGAAATGTTCGAGATCGTCTACGGCAGCTGCCCTGTTTTTTCCAAACCGGTGGTTGTGGCCAATAAAAATTTCTTTGGTGTTGAGCTTGTCTAGTAGCATGGCTTCAACATATGCTGCGGCACTCAATTGTGAAAAGCTTTTTGTGAACGGATGTACTACCACATGATCGAGACCAAGACGCTCTAATGTAGCAGCACGTTCTTCTAATGTTTGAATGAGCGGCATGGGCGCATTGGGTTGAAGTACTTTCCTTGGATGTGGATCAAAAGTTAACAATACAGCAGCAAGCCCTGATTTTTTTGCCCTTTCCACCACTTGCATTATGATTTCTTGATGTCCCAAGTGTACGCCGTCAAACGTTCCAACAGTAACGATGGTCTTTTTTGAAGTTGAAAACGTGGCGCTATCTCTAATTATGCTCATGCGGGGTCTAGGGCATTTCCATTAAACGTATTCATGGCATTTGACGCACCATCACTTACAAAAGACAAACTTGCTTGCGCTGCTTTGTCTACACCAAAGGGAAGTAGCTTTGCTTCGTCTGCGGCCCAGGGTTGCAAAACAAAATCAACTTGCCTGCCCCTGCCAAAAGCCGAGCCAATCCCAAAACGCAGTCTTGCATAGGCTGTTGTGTTCAATTGGTCGCAGATATCTTGTAGGCCGTTGTGCCCCCCAGCAGATCCTTTTTGTCGCATTCTCAGGGTTCCGAAGTCCAAGTGGATGTCGTCTGTGATGACCAATACATTTTTTAGGGGAATGTTTTTTTGTTTCAACCAGTAGCGCACGGCTTTGCCGCTTCTGTTCATAAAGGTACTTGGCTTTAATAGGTAAACTGTTTTTCCTTTATGCTTGAAATGAGCTAGGTCGCCCAAGCGCAGGGTTTCGAAACGGACTTCTTTATGTTTGGCTACTTGGTCAAGCACTTCAAAACCGATGTTGTGCCGGGTACCGCTGTATTCGGAACCTATGTTGCCCAAACCAACAAGTAAGTAAGATTTCATAGCCGTTTCATTTTTTTTGGCTGATGAAAAAAAAGGAATGCGAAGTTTCATCAGTGTAAAAATAAAAAAAGCATCCCAGTGTTTCGTAGGATGCTTTTAAAAAATTGATTTATTTCGATCTATTCTTCTGCAGAAGCGCCTCCTTCAGTACTTCCTTCAGCACCTTCTTCAGCTCCTTCAGCACCTTCTTCAGCACCTTCCACTTCGTTTTCAACCTTAAGGGAAACTCTAGATGTACGCACTTGACATATAACAGTGTTGTCTGGGTGTAAGAATTTGAATTTTTCGTCAGCTACTTGTGTAACATACAGCTTGTCTCCAAGTTCAAGTTCAGAAATATCTGCTTCGATAGTGTCTGGCAAATCGGCTGGTAAAGCACGCACTCTAAGCTTACGCTTGTTACGACTTAATACCCCACCTGAGTTAAGCACACCTGGCGCTGCTCCTTTAATTACAACAGGAATATTCATAGAAACTTCCTTGTCGTCAAATAATTGATAAAAGTCAATGTGTAGAATTTTATCAGAAACAGGGTGAAACTGAATGTCCTGCAAAATGGCATTAAACGTTCCGTTATCGCCTAGGTCGATAACCACCGTATGCGCATTAGGAGTATATACAAGCTTGGCAAACGCTCTTTCGTCTGCAGCAAAGTGTACTGGCGCTTCCCCTCCGTATAATACGCAAGGAACCTCTCCAGCATTACGTAGGGCTTTGGTAGCTACCTTGCCCACGCTTTCTCTTTTAGATCCGTTGATGGTAATTGATTTCATATTTATTATTTATTACATGATAAATTTGCCTGAGATAGACTCGTTATGATGCACATTATACATCACTTCAGCAAACAATTGAGCACAGCTCAATACTTTAATTTTTTTACTCTTTTTCGCAAGCGGTATAGAGTCCGTTACGATAAGTTCAGATAATTGTGACGCCTCAACACGTTCGTAGGCTTCGCCCGAAAGTAGCGGGTGTGTACAGACTGCGCGTACGCTCTTGGCGCCGCGTTCCACCATAAGGTCAGCTGCGCGCGTAAGCGTGCCTGCCGTATCCACCATATCGTCTACCAACACAACGTTTTTACCTTTTACATCTCCAATGAGTTCCATATGAGAAATGATGTTGGCTTTTTTGCGTTGCTTGTAACAGATCACAACATCACTTTCCAAAAACCTCGAATAGGCATATGCTCTTTTTGAACCGCCCATATCGGGTGAGGCTATGGTAAGGTTATCAAGCTTTAATGACTTGAGGTATGGTAAAAACAGGGAGGATGCAAATAAATGATCTACGGGTTTTTCAAAGAACCCTTGAATTTGATCGGCGTGCAAATCCATGGTGATGATGCGAGTAGCACCCGCTGTTTCCAACAACTTGGCTACTAATTTAGCGCCTATTGGAACCCTTGGCTTGTCTTTGCGGTCTTGTCTTGCCCAACCAAAATAAGGCATCACGGCAGTAATATGTCGCGCAGAAGCACGTTTTGCCGCATCTAACATCAGTAACATTTCCATCAGATTATCCGAAGTGGGGTTGGTGGAACCTATAATAAATATACGTGAGCCACGTACCGATTCTTCAAAAGAAGGTTGGTATTCACCATCGCTATAGCGGGTGAATAAAACGTTGCCCATAGGTATGCCGTACTGCTTGGCAATTTCCTTAGCAAGGGTCTTGGTTTGCGAGCACGCAAATATCTTCGATTCGATGGTTGTTTTTCCCATAGTTTTTTGTGCGGGCTGCAAATGTAGGAATTTATTTGAGGCTGCATAAATGCTTGACCGTTTTTTCTTGGCAAGCATTAAAAATATTGGCTACATTTGCCGTCCGTTTGCTTCTCGAAAAAGAGAAAAGTATTGGAAATCAGGTGTTGGTAAGCAGCAATTGCGCAGCATCAGAAACCAAATGACATAATGCCTCGGTGGCGGAATTGGTAGACGCGCCGGATTCAAAATCCGGTTCTGCAAGGAGTGTGGGTTCGATTCCCACCCGAGGTACTTTAAACCCAGCGCAATGCGCTGGGTTTTCTGTATAAAAATATGCGTTACCGCAACCCATTTATATCATACTGCGACACAAAATTCCATATCAGCGTAGCAGTGTCTTGTCCCTGGAAGCTGGTTGTAAACCAATTGTGCCCACCGCCGATGTATTTGTAATGCGTTACGGTAACACCAGAATCCCCTTGATCATAAACATACCGCTCAATGGTCATGCTGCCGTTGGTATCTGAATTGACTGTTGGTGAAGGGTTGGTGTTGTTAAATGCAATCCAATGGTTTAGGACTGTTTGTGTGCCGTTAAAATAGTTATTTCCGTTATAGGGCAGCGTGTCATCAGCGGTGCCGTGCAAGTGAATCACCGGCATGGGATGCGCAGGGGATGCCGTACAGTCGAGCATGGTGCCCGAAACAGAAGCCACGGCCGCAAAGATTTCACTCCTGTAGTTGGCAAGCCCATAGGCCATCATACCACCATTCGAATAGCCAGCAGCATAAATGCGATTTTGGTCAATACTATAGGTGCTTGAAAGTTCGCTGACAAGGGCTGCTATAAAACCAAAATCGGCTGCATTGCTTTTGTTATCACCGCCATTGGGGCAGGTATTCCAATGTGGCGATCCATCCAAATTACTGCCTTGTGGATACACCAAAATAAAGTTCTCACTTTCGGCTAGTGTGCGCATGTCTGCATAAGCCATGTATTCGCTTGCATTTCCGCCAAAACCATGAAAATTAAACAGCAGTGGCAATGGGGTTGCACTGTCATAGGCACTGGGCACAAACAAAACATATTCGCGATTAAGACCGTTGTGCTCAAGGGTTAGGGCATTCTCATTCGCGGTGTTTGATCCTTTGCCATCGTCTTTGTCAACAACAATAACGGTATCCGTTTCGCTACATCCCTCGAAAAGGAAAACGATTATACATATTAAGGGTAAGATGCTTCTATTCATAACTTTAATCGAAAAGAATTCCTCGAGGCAGAGCCTCGAGGATAGTTCGTTTCAAGAAATTCTTTATTGCAAGGTATGGTATTTAAGCAATTTTCGAAAAGGTGGGGGTTATATTTACATGCATCCGTGTTTCCGCTTTGACTGTCGATAAATATGCTATATTTAGTGCTATAATCGACTTACCAAAAGCGAATGTTTTGCGCCATCACGAATGTCTCCTAGCTGCTGATTTTGGTATTTCTAAAACAAATAGCATCGCAAACTACCACCACACAGTATTGGGCTCTGGCAATGTTTCGATACGAATGGGCGCTCCTATTTCTGGTGTCACCAAAGGGATGCCAAGTGCTGCAGCTTCTTTGCGAACCTGCTGTATGGGCGCAGTCCAGGCATGAATGGACAATTTAAACGCACCCCAATGTATGGGCATCATCGCCCTGGCTTTTAAATCAAGTCCCGCTTGCGCGCTTTCTTTTGGGAACATATGATTGTCGGGCCACATTTTATTGTACTGACCACATTCAACCAATGCAAGGTCAAAAGGGCCGTGGCTTTCGCCAATTTGCGCAAAGTGCTTTCCATAACCGCTGTCTCCGCTAAAGTATATGTTCGCATCCTTGGATTTTATTACCCACGAACTCCATAACGTACTTTTGCGATTGCTAAATTTTCTACCCGAAAAATGTTGCGCTGGCGTACATGTCAATTGCATGTTTTTAAACGTCGTTGCTTCCCACCAATCTTTTTCATTGATTTTGGCACTGCTAACGCCCCAAGCTTCTAAATGAACACCAACACCAAGCGGAACAAAATAAGCACCCACCTTGTCCTTTAACTTTAATATAGAGGCATAGTCCAAATGATCGTAGTGGTCGTGCGAGATAATTACGGCATCTATCTGTGGTAAATTTTCAATTTCAATAGGCAATTCATCGCTAAAGCGCTTGTTGCCTAACCAAGGGTGTGGCGCAGGAACTTCACTAAGCATGGGGTCTATAAGAATCGTAGTACTGTCGATTTGCATCAAAAAGGTGGAATGCCCAAACCAGTACAATCTCGTTCCCTCGTTAAAAGCGGTAATGTCGGCTGTATTTATATTTTTAACTGCTATGTTGTTTTCAGGGATTCCATTTTCGACCTGCTCGAAAAAGAATTTTCGGAATATTTTCAGGACTTTATTAAGGCTAACGTCTTTGGCGCTGTCGCTGTCTTGATTTTGAAAAGTACCCGCTTCGAACTGCGCTGAATTTGCATACAGCTCTTGTCGTTGCTTGGTCACATCGCCCCCAAAAGAGGGGTAATACGCAACAAACAGCTGAACGGCAATAACCAGCGCCACTAGCAATGCACCAACGTATAATAACATACGGCCTATTCGTTTCTTTATTTTTTTCAATTCGGAGTACTTTTAATAGGGTTTTAATTCCTGCAAAGATAGCCAAGTGCACTACACCGCCTTGAGCACATGGGTCACAATGCCCCAAATGATAAGCTCATTGTCTTCGGTTACTTGCAAGGGCTTGTATTGTTCGTTTTCGGGCATCAGCCATACGCAGTCTTCGGCTACCTTGAGGCGCTTTACGGTAAACTCCCCATCTACAAAGCACACGGCAATTTTACCGTCTTGAGGCTCCAAACTCCGGTCTATGACCAGTAAATCGCCATCGTCCAGTCCGGCACCCACCATGGATTGTCCTGCCACGCGCGCATAGAACGTAGCGGCCTTGTTTTTAACCACGGCCCTGTCGAGGCTGATGCGCACTTCTTTAAAGTCATCTGCTGGCGAGGGAAAGCCTGCCGAAATGCCTTCGCCTGCAAGCCAAACGTCGGCTTCGTTGCTGGTATCGGGGCTATAAAAATGGAGGGTTGTTGCTTTTTTCATCTTACCGTAATAATATCGTGAATGTCTGTGGTGTAACGGGGCGATAAGTGAGCTTGTTTCATTTTAAAAGTTCTGCTCAGGTCTTGGTTGGCGAGTTTGATTTTATGCGGGCCATATTTGCGGTGCAATTGGTCAATGCGTTGCATCAGTGCATCGTGGCGGCTGTCTTCGCCATCAAACAGCGTGAGTTGCTGTGTGTTTTTGGGCACAATTCCCATAACCATTACTCCTGCTTTTTTATACTGAATCCCGTCTTTGAAAATATGTTCCAATCCCTTTAGTGCATACTTGCTAATGGTCAAACTCGACTGGGAGGCAAAGGGCATGGTAACCAACATGCCGTTGCGGTATTGCGGCAAGTCGGGCATAAACGGATTGCTGCGGACAAACACATAGACCGCATGGCAGCTACTGCCTTGCTTGCGTAGTTTTTCAGCACAAAGCGTTGCATAGGTCGATATGCGTTCGCGCACTTCCTCATAGGAGGTAATAAGCGATTCGAAACTGCGGGTGGTGGCAATGGCTTTTTTGGGGGAAGCAATCATTTCCATGGGAATGGTAGCGGTTCCTTCCAGGTCTTTTTTAAGGCGTAGCCCCACGACACTCATCTGTTTGCGCACCCAATCGTCGCTGAGTTGGGTAAAGTCATAGGCGGTTTTCACCTCGTTGAGTGCCAATCGGCGTGCGTGTTGACGGCCAATGCCCCAAACGTCTGCAATGGGCAGCCACTTCAGTGCCTTGATGCGCTTTTCTTCCGAGTCAATTACATAGACCCCTTTGGTTCTGTCGGCAAATTTTTTGGCCACACGGTTGGCTACTTTGGCAAGACCCTTGCTTGGACCAAGTCCAATGCTAACGGGCATGCCGGTCCATTTGTGCACGCGCTTGCGCATTTGTTGCGCATAGGCTTCCATATCGTAGTGCGCAAAGCCATCAAAATGCAAAAATGCCTCGTCAATGCTGTATACTTCTACCTCGGGTGTAAATTGACGCAAGACTTCCATCACGCGTTGGCTCATATCGCCATAGAGCGGATAGTTGGACGAAAAAACACGGACATTGTGTTGTCTAAAAAAAGACGAAAACTTGTGTGCGGGCGCCCCCATGGGTAGTCCAAGGGCTTTGGCCTCGTTACTGCGCGCAATCACACAACCGTCATTGTTAGACAAAATAGCAATGGGCTTGTCGTTTAATGTGGGTTGAAAAATGCGCTCACAAGAGGCGTAGAAGTTGTTACAATCGACTAAAGCAAACACATTCAAAACTACATTTTTTTACTATACAAAAAGCTGGTTTTTTTCAACAAAATCGTGCGTTAATAAACGCAAATGCAGTACATTTGTTTAGTACAACCACACCTAGATGGACAAGTATTCGTTTCTCAATGCAGCCCACACGGCTCATTTTGCGCAGCTTTACGACCAATACCTCATAAACCCTGATAGCGTAGAGCCCAGCTGGCGTGCTTTTTTTCAAGGATTTGACTTTGGTATAGAAAATGGCGAACAGCATACCAGCGACGCCATTCCCGAAAGCGTTCTCAAAGAATTTCGTGTCGTAAAACTCATTGACGGTTACCGCGGAAGCGGACACCTCTTTACACGCACCAATCCCGTACGAGAGCGTAGAAAATACAAGCCCACCCTTGCCATTGAAAATTTTGGATTGACCCACGAAGACCTCGACACCGTGTTTTCGGCGGGTGAAATCGTAGGTGTTGGCCCGGCAAAACTGGCTGATATCATTGTGCACTTGGAGCGCATCTACTGCGAATCCATAGGACTGGAGTATATGTTTATCCGTCATCCACAACGTGTAAATTGGATTCAAAAATGGATCAACAAGAACGGCAACCACCCATCGTTTGATGACAATGAGAAAAAACACATTCTCAAAAAACTAAATGAGGCCGTTGCTTTTGAGAGCTTCCTACACACCAAATATGTAGGCCAAAAACGCTTTTCCTTAGAAGGAGGCGAATCCTTGATTCCTGCCTTAGATGCCTTGATTGAAGGTGCCGCCAAAGACGGGGTAGAGGAGTTTGTTGTTGGGATGGCACACCGAGGCCGCCTCAATACGCTGACCAATATTTTTGGCAAGCCTGCGCAAGATATTTTCAGTGAGTTTGATGGGAAAGACTATGAAGAGGAGGTATTTGACGGCGACGTTAAGTATCACTTGGGATGGACCTCAAAACGCCTCACAGATGCTGGCTATCAAATAAACATGAACATAGCACCCAACCCTTCTCACCTCGAAGCGGTAAACGCTGTTGTGGAAGGTATAGCACGTGCAAAACAAGATAAAAACTACAAAGGCGATTCCCGAAAAGTAATGCCCATCCTTATTCATGGCGATGCTGCTATTGCCGGTCAAGGAGTGGTCTATGAAGTGGTGCAAATGGCACAACTCGACGGCTATAAAACAGGCGGTACCATACATATTGTGGTCAACAATCAAATTGGCTTTACCACCAACTACCTAGACGGGCGTTCAAGTACCTATTGTACAGATGTTGCCAAGGTTACCCTTTCCCCCGTGCTGCACATAAATGCCGATGACGTAGAGGCAGTGGTACACGCCATGCATTTTGCCTTGGCCTACCGCAACCGCTTTTCACGTGATGTATTTATTGACTTGCTCGGCTATAGAAAATACGGCCATAACGAGGGCGATGAACCGCGATTTACGCAGCCCAAGCTCTACAAAGCCATTGCAAAACAGCAAAACCCACGAGATATCTACGCTGCTAAACTGATGTCTAAAGGCGTTATTACCCAAGACGTTTTGGATCAAATGGAAGCCGACTACAAACAAACACTTGAAAAAAAGCTGGAAGATGCGCGACAAGCTTCCAATACGGTCATTACTCCGTTTATGCAAGACGAATGGACAGGATATCAGCGCGCTAAGCAAGAAGGTATGCTACAGCCTGTTGACACCACCATTGCACTCAATAAATTAGATGCCATTGCAGCAACGCTTACGGAGCTTCCTTCAAATAAAAAATTCTTGCGTAAAACTGAGCGCTTGGTAAAAGACCGCAAGGCCATGTATTTTGAGCGCAATCAAATGGATTGGGCTATGGGCGAGTTGCTGGCTTACGGATCCTTGCTTTCAGAAGGGCACGATGTGCGTATTTCTGGGCAGGATGTTGAGCGGGGTACGTTCTCTCACCGCCATGCGGTGATGAAGGTCGAAGATTCTGAAGAAGAAGTGGTGCTTTTAAATAATCTTGATAAATCTCAGGGACGCTTTAATATTTTTAACTCTTCGCTTTCTGAATACGGCGTTATGGGCTATGACTACGGCTTTGCTATGGCCAGTCCGAATGCCTTGACCATTTGGGAGGCACAGTTTGGTGACTTTAGTAACGGGGCACAAATCATGATTGATCAGTACCTGTCGTCTGCCGAAGACAAATGGAAAATGCAGAACGGTTTGGTATTGTTCCTTCCCCATGGCTATGAAGGCCAGGGCGCTGAGCACTCTTCAGCCCGCATGGAACGCTATTTACAGCTTTGTGCCAAAGACAATATGTTTGTGGCTGACGTAACCACTCCGGCCAACCTATTCCATATGCTGCGCCGACAGCTTAAATCAACATATAGAAAACCATTGGTCGTATTTACACCCAAAAGTTTGTTGCGACACCCCATGGCCGTTTCTTCCAAAGAAGCCATGGCAACAGGTCAGTTTATGCCCTTAATCGATGACGACACTGTTAAGTCAAAAGAGGTAAAGACACTGGTGTTGTGTACGGGTAAGTTTTATTATGACCTATTTGATGCTCGCGAAACCAAGCAACGCAAAGACGTGGCATTGGTTCGTCTAGAACAATTATTTCCCTTGCCTCAAGATGAGATAGCAGCCGTTGTGAAAAAATACGCCAATGCAGAAGTAGTGTGGGCACAGGAAGAGCCAAGGAATATGGGTGCATACGGGCATTTGTTGTTACACCTTCCGCAAGCACGTGATTTCCGTGTTGCATCTCGCCGTTTTTACGGTGCTCCAGCAGCAGGAAGTTTAACGCGATCCAAGCGTCGCCATCAAGAAATTATTGAGTATGTATTTGACAAAACCAAAGACAATATGCGCTAGTGCGCCAAAACAGGAGTTATGATTTTAGAAATGAAAGTGCCCTCTCCGGGAGAATCCATATCGGAAGTAGAAATAGCCGAATGGTTGGTTAGTGATGGTGATTATGTAGAAAAAGACCAGACCATTGCCGAAGTAGACTCGGACAAGGCCACCCTTGAGCTTCCCGCAGAAGAAAGTGGGATCATTACGCTTAAAGCAGAAGAAGGCGATGCCATTGCCGTAGGTGCCGTAGTGTGTCATATAGACACCGCTGCTGCAAAGCCTTCAGGACAGGACGCAAAACCCGCTCCAGCCAAAGCAACCGTTTCTCAAGCTGCAGCAACCCCTGCACCTGCTCAAACGAACTATGCTACCGGCACAGCCTCACCAGCAGCACGAAAAATTATCGCTGAAAAAGGCATAGATACTACTGCCATCTCAGGCACGGGTCGTGACGGTCGTATTACAAAAGAAGACGCCATAAATGCTGTTCCTTCAATGGGAACACCGGCAGGCGACCGACCAACTTCGCGCAAGAAAATGTCCATGCTACGCCGAAAAGTAGCAGAGCGTCTGGTAGCCGCTAAAAATGAAACGGCCATGCTCACCACATTTAATGAGGTCAATATGTCGCCCATTTTTGCATTGCGTGCCGAGCATAAAGAAGCCTTTAAGGCAAAACACGAAGTTGGACTTGGGTTTATGAGCTTTTTTACCAAAGCCGTAGTACGCGCCCTAAAAGAATTCCCAGACGTAAACTCCATGATTGATGGCAACGAACAAATCCTACATGACTACTGCGATATTAGTGTCGCCGTGTCAGGACCTAAAGGACTTATGGTTCCTGTCGTTCGCAATGCCGAAGCCATGAGTTTTAAAGATGTAGAGACTGAAATTAAGCGTTTGGCCATACGCGCACGTGATGGACAAATCACCGTTGATGAAATGACAGGCGGAACCTTTACCATTTCCAACGGCGGGGTGTTTGGTTCCATGCTTTCTACCCCTATCATCAATCCACCACAATCGGCAATTTTGGGCATGCACAACATTTTGCAACGTCCCATAGCTGTTGACGGTAAGGTTGAAATTCACCCCATGATGTATGTGGCCCTTTCTTATGATCACCGCATTATTGATGGCCGTGAGAGTGTGGGCTTTTTGGTAGCAGTAAAAGAAGCACTAGAAGACCCCGTTGCCTTACTTATGGATGGTGATGCCAAAAAAGCGTTGGAACTTTAGCCGTTAATAGCCACCACCTGCTCAACCTTTCCAGGAAGCATTTCGCGCATCATGGTTTCGATGCCATTCTTTAGCGTGAAGGTAGACGACGGACAGCCACTACAAGCACCTTGCAAGACCACGTGAACGGCCTTGGCATCTTCATCAAAAGATTGAAATACTATATTTCCACCATCTGATGCTACAGCTGGCTTGATGTACTCATCCAATATGCGGACGATCTCCTGTTCCGTTTGGGTGTAGTTAATCTCCACATGTGCGTCCGTTTCAGAATTTGGATTGAAATTGGGAGCTAAGACAGGCTTGTTTTCTGCTAGATACTGTGTGATAAAAGTGCGTACTTGCTGTACCACTTCTTCCCATGTTGAAATGTCATATTTGGTTATGGACACAAAGTTTTCGTCCATGTAAACCTCTTTGACAAACGGAAAGTGGAACAAGGCTTGGGCTAGGGGTGCATCTTGGGTAGTGTCTATGGAAGTAAATTCCACACTGGCAGGCACCAGTTTTTTATTTGCTACAAATTTCATCACGGCAGGGTTGGGCGTGCTTTCGGCATAAACACTAGCTGGAGCCGCTTTTTTTGTTTTGGTAACTTCACCGCCGTCAGCGAGATATTTTTCTAACTGTTCGATTACTTCCTCTTGCACATCGCTCCATTCCACAATGGGGAAACGCTCCAAGGTCAATTGGGTGCCGTTGAGGGTTACAGCCTTCACAAAAGGCAAGTAAAACAACTGCTGTGCCAGCGGAACTTCGTTGGCTTCAGAGACATTGTTAAACGCATAGGCACGCTCAACGAGTGGGGTTTCAGTACTCAAAACAAGTAAATCTGGATTTTCAGACGGCAATATGCGAAAACGGCTCATAGCATTTTTATGCAAAAATACGTATTAGAACCATAGTAGTTGAATGCACACTGTAGATTTTTGTACTTTGCAGTATGCTAATTAAAACCATCTTAAATCATACGCCTTCTTATGGCGAAAATTGTTTTTTTGCTGATAATGCTACCCTTATTGGAGATGTGGTGATGGGCGATTCTTGCTCAGTGTGGTTTCAGGCCGTAGTACGCGGCGATGTACATCGTATTCGCATAGGGAACAATGTTAATATCCAAGACGGGGCTGTTATTCACGCAACGTATAAGACTGCTCCGACAACCATCGGTAACAATGTGTCTATTGGACACAATGCCATAGTTCACGGATGCACCATTCACGACAACGTATTGGTTGGTATGGGGGCTATTATTATGGATGATGCCGTTGTGGAATCCAACAGCATCATTGCCGCAGGGGCCGTAGTAACTAAAAACACCATAGTACCTGCTGGATCGGTGTTTGGCGGTATGCCTGCTAAAAAGATTAAGGACACCTCACCAGAACTCATCTCAGGAGAAATAGCACGCATCGCAAAAAATTACAGCTTATATGCAAGCTGGTTTAAGGACTAAATTTCCACCTGCATAACTTCTGCTACACCAAAAGATTTCCAGACGTCAATTTCTGGAGCAGCTGTGCTGTAATATCTTGTTATACCACCTTTCGTATTATGGAGGTTGTGCAAGTCGAGTAGTCTGTTGGTTTGCTTGGCTACAGCAGCACTACAATCCACAATGGTTACATTTTCGGGCAGTATTTTTTTTAGGGTCTGTGTTAAAAAGGGGTAGTGGGTACACCCGAGGACCAAGTGGTCAATGGGCTTTTCTAGCATGGGGGATAAGATATCACGCAGTTGTTTTTCGGTTGCTTTGCTGTTTGCTTTGCCTTCTTCTACCAGTCCCACCAATCCGTGCCCCACCTGGCTGATTACTTCCAGTCCTTGCGTATAATCTTGAGACGTTGTTTGGAAGAGGGTGCTGGCAAGTGTTCCTGCAGTTGCCAACACGCCTATCACGCCTGTCTGGCTACCCAATGCTGCTGGTTTTATGGCGGGTTCAATACCCACAAAGGGAATCGAAAATTCTACTCTAAGTTGCGCAATAGCATTCGTTGTTGCCGTGTTACAGGCCACTACGATTAGTTTGCAATCTTGTGCGACCAACCAATTGGTAATGGCTACTGCACGTGCCGTAATGGTTTCTTTTGTTCTTTTGCCGTAAGGGGTATAAGCTTGATCGGCTACGTAAAGAATGTCTTCATGGGGAAGCATTTCTTCAAGTGCATTGAGCACGGATAATCCGCCTATTCCGGAATCAAAAACACCAATGGGTTTCGTATGCATGCTTAAAAATAAAAAAACTGCCTCGAAAGGAGGCAGTTTTTTAAAGATAATATGTTTTGATGGGTTTAGATGCCCAATGCTTTTTTAACGTCTGGCGCAAGGTCTTTGCCTTCAGCCATCAATAAAGCACCACCAAGGCTTGCATCAACTACATAATCAAATCCTTGTGCTTTGGCAACTTCTTGCACCTTAGCACGGGCATTTTCAATAATAGGACGCAACAGGTCTGCTTGCTTCTTCTGAATGTCTTGAGAAGCCGTTTGACGAAACTGCTGAATGTTTTGTTCCATACCAGCCAACTCTTGTTGACGCGCTTGATTGGTCACGTCTGTTTGGTTTTCAGCCTCAGCAGAATACGTTTGCAATTTGGTTTGGTATTCTTTTATAGAAGCTTCGATTTCCGTTTGGTAATCTTTTTCTAGTTTTTGCACTTCTTCTTGTGCGGCAATTACACTAGGCATTTCGCTGATGAGCTTTTGGAAGTCTAGGTGTGCCACTTTACTTTGTGCATAAGTTGCACTGCTAAGCATTAAAATTACGGTTAGTAATAGAGTAGATAAATATTTCATTGTATTGAGTTAATTAAGGTTACTTTTTTTGTTGCGCTTGTTTGCGTTTTTCTTCAAATTCTTTTTTTCTTCTTTCAAGTTCTTCTAGCCGTTCTTTTTTGCGTTTGGCTAGTGCTTCTTCTTTTTCTTTTTTCTTTCGTGCGGCTTCCGCTTCACGTTCTTGTTTTTTACGCTCGTATTCCGCTTTTTTTGCAGCTCGCTTTTCTTCTGGGGTTTGACCAGAAGCAGCCTCGCTTGTGGTTTTATTCCCCGATCGTTTGGCTTCTTTTTTACGTTGGCGTTCGGCCTTGCGTTCTTCAAGAAGCTTTAGGCGTTCTGCTTTTTGTTGCGCTATTTTTTTCCTTCTCTCATCCAATGATGGATTTGAGCGATCCTTGCGTTCTTCCTTTTTGGTTTCTGCCAAAAAAGCTTGAGCCTTTTTCTTGTCTTCAATTTCTAGGTATCGAATAACAAGGTCGCTAATATCGTATTTTTTTTCAGAATGTAGCACTAGAATTTCAGCAGTACTGTCAAAAACATAATTTAGTTTTCTATCAGCGGCAATTTCTCTTATTGCAGTAAGTATTTCATCTTGCGCTGGCTGAGCTAATTGTAGTTTTTGCTTAACCCAGTCGCCTTCAACACCAAAGCGTTGCTCAATATATTGATTTAGCTTGTCCTGCTCAAAGGCAATATCCTCTTCGCGTTCTTCGGCAATTTCTTCTGTGAGCAATGGCCTTTCAATTTCAAGCGCTTGTCTTTGCTCATCTAATTCCTTTTGCTTTATGTCAATTTCGTTTCGCCATGACACAATCTTGGTTTCTAAATCTTGACTGGATTCAGAGAAGCCGCTGTGTGCAGCTAACACCTTGTCAATGTCCAAAAACCCTATCCTTACATTGCGCTGCGCATATGTAGCACCCGTTATAAAACAGCATAACAATAAGGTCCAAAAAAAACGCATTTGCTTTTTGATTAGAATTGTTGACCGATGATAAAGTGT
Organism: Flavobacteriaceae bacterium; assembly: GCA_965656545.1. Taxonomy (GTDB): domain Bacteria; phylum Bacteroidota; class Bacteroidia; order Flavobacteriales; family Flavobacteriaceae; genus UBA7446. The sequence continues at coordinate 98,640 of CBFHKZ010000005.1, forward strand.
GTTTCCCATCCGTTGGGGTTTAAGTCATTTGGTATTTCGCTATCAAACCCATATCCAAAATCTATGCCTAACAGTCCAAAAGCGGGCATAAAAATTCGGACACCAAAGCCTGCCGAGCGCTTACTATTAAACGGATTAAACTCCCGAAAATTGTCATAACCATTACCCGCCTCTAAAAAACTTAAGGCGTATATGGAAGCACTTGGCTTTAATGTTATGGGATAACGCAGTTCAAGCGAGAACTTATTGTAAACCGTTGAGCCATCTCTGCTGGAAAGCGATTGGTTTTCATAACCCCTAAGCGCAATGGTTTCTCTACCGTCCATGGCATATTGTTGAAGTCCATCACCGCCTAAGAAATAACGCTCAAATGGAATGTTTCCTCTGTCAGCGTTATAAGCACCTAAAAAGCCAAACTCAGCGTGAGTGCGCAATACTAATTTGTCAATTATGCGCGTATACCAAGTACCTTCAAAATTCAACTTATAGTATTCTAACCATTTAAACCGTTCTTGATCAATTTTAGCCTGGTCAGGATTGCCATTTGCATCTTGATATGCTGCTAGATTTTTCAAGTTGCCATAATCAATATTATTTACCAATGAATATGGGAAAGTGAGCTTAGCTCCAATAGTAAAGGAAGAACCACCTGTTGGGAATATAGGGTTCGTATAGGTGTTGTTTCGAGACAGTGCTATGGCGTAAAACAGGTTGTTGGAAACCCCATCTCCAAAAGTAAACAGCCCAGTATAATAATTGTTTAAGTCAAAGTATTGATAGCCAATAGTTTGTGAAAGTGTAAAGTAATCATCAGGAACCTGAAGGCGTTTGGCCAAGCCAAAGTTAATACCACGAATTTTAAAATATTGCGATTTATCCGCTAACCCTGTCGTATAATTATAACGGTACTGGGTTGTTTGCGAAATAGAAGTAGAAAAACGCACAGGTTGTTCTCCACCCAACCAAGGTTCTGAGAATGAGAAGCTATAGGTTTCAAAGAAGCGACTCGCCTGAAGGCGAAGGGCTAACTGCTGCCCGTCACCCATAGGTACCGGCTTGTATTCTTTCTTGTTGAATATGTTGCGCATGGAGAAGTTATTGAATGAAAGCCCTAGGGTTCCAATAAATCCACCGCCTCCATAACCACCTTGTAGTTCAATTTGGCTCGCGCCTTTTTCAACCAATCCGTATTCAATGTCTACCGTCCCTGCGTTGGGATCAACATCCTTAAAGTCGGGAGATATTTGCTCTGCATCAAAAAAGCCTAATTGCCCCAACTCACGCACCGAACGCACCACTTTATCTTTGCTGTAGAGTTCACCTGGGCGTGTGCGAATTTCTCTATATATAACATGGTCATTTGTTCTGTCGTTGCCTACAACACTAATACGGTTAAAGTAAGCAGGCTTACCTTCTGTAATACGCACTTCAAAGTTGATGGTATCATTTGCAGCACTAACTTCAACCGGGTTTATACTTGAGAATAAATACCCGTTGTTTTGGTATAGGTTTGTAAGATCATCACCATCTGGCTTTGTTTGATCTGCAATACGCTTACGCAACAGCACCCCATTGTAAGTGTCTCCAGGCTTAATGCCCAGCACCCTGCTAAGCTGTGCATCGCTGTAAACGGAATTGCCAATAAAATCAACATCGCCAAAATAGTATTTGTTACCTTCCTGTACCTTTATGACAACATCAATTTTGTTGTTGTCTACGATAATGCTATCTGAAATAATTCGTGCATCGCGGTAGCCTTTTTCTTTATAGAAATCTAGCAGCTTCTTAAGGTCTTCTTCGTAATCAGCCTCAATGTACTTTGAACGCTTCCAAAAACGACCAGGTAATTCTAACTTAGTGCTTTTGAGTTGTTTTCGCAGCTTTTTTGGCTTGTAGACCTCGTTGCCTTCAAATGAAATGGAGCGCACCTTTACGCGATCACCACGATCAACAGAAACCAGCATTTTTTGGTTGTTGACATCTGTTGTGTCTGCTTTGGTGTCTATGGTTACTTTAGCGTTTAGAAAGCCTTCTTTTTTGTACTTATTTTCTATGTAGTTTTTAGTAGTAGCAAGGAAGTTTTTGCTGAGCTTTTTCCCTTTTTTAATGTCAGTGTCTTTGACAATAGTTTCGATTTTGCCCTTTTTAATCCCTTTAATGGTGTATTCAGAAAGCGTAGGTAATTCTTGAATGTATAGTTCCAAGTCTACTACTTCACCCTCAATATTGGTGATAAAAAACTCAATATCACTAAAGAGTTCCAGCTTCCACAATTTATTTATGGTTGCGCTAATTTCTTCTCCAGGGATTTGAATACGCTGCCCTTTTTTAAGTCCGGTATAGGCCACGACAGTTTGTGGGCTAAAACTTTTTACGCCAGTAACGGTAATTTCTCCAAGTTCATAAAACTTTCCTTTATCATAGGCAGTCTCTTGCGCATTGGCCTGTTTAAGACCAAACAGCACAACACACAAAATAAGGGGAAGGAGTAAACAGTTACGTAAGTTGCTCGCTTGTTTTTCCAAATCTACGTTCTCTTTTTAGATAACTTTTAATCGCCTGGTGAAGTTCATGCTCATCGAACTCTGGCCACATTACATCAGTAAAGTACAGTTCTGCGTAAGCAATTTGCCACAAAAGGAAATTACTTATGCGAACTTCGCCACTGGTGCGGATGAGTAAATCTACATCAGGCAAATGTTGCGTGTAAAGATGCTCATTTATTATGGTTTCATCAATACTTTCAACGTTAATTATACTATTTTTAACTTTTTTGCTAATATCAATAACAGCTTGCTTAATTTCTTCCCGCGCGCCATAGCTAAGTGCCAAAGTTAAATTTGTACCCGTGTTACTTTGTGTCTTTTCAATGACTTCTATTAATTCATGGCGCACTTTGTTTGGCAATTTATCTAAAGATCCAATAGCTGAAAGACGAATGTTATTTTTTGTCATACGTTCCAACTCAAGTCGAAGGTTTCTTACCAATAGCGCCATGAGAGTGGCAACTTCTACTTTTGGGCGCTTCCAGTTTTCAGTTGAAAAAGCATAAAGTGTAAGATGCTTAATGCCAAGTTTGGCAGCAGCCTCAACTGTTTTTCGCACAGCTTTTGCACCAGCCTCGTGCCCCCGCAAGCGATTTTTACCTTGCTGTTGTGCCCAACGTCCATTGCCATCCATAATAATGGCAACATGTTTAGGCATTTCATCTGTACTAAATTCGTCGAAACTCATTATAAATTATTCACGGCAACAGGGCAACCTACCAAAGCCGTAAGTTATAGAAATCCCTGTAAATACAAGCCAATCATTGCTTAAACTTGTTGAAAATTGTCTTGCTGTAGGTTTTTTTTCACGGTCAGGATAGCTTCCGTCTAAATTATCACTTAGGGTAAATTGTGGCTGTACTTCTGCTGCCAAAATCCAAGACTGCCCAAAGTTAAACTTCACACCTACACCAAAAGGGACACCAACAGTTACCACTTTTCCATCAGATCGAGATATTCTTTCAAAAGGCTCAAAATAAAGATCCTCTATCACCATACGGTTGATACCTGCATGTATGTAAGGTGTCCATGAAAACCCAAATTCGCCAACGGGAAAATTCACATAGTTAATTTCAACCCGTGCCCCGAGGAGGGAATAGTCGTTGGTAAAAGACAGTGGGCCAGGCCACCGCTCCAAGCGATCCAATTCAGAAGCATTTATATCATTACCGCTTAACTTTCCGCTACTGTATATGGCACGGAGACCAATCCGCTCATTAAAATTACGCTTATACACTAGGCCTATTTCATTATGTCTTGGTTGTATATATTGGGTGCTTCCTATTTCACCAATATAATTTACACCACCAACACTGATACCAATTTCGTGTCGCTGTGCAGTGCTGAAACCACTCACCAGACAGGCAAAAGCAATCCAAAACCAAATGCGATTAATATTCATCTTATTTACTGAAAACTGAAAAAGCACCAAATTTATTGTTAGTTGCGTTTATCTTGTCCCCAAAGTAGCTTGTTGCGTAAGGTATCAAAAAAGCCATGCGTATTTGACCTTATAAAGACAATGGGGTTATTCGCCTTTTGGATACTAATGGTCGTGTTCATCGGAACAGAAAAGAGTCGGGTGTCAAGAGAAATGAGGTGAGAGTCTCCTCTGCCTTCAACGTGGATTTTAATTTCAACGTCATCGGCAACAACGAGTGGCCTAACGTTAAGGTTATGTGGCGCTATAGGCGTTAAGACCAAGCTTTTTGCTTCGGGCGCGATGATGGGTCCACCACTACTTAAGGAATATCCAGTGGAACCTGTGGGTGTTGCCACCACCAAACCATCTGCCCAATACACATTGACATAGGCATCATTGACTTGGGTGTTAATGGTAACCATAGACGTCGTGTTTTCTCTACTAAGAGAAATCTCGTTTAGCGCTAATGGAAATGCATTTAGTTCGGCAACAGCAGGTGTTGTTTTGATTTCAAGGATGCTTCGCTCCTCAGTAACGTAGTTTTTGGCAACGATATCATGGAGCATGGCTTCCATTTCTTCTGGTTGAATAGTTGCTAAAAAGCCCAGCCGACCTGTGTTGACACCAATCAAAGGGATTTTCGATTCACGGATATAGTACAAGGCACGGAGTACCGTACCATCGCCACCAACAGCAAAAAAAACGGCTGTTTTTGGGTCTAAATCTGCATGTGAGTCAAATGGGGTGGCAGCAGCATCGGGAATATGTCGTAACAATTCTTTTTCTACTTGTATGTCAGCACCTTTACTCGCAAAAAAGGCAACGATTTCCGTTACGATTTTTAGCGATTTCTCATCGTGAACCAAGCTGTACAATGCTACTTTCATACTGCAAAGTTAGACCAAAATGCTTAAAGGGACATTATTGTGTTATTTTTGCACAAAAAGAGCCATGACAAAGCTTAGTGTTAACATCAACAAAATAGCAACCTTACGTAACGCAAGAGGAGGCGATCAACCTAATATTTTGCAAGTTGCCAAAGACGCACAAGCATTTGGCGCGCATGGCATCACCGTTCATCCCAGACCCGACGAGCGACACATCACCTATCAAGATGCCCGCGAATTGCCGGCCGTGATTACCACCGAATTCAATATTGAAGGGAATCCAATTCCAAAATTTATAGACATGGTATGCGCCATCAAGCCCCATCAAGTGACTTTGGTGCCAGACGCTCCAGATGCCATTACTTCCAATGGGGGCTGGGATACGGTAGCAAATCGTGATTTCTTAAAAGAAGTCATTCAAGAATTTAAACAACAAGGTATTCGTACTTCCATATTTTTGGATCCCGATGCGGCACAAGTAGAAGCTGCCGTCAAAACAGGAACAGACCGTATTGAGCTCTACACCGAAGCCTATGCCCAAGAATATCCAAAAGACGCTACAAAAGCCATAGCCCCCTTTGTGGAAGCGGCTACAAAAGCACAAGAAGTAGGACTAGGACTCAATGCCGGCCACGACTTGAGCTTGGACAATATTGCTTTTTTTGCTCAACAATTGCCCGGACTGCTAGAGGTGTCCATAGGACATGCCCTAATTTGCGAGTCCTTGTACTTTGGGCTTGAGAATGTCATTAACCAATACATTGCCAAGCTATCGACGCACTAGTTCACAGCACCATTACTGGGCAGGGCGAACCGCTAATTATTTTGCATGGTTTTTTGGGCATGTCAGACAATTGGCGCACACATGCCAAATATTGGTCTGCTTATTTTGAAGTACACGCCATTGACCAGCGCAACCACGGTAAAAGCTTCCACAGCCAAGATTTTGATTATAACCTAATGGCAGCGGATATTATTGCCTATATGGACAATCACAACATTCAACAAGCCATTGTACTTGGTCATTCTATGGGTGGCAAAACGGCCATGAGCTTGGCGCTTCAATACCCAACTCGAGTATCAAAACTCATCGTTGCAGACATAGCACCCAAACAGTATAATGTGAGCAGCAAGTTTTCAAATATCATAAAGGGGCTTTTGCAACTCAATGATTTGACGCTTACATCAAGGGGCGAAGCTGACAAGGCACTTACGTCATTCGTGCCAGAAGTCGGTGTTCGCCAGTTTTTACTTAAAAATTTGACTTGGACAGAAGAAAGGACCCTGAAACTTCGCTGTAATATTTCGGTGCTGCAACACAAGCTCAAAGAAATTGGTGCTGCACCAACCGGATTGCCTTATGCAGGAGAGACATTATTTTTAGCAGGGCAACAGTCTGATTATGTACTGCAAACAGATATGGCTGCCATACATGCCCTGTTCCCAAATGCTTCTTTACGGTGGGTTGCTGATGCAGGTCATTGGCTCCATGCCGAAAACCCCAAAGGATTTACCGATGCGCTGCAAGATTTTCTAAGTCTTTGATTCAATTGCTAAAATGGAATTTGGGAAGGTTCTTTCTATCTTTTATATTTATAAGCGCAAGCATTTGACATATAAAATTTAGAACGTAACTCTGTTTAGCGAGACGATTTGATGAAAAGTTTGTGAATATACCAATTTTTGGTATTTTTGATAAAATTAGTAATCAAATGAATAAAAACACATCAGTATCACTCGGAAAATATTTTGACCAATTCGTTCAAAGTCGAATAAGCGAAGGGAGATTTAAAAACGTAAGTGAAGTGATTCGTGCTGGATTGAGACTTTTAGAAGAAGAAGAAAATAAAGTTTTTGCTTTAAAAAATGCAATACAGGAAGGAATTGACAGCGGAATAGCTCACGATTTTGACCCTAAAAAACATCTTGAATTTTTAAAAGCGAAAAAGCACTCAAATGGCTAAACATAAACTGACCAATAAAGCGGTTGCTGATTTATCAAAAATTTGGGAATACACACTTGCGGTTTGGTCGGAAAAACAAGCCGATAAATATTATGATATACTAATCAAAAATTGTGAGGAAATTGCTAAAAATCCAGATTTAGGAAAAAATACAAAGGAATTTCAGAACAACTTTTGGGATTGAAATCTAACCGACATATCATATTCTACAGAACTTTAAACGAGAATTACGTTGAGATAACGAGAGTACTACACGAAAGCATGGATTTAAAAAAAAGAATAACTGAATAAGCTGTATTTAAAGCGATGTAAGACAGTATTCCCCTAAGAGCCAATCCCAAAAAAATGCTAGGATACAAAACTCCAGCAGAAGTATTTTTCAGTACACTAACCAAAAAACAAGTCTTACATTTGCTAGTTGAATCTACCAGTTTTTTTGCCCATAAGCATTACTTTGACCTTGCTTAAAAATAGCCTACTTTTGCCAGCTATTAAATGAAAAAGATGAACGTAACGCGAAAAGACGTAGACACACTCAATGCAGTGATTACCGTTGACATCAACCAAGAAGACGTTGCTCCTAAAGTGGAGCAAGTTTTAAATGACTACCGCAAGCGCGCCGATATTCCTGGATTTAGAAAAGGGAATGTGCCCATGGGCGTAATCAAAAAACAATACGGTCAGGCTGTTATGGTTGATGAGGTAAATAAGATGCTACAATCTTCACTAAATGACTTTCTCAACGAAGAAAAGATTTCTATTTTAGGCAATCCACTTCCCGTTCCAGTTGACAATATTGATTGGAATGCTTCTGCCTTTTCTTTTGATTTTGAATTGGGCTTGACACCAGATGTGGAGGTAATACTTCCCAACCGAAAAGCAGTCACACGATATGAAATTCAAGCAGACGAAAAGTTTGTAAACGAACAATTGGAACGCCTGCAAAAACAGTATGGTGCCATAGTTCCAACCGACGAAGTAACTGCAGACACAGAATTGACCGTAGGCGTTTCTTATGAAGGAGGGGAAGCTCAAAAAAGCGCCACTTTTACGGCTAGTGAGTTAAAAAGCAAAAAAGCACTTACCGCCTTTAAAAAAGCCACTATTGGTGAGGTGGTTGCATTTTCTACCAAAGGCTTGTTTAAAGAAGAGCACGTTTTGCGTCGTGTGATGGAAACCCTTCCAGAAAAAGCGGTAACGCTTTCGCTCACACTACAAGAGCGCAACAACCGTACATTGGCCGATTTAGACCAAGAATTTTTTGATAAGGTGTTTGGCAAAGACGCTGTAAAATCTGCAACAGACTGTAAAGAAAAACTCAAAGCAGATGCGATGGGTCATTTCGAGACACAAGCCAATCAAAAGTTTATCAATGACATGACAGAACACTTGATTGACAACACCAAGTTTTCGCTTCCAGAGGCTTTCTTAAAGAAATGGATGCAAACAGCAGGTGAAAATCCCATTACGGCAGAAGAAGCTGAAGCAGAATACACCAAGTCGGAGCGTGGCTTACGCTACCAATTGATCGAATCAAAACTTATGCAAGCACACGACCTTCAAATCACAAGAGAAGAAGTGGAAGCATTTGCCAAAGATTTGATTAAAAAGCAAATGGTGCAATATGGCCGTACAGATATTCAGGAAGAAGAACTTACTGAGATTGCAGGACGTATTTTGGGCAACCAAGAAGAGGTAAAGCGCATCTCTGACCAGGTGATGAGTGAGAAAATGCGACAGTTGTTTTTGGAAAAAGGAAACATCAAAGTCAAAAAATTATCTTACGATGACTTTATCAAAGAAGCGTACAAAAAATAATCGTTATATTTAACAGACAACTTTAGGATATGGATTACGGAAAAGAATTTAAAAAGTACGCTACCAAGCATCACGGGATAAACTCCATGTATTACGATGAAATGGTAAGTAGCCTCACGCCTTACATCATTGAGGAACGTCAGTTGAATGTGGCCCAAATGGACGTGTTTTCACGTTTGATGATGGATCGTATTATCTTCCTTGGAACAGGAATTAATGATAGCGTTGCGAATATCATTCAAGCGCAGTTGTTGTTTTTGGAAAGCACCGACAAGACCAAAGACATCCAGATTTATATCAACTCCCCAGGAGGAAGTGTCTATGCCGGATTGGGCATCTACGACACCATGCAGTTTATCAACCCAGACGTGGCTACCATATGTACGGGAATTGCAGCCTCAATGGCGGCTGTATTGCTTTGTGCTGGTCAAGACGGAAAACGTTCTGGCTTGCCACACTCCCGTGTGATGATTCACCAGCCACTAGGCGGTGCACAAGGACAAGCATCTGATATCGAAATTACGGCTCGTGAAATTATAAAGCTCAAGAAGGAATTGTACGAAATCATCGCCAAGCACAGCAACCAGTCTTACGACAAGGTCTATGAAGACTCTGATCGTGATTATTGGATGAAGGCGCTAGAAGCCAAAGAATATGGCATGATTGATGAGGTATTGACTAAAAGCTAGATTGTGGAAGAATTGAATTGTTCTTTTTGTGGACGTAAAAAAGCCGAGACCAAACTCTTGGTCGCTGGGCTAAATGCACACATATGCGAACGCTGTGTTGACCAAGCGGTTGGCATCATTCAAGAAGAAACCACGCATACCGAAAACACCCCCAGCACTGCCGATTTTTTACTTAAAAAACCCAAGCAGATTAAAGCCTTTTTGGACGACTATGTCATTGGACAGGAGCAAGCCAAAAAAGTGCTTTCCGTTGCGGTATACAACCATTACAAGCGACTCAATCAAAACGTTGAAAACGACGTGGAAATTGAAAAAAGCAATATCATTATTGCAGGCCGTACAGGTACGGGCAAAACACTATTGGCCAAGACCATTGCCAAGATGCTGCAAGTGCCCATTGCCATAGTAGATGCAACGGTTTTGACCGAAGCGGGTTATGTGGGTGAAGATGTAGAAAGTATATTAACACGATTATTGCAAGCTGCCGATTACGATCAGCAAAAAGCAGAGCGTGGCATTGTCTTCATCGATGAGATAGATAAAATTGCCCGTAAAAGCGACAACCCTTCCATCACGCGTGATGTTTCTGGAGAGGGTGTACAACAAGCCTTACTTAAACTATTGGAAGGCACTGTGGTTAATGTACCACCCAAAGGCGGTCGTAAGCATCCTGATCAGAAGTTTGTCGAAATCAATACCGAGCACATATTGTTTATTGCAGGCGGTGCATTTGATGGTGTTGAACGCCACATTGCCAAACGCATGAACATGCAGGCGGTGGGCTACAGCACTGCTGCCAAACGCAAATCGGTTACTGAAGACGATTTGTTGGCGCATATTACGCCCTCAGACCTTAAAGATTTTGGGCTTATCCCTGAAATTATCGGACGCTTACCGGTGCTTACGCACATGAATCCTTTAGACGAAAAAGCACTGCGTGAGATATTAACCGCACCTAAAAATGCATTGGTAAAGCAGTACCAGCACCTCTTTGATTTGGACGGGGTTGCGTTGACCTTTACGCCAACAGCTTTGGACTTTATCGTGGAGCAAGCCGTGCAGTATGCTTTGGGCGCAAGGGGACTACGTTCCTTGTGTGAGGCCATCCTCACCGACGCCATGTATGAACTTCCCAGCACCAATACCACCGAGCTGAAGATTACCAAGCGCTATGCCGAAAACAAATTGAGTGTTGTGCAACTCAGCCAGCTGAAGGCGGCTTCTTAGTTTTTTTATTATTTTAGCGTAGAACAAGCCCCAAATCTGTTCTTCAACTAAATATTCGCTACCGACTGGTAGACTTGCGTTTCTTTTAAGGATTTTTTGGGGTTGTAAAGCCAAATAAAATGAAATTATCAGAGACACTAATTACTCTTTTTATTGGAATAATTATTGCAAGCTGCGGAACTTCGAAAGGATATGTTGGTGATAAAATACCTGCCAATGAATTAGCTATCTTAAATGGAAGTGTTAACCCAATAAATATAGATGGAAAGAAGCATAAAGAAAGATTGCTTTTTGTTAAATCAAATCAAAAAGAAGTTGGTAGCTACACGAAGGGTTGGCCTAAAAGCCTAAAAGTTAAAGAAGGAAATATTGAACTTGAAGTAAGACACTTTAGAACATGGGAGTACGGAATTGAATATATAGGTGGAGGTGGTCTTGGCGGTTTACAAGCTGGACTTGATCAGGAGCGAACGATGAATCACCATCATTATGTTTTAAATTTTAATATCGAAAAAAATAAAAATTACCTGATAAGTATAAAATCTGACCCTAATGATTTAGATAAAACCAATATTTCAATTACTGATGTAGACACAAAATTAGAAGTTGATTTTCAATCGAAAAAAAAGATTACCAATAAGTCTGAAATTACTGCTATAAGTGATAACCATATAAAAGTTGATGAGCTTGGTAATGGAACTGTTCTAATTTATAATGGAGCTAAGGGTTTATATAAAAATAAATTAAATACAGGTAGATTAAGTATTTGGATTAATGACAAGCTTCTAGGGCACATTGATCCAGAAGAGTATATACTGGTTAGCCTTGAAAACGGAAATCACCATATTAAGCTTTTACATGTCGATGTTTTTAATATAAAAAGCGAGCATGATATTTCAATTACTGACGAAACCAAAATAGTTCAAGTTAAACCAACCGCTTTTTCAAATAAACTTCAAGTGACAAATAATTTACCAAAAAAATTTGATAGGTTTAAGAATGCTAAAAAGGAATAAAAACCCACCACCCTGTATTTTATCAGGGCGGTTACAGGCAGATTTACAATTTAGAATTTAAAAATGGAATTGTAATTAGTAAACTAATTAGTTAACTTTGTATTTTGGTAAGAAAGATTATTGCGTATAAAAGTTATTTTATTACGTTTTACAAATCCCAAGAAGATAAAGTTCAAGAAAAAATGGAATTTGTTTTGGATATGATTCGGTTTGAAAGACGAGTCCCTAAAAAATTTCTCAAAGCACTTGAAAACACAGATGGGATTTATGAGGTAAGAGTAATAACGACATTTAAAAGTATCCGGATTTTAGGTTTTTTCGATAAGGGAAACTTGGTTGTGCTTTTAAATTGTTTTGTAAAAAAATCACAGAAAACACCTCGAAAGGAAATCCGACTTGCCGAAAAGTTAAAAAGAGAATATCTAAGCGAAAAAAACAACATAAAGTGAAACAGACAACAAATTTTGAAGCACTACTTATTGAAAAGTACGGAGATAAGGGAACACCAAAACGCGATGCATTTGATGCTGATTCTCTTGCTTTTCGGTTGGGTGTGATGTTAAAAGAAGCTCGTAAAGAAGCAAACTTGACCCAAGAAGAACTTGCCCAAAAAACGGGCACTAAAAAAAGTTATATATCTAGGATTGAAAGAGGACTAAGCGATATTCAAGTTTCTACCTACCACAAGCTTATTGAAACTGGGATTGGAAAGCAGCTACATATCTCTATAAACTAAACCTCCCCCAACAACTCATCCAAATATTCACGGGTGTTGGATAGGCGCGGTACCTTATGCTGCCCACCAATTTTCCCTTTTTGCTTCAACCATTTATAAAAGGTCTTGGGTTTTGCCACATGCAGTTTCAGCGGCATCAGCGTCATGTTTTTATAGCGTTTGGCTTCGTAGTCCGAATTTAAGGCCTGCAACTGTTTGTCCAAATCTTCGGCAAAGGCAGTAGCGTCTTTGGGTGGGGTCTTAAATTCTATCAGCCACTCGTGCCCGCCCTTTTCAGAACCTTCCATAAAAATAGGTGCGGCGGTATAATCTACCAGTTGCACATGATGGCGTTGGCATACAAGCTCTAAGGCTTTGTTGGCATTTTCAATCACCAACTCTTCCCCAAACACATTGATAAAGTGTTTTGTTCTACCCGTTATTTTAAAGCGATAAGGCGCAATGGAGGTAAAGCGAATGGTGTCACCAATGTTGTACCGCCACAGCCCGGCATTGGTCGAGATGATCACCGCATATTGGGTGCCGACCGCTACAGCGGAGAGTGGTATTACTTTTTCGTTTTTAGTACCATAGGATTTCATATCTATAAATTCATAGAAAATTCCATAGTCAAGCATCAGCAGTAACTCGTCGGAGTGGAGTTGATCCTGCACCCCAAAAAAGCCTTCAGAGGCATTGTATAGTTCTACATAGTGCACGGCATCACTTGGCATAAGGGCTTTGTACTGCTCCTTGTAAGGCATAAAGTTTACTCCACCGTGGAAATAGACTTCCATATTGGGCCAAACGTCCAAAATACTTTCCCGTCTCGTTTCTGCCAACACCTTTTGCAACAGCACCAGCATCCACGAGGGCACGCCTGCCATACTGCGAATATCTTCCCTTAAGGTTTCTTCTACGATGGCCTTCATCTTGGTTTCCCATTCCGACATAAGCGAAACCTTTTGGCTGGGCGCACTTACCATTTCTGCCCAAAGCGGCAGGTTGTCAATCATAATGGCCGACAAATCCCCAAAATAGGAGTTGTTTTCTTCATAAATTTCCTTGCTACCACCCAAGCGCAATGCCTTGCCCTGAAACACACTAGACTGTTCGTTGTTTTTAAAATAGAGGCTCAACATGTCTTTACCTCCCTTAAAATGACAGTTTTCTAGGGATTCATTTGAGATGGGAATAAACTTGCTTTTGGCATTGGTCGTACCACTCGATTTGGCGTACCATTTGATTGGAGTGGGCCAAAATATATTTTGCTCGCCCTTTCGGGAGCGTTCTATCATGGGTGCTATTTCCTCATAGGTGCGTACGGGTACTCGATCGGCAAAGTCTTCGTACTGCTGCATATCAGCAAAACCATATTGCTTACCGACTTCTGTTTTTTTAGCAGTTTTCAGCAAGTTCATCAGTTCATCGCGCTGTACTTCGTTGGGATATTTGATAAAAAGCTCAATGTCATGCACTCGTTTTTTGAGGAGCCATGTAACAACAGTATGGAGTAGTGGTATTGCCATTTTGGGTATATTGCTGAACGAAAATACAAATTATGTTTCAAGGCGTACTGACCAAAATGCAAACGGAATTCAAAAGCCCTGTAGACTACTACTTGGTCTTTGCAGATTCCTTCGTTCACGTCAATAGTTTTCTAGAAAAAAAAGTACATATCACACGCACGGGTTCACAGTGTCTTAACTGCTCACAGCCTAACGAAATTTTCCGTCAGGGTTTTTGTAAGTCCTGTTTTTTTGAAACACCAAGCGCTGGGGAATGGATTATGAAACCCGAGCTCAGCAAAGCTCATTTGGGTATTGAAGACCGGGATTTGGCCTATGAACAAAAGGTGCAATTACAGCCCCATATTGTTTATTTTGCGGTCTCCAGTGGACTAAAAGTGGGAGTAACACGCGATACCCAAGTGCCCACGCGCTGGATTGACCAAGGTGCGCATCAAGCCCTGCCTATTGTGGAGGTACCCAACCGCTATTTGGCAGGTATAACAGAGGTAGCACTAAAAGCATATTTCAACGATAAAACCAACTGGCGCATCATGCTGCAAAACAAAGGAGAAGCTTTGGATTTGGTGGCCGAACGTGCAGCCTGTATTGCCAAACTACCAACCGAAGTACAACCCTATGTAGTTCAGGATCCACCTCTTTCTATCGACTTTCCCGTTGCTCGTTTTCCCGAAAAAGTCAAAAGTTTAAACCTCCTCAAAACCCCTGAATATTCAGGAGTGCTTAAGGGCATTAAAGGACAGTATTGGATTTTTGAAGACGATACCGTTTGGAACGTACGCGGGCATGAAGGGCAAGTAGTTGACCTTTCATTTAGCTAACCATCATAGGTTTTTTTAGATTCCGCCACCAATCGGTTGATTTCCGCCAACTCCTTATTGGTCAGGTCGCGCCATTTTCCTTTGCCAACGTCAAGGTTAACGTTCATGATGCGCACTCTTTTTAGGCGTACCACACGGTAGTCCAAATATTCACACATACGTCTTATTTGCCGATTGAGCCCTTGGGTGAGGATGATGCGAAACTCACGCTCATGCGTTTGCTTTACCACACAGGGCCTTGTGACCTTATCGAGTATGGGAACGCCTTTGCCCATTTTGTCAATAAAGAGTTTGGTAATGGGCTTGTTGACCGTTACTACATATTCCTTTTCGTGGTTGTTGCGAGCACGCAAGATCTTATTGACGATATCACCATCATTGGTTAAAAAAATAAGTCCTTCTGAGGGCTTGTCCAATCGTCCGATGGGGAATATTCGAGTTGGATAATTGATGAATTCAATGATGTTGTCTTTCTCCACTTTGGTGTCTGTGGTACAAACAATACCAACGGGCTTATTAAAGGCAATATAAACGGGCTTTTCTATTTTTTTACCAACCCGTTCCCCGTCAACGGCAATTTTGTCTTGCGCCGTTACTTTCATGCCCATTTCCACGGGGTTGCCATTCACGGTAATGCGGCCTTGTTCAATCAGCTTATCTGCAGCGCGACGCGAGCAGAAGCCAACCTCACTTAGGTATTTGTTAATGCGAACGGCTTCCATATCAATCCAAATGAATTTCTTCCCCAACGTTAAGATCAAAACGACGGCGAATCAGCCAAACGAATAAGTACAAAAAAGGCGTATCGACGGCAGCAACCAAAACCTTAAAAATCACGCTAGATACGACCAAACCCCAAAACAAATCCCAAGGCAGTACTTGAAACGAACACAAGAGTAAAATAACTGCTGTGGAGTCGATGATTTGAGAACTAAATGTGGAGAAGTTATTGCGCAACCATAAATGCTTGCCTTGCGTCAGGTTTTTCCAGTAGTGATAGATGCGTATGTCCACGAATTGTGCCGATAGGTAAGCGATCATGGAAGCCAACACCGCCAAGGGCGATAGCGCAAATACGCTGTGGAAAGTAGCATCGTCTATGGGTGAGCTTTCAATGGCGGGGACCACCCCTGCCAACAATAAAATCCCAATCGAAAAAAAGGAGGCAAAAATACCAGCAACCACCACTTGATTGGCACTTTTCTTTCCAAAAATTTCAGAAATAATATCGGTAATTAAAAAGGTGATGGGATAGGGTAGTATGCCTACAGACAATTCAAAAATGGGCATCCCAAAGACTTCCCAGTCAAAAGGGCGCCAATAAAAAAACTTCTGAAAAATCAGGTTAGACACCACCAAGGAGGTGATGAATAAGGCGGCCAAATACAAATATAACTTTCGCGCTGCGGGCCTATGCATCTAATTCACATTTAGTGTGTAGGGTAGGCGTGCTTGCATTTGATTTGCTGGGTTTTTTAAGGCTTCTACTCCCCGAATCCAAAGGGAAATTTCAGGTGGCAATTGCGTTTTTATTTTTCCAAAAGGCCCTCCAAGAAGTCCTTCTAAAAGACTGTCCAAATCGTCGTCAAATTTAGGATAGGTGGTTAGTCTGTAGTCTTCGATTTCGGCAAGCGCAGCTGCGCGTTCCAAGGCTAGGTCCAGACCACCAAGGTGATCTACCAGCCCAATGGCTTTGGCTTCAACTCCTGACCATACGCGACCCTGTGCAATTTTGTGCACCTCGTCTTTGGTCATGTTACGTCCATCGGCAACACGTGTCAAAAAGGTCTGATATATTTGGTTAATAGCCGCTTTGATTTCGTTTCTTGTGTTGCTAGGTAACGGCTCAAAAGGCGAATATTGTAGGGCTTGTTTGTTGGTGGTGACTTGCTCTGCATTGATGCCCCAGCGGTTTGACAAACGGTTGACATTGGGCAATACCCCCCAAACGCCAATAGAACCTGTGATGGTGGTGGGTTCGGCAACAATTTCGTGGGCGTTCGCAGCGATATAATAACCTCCCGAAGCGGCCACATTCCCCATAGAAACCACTACTTTCTTGGTTTCTCTCAGGTGTTCAATTTCTTCCCAAATAAGTTCAGATGCCAAAGCACTTCCACCGGGGGAGTTTACACGCAACACTACAGCTTTTATGTTTTTCTTTTTACCGATTTTTTTAAGGGCTTTTATCATTTTTTCTTGCCCAATCGTTTCGGTTCCACCCTCGCCGTAAAGAATTTCTCCTTGTGCGTATAGCACAGCAATGCGGTTGGCACCTTTTCCTTTTCTGCGCCCAGCGATGCGCATATAATCAACGAAATTGGTCGTTTCCATTTCGTCCTCATCAAATCGTGATTCTAGTTTTTCTTTATAGCTACGCCTTGTAGCAGTTCCGTCGATAAGCGAAGCGGAAATGGCTTTTTGTGCATTTGCACCAGCTAGATTGTCGGCATGTGTGTCGAGTGTTTTTTCAGAAACACCACGGCTGGTGGCAATATCACCCAATAAGGTGTCCCATATATCATCCATATAGGATTGAATTTGAGAGCGATTTTCCTTACTCATATAGTCATCTAAATAAGGCTCAACGGCACTTTTGTATTTTCCATTTCGAATAACCTCCATGCTTATGCCTGACTTTTCTTGGGCAGATTTATAATAGAGGATTTCGGCACTGAGTCCACGAAAATCAACGCCACCTTCTGGATGTACAAAAATAGAGTCTGCAACAGATGCGAGGTAATAATCGGATTGGGTGTAATAATCGCCGTATGCATAAATAAACTTACCGCTTTCTTTAAAGGCTGTTAAGGCTTTTCGAAGGGTGTGTAAGTTTGAAATCCCGCCCATTGCCGAGATGTTTTGAATGCTAATTCCCGCAACAAGATCGTCTTTTGCCGCATTTTCAATCGCAGGAATGATGGTGTTTAGTCCATAGGCCTCTGGGTCTATTTCCAAAGCACTTGCAAAAGAAAAGGTCTGTGGTTCTCTGTCTTGAATAGGTAGCCCCATATCAAGCACCAAAACCGTATTTTCTTCTAATTCGACGGCATCGCCTTCTTCATCCATAAGGGCAACGGAACCTGCCAAAAAGACAAGCATAAAAACAAAAAGAAGCCCAAGTGCGATAAAGGTGCCGAGTGCTGAACTGATAAGATTTTTAAAGAAACTCATAATTTAAGTAGTATATGCTCAAAGATACAGGTTTCCCAATTCTTTTCATCATTTTTGTAAGATGTCAATTGTTTACATATCTGTCGGGAGTAATATGGGCGACCGCCTTGCGTATTTGCAACACGGTTTAGATGCTGCAACAGCCATAGGGGCTATTGGTGCCATTTCTTCAGTGGTTGAAACCCCTGCAGTTGGTTTTGAGGGCAATCCTTTTTTAAATGCTTGCTTCACAATTGACACCCAACTTACCCCTGCCGTGGTTATGCAAAAGCTGCTTGACATAGAGCAATCACACGGGAGGTCGCGTTCTCAAGGCCAGGGATATCAAAACCGAACCTTGGATTTGGACATGATTTTTTATGACGACTTTGTTTTGAATACACCAAACCTCATACTACCGCACCCCTCTATGGCGCAAAGAAGATTTGTATTGCAGCCCCTATGTGAAATCGCACCCCACAAACAGCATCCCGTTGACCAAAAATCCATACAAGCCTTGCTCGATGCATGTGAAGATAATACGCCGCTTAGCATTCACGAGATGAAACTGCGACACCCCATTTACGCAAAGCTGAGCGCGCATACCTTTATTTGTGTGGAAGGGATTATTGGCTGTGGAAAAACAACGTTGACAAAACTATTGGCACAAAACCTAGGCTATAAAACCATTGAAGAGCGATTTGCAGAAAATCCCTTTTTACCCAAGTTCTACAGAGACCCAAAGCGCTATGCCTTTCCATTGGAGCTGTCTTTTTTGGCCGATCGATTTAATCAAATTAACGAGGAGTCTGAACAGTTGGATTTATTTCAGTCTGGGGTTGTAGCCGACTACCACATGAGCAAGTCGCTGGTATTTGCGCAAAATACCTTAAACGAAGACGAATATCCCCTATTTCATCAATTGTATCAGCTGATGTCAAAGAGTGCCAACCAGCCCAGCCTTTGCATATACCTTCGCCAAACACCCGAACGCGCCAAGGCCAATATTAAAAAACGAGGAAGGAGCTATGAACAAAATATTGGAACAGATTATTTGGGAAAATTAGCCAAGGGATACGATCAACACCTGCCTTTTTTACAACAGCGCATGCAAGTGGTATCGGTTGATGTTACAGCTTTGGATTTTGTACTAAACCCCGAAGATTTGGTTCAATTGTTACGCAGCATTAATGCGCAGTTGGGCGAAGCTGTGTAAAGAAATGCCACAATACCACGCCGGCAGAGGTAGCCACATTTAAGGAATGTTTGGTTCCCAATTGCGGAATCTCAATCGCCGCACCACAGGCATCAATGACTTCTTGCGAAACACCTTGCACTTCGTTACCAATAACCAGCACCAGCGTTTGATTTGGTACCGCAGTTACTTGGTCTAAATACACCGCACCTTTGACTTGCTCTACCGCATAGCAATCGGCACCAGTCTCACGGAGTTTAGCGACCACTTCAGCAGCAGCGTTTTCTTGTCGCCAGTCGACACTTTCAGTAGCGCCTAATGCGGTTTTGTGAATGTCTTTGTGCGGAGGGGTTGGCGTGATGCCACAGAGTACAATCTCAGCAATGCGAAAGGCGTCGGCAGTACGGAAAATAGCCCCAACATTGTTGCGGCTTCTGATGTTGTCGAGTACCAATACAATATTTGTTTTGGGGGCTGCTTTAAAAGCTGTTGGGCTCAACCTGTTGAGCTCTTCCATGGTCCATTTTCGCATATGTCAAAGGTAAGGATTGTGTTTGGCTAAAAAATGTAAATTAGCCATAACTAATATCTCGCTTTGTCTGCCAAGAAAAAAACAAAAGAATCGCCTTTGATGAAGCAGTATAATCAAATCAAGGCGAAGTATCCCGACGCACTGCTTCTTTTTCGCGTGGGCGATTTTTATGAAACCTTTGGACAAGATGCCGTTAAGGCAGCCCGCATTTTAGGCATACTATTGACCAAGCGTGGCGCTGGCAGCACCTCTGAAACCGAATTGGCAGGCTTTCCCCATCACTCGTTACATACCTATTTGCCCAAGCTGGTACGTGCCGGACAGCGTGTCGCTATCTGCGATCAGCTGGAAGATCCCAAGCTTACCAAAAAAATTGTAAAACGCGGTGTCACCGAATTGGTAACACCCGGTGTAACCCTGACCGACGGCGTGTTGGAAGCGAAAAGCAACAACTTTTTAGGTGCGCTCCATTTGCAAAACAACGTCTTGGGTTTTGCTTATTTGGATATTTCAACGGGAGAATTTCAGTGGGCGCAAGGCGCATTGTCTGAAATCAGTGCCCTGTTGCAACAGCTTGAAGTAAAGGAATTGTTGGTTTCCAAACCACAGCGTAAGGCCATAGCAGCATTGCTGGGCGATAGCCTTCCCTTTTTTGTGTTGGAAGACTGGGTTTTTCAAACCGAATACACGGCTGAAAAGCTGATGCAACACTTCGGGGTCAAAACCCTCAAGGGCTTTGGTTTTGACGGCGCAGATATGGGCATGATTGCTGCAGGTGTTGTACTTCATTATTTGTCCGAAACCGAACACGCCAAACTTGGCCATTTGGTGCAACTCAAACACCACAACCCACAACAGCAGGTTTGGATGGATCGTTTTACGGTAAGAAATTTAGAGCTTATATCACCCAATGCTCCAGAGGCAATAACGCTTTTGGAGGTGGTAGATCATACGGTTACGGCCATGGGCGGCCGCTTGTTGCGCCGCTGGATTACAGCTCCCGTAACGGATGTAGCCATCATTGAAAAGCGATTGGATGTGGTTGCCTTTTTTAAGGAACAGCCGGGGCTTCACCAGCAGGTGTTGTCCTGCCTAAAACAAGTCACCGACATAGAAAGACTGGCTGCCAAAGTAGCGACGGGACGTATTAACCCAAGAGAAGTCAATGCACTGCGTCACGCATTGATGCAAACCACTGCCATCACGGGGCTATTGTCCGATGCCGATCCTGTGGTGCCTTTATTGGCGACCATTGACAACAGTCAGCCCATTACAGACCATATAGCCACTTGGTTGGCCACGGAAGCTCCTGCACAAATGGGGAAAGGGCAAACCATTGCTGCGGCTGTGTCTGCTGAATTAGATGAATTACGGGGATTAGCACAAGGCGGGCGCGATACGTTGGATGCCATGTTGGCGCGTGAAACGGAGCGTACGGGAATTCCTTCGCTCAAAATTGCCTTTAACAACGTGTTTGGTTATTATATCGAGGTGCGCAACCTGCATAAAGACAAGGTACCTGAAGAATGGATACGCAAGCAGACCTTGGTCAATGCGGAGCGCTATATCACAGACGAATTAAAAACCTATGAAACCAAGATTTTAGGTGCAGAGGAGCGTATCGCTGTTTTGGAACAGCAGCTTTTCCACGAGCTGATTGCCTATTTGGCTCCTCACATTCAATCGTTTCAAAACACGGCACGGGGCATTGCACAGCTCGACGTTTTACACGGATTTACCACTTTGGCTACCAAAGAAAACTATTGCCGTCCTGAGTTTGTTTCCAATGCTTCGCTGGAGATTGTACAAGGTAGACACCCTGTCATTGAGCAGCAGTTACCACACGAGAGTCCTTATATCCCCAACGATGTTTATCTTGATAACGACACCCAGCAAATCATCATGATTACGGGCCCTAATATGTCGGGTAAGTCGGCTATTTTGAGACAAACAGCGCTTATCGTATTGATGGCACAAATGGGAAGTTATGTGCCTGCTGCGGAGGTGCGCTTGGGTGTTGTAGACAAGCTCTTTACGCGTGTGGGTGCCAGTGATAATATTTCCAAAGGGGAGTCTACTTTTATGGTAGAAATGCATGAGACGGCAGCCATTATGAACAATATTTCGGAACGCAGCTTGATATTGCTTGACGAAATTGGACGCGGCACCAGTACCTACGACGGTATTTCCATTGCTTGGGCATTAGCGGAGTATGTACATGAGCATCCCACGCATCCCAAAACACTTTTTGCCACGCATTATCATGAATTGAATGAAATGTCATCACAATTTGACCGCATTAAAAATTACAATGTGTCGGTGCAAGAAACAGCCAATGATGTCTTGTTTTTACGCAAGTTGGTTCCTGGCGGTAGTGCGCATAGCTTTGGAATTCATGTGGCCAAAATGGCGGGGATGCCCAAGTGGATTTTGGAACGCTCCAAACAGATGTTGCAGCAATTGGAAGCCTCGAGGCAGGCTGCTGAAACGGGTGAAGAACCTTTACAGCTAAGCATGTTTCAGTTAGATGATCCGTTGCTTGAAGATGTACGCAAACAAATATTGGCTTTAAACATTGATGAACTGACGCCAGTTGAGGCATTAATGCAGCTCAACGACCTCAAACGAAAACTAGGCAAATAGTTTTGCGTAGAAAACATAGATTTTCTTACATTTGCGTTCCAATTGCGAAAGTAGCTCAGGGGTAGCGCGTCATCCGCCAGAGGCGGATGAGGGTCACTTTGGGGCTTGAAATAAAATGCGAAAGTAGCTCAGGGGTAGAGCATCACCTTGCCAAGGTGAGGGTCGCGGGTTCAAATCCCGTCTTTCGCTCTTTTTTTATGTCTAGCTCGAGTGGTGGAATTGGTAGACACGTTGGACTTAAAATCCAATGAGCAGTAATGTTCGTGCGGGTTCAAGTCCCGCCTCGAGTACAAAACCCGCAACTTATTGCGGGTTTTTTGGTTTTTGGAAGCTTTAAATTTTCCTTTTTTACAGCATTTGGTAGACCTGCCTGCCGCCCGCTGCGCGGAACGAACAGTACAGGCAGGGGTTCAAATCCCGTCTTTCGCTCTTTTTTTATGTCTAGCTCGAGTGGTGGAATTGGTAGACACGTTGGACTTAAAATCCAATGAGCAGTAATGTTCGTGCGGGCCTGCCTACCGACAGGCAGGTTCAAGTCCCGCCTCGAGTACACAACGGGATAAATCTTCTTTTTTAGATTTATCCCTTTTTTTATTTCTTCGATTTACGCTGTTAAAACGGGCTATTTTGTCTAAAATGGGGTTAATATCAGCGGTTCGAACTTTTTTATTTTCAAATTGAAAATTTTCAGGAAATATCGAACCAATTAGCCTTCTTTTGTTGTCTAAATCACTTTTAACGTATTGATTTTCAATACTTTCAAGTCCTTTTAGACCGTTTTTGTACAACTGAAAAACTTCTTGTTTTTTCTCCAACTGTTTTTCTTTTTCTCTTAGCTCATCTATAAGGTTTTGGCACCTCCTTTTGGCTTTTTGATATTCTTCTTTTGAAAGATCGCCATCAATGTACAAGTCTTGGATTTATAAAAATGATTAAACCAAGCATGAATTATCTAAAAACATACCTCAACTACAAATTGAGAAATTATCTTAGGATTTCAGCCGTGATTTCTCTGCTTCAAAACCCATTAGATGACTTTCTACCGAAGCATCAATAGTGCTAGTGAGCATGTTAGGGTCACGTGAGTCCACAGCAGCAAGGAAATCGGACACCAATCGCCAATCGCCACCACCATGTGAATCGGAACTATGAGACCAATGCTGCTGTTCCCCTGTACGGAAATCTGTATACGTGAATGATTCCATATCTCCAACAATATCGCCCATGGAACCCATAATTCTTGTACGGCGACCGTGATAAGAAGTAAAAGCCTCCATATTGAAAGTAGCTGTGACCCCATTCTTAAACTTAAGATTCATAGCATAATGATCAGGCTGGTCGTTTTCTATACGATAAACACAACGCCCATAATTAGATGACCGTAAGTATTTCATTATGGCCTCTGGATGTAAGTCAGGATTTTCTGGCAAATCAAAGTGATGCAACCAAGTTTTTTTATCGTAATAAATACGCTTCGCCGAATAAGGGCATTGTTTTTCTACTGCACAACCGTCAATGCAGCGCTCTGTGCTACCTTCAGGAGCATTCTCCTTCTTAAACCAAGTCAAATCTCCAAAGGCATTAATTTGTTCGCAGGGACTATCTACCAACCAACGCATGATATCAAGATCATGACAGCTTTTTGCTAGAATAATAGGTGTAGTGGCTTTACTATCGTGCCAGTTTCCGCGTACATAACTATGACTCATATGCACATGCTGTATGGGCTCAAAATGTTGGAGTGACACAAGTTTTCCAATAGCACCATCTTTTATTAATGAATGTAATTTTTGAAAATAGGGGGCATACCTCAGCACGTGACATACTGCTACA
This sequence comes from Flavobacteriaceae bacterium, assembly GCA_965656545.1. Taxonomy (GTDB): domain Bacteria; phylum Bacteroidota; class Bacteroidia; order Flavobacteriales; family Flavobacteriaceae; genus UBA7446. Next base: position 122,631 of record CBFHKZ010000005.1, read on the forward strand.
ATTCGATTCGTTTTTTGGGCTAATTGTAAAATATCCTTACACTCTTTTTCTGTGGGAGCAATGGGCTTTTCAAGCAATACATCATAGCCCCTTTCAAGGGCTTTAATACATGGACCATAGTGTAAAGCATCTGGCGTAGTAATAATAATAGCATCGGCAAACTTTGGGTGTTCAAAAACATCTTCCCAAGTATCAAAGCGGTAATTGTTCTTAATGTTGTGGGCTACAGCATAGCGTTCGTTACGTATATTTATTGGCTCTGCAACTCCAATTATGTTAAGCTGATTCGGGTAAGCTAGGGCGTAATTTCCATAAATATTACCTCTATCGCCAGCACCAAGGGTAATTGCTGTAATAGTCTTTGTGGTTTTTTGGCTCTCCTTGGATGGAAGATGAATGGTGTTTCCGTTTTTGTCTTGGGCTAAAAGGGAAAGTGGTAGGACTGAACCAAGCGCTAAACCTAGTGTCTTAAATGTTTCTCTGCGAGTATAGTTTTTTGACATTGTATAAGTGTTTAATTAGTATTTTTATTTATTAATAAATGTCCGTTTTGACTTTCGAAGAAGTCCTTAAAAAAAAGAAGTTGATATTTAAGTGCGCTCGCCCAGTAATCCCAAGAATGACCGCCTGGTCGTTGAATATAATCGTGGGGTATATTTTCTTCCATAAGTTTTTTGTGAAGTGCATTATTAACATCGTAAAAGAAGTCATCAACCCCGCAATCAAAAATGAGCTTTAAGTTGCCACCTCGAAGTTTATGTACTAGATTAATAACCGTGTTTTTTTCCCAAAAATCTTTGTGGTTTTCGTAAGTGCCTAATCGTTTAGGCAAGTCCCAATTATTTGGAAAAGGACGTATGTCAACTCCTCCGCTCATACTTCCTGCTGCTCCCCATATGTCTTGATGTTTGAAGGCAAGATAAAACGCACCGTGACCTCCCATACTTAAGCCAGTAATAGCCCTAGCTGATTTGTGTGGAATAGTATTGTAATTATCGTCAATAAATCCAGTAAGTTCTTGTGATATATAGGTTTCATATCTAAATGTTTCGTCAATGGGACTGTCAAAATACCAGCTTGTTGATGCTCCATCTGGACAAACAATTAAGATGTTGTACAAATCAGCATAATACTTTATCTGTGGGACTAAGAAAAGCCAATCGGTATAGTCTCCGTCTGCCCCATGAAGTAGGTATAAAGTTGGATATTGCTGTGAGGGTGAGTAGCTTTCGGGTAGCACAACAATATTCGGAATGAACTTATCCATGGATTTACTGTAAACCCTTATCGTGTCAGCAGTTGACGCAAACACAAAAAATGGGATTAAAAAAGTAATAATAAATAGAGCTGTTTTGTTCATTAACAGTTAATTAAGTTCACTAAAATTAATACAAGAAAATTAAGTAAAAGAGCTAATTATACTTCTTTTTAGAATTATTAGTTTAAATTAACTAATTAATGTTGTACTTAATCCAACACTAATTCCAAACTAATTTAGCGGTTTAAATATTTAATGCTAAATTTATCTAAATTTAACCAATATTAATTTGAAATTAGTGTTATGTATCAATTCTTAATGCCTATGGTTTTCCATTTAAGAAACAAAACCACATCTATTCTATTGTTAATTTTAGTATTTCAGCTTTTTTTAGCGAGTGCACAAGGGATTAGTTTTAATTCAAGTGATCAAGCTATAATGGATAGAACTTCCTATAATGTGTTTAGGTACAAGCAGCCAACATTTAAAAATGACTTTAAAATCAAGTTTAAGTTATCTATTCAAAACTTAGACACCTTTGGATATATATTAAATGTAAAAGACCTTAATAATTCGATTTCATACTCTCTTGTATATGTTGGTAATGACGAAAATTATGGAGAGCTAAAATTAAACTTAGAAGGAGTGAATACTCTCATAACTATCCCCTTGCTAAAAGAAGTTTTAAGCACTAAGAGGTGGATAAATGTGAGCCTTCATTTTAGTTATGTGTCGAAAAAAATATTTTTAGAAATAGACGATAATAAAGATTCTACAAATGAATATTATTTTGACCCCATTATTGAGCCTGAAATATACTTTGGCAAACATCTCAGCGTCATAGATGTGCCGGCCATGGCAATTAGAGATTTAAATATCGAAAACAATAGAAGTATTTATTTTTTTGGTTTTAGTGAGAGTGAAGGAGAAAAGGTATATGATTCGAAAGGATACGTTTATGGGAATGTTAAAAACGGAAACTGGCTTATTAAAGAGTCTTATTTTTGGAAACTTAGAAATTCTTTTGACTTTAAGCAAGTAACCTCTATTTCTTTTGATCAAAATCAGCACAGATTTATATTTCAAAATAAGGATAGCTTAAAATTATATAACTATAAAAATGAAGTTACTAATGATGTTAGCTTTAAAAACAAGCTAGACATATCTATGCGCCTTGGTAATAGTTTGTTTGATAGCGCTGACAACAAGCTTTATGTATATGAGTTGTTTGATATACCTAAAGGTACCTCTTCCATTGTAGAGATAGATATAGAAAATCCCAATAACTGGAAATCCTTAAGCACTTCGGAGCGATCAAAATACACGCACCACCATAACGCCATCTTCGATCAAAAGAATAAAAAAATTATGATTTTTGGTGGCTACGGGTATTTCAAATTTTCAAATAAATTTAATTCCTATGACATTAAAACTAATACTTGGGAGGAGATAAGTTTTAAAGGAGATATGATAGACCCCAGGTTCTTTTCGGGTATTGTAAAGTTAAATGATGACAAAGCCTTATTGTTTGGGGGTCAAGGTAATAAAACTGGAGAGCAAAGTGTTGGTAAAACGTATTATTACGATTGTTATTTGATTGACTTTAAAGAAAGAAATATTGAAAAATTATGGGCGATTAACAGAAATGGAGTAAATATGGTTTCATCTAGGAATCTGGTAATTAACAGTGATTCCACTGCATTCTATAATTTAAGCTACCCTGAGTACATTTCTTCAACTTCACTGCATTTGTATAAGTACTCAATAAAAAATGGCACTTACGGCAAGTTAGGAGATTCCATTCCAATGAATTCAGAAAGCATCCGCACGAACGCCAACCTCTATTTTGACAATGCAACCAATGAGTTATACGCGACAACGCAAGAGTTTAATGATGATGGGTCGAGTTCGGTTAAAATTTACTCTTTAAGCTCACCTCCAGTTTCAAAAGATGAAATTCAACAAAGAAGCAACAATAGAGCTTTTTCAACTATTTTTAATAGCACTATATACTTTGTTGTTCTATTGTTAATCGTTCTTATATTACTCATTTATATAATTAAAAGAAGAGGTAAAATTAAAATCGGAAAGCAAATTGAAAAAACTTTAAAATATGAAAGTCAAAGAGAGGTAATTGTCACAAAGCCCAACGCAATATACCTGTTTGGTGTTTTTAATTCGATAGATTCAAAGGGAAAAGATATTACACACCTATTCAGCCCTAAAATTTTGAAACTCTTCCTATTACTTGTATTTAACAGTACTAAACTTCAGTCTAAAGGTATTTCATCAGAGCAAATACACTCAATATTGTGGCCCGATAGCACCGACAAGAATGCTAAAAACCTGAAAAATGTAGCGATGAATCAACTGAGAAATATTTTGAGTGATTTTGAGGGTTTAGATATTATTTATTCTAACAGGAAATTTATTCTTGAATGTAGCGATGAGTTTTATTGTGATTATTTTGCATTTATTTCAGAATTAGAATTCTATAAAAATAACATCGTTGACGAAAAATCGTTATCAAGGATGGTAACAACTTTAAATAGAGGTAAGTTTTTAGAGTTTATAAATGACGAGCATTTTGATTCATTTAAAAGAAATTTTGAGTTTGAAGTTCTAGGAATAATTCCAAACGAAATGAAAAGGTTTTATGACAGCAAAGAATATTCAGATGTTATTCCACTTACAGAAATTTTGCTCAACATAGACCCTTTAAATATGGATGCGTTTTTATATAAAACACATTCTTTAATGAAAATGAATATGAGCGGTAAGGCAAAAAAGTATTTTAATTATTTTGTTGTGAACTACAGTAGAATAACTGGAGAAGAGTTTAATCAAACTTTTAGGGATATTTTACAAAAAAACGTATAATTACCGAGTTTGCTTGTTGCTTAATTTGCATTTTTATTCTTCATGTATGAACGAAGATGCAGGAAGACCCTCTAGATTAAAAAGACTTGGCACTGCCTTATCTCTCCATCCATATCGCGCATATACGGGATTTTTAATACTATCATTTTTCAGCTCAACTCTATTATCAATTATTTGAGCATTGGCAAAAACATATTTTTTGTCCAAACCAGCTATTTCAAATCCCAACAAATCCCCTTTTGATACGAGTTTACTGCCAGGATTTAAAAACTCTAGAATTAATTTGTCTCCATCTGCTTTAAGTCCTTGAAATATGGGTCCATACGGGATGATGTCAATATCATAATCGTTGTATAGCGCTAATCTAGCTAATCTATTTCCAACTTCTTGTTTGTTAGATGGGTGTATGTTGTTAAAGTTACCTATATCAAGAGTAACAACCATTCCTGTGTTTTTCAACTTTAAGGTGTGTCTTTGTGCTTCTCTTAACTTTTGGGATTTATCAGAATATGGATCTTTATTGATGTTGTATTGGAAAGGTGCAATTTGAACATAATAAAAAGGAAAGTCATAATTCCATTTTTCACGCCAATCTTTAATCATTGCTGGAAACAGTTTTTGATATTGATCAGCACGCCCAACATTTGATTCTCCCTGATACCATATTGCACCTTTAATGGTATAAGGCACTAAGGGATTTATCATTCCATTATAAAGAACTGTTGGAACTCCTGGGTTTAGTTTTTTAGTAACAGTTCTAGTGTTGAAATCCATTACAGCAAAACCATATACGTGAAACTTTTTGTTATGCAATTCCGCAACTATCTTATATTTCCAATCACCACTTAATGAGATTTGAATATTGTTCTTAGCGCTTAATGTCATTGGGGCTAATATCTTACCTCTGCCCTCTAGGTCTATTGCTCTCAATGCAATTGAGTTAACCCCTTTTTTTAGAATTGACTTGGGTATTTTAAACACTCTTTTTTTATTCCAATATCCAATTCCGGTAAGGCCTCCTACTTTGTGCCCATTAACATACGTTTCATCCATATCATCAACAGCTCCAATCGTAAGAGTATAATCAGTAGTTACGTCATCGATGAATATTTTTTTTCTAAACCAAACCGCTCCATCAAATTCACCCCCATTTATATTATTGTCATAAATTCCCGGTAAGTGCATTTCTTTCCATTTACTGTCATCAAAGCTTGGTTTCGCAGCGTTGTCGTCATTTAAATTAAATTTCACCCATTGTTCATCCGTTTTAGGCATTTCTAATTGTTGAAACTGTGAAAACCATCTTAATTCACTTTGATATTCAGAAGAGGTGTTTAAAGAATTTTTTATTTTTTTTAATTCATCAAAAGTATCTATGGTCTTTTTACTCGTCCATGACTCAGCTGGGGTTCCTCCCCAGCTTGAATGAATAATTCCAATAGGAATTTTGAGCTTTTTATATAATTCTTTAGCAAAGAAATATGCTGATGCACTAAAATATTTCGTCTCATTAGGGCTTGAAATTTTCCAGCTACCTGTGATATCCTTAGAGGGGTTTACCGAAATCTGTTTCTCTACATTAAACATCCTGATTTGTGAGTTTGCCGATTTTGCAATTTCTTCCTCTGCATTATTTATGATGTCATTTGGAGGCCAACCCAATAATGTCATTTCCATATTTGATTGACCAGAGGCTAACCACACTTCGCCAATTAGCACATCGTTTATTATTCTTTGGTAGCTCTCTGATTGTATTTGAATTTTATATGGGCCGCCTGCGGTTGGCGTTTCAAGTGAAACACTCCAGTTCCCCGCCTTGTCAACGATTGTATTTACTTTTTTCCCCCAACTACTCGTAACAGTAATCTCATTAGTTGGCTCTGAAGTTCCCCAGAGGTTTACGTTAGATTTTTGTTGAAGAACCATGTGGTCTGAGAATAGAGGATTTAGCTCTAGAGAATCTGTTGTGTTTTGCCCTTGCAGTGTGAAAAGGGGCAAAAAAAACAAAAAAAGTATTAAACTAAAATAAATTTTATTGGCCATATTCTTTTTCTATATAAAACTCCTTTTTTTTGCTGAGTAGTTAAACTACAACTACATTAATTATTTATTGAAAATGGCCTAGATTTTTTGCTTTTCCCGCGCTCTAAATTTGGAGTTTTGGTCATCTCCATTGAAAATACTTCCCCATTCATAATGTCATCGTAAAGGAAATAATTTAAGTCATAGCTTATATTGTTTTTCAAAATGGAATCAATATATACATTTTCAGAGGTGTTATTATTAGCCTTAATCTCAAAAGTATTTCCATTTTCAAGATGAAGTTTAACATTTGAAAACAAGGGGCTTCCAATAGCGTACTCTCCTGTTCCAGGAGCTACAGGATACATTCCAATAGCAGAAAAAACATACCAAGCAGATGTTTGACCATTATCTTCATCGCCGCACAATCCGTCAGGGTAAGGAGTGTAAAGCTTTTTCATAACATCTCTTGAAAGCATCTGAGTTTTCCAAGGCTGACCAAGCCAATTATACAAATAGATGGCGTGTTGAACAGGTTGATTTCCATGAGCATACTGACCCATGTCACTAATAATCATTTCTGTAATTTCATGAATCTGTTTACCGTAATACGAAAAATTAAATGTAGGCGGTGCTGTAAAGACTTCGTCCAAACGATTTCTCATTATATCTATCCCTCCAAATGATTTTGCCAATCCAATCGGATCATGAAATACACACCAGGTCCAATGCCATGATGATCCCTCTGTAAATGCATCCCCCCATTTGTCTGGAGTAAAGGTCTCAGCCCAAGAACCATCTTTGTTCTTACCTCTCATAAAACCAATTTCAGAGTCAAATAAATTCTTATAGTTTAAACTTCTTTTCTTAAACAGTTTGACCTCATCTATGGGTCTGTTTAATGCCGTAGCTAATTCAGAAATTGCCCAATCAGCAAATGCATATTCTAACGTTCTTGCTGCGTTTTCATTTACACCAACATCATAGGGTATATAACCTAATGAATTATAATGCTTATATCCAAGTCGTCCTACCGAACTGAGGGGACCTTCGGTTGTTGTGTTTTTTAAGATCGCTTCATAAAGGATATTAATATCATACCCCCTTATACCCCTTAAATACGCATCAGCTATGTTAATGGCAGAATTAGATCCTATCATACTATTTCTATGGCCCGGACTTGCCCATTCTGGTAGCCAGCCACTTTCTTTGTATGTATTAACAAGTCCTTGCATAACTTGGCTTAAAAATTCAGGATACATGATGGTGAAAAAGGGAAAGACAGCTCTAAACGTATCCCAAAATCCATTATCCGTAAACATGTAACCGGGAAGTACTTTTCCATTATATGGACTGTAATGTACAATGTTGTTATTTGAGTCAATCTCATAAAATTTTCTGGGGAATAATAAAACTCGGTATAAAGCAGTATAAAATGTTCTAAGCTGTTCGTTTGTGCCTCCTTGAATTTCGATTTTATTCAATTCATTGTTCCATATTTGCTTGGCTTTGTTTTTAGTTTGATTAAAAGAGTCTGTGCCGATTTCTCTTTTCATATTCAACTCTGCCTGTTCTAAGCTAATAAAGGACGATGCAACTTTAGCTGTTATTTTTTCATTATCCTTTGTTTTAAAGCTTAGCACCGCACCAACATGGTATCCTTCAGCTACTAATTCTGATGATAAATTATTGTTGTCTAATGCCTGAGATTTGTTACTATTCCATGTTTGGATATTTTCAAAATCCTTATCAAAATAGAGTACAAAATAATTGTGGAAATTCTCAGGTACTCCGCCGCTGTTATTTCTACAATAACCAACTACTTTTCGTTCTTTGGGATAAACTTTCACCATAGAGTTTTTAAAAAACCCATCAATTAAGACATGAGATTCATCACTTTCAGGAAATGTAAACTGAAATTGAGCTCCTCGCTCAGTTGGTGTGATTTCGGTTGTAACATCATAGTTTGCTAGATATACTTTATAGTAGTGGGGTTTGCTAATCTCAGTTTTGTGAGAGAACCAAGATCCACGTTCATCCTCACTTATTATAATTTTTCCCGTTTCTGGGAATAAAGAAAAGGCAGCATAGTCATTAATCCATGGACTAGGTTGGTGTGTTTGTTTGAATCCTAAAATTTTAGTTGCATCATACGTATAGCCCCATCCGCTGCCCATTTTCCCTGTCTGAGGAGTCCAAAAATTCATTCCCCAGGGTGTTGCAACTGCTGGGTATGTGTTCCCATTCGAAAGCTCAAATTCAGAATCTGATCCTACTAAGGGATTAACTAAATCTACAAGACTATCTGTTTTTTCACTACCCTTCTGAGCCCCAATTTCAAAAGAAATTAATAGCAGCATTAGTAGTATAATAATATTATTTTTCATCCATTAACTTTTAAAGGAAAATTAAATTTTGATTAGTTAAAAAGGGGATTAGTAAACAACAGATTTTGGACGATCACTTTGGTCAGCAGCAAACTTTTTGTTAGGTTTTGGTCCCATCAAGAAACGTAACGTACCCCCTTCAACGATATTCTTATGAGTTATAAATGATTTGCTGTAAGGCTCACCGTTAAGTGTTACCGATTGGATGTATATATTTTCATCCCCGTTATTTTTAGCTTCCACGATAAACTTTTTGCCCATTGGTAATTCAATAACTGCTGAATCAAATAAGGGTCTTCCAAAAACATAGGCTCCATTTGATGGATTCACCGAATAAAATCCTATTGATGACAACACATACCAAGCAGACATTTGCCCACAATCTTCATTGCCGCTTAAACCATCAGGCTGATCTCGATACAACTCATTCATTATATAATCTACTTTATCAGCGATTTTATATTGCTCGCCTGCATAGGCATATAAATAGGCCGTGTGATGACTTGGTTCGTTACCATGAGCATATTGCCCAATCATTCCAGTAATGTCTAAAGAGGCTCCTTCCCCTAAATCAGAAGATCTACTAAAGAGTTCATCTAATTTTTCAACAAATGGTAGGTCTCCGCCGAGTAGGTTAATTAATCCCTCTGGATCTTGAGGAACCATCCATAAATATTGCCATGCATTACCCTCACAGTAGTCGTTAATACGGTGAAGAGCAGATACTGGGTCAAAAGGAGTTCTCCAACTACCATCAGAAAGTTTACCTCGCATAAATCTAGTTTCTTGGTCAAAGTATTCTTGATATCCTTTAGCTCTTTTTTCAAAGTATGCCGCGTCTTCTTTCTTACCTAATTTTTCGGCAAGCTTAGCTATCCCCCAATCGCTTATTGCATATTCCATTGCGCTTGCCACGGACTCAGCTCCATGATCAGCGGGTATATATCCGTATTTCATTAAATCCTTTACTCCAGGCTCAAAGTCACCAGTAGCGGTAGTTTTTACTGCTTCATATGCTTTTTCCAAATCAATACCTTCAAACCCTTTTAAACAGGCATCAACAACTACTGGAATAGCGCTATACCCTGGCATTGTATTCGTTTCATTGCCCCTTAAATGCCATACAGGTAATTTTCCTTGTTGCTCATATATTAGTAACATTGAATTAATCATGTCGCTTACTCGCTCTGGCTGGGTTATGGTATATAGTGGATGAGCTGCCCTGTAAGTGTCCCACAATGAAAACAGTGTGTAATTTGTAAAGCCGGGGTCTGCATATACTTTTTTATCCGTTCCTCTATATTCTCCATTTACGTCATTAAATATATTTGGTGCAATCATGGTATGGAACATAGCTGTGTAAAAGATTCGCTTTTTGGTTAAATCTGTTGTTGTTATTTTAACCTTGGAAAGTTCCTTGTTCCATTTTCTGTCAGCGTTATCAGCAATCAAATCAAAATCCCAATGTGGAATTTCAGATTCTATATTTTCTAATGCGTTTTTAGAGCTTACAGGTGAAATTCCCATTTTTAGTTTTATTACCTCATACTTTTCGGTTTTGAATTCTAGAATCCCCTTAGTATAAACTCCTTTAGCTTCATCTCCGTCAAGTTTCTGATTTTCTTCATAGAGTATAAAATCAGAGATAGGTTTAGAAGAAACTAAAGTAAAATATTCTCTTTGGTCACTTGCCCACCCTTTTGAAAAACGATAACCTTCAAAAGTGGTTTCATTAATTTGGTGGAGGTATGTTTCTACGGATGTGTCAGAATTACCCTCACTTAAATCAATAATTATTCTTGCCTCATCGGATTCTGGAAACGTATATCTGTGCATCCCTACCCGTTCGGATGCAGTTAGTTCAACTTTTATATCATAGTCATCTAGCTGTACGCTATAATACCCTGGTTTAGCGACTTCGGTTTCTTTTCTGTAGAAAGAGGCGTAGGCTTCTTCAGGTTTTTTATCACCGTGTGTTTTGTACCATGATTTTTTTACATGACCAAGAAATTTGGTTTGTGTTGCTCCACTCCATATTTTTCGTTTTCCTGTGGCAGGCATTAGGATAAGTTCTCCTAAATCGGTAACACCAGTTCCACTTAAATTAAGGTGTGTCAAGCCTTTGACTATAGAGTCTGTATAGTGATACGAAGAAGACCAATCCCAACCTTTATAAAAATTACTAGGGCCTAGCTGTACTCCGCCGAAGGGAACATTGGCGCCAACAAATACATGCCCGTGACCTCCTGATCCAATAAAAGGATCCACAAACTTTGTTAAATTGTTGTCGTCTTCTTTGGTTAGGTTTTGACAAGAAAAAAATCCGAAGATTGATATAAATAGTAGTTTTATAGTTGCTTTTAATTGAATTGATTTCATTTTTTTATAATTATTTATACCCTTAATTGGTTAATGTTTAGAAGTAATTGTTTCGTTTGTTATTTTTTGAAAACTTGGAGAAGTAGTATTTAATCCCCAATTGTAGTTAATATTATTCGATGTTTTAAAATTAAGTGTGCCTCCGTTTTTAATTTCACTCCAATGAATCCATGGTGTTTTTTTGTTCTTCCCATTTAGTTTTAAAGACTTTATATAATGTTTGTCTTTAGAACCCCCAGCGATGAGGAGTCTTCCATTTGGAAAATCAATAGAAATTTCTTCAAACTGAGGTGCATTTATAGAGAATCCTCCAATGCCTGGAATCATGGGATAAAGACCTATTGAAGCAAACACATACCAAGAGCCCATTGTTCCTAAGTCATCATTTCCAGGTAAACCATTTGATTCTGAAGAATACATTTCATTAAAAACTCTATGAATAACCTTTGATACTTTGTAAGGTGAATGTGTCCAGTTATAAATCCATGGCGCTTGAAAATTTGGTTCATTTCCTGAAGCAAACCAATCATCTTCATATCTTGCATCTAGACGTGTAAAAAATTCATCCAATCGCTTAACTGCCATTTTTGAGCCACCAATCGTATCAATAAGTCCCTTAAGATTGTGGGGGACCATCCAGAAATAATTTTTATAAGTTGCTTCAGTCCAATCCTCTGTTAGATCTTTCCAATTGCCATTAGTGTCTTTAGAATTGAGCCACTTATTCTTTGAATTGTATATATTTTTCCAATTTTGCGAGCGGTTTATGAAATATCCTGCATCTTTTTTATTTTTCATAGCCTGAAGCGCAAACTGTCCAATTGCAAAATCAGAGGAAGTATATTCTAACATTAATGATGCCTTTGTGAACCCCTTACTCATGTATTGCTCTAAATAAGGCCTTATTTCTCTATTCTGTGAATATGAATTGGGAATGGTTGCGCCACTTTTCATGAATTTGTATGCCTTTTTTAAATCAAATTTATTTGCCCCAAAAACATAGGAGTTAGCAATTAAAGTTGGCGTTGGATCTCCTTGCATAATGCCTGTTTCTATGTTTGCCAAAATCCATCTTCCATAACCGCCACTTTGTTCAGCAAAATCTACTAAAGATTGCATCATGTCGCTGCTTTTGTCTGGATATAACATTGCAATTAATTGCGATTGAGTTCTGTAAGTATCCCAAACACTAAATGAGCTGTATTGATCCTTGCGGGTTGTCTTGTGAGTAATAAAGTCTGCACCCATATACTCGCCATTCACATCACTAATAATGTTTGGATGAATAAGAGAATGATATAGATGAGTATAAAATTGTATTAACCTGTCTTTGCTTGGAGATTTGACCGCTATTTTTGATAGGTTTTTATTCCAAACTTTCTCAGCGTTTTCTTTGTAAGCAGCAAAGCCACCTTTTAAAGTATTGGAATCAAGATTTTTTTTAGCATTTTCAATGGATACATATGAAATTGCAATTCTATAATTAACTTCTTTGTCTGTGTCAAAGGTGAAGTATGCGCCTGAATTTTGACCAAACGCAAGTTTAGAGTCCTGAGATATTTTGTTTTTTGTCCACGTCCCTTTTGAATCAAAAGGCCTGTCAAATTCAGCAGCAAAATATATTTTATAATTGGTTTCCGATCCACAAAAATCTCCTCCCTCTGCAAAGCCCTCGCAAGTGTTATCAGACGTGATTTTAATCATGGCATTCGTAACATTTGTAGTACTCACGCCAGATCCAATTAATACAGTCCCGTTTTTATTTGATTTGTTAAACGAAAAATTCGCAATGCCTGCTCTTTTGTTGACCGTTAATTTGGCAAAAGTTTTGTTGGGCATTTGTAAAGAAAGAAATCCAGCATGAGACTTAATGATGGCATCATATTTCTTAAAAGCTTTCATGTCATTTGGAGACTCCGTTAATTCACCGCTTAGCGGCAACACGGGAAAGTTTCCCATGTGAGGGCATCCTGCGCCACTTAATTGATTCACTACAAAACCTTTTTGAGGAGAAAAGAAACTTGGAGTGAATTGTATCATACCAAAAGGATAAGTAGCCCCAATGAAATTAAAACCACAACCCAACCCATTGCCTTCTGTACCAATTTGAGTGTCAACTAACTTTGTGTAGGATTGAGCCAAAGTCTTATGAGAACCATAAAAGAAAAATATTATGAGTAACAGAAAAAACTTAGGTCTACAGAAAACTATCTGTATTGTTTTTGCAGAATATTCTAATCCAGACATGAATGTGGTATAATTATAATATCAATTAACAGATTTCAGGCTTAATAAAAAACAAATATAATTTGATGAAATTAGCCTGAAGCTTAATTGTTAATTAGACAACGATTAATTTTTACTCTTATTTACTTAATTTAAGCTATTAAGGAGTTTGTTAAACCTCAAATTATTAAAGAAATAATTGTGATTACCTTTAATTAACGAATTAATAATTTACGAGCTATATTAATAAGATTAATGCAAAGTTAATCTACTATTAATTGTTTTCTAATTTTATAACTAACCCAACTAATCTAAGTTTACACACATAAAAATTAAAGATAAAAAGCGGCGCCTCACAAACAACATCTTAAAATACCGTTGCAATCTCTAATTTAAAACAAAATGTTGGTATCTGGTATAACTATTAGTTACTAACTTATTAATAACCAAATATTTCATAACATGAAACATAAACAAATGATTATTTCAAAAAACGATGTTTATTCGTTTACTAAGTCCAAGTTTGTTCTTAGTTTATTGCTATTTGTTAGTATTTTATTTACTGGTTTAGCCCAGGGATATTCTCAGCAAAAAGTTTCTGGTAATATTTCTGATGTCAATGGACAACCATTGATTGGGGCAAGTGTAGTTGAAAAAGGTACTTCAAATGGTACACAAGCAGATTTTGATGGGAATTATACCATTGATAATCTAAATAACGGTGGAACATTAATTTTTAGCTTTTTAGGTTTTAAAACCCAAGAGGTTTCGGTTAACGGTCTATCTTCAATAGATGTTGTCCTCTTAGAGGATTTAAACAAACTAGATGAAGTTGTTTTAATAGGATATGGTAGTCAGAAAAAATCTGACCTTACAGGAGCTGTTGGAAGAGTCACTGGTAGTCAATTGATGGAGCGACCAGTTGCCACTATCAATCAAGCCATGGCGGGAAAAGTTGCTGGAGTTCAAATTAACACAGCTAGTGGTAGACCAGGTGGTAGAACAAAAGTTCGTGTTAGAGGTATAAGTTCAATTAATACGGGAAATGATCCTCTATATGTAGTAGATGGCGTTCAACTGCCTCAGGGTGCAGCCAGACAAGGTCAAGGTAATTCTGCAATAGATTATATTAATCCTGCTGACATTGTCTCAATAGAGGTTTTAAAAGACGCTTCGGCAACGGCTATATATGGAGCTAGAGGTGCAAATGGAGTGATATTAGTAACAACAAAAAAAGGAAAATCCGGAGATACTAAGTTTACCTATAATTCCGAATTTTTCATAAACACCTATGGTCCAAATTCGACCCCCGATTTATTGAATTCAGAACAATTTCAAATGGTGGAACAATTAGCTTGGGAAAATTCTGAAAAATTTGATCCTGCGGGATGGGCAGCCGGAAACTATGCTAACCAAGAACCTGATCAAAAAAGAGCAGGTGCTTTTCTCGGAGATTTAGTGAATGAGCTTTTTGATGCTAATGGTAAAGCTAATTATGATACAGATTGGTATGATGTAATTAGACAACACAGGGTATCTCAAAATCATCAGCTAGGATTTTCTGGTGGTAACGAAAAGACAACTTTTAATGCTTCCGTTGGTTTAAGAGACGAAAGAGGTCTTCTTATAAATTCTTATGTAAAAAGATATTCCACAAGATTCAACATTGAGAGTGAAGTTAATTCATGGTTAAAAATAGGTGGTACAGTAGATTTTAGCATTAGACAAGAAAGATTTCAAGATACTGGCGAGTGGGTGTTTGCAAATGCAACTAGAGGTTTCCCATTTATGCCAGTTCAATATGCAACTGGAAACAATCCATTCTTCCCTCCATGGTTTTTAAATTATGCAACTAATTTAGAATATGGTCAAGGTACTGCTATGTCAGGTGATTTTATGTATAATCCAGTAATGGATTTAAAAGATCGTGATTACAATACTGATAGTCACAATTTTACAGGTAGCTTCTTTACAAATATTAACTTTTCTAAGGATTTAGAAATGAAAACAGTTGTTGCTTCAAATGTACTAAATCAAGGAAGAAAAATATTTTTCCCAGGATATTTCAATGGTGGAAATAATGGGGCGATTCAAGGTCAATCAAGAAATGTATTTTATTCGATTGAAAACTATTTGACTTATACAAAAGAAATTGATGAAAATAATTCGTTTACAGCTCTTTTAGGGGCTTCATGGCAACAAACGGACCAAAATTATTTACAAGGGGATGGATATGGTACCCCTTCAGATGGTTACGGCCCTAACAACCTAGGAGCTGCATCTTTTAAAAATTCAGCATCATCTATGGCAGCTGAATCGCTTAATTCCTTTTTCACAAGAATCAATTATAACCTTAAGGACAAATATCTCTTTACATTTACAGCAAGAGCAGATGGATCTTCTAAGTTTGGCGCAGCAAATAAATGGGCATTTTTCCCATCTGCAGCAGCTGCCTGGAAAATATCTGAAGAAGACTTTCTTGCCGATAACACTGTAATCTCAAACCTTAAACTTAGAGCGAGTTATGGTCAAACAGGAAACTCAAGTATACCCGCTTACTCTTCGGAAGCTCAACTGGGTGCTGGACCCCTTATTGGCGGAAGTAATATCCCTGGCTATACTGCCGGTTTTGGAAGTGCTTCAGCTCCAGGAACTGGCTTGTTAACATTAGAAAATTCTGATTTAAGGTGGGAGGTCGTTACACAGTATGATATTGGTGTTGAACTAGGTCTATTCGATAACAGAGTCAATTTGGAATTAGACTATTACAACAGAAAAACAACTGATATGCTGTTGAATGCTCCAATTCCACAAACAAGCGGATTCAGTGTCTTAACTCAAAATATTGGATCAATGGAAAATAAAGGGTTCGAATTGAGTTTAAATACAATAAATATTGATACTCCTGACTTTACTTGGAATTCAACTTTTAATATTTCGATGAATACTAATGAAGTACTTTCACTCGCTTCACCGTCCGATATTTTTGGAGTTTCATCAGGAAATTATCTAGGTGGTGGTTCGATCATTAGAATTGGTGAAGCTATGGGTTCTATGTATGGATTTACACGATTAGGAGTCTGGGGTACAGCTGAAGCTGCAGAGGCTGCTAAATATGGTTTATTGCCTGGAGACGTAAAGCATAAAGATTTCAATGGTGATTATGTTATTGACAACGAAGATAGATCCATAATTGGGAATGGATATGCCGATGCCTATGGGACCTTTGTGAATTATTTTACATATAAAAACTTTGATCTTACCCTTGATATTCAATATTCCATTGGTAATGATGTTGCTGACCTTGCATTACATCAGGGTGAAAATGAAGTTGGAAGAGCAAATAATTATATAACGGTATTAGATGCTTGGACACCAAATAATCAAGACACAATGATTCCACAACTAAGAAACTCCTCTGCTGGTTATGTGTCACGATACGATTCTCACATGGTGAAAGATGGTTCTTTCATTCGTGGAAATAACTTGATTCTGGGGTATACATTTAATCCTGAATTGCTTCAGCGCATCAACCTAAATAATTTAAGAATATATGCTTCGGCTCAGAATTTCTTTTTATTGATGAATAAGGATTTAATGGGTGATCCTGAAGTAGATGATAAAAATGCATTTGGGGGTAGTGGAGTTGCTTCACAAGGGGTGAAGTGGTACGATTATCCAAGAGCATCAACATTTGCTATTGGATTACAAATTGGACTTTAATAACAAGAAACTTAAAATCATAACTCATGAAATTTTTTAAACTAAAAGATACATATAGAGCACTCACTTTAGCGCTCATAACCACAACTATATTTAGTTGCTCAGATTTTTTAGAGGAAGACAACCAATCCTCTTTAAATCCAAATTCTTTTTACAAAACAGGGACTCACGCTGAATCTGCTTTAAACGCAGTTTATGCGACCACAAGAGATGTTTTCGGCGGATTTTCTGGAGGAAATTCTAGTAATTGGCACTTATTGGAAGCTGTTTCAGGACAGTCAGTAAATAATAGCTCTAGTAATCCAGACTTGAATAGTTTAGCATCATTGTCTTATACTTCTGATTTAATACATGCCAGAAGTGTTTGGGCAGGGATTTATAAGCTTGTTGGTAATGCAAATATGGTAATTGAAAATGTTCCAGCTATTTTTATGTCTGAGGAACGAAAAAAGCAAATTTTAGGAGAAGCCTATTTCCTTCGAGCTTGGGCTTATTTTAATGCTGTTAGAATATGGGGAGATGTTCCCTTAATTACTACTCCTGTAGGTACCGGTTCTGATAATTTTTATCCTAAACGAACTGATCAAAGTGTTGTATACGATCAAATAATTTCTGATTTGAAATTTTCCGAAACATCAGGACTAAGCGGAACTGAAAGTAATGGTAGAGTTTCTTTAGCTGCTGTGAAGTCGCTATTGGCCAAAGTTTATTTAACTATGGCGGGATACCCCCTAAACAAAACCGAGTATTATACAGATGCGGCAACTAAAGCCAAAGAAGTCATGAATATACCTTCACTTGGTTTATTTGATACCTATGGAGAAATATCTTTAGAAAGTAATGAAAACACAGTTGAACACATTTTTAGTATACAATATGCGCCGAATGTCAGTGCAAACTACGAATCATTAAGTTTTCTACCTCAGAAAAACATTACTAAAGGTGGTGCTGTAGGATGGCAAACAAATTTACCTGAAACGAATTTTTATAACTCATTTGAAAGCGGAGATTTGCGAAAAGTAAATCGTGAGGGATGGTTTTATACTGATTACTTTGTAGGTGGAACTGGTGCCCTTACTGACTTAGGTGGTCCTCATATTTTTAAAGCCTTTAATGTAGCTAATTTCGGAAGTGATACGGTTGATGGAAATGGCCTAGGTGACTTTCTGAATTTTTCTGTTATTCGTTTTGCTGAGGTATTGCTAATTTACGCTGAAGCTTCAAATGAGGTTTCTGGACCAACTGCAGCTGCTATTGATGCTGTTAAAATGGTTCGAGATAGAGCTGGGCTAACTACTCCAACCACTTTATCAAAAGACGCGTTCAGAGAAATGGTTTGGAAAGAAAGATGGCATGAGTTATGCTATGAGCGTAAAGCTTGGTTTGATATGGTTCGACTTAGAAAAGCGTTTAATAGTGTAACAGGTGATTTTGATGATTTTGTTGGGCATACTATTCTTAGCTCAAATAAAGCACTTCAGGAAAAGCATTTGTTATTTCCAATTCCTGATCTAGAGCGAGGAAACAATCCAAATTTGACTCAAAACTCAGGTTATAATTAGATTCATATGAATCTAATTAAGTTATCATGCTATCATAGTTCATTGAGCTACGGTTTGGCATAAATAATAAAATCATGTTTAGTTTTAACTAGTGGGTATACTTTGAGAACATATTTCTCTCCTGTATACCTGCTAGTTTTTTTGAAATTATTTTTTCTTCGTAATAAATTCTACACTAACTTTAATAATTACTAATTAAATTTTTCTATAAAAATTACATGAAAAACAACACTTACTGGAAAAAAAACATCCAGTACATCAGCATACTACTCTCCCTTTGGTTTATTGTTTCTTTTGGCTGCGGGATCTTATTTGTAGAACAATTAAATACGATTCAAATTGGCGGTTTTAAACTCGGGTTTTGGTTTGCACAGCAAGGTTCCATTTTTGGATTTGTGATCATCATCTTTACCTATATCTTCCTTATGAATCGTTTGGATAATAA
>CBFHKZ010000006.1:0-65267 GCA_965656545.1 Flavobacteriaceae bacterium
TTATTATCCAAACGATTCATAAGGAAGATATAGGTAAAGATGATGATCACAAATCCAAAAATGGAACCTTGCTGTGCAAACCAAAACCCGAGTTTAAAACCGCCAATTTGAATCGTATTTAATTGTTTTACAAATAAGATCCCGCAGCCAAAAGAAACAATAAACCAAAGGGAGAGTAGTATGCTGATGTACTGGATATTTTTTTTCCAGTAAGTGTTATTTTTCATGTGTTGAAGTTAAAATATTTTTCTAAAACTTATTTCTTAAGTCGTTGTCCCCATACGGCAAAAACAAAAATAATGGCATAACAGGGAATAAGGATATAATAACTCTCCTTTGCTGCCAGTGCCAATGCATCTGCAGCTTCAAGCCCCGAGTCGATAAGCGCTTCTTTTCCACTATCGACGAGTCGCCCGTATAATGGTGGAATGATGGCACCGCCCGAAATGGCCATGATAAGCAAGGCCGCAGCCGTTTTGGTGTGTTTGCCAAGACCGTCTAACGTCAAGGGCCATACCGCAGGCCAAACCAGTGCATTGGCAATACCTAATGCTGCTACAAAAAGAACTGATGTAAATCCAGTAGTGCTAATGATACAAAAGCTCAAAACAAGTCCAATCACAGCACTGATTTGCAAGGCCTTCGTTTGACTTAAATATTTTGGGATTAGCACAACGCCTAGTGCGTAAGTAGCCACCATCGCCATCAGCGTAAAGGTGGTAAAGAATTTGGCTTTTGCTGCCGATATGCCTAGAGCAAGCCCATAGGCGATAATGGTATCTCCGGCTATCACCTCAGCGCCTACATATACAAAGAGGGTAAGCATCCCAAACCAAAGGTGTGGGTATTGAAAAATGGTTTTTTTACCTCCAGATTGCGTTTCTTCTTCAGCACTAGCTTCCGCTTCCACGTGAGGAAGTGGCGCGCGGCGCATCAACAAGCCCAGCACAAATAAAACGGCTGCCATGACCATATAGGGCATAAAAACACTATCGGCCATTTGGTCTAAAAGCCTTGCTTTTTCTTCAGAAGAAACTTGACTTATAACATTTTTGACCTCATCTATTCCATTTAAGAGAATAGCACCAAAAATAACAGAACCTAGCGCGCCAGCAACCTTATTGGCTATTCCCATAATAGCAATGCGTTTTGCACCACTTTCAATGGGCCCCAAAATCGTTATATAGGGATTGGCAGCCGTTTGCAATACGGTCATCCCCGTTCCTTGAATAAATATACCCGCTAAAAACATCCAATAGGTTCTGGCTTCGGCTGCAGGAATAAATACCAAAGCACCAGCAGCCATAAGGAACAGTCCGATGGACATGCCTTTTCTGTAGCCTATTTTCCGCAATAAATAAGATGCTGGCAATGCCATAACCACAAAAGATATATAGGAAGCTGAGGCTACCAAATAAGACTGGGCTTCGGTTAACTCATTAATGGTTTTCATGAACGGGATCAATGCCCCGTTCACCCAAGTGATAAAGCCGAAAATAAAAAACAAGCCTGCGATAATGGCAATGGCTGTTTTATTGGATTGTGTTGATTTCATGTATTAAAAATAAGAAATTGTTGTTTTAGGTAATCTCGTATCATACCAGAATTAATATAAAAAAAACAGTTAGCTAAACTATTCACCTACTATGTTTTTTTGATAAACTGTATGTAGCGAGGTCTTTAGCTCCAATACCACGCCTGCAAATTCCTTTTGGTTTTATAGCCTATGTTTGATATGGTGAGCTTAGGAGACCTAACATCCGTAGAAATGGAAATGCGGCTTTTAGGTTGTTAGTTATGCCCATAGCAGTTGTATTGAGATAAATGTTTGCGGCTGCCAATGGGCCGCCGTTATAAAAGACCCTGCATTTTACGACAAAGCTTTGCGCATTCCTAGTAAATACCGAAAATAAAATAAGAAGAAAGCTTAAACGCGAGGAGTTGTTTTTTCAGTGCAAAAGCATCTTAATCAACTGTCAAAAAAACAATATTTAAATAATGACGTTATGTGGAGACATGACTTAATATGCTTTTGAAAAAGTCAAATTAAAAAGTGTTTGGTTCTGAATCATTTTTCAGTCAAGTATATAAACAAAAAATATAGATTCCATTTTGTGGCTTGAATTTTGATATTAATGCTAAAAATTGCATTTCAAAAGTTAGTTAAATTTAAAATAATATTTCTGACTTATTTAAATTGTACATTTGTTAAATCATCTTTAAACACACAATGGCTAAATTGAAGAAAATTTATTCATTCCTGGGGATTTTATTCCTATTTGCACTCACAACTCCTCAGTATGTTCATGCGCAAGAAGATGACTTTACCATTACCCAAGTAGTTGTAAATGCGTGCATGAGCTATATAGAAATTTCTGTAAGCGTACCAAATGCCTCATACCAATGGTATATAAATGACGGAACTGGCAACTTTGTTTTGCTGAACGGTCAGACATTTCGAACAATTAACAATATAGCGCCTGGTGAATACAGGGTTGTTGTTACGAACCAAGATACAGCTGAAGTAATATCAGGCGAATATGTATTAAGTGAGTCCTTTGACCTTGCTGCAAGAGATTTATTTTCTGGGCTTATCTGTAATGATGATACAAACTCTGGAGCAATACTATTGTATTTTGACAACGGAACCAGTCCTTACTCATATGTACTTAATGATAGTAATGGCAACCCCGTAAGTAGTACAACCCCTCCTAACCCAGGAGACACAGCACAGGGCGAAACATTTATTCTATTTGAAAACTTAAGTATTGGGACATATAATTTTGAATGGGAGGATCTTTTTGGTTGCACTGGAACTAAAGAAGTTGTCATTGATGCCCCTATTGCCATTTCCGTAACCACATCCAAAGTAGACCCGATATGTTTCGGTGAGACAGGTAGCATTTCATTTTCAGTTAGCGGAGGTTGGGGTGCAGATTATAAATTTAAACTAACCAACAGCACCACAAACAACAATGTTGCATTAAGTAATTTCCCATCACTGAATACATCAAACGGAGTCTATTATGATATTGGTAACGGTCAAAACATAAATTTACCCAACTTGGCAGCAGGCAGCTACCAATTAACATTTTTTGATGAACCACTCAACAATATCTTCTTAGGCAATTTTGATTTTGATCCTACACGAACCACTTCGTGTATCATCAACTATGAGGTCATCATAGAAGAACCAGATGAATTGATTGTTCTCGATGAAGATGCTATTGTTAACGACGTTAGCTGTTTTGGGGCAGATAATGGAAACATACAAATAACGCCCACCGGTGGCACACCCCCATACAATATTTCTTGGACCGCTTCCAATGGTGGCGGAATACCAACCGGTCAAGGAACGAGCAATACATTGACAAATCTATCTCCTGGAGACTATAGTGTAGCCATAACAGATGCTAACAACTGTGAATACAACAATACTTACACAATCACACAACCCAATCAACTTTTACTCAGCTACAGCACATCAACCGAAGTCTCTTGTAACGGCGGTGATGACGGTGTGATTGTTGTTGAAGTTATGGAAGGCACCCCGCCCTATTCCTTTAGTGTAAATGGTGTTAATATAACTCCCATAAAAAATGGGGACTTGTATTCTTTTACAAACCTAACTGCAAGCACGTATGTAATTTCAGTAGAAGACGACAATCAATGCACGGCTGCACCGTCAGGAATTGTACAAATTATAAATGAGCCTGATCCAATAAACATCACCATTAGTGATTTTGAATTAAACTGTTTTGGAGATTCTGACGGAGTAGTTTCAGGTACCATTACTGGTGGAACAGCTCCTTACATCGTTACAAATGATCAAACAGCTGAATCTCGAACCGTTTCATTTGATGGAGGAACATTTAACTTTTCATCGCTAGTTGCGGATAACTATACGTTTAGTATTACAGATGCAGAAAGTAGTAGTGGTGGGGCTGGATGTACCGCTACAGCATCAGCAGATGTTACAGAACCTACCGAGCTTACGGCTACGGCAAACATATTGAATAGTATTTGTTTTGAGTCTGACGATGGCGAAATTACTGTTGCCCCTAATGGTGGTACTGCTCCCTACACGTTTTCTTGGACGGCATCGGATGGAGGCATTGTTCCAACAGGTCAGGAAACATCTAGTGCGCTATCAGGATTACCCGCTGGCGACTACCAAGTTACGGTTGTAGACGATAATGGCTGTCCATTTATTGATACATATACGATTACTGAACCCACACAATTAAGCCTTGGAAGCACTTCTTTTGTTGATGTCTCTTGTAATGGCGGCAACGACGGGAGCCTTACAGCAGAAGTAAGTGGTGGTACGCCTGTTTATACTTTTTCTTTGAATGGCAACCCGATAACACCCAACAATATTAACGGCAATCTGTATAGCTTTACTGGGCTATCGGCTGCAGTCTATACACTCACCGTTACAGACACCAACAACTGTGCATCCATTGTAACAGAGGTTAATCAAATCATCTCTGAACCACAAGCCATCACTCATACCATCAGCGATTTTGCACTCGCCTGTTTTGATGACGCCGATGGCGTTATTGATGGAACTATCTCTGGTGGAACCGCACCATATACCATTATTAATGACATTTCAGGAACATCTATAAATGTGAATACGGATGGCGGTAATTTTAGCTTTAGCGGACTTATTGCTGGAAACTATACCTTTTCCATAACAGATGCCAATAGCGCCACAGGTGATGCTGGATGTGCTTCAACGGCCTCTGCCACAGTTACCCAACCCACACAGCTTACCGCAACGGCATCGTTAAGTAATGTTACATGTTTTAACGATAGTGATGGGACTATATTATTGAACACAGCTGGAGGCACAGGCCCTTACTATTTTAACTGGACTACTTCAACTGGAACCATTCAAGCTGGTGAGGAAACAACTGCCTCATTAACTGGATTACCTCCAGGAATTTATGACGTTGCCATTTCCGATGACAACGGATGTGATATCAATCAGTCGTATGAAATTACAGAACCAAACCCGCTACAAATAACCCCAACTGTTTCATCTTTTGATTCAGGATCAGGAAGTACCATCAACATCAGCTGTAATGGCAACAGTGATGGATTTATCAATATTACGCCAAGTGGCGGAACTGGGCCATTTACCTACCAATGGTCTGCATCAAACGGGGGTGTTGTTCCCGCTGGACAAACAGCAGACCAGAACCTAACCGGACTTATAGCTGGAGATTACACTTTGGCATTAACAGATGATAACAACTGCTCTACATCAGCAAGTTTTAGCTTAATAGCGCCTAGGATCCTTGATGGTACGGCTATCGTTACACAGGATAATCCGTGTTTTGATGGTTCATTAGGTGCCATTCAAACAACTATTGACAACAGTGGTTCTGTAGACGGCATTACCTATACCTATGTGTTGACAGGTGCGAACATTCCTTCTGGATATACCGCTTCTGAAGCTACAACACAACTAACACAACAATTTGAGAATTTACCTGCTGGCTCGTATACCGTAACTGTTACCGACGGAAACAATTGTAGTTTTACATCTGCAATACAAGCAATAGTACAGCCTAGCGCACCGATTACTGCAACTGCAACAACAACTGATTTTAATGGTTTTAATATTAGTTGTTTTGGGGAAATAGACGCAGATTTAAGTATTTCTGTTAGTGGCGGAACACCATTTATTGATGGTAGTGGAAATCCTTACTACACCTATCAATGGACTTCACCATCTGCATCTCCCATACCGGCAGGACAGGAGACTACAAATAGCCTTTCGGGAATAGGGGTTGGAAGATATCAAGTTGTTATTACAGACGGTACGGGCTCTTGTACTTTAACAGAGACCTACACCATTACCCAGCCCGACGATATTGTACTTACGGGTACTACATCTAACTACAACGGCTTCGAAGTCTCTGGATTTGAGCTTGCTGACGGTAGCATTGATCTTACTGTACTGGGGGGTATTGACTCGCAAGTATATGATTATTTATGGTCAACAGCCGACGGTGTCATACCAACAGGGCAAGAAACATTCGAAGACCCCAGCGGGCTTACCGCAGGTACGTATACTGTTGTCGTAACAGACGCTAACAGTTGTCCTGAAACCCTGTCCTTCACCCTTACCGAACCCAACGAACTAGTCGTATCTGAAGCCATTGCACAACATCAAAACGTAGACTGCTTTGGCGATAGCACAGGCGTCATTCAAATTGACATCACACAAGGATCGGTTGGACCCTATGACTATACCCTTAGTCTGGCAGGAGCTGTTGTTGAAACAACCAATACCACTGCACTGATCTACCGATTTGAAAACCTTGCCGCTGGAGATTACAACGCTACCGTGACCGATGCAAATGGAACTGCGGTGGTGGTAACTAATATTATCATCAGTCAGCCGACAAGTGGGCTTGCTTTTACAAGTGAGACTGTGTCTGACTTTAACGGTTTTGGCATCAGTTGTTTTGGAGCAGATGATGGAACCGTTTCGCTTGTTATTAGTGGTGGAACGCCACCATACACCTACAATTGGACCGCTTCAAATGGCACAGACTTGTCGACCATCAACAGTCCTGACTTAAACGCTTTGGCGCCGGGTGATTACACGGTAGTGGTAACCGACAATACAGCTAATTGTGATATTAGTGCAACTTACAGCATTACACAACCAACCGATATGGTACTCTCGGGTACTACATCTAACTACAACGGCTTTGAAGTCTCTGGATTTGAGCTTGCTGACGGTAGCATTGATCTTACTGTACTGGGGGGTATTGACTCGCAAGTATATGATTATTTATGGTCAACAGCCGACGGTGTCATACCAACAGGGCAAGAAACACTTGAAGACCCTAGCGGGCTTACCGCAGGTACGTATACTGTTGTCGTAACAGACGCTAATAGTTGTCCTGAAACCCTGTCCTTCACCCTTACCGAACCCAACGAACTAGTCGTGTCTGAAGCCATTGCACAACATCAAAACGTAGACTGCTTTGGCGATAGCACGGGCGTCATTCAAATTGACATCACACAAGGATCGGTTGGACCCTATGACTATACCCTTAGCCTGGCAGGAGCTGTTGTTGAAACAACCAATACCACTGCACTGCTTTACCGATTTGAAAACCTTGCCGCTGGAGATTACAACGCAACGGTAACCGATGCAAATGGAACTGCGGTGGTGGTAACTAATATTATCATCAGTCAGCCGACGAGTACTTTTACTGCAAGCCTTAGTACTTCTTCATACACGGGACCTAATGGCACTTTTGAATTGAGTTGTTTTGGTAGCAGTGAGGGGATTATTGATGTTACCTTAAGTGGCGGAACACCCTTTGATGAAGGGCTTCCAACTGCTTATTACAACTACATCTTGACAAATAGTTCAGGAACTATTGTAACTACTGGTCAAGGCACAACAATTAATGAGACTAATCTGCTCGCGGACACATACACCTTAAATGCAACTGATGCAACTGGGAATTGTGCTGTAAATGAAGTGATTGTCTTATCTGAGCCAAATGCGCTGAGCATTACTACTGATTTGTTCCAAGACATGAGTTGTTTCCAAGCAGATGATGGAGCGGTTAGTGTTAGTGTTACCGGAGGTTTAGGTAATTATACTTACAATTGGACAAAGGATGGAAACCCCTTTGCCACTACGGATGATTTAAGTGCATTAGATGCAGGTCAATATGTGTTAGTGATTGAAGACACAGGAACCAACTCTTGCTCTATTTCCGAAACCTATGTGATTAGTGAACCTTTGGGCCTACAAGTTTCACTTGACAGCACAACGGACATATTATGTAATGGAGCCAGTACTGGTGCTATAAACATCACTGTAAGTGGTGGTACGCCCTTTACCAGCGTTGCCGCAGATTACCAGTTCAATTGGGTGCATGACTCAGGTACTACGTACATCACAGAGGATTTAGCGAATATCCCTGCAGGTACTTATAATCTCACAATTACGGACGCCAACGGATGTTCAGAAACCCTTCAAGCGATTTTAACAGAACCAACAGCGGTGATATTTAACACCACAAAAACAGACATCAGTTGTTATGATTACGATGATGGAAGCATTACCATAAACCCAACAGGGGGTGTATTACCTTATCAACTTACATGGAGTGATTTAGGAAATGGTACGACAAGGACTAATTTGTCTCCAGGAACCTACACCGCTACGATAATAGATGGCAACAACTGTACACATACTGAGAATATTACGATTGTGGATGCGCCAATATTTGATATCATTGGGACCAAAACAGACATCAGTTGTTTTGGCGCAAATGACGGGTCTATTGACCTTACCGTTATAGGAGGTGTAGCGCCGCTGGTGCTAAGTTGGAACGATGACCCCACTGCTGGCTTACAACGAAACAATTTAGGTCCAGGTGTGTATGACGTTACCATAACAGGCGCCGATGGTTGTATACAAACAGAAACGTATGTTATAGACGAACCTCTTGGAATTCAAGCATCGGGTGTAACGACAGATGCATTTGATTGTACTGATCCCAACAGTGGGGCGATAGATCTTACCGTTGCTGGAGGCACATTACCGCTACGCTTTTCATGGAACAATGGTGCAACAACAGAAGATTTAACCGCCATCCCAGCTGGAAACTATGCGGTTACGGTTACAGATGCGAATGGCTGCCAAATAACTGAGAATTTTACAATCATAAGACAAACACCACTAGCCGCTAGTGTTGTTAGTACTATTGAAGCAAACTGTACTACTAAGGACGTGGTTCAAGTAAACGAACTATTTATTACAGGAGGATTCCCGCCACATACCATATCATGGTCCTATGGCAATGTGGACATCAGTGATCCGACCATTATGCGGACCAGCGTCAATGGAAATGCGGTTGCTACAATAACAGATAGTATCGGCTGTACAACATCCGTTATTGTTCCTGTTGACCTACTGTATTTAGGAGATGCAGATTTCAGCATGAATTCATCCTTTTATACGGACTTTAATATTTGGGCTATCAACGATGCCATTTCATTTACAAACACGTCAACAGCTGACCATCTGAGTTACAGCTGGGACTTTGGTGACGGAAACACCTCGACAGACGAAAATCCAACACATGCTTATGTAAATGAAGGCACCTACCAAATAACGTTAACTGTAGGCTATGCTTACGATTGTTCCTACTCCGTTTCATATACCATAATTGTAGGACGCGGTTATGAAATTGAAATGCCCAATGCGTTTACGCCAAACAATGATGGTGTTAATGATACCTTTAGACCTGTATACCTTGGCATGAAAGAAGTTAGGCTGGAGATATACGATACTTGGGGTGGACTGCTATATGTAGAAAGCAGTACGACAAATACATTCATAGGTTGGGATGGAACTGTAAATGGAAAACCCATTGAGAATGGCAATTACATTTACCAACTCACAGCTACGGCGAGAAATGATTTAGCGATTCAACAATCAGGACCTTTCACACTTATCAAATGAAAAAAATTATTTTAATTTTAGTGGTGTGTACAGGATGGATTGGCTGGGGTCAAGACCCAATATTTACGCAGTTTTTCAATGTGCCAGAAACATTAAATCCATCATTTGCAGCCGTGAATGGCAGCACAAAAGTAAACGTAGCACACAGAAGCCAATGGGCAGGCTTAAACTATAATCTATCTTCTCAATTTGCGAACTTTAACGCATATGTAGATAACATCAACAGTGGTTTTGGCATATCGATGCTTAATTTATTAGAAACCCATACACGCTATCGTTTTACGCAGGCAACCTTAAACTATGCCTATCGCGTTCCGTTAAGTGCTGAATGGGTATTTATTCCTAGTTTAAGTTTTGGATTTGGAAACAAGGACTTCAGCTTTGACTCCTTATTACTGGAAGATCAAATTGACATCCCAAATAGCATCATCAATCTGCAATCAGCAGATCCTGCGTTGCTGAACTCAACATCGAACTTCTTTGATTTTTCTGTTGGCGGTTTAATCATGAATGATAACTTTTGGTTAGGGGTTGGCGCAAGGCATTTAAACAGACCTAACATTTCGTTTGAATACAACGGAAATGAAAAGCTCGATATTTTCGTAAGCGTACAGGCTGGATTGAGCTACCAATTAGACAACATATTTTACACTTGGGAACAAGCACAAATACGATTTATGATGAATTTCATGAATCAAGGCGTTTACAAGCGGTTGGATTTTGGGGCCGAGGTTGAGTTAGAAAGTGGCTTAACTATGGGAGCAATACTAGCCACAAGCCCTGTTAAGTATGATGACCAATCGCATGCACTAAATTCAATAAACCTCACAACAGGATTTGTATGGGACTTTATAAAAGTAGGCTACTCCTATGATGTTAATTTAAGTGGATTGATGGGAACACATGGCGTTCATGAAGTCACGCTAACCTACACGTTTGACTCTATATTTAACAGCAGCTTTGGTTGCTGGCGTTGTCAGCAATAAGGGCATAAAAAAAACCCTGCCAATTGGCAGGGTTTCAATTTTTCAAATGCTTAATAAATTAAGCAGATTTTACGAAAGGAAGTCCCGTACGTTCGTTTTCAACTACCTTCTTACCAGCTGGCAAATCACAAGCGTTGTCGCGTTGATCTTTAGCGAAGTAATAGATGGTTTGGTTTCTTCCTCCTTTGAGTGTTACATCTTTAGTGTGAAGGTAATACGTTTTACCTTTACTGTTTTGAAATGAGTAAGCCATAATTATTTAATTTTTCTAAAGTTAATAAAAAAAGTGCATATCTAACCTGTAAGTGACATTAAAATGCACGTTTTATTCACATATTCTAAAATTTTATGAAATTCTAATCCGAATTCTGTCATAAAAAATTTTAATATAAATGTAATTAACTCATAATGTGATGATTATACATGTGCTTAAAGAATTCCCCTTCGACGAGAAAAAGTAAGACCAAAGTGCATTAATCAACCATTTTAGGTAAAAATAACGTATTTTGTTAATAAGGTAGCCCTTTTTATGTACGCATAAAACGTCTTAGCTGGAGTTCATCTGGTAAAAAAGCGCTTGCATAAAGGTGCTTAACCAAGAGGCTTGCGAGATAGGGCGCCCACAGCACCCCACGTGAACCCAGCCCATTTATACAGCTTAGCGAAGGAAATTGGGGATGTATACCCACAATAGGGCGTCGGTCTGGAACTGTAGGGCGCAATCCAGCGCCATGAAACAAGACTTCAAAAGACAAGTCGGTATATTTCTTAAACTGATCCATTAACCACGCTTTGTTTTCGGCTGTGGGTGCAAGGCTTTCAAAAGCACGCGCATAGGTAGCCCCTACGCGATACCTTTCATTCCCCAAGGGCACAATAAACACACTCCCCTTGATCATCTGTGACAGTTGAAGCCCCTTACATGAAACCTCTAACCACTCCCCCTTATTGGGAACAATTGGAAGTGAGGTAAACCAAGGATTGTGCTTGACGCCAACACCTTCAGCAAAAACAATATGTTTGGCGCTCCATTGCTTATAAGTAACGCCTTCGCTTGTGATTTTTAAAGCGTGATAGTCAAATTGTTCTTGAACGAAAGCACTGCTTCGTGTGAGTTCGCTGCTTGCATGACGCAAAAGACCGTTAGTGTATATCCTACCCGTTTGCTGCACTTCACCAAAACCATGAGGTGCTGCGATATTATTAATACCATGGTAATGTATGGTGCCGACCATATAGGGGCTTAAAGCAGGCTTATCTAACGCCTCCATCCAATTGTTTTGTTCAGCGGCTTTAGCAAACACACGGTATATGGACATGGGATGCTGAAAGTTGCCATTTGCTGTGTTAGCATAATAAGGAATGGAGAAATCCATTAGTTCTTGGGCATGATAAATAGCGGTAAATCGCTTTAAAACAAGGGGGTTGTAAATGCCCGTAGCTACACTAGAGCTGGATTTTTTTTCTGCATCGAAAGCAACAAATGACTTTCCCTCTTGCTTTAAAACCTCAGTCAGCGCCCAACCGGCGAGACCAAAGCCTACAATAAGTACGTCATGTTGCATAAAAAAACCCACAGTTGTGGGTTTAGATTCATTAGTTAGACCAAAGGTCTTGCTCAAAGTCTCGAATTACGTTTTTAAGACGCTCCGACTCTATCAACTGCATAAATGGGTCGTCGACATATTGATCAACCGGTCTGTCGTTAAAGACATTGTCAAGGGCATATATACGCGCAGTAAATCTTCTTGATGTTAGTAGTTGATCAAAAGTAACACGACTTGCATTGTTCCTATCATCAAAAACGAGTTGTGCGTGAAGGATGGGACGTAAATCTTTATACCATAACCAGAACAAATCAACGGGTTCATCATTGGCTAAATTGTTCATGTCTTTTCCACGAGGCATAATACCCAACAATCGGTAGCGCATTTCACCAATACGTTTATCGACATACCAAATACCCTTGATTTTATAAGAAGTGATATCCATAGACTTTAAGGGTACAACTTCAGGTCCATCTCTATTTTCCAAACGCTTTAAGTAAGTTTCCTTATCAAAAAGCTCTGTAAAGTTAGGATTGGCGTCATTGTATATTTTGTCAACTTTTCCCGTTAAAATGGCATTACTAATGGTGCGCCATAGTGACTTCCGTTCGCTAGTATACAGCCCGTCTTTTGGAAAAAACAAAGGGTGGTTAAATTTTTCAGATAAGTCTATTTCTTCATAGACAACCTTACTCCACATGATGTCTTTATCATCTATATAAGGATACTGCAAATACTTTTTCTCTGATAATTCTAACTTTTGCTCATCTGACAACACACCTATTTCACTTGGCTGGTCAGCGTTGAGCACATTGACTTGCGCTTGCAAGAACATGCTGCAGCACATAAACAAGAAAACAGGATTTAAATACTTTTTCATTACTTAATGGTTAAGGCAAAGTCTGTTACTTTAATATCATCTATAACTTGGGTTTCCGTTTTTACCTGAGCTTCAATATTATAAACGAAAATAATATCTCCACGTGATGCATTCTCCAAATAAGACCGAATAACACGGGAGTCTTTAATTCTATTAGAATTAATTGGAATAGCCGCTCTACTACCTACTTTGATATTAAAGCGCTTTACGGTTACGTTTAGGTTATAATCAAAGTCATCCGGAAATTTAGCGGCAATGGTACCAGCCGGAACGTATTCTCTGATGATTTCACCACTGTTAAATTTACCAAGACGCTCACCCAAATCAATAGATCCTAGTGCAGGCGGTAATGGTTTAATTCTAAAATCTTGTCCAGGCGCATTAATGGTCGACCCATTAATTTCTCCAGAAACAAAAATACGCATGCTCTCGCCTACTTTATCTCCATCTGGAATAGCCTCAAATTTCAATCCGTTACGGCGTACCTTACCGTTCGTAGCACGAACGCTTAATTTATTGTTTGGAATACCAGGGATTGAAATAGACAAATCGTTAGGCAAACCGCGATACACAACCTTCATTTGATCAGCAGAAATAACAGCGTCATTGGGCTTGTCAATTACAGATATTACTTGCGCAACATCTACAGATTGTTCCTTGTTGTTACGCTCAAAAAAGAGCTTTCCGGTCAACTTATAAGAGCCCGGAGTACTAAAGCGTTTATTCAGTTGAACACCGCCTGCAGCAATTTCGAAGTCTCGGCCTTGACGCATGGGTTGGTCGTTAAGTGAAAGCTCAACTCTGTTGGGCTTAAAGTTCGAATCTTTTTTACCCATTACAATAGAGGCATCAACCAATTCACTTGTGTAGTAAGACGATTTAGACGTTTCTAAGAGCGTTTGGTATTTGTTAAGTCCACCCTCGTGCGCATTGATGGTACTCAACATATTCTCCAAAATTTTATTCTCAACAAATCGAATATCAGATTGGATTTTGGTGAGTTTAGATAATGACGCAATTAATGGGAAACCTTTATAGTGGTATTCTAGAAAAGGTTGTTGTTTACCTTCTCTGTTTAAAACCATTTCGGAATAGGCAAAACGCGTGAATAAATCATTTAAGAAAGAAAAGTCAAAGTCAGCGTACTCACCTTCCGGCGCGTCTTCAGTAGGCGGATCTTTTTCCGCATCAGCGGCTAAAAAGGCATCCAGCTCTTGCTGAATTTTAGAAGGAAAACTTGAAAATTGATCCACAAACTCCTGACCAGCTTCGGAATATTGATCACCAGCAAAAAACATCTCGTCTAAATACTGAGACTTGTCCATTACTTGATAGTCTACAATGGAATCAATTTCGCCAGTGGCTCTGTCCTCACGACTTATACGATAGCCGTTTTCACCCGTGTCTATCAAGCGATTTTTCAGCGTATCAATGTAATTGTAGTATGCATCAGCTATGGATTGAATTTGAGGGGTGCTTCGGGCAGCAACTTTGTAATATTCATTATTACTGTTGTTGCTGAACAAATCGTATTTCTCATTACTGTCCATAACCAAGTCATGGGTTGCAGCAGCGATATCATCGTTAATTACACCCAGTGTAGCCAATACTTCCTTACTTATATTCAACGCCAACATAGCGATGAATACCAAGTACATCATATTGATCATTTTCTGCCGAGTATCCTGTTTAGCTCCAGCCATATTTAGTTTTTCATTGCGCCTAAAATGTCGGCGTATTTGGCATTAAGGTCTGCAATCGTGTTTTTCATTGTGGCCAATTCAGCGTGCAATGCATTCATATTGGCAACTACCTCACTATGTGCTTTTGGTTCCGTTGCAACAGCTTCTGTTGTGGCACTGTAAGCTGCAGCTAACTGCTCTAAAGCTTGGTTTGTTTGTGCGACATTGCTATTCAAACTTGTCATATTTTCAGGCAAATCAGCAGGAACTTCCAATGTTCCTGTTGCGCTTGCTGCACTACTTAGGTTAGTGCCTAAAGTTTCAAGTTGTGCTGTTGCATGCTGATAAGCTGCTTTTAATGCATCTGCTTCAGCAGCAATATCGGATAAGTCTGTAACGTCTTCAGAACCAGCGGCAGGTGCGTCTTCACTTAACAATACATAACCTCTAAACCCAGCAATAAGGAAGATAACAGCCTCTGTCACCAAACCAATAGTAAGCATGGTATTTCCTGAAATAAAATCAGAGTTGAAATGCGTAATTTTCATTAATGCACCAATAATAACTACAGATGCACCAGCTCCAAATAAAAGCTCAATTATATTTTCAGGTATTGGAAATTTCTTTTTTTTCATAATAATCAATTATTGTTGTGTATCGTTTGCACCTAAATAGTCTCTTACCAAACGGAAGCCTAAATAACTTCGAGCACTATCGGCATATTCATAATCTCTTGTCGCAACGCGCAGGTAATAAGCCACATCTTTCCAAGAGCCCCCGCGAATTACTTTTTGTTCATCCGTGATGTTGTCATAGTTAGGGTTTACGGATGAGACAAAATCATACGTATCCTTAGTGTAGGTTGAATGTGTCCACTCTGAAACGTTACCAGACATGTTATATAGTCCGTAATCGTTTGGCTCATATGAGTCTGCCTCTACAGTATATAAAGACATATCAGCAGCATAATCGCCACGTCTGGGTTTAAAATTAGCCATAAAACAGCCACGGTCATCGGTAAGGTAAGGACCTCCCCAAGGATAGATAGCAGATTCCAATCCGCCCCGAGCAGCAAATTCCCATTCAGATTCGGTAGGCAGTCTAAACTTTCCTGTTGTAGACTTACGCTTTTTTCTGCTGCGCAAATAGTCATTTCTCATTTTGGTTCGCCAGTGTGCAAAGGCCCTAGCCTGATTCCATGTTACACCAACAACTGGATAGGTAGCATACGCTTGATGCCAAAAATAGTCGTTGTGCATGGGCTCGTTGTAACTGTATTTGAAATCTTTAATCCAAACTGTGGTGTCTGGATAGATTTCATGTACTTCATATCGTGCAAAACTTGATCGAGCGCTATCCGGATTTTTGATGGCGTCGTTTAAGTCAACACTTGTAAAACGATACTTAAGAAGCTTGGTATTAATTGCAGGCTCTCCGTTAAACCATTCTTTTTCTGGTAAGTATATTGTCTCTTCAAAAACACGCGCATAATCAACATCTGGGTAGTCCTCACGATCTTTAATGATATCTACATCTTTGTTGAGCGGAAGGTGATAATGAAATTCGTTGTCTGGAGCATCTTCTGTTTCATAATAGTTTGAGACTACATCTGAAAAATTCTCTTCTAAATATTGTTGGTATCCGCTTTTTTCATCTTCATCTTGATTTTCAAGCGCATCCATATCATAACTCGGCAGATATTCAAGTATGGGGTTGGTTTCAAATTCTTCATCTGATGTTGGGAATTCTGAAACAGAAAAATAACCACCATTAAGCAATGCTGCTTTAGCAAGCTCTGTTCTGATAATGGAGTCTTTAACCCACTCCACAAACTGCATGTATTCAGCATTGGTGATTTCGGTTTCGTCCATCCAAAAGGAGCGCAAGGTCACCGTTTGCGTTGGATTGTCATTGGAAGCAACAATATCCTCATCAGACGATCCCATAATATATGAACCGCCAGGAATTAAAGCCATTCCATGAGGCTTCTGGGGATAAAACTTCTTTTGCTTCACACCGACCAACTCACCCTGGTTGGATTTACCACAACCAATTAGGGTCAATGCGACAAGAAAAAATAGCGGTACCTTTTTCATTAAGTTTTAAATATTATTTACCTTTTAACAAAAGCATTGCACCAAAAATATGGAATTTAATGCATACTTCGCTTAACTGATTTCCACCAACGGCTAGGAACTTCTCCTTTTTGGGCCAATCGGTAGTCTTTTTCAGCACATGGTAATAACGTAACTTGGTCATTATTATTATGTTTACCTTCTTTTGGAACCTCAATCCACCAGCGTTGACTTTTTTCGCTTCTATAAAAAATCAATGCTGCTTGTTCTTGTGGAACAACGAATTTTGTGCAAACTTCGTGTGTTGAAAACGGATATTCGTTCACGCGATGACAATATCCCTCAAGCACATACCATATCATTTGTGCGAGTAACTGGTCTGTTCTTAGGCTGTCTGAAATATTAAAAACACCCAAAACGCTTAGTCTATCACTCAAGCCTGCATAGCGCATAAGCTTACATATTTGTGCGCCATCAAAGCCATTGGGCAATCCTTTGGAATCGTCCAATTCGCTTGCTTTTACGGAGCTCAAATCGACAGAAAGAATATCTGTATCTCTTAAAATCGGTTCAGACTCGTGCAAATCAGCCGTTATATCACCTAAACGATACGCATCAAAAAAGAGCTTTTGCATTAAATCCAACTCTTCCTGAGAAACGTAATATGATTGGTAACCAAGATTGGTAAACTGCTTTAAGTTATTTGGTTTCTCAGTAATAATTTTTGACATATAACTATCATCTGAAACCAAAACGCCAGGCTCACCAAAATCAAAGCGTGCATCAATTGAAGTTAGATTTATATAAGTGTCCATACCACTCAGCCCCCTAAACATGCCAAGGGTGTTTTCCTGTTCTCCCCCAACAACGACAGTGAGGATATT
Source organism: Flavobacteriaceae bacterium (assembly GCA_965656545.1). Classification (GTDB taxonomy): domain Bacteria; phylum Bacteroidota; class Bacteroidia; order Flavobacteriales; family Flavobacteriaceae; genus UBA7446. The sequence continues at coordinate 17,569 of CBFHKZ010000006.1, forward strand.
GCGCTGATGCAGTTCTTTTACCAATGTTTTTAATGCAAATAAGGTGTCTTTAGGATGGTCGCCACTGTGCAACACACCAAGATCAGCACATGTGAAATCCCAATTTCCAACGAAAAGCTGGTAGAATTGTTGCCGAAAACGCAAATGCAATGGTTCTCCTTTGACCAAGCGTGGCTCTAGCGATACCACAGCAACACGCACATCTGTCAGTTCTGGAATACCGTCTTTTTGGGTATGAATGCGAAGGTTGCGCCCGATAACCTGCTCTGGCAGCATTAGGTTGTGTGCCAGGAGTCGATCATCAATAGGACTTAAAAAGTCAAAATCCACCTTTATTTCTTTTTGGTACGCTTTTTCTTCTTGGGCTTTTGTTTCTCAAGATAAGACATCGCCTGAGTTAGCGTCATTTCTGAAACGTCAATCGTTTTTTGAAGTTCGACTTTTTGCTTGCCTTTGATGATGTTGTGTCTACCCCAGCGTGCTTTTTCAACTCGTACGCCTTCATCCTCCCAATTGTGAACAATGCGTTCTGCTTCTTTTTTCTTCTTGTCCTCAATTAATTGGGCAATATCTGCCGCTGTCAAATTATCGTAATCGTATTTTTTTGAAACATTGACAAACCAGCCATTCCATTTGATAAAAGGACCAAATCGTCCAACGCCTTTGGTGACCGGGAGTTCTTCGTAAGTAGCAATGGGGGCATCGGCAATGCGCTTTTCCTCAATGTATTCAATGGCTTCGTCAAGCGTGGTTGTCAACGGATTTTTTCCTTTTGGCAGTGAAATAAATGTTTTTCCATGACGCACATAAGGGCCGTAACGCCCATTGTTAACCTCAACAGCTTCGGCATCAAATTCACCCAAATGCAAGGGGAGTTTAAATAAGTCCAACGCCTCCTCAAAAGTAATTTTTGTCAATTGCTGATCGGGGTGCAAACTGGCAAACAGGGGTTTTTCCTCCTCTTCAGCAGTCCCTATTTGAGCCATGGCACCAAACTTCCCTAAACGAACACTAAGCTGGCGTCCCGTTTTTGGGTCAACGCCTAATATGCGTTCGCCTATTTCGCGCTGTGCATTTTCCTTAACATCTTCAACAACAGGATGAAAATCTTTATAAAATGATTTCATCATGCTTTTCCAATCTTCATTGCCAAGTGCAATTGAGTCAAAACTTTGCTCCACTTCAGCAGTAAAATTATAGTCAATAACACGCGGGAAATTCTTTACCAAAAAGTCATTGACCAGCATCCCTACGTCAGTAGGAACCAATTTACCCTTTTCCGAACCAACACGTTCGCTGAGTATTTCTTTTTTAATGTCGTTTTGTGTCAAAACCAGTTGGGTGAATTTTCTCTCATCGCCCTCAACAGTTCCTTTTTCAATGTATTTACGATTAATAATCGTTGTAATTGTCGGCGCATAGGTCGAAGGACGACCGATACCCAGTTCTTCCAAACGCTTTACAAGAGAAGCCTCTGTGTAACGAGCCGGAGGTCTGGTAAATCTTTCCGTCGCCGTGATGGTTTTGACGTCTAACTGCTCACCTTGCGTTACTTTTGGCAACAAGCCTTCTTGCGCATCTTCCTCTTCGTCTTTCCCTTCAAAATACACCTTAAGAAACCCTTCAAAAGTAACCACTTCGCCACGAGCGGTAAATTTCTTATCGTGCTTGTCGGCATTAATCTGAATAACGGTGCGTTCCAATTTGGCATCGCTCATTTGAGAAGCTACGGTTCTTTTCCATATCAACTCATACAGTCGCTGCTCATCTGGTGCAGCATCAACACGCATTCTAGCAAGTTTGGTTGGGCGTATGGCCTCGTGCGCCTCTTGCGCGCCCTTATTTTTTGTTTTAAACACACGTGTTTGTGCGTATTCGGGCCCATACGAATTGGTGATGACCTCGCGAGCCTCGTTTAGGGCTTGCTTAGAAAGGTTAACACTGTCTGTTCGCATATAGGTGATGTACCCTGCCTCGTACAAACGCTGTGCATTTGACATGGTTCTACTTACCGAAAAACCAAGTTTTCGAGAAGCTTCCTGTTGTAAGGTCGAGGTGGTAAAAGGTGCCGTTGGCGATTTACGCGCTGGCTTTTTTTCCAAATTTGACACTGTAAAAGCAGCACCGATGTTTTGTGATAAAAAGGCATTTGCCTCCTCCGCAGTTTCGTAAGTAGCAGCAGAAGATGCTTTGATGGCTTTTCCTGAATTTGTAAGAAAAATAGCCTGAATTTTATACGATGCTTTAGGGGTGAAGGCTTCTATTTCTCGTTCGCGTTCCACAATGATCCGAACCGAAACCGATTGAACACGACCTGCAGAAAGCCCTCCTTTTACCTTGCGCCAAAGTATGGGCGAAAGTTCGTAACCCACCAATCGGTCTAAGACACGACGCGCTTGTTGTGCATCTACCAAATGCTGATTGATGGATCTTGGGTGTTTGATGGCATTCTGAATGGCATCCTTTGTAATTTCGTGAAAAACAATGCGTTTGGTACTCTGTTGATTTAAGTCGAGTTGTTGTGCCAAGTGCCAAGCAATGGCTTCTCCTTCTCGGTCTTCATCACTAGCCAACCAAATGGTTTCTGCTTTTTTAGCCAATGTGCGTAGCTCGCGCACTACCTTTTTCTTGTCGTCGTTAACAATATAGTTTGGACTAAAGTCGCCCGTAACATCTACCCCCAACTCTTTTGCAGGAAGATCTGAGATGTGCCCATAGCTCGACACAACTTTAAATTTATCCCCTAAAAACTTTTCAATTGTTTTAGCTTTTGCAGGTGACTCAACGATGACTAAATTTTTGGACATAGATAAATATTGAAGACAAAAGTAGAAGAATTTATGATTTATAAGTTAGCCTTGGTGCATAATTAAGTTAAAGAAACCGTATTCCAACAGGTTTAAAAACTGCTGAAAAAAATAATAGTATTTTTGCATATCCTTAATACATATAGTCCTTTGACCAAAAAAACCCGCTTTTTATCAAACTTAGGCAGACCGACTTTTATTGACTTAAAATCGGGAATTACGGTTGGCATTATTATTATTCCACAAGCCATGGCTTATGCAACTTTGGCTGGTCTTCCAGCGCAACATGGTTTGTATGCTGCATTTATTCCCGTACTGTTGTATGGGTTGTTTGGAAGTTCTCGCTACTTGAGCGTAGGCCCTGCGGCTTTAGACTCCATGCTGGTTGCCGCTTTTCTACTTTCGCTCAAGCTTACTAATCTCGCAGATTACATACAATCGGCCATCTTATTGACTTTTATGGTAGGGATAATTCAATTTCTATTAGGTCTTCTGAAAATGGGGTTTGTAATCCAGTTTTTGTCTAAACCCGTAGTCAGTGGTTTTACAAATGCTGCTGTTCTGCTCATTGGGGTAAGTCAATTGGCTCCCCTTTTGGGACTTGAATCCTTGCGGATGCCCGCGGAACAATTAAGCAATTCGTTTGGTGTCATATTTATTACAACTGCAATTGGAATAAGTGCCTTACTTGCGCTAGCGCTAGCAAAACGATATGCCCCAAAAATACCCATTGCACTTATTGTGGTTCTCTTGGCCACAGTTGCCAGCGCATATTTTAAATGGGACGAGATTGGAGTACGCGAGATAGGCCGCATTCCTAGCGGACTGCCTTCTCTATCTTTTCATGTTTTTGATGTATTGCTGATGAAAGATTTACTGCCCTTTGCTGCTGCCTTAGCTATCTTAGGGTTCTTGAGTTCCATGACCATCATTAAAGCTACCGAAAGCAAAACAAGTATTATCGAAAGTAATCCAAATAAGGAGCTTCGTGCTTTAGGCCTCGCCAACATCACCGGTTCGTTTTTTCAGTCTTACGTTGCCAGTGCAAGTTTTTCCAGATCAGCTATTTTACTTGGCAGCACTGTACGCTCTCGTTGGGCCTCAATTTTTAGCGCCTTGTTGGTCGGAATTTCTTTATTTGTACTCACTCCTTTTTTTACGCATATGCCAATTGCTGTATTGGCTGCAATTGTAATTTTTTCGCTACTCAAACTCTTTAGCCTTCATTACCCCAAAACACTTTGGAAACAATCCAAAGCTGAGTTTTTGGTGTTTATGACTACGTTCATATTAACGCTTTCTGTAGGCATAATTGAGGGGCTGGTCCTAGGGATTCTCAGCTCTTTGGTTGTTTGGGTGGCACATAGCGTACAGCCGCATTATGCCATATTAGGTCAAATCAAGAACACCCAATACTATAAAAACGTAAAACGATTTAGTGAAGACATTGAAGAAGAGGCGTCGCTTTTACTCTTTCGATTTGATGCCCCTGTTTTTTTTGCAAACAAGGACTACTTTAACAAAACGCTTATGGAAGAGGTTAATAAAAAAGGGCCTGCGCTAAAAGAAGTAGTTTTGATTTCCAGGGCGATTAGCTATTTAGATAGTTCTTCTGTTGAATTACTCCACCATATTTTAGATCAATTAAGTAAAAAGGGAGTTGGTTTTAGTGTAGCTGGAGCTATAGGGCCTACTCGTGATGCCATGAAACGCTCTGGGCTTATGGATCGAATTGGAGTAGATAGGTTTTTTGCCAAAACAGCAGATGCTGTAGCCTACCTAAACGGAACCTCAGCTGCAACAGAACACACTGAAAATATCGCAACGCAGACAAATCAACTAAATTCGTAGGTTTGCAGCGCACGCCAGTTAGGCGTTGTTCATGTTTGCTGCTATCATGTGCATTGAAGAAAAAATTAAAAATCTAAAAAACAGCACCAAACCAATTAATTATTATGAATTTACTTTTAGAACCATGGCCCTGGTATATTGGGGGTCCGGCCATCGCAGCAGTGCTTTTTTTGCTGCTGTTTAGCGAAAAACGCTTTGGTATGTCAACCAATCTTAAAACCATGTGTTCCATGGCAGGTGCTGGAAAAAATATTCCTTTTTTTGCTGGCGACTGGAAAGCAAACCGTTGGGGGCTAGTGGTTGCCTTAGGTGCTGCTGCAGGTGGGTTTATAGCGTCAACTTTTTTAACAGATGGATCTGTTGGAAATATCCATGAGGATGTGGTAAATAACCTAAATCAAATGGGAATTACAGGAACAGGAGTTGACTTTATGCCGCAAGCGCTATTTGGTATAGAAGCCCTTACAGAACCTAAAGTTCTGGTGTTATTGGCACTCGGTGGTTTTTTAATTGGTTTCGGAACGCGTTATGCAGGCGGATGTACTTCTGGGCATGCGATCTCAGGGCTTAGCGACTTGCAGTGGCCATCCCTCGTTGCGGTTATCGGATTCTTTATTGGTGGACTTCTTATGAACCATCTCATTTTACCTTACATATTATGAAACGAACCATATTATATTTTAGCATTGGCATTTTATTTGGCATAACCATGATTAAATCTGAAGCCGCTTCATGGTTCCGGATTTATGAAATGTTTCAGTTTAAGTCTTTCCACATGTATGGAATTATTGGTGCTGCTGTTGCGCTGGGGATTGTGATTACACAACTGATAAAGCGCAATAAATTGCGGTCGTTTTTTGGAACTGAAATTCAAATTGCGCCTAAACCAAAACTCGTAAAGGCATCCCTTTATGGCGGAATCATTTTCGGATTGGGCTGGGCACTTACAGGCGCCTGCCCGGGACCTATTTATGTGCTGATCGGCGCAGGTTATCTGCCGCTGCTTGTAGTTTTTGTGTTTGCACTTCTGGGCACATATTGTTACGGCTTACTAAAACCGAGACTGCCCCACTAAAAACATTAACATACAACAACCTGACAAAATGTCAATTCCGATGATATTTTGTAGTTTTGTATGCTCAAAAAAAAACGCATGCCTAACACGCCAGTTGTTGATACCAAAAACCCAAATGCCTATAATGGCGAGGTACTGACCGTTTCTGAAGGTTCAAAGGGCAAGGGCACAAAAAAGATGTTCATTGAATCCTACGGCTGCCAAATGAATTTTTCGGATAGTGAAATTGTTGCTTCCATATTGGGAGAGGCAGGCTATCAAACAACCAACGAGCTCAACGAAGCAGACTTAATCCTACTCAATACCTGCTCTATAAGAGACAAGGCTGAACAGACCGTTCGCAAACGTCTTACCACTTTTCAAAAAGCAAAAAAATCAAACCCCAATCTTAAAGTGGGTGTGTTGGGCTGTATGGCTGAACGCTTGAAAAGTGCTTTTTTGGAAGAAGAAAAAATTGTGGATTTGGTTGTAGGACCCGATGCCTACAAAGACCTTCCAAACCTTGTGGCAGAAGTTGAATCAGGCAGAGACGCTGTTAACGTTATTCTCTCAAAAGAAGAAACTTACGGCGATGTGCAACCTGTGCGACTGCAGTCCAATGGCGTAACGGCCTTTGTTTCCATAACTCGTGGTTGTGACAATATGTGTACGTTCTGCGTAGTGCCGTTTACACGTGGGCGCGAGCGAAGCCGAGACCCAAAAAGTATTTTAGCCGAGGTGAGCAATCTCGCCGAAAATGGTTTTAAAGAAGTTACCCTTCTGGGACAAAACGTCGATAGTTACCTTTGGTATGGTGGTGGTCCTAAAAAAGACTTTCAAAAAGCCAGCCCGCTACAACAAAAAACTGCCGTTCACTTTCATCACTTATTGGACTTGGTAGCACAAGCACATCCGGGAATCCGCATACGTTTTTCAACGTCTAATCCACAAGACATGACGCGAGACGTGTTGCACATCATGGCCAAGCACCCTAACATTTGCAACTACATCCACCTCCCCGTGCAGTCTGGAAGTAATGCCGTGCTAAAAGCCATGAACCGCCAACACACACGTGAGGAATACATGGCATTAATTGACGACATAAAGCGTCTATTGCCCGATTGTGGTATTTCCCAAGACATGATTGCAGGCTTTCCCAACGAAACGGAACAAGATCATAAAGATACGTTGAGCCTCATGGAATATGTAACCTATGATTTTGGGTTTATGTTTATGTACTCTGAGCGACCCGGCACCCCTGCTGCAAAAAAATTAGAAGACAATATTCCAGATGATGTCAAAAAGAGAAGGCTTCAGGAAATTGTGGATCTGCAACAGAAACACGGACGCATCCGAAATGACCAACAACTAGGTAAAACGGTAGAAGTGCTTATCGAAAAAACATCTAAACGATCTGACCAGCAATGGAGCGGAAGGGCACAACAAAACACCGTTGTCGTTTTTCCAAAAGACGCTTACAAAATAGGTGATTTTGTATCGGTCAAAATTGACTCCTGCACCTCTGCAACACTTATTGGCACTGCTGTAGGTTATGGTCCAACTCAAAAACATCATCATGGATAATGTTCAAAATATAAAACAACGTTTTGGCATCATTGGTAATGATCCCCAACTCAATTTTGCCATTGGCAAAGCACTTCGTGTGGCGCCCACAGAAATTTCTGTCCTCATTACGGGAGAGTCTGGAGTAGGGAAAGAGATTTTTCCACGTATCATTCATCAATTGTCGAACCGTAAACACGGAAAGTTTATCGCCGTTAACTGTGGTGCTATTCCGGAAGGAACCATAGATTCTGAATTGTTTGGACACGAAAAAGGGGCTTTTACAGGAGCCACCCAAACGCGCAGTGGTTACTTTGAAGTGGCCGATGGTGGCACCATATTTTTGGATGAAGTTGGAGAACTTCCCCTATCTACCCAAGTAAGACTACTTCGGGTTTTGGAAAATGGTGAGTTTTTAAAAGTGGGGTCTTCAAAAGTGCAAAAAACGGATGTACGCGTGGTAGCGGCAACCAATGTGAAAATGCTTGAAGCCATTCACAAAGGAAAATTTAGAGAAGACTTATATTACAGGCTAAGTACGGTTGAAATCAACCTACCGCCGCTCAGAGACAGAAAGAGAGATATTCACTTATTGTTTCGAAAGTTTGCTGCTGACTTTGCACAAAAATACCGCATGCCAACCGTACGCTTGGACGACAAGGCACAGGCCTTACTTGAGCAACAGCCGTGGGCTGGAAATATCCGCCAACTGCGCAACATTGCCGAGCAGCTATCTGTTTTGGAACAAGAAAGAAACATCAATGCGCAGATCCTCATACAATATCTGCCTGCGTCTAGGGCAAACCTGCCTGCGGTTATTGACCAAAAAGAATCCGGTGGTGATTTTTCTTCTGAACGTGAAATTCTATACAAGGTGCTTTTTGACATGAAAGCTGACCTCAACGATCTAAAAAAACTCACGCACGAACTCATGAATACCTCGAGTATGGATCAAGCAAAAGCCAAACACGAGGGGTTAATTGAAAAAATTTACGGAGACAAACCCAACGAAGAAGCGCCCTATCGTTTAGAAAGTGGGCATACAGCCACTCCCGTTCAACAAGATTTTAATGACAGATATGAATATGCAGAAGAGATTGAAGAGGCAGAAACCTTATCTTTACAAGACAAAGAACTAGAGCTTATCGTTAAAGCATTGGAACGCAACAAGGGCAGAAGAAAGGCTGCAGCAGCAGAATTGGGTATTTCGGAACGCACACTCTACCGAAAGATTAAACAATTTGATTTGGATAAATAGTATGAAAAAAAGTGTTGTTTTGATTTTTGTATTGCTTGTGGGGTGCAAGTATTATTCCTTCACGGGAGCTTCTATTCCAGAGGGTGCAGAAACCGTGCAAGTCAACTTTTTTGTAAACAATGCTGCCAATGAAGTGGGTTCCGTTTTTGAACCAGGTCTTGACCGTGATTTTACAAATGCTGTCCAAGAAATGCTGCTCAATCAAACCAACTTAGATCTGACAAATGTCAACGGGCATTTAATTTATGAAGGGGAAATTGTAGGCTATCGAGTGACTCCCATGACCGCAACAGCGCAAGAAACTGCAGCGCAAAACAGACTTACCATGAGCGTTAACGTGCGTTATTTCAACACCCTCAACGACGAAGACGACTTTGAAAAGAAATTTAGTTTCTTCTATGATTTTGATGCTGCCACTCAAGTTCAAACAATACAAGCTGAAGCACACGAAATACTATTTGAGCGTATTACCCAAGATATTTTTAATGAATCGTTGGCAAAATGGTAAACAGCGAACGTACATATTTGACAAAATTACGTGAGCAGGGACACGATGACCCAGAAGCAACGCTAAGCCGTGTAGAAACACTCATACAGCAGTATCCCTATTTTCAAGCCTTGCATCATTTGGGTTGGCAAATTGCCGAAAAACATGCCCAAAAGCAGGCACCTTCTTTTTTGGCATCCTGCGCGGTTCATACCAAAAACAGATTGCACTTAATCAAATCGCCCGCCGGAGAAGCAGAACGTGTCACGCTCGCGCAACAAAGTCGTGCTGCAGACGAGGTGATGTCGTTTGTGGATTGGCTACATCAAATAGATGATTCCCTGCCAAAAGAAACAAATCAAGAGCGGCTCATTGATAAATTTATCACCGATACGCCTAAAATTGGTTTGGTAAAAGATGAAAAGAAAACAGTTGACCTCACGCAAAAACAGCAATTTGACGACAAGTCGCTAATGACGGAGACCTTGGCAAAGATCTATGTCAAACAAGGGAAATTTAAAAACGCAATAAACGCCTATGAGATATTGGCATTGAAATATCCAGAAAAAAGTAGTTTATTTGCAGACCAAATTAAAGAAATTAAGAAAGCACAAAACCAAAGTTAATATGAGTACATTTTCCATTTTTCTAGTACTAACCATCATCGTTTGCTTTTTGCTAATCCTAGTGGTAATGGTTCAAAACCCCAAAGGCGGTGGTCTTTCATCTGCATTTGGTGGTAGCTCTCAACAACTTGGAGGCGTTCAAAAAACGACCGACTTTCTAGACAAAAGTACTTGGGTGCTTGCTGCCCTATTATTGGTGCTTATTCTGATATCCAATTCCATGATTAGCATGCCGTCAAATACGAGTGAGTCTACCCTTATTGATGAAGCAGCCATTGAGGAAAGCATTCCAGAAACCATTCCAGAAGAAATTCCAGAGGAACTTCCCGAGTTACCACAAACAGACGGCGAAGACTAAAATGTCAAGCTGTCAGTTTTTTGACTCCCTTTTTCTTGTTTTTTACCGTGGCACAATTGATGCTAATTAATTAAAAATTAAATTTTAGACATGAGTACAATCAATATCAAACCCTTGGCTGATCGTGTCGTAATTGCACCACTAGCTGCAGAAACGACTACCGCATCAGGAATTATCATTCCCGATACAGCCAAAGAAAAACCACAAAAAGGAACTGTAGTTGCTACAGGACCAGGAACTAAAGACGATGCCATCACTGTTCAGGTGGGCGATACCGTGTTGTATGGCAAATACGCTGGTACAGAATTAAAATTAGACGGTGGCGATTATATCATCATGCGCGAAAGCGACATTCTAGGAATCATTTCATAAAACATTATCATGGCAAAGAAAATTCAATTTGACATAGAAGCACGCGACGGATTAAAGCGCGGCGTTGACGCACTTGCAGACGCAGTTAAAGTAACGCTTGGGCCCAAAGGCCGAAACGTAATCATTGGCAAATCTTTTGGTGGCCCACAGGTAACCAAAGATGGTGTTAGTGTTGCAAAAGAAGTAGAGCTTGAAGATGCCCTTGAAAACATGGGTGCGCAAATGGTAAAAGAAGTAGCTTCCAAAACCAACGACCTCGCTGGTGATGGAACAACTACGGCAACCATCCTTGCACAAGCCATTGTTAAAGAAGGGCTAAAAAATGTTGCTGCTGGCGCCAATCCTATGGACCTCAAACGCGGCATTGATAAAGCTGTTGAAGCCATAGTTGCTGACCTAAACAAACAAGCTGTTGAAGTGGGTAACTCTTCTGAAAAAATCAAGCAAGTAGCGTCCATTTCAGCCAACAACGACGCCACGATCGGTGAGTTGATTACGGCGGCTTTTGAAAAAGTAGGTAAAGAAGGAGTTATCACTGTTGAAGAAGCCAAAGGAACTGACACAACAGTTGATATTGTGGAAGGTATGCAATTTGACCGTGGTTATATATCACCCTACTTTGTGACCAATTCAGACAAAATGGAAGCGGACATGGAATCACCATACATTCTATTGTATGACAAAAAGATTTCTACCATGAAGGACTTGCTTCCTGTTTTAGAGCCTGTTGCGCAAAGCGGCAAACCCCTTGTGGTTATCGCAGAAGACGTAGACGGAGAGGCCTTGGCTACACTTGTGGTCAACAAACTTCGCGGCTCGCTTAAAATAGCAGCTGTTAAAGCACCCGGTTTTGGCGACAGAAGAAAAGCCATGCTAGAAGACATTGCTATTCTGACTGGAGGAACCGTAATTTCTGAAGACCGTGGGTTTACGCTTGAAAACGCAACCATTGACATGTTGGGAACCGCTGAAAAAGTAACCATTGACAAAGACAACACCACAGTTGTGAATGGCGCTGGTAACAAAGATGATATCAAAGCACGTGTCAATCAAATCAAGTCTCAAATTGAGGCTTCAACTTCTGACTACGATAAAGAAAAGCTACAAGAGCGACTTGCCAAACTTTCTGGTGGTGTTGCGGTACTTTATGTTGGCGCAGCTTCCGAAGTTGAAATGAAAGAGAAGAAGGATCGCGTTGACGATGCATTACACGCGACAAGAGCTGCCGTTGAAGAAGGTATCGTTTCTGGTGGTGGTGTAGCACTGCTGCAAGCGTTGCCATGCTTAAGCAAACTCAAAAGCGAAAATGCTGATGAGCAAACCGGTGTTCAAATCGTTGCTAAAGCCATTGAGTCACCCCTACGCACCATTGTTTCAAATGCGGGCGGTGAAGGTTCTGTGGTTGTTGCTAAAGTCATTGAAGGCGAAAACAACTTTGGATACGATGCCAAAACAAATACCTATGGCAATATGCAAGAAAAAGGAATTATTGATCCCAAGAAAGTGACGCGAATTGCACTTGAAAATGCTGCTTCTGTAGCTGGGATGATTCTAACTACGGAATGTGCCTTGGTCGACATTAAAGAAGATTCGCCAGCTGGCGCTATGCCGCCTATGGGTGGTGGAGGCATGCCTGGCATGATGTAAATAATCCATTATATGCTGCCCCTCTATGGGGCAGTTTTTTTATGTACAAATCCTTACTTGAACATATTGCCCAGTATTTAAACCAAAATCCAGAACCACAAAAGGCGTTGGAGTGGGTTTGTGCTGAAATACAGCAAAAACTCCGTGCCTACGATTGGGTAGGATTCTATTTTCACAAGCCCGAAAAAAAAGAACTCCACCTAAAAGCGTTTGCTGGAAAACCAACAGACCATACCGTAATCCCGTTTGGAAAAGGAATCTGCGGTCAGGTTGCTTTGAGCAACCAAAACTTTGTGGTAGACGACGTGTCTGAGCAAGACAACTATATTGCCTGTAGTATAGATGTGAAGTCTGAAATTGTGGTACCGCTTTTTATGGAAGGAAAAAACATGGGGCAAATTGATATCGATTCCAACACAGCACGTGCCTTTGATGATAAGGACGAGGCATTTTTAGTGGAAGTAAACCGTCTGGTTGCTGCTTATTTATTGCGTTCAGAAATGAACTTTTAGTGGGATAAAATTCCTACTTTTGTCCTTTCAATTTTTATTTCATGCAAGACGCTATTCAAGCCAAATCCGCCCTTATTTCTGTATTCAACAAAGAGGGGCTTGCGCCCATCGTTACCAAAATGCACGAATTGGGCATTACACTCTACTCAACAGGTGGAACTGCTGCCTTTATTGAAGCGCAGGGTGTTCCTGTACTTCAAGTCGAGGATTTGACTTCATACCCTTCTATTCTGGGCGGTCGTGTTAAGACCTTGCACCCTAAGGTGTTTGGCGGCATTCTCAACCGTAGGTCAAATGATAATGACCAAGAAGAATTGGCGCAATACAGCATACCACATTTAGATATCGTATTGGTGGACTTATATCCGTTTGAAGATACCGTCAAATCTGGCGCATCTGAAGCAGATATTATTGAAAAAATAGATATTGGCGGAATTTCACTTATTCGTGCTGCTGCCAAAAACTACAAAGACGTATTATGCGTTTCGTCGGTGGGTGATTACGATGCATTTCTAGCGCTGCTAGAAAGCAAAAATGGAAAAACGGAATTGACCGACCGCAAACAATTTGCCGCAAATGCGTTCCGCGTGTCTTCTCACTACGACACCCATATTTTTAACTTTTTTGAAGAAGATAACGATGCGCTAAAACTGAGCTATAACGAGGGAAAGGTGTTGCGATATGGTGAAAATCCACATCAAAAAGGAACTTTTTTCGGCGATTTTGACGAAGTGTTTTTCAAGCATCACGGCAAGGCACTTTCCTACAACAACCTCCTCGACGTTGATGCTGCAGTACAGTTGATGGCAGAATTTAAAGATGATGCACCAACCTTTGCCATCCTAAAACACAACAACGCTTGTGGTTTGGCTACGCGTGATACCATATCACAGGCCTATACAGACGCACTTGCTGCTGACCCAGTATCTGCCTTTGGCGGGGTATTGATTGCCAACACCACTATAGACCTCCCTACTGCTGAAAAGATCAATACACTTTTCTGTGAGGTTGTCATTGCACCTGCTTTTGAGGCAAATGCTTTGGAAGTACTAAAACAAAAAAAGAATAGAATTTTGCTGGATTTAAAAAGCTATCCACAACCCAGTACTTTGGTTCGCTCTTGCCTCAATGGACATTTGGTGCAAGAACGCGACGGCCTAACAGACGACAAGTCTATGCTAGATGAAGTCACGGAACGAAAAGCCACTGCGCAGGAAATTGACGATTTGTTGTTTGCTTCTAAAATTGCAAAACACACCAAATCCAACACTATTGTTTTGGCTAAAAACGGACAGTTATTTGCCGCCGGAACGGGTCAAACTTCAAGAGTGGATGCGCTAAATCAGTCCATTGAAAAAGCCAAGCATTTTGGTTTTGATTTGACTGGAGCAGTTATGGCTAGTGATGCCTTCTTCCCTTTTCCAGATTGTGTTGAAATTGCACATAACGCAGGTATTGTAGCCGTAATTCAACCTGGAGGTTCTATCAAAGACCAATTGAGTATTGACTATTGCAATGGAAATAATTTGGCAATGGTCATGACTGGTGTAAGGCATTTTAAACATTAATTCGTAATATTACATACCAATACCAATTACATGGGATTTTTTGACTTTTTGACTGAAGAAATAGCTATCGACTTAGGTACGGCTAACACGCTCATTATTCACAATGATAAGGTGGTGGTGGACAGTCCATCAATAGTAGCTATTGACAGGAGGAGCAATAAAATTATTGCAGTAGGCCAAGAAGCCAACCAAATGCAAGGTAAAACCCATGAAAACATCAAGACGATACGTCCACTAAAAGACGGCGTTATTGCTGATTTTAATGCTTCAGAGCAAATGATCAGTATGTTCATCAAAAACATTCCCTCGCTCAAAAAACGTTTTTTCACGCCATCGCTTCGCATGGTAATTTGCATACCCTCTGGTATTACAGAAGTAGAGATGCGCGCCGTTCGAGAATCTGCAGAGCGTGTTAATGGAAAAGAAGTCTATTTGATTCACGAACCTATGGCAGCAGCCATTGGTATTGGCGTTGACATCATGCAGCCAAAAGGAAACATGATTGTAGATATAGGTGGTGGAACTACTGAAATTGCGGTTATTGCCCTTTCTGGAATTGTGTGTGATAAGTCGGTTAAAATTGCGGGGGACGTTTTTACTAACGATATCATCTACTATATGCGCACCCAACACAACCTGTATATTGGCGAACGCACTGCAGAGCGCGTCAAAATAAGCATTGGGTCTGCAACTGAAGAATTGGAAAACCCACCAGAAGACATGTCTGTTCAAGGACGTGATCTATTAACAGGTAAGCCAAAAGAAATTCTTATTTCTTATCGAGAAATTTACAAAGCACTTGACAAGTCCATTATCAGGATTGAGGATTCTGTTATGGAAACACTTGCGCAAACGCCTCCGGAACTGGCGGCGGATATTTACAATACTGGCGTATACCTTGCCGGTGGTGGTTCTATGCTGCGAGGCCTTGACAAAAGGCTGTCTCAAAAAACGGAACTCCCCATTTTTATTGCAGAAGATCCACTTCGTGCTGTAGTTCGAGGAACAGGCACTGTGCTTAAAAACATTGAACGATATAAGTCTGTTTTGATAAAGTAGTGTAACACATGCAAAAATTACTAAACAGCATACTGCGAAACAGAACGCTACTGCTGTTTATTTTGTTGCTAGCCTTATCGCTCCGCTTTATTGCACGAAACCAAAACTACCAACGCAGTAATTTTTTAGCAATAAACAATGCTACTCTAGCCCCCTTTTTTGAAGTCCGTCATCAGTTTTTCACCTATTTTAAACGCGGTCAACACAACCAGCAGCTATTAGAAGACAATCAATATCTTTTAGAAAAGCTTATCAATGTGCAAAGCAAAGTACTTCTTTTAGACAGCATTCCATTTGAAGTAATTCCCGCACAGGTCATTCGCAATAGCATTCAACTTAACTACAACCACATCACACTCAACGCAGGAAGCAAAAGCGGCATACACAAGGAAATGGGTATTATTTCTGCAAAAGGAGTCGTTGGGATTGTTCATAACACCAACGATGAAACCAGCAGTGTTATTTCCTTGCTAAATAAGTCGTTGCGCATAAACGCAAAACTCAAGAAAAGCAATCATTTTGGTAGCCTCTATTGGAATGGAGATACGCCAAAAGACATGGTACTGTCAGACGTTCCCTTGGCTGCCACTGTACAAGTGGGAGATACCATTGTTACTGGAGGTATGTCGGCTGTTTTTCCAAAGCATATTGACCTTGGTGTCATCAATGAAATTATTGTTCCGACAAACGACAACTATTACCAGCTTCATATATCCCTTTTTCAAGACATGACCAATCTGGATTATGTCTATGGCGTTGTGATACCTAAAGCTGAAACAATCAAAGAAATGATTATCGATAATGAATAAACCAATAGGCTTACTGGTTTGGTTTTTGGCACTTGTCTTTGCACAGGTTTTTATGCTCGACCCTGTCATGCTAGGCATTCCTTATTCACCGTTAATCTATGTGCTTTTATTTGTGTTGTTGCCCCACCAGTGGGAAGCTTGGGTCGTGCTGTTGGTCGGATTTTTTATTGGTGTTGTAGTTGACTTACTTTTCTTGTCTGGTGGCATACACACCGTCGCAAGTCTGATTGCATGCTTCACCAGACCACTACTTATGCGCGCTGCATACCGGGATACCATATCATTAAGAGACCTAAAGATTGAAAACGAATCTTTCGGAAGTCTTTGTCTCTACAGCTTACTGATTATATTGGTTCATCACTTTTTCCTTTTTGTTGCCATGACAGGAAGCTGGTCTAAGTTTGGCTGGTTGTTAAGCGCATGGGGTGCCAACAGTATGTTAACCATAATGGCCTGTTTCTTATTGCTTGTTTTAACCAAAAAAACAACGTGATGAGAACCCGCTTTTTTACCACAACGATTGCAATTGTAGGCGTTGTACTTTTTGTCAGATTGTTTTTCCTTCAGATAATCTCAGATCAGTACGGGGATCTTTCCTTAAAAAACTCGGTATTAAAGCACTATATCTATCCAGAACGAGGATATGTTTTTGACAGAAACGGAACCCTATTGGTTTCCAATCAGCCCATGTATGACTTGATGGTGATTCCAAAAAACCTAGAGCCATTCGACACCTTGGATCTATGCAAGATGCTGCGTTTGCCTAAATCAGAATTGGTTGAACGTATAAACAAAGCGCGTCGCTATTCACTGCGTGCGCCCTCGGTGCTGTTAAATCAAATTTCAAAACAAGACTATGCCATTTTACAGGAGAAAATGTGGAAATTTCCAGGCATGTACATACAGCGGAAATCTGTAAGGGACTACCAAACAGAAGTGGCAGCCAATCTCTTGGGTTATATAAGCGAGGTTAATAATTTCGATATTCGGAACAACCCCTACTACGTTAAAGGAGAACTCATAGGACGTCAAGGCATTGAAAAAACCTATGAAGAAGTACTGCGAGGGACTAAGGGCGTTTCCTATTTGCAAAGGGATAAGTTTAACAGAATTATTGGTCCCTATAAAGACGGTACGCTGGATACTTTGCCAGTACCCGCGCAAGACATAACGCTATCTATTGACATTGCGCTTCAAGAATACGGCACTAAGCTGTTGGCAAATAAGCGTGGCGGTATTTTGGCCATTGAGCCCAACACAGGTGAAATTCTGATGAGTGTGAGTACGCCAACCTTTGATCCCAATGCACTGGTAGGTAGAGATCGATCTTCGCTTTTTGAAGAATTAAAGCAAGACACCCTTAACCGATATTTATTTGACCGTTCACTTCAAGGGCAATACGCTCCGGGATCTCCTTTTAAAGTGCTAAATGCGCTTGTGGCACTGGAAGAAGGTGTGGTGGATGCCAAAACAACATTCACTTGTTACAGCGGACACTACTATGCCAAAAATCAATTTATGGCATGTATGTGCCGCCCAGGAACAAAAAACAATCTAAACAGAGGTATTTACAAATCTTGTAACACCTATTTCTCCAATGTTTACCGTCGGATTATCGACAAAGACAACAAGGTTGAAGAGAACATCAACAACTGGCACAAACACCTGAACAGCTTCGGTTTGGGAAATTATTTGGGGTATGACCATCCTGTAGGCCAACCGGGTTATGTGCCCAATGCCAACTTCTACAACCTTTGGTATCCCAATCAGCGTTGGCGTGGGTCAACCATAGTATCCAATGCCATTGGACAAGGTGAAATACTTATGACGCCGATTCAATTGGCTAATGTTGCAGCAACCATTGCAAACCGAGGGTTTTTCTACACGCCTCATTTTGTGAAAGACATACAAGGAGATTTTATTGACCCCAAATACAAAACAAAACGCGCGACATCCATTTCAAAAGAACATTTTACAAATGTCATTGAGGGAATGGCCGACGTAGTAAGCAAAGGAACCGCTCGAGTGGCTGCCATAAGAGGAATTGAGGTCTGTGGGAAAACGGGTACCATTGAAAACTTTACAAAAATTGACGGCGTTAGAACACAACTAACAGATCATTCTATTTTTATTGCTTTTGCGCCAAAAGACGATCCTAAAATTGCACTTGCCGTTATCGTTGAGAACGGATACTGGGGTGCGCGTTGGGCTGCGCCCATTGCCAGTTTGGTAATTGAAAAATATCTCAAAGGGGAAGTCAAGCGAAGATGGCTGGAAAACCGCATGCTCAACGGAAGTCTTGAAGAAGAATATGCCAAGGTAACAAGTAACAAACCTTTCACCATAAATGAATAAGTTTTTACGATTTGACTGGTATGCGTTAACCCTTTATCTGATGTTGGTGGGCATAGGTTTGGTCAATATATATTCTGCTGTATACGATGCCAACAACACGGCTATTGCTGCTGGATTTATGCAAAAACAGCTTATTTCTTTAGGGATCGGTTTAGTTTTGATTTTCTTATTCCAATTCATTGATATCAAGTTTTTTGAGCGGTATGCCAGTATCTTATTTCTGGTGTCAATCGTAAGTTTGTTGGGGCTTTGGGTATTTGGAACAGAAGTATCTGGCGCAAGGTCTTGGTATGCCATTGGCGGATTTAGCCTACAACCTTCAGAGTTTGCGAAAGTTGCCGTTGCACTTGCACTTGCCAAGCACTTAGGTGGTTTTAATACTCGTATAGATAGCGTAAAAGATTATACAGGCGCCTTTGTCATCATGGCCATTCCTGCCATATTGACGATACTCCAACCCGACCCTGGAACAGCCATAGTGCTTTTAAGCTTTTTCCTTGTACTCCATGCCGAAGGACTTCCAGCCAACTTTCTTTATGTCATACTAGGTCTGTTTGGGCTATTTATACTCACGTTGCTTATTGGTGCCAATGCAACCCTATGGACCGTTGGTGTTTTATCGTTGTTTGCCTATACCTACAGACGTTTGCGTAAGGCAAAAAAAGTGCTCAGACCCATACTATTAATAGGAGTCATGGGTGCTGCTTTTACGCTTTCTGTGTCCTATATTTTTGACAATGTGTTTGAACAACGACACAGAGATCGCTTTAATATTTTATTGGGAAAAGAAGTTGATATTAGGGGCGTGGGCTATAATATAAATCAGTCTCAAATAGCCATTGGTTCCGGCCGCGGATTGGGCAAAGGCTATCTACAAGGGACACAAACCAAAGGAGGATTTGTCCCAGAACAACAAACCGATTACATCTTCACAACTGTGGGTGAAGAATGGGGCTTTTTAGGCACGTCCTTGGTTTTGGGTCTTTTTATGATGCTTATGATGCAGATTGTCAAAACAGCCTACAAACAAAAAACCACTTTTAGCCGGGTATTTTGCCTTGGTTTTGCTTGCATATTACTCATACACGTAGGCATTAACCTAGGCATGGTGGTTGGCTTGGTGCCGACCATTGGTATTCCACTGCCGCTGATGAGCTACGGCGGATCTAGCCTGTTGGCTTTCAGTGTTTTTATGGGAATTTACTTACGTGTGTATTATCAGAGAATACAATAAACTCGTTTATTAATTAGCGCTGAAGGGCAAGCGGTTTTTTGCCAATAAAGCTCAAATCCAAGGCTTCTAAAATCGAAACGGCCTCGTTAACATACATATCCTTATTCAAAGACTTTTGCCAACGCTTGCGCTTTTCAGCAAGCAGGGTGTCTGACTTCATTTTTGCCAACTCATACGGAAGCGATTTAAATGTCAATGAATTGGTGTATTCGTTCAGTATTTCAAATTGATCTGCAAATGATTCGTCTTTAGCTATTTCATTCGAAAACAGTGTGTAGTTCAATGAAAAATCGTTCTTGTCTTGTTGCTGACGCACCCATTTGGCATTTTTGTCAATAAGCTGAAACAGGGTATCACTAGCTACACGAGCTGCGCTATCTTCAATAACCTGTTGATAGTTTTGATAACCATTCCATTTGCTAAATGATGCCGAAGCAATCTGATCCCACACCAAGGGATTTTCTTCGTCTTTTTCTCCAATATCAACATAAGCATATTGATCTGGTGCAACCACATCGCTGTAAACTCCTTCGAGCTGGGTGGATTTGCCTGTAATGCGATAGAACTTTTCAGTGGTAAATTTCAACGCACCCAAATCGCCATAAGTACTCTTAGAAACAAAACGATTGAGCTCTATAATATTCTGGACGGTTCCCTTGCCAAAAGTTTGCTTGCTGCCCAAAACAACAGCTCTCTCGTAGTCTTGCATGGCTGCTGCTAGGATTTCAGAAGCCGACGCCGAAAGTTCATTGACCATAATTACGAGTGGACCATCCCAAAGTGTTTTGCCATCTCGGTCTTTTAAAACCTTATTCCCTGCATCACTTGTCTTAACCTGCACAACAGGTCCTTCATCAATAAAGAAACCGGCCATATCCACTACCGTTTGCAGCGAACCTCCTCCATTATTTCGCAAATCAATAGCCAGGCCTTGAACCCCTTTTTGCTTGAGACGGATAATTTCTTGCTCCATGTCCTTGGCAGCATTGCGTTCTTTATAATCTTTAAAATCAACATAGAACTTGGGCAAGTGTATCAGTCCAAACGTTCTACCTCCTTTTTGGATTAGTGATGACTTCAAATAAGATTCTTCCAATTCTACCGTATCACGCTTTATGGCTACCTCCTCAATGGTGCCGTCAACGCGTTTTATGGTTAGGTAAACCGTGGTGTCCGCCGGCCCCTTGATAAGTTTAATGGCATCATCTAAACGCATGGACTGTACATCAACAGGGTCGCCCTCTTCTTGACGTACCATCATGATTTGGTCACCAACTTCAATGGATTGGTCGCGCCAAATGGGCCCTCCTGAAATCACATCAACAATCTTGATGACTTGATTTCGCTTGGTAAGTCGAGCGCCAATACCTTCATACTTTCCAGACATGGATGCGTCAAAGCGGTCTTTGTCGACTGGGGCGAAATAAACAGAATGTGGGTCAAACTGGGTTACAAAAGCGTTCAGATAGCTTCCAAACCAATCCTCTTCGCGCACGTCTTCCATCAAAGAAAAATAGTTTTCCATGTTTTCTTTGGTAATCTCTCGTGCTTCTTTTTCCAAAACCTCAAAAGTCTTGGGTACATAGCTTTCATCTTTTGCCGCCAGTTTTTCTTCCTCTTCTAATTTATTGTGTAAAATATTAAGGGTAGAAAGTTTAAGCTGCTTGCGCCACTTTTCTGCTTTTGAGCGTAAATTACTTGGGTATTGCTGATTTTTATAATCCACATTTATCTCCTCCTTTTTATTAAAATCAAAAGGCTTCTCTAAAATCTCTAAATAGAATGACTTGGTTTCATTTCTGCGCTCCAAATAACGCGTATACACCAAATCGAAAAAATTAGTTTGCAAGGCTCTAAACTCGTCGTCCAATGCATATTTGTATCGATCAAATTGAGCAATATCTTTTTTTAGAAAATACCGTTTTTGACCGTCCAGCATTTCCAGAAAGGTTTCATATAAATCTTCTGAAAAGTCGTCGCTTATGTCCTTAGGATCGAAATGTCCGCGTTGCATAAAATATGCAATAAGCTCCATAAGAAGCTTGTCTTTTGAAGTGTCTTCAGAAAATTCGTGCGTTGTTGGAACATGGAAGCGCGTCCACGCCACAAGCATCAGGGCAGCAAAAAACAGGGGGATAAATAACTTTTTTTTCATATTTGTCTTTGGAAGCAAGGTTAAAAATACAGATTTTTTGTAACTTTTTTAACAACTATTCCATAACCGTGCCAAAAAAAGCAAATATGAAGCCGTCATTGCGTATTTTTATCATTCAAAACTAATGTATGAAAAAGCCTTTAATTCTTGTAACAAACGACGATGGAATTAGCGCTCCAGGACTACGGAATCTTATTCAGGTGATGAACAGCATTGGTGATGTGGTGGTGGTGGCGCCTGACAGTCCACAATCTGGCATGGGTCATGCCATTACCATAAACAACACGCTGCGATGCAGTAAGGTTACCATAGACGACGGGCCTCAGACAGAATATGCTTGCTCTGGCACACCCGCTGACTGTGTCAAAATGGGTGTGCATGAAATTCTAAAACGCAAGCCAGACCTCTGTGTTTCTGGCATCAATCACGGATCCAATTCGTCCATTAATGTCATCTACTCAGGAACCATGAGCGCTGCTGTTGAAGCGGGCATTGAAGGCATACCCGCCATTGGGTTTTCACTTTTAGATTATGCTTGGGATGCTGATTTTGAGCAACTAAAAACCTTTGTAAAACGCATTGCCCTGTCTGCCCTTACAAACGGAATTCCAGAGGGCGTGGTGCTAAATGTTAACCTGCCTAAATTAAAAGAAAAGGACATCAAAGGAATACGCATATGCAGACAAGCTATGGCATATTGGGTTGAAGAATTTGACAAAAGAGCAGATCCAACTGGTAAAGAATATTACTGGCTTACAGGAAAGTTTATCAACGAAGACAAGGGCGAAGACACCGACGAGTGGGCACTCGAAAACGGCTATGTAAGCGTTGTGCCGGTTCACTTTGACATGACAGCACATCACAGCATACAGAAATTAAATACATGGGATTTTTAACAAAACAACTGCGTAGGGGGCTGCTGCTGGGGTTAGGATTGCCATTATTTATGCTTGGTATTGCATTGCTCAATCTAGATTTTGAACTTACGGAAGTAGAAAAATTTGCGGGCATCGCAACACTTTGTGCACTCCCCAATCTGTTGTTATTTTTTGGAGCTCTTCGAAAAAATAACGAAACTTTTGCATACGGAATCCTTGCTAGCTCCATCTTGTGGGCATTGTTTACCTTTGGATTAAAGCTTTTTGGATGAAGTACTACATCATTGCCGGAGAAGCATCTGGTGATTTACATGCTGCCAACCTTATAAAATCGCTTAAGCAAGAAAATGCCAACACAAGCATTCGTGCTTGGGGTGGCGACCGCATGAAGGCCCAAGGTGCAACCATCGTAAAGCACTACCGCGACTTGGCTTTTATGGGTTTTTGGGAAGTCGCCAAAAACATCCGAACCATTTTCAAAAACATACGCTTTTGCAAAGAAGATATGTTGGCATTTCAACCAGACGCCATTATCCTTGTTGACTATCCCGGCTTTAACCTCCGCATCGCCAAATGGGCAAAGGCTCAAAAAATCCCTGTGCACTATTACATCAGCCCACAAGTTTGGGCATGGAAAGAAAACAGGGTTACGCTTATGAAAAAGGTAATTGACTATCTGTATGTCATCCTCCCTTTTGAAAAAACCTTTTTTGAAGACAAACACCAGCTGGCTGTTGATTTTGTGGGGCATCCATTGTTAGATGAAATTGCGCAATTTGACGCAGGAAGTGCCGAAGCCTTTAGGGCAACACACAAACTCCCAAAAGACAAGCCCATAGTGGCTTTACTCCCTGGAAGCAGAGTGCAAGAAGTAAGCAAAATGGTGCGCATTATGTCAAATACAGCCAAAGACTTCCCCGATTATTGTTTTGTGATTGGAGCAGCACCGCACCTAGACGAAGTGCTCTTTGAAAACCTAGGCCTGCACATTGTCAAAAATGACACCTACAAATTATTGTCCCATGCCCATGCCGCTTTGGTTACCAGCGGAACAGCGACCTTAGAAACGGCATTGTTTGAGGTGCCACAAATTGTATGTTACAAAACCAGTGCCTTGAGCTACGCCATTGGAAAACAAGTTGTAAAACTGCCCTACATCTCACTTGTCAATTTAATTTTAGACCAGATGGCCGTGCCCGAACGCTTGCAACGCAATTGCAACGCAAAGCAGTTGTCTGTAGACTTATCCAAAATTTTGAATGGACCAGCACGAACAACCCAGCTTGAGACCTACAAGGTGCTTAAAACAAAACTGGGCGGAAGTGGCGCTAGTGATCAAACAGCCAGACTAATTTCACAACGAACACATGCGTAAGCTACTTGTCTTGCTGTTGGTGTTGAGTGTGGCTTCATGTGGAAGCCTAAAGAAAGGTAGTAAAATGAAACCCAGAGACGGGGTTGTTTACTACGCCAAAGGATATTTAGGCACTCCTTATGCTTTGGGTGGAAATACCAAAGGCGGTATTGATTGCTCGGGGCTTATTTACAATGCCTACCGCCAACAAGGCGTTAGAATACCCAGAACAGTTGATGCCTTGCGAAAAAAAGGCAAGCGCATATCTGTTGACCGAGCCAAAAAAGGAGATCTTATTTTTTTTAGGACTTCCAGAAAACGCAGGCTTACCCATGCTGGTATTGTGGTTGGCACAAAACGTGGGATTCCCCAATTCATTCACGCCTCCTCTTCACGAGGAGTTATCATCTCAACACTCGATAATACGTATTGGAAAAAAGCCTACGCCCAAACCCGAAGGTTGCTTAAAAAATAAACTATTGCGTACTTTGTAGTATGCCTCATTCAAGTACACCCATTGCGCTCATCGGATCTGCCTTTGGCTTGGGGATACTTTTGCAAGAATATGTTCAACCTGATTTCGGCTATTTACATCTTATTGGCTTTGGCGTGGCACTTATTGTTTGCCACATAAAACGCTGGCATTTTCCTTACATGATAAGTATGTTTTGTTGCTTTTTGGTATTGGGCAGCATGAGACTAAACCCCGTATTGCCAAAAACAAATACAACAGAAACAGTCCATGAGCTTGTTGTGACAAAAGCAGCAAATACCAACACATTTGGACATCAATATATTGCAGCAACAACAAAGAAGGAACGTATCCTCCTTCAAACCAATCTTTCACAGCGCCTAACCGTTGGCGATCGTTTGTTGGTACAAGCTAAACTGACACCCATACAAGCGCCCAGGAACCCCATGGATTTTGATTTTAAAACCTATATGCTGCGAAAGGGCGTGGCAAGGAAAATCAGCTTAGATAAAAAACCATTTGTTGCCTTGTCGCCAAAAAAAAGCTTGAAACGTTGGGCGTATAAACTGCAACAACAACTGATAGCACAGCTAAAACAAACCCCGCTCAACCAAAACAACAAGGCATTGGTAATGGCATTGGTACTTGGGCATAAGGCCGAATTATCGGAGGAACGAGTAGTACAATACCAACGGGCTGGTGCCATGCACCTTTTGGCCATTTCTGGACTCCATATTGGTATTGTCCTTATGCTGTTGCGATTTTTTGTAAGACCGTTAAAAAGTTTAAGGTACGGCAAAGCGCTTGCGGCATTGATACCGGTGCTGTTACTTTGGTGCTTTGTCCTTATCACAGGCGGATCCGCATCTGTAACAAGAGCGGTAACCATGTTTACGTTTTTGCAACTGGGTCTTGCGCTGGCGCGTAAAAATGCCGGTATTCAAGGGGTTTGGGTAAGTTTTGTCTTGCTGCTCTTTGTAAATCCGCGGTTTATTTTTGATGTGGGGTTTCAATTGAGCTATACGGCTGTTTTTGGAATTGTTTGGATGATGCCACACTGGCAACGCCTATTTATAAAGCAACACAGAACTGTTCGTTACCTCGCCGACCTTTTTGGAGTAGGCATTATTGCCCAACTCGCTATTTTACCCTTAAGCCTTTACTACTTCAACCAATTTCCACTCCTTTTTTGGCTTAGCAATTTGGTGCTTGTGCCCCTACTGGGCTTTATCATCACGCTGGCAATTGCCGCTGTTGGCTTTAGTTTCTTTCCATCGGTCTATCCAGCATATGATTTCGCTAACCACATCTTTGATGCGCATCAAAATACCGTTGCGTGGATTGCCCAATGGGAACGCTTTTTTATTGAAAGCATCCCTTTCAGATCAATAGACGCTGTGCTTTTGGGCGTGGCTGTTGTTTGCCTGTTTGTTTTGCTGTCTCGTCCTACCCACAAAAAGATGTTGCTATTGGGTATGGTGTCTGTATTGTTTCACTCAAACCTCTTGGTGCAATGGAAACCGCCACCTAAAGGCCTCATTGGGCATGTATATAAAAACAGCTTGTTGCTTACGACCGAAAATCGAATAGGCATGGCACATTACGACAAAAAAACTGAGAAAATAGTGCAATTGGCGTCGCGGTTTCAATTAGACAATCGCCTTGACGGCATGCAGTTCCAACGACTACATAACAGCTATGAAGATTTACTTGTCATTGATAGCCTAGGTATTTACGAGGGAGTTCAACCACATAAAATAATCCTTTTGCGTCAAAATCCGAGCATTCATCTTGATGACCTAATTGAACAGTTGAAACCACAAATAATTATTGCTGACGGAAGCAATTACCCTTCATTTGTGGCGCGCTGGAAAGCTACTTGCGAAGCAAAAAATACAGCATTTCACAGCACTGCTACAGAGGGTAGTTATCCCTTAAACTGACCCTTGAAATTTTTTATATAAGCTGTAAAGTCATCTTGAGACTTGATAGACTCGTACTCTTTGAGATGCACCAATTTTAAGTAAATTTCTATTTGGGCTGGATTTAAATATCCAACTACGGGGGTGATGTAATTTCCCGTATCGTCGAAAAATACTAGGGTTGGATAACCGGAGACGCCTAAGTATCGCGTGAGGCTATGTGCGCTGTTACGGCTCTTCGCTCGCTGGGGATCATAATTTGGATTGTCATAGGCTTTGCCTTCAAAACGTACCACTTCGTTGCCTTCGGCATTGAATTTTACGGGGTAAAAGTTGGCGTTTAGGTAGTCGCTAACGTCTTTATTGCCAAAGGTGTTTTTGTCCAATAACTTACAGGGGCCGCACCAAACGGTGTAGGCATCCACCATAATGGGTTTTGGGTCCACTTTTTGTGCTTCAAAAGCCTCTTCAAAGGTGTACCAATTGACCTGAGCGCTTAGGCTAAGGGAAAGGGTTAGTAGAAATAGGGCGGTTATACTTTTAATCAATTCCATGCATTTTTTTAATAAGAATAGGTTTTAATACAATCATCAAGATTCCTGCCAAAACAGGTATTACAAAGAAAATCAAGAAAAAGTTTGACAGACCGTAGGCTTCTGAAATTTTGTCAATATAACTTCCTGTTTTTCCTCCTAAATAATTTGCAACGGCACTACAAACAAACCAGAAGCCAAACATAAGGCCAACTAACTTTATAGGGGCCAACTTACTCACATAAGACAAACCAACGGGTGAAACGCACAGTTCTCCCATGGTGTGGAACAAATACGCCAAGATGAGCCAAACAATGCTAACGCTAGCCTGTTCTGCACCCAACGGAATACCCCAAGCACCGAAAGCCAAGAAGGCAAACCCTGTTCCCAAAAGAATAAGGCCAATAGCAAATTTTACAGGTCCGCTAGGGTTGAATTTGGAAGCCCATATTTTTGAAAACAAAGGCGCCAATAAAATAATATAAAGCGAATTTAAAACTGAAAACCAAGAAGCGGGGATTTCAGTTGCGGTTTCTGAAAACTCACGCACAATCATCCAAATAACGATGCCCCAAATAATGGCAAAGCTTGCGCCTAAGAATAGATTAGACAGCATGAAATTACTGAGCATTTTACTAAACAAGCCATAAAGCACTATGGTCAAAACAACCATTGGAACGAGGGTGATGATGGTATTGGCTACCTTAAAGATACTGGAAGCATCCCCAACCAATGTTCGTTGGGTAAAATCTTTTGCGAATATGGTCATGGAGCCGCCTGCTTGTTCAAATGCCCACCAAAAGAAAATCGTGAATATGGAAAAAACAACAATGACAATCAAACGGTCTATTTCAACCTTAGAAAATCCTTTCTTTATTTTTTGGTCTTTGTCAACCGGCTGTGCTTCTGCAAGCTTTTTGGGGGTTATTCCAATATTGCCAAATATTTTTTGAGCATACCAAAACTGCAACATTCCAAAGAACATAAAAATACCAGCCAAGCCAAAACCGAGGTGCCAACCTACTTTTTCGCCTATGTACCCACAGAGCAGTATTCCCAAGAAAGCACCAGCATTGATACCCATATAGAAAATGGTATAACCGCCATCTTTGCGCTTGTCTCCATCTTTATACAATTGCCCTACAATGGAAGAAATATTGGGTTTAAAAAAACCATTACCAATGATTAACAATACCAAGCCAAGGTAGAAAAAGGAATCTGTAAAGGTTTCTAGTGCCATGGAAGCATGTCCTAAAGTCATGATCAAAGCACCCAAAACAGTTGCATTGCGGTAGCCAAGAAATTTATCAGCGAGGAATCCACCAAGGATGGGTGTAAGGTATACCAAGCCTGTGTATAGTCCATACAACTGTAAGGCATCTTCGTTGGACCATGCCCAGCCGTCGTTCATGATGGATGATGTGAGGAACAACACCAATATGGCGCGCATGCCGTAGTAGCTAAAGCGCTCCCACATTTCGGTGAAAAATAAAACAAATAACCCAACAGGGTGGTTTAGAATGGTCTTTTGGTTAAGGGCGGAACCGCCAAATTGTGCTTCCATAAAATACATTGATAGATAGCTAATATATGATTTTTATATAAAGTTACACTTTCCCCAACAGTCGTATCTTTGCAATATGACAAAAGGCAAAGGGCAAGGTGCATTCGTTTCGGGGTTTTCCAAAAAAACCAAGGCTGAAAAACTAGATTGGGTCAGCCAACAGTTTCACAATCCCGCCCAAGCATTGGAGGTGCTACAAAACTACAACCACAGCAACAAGGAACTGCAAACCCTCCACGATGAGTTTATCGAAAACGCCATAACCAATTTTTATATGCCGCTCGGCGTGGCGCCCAATTTTAACATCAACGGCACCGTTCTGACCATCCCCATGGCAATTGAAGAAAGCTCCGTGGTTGCGGCAGCATCCAACGCCGCCAAATTTTGGAGCACCAAAGGCGGATTTACAGCAACCATACTAGGCACCGAAAAGGTTGGACAGGTCCATTTTATGTATCGCGGTGACTCCCAAAAACTACATCAGTTTTTTGAGCAGTACAAGACTGCACTTTTAGCATCAACGGATCAAATCACGCAGAATATGCGCAGCCGAGGCGGGGGTATTACGGCACTTAGCTTGGTAGACAAAAGCGATGCGATAACAGATTATTACCAACTGGATGTGCGTTTCGAAACCCAAGATGCGATGGGCGCAAACTTTATCAATTCCTGTTTAGAACAACTGGCTACCCAGCTGAAAACATTGGCCACAAAATATCCTGATTTTTCTGAGGAAGAAAAAGCCATTGAGGTAGTTATGAGCATCTTGTCAAACTATGTGCCCAACTGCATGGTTGAGGCGGCTGTTAGTTGTCCAGTAAATGAACTTTTACCAACAGTTGAGGACAGCATACTTTTTGCCGAGAAGTTTGTGCAAGCCGTAAGGATTGCAGAAGTGGAACCCTTCCGAGCAGTGACCCACAACAAAGGCATCATGAATGGCATAGACGCCGTCGTGATGGCCAGTGGAAATGACTTTAGGGCAGTGGCCGCAGGCATACATGCCCATGCAGCAGCTAGCGGGCAATACCGCAGTCTTTCTAAGGCGGAAATCAAGGATGATGTTTTTAAATTTTCACTAAGAGTGCCATTGGCAATAGGTACTGTTGGTGGATTGACCAAGCTTCACCCTTTGGTGCGTTGGTGTCATGAACTCATGGGAACACCCAATGCGCAAGAGCTGATGCAGATAGTTGCCGTTGCGGGATTGGCACAGAATTTTGCAGCGGTAAAAAGTTTGGTTACCACTGGCATCCAACAAGGGCATATGAAAATGCATCTCTTGAATATTCTAAATCAGCATCAAGCAACGGAATCAGAAAAAAAAGCAGCAATAGTACACTTTAAAGACAATACCGTTTCCCACCATACGGTTGCTGACTTGCTGGCAAAACTCCGCAACACATGAAGTTTTACGCCAAGGGAAAATTATTGCTGACAGCCGAATATGCCGTTTTGGGTGGGGCCAAAGCACTTGCACTACCCACCAAATTAGGGCAATCACTCGAAATTACCGAAACCACAACCGGGACAGTTACATGGAAAAGCGTTGATGTCAATGGTCAGTTGTGGTATGAAAATAGCTTTGACATAAAAACGTTTGCGACACAACAACAAAACGATGCTATTGGGCAGCGTTTACAGCAACTCTTTCTAGTAATCAACAAAGTAAATCCAACGCTTATGACAAACGCCGATGGGCTGTTGATTGTGAGTACGCTCGAGTTTGATCGCAATTGGGGGCTGGGAAGCTCTTCAACCTTGGTTTCATTATTGGCCCAGTGGTCTGAAGTGAATCCTTATGTACTGCTTCAAAAGGTATTTGGTGGAAGTGGCTATGACGTTGCTTGTGCAACGGCTGACGGTGCGCTTTTGTATGAACGCACAAACGCAATTCATCCAACCGTTACTGCGGTTGATTTTAACCCCACGTTTAAAGACCAGTTGTTTTTTGTGTACCTCAACCAAAAGCAAGACAGCCAACAGGCAGTTGCTGCCTTTGACAGCGGCATGCTTACGCCACAAAAAATGAAAATAATAAATGAACTAACGCTTTCCTTTTTAGCGGACTTAACATTAGCAGATTTTCAAAACTTAATGACGCAACACGAAGCAATTATTGCTAGTTTGATCCATGCTACGCCCATTCAAAATCGCTTATTTGATGATTATGCTGGAGCTATCAAAAGCTTGGGTGCGTGGGGCGGTGATTTTATTTTGGCTTGTGGAGCTGCGGATACAGTAGATTATTTTGCTCAAAAAGGGTACAACACTTGTTTTACATACCAATCGCTAATAGGCAACTAGTTACGTGTTTTTAAGTCTAGCGGTGCATACAGGATGGCTTTTGTTCCGCTTGGAGTACCAGCGTCATTATATAAGTCTATCATCTCAAATGAGAGTTTTCGGTTGTTGTAATAATTAAAAATATCAATCCTATCTCGCATAATTTGGGTAGCATGTGACTTGTATTTGGCGTATCCTTCTTTTTGTGCAGCTGCTGCTTCGCGGCCAATACCATTATCTGTTACACTTATGCGCAGCATCTCGTTCTCGAGATCTAATTTAATTTTTATCTCTCCTGTGTCCTGTTTTGGTATAAGACCATGCACAATGGCGTTTTCGACAATAGGTTGTAGCATCATACAGGGTAAATAGACAGCTTTTTGAACGATTTTTGGATCAACACGTATTTCCAAATCAATTTTCTGGTCAAGTCTGTGATCTTGTAATTCAACATAATTTTTAATGTATCTTAATTCATCCGCTACCGTAACCTTATCCACACTACTCATATCAATGGTGTCGCGAATAAGTCTAGAAAAGGAAGCCATATATTTGTTAAACTCTTTTTCTCCACCCAATACCATAGCACCTTGCATGCCATTCAAGGCATTAAAAATAAAATGCGGATTCATTTGCGCGCGATAAGCTTTGGCCTCTAAATTTGAAACTTCAAGGTTTCTGTCCCGACGTTCTTCCAGAAGTTTACTTTCAAGTGATAAAAAAGCATAAAACATTACTAGGGCTAAAATGATAAAAATCGAAATGCACCACCAAGTGAGGTAAAAAGGGGTTTTGATAAAAATATCATATTGCAAAACATTACTGGAAAATTGACCATCCCGTTCACCGCGTATGTGAAGCTCATGGTCGCCCCTACTTAAACCAATTAAATGAATTTCTGAACCTGCATTTTTCCATTGGCTCAAGGATGCTTCACCCGTAACTTTATAAGCATATTGTATGCTGGAATCGTCTTCAAGCGAAACAAAAATATGATTGTAATTTCTAGGTAAGTTTAAAACAGTACTCGTGCTGTTTGCATCAATATAGGTATGCGCTTTTGTGTTGACATCTATATATTCAATTTGCTTTAACTTAATTTCAAAAGCATCAGGGGTCTGGGCAATTGTTTTAGCGCTAGTAAGGGAAATAATTAAAGAAAATAAAACACAAAAAAAGGGGTAAGTGCGCGTTTGGCACGGTTCGTGTGTAGGTAGTGTGTAATGTCGTAACATTTTTTATTGGTTATTGTTTTGACACCCGCACTTTTCGAAGTGCGGGTTTTTTTTTGGGCGCATAAATATAACATATGTTTACGAATTTATCTATAATTTAGCCATATGCATCCACTTTACGACTTTCTTACAAATAACAACTGGTCCGAAACATGGGCTTGGTGGGCTGATTTTACAGCCATTACCATTGTACTCCTTATCATTTCTTGGGTATTACGTGTTATCGCGCGTTTTATACTTGTTAATGCTTCGCATAGGATTTCAGGCGCTACAAAAACCACTATAGACGATGCGCTAATCGAACACAAGCTACCCAAAAACGTTTCCCGCTTTGTGCCTTACTTCTTCCTCCATGCTGCTATTCCATTCTGGAGCAACGGTAACGAAAAGGTTGATTCGTGGATTACAGCCGTAGTTGACGTTTATGCGGTATTGGTTGCCATACTTATCATACGAAGTCTTTTAAGGGCTTTTAGGCAACAGCTACAAAAGCAAAAACAATTTAAAGACAAGCCCATTGACAGCTATATACAAGTCGTCATGATTTTTTTGTGGGGCATCGGGGTACTGCTTTCACTTTCGATACTTTCGGGCAAAGAACTCGTGTATTTCTTTACAGGCTTAGGAGCTATTTCAGCAGTTATCCTATTGGTGTTCAAGGATACCATTCTGGGCTTTGTTGCCAGTATTCAAATCAGCGCAAATGATTTGGTCCGTATAGGCGACTGGATCACCATGGAGTCTTTTGGGGCAGATGGCGACGTTATTGAAATCAACCTTTCTACCATTAAAGTGCGGAATTTTGACAATACCATTACAACGGTTCCTACCTATAAACTGCTGTCAAGCTCCATCAAAAACTGGCGTGGTATGAGCGAATCTGATGGGCGTCGCATCAAGCGACCGCTGTTTATAAGAGCCTCCTCTGTTCGCTTCTTAAACGCAAAAGAGTTGGATAGCGTATCTCAACTGGACCGATTTAAAACCTTTGTCGAAAGCAAAAAAAGCGAGATTGAAGCCCACAACAAAGCGACTGAAGCAAATACTTCAATTCCGCTAAACGGAAGAAACCTGACCAATTTGGGCTTATTCAGATCCTATATTCAAACGTATTTGTCTCAACACCCCAACATCAATCAAAACCTAACGGTGATGTGTCGCCAGTTGGCACCTACCCCACATGGAATACCTCTAGAGATCTATGCCTTTACATCTGATAAAGTATGGAAAAACCACGAGGGAATATCCGCTGATATTTTTGATCATGTTCTTGCATCAGCTTCCTTTTTTCAGCTTAAGATATTTGAATTTGAGCAGCATAGTACGAGTAATACCTAGCTTTTTTTTGGGTCGTAATTAATAAAAAAGCTTGCCCAAATCACTTTAGATAATTGGTAATTGTACGGGGCAAATAGTATTATCGTAATTGCGATAACCATTATTGACAAAACCATATTTTTTCCAAAGCCAAGCAAGAGCAACAACAGATATGTGGCAACTGCCATTGCAACACCCAAGGCATAGGAAACGTACATGGAACCGTAAAAAAAAGAAGGTTCAAGTTGATAAGAAATCTTACAATTAGGGCACGATTTATTCATCGGTGAAATCCCTTTAAAACTATATGAGCTAAATCTAAACATTTTACCCTTTCTACACTTAGGGCAACGAAGCTTAAGCAAAGACACTAGATAATTCATGTAGATTTTTGAAGTAAAGTTAAAATAGCTAAAAACAAAAAAGCCCTCCAATACAGGAAAGCTTCTCATGGGTTCTCCTACGAACCTCTTGCAAACAACTGTTTGCAAGCAACACAACGCATTTAGTATTGAAAGCTTTTAAGCTTTGCGGTCTGGACGGGACTCGAACCCGCGACCCCATGCGTGACAGGCATGTATTCTAACCAGCTGAACTACCAGACCCTTTGCGTTAGGTGGGTGCAAATATACACGCATTTTCGGATACACAAAAGCAAAAAGAATATTGACTATAACTGTTGGTCAATTGCAGTGGCATAAACAGCCTTTGGAGACACACCAACCTTGCGGTCAACAAGCTCACCATTTTTAAATAAAAGTACCGTTGGAATATTACGAACCCCAAATTTAGCAGCAAACTCTTGGTTGTTGTCAACGTCTACTTTTCCAACAACGGCTTTGCCCGCATACTCGTTACTGAGCTCATCAATAATGGGGCCTACCATGCGGCAAGGACCACACCATTCTGCCCAAAAATCAACCAATACAGGTTGACTGGATTTTAAAACAACTTCTTCAAAGGATGCATCTGTAATTTCTAGTGCCATAACATAATTATTTTTGGATATTCAAATGTACATTGTTTTTTTGCAACCAATACAATAATGCATCAGTAGTCGCTATTGAGATATTTGTAAAATCAATAGTTAATTCAGTTTGTAAGCAACGGGATATGCGTCCAAAGCTTCTAACAATTCACCGCCAACGTGTACTTTGAGTTTACGGCTCATGGTGTGTAGCTTAATCTCTTCTTCTGTTTCATAGAATGTCATATCTACTTTGTGATCTCCCTTATGTTTTTTAAAGAGCTCATCTAAAAAGGAAGCCAACTTTTCGTTTGCGTGGGCCACATCCAGTTTAAGCGTTATTTTGTGTGTACTGGTGGTCAAGGTGTCTTGAAGCAACTGAAAAGCATTGAACTGCATTCTGGCAGCGCCTCTTTTTCCCGTTTCACGGTTCAACCAACCTTCTCTTACGGAGGCCTTGACGTGGATAAAGTTATCCTCCACCAAAAAGTGCCGGTATTTGAGGTACTCCTCTCCAAATATTTTAAATTGATAAGACTCTTCAAAATCTTCTAAAATAAACATAGCCCAGCCTTTTCCATTCTTGGACACGCGATGGTCTACTTCTCCAACCATGCCGCCAAAACTTAACTCCTTATTGACCAAAGCATCCATGTCATTAAATACCCCAAGTTTCGCGTTACAAAAATGTTTCATGGCAGGTGCAAAATCATCAAGTGGGTGGGCTGAAATATAAATGCCAACTACTTCTTTTTCTTGCTTTAACTCCTTTAGAGCGGTCCAAGGCTCGCAAATAGGGAGTTCTGGAGTGGCGATGGTGACTGCGGCATCGCCACCAAACAAACTGACCTGCGAAGATTGCTCGTTTTCTTGGTGTTGGGCACCATACTTAAGGGCCTTTTCCACAAAAGTTACCCCATCTCCGTTGTGATGAAAATATTGCGATCGGTGTGCGTCAGACAAGGAGTCTAGCCCCCCTGCAAGTATCAAGCTTTCAAACGATTTTTTGTTGGCCGCCCTTAGATCTATACGCTGCGTCAAATCAAAAATAGATTCGTAGGGTTTTTCTTGACGATGTGCTACTATGGTCTCAACTGCAGCTCGACCAACACCCTTAACAGCACCCATACCAAAGCGAATGGCTCCTTTGTCGTTTACCGTAAACTTGTAGAATGATTCATTGACATCGGGTCCAAGAACCAATATGCCCATCCTACGACACTCTTCCATAAAGAAGCTGACCT
Organism: Flavobacteriaceae bacterium; assembly: GCA_965656545.1. Classification (GTDB taxonomy): domain Bacteria; phylum Bacteroidota; class Bacteroidia; order Flavobacteriales; family Flavobacteriaceae; genus UBA7446. The sequence continues at coordinate 53,056 of CBFHKZ010000006.1, forward strand.
GCTTGATGTCGTTCATGTTGTTGGACAGTACCGCTGCCATATATTCTGCGGGGTAGTTTGCCTTTAGGTAAGCCGTTTGATAAGCAATCCAAGCGTAGCAAGTGGAGTGTGATTTATTAAAGGCATAGGAAGCAAATGCCTCCCAGTCTTTCCAAATCTTTTCAAGCACTTCTCTTGGGTGGCCCCGTTCTTCTCCACCGTTTAGAAACTTAGGCTTTAACTGCTCCAGTAAAGCAAAAATCTTTTTACCCATTGCCTTTCGCAGCACGTCGGCTTCCCCTTTGGTGAACCCTGCCAAGGCTTGAGACAACTGCATCACTTGCTCCTGATAAACCGTGATACCATAGGTTTGTTTGAGGTACTGCTCCATGGCTGGTAAATCGTAAGCGATTTCCTCCTGGCCATTTTTTCTACGAACAAAGCTCGGGATGTATTCCAGTGGTCCAGGGCGGTATAGCGCATTCATGGCAATTAAATCTTCAAATACGTTCGGCTTTAAGTCGCGAAGGTATTTTTGCATTCCCGCACTTTCATACTGAAAAACCCCTACGGTTTCACCGCGCTGAAACAACGCATAAGTGGGTGCGTCATCGAGTGGAAATTCATCTGGATTAAGCTCAATATTGCGCTGGTATTTGACAATTTTCACCGTGTCTTTTATGAGCGTGAGTGTCTTCAGCCCTAAAAAGTCCATTTTCAGTAGCCCGGCATCCTCCACAACTGAGTTGTCAAACTGAGTAACGTATAAGTCAGAGTCCTTTGCGGTAGCGATAGGAACAAATTCTGTAATATCATCGGGTGTAATGATCACACCGCACGCATGTGTTCCGGTGTTTCGTAAAGACCCCTCCAATATTTGGGCTTGCTTGAGTGTCTCAGCCTCTAGGTCGCTTCCTTCTGCTATGGATTTCAATTGGGCAACACGAGCAAACTCGTCTGAGCGCAAGGCTTCTTTTAGTGCCTTGTCGTCCAAATTGAAAATTTTCTTCAACTTCATGTTGGGAACCAACTTGGCCACTCGATCTGCATCGCCCAACGACAAGTCTAACACTCTTGCGGTATCGCGAATAGACGATTTGGCTGCCATGGTTCCATAGGTAATGATTTGCGCCACTTGGTTTGACCCGTACTTTTCAATCACGTAATCAATGACTTTTGATCTTCCTTCGTCATCAAAATCAATATCAATATCAGGCAAACTTACACGGTCGGGATTTAGGAAACGCTCAAAAAGTAAGTCGTACGCAATGGGGTCTATGTTTGTGATCTTTAGGCAGTAGGCCACCACAGAGCCTGCGGCAGATCCACGTCCTGGTCCAACCGATACGTCCATTTCTCTTGCAGCAGCAATAAAATCTTGTACAATTAAAAAGTAACCCGGATACCCTGTGTTTTCAATAACGCTCAATTCAAAATCAATACGTTCTGTAAGTTCATCGTTTAAGGTTCCATACCGGGCCTTAGCCCCTTCATAAGTGATGTGGCGCAGGTAGGCATTTTCGCCCCGCTTCCCCCCATCGGCAACGTCTTCAGCAGATTGAAATGCATCGGGTATATCAAATTTTGGAAGTAATACTTCTCGAGCCAAATCAAAGGCGGTTATTTTATCCAGTATTTCGGCTATGCTTTCCAATGCTTGTGGCACATCGGCAAACAACTCTTGCATCTGCGCTGGCGTCTTGAAATAATATTCTTGGTTTGGAAGACCATATCTATAACCACGGCCACGGCCAATAGGCGTTGCTTGTTTTTCTCCGTCCTTAACACACAACAATATATCATGTGCATTGGCTTCTTCTTGCTTTAGATAAAACACAGAATTAGTAGCGACAAGTTTTACATTGTGCCTTTGTGAGAACTGAACAAGCACAGGGTTGATGCGGTTTTCATCCTCCTGTTGGTGCCGCATGATTTCAATATAGAGATCCTCTTGAAACTGTTCTTTCCACCACAACAGCGCCTCCTCTGCCTGCTTTTCACCTACGTTGAGTAGCTTGGAAGGTACTTCGCCGTAGACATTCCCCGTCAACACAATGAGGTTGTCTTTGTACTGCTGTATTAATTTTCTATCAACACGAGGCACATAATAGAAGCCTTTGGTGTATGCTATGGAAGATAGCTTGGATAGGTTTTGGTAACCGGCTTTGTTTTTAGCAAGAAAAACCATCTGATACCCATTATCCCTTCGACTGCGATCCAAGTGGTCTTCACACACGTTGAGCGTAATGCCCACTATGGGCTTAAGCGGCGGCCTATCGTCATCTTCGGCACGATTGGCATTGACTTGTTTGACAGATTTTACAAAATGGAATGCACCCATCAAATTACCCAAATCTGTTAATGCCACGGCTGGCATCCCCATTTGGTCTGCTGTTTCGGCTAGTTCTTTTACCCTAATGGTAGACTGCAAGACCGTAAACTGCGAAAGGGTATGCAAGTGTGCAAAAGGAGTGCTTAGGGGTGTTTTGGCTGGTGCAGCTGGTACAGAAACAGGCGCTTGCTTCTCTTGAATTAGTTTTGCTGATGCTGCCTTAAGATCGGTGTGTGACAAACCTAGTAACGGTACAGCTTCTTTAAAAGTTTCATTTAGCCGTGAGACAAGGAGCTGACCATCTGTGATTTGGTTTGCAGGAAATTTATTTTGACGTAGCAATTCGAAAAACGCACGGGCTGTAGCTTCTACATCTGCGGTGGCATTGTGCGCTTGATCAAAGCTGTCATCAAATAGATGCTTGTAGAGTTCTGAAAGGGTTGGTAGTTTAAATCTTCCGCCCCTACCTCCTGGAATTTGGCATAGCGTAGCGGTGTGCTCTGTACAAGTATCTAAAATGGGGGTTGTGGTAATGGAAGTATCCAAACCAAGGCGGTCTAACTCTGCGCCAATGATGTTAACGTCAAATTTGATGTTATGACCAATGATGTATTTTGATTTGGCCAATGCAGCGGTAAAGTCAGCTAAAATTGCGTTTATTGTACTGCCTTCTTTTGTCGCAAGCGCTGTGCTAATTCCGTGGATTTGTTCTGACTCAAAAGGTATATCAAAGCCTTCAGGGGCAACAATAAAATCTTTGTGTTCGACACAGTTACCAAAGTCGTCGTGAAGTTGCCATGCAATTTGAACACATCGCGGCCAATTATCATGATCTGAAATAGGCGCATCCCAACGTTTTGGCAGGCCAGTGGTTTCGGTATCAAAGACTAAAAACATGGTAACGGATTAGCCAACTAATTTAGTGAAGTTAGTATGTAAAATATACGCAAGTGAATATGAAGTTATTAACGTTTGGTAAAATCAAAAAATAGTGTAGATTTGCCACGCATTAATAACCAGGGTTTTGCACCCAAAAATTTAATTTGATATGTCAGTAAAAATTCGTCTTCAAAGACACGGTAAAAAAGGAAAACCCTTTTATTGGGTAGTTGCAGCAGATGCACGTTCTAAAAGAGATGGTCGCTACCTAGAAAAAATAGGTACTTACAATCCCAACACCAACCCAGCAACATTAAAAATCGACGTTGACAGCGCTGTTAATTGGCTTCAAAATGGAGCGCAACCAACAGACACAGCTCGTAACTTACTATCTGAAGTAGGTGCTATGTTGAAAAATCACCTTGTTAATGGTGTTCACAAGGGTGCGCTTAAAGAAGAAGACGTTGAAACAAAATTTGAAGCATGGTTGGCTGATAAAGCATCACGCAACACTGCTCATGTTGAAAAACTTTCCAAAGCAAAAGCCGACGAAAAAGCCAAAGCCTTAGCTACTGAAAAAGAAGTTAGCGAAAAGCGCAAGGCAGATGCCGAAGCTGCAATAGCAGAGGAAGAAGCTGCGGCTGTGGCTGCAGAAGCTGAAGCTGCCGCTGAGAAAGCTGCATCAGAGGCTGCTGCCGAAGAAGCTGCACCAGAGGCTGCTGCTGAAGAAGCTGCACCAGAGGCTGCTGCCGAAGAAGCTGCACCAGAGGCTGCTGCTGAAGAAGCTGCACCAGAGGCTGCTGTCGAAGAAGCTGCACCTGAAGCTGACAAGAAGGCTGAATAACACCAACACATGCGTTTCGAAGACTGTTTTTTTCTTGGAACAGTGGTCGGTAAATACAGTTTTAAAGGCGAAGTACTCCTTAAGCTAGATACTGACGAGCCAGAAGTATATCAATCTCTTGATAGTCTCTTTCTAGCACAAAACAATGCGCTTATCCCTTTTTTTGTTGAGAAATGTGCCATGCACAAACCTGGACTACTACGTCTTCGTTTGGAGGATGTCGATAATGAGGAAGAGGCCAATCTGATACTTAAGTCAAAAGCATATTTGCCATTGACGAAGCTTCCAAAACTGGCTGGAAATAAATTTTATTACCACGAAATCATCGGTTTTGATGTTGTTGACAAAAACTTGGGCGCCATTGGTGCTGTTGTAGCAATTAATGAACATACCGCACAGGCAACCATTGAAGTTTCCATTGGTCAAAAAATAGCTTTAATCCCAATAGTTGATGAGATTATTTTGGAGGTTAAAAGAGATACGAAATCCATTTACGTTGACACGCCACCAGGCCTGATTGACCTGTACACCAACGATGCGTAAGGCTTTATACTTTATGTTGCTATTTTCCGCAATTTGCCATGCGCAAGTGCAACAGTTAGAAGAAGTAGTTTTACGTGCACAGCGAATACAAAGCAGTATTCAACCCATAAGTCAAACGGATATTGCACAAGACAGCCTACTACTAAAGCAAGACATTGGAGAATTATTACAAGGCGTACCCAGCTTATTTGTCAGCAGCCAACAAAATTTCAGTCAAGACACACGCATTTCCATTCGTGGGTTTGGTACACGTGCCACTTTTGGCATTCGTGGCATTAAGGTTTTGTGGGACGGCATCCCCGTTACTACACCCGATGGACAGACACAATTGGACCACATTCCATTATCCTCCATGGGAACTATTGAAGTTATTCGAGGCGTTTCTAGTGGGCTGTATGGCAATGCATCGGGAGGTGTTATCATGCTCAAAAGCACGCCGATAAAAAACGAACAAACGCTTACTGCTACATTCGGAGACTTTGGGACTCAACACTTGGTTGGCAGCTACGGCTCCAAGAACGAAAAAAAACTTTTTCGCGCCATTGTAGCGCACAAAAAATACAATGGTTACCGCCATTGGAGTGGCTATGAAAACAGCCTCATAAACCTATCCAATACCTTTATTATTACCAACGGAAATAAACTCTCTGTTGATTACAGCTATTTCAACAGCCCAATGGCATTGGATGCTGGCGGACTCACAGCCGCTGAAGTAACAGAAAACCGCAGTCAAGCAAGACAGCGAAACCTAGATTACAAAGCAGGCGAAAAGGTGCAACAGCATCAATTCACGGCACGTTGGCAAAGTAAAAAATGGACTGCTTATGGTTTCTTTACAAGACGCAATCTAGACGCGAAACTGCCTTTTGAATTTGGTGGTCAAATTGATTTGGGACGTAGTTACTACGGTCTTGGTATGCAGAAAGACGGACGTAAAAAGCAGTGGTTATGGCAATATGGGGTTGAGGCAGCAGCCCAACGAGACGGAAGAAATAGGTTTAAAAACGTCTTGGGAGAAAAAGGATCCGCTACCCTAGACCAAAGCGAACGCTTTTACACACTTGGTGCCTATGGCATTGTAGAATTAGCCCTCAGCGATTGGCGGTTACGTGCCACGCTTCGTGCCGACACCCACCGCATTCAGCTCGTTGATTTTATGGGTGGTAATTCGGACAAAAAAAACCTATCTGCCTACTCTCCTGCTATCGCAGTATTTTATAGTTTTTCGCCCGGCCTAAGCAGCTATATCCGCTGGGGAACAGGCTTTGAAACACCATCGCTCAATGAACTATCTGCTAATCCAACAGGTGAAACTGGCTTTAACACTATGCTAGCGCCCCAACAATCAGAAGAAATAGAAGTTGGTATGCGCCTAAAAACAAAGATCTTTGATGCTTCGGTTACGCTGTTTACAACAACAACACAAGACGAAATTCTATCCTATGAGCTTAGCGCTTTTCCAGGACAAGATTTTTTTAGGAATATTGGGCGTGTAGACAGAAAAGGGATCGAGGCCACTGCCAACTTTCGCATGGCAAAAACTGCTACGCTAAAACTAAACTACAGCCAAGGAACATTTAAAACCCAAGACGGCAATGACCTGCCCAACGTACCTAGAAGTCAATTTAGCGCAAGCCTAAACCACCTTTTTGGAAAAACTGTCGTATCGCTGAACCTGCGCCATGTAGGCAAACGTTTTGCCGATTCTAAAAACCTTGTTGAAGTACCAAAGTTTTGGACAGCTGACCTGTATGCGCAACGCAAATGGGGCATAACCACTTGGACGATGGGTATTAATAATATTGCCAACGCGAATTACTATGACAATATCCGTATCAATGCCTTTGGTGGACGTTACTTTGAGCCTGCTGCCATGCGCCAAGCCTTTGCGCGTGTTCAAGTGCAGTTATAGATTTGGTATATTTGTAATTAAGCTAAATTAACCCAATGAAAAAAAACATCATCATACTGGTTTGTTTAACGTTAATGTTAAGCCAAACCGCTTGTGCCCAAAAAGAAAATACGCCTCCTCTTAAAACACCAACAAGTGTGTCGTATACTACCGAACTTGTGGTTCCTGATGTAGAAGTACCATGGGGAATGGTCTTTCTGCCCAATGGGAGTTTATTGTACACAGAAAAAGAAGGAAAGTTAATACGCTTTCAATATGGGAAAAAAAATGAGATTTCTGGTTTGCCCACTACCTATGTGCGGGGCCAGGGGGGGTTGATGGGCATTGCCCTACACCCCGATTTTGAACAGAATAACCGGATCTATTTTACTATGGCAACCGCCAATGAAGATGCCTCTGGAGGGAATACAGGTTTGTATACTGCTTTACTGACAGGAAATACATTGTCAGATGTAAAACTGCTGTACAAGGCTATGCCAGACACCAAAAAAGGCGTACACTTTGGTTCACGTATCGTTTTTGATGCAGCTGGATACCTGTATTTTTCTGTGGGTGATAGAGGTGAACGAGACACAAACCCACAAGACATTACAAGAGATAACGGGAAAATATACCGCTTAAACGATGACGGAAGTATTCCAAAGGACAACCCTTTTGTAGGCGTGGATGGCGCTAAAGAAGCCATTTATTCTTATGGACACCGCAACCCACAAGGGCTAACGATTCATCCTGAAACAGGTGCGGTTTGGGCACACGAACACGGGCCGCGTGGCGGCGATGAAATCAACATCATCGAAGCAGGAAAAAACTACGGCTGGCCCAAGATTACCTATGGCAAAAATTATTCGGGAACCACCATTACCGAAAACCGCTCATTGCCGGGCATGGAGCAACCTTTCTACTATTGGGTACCTTCAATAGCTGCGTCGGGAATGGCATTTGTTACGGGTGACAAATACCCCGACTGGAAAGGGAGTATTTTGGCGGGCTCTCTAAAGAAATCATACTTGGAACGCCTAACGATTCGCGACAACAAAGTAGTGGCACGCGAAAAAATAGCTGCCGATATTGGACGTGTGCGTGATGTGATTATGGGTCCTTACGGCTACATCCATATTGCTGTTGAGTTTGAGGGGATATATCGAATTAAGCCAAAGACAACTAAATAATTTCGATCAAAGCACAGCTTTTAAAGTGCTGTTTGCTTTTTTTATAAAACAAAAAAAACGGCTCTGTTGAGCCGTTTTGTGTAAAAATAAACTTGGCGCTTATTTCTTCTCTTCTGCGAGTTCTTCAAGCATGGCCAAAGCATGTCCTTGGTTAGGCTCGAGTGCTACTATAATTTTATCTTCCATAATTTCTAAAATTTACGGAGTTAAACTTATCGTAACGATTGATCCGGGTGCGTTCTCTCCACCCGCGACTATATTATAAAACCCAGTCCACACGGGCTAATGTATAGTACGTGAAATCAAGTTTTCACTGTAAAAAGGTACGATTTTTTTTATGAATATGAAAAAATCAATTGACTGAATAGTCGATAATCTCTTGCTTGGGCAAGCGACCCAAATCGTTTGTATCAATAATCCATTGTTCCAATAGGCTATTGAGTTTGCGTAGTTTTTTGCTGTAAGATGCTTTACCTGCCAAGTTATTGAGTTCAAAAGGATCTTTTTGCAAGTCGTAAAACGCTATCGCTGCTTTTGGTGTATCAAACCAGCGTTGTGCGTTTTTGTCCAACCTTGTACGAGTTCAACGGCGGTTTTTCTTCTTTCCCTTTTTAAAGTCACCAAAAGAACGGCCACCTTTTTTGCGATCGCTAAAACGATCTCCTCTATTATTTCGCTTTTTAGAAAAACCTCCTCCACCTTGCAAGTGCTGACCTCTTTTCTCTGTGATGCGAATTTGAATCACACGCCCATCAAGCTTAAAGCCTTCAAACGCAGCCAACACATGGTCTTTTTTGTCCATGCTTGTGTTAAAATAGGCGTTGTTATCCATCACGTCAACATGATAAATATCGTCCTTCCCCAAAGAGAGGAAATCAACCAAAAACGCCTTCAATGTTTTCCAGTCGTAATCGTCCCGACTACCGATATTGATGTCGTAACGGGCATCAGCGGCCTTCTTTGAACGTCCTTCACCTTCTGGTGCCGCTTTAGATAGCGCGTTTGCTTGTTTTTGATAGTAACTGTGTAGTCTATTAAACTCTACAGACATCAGTTTTTTAATCAAATCTTCTTTTGAAAAATCGCCTAAAATGGTATTGACTTCTGCCAAGTATCCGTCAATTTCGTCGTTGACAGCAGTAGCTTTAATTTTTTCAGCAAAGTGTTGTAATTGCCTTGTGAGTATGGCATTTACATCTGGAACTTCTTGGGCAGTAATTTTAGCATTTATGATGCGCTCAAGTTTTTTGATTTTACCCAACTCGCCTCTAGTGAGTATGATCATGGAAGTACCTAAGCTGCTGGCACGTCCTGTTCTACCACTTCGGTGCGTATAGGTTTCTATCTCGTCTGGCAATTGATAGTGAATCACGTGCGAAATGTTGTCAACATCTAAACCACGGGCCGCAACATCTGTAGCCACAAGAGTCTTTATTTGCTTGGCACGAAAGGCTTTCATCACCATATCACGCTGGTTTTGGCTCAGGTCTCCGTGTAAGGCACCTGCACTGTAACCATCTTCAATAAGCTTTTCAGCCACACGTTGGGTATCGCGTTTGGTACGACAAAATACAATCGAATAAATGTCAGGGTGCGTATCAGAAAGTCGCTTTAATAAGTTGTATCGTTCACGACCGCTTACCAAATAATACTCGTGGTTGATGTTGGTTGAAGCTGAATTCTTGGTGCCAACCGTAATTTCGATTGGGTTATGCATGAATTCTTTCGCAATGCGTGCTACTTCTTTGGGCATGGTAGCCGAGAACAACCATGTTTGTTTGTCCTTTGGCGTGTGAGAGAGAATGTTTGTTATATCCTCCTTAAAGCCCATGTTTAACATTTCATCTGCTTCGTCCAAAATACAAAAGGCGATGGAAGAAATGTCAATGTATTTTCTGCGCATCATGTCCTGCATACGGCCTGGTGTTGCCACCAAAACTTGTGCGCCTTTTTTGACAGCCTTTGCTTGGTCGCTGATGCTTGCGCCACCATATATGGGAACTATATTCAATCCTTTAATGGCTGAAGCATACTTGATAAGCTCTTTGCTTATTTGTATGCATAACTCTCTGGTTGGAGCAATAACAAGTGCTTGCGTAGTTCTGCTGCCTGTATCTATTTTCTGCAGCATGGGCAAGCCAAAAGCAGCTGTTTTACCTGTTCCTGTCTGCGCAAGTGCGACTATGTCGGTTTCCTTTTCTAAAAGAATAGGAATCGCTTTTTGCTGAACGTCAGTGGGCGATTGAAAACCTAAGGCATCGATGGCCTCTAGCAGTTTGGGATCAATTCCCAAAGATGAAAAATCTGTCATAAGAAGTGGCAAATGTAACCTAAATAGTTCGAAGAGAGCAATAAGTATGAAAATCAGCGCCAAAGCTTATAAATTTAACTATTTTTGCAGCGGATTTCATTTATGAAAACAAACCCAATTTATTTTCTTTTACTGCTGTCGGTTACTTCATTATTTGCACAAAATATTGCATTGCAAAAATCCACAACCACAAGTAGTGTTATGGGCAATAATCAAGGTGCTTTTGCCGTCGATGGGAATCAATCAACGCGCTGGGAAAGTGATTTTTCAGACCCACAGTATATAATTGTCGATCTCGCTACATCTTACGCGCTGAATAGGGTTGAGATTGATTGGGAAGCTGCATATGCAACGCAATATCAAATACAATTGTCCAACAACAAACAACAATGGACAACGGTTTCAAACATCACTAGTGGAAATGGCGGGACAGATGTTGTTAATTTGAATGGGCAAAACGCACGTTACGTAAGAATGTATGGCACCCAACGTACCACTATCGGAAGTGCACAATACGGATACAGTATTTTTGAGTTTGAAGTCTATGGAGAAGCCGCAACAAACAACGCTTCCCTTTCTGATATTTTAATCAACGGTAATGCGTTTACTGCTTTTTCGAGTAATCAGTACAACTATGATTATTTGCTTAAACCAGGCATAAATAGCGTGCCTACCGTAAGTGTAACCACGGCAAATTCAAATGCGACTTCCACTATTACAAACGCACAATCCCTTCCGGGAACGACAATCATAAACGTAACCGCTGCTGATGGCAGTACTACCCAGACATATACCATAAACTTTACGGCAAGTAATTACAACTTGGTTTGGAGCGATGAGTTTGATTATACCGGTGCGCCAAATACTTCAAAATGGCACCATCAAACATATCCGCCCGTTGGAGACAGCTGGTTTAACAACGAAGAACAACACTACACAAGTCGGCTTGAAAATTCCTATGTGAGCAATGGTTCTTTAAAAATAAAAGCCATTAAGGAAAGCTACCCCGATCCAACAAGTGGTTCAACGAAACAATACACCGCTGCTAGATTAAATTCCAAGTATGCGTTCCGATATGGGCGTATGGAGGTTAAAGCCAAGCTACCAGCGGCGCAAGGCACATGGCCAGCCATATGGACATTGGGTAAGAACATCAGTGAAAATGGTGCCTATTGGCAGACCCAAGGGTTTGGCAATACAGCTTGGCCTTATTGCGGAGAGATTGACATCATGGAACAGGACGGCAATAAATCTAAAACTTCAGGAGCTTTTCACTTTCCATTGGAAAACGGCCAAAACACCTACACAACAAACAGCATCAGTGTTACGGATACCGCAAACAGCTGGCATGTGTATGCCATGGAATGGTCTGCAGATACCATTGAACTATCCGTAGATGACGTGGTTTTCCACACGCTTAACAATGCCCAAAATGCCTATTTTGACAACGAACATTTTATTTTGTTAAACATTGCCATGGGTGGGGAATTAGGAGGTACTATTGATGCCAATTTTACTACTGATATCATGGAGATTGATTATGTCCGTGTTTATCAATTACAACCCCTTTCTTCGGGCGGTATTGACAACCAAAATATTGGCGTAAATATATATCCCAATCCATCGACGGGTCGGTTTTATGTTGAGGCTGATGATATCATCAATGAAGTTGTTATTTACGATTTAACAGGGCGTCAAGTGTCAAGTTACGGCGTTAACCAAAGAGCCGTACCCCTTCAAATAAATCAGCCGCCAGGCGTATATCTCATCAAGGTCAGCGGTCATGATTTTGAAGATTTCAAAAAATTAATTTTGAATTAAAGGGGCATCGTTTTTACGTATATGTATTAGTGTTCAACTTTAAGTATTGCTACTCTAGCATTCCAAAAAGACACAAGTCCACAAAATTTATAAATATCCCAAGCCATTTGCTTGGGGTTTTTAATTTTTACCAAGAGGCATTAGTTGCTTATTAATTCTTTCCTTAAAAAAAAATCCTCAACTGTGTATTCTAAGGCATCAAAAACCACAAAGATTATAGTTTCCCTTCCATATTCCTTTTTTTGAAGTAAATTTGAATAACTATTAAAACTAAACAAAATGAAAAATTACAATTTATCATCTTTTTTAACGCTTACAGCACTTGTTGCTTTTCTAGTATTCGGAGGAATGACCAGTGCACAAGCGCAAGAGGAGCCAACGTTCCGTGTTTCTGGATCTGTTGACTCATACTACAGAAGCAG
>CBFHKZ010000007.1:0-63890 GCA_965656545.1 Flavobacteriaceae bacterium
TCCAATCGGAACGGTCAGGTTCAGAAGAGTAGCGTCAAAAAAGTAAAAGGTCGCGTACCTGCCTGACGCCCGCCTAGACGGAACGGACAGGGCAGGCAGGGCTCAGCTGGATAGAGCATTCCGATTTCCAATCGGAACGGTCAGGTTCACAAGAGCAGCGTAAAAAAAGTAAAAGGTCGCGTACCTGCCTGACGGTAGGCAGGGCTCAGCTGGATAGAGCATTCCGATTTCCAATCGGAACGGTCAGGTTCACAAGAGCAGCGTCAAAAAAGTAAAAGGTCGCGTACCTGCCTGACGGTAGGCAGGGCTCAGCTGGATAGAGCATTCCGATTTCCAATCGGAACGGTCAGGTTCACAAGAGCAGCGTCAAAAAAGTAAAAGGTCGCGTAGCTCAGCTGGATAGAGCATCTGCCTTCTAAGCAGACGGTCCTAGGTTCGAATCCTAGCGCGATCACTACCACCCCCCATATCACATGTTCACTGTCTATATTTTATATTCGAAATCTTTAGACCGTTATTATACTGGACATACCGCTAATATTGAAGACAGGTTTTTAAGACATAATAAAGGCAGAAGTAAGACTACCAAAGCTGGCATACCTTGGATAATCGTGCACACAGAAACATTTGAAAGCAAATCAAATGCCTACAAAAGGGAATTGGAAATTAAAGCCAAAAAGTCTAGGACATATATCGAAAAGTTAATTGCTGGATAGTGCATTCCGATTTCCAATCGGAACGGTCCTAGGTTCGAACCGAGCTTTGCGAGTTCATTGCGGTGCAATAATTCTAGAGACCATAAGTCGCAGCAAAAATCATTATTAAATATGCATTGTATATTTTGTGATTAGCTGTTTTGCATTGATTTTGTAGAATCCCTTTTAACAAGTTCCGTTTCAAGGATGATTTTTTTGTAAACAACAGCTTTATTTTTTTTTCGCTGCTGCAATTCCTTGTATAGCTGTTTGAAAGCAGTTTTACCCATTTTAAACCCTGGCTGATTGATAGTGGTTAGGCTTGGTGAAATAACAGATGACATAAACCAATTACTGAATCCTACAATGGAAATATCATCAGGAACCTTAACACCCATTTCAGCGAAGGCTGTCAAAGCACCAATAGCTACTAAATCCGTATTTATAAAAACACCATCTATATCGTCATGATCTTGCATGAGCTTTTTTGCATTAAACTTACCCTCTTCAAAACTTGAGTCGCCACATTCACATATATACACTAGACTTGAATCATAACTAAAATTATTTTCCTCCAGCGCTTCTTTATAGCCTAAAAAACGGTCAATTGAATTTTGTGACAACAGTGGGCCTCTAAAATGTGCTATACGTTTGCATCCAGTATCAATCAAATGCTGCGTGGCATCTTTTGCAGCCTTTCTGTCATCAATTACAACCTTTGAGCACTCCAATATTTTTGCAATTTTATCAAACATCACTAATGGTTTTCCTTGTGTGATAACATCACTTAGATGTGTGAAATTTCTTGTTGTGTTAGCGATAGAAATAAGGATGCCATCTACGCGTTGTCTCAACAATAAATCTATTTGCTTTTTTTCCAACTCATAAGATTCATTTGATTGCAATATGATAACGAGATATCCTTTTTTTTCTGCTTGCGCTAAAATCCCTTTAATGACGTTTGAAAAAAAATGATGTACTATAGCGGGAATGATTAATCCAATGGTTTTGGATTCTTTTGTTCTTAGGTTTACAGCAAATGCATTGGGTTTATAATTTAATGTTTTCGCTAATTCCTTAACAAGCCCTTTGGTTTTATCGCTCACATCAGGATAGTCCTTGAGCGCTTTCGAAACAGTTGAAACAGAAATGTTTAATTTTTCTGCGATTTGCATAAGTGTTACTTGGCTCATATAAATAAAATTAGATTTTCTCAAACTTACGAAAACCTTTTCGTAGTTTTCGAAAACGATTTCGTTCCAAATTATAATTTTTATCAGCCCAATATTGTAAAATTCGCAATATTAAAATCATTAATCATTTAAATTAATAATCATGAAACTATTGAGTAAAATAAGTTTTGCGTTTTTATTTGTTTTTTCAGTAACCGTTGCACATTCGCAATCGTCGGTTTCTGGAAAAGTAGCAGACGAAAATGGAGTGCCAATTTCAGGCGCAACTGTTATTGTTGACGGAACGTCAACGGGAACAGTTACTGATATAGATGGTGCATATTCGATTTCAGTTATGTCGGAATCTAATGTCACGCTTACCGCTTCTTACCTAGGATTTAAAACACAATCCCAAAGTGTAACGCTAAGCGGTATGAGTGCGACTGTTAACTTTACACTAGCTGAAGATTTTTCAACGCTTGATGAGATTATCATCACAGGTGTTGTGAATCCAAAGTCTAAACTAGAATCAAGTGTATCTATTTCTACATTAGGCGTTAATGCTATCGAGCAAGCTGCTCCAAGAAGTGCTGGGGAATTGTTTAGAAATATTCCTGGTATTCGCGCAGAGTCATCTGGGGGTGAAGGGAATGCAAACTTTAATGTAAGAGGTGTTCCCGTTTCTTCAGGTGGATCACGCTACTTTCAAATTCAAGAAGATGGTTTGCCACTTAACTTATTCGGAGATACTTCTTTTGGAAATGCTGACAACTTTCTTAGAATCGATAGTAATATTGGTCGTGTTGAAGCTATTCGTGGTGGATCTGCTTCAACCCAAACATCAAATGGACCTGCTGGTATCATCAACATGATAAGCAAGACAGGTGATGTTGAAGGGGGTTCTATTATGGCTACTTATGGCCTAGATTACCAAACAAACAGAATGGATTTTGAATATGGAACGCCACTAGGAAATGGCTTGTCTTATCACATTGGTGGGTTTATGCGCACTGGTGAAGGACCACGAAATATTGGTTACCAAGGGAATAAAGGAGGTCAAATAAAAGCCAACATCACTAAGAAGTTTGAGTCAGGGTATGTAAGAACGTATTTTAAATACCTAAATGACAAATCGGTAATGTACCTTCCAATGCCAATGTTATTGACAGGTTCAAATGACAATCCTTCTTTCGAAAACCTTCCTGGGTTTGACATCAACAATGACTCTCCACATTCTGTTAATATGCAACAAAGTGCAGGCACAGATCCTTTTACAGGAGATCGTAAAGTCAATGATGTAAGAAACGGTAACAATCCTAAATCACAAGCTATAGGTACTGAGTTTTCTTTCGACTTAGGAAATGATTGGAGTGTTTCTGGAAAAGCACGCTACAGTGCTAATTCAGGGGAATGGGTGTCACCATTTACTATGGCAGTTGGAACAGTATCTGAAATTGAAACTACAGCAAGAGGTGCTGTAAATGCAACTGGAAACTTAGTATATTCCGATGGAGCTAGAGAGGCTTTTAACCCTTCAAATGGCTTAGCTCAAATTATTCACATGTTTGATGTAACGGTAGATGATTTAAGCAATTTCTTTAGCGATGTTAAATTGAACAAAAAGGTTAATGACAACCTTGGTCTTACTTTAGGTATGTTCACTGCAACGCAAAACACCAAAATAGGTTGGCAATGGAGCTCTTATATTTCTGAAATAAAAGGAAATGGAGAGGCTAGACTAGCTGATTTTGATGGATGGTCTAGAAATGGACAATATTCATATGGAACCCCTACTTGGGGCAATTGCTGCCAACGCAAATACAACACGGTACATAATGTAAATTCTCCTTATGTAGCTGTAGATGCAAATCTTTCTGAAAAATTAAACTTTGATGGTAGTGTTCGCTTTGAAAACGTTCGTGTAAACGGAAATATTCAAGCTGGACCAACAAGCCAAGGAAGCTATGATTATGACGGTGATGGTACTATCCAAGGAATTGAGCAAGTCGTTCCTGTCATTGCAGGAAATGCAGGTCAAAACATCAATGACGATTACAATTTTGTATCGTACTCATTTGGTTTAAACTACAAAACAAGTGATGACGCTGCTGTATTTTTACGCACTAGTTTAGGTGCATCGGGAAGAGCTCCGGATAGAAACAACTATGGGTCTAACGGAAGAGGCGATACTCAATTTGATGAAGTAAGTCAAACAGAACTTGGATATAAAAAACGTTTTGATAATGGTGTTTTAAATCTTACAGGTTTTATGAGTAACACCAAGGAAGGGTTAAGTAATGAACTTAACAGAACCGTTGGAAACCCATTTAAAGCGATGGGTCTAGAGGCAGAAACATCTTTAATGTTAAGCGATAAGTTCGTATTTGTAGGATCTGCAACTTGGACAAAAGCAGAGATTGATGGTGGTGCGAATAAAGGAAATACGCCTAGAAGACAAGCCGATTTTGTTTACAACTTTACCCCTACTTATATGTACGGAAGTGATAATCAAAACACACTTGGACTTAGTATTCTTGGCACATCAAAATCCTATGCGCAAGATGACAACGCACTTGTCATGCCAGCTTATGCTTATGTAAATCTATTTTCAGAAATCAAATTGACAAATGCTTTATCACTTTGGTTAAACGTGAATAATTTATTTGATGCAGTTGGTATTACTGAAGTTGAAGGAAATGGAGATGGCGCTTTTAATGGAGATCGCTTGGCTAGAGCACGTTCCATTAGTGGGCGTTCCTCAACAGTTTCACTCCAATTCAACTTTTAATTAATAGTTTTTCATTAGTAGTTTAGTTTTATTAGATTAGGGTTGGTGTTTGTATCACTTTCACCAACCCTTTCTTTAACGGCCATGATAAAAATAGTTAATACACCCCTTATTATTTTAACTTGTTTTTTTTGTTTTGCATACACTTCAAGCACCAAAAAACAACAAGAAATAATTGTTTATGGCAGTGATGAGTGTCACTATTGCATAGACACTAAAATCTTCTTAAATCAAAATAACATCTCATTTACCTATTACGATATTGATATTAACAAGGACAAAGAACAAGAAATGCTGTCAAAATTGAATAGAGCTAAAATTCCAATTGACAGCTTTCAACTTCCTGTTGTTGATAAAAACGGTGCTGTTTTTACAAATGGCGCAAATTTTATCGCTTTCTTAAAGAAATTGCTCTAAAGAAATGCTTAAAAAAATAAAACTTAGCTTTTTGCAAATTGTAAACATGAATGTTGGTTTTTTTGGCATTCAATACAGTTTTGGCTTGCAACAAAGTGCCGTAAATCCCATTTACGATTTTTTAGGCGCAGCTCCCGATCAAATTCCCATTTTAAATTTAGCAGGACCGGTTACAGGTTTATTGGTACAGCCCATAGTTGGTGCATTAAGTGACAAGACTTGGCACCCAAAATTTGGCAGACGTAAGCCTTATTTCTTTTTTGGAGCATTAATATGTAGCATTAGTCTCTTTGCTTTTCCATTCAGTAGTTCACTTTGGATGGCAGCTGGCCTTTTGTGGATTTTGGATGCCGGAAACAATATGGCCATGGAACCCTACCGTGCATTTGTTGTTGACACGCTTAAAACAGAGCAGCAACCCATGGGCTTTCAGATGCAGAGCTTTTTTACGGGCCTTGGACAAACCCTTGCAAACGTATCCTTATTTATATTCCCCATGATCATTATTGGTAAAACGGGCCATTTGCCTACTTGGGTTTTTGCATCATTCTTTCTCGGAGCAGTTTGTTCCATAGGCACCATTATGTGGAGTATTAAAACCACAAAAGAAATACCACCAACCAAAGAAGAGCTTGAAAAAATTAGGACTGCCAAAAAAGGTATTATGGTACCTTTGATTGAAATACTTTCTGCCATTAAAAGTATGCCTAAGGTTATGTGGCAATTAGCGTTGGTGTATTTGTTTCAATGGTATGCATTGTTTTGCTACTGGCAAAACTCATCTAAAAGCATTGCGCTTTCTGTCTGGGATGCAACGCCAAAATCAAATCCAGAGGCCTATGAAAAGGCAGTTAGTTGGACAGGCTTGGTAAACGGATGGTATAATGTTGTTACGTTTCTTGTTGCTTTCCTGCTAGTGGGATATGCCAAAAGATTTGGAGCCAAAAAGGTTCACTTTATTTGTTTACTGTTAGCTGGAGTAGGTTTTGCCGCATTTCCGCATATTGCAGATAAAAACCTATTATTTGTTGCCATCACTGGCTTTGGTGTTGGATGGGCTAGTATAATGGGAATTCCCTATTTGCTAGTCGTTTCATCCATTCCTAAAGAAAGATATGGCGTGTATATGGGCATTATCAATATGATGATTGTGGTTCCTATGCTGCTTCAAAACCTTTCTTTCGGATATATTCTAAAAAACTTTTTAAATAACGACCCAAGAAATGCCATCAGTTTTGCAGCAGTTTTACTCTTCTGTGGAGCACTGGCAACCTTACTAATAAAACCTGTTCAAAAAACAGCATAATATCAAATTAATGGACATACTTTGTGTAGGAGAAATACTAGTTGATTTTATTGGGGCGCAATACGGTAAAACTATCGCTACCACCGAAAGTTATAATCGTTTTTTGGGCGGCTCAACAGCTAATTTGGCTGTTAATGCCAATACAATAGGGCTAAATATTGTTTTGGCCGCAAGTGTTGGAAATGACGGCCTTGGTCAATTTTTGCTTGATGAATTAACTGATTTTGGTTTGTCAACTGCACATATAACAAAAATTCCAAGCCAGCCGACAAGTTTGATTTTTGTTTCTAGATCAAATGACACGCCTGATTTTGTCCCTGTTCGGGGTGCTGATGCACATATTTTGGACACGCAAATAAGTGACGACACTATCAACAAGGCCAAGATTTTTCACACCTCCTGCTTTGCTTTAAGTCAAGAACCCGCCAGATCAGTCATCATGCGAAAAGCCAAACAAGCCTTTGCATCAGGATGTAAATTGAGTATTGATATAAATTATGCTACTGAAATTTGGCCTGACAAAGAACAGGCTGTTGCATTTATAAAAGCGTATTGTGCTTTTAACCCACTTGTTAAAATAAGCGCAGACGATGCTAAAAGACTCTTTGGAGACGTTGCTTCTTACAGCGATATCTTTACACTTTTCCATGACTATGGAGCAGATGTTGTTTGTTTGACATTAGGAAGCGAAGGGGTCATGTTGGCACACAAGGGGAAAGAAACCTTTAATAAGCCTGCGATTAAAATTAATGAGGTCGTTGATGTAACGGGTGCAGGAGATGCCTTTTGGTCAGGATTTTTATATGGGTATGTCAAAAATCACGATTTGGAAAAATGCGTTTCTTTTGGACTGAAACTCGCACACATCAAATTGCAGCACGTTGGGCATATACCAGAATTCACAAGCCTAAGCCTGACGGTATAATTATATAGCAATAACGTATAAATGCAAAAAGGAGTCATACTTAATGCTTACCCTGATAGTATTGGTGAGAACCTATCAGATTTGATTGATTTTTTTGATACAAATGACTTCAATCAAGCCTTTGATTATTTATACCTTCTCCCCACGATATTTAACAGCGATTTGGATCGCGGTTTTTCAATTATAGATTATAATTTAAATCAATCATTAGTTAACAAAAAAGACTTAAAAAGGCTATCGGATCTAAGTATAAGTTTAAAGCTTGACATTGTACTGAACCATCTGTCAGTAGCCTCCCCACAATTCCAAGATATACTGCAAAAAGGAGATAAATCAGACTTCAAAGATTTTTTTATTGATTGGAACGCTTTCTGGAAAAACAACGGTAAACTAGGAGTAGATGGAATCGTAAAACCAAAAAAAGAATTCCTCCAAAAGCTTTTTATGCGTAAAGATGGATTACCCATCCTTGAAGTGAATTTTCCAGACGGTTCAAAACGACCTTATTGGAATACTTTTTATCAAAAAAAAACATTTAATAAAATTCAACCTTCTGATCTAGATGAAGCTTTTTCTTCAAATGATGAAAAACAGTTTGTGACACGAGTCGTAAATGAAGCTATAGATCGTAAAGAGAATATTGATGAGGTGGATTTCTTAAAACTTTCAGCTAAAAAAAATCAAATTTTACACATAGTTCATCAAAAATGCAGCTATTTAGGGCAAATGGATCTAAATGCAAATTCAGAACGGGTATGGGAATTTTATCAAGATTGCTTAAAAAAAATCGCTTCCTATGGATGTACAATTTTACGGCTGGATGCATTTGCTTATTTACACAAACGTGTTGGGGAACCAAACTTTTTCAACAAACCGGGAACCTGGGAGTATTTAAATCGCTTTAAGGAAATGGCTGCTAGTTCTAAGCTTACGCTTCTGCCCGAGATTCACGCCGAATACGGATCTAAAACCCATCAGGAAGTTTCTAATAAAGGATATCTGATATATGATTTCTTCCTGCCAGGATTGATTATCTATAGCATTGAAAATGAAGATAATAAACCGTTAGTAAAATGGATTAGAGAGCTTATTGAAAATAAATATGAGACCATTAATATGCTCGGCTGTCATGATGGTATTCCCGTATTAGACTTAAAAGGAAAAGAAATAGATGGTGTTTATAATGAAGGGTTGCTAACAGAAACACAAATTGAAGAAGTTGTTGAACTTATTTTAAATAGGGGTGGAAAAATTAAAAACATTTATGATGCCAAAGGAAAAAAAATATCCTACTATCAAGTAAATGCAACTTATTTTAGTGCATTAGGTGAAAGCGAAAAAAAAATGGTGTTAGCAAGAGCCATTCAATTATTTACTCCTGGAACACCACAAGTTTGGTATCTTGACTTATTTGCAGGAAAAAATGATCACAACGCAGTTGAACTTGCTGGAACAGGTGGTCATAAAGAGATAAACAGAACCAACCTAAGACTTGATCAGGTCAACAAAGCCCTAAAAAAAGAAGTTGTAAAAAAACAATTAGAACTCATAAATCTTCGGAATAGGCTTGATGCTTTTAATGGAGAATTAACCATGAAAAATACCGACAAAACTAAATTGGATTTAACCTGGAAACTGAAGAATGATTTTGCAAGACTAGAAGTAAATTTATCAAGCTTGCATTTTAGTATTTCCTATACAGAAAATGGAAAACTTAACACGCAAGTATTCAACACGTAAAAGAATAAAAGAAAGGTTTATAAGGCACAATTAAGAGTCTAGGTAAGACACACCTTCGGTAAGCGCAATTTTATGACAAAAAACGAGAGTTTTCAGTAAAGTTGCAAACTTACTACCCCTCTTTTGAGTCAAAAAATGATGATAAAATCCTAACTATTGAGTTGCTCAAAAACCAACAAACTCATTCTGAAATTTTTTGTATTAATTTTTAGTGTTTTTCCCAAAGCTTAGGATTCCTACTCGTGTGCAAAACGGCTAAAACTTCAACCGTTTGTGCCCTTAAAATATAATGTATTCCGTAAGGAAATCCTTTAATGTATCGAACTCGTGTTTTACGATATTTTTCTTGAAATAATTTAGGATTTTCTTTGATAACATCAAATTCAGTAAAGAGCTTTTCTAAAAATCTGTTCGTAATGTGAGAAGCTTTAATATCGTAATAATCCACAATTTCTTGAATATCCTCTCTAGCGAGAATGCGAATATGAAATTGATACATTTATTTTCGCTTAATCGAAGATTTTAATTCATCAAGCGTGATAAAATTCGCTGGATTTTGCGCTGCTTCTACAAGACGTTCATCTAAAACTTTTTTGTGAGCAGGACTTAATTCAGCTTTTTGAAGTTTCTGGACAATATACAACTGAAAATCTTCTAAAGTTTTAAAATGATTTTTTGGAATATCGATATTCTCATCAAAAGAAATTGTTGTCATTTTAATTGTATTATAGTCAAAGATATAAAAAATCAAGAAGTCGCAGCAGATTAAGAACCTATTTGGGTTGGGCTGTATTTCATAATATAACGCTCAAATTTAATAAGATGTAAAGCTCTTGCTGTTATTCAGGGTAAGCAACTCGAAGGTGATAACTGCTTATAAGCTTCTCTACAAGTACTTTTTTGATTGTCTCAATTTCACGAAGCGTAATATTAGCTTCTAAAAATTGTTTTTCGTCCATCAAGCGTTGTACAATCTTGTCTACAAAAGCAATAATTTTCTCTGCTGTGGGTTCTTTTAAGCTTTTTGATGCCGCCTCTACCCCATCTGAAATCATGACAATAGCTGTTTCTTTTGAAAAGGGCTTGGGACCTGGGTATTGAAATTCTTCAATATCTACTTCGACATTGTTTTGCTTCGCCTGCTGATAAAAATAAAGCACCGTTGTTGTGCCGTGATGTGTGCGGATAAAATCAACAACCCTATCTGGCAACTTCGTCTTTCTGGCCAATGTAATACCATGCAACACATGTTCAATGATGATTTTGGCACTTACCTCAGAGGAAAGGTCATCATGCGGGCTATAAGAAGCTTGGTTTTCACTAAAAAAAACGGGGTTCTTCATTTTACCGATGTCGTGGTACAAGGCACCAACCCTAGTAAGCAACGTATTGGCACCAATGGCATTGGCGGCAGCCTCGGCTATGTTGGCAACTTGCAAGGAGTGCTGAAATGTCCCTGGGGCTTTATCGGCCAGTTCTCGCAGAAGCTTACTGTTGGTGTCGGAGAGCTCCAGCAAAGAAGCATCGGAAACCAAACCAAATACTTTTTCGAAAATATATATTAGTGGTTGGACGAATAAAATCGCCAAACCATTAACTACAAAAAGCAACAGTACGTCATATGACAACTGATTCAAGTTGCCATCGTGAATAAGGGTAAAGGCAATATGGGAAACAACATATAAGCCAACAATTAGCCCAACCGAAATAAACAGTTTAGCACGTCTATACAAGTCATTAACGGTAAGTGATGCCAAAATACCAGCCATCATTTGCAAGAACATAAACTCAAAGCTGTTGGGCACTAAGAAAGCAATGAGAAAAAGCGCAATCATTAGAGAAAAAAGCGCAATACGGGTATCAAAAAATGTGCGCAGAAGCAAG
Source organism: Flavobacteriaceae bacterium (assembly GCA_965656545.1). Classification (GTDB taxonomy): domain Bacteria; phylum Bacteroidota; class Bacteroidia; order Flavobacteriales; family Flavobacteriaceae; genus UBA7446. Next base: position 10,928 of record CBFHKZ010000007.1, read on the forward strand.
GGCAGCATACAAATGGGAACGGCATAGGCGTATAACGGATTTACATCTACAACTACTTTGGTCAGCAAGACCATCAGCAATATATTGACACACAAAAAGGTGGTCCGTTTGTTGTTTTCAAAAACCAAGGGTCTTGTTCGCCATAAGAACACAAAAAGAAGCAATACGGGAATAATAACCAGCAATGTATACCCTAAAATAATCCAAGCGGTATTGGACTGTGTCCATGTTTGAGACTCATACTCGAGCTGAAGGGACTGTAAAATTTTCAGCTTCTCGCCTTCAACAACCTCGCCTTTTGCAATAATCCGCGTTCCTTTAGTAACCAACCCACGGATGGGTACTATCCCTGCTACGGCTTCCGTACGAAATTGTGTGGTCAGGGCTTCGTCATAAGAGACATTAGGTGTTATTAAAGAGAGTAAATACTGTATGCTCGCATCAGACAAAATACCAAGTCCTGCTTCAGTCAATTGGTTTTCTAATGCATTTTTAACGTCTATATCAGCATATAAATCTCCAAGTTTAATGGTTTTTTTTCTCGTGCTATTTACCAGTGCCACCTCCTCTTCAAATAAGGTCTCAGAAAAGGATACAACGCCAATATCATACATGGCTTCGATAGTAGTCCTCCAATTAATAAAAAGTGCGTTAGACGCTTCGCTAGCAGGAAGTGCTGCAACATATTGATCAAAAGCATCCAAGACGGTTGGAACTACTTCTTGATTAACCGAAAAATAGCGCGGAATATTAGCCTTTAAACGGGTTCTTTCTTCTTCTAATTCGACTTGTGTTTTTTGGATAGGAAAATCATAGGGAGCCAAGAGTGTTTCATATTGCCAAGGCTTGCCTGCTTGTATCTCATATTGAAAACTACCCGCTCTAGGAAGTAGATACACAACCACACCTACCACAAGCAAACAAAGCAGTATCTTATAAAGTATGGCTTGAAATCTATAAAAGAGCGACATAAAAAAGATTTAAACAAAAATACCACTTTTCAACATACAGCAACAAGGTCTTCATTTTATCTTTACTTTTGAATTATGACGTATGGCATTTGTGGGTTGAGTTTGGTTCCGTTGCGTGAAGTTGCTCAATTTGATGCACCGCTGATAAGTGAGGTGTTATATGGTGAATTATTTGAGGTTATTAGCACCAATAAGAAATGGAGCAATGTCAAGCTCGCAGACGGTGCTGTGGGGTGGATTGATAACGAGCAATACATCGTTATTACAGATGAAGAATTCGCTAAGCTATCCAAGCAAGAGCCTAAAACAGCTGTTGATTTGGTCGAGTTTATTTTAAAAGACAACGATATCCTATTCCCTATTTCAATTGGAAGTACCATACAAAACTGTGCGTTTTTAGGACATCGTTTTGAAGGACAGACCTCAGACGCCTCGGTTCAAAAAAACAACATCCCCAAAACAGCCTTTACATTTCTAAATACACCTTATAGAAAAGGAGGCAAGTCTCCCTTTGGTATTGATGCAGCGGGTTTTACACAAATCGTTTACAAGCTTTGTGGGGTAATGCTGCCCAGAACAGCCTCAGAACAGTCAGCAGTTGGGGAAGTACTTAGTTTTATTGAAGAGTCTGAACCCGGAGATTTGGCTTTTTTCGATGATGAAGAAGGCACTATTATCCATGTTGGCATTATACTTGAAAACAACTATATCATTCATGCAGCTGGACAAGTACGGGTAGATCGCCTAGATCAAACAGGCATCTTTAATGTTGAAAAAAATACGCACACACACCAACTAAGACTTATCAAATCCATCGTATAAAAAAACCCCGCATATAGCGAGGTTTTATTTTTTTTGGTAAATATTTTAGAGGTTTTCTAACATATCTCGATACTTTTTAAAGTTGGCAGTATCTCCAATGGTTCCGAAAATATTTTTAAGTGTGGTTAAGGCGTCAGCATTATTAGGATTGATGGATACCAATGTTTCCAAATAAGGTACGGCTTCAAGGAAAAGACTTTCACGCTTCTGCTTTAAGGCATCGTATTTTCTATTTTCAGCTGCTGAATTTCCCAGTGCATTCATCTCCTCAACAATATCCGCCTCGCCTTCTAAAATAACTGAAGCCAAGTTAAGGTAAGTAGCTTCATAGGTAGGATCCAGTTCAATTGCCTTTTTGTAATAAGAAATTGAAGCTTCTCGGTTTCCTTTATTACCATTCACTACACCCAAATTATAATACAAAACCGCATTGTTTGGGTCTTGTGCTATGGCTTCTTCCATAAGCGAAGCAAAACGTGCCTCATCACCAATTTGATTATATAAATCTGCTTCTGTCAAAATCAAACCAACATCTTTGGGAGACATTGAGCGGGCATCTTTTATAGCTTGCATGGCAGCTTCATTATCTCCTTTTTGAACATAGATTAAGGCTATATTCTTTACAATTTCTGGCAATTTAGAATCAGAGAGTTCCTCACGTAAGTTCGTGAACTCTTTCGATTTTTTATAGATCGCAAAGGTTGCGGCATCAGGCACTTCAGATTCTTCTCCAGAAGCAACTTCAGTAGCGTAATATGTTGTCTTACGCCCCTCATAATTAAGATCCTTAAGTCGTAGATAATATGACAATGAAGTATCGTAGTCTCCACCATTCACGGCGCTTGAAGCTGCGTAGTATAAGTAGTCTGTGTTATTTGGAGGGTCTAATTCGTATGCCGTATACAACAGCTTAGAAGCTGCTACATATTCTTCGCGACTATTCAAATCAACCGCTTCATTGATTAAGTCATTTGTCAGACTTGAAACGTTACCTTGTATAAGTGAACCGTATTTTTTTAGGTTGGCACTTTTCTCAATGGAATTGGATTTATCAAATGCGGCAATAGCCTCGTCAAAGGCTTTGGTTTTCTGTTTTGAAATACCAAGCAAATAATAGTAATGCGAACTGTATTTTGCCTCTGCATTTTCAATCAGGGGTTGCATTTCATTTAAGGCAACTAATGCCTTTTCATAAAGACTTGCATCAACAAGTTTTTGAGCTGCTTTAAGCTCCTTTTTTTGTGCCACAGCCGTAAAAGATATTAAGGCAGCTAGAAGCACAGGGAAATAAAATTTCATATTAAGTAGTTTATGAATTATCGTTATCTTCTATCGTTACATCAATGTCATCAACATCTTGAATCTCGTCCTCGTCGTTCATCACTTTGGCTACTGCCGCAATCGAGTCATCGCCCTTTATGTTAATCAGACGAACGCCTTGTGTGGCACGGCCCATTACACGAAGGGTATCTACACCCAGTCGTATGGCAATTCCTGAACGGTTGATAATCATCAAGTCATCTCCGTCATTAACATTCTTAATCGCAACCAAATTACCTGTTTTTTCAGTTAGCGAAAGGGTTTTTACCCCTTTTCCACCTCTGTTGGTTATGCGATAATCATCCAAATTGGAACGCTTTCCATAGCCGTGCTCGGAAACCACCAAAATATCAGAGTCTAAATCATTTACAGTAACCATGCCAATAACTTCGTCATGGGCATCTTTCAATGAAATTCCTCGAACACCAGATGCATTTCTTCCCATAGGGCGGGTCTTGCTTTCTTCAAATCGAATGGCCTTCCCAGACTTAACTGCTAAGACAACCTGCGAAAGCCCAGTGGTGAGCTTGGCTTCAAGCAATTCGTCTCCTTCACGAACTGTAATCGCATTTATACCATTGGTTCTTGGTCTTGAATATTGTTCTAAAGAGGTCTTTTTAACTTGGCCTTTTTTGGTAGCCATTACAACAAACATGCTGTTGATGTAGTCCTCGTCCTTTAGATCTTGCGTACAAATAAAGGCTTTCACCTTATCATCTTGTTCAATATTAATTATGTTTTGGATGGCGCGTCCTTTAGCTGTCTTACTTCCCTCCGGAATTTCATAAACACGCAACCAGAAACATTTTCCTTTTTGGGTAAAGAACAACATATATTGGTGGTTGGTACCCACAAACAGGTGTTCTAAAAAGTCTTCGTTACGGGTAGTTGAGGCTTTCTGGCCCACTCCACCCCTATTCTGTGTGCGGTATTCTCCAAGCGGCGTTCTTTTAATATAACCTGCGTGTGAGATGGTAATCACCACTTTCTCATCGGGAATCATGTCTTCGACACGGAAACTTCCTCCAGCATATTCTATGGTAGATCTACGTTCATCACCATACTTGTTTTTAACTTCAAAAAGCTCGTTTTTAATGATTTCCATTCGACGATCTTTCTTGTCGAGAATGTCTTTTAAATCCGCTATGGTTTTCATCAATTCATCAAACTCAGTGCGTAACTTATCCTGCTCCAGACCGGTTAGTTGGCGCAAACGCATCTCAACAATGGCTTTTGCCTGAATTTCTGTTAATTCAAAAGTGCTTATCAATTTGTTACGCGCCTCATCTGCATTTGCAGAGGCTTTAATCAAGGCAATAACTTCGTCAATATTGTCCGAAGCAATAATAAGTCCTTTTAGTATATGTGCACGCTCTTCGGCTTTACGCAATTCGTATTGTGTACGACGTACAACAACCTCGTGACGATGCTCCACAAAATGGTGAATCATATCCTTGAGATTCAACATCTGCGGGCGTCCCTTAACTAGTGCAATATTGTTTACACTAAACGAAGATTGCAAGGCCGTGAATTTGTACAACATATTGAGTACAATGTTCGGAATTGCGTCACGCTTTAACACGTATACGATACGCATTCCGTTACGGTCAGACTCGTCGCGGATATTTGAAATGCCCTCAATTTTTTTGTCGTTAACCATATCGGCTGTCTTGCGAATCATCTCGGCCTTGTTAACTTGGTATGGAATTTCAGTAACGATGATGCATTCGCGACCGTTTACCTCTTCAATTTCTGCTTTTCCACGGACAACCACACGACCTCTGCCGGTGTGGAAGGCTTCTTTGACGCCTTCATATCCATATATAACACCGCCTGTTGGAAAATCTGGTGCTTTGATATGCTCCATCAAACCGTCAATATCAATATCTGAGTTGTCGATGTAGGCAATCGTACCGTCGATAACCTCTGTGAGGTTGTGAGGTGGCATGTTGGTTGCCATACCCACAGCAATACCAGAAGCGCCGTTGATCAACAGATTAGGCACCCTGGTGGGCATTACGGTAGGCTCTTTTAAGGTATCGTCAAAATTCAACTGATGGTCAACGGTATCTTTATCGATATCGGCCATCATGTCTTCTGATATTTTTTGCAGACGTGCCTCTGTATAACGCATGGCTGCCGGGCTATCGCCATCAACAGATCCAAAGTTACCTTGGCCATCAACCATCATATAACGCAAGCTCCAAGACTGAGCCATACGTACCATGGTGTCGTAAACCGATGTATCGCCGTGAGGGTGGTATTTACCCAACACTTCCCCAACAATACGTGCAGATTTTTTATACGATGAATTTGCTCTGACTCCCAATTCATGCATGCCGAAGAGCACACGACGGTGCACAGGCTTTAGCCCATCACGAACATCTGGCAGTGCACGTGACACAATGACCGACATAGAATAGTCGATATAAGCCGACTTCATTTCGTCTTCAATGTTGATTGGAATCAATTTATCTTCAGTAGCCATTCGGTTTTAATTTAATGTTACGACATAATTGCTAAAATACGTATTCAACGAATGAATATATATTAATATGAAGTCTATTTTCTTATAATTTATTAACAAAAGGTATTTGAAACTGTTGCGAAATTTTTTACTCATTTTATTTGTAATTCAACAATTTTTTTTGTCTATTCGTTATGTATCTGGTTCAATTTTTGAACACAGTATTTAAAAAAAGCTATGGACGATAATTTTTCATCTCGCGTTAAAGACGTCATCACCTACAGTAAAGAGGAAGCGCTACGACTTGGTCATGACTTTATTGGCACAGAACATCTTATGCTCGGATTGTTACGTGATGGTAACGGAAAAGCCATTTCGATACTGTCTGCGCTAGAGATTGATTTAGATTATTTGAGAAGGAAAATTGAAATTCTAAGTCCTGCCAATCCAACCAATTCTCCTGAGCCACAACACAAAACAAACTTGCACCTAACACGTCAGGCAGAACGTGCGCTGAAAACAACTTTTCTTGAAGCCAAGCTTTTCCAAAGCACTTCAATAAATACCGCGCACTTGTTGCTGTGCATTCTAAGAAACGAGAATGACCCAACAACAAAAGTGCTTCACAAACTACAGGTAGATTACGAAACAGTAAAAGATCAGTTTAAATATATGTCCGTCGAATCTGATGACGACGACTTTATCGACATGCCATCTGCGGATGCTTTTCCAGATGATGCCGCTGACGAAGACAATCGTGGACAAGGGGCTGCCTTTTCTTCATCAACAGATGATAAAAAATCAAAAAAATCCAGTACGCCAGTACTTGACAACTTTGGCAGAGACCTAACCAAAGTGGCTATAGACGGCAATATGGATCCGGTTATTGGCCGGGAAAAAGAAATTGAGCGTGTTTCACAAATTTTGAGCCGCCGTAAGAAAAACAACCCCCTACTCATTGGAGAACCCGGTGTAGGTAAATCTGCTATTGCAGAAGGACTGGCGCTTCGCATCATTCAGAAAAAGGTGTCTAGAGTACTCTACAACAAACGTGTGGTTACCTTAGACCTGGCTTCGCTAGTTGCAGGCACCAAATACAGAGGGCAGTTCGAAGAACGCCTTAAAGCGGTTATGAATGAGTTGGAGAAAAACGCCAACATCATATTGTTTATTGATGAAATTCATACCATAGTTGGTGCAGGCGGTGCTACTGGTAGCCTTGATGCGTCCAATATGTTTAAGCCAGCACTTGCAAGAGGTGAGATCCAATGCATTGGTGCAACAACTCTTGACGAATACCGTCAAAATATTGAAAAAGATGGTGCATTAGAACGTCGATTCCAGAAAGTAGTAGTGGAACCAACAACTGTGGATGAAACCATTGAAATACTGCAAAACATCAAAGACAAGTACGAAGCGCATCACAATGTGAATTACACTGACGAAGCCATCGAAGCTTGTGTAAAACTTTCAGACAGGTACATCACCGATCGTTTTTTACCAGACAAGGCCATAGACGCCCTCGACGAAGCAGGATCAAGAGTACACATCACCAATATGGAAGTGCCTGAAAAAGTCGTTGAAATCGAAAATGAGCTCGAGCAAGTACGTGAGCAAAAAAATACCGTTGTAAAACGCCAGAAATACGAAGAAGCAGCCAAGCTTCGCGACGATGAAAAGAAATTAGAAAAGGAATTGTTGTTGGCCCAAGAAGACTGGCAAGAAGAACAACGTCAGAACAGAGAAACCGTTACTGAAAATCACATTGCAGATGTGGTTGCCATGATGACAGGCATTCCAGTGCAACGTGTTTCTGACGGTGAAAGTGATCGCCTTGCAAAACTTGAAGAACTCATTCAAGGGAAAGTCATTGGTCAAGAGAATGCCGTGGCAAAAGTAGCCAAGGCCATTCAACGCAATAGAGCGGGACTAAAAAATCCAAACAAACCCATTGGCTCCTTTATATTTCTAGGACAAACGGGTGTGGGTAAAACGCAACTTGCCAAAGTGCTCGCATCCGAACTTTTTGAAAGCGAAGCCTCACTCATCCGAATAGACATGAGTGAATACATGGAAAAGTTTTCCATTTCAAGGCTCATTGGTGCACCTCCAGGATACGTGGGTTACGAAGAAGGTGGTCAATTAAGTGAAAAAGTAAGAAGAAAACCCTATTCGGTGATCCTTTTGGATGAAATTGAAAAAGCGCACCCTGATGTCTTTAATATGCTCCTCCAAGTATTGGATGATGGCTATTTAACCGACTCACTTGGCAGACGTGTAGATTTCAAAAACACCATCATCATCATGACTTCAAATGTTGGTGCCAGACAAGTAAAAGACTTTGGTCTTGGTGTTGGGTTTGGAACTGCTGCGCAAAAATCTCAGGAAGACAAAAACATACAAGGCGTTATTCAAAATGCGCTCAAAAAGAAATTCTCTCCTGAATTTTTAAACCGAATTGATGATGTGGTTATTTTCAACAACCTAGACAAAGACCACCTAGCAAAAATCATTCAGCTCGAACTTGGTGCGTTACAGAACAGGGTTAAAGAACTTGGTTACAGCTTATCGCTTAGCAAAAAAGCTGTTACATTCTTGATTGATAAAGGCTACGACAAACAGTATGGCGCAAGACCACTTGCGCGAGCCATTCAGCGTTATGTCGAAGATGCTATGGCTGGGGAGATAATAAACAAATCGCTCTCCAATGGCGCTAAAGTAACGTTTGATTGGGATGGAAAAAGCGATGAACTAAAGCTTTCTGTAGAGAACAAAAAGACGACGAAAGAGTCTTAAATATTCCTAACAATTCAATTTGCTGCTAAACAGCACGCAAGCTCAGGTCTACTATAGACGCTGAGTGCGTTATGGCACCCATAGAAACATAGTCTACGCCTGTTTCGGCGTACGCAGCTACATTTTCTAAATCAATATTTCCAGAGGCTTCTGTAGAGATGTTCCCATTGATATGCGAAACCGCCAATGCCAAGTCCTTTGGTGCCATATTGTCTAAGAGTATGCGACTAATCCAAGGGTTTTGCAAACACACATCAACTTCTTTAAGGTTACGTGTCTCGACGATTACGGGAACTGGCTTGTCCAAAGCATCTACATAAGCTTTTGTTTTAGCAAGTGCCAAGTCCAACCCACCACAAAAATCAATATGGTTGTCTTTTAGCATAATGGCATCATAGAGACCCATTCGGTGATTCACGCCTCCGCCAATGGCTACGGCCCATTTTTCAGCAATTCTAAAGTTGGGCGTGGTTTTTCTTGTATCTAAAACCTTGCAGTTTGTATGTCCAATCCGTTCTTGAACCTGGTGTGTAAGGCTTGCAATGCCGCTCATGCGCTGCAATGCGTTAAGCATAAGTCGTTCTAGGCTGAGTATGGTTTGTGCGTCTCCTTCAAGATAAAACAGCACCTCGTCTTTTGAAAACTTAGCGCCATCTTCAACCACTGGATTAAGACTTACGCCTTGTCCGTGGCGTTGCAATACAAACTCGCAAAAAGCAACCCCTGCCAAAACGCCATCGCCTTTTGCAATAAGTTGTGCTTTGGAGACAAGGTCTTTTGGAAAAACAGCCTTTGAGGTATGGTCGCCCTGCTTACCCAAATCCTCAACAACTGCATTATCAATGCAGGCAATCAATTCGTTTTGGTATGTTGACACAAAGGAATTAGACATAGTCTTGATTGTAATAAACTCCCTTATTTTCGGGGTGTTGTTGGGATTGTTTAATCATAAGATACGCCACACTCACAAGGTTACGCAGTGTTGTAAGTTGTGGAGTTAATTTGTTTTTTTGATAAAGCGCTGCGGTAGATACATATACATCATGAAGCGCTTTTTCTGCCTGTCGCAGGCTTTCACCTGATTTGATAATACCCACATGTGCACTCATGATTTGTTGCACATCGGAACGCAACAAGCTGATTTGTGCAATCCGCTCGTTTGATACATCTTCTGTACCCAACCAATCTGGAACACCATCAAAAAAAGATGCAGGCAAGGTGTTTTTGTGCAGGGCTTCGGCGGCATGCTCAGCGGCTCGTGCAGCATATACCAAGGCTTCCAATAATGAATTTGAGGCCAAGCGGTTGGCTCCGTGCAATCCAGTGTGGCTGCACTCCCCTATGGCATATAGTGCCGATAAGCTGCTCTGGCCATTTTCATCTACGTCTATGCCCCCACAGAAATAATGTGCTGCTGGCAGCACGGGTATAAAGGACTTACTGATGTCAATGCCCAGTTTCATACAAGTAGACATGATGGTTGGAAACTCCTGCGCTAATATTTCTTGGTCAATCTTGGTCGCATCAAGATAAACATGCGGTGTGTTGTGCTTTTTCATTTCAGCATTAATGGCACGGGACACCACATCTCTAGGTGCCAAATCCAGTTGTGCATCGTATTGGTGCATAAAAGCTTCTCCTTTTTCATTGCGGAGAATGGCACCTGCACCACGAATTGCCTCAGAAATCAAAAAGGTATTGCCGTCTACTTTAGGATATAAAGCGGTGGGATGAAATTGAACAAAATGCACGTTTTCGACATGAACTTTTGCGCGATAAGCTGCTCCTAGGCCATCGCCCGTTGCTGCTTTGGGGTTGGTCGTGTGTGCATACACCTGCCCAGCACCTCCTGTAGACAGCACCGTTAATTGAGAAGTGATTTTGATAATCTCCTCGTCCTTGATGGATATCACATAAGCGCCGTAACAACGCCCGTGCTTTTCTCCTTCAAGGTGGTGATCGGTGATCAGATCGACTAATGAGTAGTTTTCAAAAAATTGAATATTGTCCAGGGCTCTGGCTTTTGCAATCAGGGCGTTTTGAATGTGTAACCCCGACTGATCTTTGTGATGCACTATGCGCTTGGCCGAGTGTCCGCCTTCTTTACCTAGATGAAGCGAAGGCCCACTTTTGTCAAAATTAGCGCCCCAATCCATCAATTCTTGTACCCGCATAGGCCCTTCGCGAACAACAAAATCCACAACCTTGGGGTCTGAAGTATAATCGCTGGCGCGCAATGTATCTTCAACGTGATCGGCATAAGAATCATTACTAAAATTGGAAACTACGGCGATGCCCCCTTGCGCGTATTTGGTGTTGCTCTCGAGCAAATCACGCTTGGATATCATGATGATTTTTTTGTCTGGACATTGATCTGCCAAGCGGACTGCATAACTCAATCCTGCAATACCCGTTCCAATAACCAATACGTCTGCGTGCATATTATGACAAAGCTAACATCCTATCAATGGGTGCTTTTGCTGCAGCCATCAAAGAAGGTTCTAGGTTAATTTCGGGCAGTTCGTGCTTCAGACACAAATAAAGTTTTTCCAACGTATTAAGCTTCATAAAACCACATTCGCTACAAGCACAGGTATCGTCGGAAACAGGTGCGGGAATAAAGGTTTTTTGAGGGGCGCGTTTTTTCATTTCGTGTAAAATACCCGCTTCTGTAGCCACAATGTAGGTATCTGCATTATCCTCTTGCACAAAGTTTAGCAATCCAGATGTGCTGCCGATATAGTGTGCAATATCCAACACTTGTGATTCGCTTTCGGGATGCGCAATAAATTTGGCCTTGGGGTGCTGCTGTGCCAATGCAACAATTTTGTCAAACGAAAAGGCTTCGTGCACAATACACGAACCGTCCCAAAGTATCATGTCACGACCCGTTTCCTTGATTAGATAACGCCCCAAGTTTTTATCAGGTGCAAAAATAATGGTCTGGTCTTTGGGTATACTTTCAATAATACGGACAGCATTGCTAGAAGTGCAAACAATATCGCTCAACGCTTTGATTTCTGCAGAACAATTGATGTAGGTAACAACTATGGCATCGGGGTGCTTGGCCTTAAAAGCGGCAAATGCATCTGGCGGACAGGAGTCTGCCAACGAACAACCCGCATTTAAATCTGGTAGTAACACTTTTTTTGTAGGGTTGATGATTTTAGCTGTTTCAGCCATAAAATGCACGCCTGCAAAGACAATAATCTCGGAAGACACTTCGGCTGCTGCTTTTGCCAGATATAGGCTGTCTCCAAGATAATCAGCCAAATCCTGAATGGCGTCTTCTTGATAGTAATGTGCCAACAACAAGGCATTCTTAGTTGCTTTCAAACGCTTGATTTCTTCAACCAATGAAATGTTGTCTGGAATGGGTGCGTCTACAAATCCCCTTGCGGTTAAAGATGCTAAAGTTGTGGCCGTTTTGATGCTGCTCAATTTTTAAATAAAATTAGTGAAAATTATCCCTTGTTAAACGTTACAATCAACTAAATATAATTCAGATAATGCATGTATTGCAAACGAATAACAACAAAAATAGTGCTCAGCGCATTATTTTGGATATAAAACGGTTACTTTTGTATCGTTTTTTTTAACACTTGAAAATGATCGTTTTAAAGTTTGGTGGATCTTCAGTAGCCAGTGCTAATGAAGTTGAGCAAGTTCTTGCTGTTTTGGCGCAGCAAAAGAAGCCTATGGCAGTTGTGGTTTCAGCCTTGGGCGGAATTACAGACGAGCTGCACGCACTAGGAAAGCTGGCCGCCGATGGTGATGCCTCCTATGCAGATCGTTTAAAACAGGTTGAGGAGCGCCATGTTATGATGGTACAAGCCCTTATTCCTGTATCAAAAAGAAGTGCTATTCTCAGTACTACAAAACAAATCATCAACAAACTCGAGACCATTCTAGAAGGCACGTTTATGATACGTGAGCTTTCGCCAAAAACACGAGACACCCTCTTGAGCTTTGGTGAAATTCTATCGCACAAAATAATAGCAGAGGCTGCCAAAGCAAAGGGCATAGACGCAATTGCAAAGAATGCACAAGAGCTTATTGTGACCTTTCAATCGCTAGGCAGAACGCTAGTGGATTACAAAAAAACAAATGCCAACCTCCAAGCATTTTTCAAAAGCAACAAACATCAAGTAGTTATTCTTCCAGGTTTTGTTTCCAAAAACGCAGAAGGCATTGTGACCACACTTGGGCGTGGCGGTTCTGACTTAACGGCATCCATAACGGCATGTGCACTTGAGGCTGAATTTTTAGAAATCTGGACCGACGTGAGTGGTATGTACACTGCACACCCCGCATTGGTAAAACAAGCCAAGTCCATTCCAGAGATATCCTACCAAGAAGCCATGGAGCTTTCTCACTTTGGCGCTAAGGTTATTTATCCCCCTACCCTTCAACCCATCATTGAAAAAAACATTCCGGTTTATATCAAAAATACTTTTGAGCCTAGTGACGCGGGTACGCTTATCACAAACACGACCGAAGCAGAAACGGTGGTTAGAGGAATCAGTCACATCAATGACATTGCATTGCTTACCCTAGAAGGCAGCGGCATGATTGGCGTTCCGGGCTATTCACAAAAACTGCTAACGGTATTGGCGCAGCATCACATAAACGTGGTCATGATTACGCAAGCATCTTCAGAACACTCTATTTGTTTGGGTATAGATGCGGCAGCAGCCGATTTTGCACAAGAAACCATAGACGAAGCCTTTGCACTCGACATAGAAACAAAAAAAATCAACCCCATCCGTGTTGAAAAAGCATTGTCCATCATTGCACTTGTTGGTGAAAACATGAAAAACCACCAAGGTATTAGCGGGCGTATGTTCCGTGCGTTGGGGAATAACAATGTCAATGTTAAGGCCATTGCACAAGGAGCTTCAGAAAAAAACATCACGGCGGTCATCGACAGCAAAGACATCAAGAAAGCCTTAAACACACTTCACGAAGCATTCTTTGAAGCGCAAATTAAAAAACTACACCTCTTTGTTACTGGAATTGGTAATGTGGGAAGTAAGTTTTTGGAGCAAGTGCATCAACAGCGTGATTTTCTCAAGGAGCACTTCAAACTCAATTTGAGTGTAATTGGTATTTCCAATTCACGTAAAATGGTCTTTGATCCGGCGGGCATAGACCTAGAAAATTGGAGCAGCAAACTTGATGCAGGTGAAAAAGCAGATAAGGATTTGTTTTTCGAAAAAACCAATGCGCTAAACATGCGTAATGCCATATTTGTGGACAACACGGCTAATCCCATCATTGCGGGAACCTATGCGCATTATTTAAAGAATAACATTGGCGTAGTAACCTGTAATAAGATTGCCTGTGCCGATGAGTTGGTCAACTACCAAAACCTCAAAAAATTATCACGTAAATACAACGCACCTTTCTTGTTTGAAACCAATGTCGGTGCTGGATTACCGATTATTGACACACTCAACCACCTCATTGCATCGGGCGATCAAGTGCACAGCATTCAGGCTGTATTATCGGGTAGTTTAAATTTTGTTTTCAACTCGTTCAATGAAAATACAACATTCAGAGAAGTTGTTGAGCAGGCCATGAAAGAAGGCTATACCGAACCAGATCCGAAAATTGATTTAAGCGGTATTGACGTGGCCAGAAAAATATTGATTTTGGCAAGAGAGAGTGGTTTTGCCATGGAGCTTGCCGACATTGAAAACAATTCATTCTTGCCGCAGGCTTGTTTGGATACCGAAAACAACGAAGCTTTTTTAGCAAGTTTGGACGCGCACAAGGCACATTTTGATGCTCTTTATCAAACGGCAGCGAGTGAAAATGCACGTCTTAAGTATGTTGCCACATTTGAAGACGGCAAAGCAACGGTAGGATTAAAACATATCCCCCAAGGGCATGATTTCTATAACCTTGAGGGCAGTGACAACATCGTGTTGTTCTACACAGACAGATATGCACAACAACCTTTGATTGTCAAAGGTGCAGGTGCAGGTGCTGATGTGACCGCTTCTGGAATATTTGCAGATATCATTAGAATTGGAAAAAGTTGATGTAAAAGGCGTCAAACTATTTGCGCCAGCCAGTATAGCCAATATTTCTTGTGGCTTTGATGTTTTGGGACTCTGTCTCGAAAACATAGGAGACCTTATGGAAATACGTCGCAGTGAAAAGGCGGGCATACACATCACATCCATCAAAGGGCAAGATTTACCACTTGAAGCAAAGAAAAATGTTGCAGGTGTTGCAGGTTTGGCCATGCTAGAAGCGCATAATCCACAACTGGGCTTTGAAATTCGAATAGAAAAAAACATCAAACCCGGCAGCGGCATTGGAAGTTCTGCTGCTAGTGCTGCAGGTACAGTAGCGGGCATAAATTACTTGCTCGGCAATCCGTTTACCAATAAAGAATTGATTCCTTTTGCTATGGAAGGAGAGCGTCTGGCTTGTGGAAGTGCCCATGCCGACAATGTGGCACCAGCACTCTTAGGCGGTTTTACTTTGGTTCGCGATACCAATCCATTGGACATTTGTGCATTACCCACACCACTAGAGCTTGTGGCAACGGTGATACATCCCAAAATCGAAGTAAAAACAGCTGATGCACGTGCCGTACTCAAAGAACGTGTGACGCTAGAAAAAGCCATCAGTCAATGGGCAAATGTAGGGGCCTTAGTTTCTAGCCTATATGAAGAGGATTATGACCTCTTGAGCAGGTCTTTGGTTGACGGTATCGTTGAGCCAGCAAGAGCTATACTAATCCCTCATTTCAACGAATTAAAAGCAGCTTGTAAAGAAGGTGGTGCGCTGGGTTCGGGCATATCAGGTTCCGGCCCTTCAGTGTTTGCCCTATCTAGAGGCATGAGCACAGCCAATAAGGTTGCGCAAGCCATGCAATCTGTTTTAGAAGAAACAAATATTCCTTTTGACATTCACGTCAGTCCCGTTAAAAAAACAGGGGTTAGTTTTATTGAAGATCTCCTCACATGAAGTACTACAGCCTAACCGACAACAACAACACCGCCAGCTTTTCAGAAGCGGTAATTCGAGGACTTGCTCCCGACAGGGGGTTATATTTCCCTGATAGCACGCCGAGATTAGACGAAGGCTTTCTAGCAGCTATTGCCACTAAATCCATGGTGGAGATAGGCGTTGAAGTGATGCGCCCTTTTGTGGGAGGCACCATTCCAGAAGCGCGGTTGGAAAAAATTGTTGCCGATACACTTTGCTTTGATTTTCCATTGAATAAAATCAATGACAATACGGCTACTCTAGAACTTTTTCACGGACCAACCATGGCATTTAAAGATGTAGGCGCACGTTTTATGGCACGCTGTATTGGTTATTTCAACGAACAAAGTCCCAAGAAAGTAACCGTTTTGGTGGCTACTTCTGGCGACACAGGGGGCGCGGTAGCTTCGGGGTTTTTGGGTATTGAAGGAACTGAAGTCATCATCCTTTATCCCAAGGGAAAGGTCAGCCACATTCAAGAGCTACAACTCACCACCAATGGCAACAACATCAAGGCTGTTGAAGTAGATGGTGTTTTTGACGACTGCCAAGAAATGGTCAAGTCGGCATTTATTGACGAGGACTTAAAAGGGAAATTAAACCTTACTTCTGCCAATTCGATTAACGTAGCCCGTTGGTTGCCGCAATCGCTTTACTTTTTCTTTGCCTACCAGCAGTTTCAGCGTATGGGTATTGACAAAAAATTGGCCTTCTCGGTTCCCAGTGGGAATTTTGGAAACATCTGTGCGGGTATCGTAGCCAAAAGGCTAGGCTTGCCGATAAGCCATTTTATAGCCAGTACCAATAGCAACGATACGGTACCACGCTATTTGCAAACACAAGACTACCAACCCAACCCGTCTAAGCAAACCATTTCAAATGCCATGGACGTGGGAAATCCATCTAATTTTATTCGCATTCAGTCTCTTTACGGAAATGATTTTGATGCGCTAAAACAAGACTTTTCTTCTTATGCCTATAGCGATGCGGAAACAAAGTTAGCATTGGCTGAGCTGCATCAGAAACACAACTACGTTGCCGATCCCCACGGAGCGGTTGGTTATTTGGGCTTGCAGGACTTTTTGGCAAACAATCCAGATCATTACGGGGTATTCTTGGAAACAGCACATCCCATTAAATTCCGTGATACGGTAGAAGAAACACTGGGGCTAACCCTAGAAATCCCCACACAGATTCAACACATTCTCGACAAAACACCAGAGAAGACTTCGTTGAGTGGCTATGACGCCTTCAAAGACTACCTATTGTCCCAAGCTGTCTAATTCGGGAAGTACAAAAGCATCCAATACACTGGGTTCACGCATCATGGCTTCAATGCCATCGGCAGTACGCGGCGCATAAGCAGACAGGTTTATGGGCCCGTCATTGGTAATTAAGATATCGTCTTCAATTCGAACTGCTATGCCCCACCATTTGGGATCACAAGGGCTGTTCTCAGGAATGTAAATGCCCGGCTCAACCGTGATAAGCGTGTTGTGTTGAAAGGGACTATAGGTACCCGCATCGTGCACGTCCAAACCAAGGTAATGCGAAGTACCGTGCGGAAAATACTTACGCACTTCCGAAGCATCTTGAATAATACCCAATGCTTTTAATCCTTTGACAATCACTTCAACTGCCGCATAATGTGGCGTACGCATGCCAGCGCCTACAACTGATGCCGCTATTCCGGCTTCTTGGGCCTCGTAGACAATATCGTAAATGGCGCGTTGCGCTGCTGAAAAAGTGCCATCGGCAGGGATGGTACGGGTAACATCGGCGGTGTAGTTGTGGTATTCTGCGCCCAAATCCATCAAGACCAAATCGCTACCAACAGTGGGTTTATCATTGGTGATGTAATGCAGCACACAGCCGTTGTGACCACCACCCACAATGGAGGGGTAACCTTCATATTCAGCGCCGTATTTCTTAAAAACAAATTCGTGTATTCCCTGTATCTCACGCTCCGACATGTTTGGGTGCATGGCCTTCATAACTTCCACTTGACCTACCGCAGATATGTAAATTGCTTTCTTTAGTAATTCCACTTCTTCGGGCAATTTAATCTCGCGCAAGCCGTCCATAATCATGGGAAGGGTTTGGGCGTTGAGGTTGGTAAGTTGGGCAGACATCTGTTGCTTTAGCTCTGCGCGTTGACGCTCGTTTATGGCGCTTTGGTATGCGCTAAGCAGCGCGTCATCAGCCAAGTCTTCGTTGGAGCGCAGCGAACGCGACAACACTTGGGCAACATTGGCAGAGCTCTTGGCGTCAGAGGTGGTGATATAGCGGTATAAAGAGGTTTTTTCTTCATTAAAGTCTAGCGGGAAATTCGCTTTTTCCTTAAAGCTATTGATGAGTGAAAAGAGGTCTGCATCATTTCTAGCATCGTCACGGACATCGTTGTTGAAGTCAAAAAAGAGCACTTGGTCAAAGCGGTCAAAATCAGTTTTAAAATTGGCAAATTCGGTATTGAAAAACACATTGGAAAAACCTAGTTTTTCTTTGGCACCTGCTATGCCCAATCGATACCCATCCCATTGTTCTCTCAGCGGATCGCGTTCTTGCACAAATAACACATCATCCATAGCAACACCATCCACAACTTGTGCCTCTTTATATATCAGCAGCACGGCATGGGGTTCTTTTAATCCGGTGAGGTAATAGAAATTGGGGTCTTGGTGGTAGTGGAAGTCCACATCATTGGCGCGATTGCGTACGGGATTGGCAAAAAACACAGCCACACTGTTGGGAGGCATTTGCGCGCGAACCGCTTGGCGACGGCCTTCGTGGAAGGCAGGCGTTAGGTAATCGTTAGGCACTTCTTGTGCATGTAGACTAAAAACGGCAACTATTGTGAATAAAATGGAGCGTAACATAAGCTTCTTTTTAGCTAAAATAGCTAAAACTGTGCTACTTTTGAAGGTATGAAGCAATTGTCCTTACATCAGCATCACATCAACCTGGGCGCCAAAACAGGCCCTTTTGCAGGCTTTGAAATGCCGCTTACCTATCAAGGGGTTAAATCCGAGCATCTGTGTGTACGTGAACATGTGGGGGTTTTTGACGTTTCCCATATGGGAGAGTTTATGGTTAGTGGCCCTGCAGCCACAGCCTTATTACAGCATACCACCAGCAACAATGTTGCAGCACTTGCCATAGGCGATGCGCAATATGCCTATATGCCCAACACTAACGGCGGTGTGGTTGACGACTTGTTGGTGTATCGATTGGGAGAGGAAAAATACATGTTGGTCGTAAACGCCAGCAATCTGGCTAAGGATTGGGATTGGCTAACAGCACAGAACAAGGACTTTGGCGCAACCCTAGAAAACAAATCGGATGCCTATGCCCTATTGGCGGTACAAGGCCCCAAAGCACATGCCTTGATGAAGCGACTCACGCCTATGGATACGGCCACACAAAAAAGCTTTACTGTAGTGGAAACAACGGTAGCTGCTGCTGCGCATGTTTATGTGGCCACCACGGGCTATACCGGAGCAGGCGGTGTGGAGCTTTACGTTCCCGTTGCCCACGCCACAACAGTTTGGGAAGCGCTGCTGAGCGAAGGTGCAGCCTTTGACATGCAACCCATTGGCTTGGCAGCTAGAGATACCTTGCGCCTGGAAATGGGCTACTGCCTATACGGACACGAATTAAGCGACACTACCTCACCCATTGCGGCACGTCTGGCGTGGTGCACGGATTTCAACAAATCTTTTGTGGGCGACACACACATCAAAAAAGACAAAGCGGAAGGTACCGCCCAAACACGGGTTGGTTTTAGCATGATAGACCGAGGCATTCCAAGACAAGGGTATGCGCTGGTTACAGCAGATGGCAGCCCCATTGGTGAGGTTACCTCTGGCACCTCTTCGCCTTCGTTAAAGTTGGGTATCGGCATGGGGTATATAGACAAGGCATACGCCAAGATCGGCACCGAAATCTATGTGCGCATACGTGAGAAAAATGTTAAGGCGAGCATAAGCCGCCTCCCCTTTATTTCCTAGCATGAAACGCATCCTCATTGTTGGTGGAAGTGGTTTTATAGGGCGTGCCCTGTACAAGGAGCTGCATCCATACTTTGACGTATATGCCACCTATTGCACCCAAGAACGTTATGCAAAAAACAAGCGGTATTTTGAATACGACTTCAGGGAAGACTCCCCCACCGAATTACTAAAATACATCAAGCCCGATGTGATCATATCGGCACTTAGGGGCGAGGACGAGGGGCAGTTTGTGGCACATGACATGCTTATCGCATATGCGACTAAAAAGCAGGCGCGTTTGATTTTCCTATCGGCTGCCAATGTTTTTGACAGCTTTCGCCACTACCCTAGCTATGAACACGACAAAACCTTTTCGGAGAGTGCTTATGGCAAGGGGAAGATAAAAATTGAAAACAAGTTGATGCGTATGCCGCCCTTTAGTTGGACGATTGCGCGTTTGCCCATGGTCTTTGGGGCAGGTGCTCCCCGACTGCTGGAACTCAAAGCAGCCATAGCAAACCAAACGCCTTATGAGATTTTTCCCAACTCGGTCATTAATGTTGCGGCGGCTTATTTTGTTACCCAGCAGTTGCACTACATCATCAACCGAGATTTGTGGGGCATTTTCCACTTGGGCAGCAACGACCTGATTCACCACGATGAATTTATCGCCCAACTGGTAGATGGGTTGAAGTTATCCAAAAAACCCTGCTACACTCATGTCTATGACAGTAATATTGACCGTTATATAGCCGTACTGCCCAAATACAACAAGCTGCCCAAACATTTACGCTATACTTCTGAAGCGGTGCTGCAAAACTGCTTGGGCATCATTACACCGGGGAAGCAATGAAGCAGCACGTGATCATTTGGATAGTTACTGTTGGCTTGGCTTTGGGCTTGGGATGGATGGATTATGAAACCACTTCTTGGCGTGTGTTGTTGTGCAATGGCGGAAATGCGATTACCCTACTTGTTTTTACACTCGTCTTTGCGAGCATCGGCTATGGCATACGTAGCTTGGTTCGTAAAAAGCCATAATATTTATACTTTGTTAAACATTTTATATATTTGAGCTGAACACCCGTCGCGCCTCGGCAGACAACCCAAATCTGTTCTCATCTCATGAAAAACCTACGGCTCACAGCTGATTTTTTTCGCGTATACGCCATGCCAAAAGCAGGGGGTTCTTTTGCTGCGTTTTTTTTAAGGCAAGGGATGGTTGTGGGATTTACTAAAAGCGAAATAAACCACGTATGTGATTTATACAGTAGTTGTGCCTCATATAGAAAAACACCAAAATGATTGAAACAAAGATTATCATTTCAATTCCCGAAGGAAAACTAAGGGATTACATTGACGGAACAATTCGAGTTGACACACCTGAAGAATACGTTAGACAGACCGTTGAGAAAAGACTGATTAACGAACACAAATACTCAAAAGAACAAATCAAAATTGAATATGGAGTTCAAATGGGTTCGGGTAAAAAACGAGCTGACATTGTAATTTTCCCAAAAGACTCAACGGCTGAAGAAAGGAAAGTGCAAGACAACATTTGGTTAGTCATTGAATGCAAAAAAGAAGCTGTAAAACCGACTGACAAAAACAACGGAGTTGAGCAAATGAAATCATACATGGCTGCTTGCGGAAACTGTGAATGGGGAATGTGGACAAACGGAATGCACAAGGAAGTTTGGCGGAGAGTTAGGAACGAACAAGGAAAATACATTTACGAAGAATTTAATGACATTCCTTCCGCTGATGGAACAACTGACGAAAACGAAAGACCAAATCGAAATACCCTAATAAAGGCATATGAAGACAATTTGCTGTTTACTTTCAAAACCTGCCATAACATTATTTACGTCAATGAAGGTTTGCAAAAACAACCTGCATTTTTTGAATTTCTTAAAATAATTTTCTGCAAAATTCATGACGAACGTAACTTACTTCTACCAGTAGAGTTTTTTACTACTTCAAAAGAGAGAAATTACAAGGACGGACAAGCCAGCGTTTACAAAAGAATATCAAAAATATTTGAGGACGTGAAAAAGCGACACAGACAAATATTTGATATAAATGACGAAATAAAATTAGCACCAAGAACCATTACTTATTTGGTTGCTGAACTTCAAAAATATGCCCTTCTAACTACTAATATTGACATTAAAGGAAAAGCCTATGAAGAAATCGTAGGCGCTAACTTAAGAGGCGACAGAGGAGAATTTTTCACGCCAAGAAATGTGATGAAAATGGCAGTGGCCATGATTAACCCCAAAGAAACAGAACGAGTTTTGGACAGTAGTTGCGGAACAGGTGGTTTTATTGTTACTGCCATGACAACAGTAATTGATTCTTTGCGTAAAAGAATGGAAAGCCAATATGACGAGGAAGAAAGTTGGAACGCTGACGTAAGAAAAGCATTTAACGATAAAATTTCTGAAATTGCTTCTGAGAACTATTTTGGTTTTGACATAAATCCTGACTTGGTAAAAGCAACCAAAATGAATATGGTAATGAATAATGACGGAAGCGGAAATATTCTTCAACTCAATTCACTTTTACCACCACAAGAATGGGAAGAAGAAACCAAAAAAAAAATGGCTAAAGCATTGGGGATTTCAGTAAGTGAAATTCGCAACCATAAAAGTTTGGCTCATTTCGATATTATTTTAACCAACCCACCGTTTGGCTCAAAAATTCCAATTAAAGATCAGCAAATACTTGAGCAGTTTGACATAGCTTACATTTGGAATAAAGACGAAAACGGGAATTGGTTTAAAACAGACCGTTTGCAGTCAAGCGTTCCACCCGAACAACTTTTTATAGAACGAATTATACAACTTTTAAAAGAAGGTGGAAGAACAGCGATTGTTTTACCCGATTCAATATTAGGAGCACCAGGACTTGAATTCATTCGTCATTGGCTCATTAAAAACACCAAAATTATTGCGAGTGTTGATTTACACGCTGACGCATTCCAACCAAGAAACGGAACACAATGCTCTATCCTATTTCTACAAAAGAAAACGAAAGAAGAAATCGCAGACGAAGAAAAATCAAGACAAATAATTGATTACGATATTTTTATGACTATGATAGACCACGTAGGCCATGATAAAAGAGGTGGTAAAATCTTCAAAAGAGACGAAAAAGGTAATATCGTAATGATTGAAGTTGAAGAACTCGTAAAAGAAAAAGATGCTGACGGAAATTTAATTGCTCGCAAAGAAATTACACAGGAAAAAATTGTAAACGACCAAACTATCCATGTTGCAGATGTTTTCAGCAAATGGAAAACAAAACAAGGAATAGCATGGTAGATAAAAGCAATTTAGCGTATAAGTTTCAAGAAGTTGAAAAGGAAATAGACTACACCTATTTACCTGATAAACTTAAGTATACTTCAGTTTCTCTGACTGATATTTTTAACAACAAACTTCGTTTTGAAGCAAGTGCGTTTAGTATAGAAGCAAAAATTGAAAAAGATAAAGTTCTAAATAACAAAAATGGATATGCTTATGTGTGGTCTAAAAATGGTTTCATTCAAGAATGTTTTTATGGTGGCAGATCCAAAAGAAACTATGTAAGCAAAAATACCGAAGGTGCAGTTGGGTTTCTCGGTAGTGCAGAAATGCTCAACGTATATCCGAAAGCAATAAAGTTTCTTTCTTCTAATGTAATAAACACTGAACCATTTAAAGTTAAGCAAGGAACTATTCTCATTTCTCGTTCAGGAACAATAGGAAAAGTCACTTTTGTAAATAAAACACTTGCAAAAAATTTAATTAGTGAACATGCCATTAGAATAATCGCAAAAGAATTTGCAGGTTATTTATTCGCATTTCTTCAAACCGAAACAGGACAAACACTTGTTAAGAGCAACACTTTTGGTGCTGTAGTTGACCAAATAGAACCACAACATTTTGAAAAAATTGTGGTTCCAAATGCACCTGAAAGTCTAAAAAAAGAAGTTCATGAACTCATTGTCACTTCTTATGATTTACGAGACGAATCAAACGATTTAATTGACAAAGCAGAATCAATTCTTTATGAAGAACTTCAACTTAAACCAATTGAAGAATTAAAAACAGAATACTTTGACAATTCTGTTGAGTTAAGAAATTACACTACAAAATTGAGTGATTTAAGATTACGTTTAGACGGGTCTTATCACATTCCAATTGTTCAGTTAGTAGAGCACGAAATCAAACGCCATGCAAAAGAAATTTCTACAATTGGACAGCTTTCAAAGGACGTAATTCTTGCAGGCGTTTTCAAAAGAACTTATGTTGACAGAGAAAATGGTGTGCCATTTCTTGGCGGTAGAGATATAACTCAATTAAATCCACAAGTTGAAAAATTCTTGTCTAAAAGTGTTCATGCTGCAAGAATCAAAAAGGAATTAGAAGTATTTGAAAACTACGTTCTAATTTCAGACAGAGGTACAATCGGAAAAGTTCAAATTGTACCAAAACATTGGAACAATTGGGCAGTTAGCCAAAATATAATTAAGGTTGTGGCAAACTCAAATGACATTGCAGGCTACTTGTTTTGCTTCTTTAATTCTGACTATGGACAAACCCTAATTAAACGAGAAACATATGGTTCAGTAGTTGACATGATTGATGACAAGAACGTTAGCGGTATCCATGTTCCACTTTTAAAGAACGAGAAAAAACAGAAAGAAATTAATGACTTGGTATTAAAAGCAAACGAATTGAGATACCATGCTCATTTGAAAGAACAGGAAGCCATTAAGAAAATGGTGGGAATAATAGAAAATGTAAAATTAAATACAAGGCACAATGAAAGCTAAAACGGCATTAAAACGACCGTTTATTCAAACCGTTCTAAGCAAGCTAAAAAAACCACGATTGGAAGAATATAAGTACAACGGATTTAAATACATAAAGGACTATCAAAATACTGAAGTTCCCATAATTGTTGAACACAAAAAAAAGAAACCAGAAAATATTTTTAAATTTTATGGGTTATCGAAATTTAGTGTAGATGCTTTAACGAAAGGATATTTTTATACTTCTCATCCAATAGAATTGAATGATATTCTTGATAGCAGTCCATTCTTGTTTTACACTTCTAAACCTTTAGATTTTGAATATTATGACAAGTTCTTAGGATTTCTTTACGAAGGCAAAAAAGAAGAATTAATTAAGTACTATGAAGAGGATTCGAGAGAACCTAATCTTTGTAAAGGTTATATATCCCAATTATGGGAAACGATGACGAATATTTTTGGAATAATTTCTACTACTGGAAAAGAAAACAATCCTTTAATGTGGCCTCATTATACTCAAGAAAAAGGCTTCCAAATTAAATTTAAAACAAATGAACTTGAAAAGTCAATTCAAGAAAAACTAACTGAGGATGAAGAATTTTTAGGATTATATCCTGTGAATTATACTTCTACATTACATCCAATAGACATAAGTCAATTTGGAGTAATGTTTATTCCATTTTATTATGGTGCAACTGTGAAAATTGACACGTGGGAATATGAAGACGAATGGAGGTTTTTGATTGGCAAACAGCAAATGGGAGTTCCATATAGTAAATCCGGATTCAGCCCGAGAGAAGATTACTTGGTAAAAAAAGAAAACCGATATACTTATTATGATAAATCTATTGTAAAGGAAATTACTTTAGGAATGAATTTTTTTAATGGACGGGATTTTGAAATTGACAGAGTTGACGACAAAATTACAAATGTAAAACCCAAAGAAATAGAGTCGAACTGGGAATTTAAAAGTCAGCAAAAATTACTTGATTATTTATGTACAGATTTGAATGATAAATTTTACTATTCTGGAGTTAAATATGAATTGGACGACCAAGAGAAGCCTTATTTAATTAGAACGAAGGAGAAAATGCTGATTGATAAATTAGAAGATGGGTTTTATCAATTAACAAGAACTGAAAATATAATCAAGCTGATGGAAAAGCCAGCTTAGAACAACGAATAAAAAATAGCGGCAGATGCTTAAACGAATTCAATTTCTTACTTTTAAGAAACAATAAACCTATCTGAAAAGTCCGAACATTCAAACCCGCTACTTTTCATATACAATACCGTTGTGCATAATGTGAAAAAACTATCGAATGCAGATAATATTTATACCAAAAGGAAAGTCAGAAGATCTAATGAGCCACTCGTTGGAACAAATAGACTCTGACGAGCTTGAAGAGATTAAAAAGGAACTTGCTGCGATAGACTCCACCTATGAAATGCAGGGTAAAAATTTTGGCACAGGAGCTGATTGGGTAATGATTCTTGCAATTTTAAATGGGCTTACTACTGTTTTCCTTCTTGGCGACAAGATAAATACAGGGATTGAAGGTTGGATTAAAATAGGAAAACGTATAAAATGTATTTTTTCAAAATCTGACCGAGCTTATGTTGACTTAGACGCAGCAAAACTTCTTGGAATTGAATTTTTATCCGAAAAAATGAACATTGATTCAATTAAGGTAGTAATGCAGTCAGAAATTCCAATTAAAGATTTGAGTGGTATGCTGACAGACCGAAAATCGAATGATTTTATTGCCAAACCCTATTCTCTGTACTTAGTCACATTTGAAATTAATGACCATTTTTTAATTACACTCGGTATTCGGTCTGACGGCATAATCCAAGAACATTATCGATTCGACAAGAACGACTTTTTGCCTTTTTAAAAAGAAAAATAAAACACTATGCACAACAAAACCTATACGCAATGCCCTTCGGTATACTGAGCATATCCAAACCGTTAAAACCAACACCCCTTTGCAAACACTAACGGCTTTTATATCTTTACCAAAATAAGACATGGGAAGAGCATTCGAATTTCGCAAAGCACGTAAGATGAAGCGCTGGTCGGCCATGGCCAAAACCTTTACCCGCATTGGCAAAGACATTGTCATGGCAGTAAAGGAAGGCGGTCCGCATCCAGAGAGCAATTCGCGCCTGCGTGCCGTGATTCAAAATGCCAAGGCAGTCAACATGCCCAAAGACAATATCGAGCGCGCCATCAAGCGTGCCTCCGACAAAAGCACCGAGAACTACAAAGAAGTGTTGTTTGAAGGCTATGCCCCACACGGCATTGCCGTACTGGTAGAAACCGCCACAGACAACAACAACCGTACGGTCGCCAACGTCCGCAGTTACTTTAACAAATGCAACGGCAACCTAGGCACGTCGGGCTCTGTGGAATTTATGTTTGATCACACTTGCAACTTCCGTATTCCCACAGAAGGGCTAGATGCCGAGGAACTGGAACTGGAGTTTATCGACTTTGGCGTAGACGAAGTCTTTGTAGACGAAGATGGCATATTGCTCTATGCGCCTTTTGAAAGCTTTGGCGCCATCCAAAAAGAATTGGAAAAACGTGACATTGAAATCCTGTCTTCGGGCTTTGAGCGCATTCCCACCACCACCACGACCCTCTCTGGTGAGGCGGTTGAAGAAGTGGAAAAACTACTTGAAAAACTTGAGGAAGACGACGACGTTCAAAACGTCTATCACACCATGGTTTTAGCCGAGTAAGGCAGTAGCCTTTACCAAATCCTCGGGAGTATCGATGCCCACACCCACAAAATCCGTTTTTAGCATTTGCATCACCTTGCCCATTTCGAGGTAGCGTATGGCTTCAATTTTTTCTGCCTGCTCTAGTGGCGTTGGCGCTTGGGCGTAAAAATCCAATAGTGCTGCCTTGCGAAAGGCGTAAATTCCCACATGGCGAAAGGCCTGCCCAGGAGCACGCATAAACGGTATGGCGGCACGAGAAAAATAGAGCGCCCTACCCTGATTGTCCGACACCACTTTAACCACATTTGGGTTTTCAATATCTTCTTTGTTGGCAATGGGAATCATCAACGAGGCCAAGTCAATAACACCTTCGCTGTCTTGCGCAAAAGCATTGATCAAATCCGAAAGCGCTTGGGTGGAAATAAACGGCTCGTCGCCTTGCACGTTGATAATCACGTCAGCGTCCAACTGTTCGGCACACTCTGCCACGCGGTTGCTGCCACAATCGTGTGCCAACCGACTGCGATATACCTGTCCGCCGATGGTCTTGATATGCGTTGCTATGGCATCTGAATCGGTAGCCACCCAAACTTCATCAAAGAGCTTGGTCTGTTGCACGGCTTCATAGGTGCGTTGCAACACGGTCTTACCGGCCAAATCGGCCAAAAGCTTACCGGGAAAGCGTTGTGCTTCGTAACGGGCGGGAATAACAGCTATAGTACGCATGGGACAAAAGTAATCAAATCAATCCGCATCAAAGAAGGAATCATCAAATCCCACCAAGAACAATTGCTCAGAGGCACGCGTAACAGCGGTGTAGAGCCATCTAAAAAAGCCGGCATCTAGACCGTCGGGCATATAGGGTTTCTCCACCAACACCCGTTTCCACTGCCCTCCTTGTGCCTTGTGACAGGTAAAGGCATAGGCATATTTAACCTGTAGCGCATTAAAAAAGGGATTCTTTTTGACGTTTAAATACTGTTTATACTGTGGCAAATGGGCGTAGTCTTCCCTAACCGCTTGATAGAGTTTTGTGTTTTCCTCAAAAGAAAGGGCGTGTGTTTCCGATGCGAGCGTATCGAGCAAAAAGACGGTGTCAAAGGGTTCTTCGTCTGGGTAGTCCAGCATACGAACACTTACCTCGGCAAATCTAAAATCATAGAGTTCCTTAATGGCCCTAATCTTGAGTACCTCCACCGTATCGCCATTGGCAATAAATCCAGGACCGGAAGTAGGTTCCAGCCAGTGGTAATTATTCTTGACCACCATCAGCAAATCGCCCGTAGCCAAGTCGGGTTCTTTCCCTAAAATTTCGGATCGTATTTGTTGGTTATAGCCATTTGCGCGTTTGTTGGAACGCACAATGCAAGCGGTTTCTTCTCGTCCAACCTCTCTGAAAGAAGTCTCCAGGGCGTCTTGAATTTCATAGCCGTCTTGCAGCCTGATGATATCTGGAAATTTGGCCAAAATAAACTGAAAACGCTCCGTTTGGTTGTTGAGCAATTGCTGTCTGATTCTTGTAGCGTTGAACAATATACCGGAGTCTTTTCCTTGACGCACCACCTCGTCCAGTTCTACCTCTTGTGGCGCTAGGTTATATTCTAGCGACAATACGTTTGCATCCAACGCCGGGCTCAGCGTGGTATGGACTGGCGGCAATTGGGCGGTATCGCCCACAAACATCAGCTTGCAGTCTTCGCCAGAACGTACGTACTCTATCAAATCGTGGAGCAGCGAGCCGTTTTCAAAGAGTTTGCTTTGCTGTTGTTGGTTGGCAATCATAGAGGCCTCATCAACCAAGAAAAGGGTACGCTTGAATTTGTTTTTTTGCAATTTGAATTTAAGGTTGCCTTGACGTTCTTGTTGGGTAAAATAAATACGTTTATGAATGGTACAGGCAGCGCGATTGGCATAAGCTGCCATGACTTTTGCGGCCCGCCCTGTAGGTGCCATAAGCACTGTTTTATAGCGCAACTTGGCAATGGACTTCACCAATGCGCCAATAAGTGTGGTCTTTCCCGTACCGGCATATCCCTTTAAAACAAACACCGCCTCGGCTGATTCATCATCAAAAAAAGACGCCATTGCGTGCAATGCTTCTTCTTGTGCGCCTGTGGGCTCAAAAGGAAATGCGTCAATAAGTGTCTTGGCTAAAGCTGTTGAATCCATTGGATAAATGTAGGAATGTTTTATTGAAGGACGTAGAGATTGAAAAAAATTGTAAATTTGAATGCTATTAAATTTATTGGCCGTCATGAAAAAAATATTACTACCCGTATTGTGGATTCTTATCTTATTCTTTGCATATAAGCTATTCTATTCCATTTACGACCCCATTCTATTCAATAAGGTCAAAGTAGAACGGTATGCAGACGTTATTTCAAACCTGAAAGATATTGGCAAAGCACAAGTGGCGCACAAATCTGTTAACGGTTATTACGCACAAGACTTTAAGAGCTTGGTGAAGTTTATAGACACTGCCGAGTATGTTATCGTTGAAAAAAGAGATTCCAGTTATTTAGAGTACGACCGCACCTATCGCATCGATATGCTGCGCGAAGTACAAATTGTAGATACCTTGGGATTTGTCTCTGTTAAAGACTCCTTATTTGGCGAATCTGATCGTTATATGACCATGATGAACGTTCCCGTTAAAGGAATTGACACCGTTTTTGCAATGAAAGCCGATGTCATCGAAAAAAACAATTATCCTGTAGCGGTATTTGAAGTGAGTGTATCCAAAGACTTGGTGCTTCACGATCAAGATCCGTATTTGCTGGAACAAGAAAAAGCGACCATTTCCGTAGATGGTGTGAATGGCCCCGATATTGTATTGGGCTCATTGACAGAAGTAAGCACCAACGGAAACTGGCCTACCATTTACGATGCCAGAATACAAGACTAAAAATAAAGAAAGTGACTTAAAGCTGTCCATTCACGTGCACGTGAATGGACTTTCTTTTTTTACCCACAACCAAAAAAACAACAAGGCCTCGCAAATCTACAGGGCCGTTTTTGATGCTTATGTTCCTGTAGAAAACCTCCACGAACACACACGTGCGGCACTTAAAACGCATGGCATACTGGAGCAGCACTACAACGAAGTCCGTTGCAGCGTTGAGAACAATCTAGCAACCCTGGTACCCAAATCACTGTTTGAGGAAGCTGCCCTTCACGAATACGTGCAAAAAGACATAGACGTAAAACCCAACGACTTCATCACCTATGATGTGGAACCCAGTACAGATTGGATTTGTGTATATGCGCCTTTTGTCAACGTAAACAACATGCTGCTAGATGCGTTTGGGTCATTTAGCTACTACCACGCCGTGAGCGTATGGCTTGGCGCCCTATCCCATCACAGCGCTGCCGATGGCGCCTTGGTTTGGAGCTTATACAAAGAGCAAAACCACTTGCACATCGCATTACTGCGAGATAAAAAATTGCAATTCTACAATTGCTTTGAGGCTTCAAAAGCAAAAGACGTGGTTTACTACGTATTGCTTACAGCAAAAGAGAAAAACATCAGTCCCAATGAAGTGCCGCTTTTTATAGCAGGAGATATTGCTGTTGACGATGAAATCTATAAAGGCCTACACGAATTTGTGAGAAGCATCAATCCGCTTACGGCAGAAAACGATTTGGAGCACGTGGTACCACGCATCAGCACCCACCAAGATTTTTGTTTGCTAAACCTTTTTTAATGCGAATTGTTTCTGGCACATTAAAAGGAAGGCGCATCAGTCCTCCGAAAAAACTTCCTGTTCGACCCACAACCGACAGAGCCAAAGAAGCCCTGTTTAACATCCTTGTCCATCAATACGACTTTGAGAATTGCACCGTACTGGATCTGTTTTCAGGCACGGGAAGCATCAGCTATGAATTTGGCTCAAGAGGCGTTGCAAGCATCATTGCCGTGGATCAACATCAAGGCTGTATTCGTTTTATTTCCCAAACCGCAACAGCGCTTTCACTGCCCATTACAGCAGTTAAAATGCCGGTCTTGTTGTTTTTAGAACGAAACAGCAATAGCTATGACTTTGTTTTTGCCGATCCGCCCTATGCTTTTGAACTGGCGACATATAAAACCATGATTAACACTATTTTTGAAAAGAAGGCGCTGTCGGATGATGGCCTCTTGATCGTGGAACACGCCGAACAAGTCGACTTGTCGGACATCGCACATTTTAGCCATGCCCGTAGCTATGGCGGTTGTGTGTTTTCGTTTTTTACTTGCTGATTACTGTTTTCCCGCACGGAACAAGTATTCCTTTTCGGCTTTTGTCAAACTCTCATATCCCGAAGATGCAATCTTATCTAAAATAGCATCTATTTGCTTTTGATCAACAGCATTAGAGGCAGTCGTTTTGGTACGTCTCTTGGGTCGCTTGGGTTTGGGCGTGCCTTTTAAGGACTTTTTTAAGGCTTCATACGTATTCATAAACCAACCGCCAATATCGTTGCCTTGGAGAAACTGTCTTTGGTATACATAACCCCATAGGGCACCGCCTAAGTGGGCAATGTGACCGCCTGCATTGGAAGTGGGTATTTGCACCAAATCAATAAATACAAACGCCAATGCGATATACTTCAGTGGTATCGAAAACACAAACACACGAATAGGTGAATTGGGCATATAAGATGCCATAAAAATCAACACGGCCATTACCCCTGCCGAACTACCAATAAGGCTACCGTCAACCGAACTAAACACAGGAAATACGTTGTAAGAAATCAAATAAGTAAGCCCACCGGCAATGATGCCGACAAAAAAAGTGTTAAGTAAGAGCTTTTCTTTAAAAAGGTTGAGCATCAGACGTCCCGAAATATAGAGTAGCATCATGTTCCAAAAAATATGGCCTATGGAGGCGTGAAAGAAGCCATAGGTGAGTATGGTCCAAGGACGGAAGATGGCTGTTTTGATATTTGCCGAAAGTTCAACATAGTCAAACCATCCTGAAATGGATATTTTGAATAAGTAGAGAACGGTAGTTAAAATAAAGGGCAGCACAAAAAACACCGCATTAATGGCAATGATTTTTTCTAGGGTATCGAGCTTAGCAAAGCGCAACTTTATGTCTTGCCATAATCCCATTAGTTCCAACGTTTT
Source organism: Flavobacteriaceae bacterium (assembly GCA_965656545.1). Taxonomy (GTDB): domain Bacteria; phylum Bacteroidota; class Bacteroidia; order Flavobacteriales; family Flavobacteriaceae; genus UBA7446. The sequence continues at coordinate 42,939 of CBFHKZ010000007.1, forward strand.
TGGTTAAACTGATTTCGCTTCCAGTACCACATGATAATAAAGCCTGTGATGGCACCACCAATGTGGGCGATAAAGGCTGTGTTGCTCGGACTAAAAAACGATCTGCCAGTGAGTGCAGAAATGGTATCCAACAGCACAACGCCAGGGACAAAATACTTGGCTTTTATGGGAACTGGAAAGAACAACAACATCAATTCTGCGTTGGGGAACAAAAAGGCAAAAGCGACCAAAACCCCATACAAGGCACCCGAAGCACCCACCATGGAAAAGTTAAAAGAAGTGTAAAGACTGTTGAGTTGCGATTCTGAAATAACAGTTTGCCAAGCGGTACTGTAGCGTTCAGATTGCAATAAATCCACAACGGACGACTCGGAAAAGCCCGCAGACACCAATTGCTCAGTGATGGCGCTCACCTGGACATAGTTTACAGCCAACTGTACTAAGGCAGCGCCCAGTCCTGCTGAAATGTAAAAGAATAAGAATTTGTTTTTACCCCACATTTGCGCCAAAGGCGAACCAAACATCCACAAACCAAACATATTAAAAAGGATATGTGTAAAGCCACCATGCATAAACATATGGGTGAGCAATTGCCAGATGCCAAAACGATCGTTGCCAGGATAGTGCAAGGCCAACAAGTCTGTAGCTATTGCGGTGATGTTGGGGTTTATCAAAAAGCTGCCTGCAAAAAACAGCACATTGATGATGATCAGTTGTTTTACAATATCAGGAATGGATCTCATTGACTAAAAAAGGTTTCTAACGCATTTGCTGCTATCATTTTAAAGACCACTTTGCCATCGGCAGTGCGATCAACTTCTTTGCATGAAAGCAATTTGTGTATCAATTCTATTTGTTCGTGCGCTGCCAAAGACCTACCCGACCGAATGCATCTTTGCTTGGCAAGGGTAAGTGCCATGATATCACGCTGAGAGAAGGCATGAACCGTGCCATTCGAAAGGGGTGTCAGCCAAGCTGACAAAAAGTGTGGTACATCGGCTGCTGCAAAAACTTCAGGAATGGCTTCAAACTCAATGGTGTCGGCCGCAGCACTTAACAAACGAAAACCCATGTCGTGCAATTCGCTTTTATGTGCCTTCAACAAATCGATGCTAGGCTTGTCTAGCGTAATCGCCAACGGAACAGCCAAGGCTTGAGAAGCAACGGCTTCATCGTCCCATTTATGCATAAACTCCTCATAAAGGATGCGCGCGTGTGCCCTACTTTGATGCACAATCATAATGCCATTATCGTGTGGTGCAATCAGATATTTCTGCTGCCATTGGAACGAGACATGAACATGATCGGTCTGTGGTGCTATTAGCGGTTCTGCGTGCTGTTGCTCGGGGAGGTCATCAAACCGCACAGCCCTAGTTGGCTGTTTTGATTGAAATGATGCGCCAAAAGGGTTAAAGTCGGGGTTAACGCTAATATTAGGCGCCACGGGAGCGGCCTTGTGTTTGGCATAAGGTGTTTCAAAGGAGGGATCCGTTGCAAAATCCAAAGCAGGTGCAATACTAAATTGCCCCAAACTGTGTTTGATGGCAGCGCGAAGGACGGCATACAACGCATGGTCGTCTTCAAACTTAACTTCGGTTTTGGTGGGGTGTATGTTGATGTCCAATTGTGCTGGAGGAACCTCAAGGAATAGAAAATAACCCGGTTGTTGATCTGGTGATAGCAATCCTTCAAAAGCTGCCAAAACGGCATGATGGAGGTAACCATTTTTGATAAAACGGTTATTGACAAAGAAAAACTGTTGGTGCCTTGACTTCTTGGCAAATTTCGGTTTTAGCACAAACCCACTGACTTCAAGCAGTTCTGTTTTTTCATTGACAGGCACAAGACGCTCGTCAAACTTAGCGCCAAAAATATGCGAAATACGTTGGCGTCTGCTCGATGCGGGCAACTGAAAAACCTCGCTGCCGTTGTGTAAGAGCTCAAAATGAATGTCGTGATGTACAAGAGCAACACGGTGGAATTCGTCGGTAATATGTCTAAATTCTACTTGTGGCGATTTTAAAAAATTACGCCTAGCGGGAATGTTAAAAAAGAGGTTTTTGACTGTTATGGAGGTGCCTTGCGAAGCTGTTGTACGCTGTTGTTGGTTTACCTCAGAGCCTGCAATATCTATGCGAACACCCAGGTCATCGTCCTTGGTTTTGGTGATAAGCTGTACTTGTGCAACCGCCGCAATACTGGCCATGGCCTCGCCCCTAAAGCCCATGGTGTTTAGTTTAAACAGGTCGGCTGCGGTGCTGATTTTTGAAGTTGCGTGGCGTTCAAAGCACATGCGCGCATCGTTTTCGCTCATGCCCTTGCCGTTGTCCACCACTTGTATGTGTGCCTTGCCAGCTTCTTTGACAACAAGTGATATGCGCGTTGCACCGGCGTCAATGGCATTTTCCAATAGCTCTTTGACTACGGAAGCGGGCCTTTGCACCACCTCACCAGCAGCAATTTGATTGGCTACATGGTCGGGAAGTAATTGAATAACGTCTCCCATATTTTTCAAAAAATAGAAAGATCAAAGTCGAGCACATAGAGTGCCCCCAACAACAACAAACCTATAATCATCAACAACAACGGAGATATCCCTTTGTTACCTCGATTGCGACTCATGCTGCGTGCTTCACGCCAATGTGCGCCAAAATCATTTTTGTTGGGCATGTCGCGATAACGCTCAAACGTATTTTCAAAAGCATAGGGATTTGTCTCCTCCTTTCCCTTGTAGTAGCGGGGGGTGTAGTTAAATCTTCTGTTGTTACGCTGTTTGTTAAAGGATAGTCGCACGGTCTCGGATTGAATATCAAATGTACAAAAAGCGGACTAATACCTACAATAGCTATCTTTGTTTTATGATTGAAAACCAACTCGAACAATTAAAGCAATGGCTAGACAAGCCAGCAACGGTCGTAATTATACCTCACAAAAACCCCGATGGCGATGCCATGGGCAGCTGTTTGGCTTGGGAGGGCATGCTAAATAAACTGGGGCATAGCACCACCGTTATCGCACCTAACGACTACCCTACCTTCTTACATTGGCTCCCGGGACACGACAGCGTTATGATTTATGAAAACAATCAAGAAGTAGCTGACAAGCTAATTGCCGCTGCAGATATGGTTTTCACACTCGACTTCAACACGCTCAAACGCATCGACCAAATGGGCGTCCGTGTGGCAGAAAGTTCTGCCAAAAAAATCATGATTGACCACCATCAAGAGCCAGATGACTATCCCGACATCATGTTCTCAAACCCCGCCATAGGCTCAACATGCGAATTTGTGTTTCAAATTATGGAAGGACTGGGGCTGGTTCAGAACATAAATAAGGACATTGCCAGTTGTCTGTATACCGGAATTGTAACCGATACGGGATCGTTTAGGTTTCCGAGTGTTACCGCAGCTACGCATCGTGCGGTGGCTACACTCATTGATGCGGGTGCAAACCACAGTCAGATTCACGAAAAAATCAAGGACAATGCAAGACCCGACAGATTAAAACTATTGGGCATTGCGCTCAAAAACATGGTTTTTGTAACGGAATATAAGGCGGCTTACATCACCATTAGCCAAGACGAATTAGACGCCTGCAACTACCAAAAAGGCGATACAGAAGGTTTTGTCAACTACGGACTATCTGTTGCTGGAGTTGAAATGGCAGTGCTTATGACAGAAAGCAAAAAAGAAGACATGATTAAAATATCCTTTAGAAGTAAGGGAGATTTGGCCGTTAACCTATTCGCTAAAACCTATTTTGAAGGCGGTGGACACATCAATGCCGCCGGCGGAAAATCGAACAAATCGCTACAAGAAACGGAGGCCTATTTTCTCAAATCACTGGCTACATTTTTATCATGACCACATATTTTGTACTTTTCCAACCTTAAATTTAAAACATGAACAACAAAACCCTATTCACAGCATTTATTCTAACCCTAATTGTTGGATGCTCAACTTCAAAAAATGGCTTAGACAAAGGGCTTTATGCTGAATTCAACACCAACAAAGGAACCATCACGCTTCAGCTTACCTATGACCAAACACCCAATACGGTAGCGAACTTTGTCTCCTTGGCAGAAGGAACAAACAACCAAGTAGACAGTATTTATCTTGGTAAAAAATATTATGACGGTCTCGTCTTTCACCGTGTCATCCCTGATTTTATGATTCAAGGCGGGGACCCGTCAGCAACGGGAAGCGGTGGTCCTGGATATGCTTTTGAGGATGAAATTATTGAAACCCTAAAACACGATGGCCCAGGGGTTTTGTCTATGGCAAATGCCGGACCCAACACCAATGGAAGCCAATTCTTTATCACCCACAAAGAAACACCTTGGTTAGATGGGAAACACAGTGTTTTTGGCAAGGTAATTTCGGGTCAAAAAGTGGTAGACTCCATTCAACAAAACGATACCATAGTATCGGTTAACATTATTCGTAAGGGTAGCCAAGCAAGAAAATTCAAAGCGGATAAGATTTTTGATGCATATTTTGACGGTATTGAAGAGAGAAAAGCAGCCAAGCTTGCCGCACAAGAAAAAGTAAAGTCAGAAAAAGCAGCAGCCTTGAGCGCGCTCAAAGCAGATGCAACGGTGACCAAAAGTGGATTGGCCTATGTCATCACTTCCAAAACAGATGGTGCCGCTGTTGTACCAGGAAAAACAGCACGTACGCACTATGCGGTTTATTTTGAAAATGGGGATTTGCTGGATACTTCAATATCAGAAGTCGCAAAGGCTTATGGAAAACACGACCACAGACGTGAGAGCGGCGGTGGTTACAAACCCATTGAGGCGCGCGTTGATCCAGAAGTATCGCTTATTGCGGGCTTTAAAGAAGGCTTATCCTTACTTAAAGAAGGCGAAAAAGCAACGCTTTACCTCCCTTATCAAATCGCTTATGGCGAAGAAGGAAATGCTGTAATTCCACCCAAATCAACGCTTATTTTTGAAGTGGAAGTTGTTGAGCTCGTCGGGGAATGATTTTTAGAATACGGCATTTAATACTGCTGTGTTTCTTCCTGTTCTTTTTGGGTTTTCTAATACTGCCTTTAGACAATGAATGGGTGCAAAGCCTCTATGGTCAAAGCATCTATCCCAACATAGCAGCCGTAAATCAGTTTTTGTGGTCAAAAGTGCCCTTTTCGATTGGTGATTTAGGGTATGCAATTGGAATACTACTCATCTTTATCAGGTTAAAACGTTTTAAGTTCAAACGCCATATTGGGCTGGTGCTTACTACTGTTTTTGTCATCATTAGCTTGTTCTATGTCTCTTGGGGCATGCATTATTTTAAAACCCCATTGCGTGTTTCGCGCAAACTACCAGCCACCATATCCGTGGAGCATTTAAAAGAGACAACCCAACATTATGCCCATGCATTAACAGCACTGCACCAACAAATAAGCTCAGACCCTGAAACAGCAGTAGTAATACCTTTGAAAACTGACGCACTGCTTGCCTTGGCTACCTCCACAATGGAACATTCTAGCTTGCGCCCCTCCAAAATTCACGGCAGGGCAAAAGCCACCCTATTCCCTACCCTGTTGAGTTATATGGGTTTTGGTGGTTATTTAAACCCTTTTACGCACGAAGCCCAAGTAAACACCTTACAGCCCAAGCTTCGTGTGCTTACGACTGCCTGTCATGAAATTGCACATCAATGGGGAATTGCTGCAGAAGATGAAGCCAACTATATCAGCATCAAAGCAACAACTGCTTCAGAAGTCGCAATGGTTCGTTATGCAGGGCATCTCTTGGCTTTTCAGCATTTGGTCAATAGCCTGTACAGAACAGACGCACAACAAGCAAAAGCAGTAATGGACAAGCTGCCTGAGGGAATTCTAGAAAACATCAGAGAAGTACGTGCGTTCTGGTTAAAATATCAAAATCCTTTTGAGGTAGTTTTTGAACGCAGTTACGACCAATACCTAAAAGCCAACCACCAACAAGCAGGGATTAAAAGCTACTCGCTGGTGGTCGATCTTCTGGTTGATGATTATATCAATCGATAATAACAGGCAAGCCCAACGCTTCACTATCGCTTATGGCTTTAGCTGTTGCGGCTGCAAGTGCATCCACTTGTGGCGCTAATTCATTGAGCAAGGCTACTGCCATATCATAGCTTTCCATGTGCATGGCTGTTGGACCGTAGGTATTGGAATAAAAACCGCGCGATGCCACAGATATCCTAAACGAAAGTGTTGGGGTATCTTTCTCCCCTACTTCCCTTTTAGCTTCACTACCGTCAATCTTACGTGCCAAGTTATAATGCTGCTTTTGCAAGTCATATACCGTCTTATGAAGCACATCTTGATCGGTTTGTGCAAAACCAATTGCTTTTGATAAAGCTGCTATTTTCTTCTTGGTTTTCTCAAGCTTATTGTCCATGATTTCTGATTTCACATACAGTGTATTAAGCTTGGCTTTGTATGTATTATGCGAAGCGGCCTTTGGGTTTGTCAATACATTCTGACGTAGTCGTGCTACTTCAAATGCTTCCTTTGGTGTAAGCTGAAGCAGTGCGCCATTGTGCTTTTTAAACAATTGCACATAGTAAGTGCCTGGTGCTACATCAGAACGCAATCCCGTACCGCTATCGCGACTGGAATGAATGTCCAATGCCGATGCAAGACGCTCGCGCAAATCCCAATGCTTCCGATGGATTCCCTTGGTATATGCCTCCGTTATTTCCGTTAACACTTTGCCAGAAGCATCTGTCACACGCAATATGGCTTGTGGCTTCTTTTCAAAATCCTCGGCATCTAAGGCCTCCCAGCCAGGGAATGGAATATCCTTTTTATCTTTCTTCAATTTCTTTTCGGATGCCTTACGCTTGGCCTTTATGGTTTTGGTGTCGTTTGCGATATAGTAGGTGAACTGTGCACCATAAGTTGGGTTTTTCGCTGTGTAAAAAGATGCGCCTTGACTAGAAGTACCGCCACGCTCTTGCACATATTGCAAGGCTTTTTCTACAGGGAAAAGTTGATCTCCTTTTGCTAGGTTTTCGTCTGAAATTGCACGCAGTGGGCTGTAGTCATCAAGGATATAAAAACTACGGCCAAAAGTAGCGGCTACCAGATCGTTTTCACGTTTTTGGATAGCCAAATCACGCACTGAAATTGTGGGCATGCCATTGCTGAATTTGTGCCAAGCATCGCCTTGGTTTAGGCTTACATAAACCCCGTATTCTGTTCCCAAAAACAGCAGTTGGGGATTTACGTGATCTTGAACCAGTCGCCATATGAGCGTACCTTCTGGAATACCTTTGGTGATGGATTTCCATGACTTGCCGCCATTTGTTGTTTTGTAGAGCATGGGGCGATAGTCACCAAATTTGTGGTTGTCCAATGCCACATAGGCAACGTTAGCATCAAACATATCGGCTTTGATATCATTGATAAAGGCCGTAGCAGGCGCGTCTGGGAGCTTGTCAACAGTCTGCGAGCTCCAAGTGGCACCACCGTCTTTGGTAGCGTGCAAGAGTCCGTCGTCTGTACCGGCATATAAAATATTTTCGTCTTGTGCAGATTCAGCCAAAGAAGTAATGGTGTTATAGGTTGACATGGCATAAACATCCCAAGCGGCATCCCAACTCTGTTGGCGACCCATAATCGGTAATGCTAGGCGTTCTTCATTTTTTGTTAAATCTGAGGATATGGCATTCCAACTGTCTCCCCTATTTTCGGATCGCCAAACACGTTGTGAACCGAAATAAAGCCGCTTTGGGTCGTGTTGGCTCACCAATATAGGCGCATCCCAATTGAAGCGCTCATAAGGCTCGTCTAGCCCGTTTTGGGGGCGTATGTACACTGCTTCGCCTGTTGTTCGGTCTACACGGTGTAAATTACCTTGTTGCGACTGTGCATATACAATATCTGGATTACCTGGCTCGGTGGCAGGTTGGTGTCCATCGCCGCCCAATAACACAAACCAATCTGCATTGCTGATGCCATTTCTGTTGAAGGTCTGTGAAGGTCCTCCTTGGGTATTGTTGTCTTGCGTACCTCCAAAAATATTATAGAAAGGATAAGCATCATCCACAGCAAGTTTGTAAAACTGTGTCAGCGGAAGGTTGTTGACAAACTTCCAGTTTTCTGTATCGTCAAAAGTTTCGTAAATACCGCCGTCAGTACCCACCAATATGTAGTTGGGATCATCGGCTTTAAAGACCATAGCATGATTGTCGGAGTGTTTGTTGGATTCTTTCATGGTATAGAAGTCCTTACCGCCATTTTCAGAAACCAATACACGAACGTTCATCAAATAAATACGATCAAAATGATGAGGCGAAGCCACCAACTCTTGATAGTAATGTGGTCCTGTACCACCTGAAACGGTGTCGGACATCTTTTCCCAACTTTCACCTGCATTTGCTGAACGATAAACACCACCTTTTTTGCGATCTAACTCAATAGCTGCGTAAATAACATCGGGCTGCATTGGAGAAATAGCCAATCCAATTTTACCCATATTAGAGGATGGCAAACCTGTTTTAAGTTTGCGCCAGCTTTCACCCCCGTCAACAGATTTATAGATGGCTGTTCCGGGTCCACCACCCATATAAGCCGCTACGTTGCGGTGTCTTTGCCAACTGGCTGCATAGAGTACGTTTGGATCACGTGGATCAATGAGAAGATCGGTAACTCCCGTCCATTCGTCCAAATCCATGGTTTGTTTCCACGTAGCTCCGCCATCTGTGGTTTTATATAAACCCCGTTCGCCTCCTGAACTCCACAACGGGCCTTGAGCGGCTACCCACAGCGTATTTGAATCTGTTGGGTGTACAATAATTTTAGAAATATGTTCTGATTTTTTAAGCCCTTTGTTTTTCCAGGTTTTACCCCCGTCACGACTCAAATACATGCCATGACCAATACCTACGTGTCTGCCTCCTACATTCTCCCCGGTTCCCAACCAAACGGTTTGGCTGTTGTTGGGGTCTAGCGTAATGGCGCCTGTGGAATAGAACGGCTGCTTATCTGCTAGCGGTTTCCAAGTAGTTCCAGCATTTGTTGTTTTCCATACACCACCCGAACCTACAGCAACGTACCAAACGTTTTCATTATTGGGGTCAATGGCAATATCCGCGATACGACCCGACATAAACGCTGGGCCTACGCTGCGAAAGGAAAAGCCGCCTAAGGCATTTTCAATTGGACTCTTGTCCTTTTCTTTTTCGTTGTCTTGTGACTGCGCTGGTGTGTAAGAAAGTAAAAGCGCTGCAAATAAGAAGGTAATAAGTCTCATTATGAAGAGTTTAAAAATTAGTATGTGAATGTAATATTTATTTTTTAAATCGTAAACGCGTTTAAACGTTTTGGGTATAAGCGAAGCTGCCTGCGGCCCGTCTGAACGGTACGGGCAGGGCAGGCAGGAATGAGGTGAAAACAGGGCTGAAAATGACAATTTTTTAACAAATCGAAAAAGTTTAAGCGAGTTCCATAAGCAGATATCCGATTAATGCATAAGCAATGTGTATTTTTGCGCCATGCGAAGAAACAAACCACAACCCCCTATCGAAAAATTAACCATAGACGGCATTGCCCAAAAAGGCAAAGGTGTGGGTCGTACACCAGATGGCCAAGTGGTATTTGTAAAAGGTGCCATCCCGGGAGATATTGTAAGCGTTACGGTTCAAAAGAAAAGACGACGCCACCTTGAGGGTAAGGTATCCAACATCATTAAGGCCAGCCCAGACAGAATTGAAGCTGTTTGTGATCATTTTGGCGTGTGTGGTGGTTGCAGCTGGCAACATATGTCTTACGAGGCGCAATTGAGACACAAACAAACTGAGGTAAATGAAGCCTTGGCGCGCATCGGTGGTCTCGAAAACGTAAACTACGCACCCATCATCGGCTGTGAAGAAACCTTTGGCTATCGAAACAAGATGGAATTTAGCTTTTCTGCACGACGCTGGCTGAGTTTTGAAGAAATTAATGGGGACAACAAAATTGAAGACCGCACGGCGCTTGGGTTCCATATTCCAGGGATGTGGGATAAAATTGTGGATATTGAACATTGCCACATCCAACCTGATTTACCCAATAAAATACGAAATGAGATTAAGAACTATGCGCGTGAACAAAAGTTAAGCTTTTACGATGCTAGAGAACAAGAGGGCTTTTTGCGTTCATTAATGCTTCGCACAACACTTTCTGGCGAATTGATGGTCGTTATGCAATTTTTCCACGAAGACAAAGCCGCACAAACGGGCTTGTTAACATACCTCAAAGAAACCTTCCCAGAAATCACCTCCTTGCAATACATCATCAACGAAAAGGGCAACGATACCATATACGATCAAGAGATACACTGCTTTAGTGGCACTGCTTATATCACAGAAAAAATGGGTGACTTGTCATTTCGCATCACACCAAAGGCCTTTTATCAAACCAATCCAGCACAAGCAGAAGTCTTATATGCCAAAGCCTTGGAGATGGCAGAGCTAAAACCCACCGACGTGGTCTACGATTTGTATACAGGCTTGGGTACCATTGCACAATATGTGGCGCATGCATGCAAAAAAGTGGTTGGCGTGGAGTCTGTTCCAGACGCTATTGTGGCAGCAAAAGAAAATGCCAAGCGAAATAAAATTGACAACGCAACATTCAAAGTGGGCGATATGCGCAAGGTTTTTACCGATAGTTTTGTCAAGCGATACAATACACCAGACATCATTATCACAGACCCACCCCGAGATGGCATGCACAAGGACGTTATTGAACAATTACTTAAAGTAAGTCCTTCTAAAATACTGTATATCAGCTGTAACCCGTCAACGCAAGCACGTGATTTAGCCATGCTAAAAGATGCGTATAAGGTTGAACTCAGCCAAGCAGTTGATATGTTTCCGCATACCCAACACGTTGAAAATATTGTACTTTTGTCTAAGGTATCATGAAGAAGCTTTTAACCCTTATCGCTGTATTATTACTTTGCCTTACCGCATGCGAACCTGATGACATCTGTCTTGAAGGAACGCCAGGGACGCCTAAGTTGATTGTGGTGTTTTATGATAAGAATCAAACCGACACCAAGAAATCAGTAGCTGATTTACAGGTTAAGGGCGTGGATATGGAGGGGTTATTATACGATGCCACGGCAGACTCCATAGCACTGCCGCTAAAGACTCTTGCCAGCAGCACTTCTTTTTCATTGACAACGACGCAAAATGGCAATGCGGTTGAAGACATTATTACGTTTAACTACAACCCAGAAGATCAATTTATAAGTCGTGCTTGTGGATACAAAACTGTTTTTACTAATTTGACATTTTTAACAGGAAATCCATTGAATTTTATAAGTAGTATAGAAATACTAACTAACACAATTCCAGACAATAACAATACGCATGTTAAAATATTACATTAATTTTTTGACACTATTGCTTTTTACGTCTGTTTGGTCTCAAACGGAGGTTGAAAAGGACAGTTTATCCAATGAATTGCGTTACGGTTTGCGGGTTGGAATTGACATCAGTAAACCCATTCGCATGCTGATAGAACCAGGCTACAAAGGATTGGAATTGGTAGGTGATTATCGCCTCACAAGAAACTTGTATGTGGCAGGTGAATTGGGCAATGAAACAAAAAACGTAAATCAAGATGGTGTTCATTTTGAAACGGCTGGCTCCTACTTAAAGCTTGGTGTCGACTACAATGTTTATGACAATTGGCGCGGTATGGACAACCTGATTGTTGTTGGGTTTCGATATGGGATTAGTCAACACAAGCAGACTTTACTGGGGTATAATCGCCTTATAGATGACAAGTATTGGGAGGAAAACAACAAAGTAACACTGAGCACACCCACAACCTACGAAGGTCTAAACGGCCATTGGATTGAGCTACACCTTGGATTTAAAGCGGAATTACTGCGTAACCTCTATATGGGCATTAGCATGCAAATGCATCGCTTGTTATCTGATAAAGACCCAGGTAATTTCGAAAATTTATTTATTCCGGGGTTTAACAAGGTGCTGACCAACAACCCTTACGGCGCAGGAATAAACTATACGATCAGCTATCAGTTGCCTATCTATAAGAAGTAATCAACACTTATACGGCGATTTTCGCCAAGGGAATTTCACCCACAAGACTTCTTTTTTGACCAAAAATTTAGGTGCACTCAAACTGGCCAATATTGCTGCCATAAGCATTACCAACAGATAAGGAAAACCCATCAGTAGCAGCAAAACAAAGCGATAAAGAACAAACAATGCTGCAAAGCACAACAGGTTTAACAAGAAAGCTTTTGTCTTTGCGTGCATTACTCAGGTTTAATTTTGTGAACCTTCTTGGTACCGCTATATAATTCGTACTTCACCAGCTTACTTTCCAGTTTGCCGTTAAACACCTTAATACGTCTTGAAGGTCTTAACCCAACATGTTTTAAGGCTTCCATATTAGCGGTAATAAACCACGCTTGCGTCCCAGAATAGGATTGTTTTAGGGTATCTCCAATACGGCTGTAAAAAACATCTACATCGATGGGTAGCCGCTCACCATAAGGTGGGTTAAATAAGATATGTAGCGATTTGTCTGGGTCTAATTTTTCAGTTCTAAAAAAGTCTTCTCTTTCAATTTTGATAAAATCGTCCAAGTTGGCATTGCTTATATTTTGTGCTGCTTTCCGAATGGCAGAGGGTGCCTTGTCATAACCTGTTATGCTGTAGGAAAACGATCTGGTTTTGTTAAGCGACGATGCTTCTATTTTTTCATAGAGGTCGTTATCCCAATCTGACCACTTTTGAAAGGCAAACTCTTTTCGATTCAAATTAGGTGGAATATTACAAGCTATCATGGCGGCTTCAATCAGCAACGTGCCACTTCCACACATGGGGTCGAGAAAGTCCGTATCGCCACGCCAACCTGAAAGCATCAGTATACCGGCTGCCAACACCTCGTTTATGGGGGCAATATTGGTAGCAGCGCGATAACCACGCTGGTGTAAAGATGCACCTGAACTGTCGAGGGAAACCTCTACTATCTTATCAGTAACATATAAATGAATGCTAAAATCTGGAAAATCCTTGTCTACATTTGGTCGTGAGCCCACGCGGCTGCGAAATCGGTCTACCAATCCATCTTTTGCTTTTAGTGCCACATACATGCTGTTTTGCGGGTCACTTGTCATTACGGTAGCACGAATGGCAAAGGTGCTGTTTTCATCCATGATATCTTCCCACGCAATCCCGTGCATGGCCTGATAGACTTCATCGATTTTTGAGATATTACTTCTGTGGATGGGCTTTAGAATACGCAAGGCGGTGCGTAAACACAAATTTGCCTTGTACATAAAGCCGGTATCGCCCACAAACTGGACATTTCGCACACCAATCTTAACAGCTTGTGCGCCCAAGGTTTTTAACTCTTGTGCCAATATCTCTTCCAAGCCAAATAAGGTTTTGGCCACCATAGGAAACAATCCCGAATCGCTTTTGATCATATGCCTAAATTTAGGTTAACTAATTGATTTTTAATCATTTCCTTTTGCTGCGAAATGTACAGTTATCGCTTAAATCTCGCTTTGCGAGTTCATGGGGCTAAAATAGCTTAAATTTGCAGGATGACGGAAGATAATCCTGCTTGGTATCAGACTTGGTTTGACACGCCTTATTACCACATATTATATCAAGACAGAGACATTGCTGAGGCAACACTTTTCTTGCAAAATCTACTTGCTTATCTGAAGCTAGAACAGCATCAAAGCATTTTAGACGTCGCTTGTGGCAAGGGAAGGCATGCTTTATACCTGGCTTCGCAAGGTTTTCAAGTGACGGGAATTGATTTGAGTCCCAACAGCATTTCTTTTGCACAAGAAGAAGCTAAATCCAAAAGTCTAGAGGTTGAATTTTACGTACACGACATGCGAACGCCGGCACACGAGCAAGCTGCGGTGGTATTAAATCTATTTACAAGCATTGGCTATTTTGAAGATAAAAACGACAACCAGAAGGCCATACAGGCTTTCTACGACAGTACAGCAGTTGGTGGTTACGTCGTTATTGATTTTCTACACGCACCTAGCGTAAAACAAGGCCTAGTGGCGGATGAGGTAGTTACCAAAGGCGGTATACAGTTTACATTAAAGCGCACTTTTGAAGCGGGATGGATACAAAAAGATATTTCTTTTAATGATAATGGCGTATCCTATGCATTTCAAGAGCGGGTAGCGGCACTTGGACTTACCGATTTTAAACAAATGCTTGAGGCGGCTGGTTTTAGCGTTAAAGACGTATTTGGCGATTATACTTTAAAACCCTTTTTGGCAGAAACCGCAGAACGTTTAATTTTGGTAGCAAGAAAATGAATTATATCCTTCCTTTTTTAGCAGTTGCACTGGGCGCATTATTTGTGTTGATAGGAAAATCGGCAGTAAGAAAGCAATTGCCCTTACTGTTGGCTTTCAGTGGTGCCTTTCTGCTGGCCACTACCATCACGGCTGTATTTCCAGAAGTATTTGTACATGGAAATGACCACATCAGCTATTGGGTATTGGCGGGTATCGTGGTACAAATAGCCTTAGAAAACCTTACCAAGGGTGCTGAGCACGGACATATTCATGCGCATGGCAATTCCAACTTACCTTGGGCCTTGGTTATTGGATTATCATTACATGCCTTTATCGAAGGTTTTCCCATAGCGCAACACCAAGAACTGCTTTGGGCGGTTGCCATTCACAAATTGCCCATAGCCATGCTTCTTGTAGTCGCGTTATGGCAAACTAAATCATCTTTGACACGTAAGTTTTTAATACTCCTTGTTTTTGGATTGATGACACCATTGGGGAGTTTTTGTAATGTAACGATTCCAGCGCTTCAGCCCTATGCACTTAACATAACAGCACTTGTTGCAGGCGTAATGCTGCATATTTCTACTACCATACTTTTTGAGAGTGCTGAAAACCACAAGTTTAACCTACCCAAAGTACTGGTAATTCTCTTTGGCCTGGGTCTGGCTGCCCTATTGCATTAGAGGCTGAGTTGTAACATTTGTGGGGATTGTACGTTATTCCTATATGACCTCAAATCATGTTACAAAAAATAACCCTACTACTCTGCGCTTTTGGCGCATTTGCACAAACACCAAATTTTGATGGTATAGTCGATGAGGATGAATGGCGAAACGCACAGCGTTTTTCAATAAGCTATGAAATTGAGCCTGCGGATAACGGGCCTGCGCAACACGTCACAGAAGTTTTTGTTACACATACAGAAACAGATATTTATATGGGTTTTATTGCCTTTTGTGATATGAAAAATCTTCGCTCATCACTAAGGAGTCGCGACAACATTGGCAATGATGATAATGTAGCGGTTGGCTTTGACCCTTATGGCGATGGTCGTTATATGATTGTTCTGGGAGCCAATCCAGAAGGAAGCCAATTTGATTTTAAGATTCTGCCCAATGGAAATCAGGATGATTACGATTTAAGCTACGAAACCAAGGCCTCAAAGCACGACAACGCTTATCATGTAGAGTTTAAAATACCGGTAAGCGGTTTGCAATTTAAAGCCGATGCATCCATGTCTTGGCCTGTTGTTTTTGCGAGAGGGAGTTTCGCTAAGAACACCCGAATTCAAATGTTTAACTTTCCACTTGACAGGTCCAACCCTTGCGTTGTGTGTCAAACACCTGATCGGATTACACTTGACAATATCAAATCCAAAAAAAGAGCAAATCTAATTCCATATACATACATTGGAAAATCTGGATACAGCGAAAATAATTCCTATATAAATGAAAAACTGAAAGGAAGCTATGGATTAAGTGGTTTGTTTGATTTGTCTGATTCCACCACCCTTGAATTTGCTCTCAATCCTGATTTTTCACAAGTAGAGGCCGATGTATCTCAAATCAATGCCAACAACACTTTTGCGCTATTCTTCCCTGAAAGAAGGCCGTTTTTTAATGAAGGAAATGACATGTTAAACTCCAATCAAGATGTAGTTTACACCAGAAGCATCAACAACCCTATCGTATCTACAAAACTCATCCAACAGGGGGAAAAGCAACGCTTGTATTGGCTTACGGCATATGATGAAAATGCACCCTATCTAGTGGCGGGGGAAAACGAATCCTACAGCGGTGAAGGTGGAGCTGCCTGGGCAAATATTTTTAGCTACCAACGTACTTTTAAAGGAGGCTCTCATATAGGAATACTAACAACAAATCGATTTTTTCATGGTGGTGGCAACGGGCAATTAGCAGGCATCAATAGCCAACTTCGTTTTGCTGAAAAATACACCATGAACATCGAATGGAATATTTCCACCATTAGCGAGCCCAATCGAGATTGGATAGACTCAAGTGATATGCAGGGCAATAAAACCGTAGCATTGGATGGTGAAAACAAGAAGGGAAATGGCTTGTTTTTATCCTTAGATCGGAATACAAAAAACTGGAACACCTTTTTTTATTATTCGCAATACAGCCCGAATTTTGAAGCACCTATCGGGTTTGTGACACAAAACAGCACAAGGAACACGGAACTCATTCAGCAATACCAATTGTTTTCAAAAAGCAAAGACAAAATGGTTCAACAGTTTACCGCAAACATGGGTTCGGAAGTGCTGTATAATTACGGGGGTACAACAAAGTATTTTGATCTATTTACCAATCTTGGTATTGTATGGAAGGGAAACTGGCAAACCAGAGTAAATATCATTCATTTGTTAGAGCAAGAATACGAAGGTTTTGTGGGCAAAGGCATGACCGAATACAGTATGTTTAACAGCTATAACCCCAGCGAGTTTATACGCATTGGAACCTATGTTTCGATTGGAGAAGGATTGCGGTTTGACGAAGAAAATCCTGCTGTAGGGCGCCAATTTTATTTTGGAACCTTTAACCGATTTCAACCCACCTCAAAAATAAGCATTAGTCAGTCTTTGCGGTATTCACAGATGCGCTCAAAAGTTGACAACACCTTCTATTACAAAGGATATATAGCAAGACTAAATATTAATTATCAGTTTAATAATGATTTTTCTTTTCGTTTGACTGGAGAGTACAATGAATTTGATGACAACCTCTTTTTACAACCTTTATTGAAATGGAACCCCAATCCTTTTACACTTTTCTTTATAGGCGGTAGTGTCGGATATAAACAATCAAACAACAAGCTAGAACTTGAAGACAATCAATTTTACATGAAATTTCGCTATTTGTTTGATATTTAGTTTTAATTACCAAGCGTACTATTCCAGTTTTTTTCTACATTTGAACTTGTAACCAGTCCCCAAATCTGCATTACGCCTAATTACATATTACACCAAACTGCACTGCGTATCATTTTTTGGGGCTATAAGTTGTATACCTCAAATGAAAAAACACGTTGTTATATTCGAAGCGCGTGGTGGTTCTGACAAAGGGCCCTACGGATTTAGAAAGGATTCCAAACCCATTATTGACTCTCTAAAAAAAAGGGGTTGGACCGCTGAAATTATTTTCTATAGAGATGAGGACCGGGGCGAAATCTACAGATACACCTACGAAAAAGCAGACGCCTACATCAGTCGCGTTAATCCAGGTAACCTATATGATGAAACGGGTTATTTTCAAATGTTAAAAGAATTGGTACTGCATGGAATTGAAGGACTCCCGCATCCAGATGCCATGAATGCTTATGGTGCGAAAAATTCAGTTGAGCAGCTCAAAGGAACAGCTATCGTACCTGAAGACGTATACGCCTACTATGATTTTGACACCTTAAAAGAAAATTTTCCAAAATCGTTGGCAAGGAATGTGCGTGTACTAAAGCAAAATAGAGGATCAACTGGGGAAGGAATCTGGCGTGTAGAGGTAATTGACAGAAAAAAGTACAAAGATGAAATACCCCTAGACGCTCGATTGAAACTAACGGAAGCAAAGGACAACCATACGGAAGAAAAGAGCTTACAAGAGTTTTTGGAGTTTTGTATCCAATATTTAGAAGGAAACAACGGGCTGATCCTTGACATGCCCTTTTTAGAGCGAATTACAGAAGGGGAAATTCGGGTTTTAATGTTGCGCAACAAAGTAGTCAATGTGGTGCACAAAAAGCCTGTCGCCAAAAAGGATGCCTTTTCAGCAACCTTGTTTTCGGGTGCAAAATACAGGTATGACAAACCCGAAAAGTGGGCAGAACTGGTAAAATTGGTTGAAAAAATGGTTCCGACCATTCAGCAACGGCTAGGCAACTATGACATCCCCTTGATTTGGACGGCAGATTTTATATTGGACACCGATCCAAACACAAAAAAAGACAGGTATGTATTGGGTGAGATAAATGCTTCTTGTGTAGGCTTTACTACTTATTTGGAGCTGAGCGAGAATATTGCAGATGAGGTATTGGCCTTGCTGGATGCCGAGTCAGCAGTTAACACGCGCTGGGGACCATTTAGGAGGTAGGCTGTCATTATATTAGGCTTAGATTTTAAATAGCTAAATTTACAGTGACCTAATAATCAAAAAGGTTTAAAAACATGAATGCATTAAACCGTGAGGAAATTACCCTAACAATAGTTGAGAAATTAGAGAAGCATAAAGATCAACTTAGTCAGGACTTCAAAAACAAACGAAAGAACATCCCTTTTTTTGTTGTTGATGATTTATTACCTGCCAACTGGTGTAAGGAGATTAATGAAGCTTTTCCCGATACTTCACTAATGGTGCTTAAAAAGAGCATCCGTGAGCATAAGTTTGTCGGCGTTCAAATGGACCTATACGAGCAGCTGATTGGTGAAGTTACGTATGCGTTTCAAGACAAAAGAATTGTTGATTTAATTGGTGAAATATGCGGTATAGATAGCTGTTATGCGGACGCTTCATTATATGCAGGTGGTATTTCAACCATGGTAGAAAGTCAATTTTTAAAACCGCATTTAGATAATTCTCACGATCAGCAACGAGAAAAGTGGCGTGTGCTTAATTTACTTTACTACACTACTCCAGATTGGGAGACGTCCTTTGGTGGAAATCTTGAGGTCTGGCCAAATGGATTAAAAAAAGAGCCAACGACCATTACGTCGCGTTTTAATCGATTGGTCGTAATGGGCACAGACAGTAATTCATGGCATGCTGTGAGCAAGGTCGTTACGAACAAACACAGGAATTGTGTGTCGAACTATTATTTTTCGGAAACCCCGCTATCATCTGATGATTCGTTCCATGTGACCCTATTTAGAGGGTGGTCAAAACAAAAATGGGATGATATGTTACTGCGATTAGATGGTATTGCGCGCATGGGCATTCGTAAAATCTTCAAAAAAGGAATTGTCAAGAATCCACATGTGTATAAGAAGAAGGAAGAAAACAGTAATGATTAATTCTAGAAGAATTTGAAAATCCCATAAATGAGAATTATAACAACAGATGATTTTAAAGATGTGCTAATTAAGGGGACTCAAAAGGGTTGGCCTTTTATACTTTCAAAGTTTCATTTTTCAGGTGAAAAGAGGACAAAAACCGCATTTGGAAAAACTAGAGGAAAGGGAATAAACTGGTGGCAAATACCTTATGTCCAGCGAAGATGGAATGCTATGATATCAGGAGATTCAGACAAAGACTATTTACATGTTATGACTGAATTTTTAAAAGAAAAAAATGGGTTATCATTAATATCTCTTGGTTCTGGAAGATGTGAGGCGGAAATAAAATTAGCTAAGACAACTATTTTTAAAGAGATTACGTGCATTGAACTATCAAAAACACTGGCCGACAAAGCAAAGAAATCCATAGAGGAAGAAGGCTTAGAAAATATACAAGTAATATGCGAAAATATATATGATTATACGTTTAAAGAAAATGAATATGATGTAGTCTTTTTTAGCTCTTCGTTACATCACTTTAAAAACCTAGAATCTTTACTTAAAAAAAGAGTGTCTCAGTGGTTAAAAAAGGGGGGCTACTTAATCATAAATGAATATGTTGGACCAGACAGGTTGCAATACTCAAAAAAACAACTATTAGAGATTAACAAGGCACTAAAAACCATTCCGAAAAAATATAGAAAAATTAAAAGCTTGCCCATGTACAAAAACCAGGTAAAGGGTCCTGGACTAATTAGAATGATTTTGGCAGATCCTTCAGAATGCATAGAGTCGTCAAAAATATTACCAATAATTCATCAGAATTTTAACATTGTAATTGAGAAGCCATTCGGAGGAAGTATATTATCGAGCGTGCTAAAGGATATTGCAGATCACTTTTTTTCAGTTAATGCTGAAAAGCAAGAAATACTCGATACGCTATTTAAAATTGAAGACAATTATCTTAAAAAAAATCAATCAGATTTTATTTTTGGGATATATAAAACTTAAGCCAATAAAAAAACCCCCTAAGAAAACTTAGAGGGGTTTAAATAAGAAGGCGACGACATACTCTCCCACCAGTGGCAGTACCATCTGCGCTATTGGGCTTAACTTCTCTGTTCGAGATGGGAAGAGGTGAGCCCCAATGCAATAGTCACCTTAACGGTTTACACGCAACTTCAAAGTGAAGACGTGTATCGCAGTCGTTGGGGTACAACAAACTGCGCAATACAATCATATTGAGAATAAAAAATAGATAGTTAGCAATTGATAATAACAACAAAAAAGAAAAGGTTGTTACGATAGATTTATGGGTAATTAGTATCACTCGGCTATGACATTACTGCCTTTACACCTGTGACCTATCAACGTAGTCGTCTCCTACGACCCTTAAAAGAAATCTCATCTTGTGGTGGGTTTCGCGCTTATATGCTTTCAGCGCTTATCCCTTCCCAACATAGCTACTCTGCAATGCTCCTGGCGGAACAACAGATACACCAGCGGTTAGTCCAACTCGGTCCTCTCGTACTAGAGTCAGATCCACTCAAATTTCTTGCGCCCACTACAGATAGAGACCGAACTGTCTCACGACGTTCTGAACCCAGCTCGCGTGCCACTTTAATGGGCGAACAGCCCAACCCTTGGGACCTTC
>CBFHKZ010000008.1:0-42503 GCA_965656545.1 Flavobacteriaceae bacterium
CTGCTTCTGTAGTATGAGTCAACAGATCCAGAAACACGGAACGTTGGCTCCTCTTGCGCTTGTGCACTGGTCATTCCTCCGAATACTAGAAAAGCAACAAGTGCTGTAAGCGTTAAAAAAGATGATATGTTTTTCATAATGTAATGTTTTAGTTAATTAATTATTTTGAATTAATAATGATCCAAAACTATGTTAAATAAACTTAGACACCCCAAAAAAGAGGGGTTAAGTATTCATATTTACATTTAATAAAAAATAAACCCCCTAAAAATGGGGGTATAATAAAATTAATGTATGTTTTTTGATAATGGTGGTGCTAAAACTGCTTATGCAATATCATTCCAGCATAAATACAAGCCAATCCCAGTATAAAAGTGCCGATACTGTAAATAAAGAAGTTAAATAACTGGCCTTGCTCAATAAAGCGCATGTTTTCCAATGTGAAAGTGGAAAAGGTGGTAAGTCCACCGCAAAAGCCAACTGCTAATAACATATGCTGCGTATTGGATACGGAAGACCTTGTGCTGAGAAAACCCAACATCAAGCCCAACAGCAAACAGCCTATTGCATTTGCGATTAGTGTAGCAAACGGTAATTGTGGGGATATGGGCTTAATGATAAGTCCAATGGTATATCGGAAAAGGCTTCCAAGCCCCCCGCCAATAAAAACGAGTAAAAAAGAAATGACATTCATGTTACACGATGCTTTTGAGCCCTACTAACAAACTGACAAAAATCAAAAAGCCGATAAGCACCCAAAAACTCCCTTTGAAATACTGCTTGCTTTTTTGTTTGTCCTTTTTGTAGCTGTATATAATGGCGAAAGTGAAGCTTACAATAAAAAAAAGGGCAAAAATCAATTGACCGGTGCTGAACATAATGTTATTTTTAGCGAAACTATAAAAAAATGCAAGACCAACTCAATGCAGTAGCAGCATTTCACAAAGCCTTTGGCGTGGGAGTCGCTCAAAAACCAACGGCAACAACAGCTAAAGACATATTAAACTTACGCCACAGATTGATGGCTGAGGAAAACGAAGAATACCTTGAAGCAGCAAATAACAACGATTTGGTCGAAGTGGCCGATGCACTTGGTGATATGCTCTATATATTGTGCGGAACCATACTCACGCACGGCATGCAACACATCATTGAAGATGTCTTTGCAGAAATTCAGGATAGCAATATGAGTAAACTCGGTTTAGACGGAAAGCCCATATACAGGGAAGATGGTAAGGTGATGAAAGGACCTAAGTACCGACGTCCAGATTTAAAGCAGTTTTTAGACTAGTCGCAAACCTTATAGCGCCAGTTAAATAGATCTTCAGCGTTATTATATTGTATATCCATCAACTTTTCTTTTAGCATAAGTGCGTAGCTATTTTCTGGAAGTGGGGTTTCAAACTTTTCTCCTTTATAGCCAAAACCATCAATGGTTTGGACTACAACGGCAGTACCACTGCCAAAAATTTCAAGTAGTGTTCCAGATTTTGAAGCTTCAATAAGTTCAGCAACACGAAGCATGCGCACTTCTGTTTTGAGCCCCAAGTGTTTGGCCAAATCCAAGATGCTTTTTCTTGTAACACCATCTAAAATACTGTCACTTGTTGGTGCCGTGATAAGGGTGTCGCCAATGCGAAAGAATAGATTCATGGTGCCAGCTTCTTCGATGTATTCGTGCGTGGCAGCATCCGTCCAAATGACTTGTTGATAGCCTTCGTTTTTCGCCAATTGCGTGGGGTAAAACTGACCTCCATAGTTTCCAGCTGCCTTGGCGTAGCCTGTGCCACCTTGCGGTGCACGACTGTAATGATCTGCGATTTTTACACGCACCTCACCGCCATAATAACTGGCAACAGGCGCACAAATAATCATAAATCGATATTCGGTTGCAGCAGAGGCTTGAACGCCTGCTTGAGAAGCAAAAACAAATGGCCTTACATATAATGATTTTCCCTTTCCTGCTTTTACCCATGCTTTATCAAGTGTGATGAGCTGTTTCATCCCATCTAGGAAAAGGGCTTCAGGAAATTGGGGTATCGCAAGACGCTCAGCGGACTTATTAATACGTTTTGCATTCTGCTCAGGTCTAAACAACCAAACACTTCCGCTGTCGTCTTTAAATGCTTTCATGCCCTCAAACACAGCTTGACCGTAGTGCAATACACTTGCAGCAGGAGAAAGCTCCATGGGTGCATAGGGTACAATCTCAGGGGTCTGCCATTGTCCATCTCGAAAGTCACAAACAAACATATGATCTGAAAAAGTGGATCCAAATGCAAGGTTGTCAAAATCAACTGCGTCTATTCTAGATGCAGTGGTGGGCGCTATATGTATTGATAAGTTCACTTAACAAAAGTATAAAAATCTTGGGTGCATAATTCTAGGTATCTTAAATTTACAAAAAAAAAGATGCATATCCTCATAACAGGCGCAAGTGGATTGATTGGAAAATCACTTATACATGCCTTAGAACAAAGGGATTATCGCATTTCAACACTCTCTACAAGCAAGCGTTTAACTCCGTTTTCAACCAATATCAAAACATACCATTGGAGCCCTAGCCAAGGAGTTTTTGATAAAAAAGCCTTAGATGGCGTTGATGTAATCATCAGCCTGGCGGGCGCTAAAATCAACCAGCGGTGGACAAAAAAGAATAGAAAAGCCATTTTAGATAGCCGTGTGAAAGGAACCCAGCTTATTCAAAATGCGCTGAAAAACAACCCCAATCACCGTGTTTCACATTTTATAAGCGCATCGGCTGTTGGTCTTTATCCCTCAGATTTTGACAAAATGTACAGCGAGAGCGAAACCAAAGTTGCGAACTCCTTCACTGGAGAAGTTGTGGCTGCTTGGGAACAACAAGTAGATGAAATATCTCCTTTGGTTCGGCATGTCAGTAAAATCAGAATTGGTTTGGTATTGGCAAAGTCAGGAGGTGCGCTCGTTCCGTTGGCAACACCTGCATCATTTGGTTTGGGTGCATGGTTTGGTTCTGGAAAACAATGGCAGTCTTGGATTCATATACAAGATTTGGTAAAATTATTTGTATTTGCCCTTGATCATCCGAGCACTTATAATGGCGTATCGCCTAATCCCGTGACTCAAAAACAGTTGGTTAAGGCCATTTCAAAGCAATATAAAATGCCCCAATGGATGCCTGGCATTCCTGCTTTTTTGATAAAGGCGGTTATTGGAAAAATGGCCAGCATACTTTTTGACAGTATTCGCGTTTCTAGCGCACATGCTCAAGATCAAGGATTTTCTTTTGATTTTTCCACTTTGCAAGGGGCGCTTCAAGATTTATTGCCGCTTAATTCAAAAAAGTAGTGTCATTTTGACATAGATGTTTTTTTGGCAGTACTTTTGTCACTTACTTTAAAAACAATTATGGCTGCCAAAAAGGATAAAAAAACAGCACAAAAAGAGGCAAAGCAAGAGGCGCAAGAACCCGTTGTTGAAAACAACGAGCTATTGCTTGAAGCTCAAGAAGCTTTAGAAGCGGAGAAGAATAAGTTTTTACGCCTATTCGCAGAGTTTGAAAACTATAAAAAACGTACAGCCAAAGAACGAATTGAGCTGTTCAAAACAGCTTCTCAAGAAGTCATGGTAGCCTTACTGCCTATTTTAGACGATTTTGAACGTGCCCTTTCTGAACTGGATAAAGAAGATGAAAAGCTCACAGGTATTCATCTTATTTACAACAAAATTTTTGATACCCTAAAACAGCAAGGGTTAACCAAGATGGAGATTGAGCCTAAAGCGGTTTTTGATGCTGAGCTTCATGAAGCCATAACACAGTTGCCTGCTTCAGACAATCACCCAAAGGGCAGCATCATTGATGTTGTTGCATCAGGTTATAAACTGGGCGACTTAATTATCCGCTACCCTAAGGTAGTGGTGGCACAATAGCTATGAAAGAAGATTATTACGACATATTAGGCGTCAGCAAGTCGGCTTCGGCTGCTGAGATAAAAAAGGCGTATCGCAAAAAAGCGATTGCCCATCACCCCGACAAAAATCCTGGTGATGCGGAAGCTGAAAAGAAATTTAAAGCAGCAGCAGAAGCCTATGAAGTGCTTGGCGATGAACAAAAACGCGCCAAGTATGACAACTATGGACATGCTGCATTTGATGGCAGTCAAGGCTTTGGCGGCGGCGGTATGAATATGGATGATATCTTCAGTCAGTTTGGAGATATTTTCGGCAGTGCTTTTGGTGGCGGTTTTGGCGGTTTTGGCGGCGGTGGACAGCGTCGTACCAAGGGAACCAACCTTCGTGTTAAGGTTACCTTAACGCTTGAAGATATGGTGCTTGGTGTTGAGAAAAAAATTAAAGTAAAACGCAAAAAACAGGCACCTGGTGTAAGCTATGCAACCTGTAAAACCTGTCAAGGCTCAGGACAAACCATGCGTATTACCAATACCATTTTGGGGCGTATGCAATCTGCTACAACATGCACTGCTTGTAACGGCGCAGGACAAACCCTTCGCCATCGTCCATCAGGAGCCGATAGTTACGGCATGATTTCAGAAGAAGAAACCGTGTCTATTAAAATTCCTGCAGGCGTTGAGGATGGCATGCAGCTAAAGGTTTCTGGTAAAGGAAATGAAGCCCCTGGTCAGGGAATTTCTGGGGATATGATTGTGCAAATCTCAGTAACAGACCACCCAACAATCAAACGTGAGGGGAACAACCTTCATTTTGACTTATACATTTCCCTTTCCGAAGCTGTTCTGGGTACCTATAAGGAAATTGAAACGGTTGGTGGCTCTGTGCGCATAAAGCTTGAGTCTGGTATTCAATCAGGAAAAATCTTGCGCTTGAAAGGCAAGGGCATTCCCAGTCTTAATCGTTACGGCACGGGAGATATGTTGGTTCACGTCAATGTTTGGACCCCTGAACAGTTAACAAAAGAGCAAAAACAATTTTTCGAGCAACAGGCTACGCACGATAATTTTAAGCCAAGCCCAAAATCAAATCATAAATCGTTTTTTGATAAAGTAAAAGACATGTTTTCATAATTTTATGGTTTTTTATCCATAAAGTTTATATATTTGACGCAACGATAGATTTATCTATAGTTATTTTTCTTTTTCATAGCAATTTTTTCCCATCCTCTTTTTAGAGGGTGGGTTTTCTTTTTTTAGCAAGTTTTTTGTTTATATTAGAGTATGGAAAAAATCAAGTCATTCTTTCAATATAACATTGGTTTGGGCGATGCCCAAATGAGTGTTGGTTCTTTTTTGATTCTGGTTTTAATAATCTTTGCCCTATACTTTACCATGCGATTTGTGCGTAAAATATTAACGCGTAAATTATCTGATGAGCGCAAAGGAAAATTTAAGCCTGTATTCTCATTCTTTAATTATTCGCTTTACACGGTAATTGTGTTGCTTGCTTTGCAAAACGCCGGTGTCAATTTAAACGCACTTTTAGCCGCATCAGCCGCCTTATTGGTAGGTGTTGGTTTTGCCTTGCAGACCTTCTTTCAAGATATCATATCAGGTATTTTTATTTTAATAGATCAAACCGTTCACGTTGGAGATATTATTGAGCTTGACGGCAAGGTTGGACGGGTCGAAAACATAACACTGCGCACCACCAGAGCTGTCACACGCGACAACAAGGTGCTTGTTATTCCCAACCACAAGTATTTAACCACAACCCTTTTTAATTGGACGGAAAACGACAAGGTCACAGGAGAATCCATAAATGTGGGTGTGGCTTATGGTACTGATGTTGAAAAATTCAGGAAAGTAGTTTTGGAAATTGCGATGCAGCATCCCGATGCAACAAAGAAAAAAGAACCCATACTTCTGTTTCAAGATTTTGGCGAAAGCAGCCTAGATTTTACATTACTGGTATTTACTGAAAATGCATTCAAAGGAGCCATGATTAAGTCTGATATCAGATTTGCTATTGAAAAAGCATTGAAACTCAATGGAATTGAGATTCCTTTCCCACAACGCGTGATACACACATCCAAATAAATGGCACAAATTTTAATTGTAGAGGACGAAGCAAATATCCGTCGAGTGCTGCGGAAGATTCTTATTGATGTTGACAAAAATATCAATGTAAGTGAGGCTGTTGATGGTGTAGAAGCCATTTCTATGGTAGATGAGAAGACTTACGACCTTGTGCTTTGTGATATAAAAATGCCTAAAAAAGATGGTATTGAGGTGTTGGCGCATATTCAAAAAGTATCTCCGCAATCAGCTGTGGTAATGATATCGGGCCATGGTGATTTGGGAACTGCCGTAAAGGCGATGCGTATGGGCGCTTATGATTACATATCAAAACCACCAGACCTAAACCACTTGTTACAGACGGTCAATGCTGCCCTTCAAAGAACCGCAGCTCCCAAAAAAAAGACCAAAAAAATTGCTGTTCCCAAGCAGTATACCATGATTGGAAATTCAGAAGCCATTCAAACCATTCACAACATGGTAGAAAAGGTTGCGCCAACCATGGCTAGGGTAATGGTTCAAGGGCCCAATGGCAGTGGTAAAGAATTGGTCGCAAGAGCATTACATTTTAAAAGTAACCGTGCCAGTGCACCCTTTGTAGAGGTTAATTGTGCTGCGATTCCTTCGGAGCTTATTGAAAGTGAACTCTTTGGACATATGAAAGGGGCATTTACTTCTGCCCACAAAGACCGCAAAGGGACTTTTGAGCAGGCGCAAGGGGGTACGCTTTTTTTAGACGAAATAGGAGATATGAGTCTTGCTGCACAAGCTAAAGTCTTACGTGCACTGGAAGAACATAAGATTCAACGTGTTGGAAGTGATAAAACCATTGCAGTAGATGTTCGCGTGATTGCTGCGACCAACAAAAACATCAAAGAAGAAATTGCACAAAATCGCTTTCGTGAAGACTTATATCATCGATTGGCTGTGATTGAAATCCATGTACCTGCGCTGAATAACCGAAGAGACGACATTCCTCTTTTGGCAGATCACTTCTTAACGCTTTTAACCCCAAAAAAGGAACTCCTACCAGATGCAGTTGACGCACTCCAGAAAATTGATTGGACGGGCAATATTAGACAATTACGTAATTTTATTGAGCGATTACACATTTTAGGTGGACATCAAATATCCGCACAAGATGTTGCAACATACACCCTGACATAAATACCACGATGATAAGAATTCTCTTTTTTCTCTTTTTAAGTGTTGCGCTATACGCCCAACCCCATCCAGACGATGAAAAACAACTCAAATCGTTTTTTGACACTTCACTATTGGCGGGAAACGCTTACGAATGGTTGGATTACCTGACCAATCGCATTGGCAGCCGCTTGTCTGGCTCCTTAGGCGCTGAACGTGCCGTGGCTTGGACCAAAGCAGAATTAGATTCATTAGGGCTTGACCGTGTTTATTTACAGCCTGTTAAAGTGCCCAAGTGGGTAAGGGGTTCAAAAGAGTTTGCGCTGATAGAAACAGCCCCTGGCGTAACCTTTAATGTGCCCATAACGGCACTTGGTGGTTCTGTGGCAACGCCTTCCGTTGGCCTAAAGGCTCCTGTTGTTGAAGTGCAAGGCATTGAAGAACTCAAAGCCTTGGGTAGCGAACAAATTGAAGGAAAAATCGTGTTTTTTAACCGCCCCATGCAAGCCGATCTTATCAGTACTTTTCAAGCTTATTCTGGTTGTGTTGACCAACGGTATAGCGGTGCGCTTGAGGCGAGTGCATACGGAGCTGTTGGCGTTATTGTTCGCTCTATGAATTTACGTCTCGACGATCTTCCGCATACAGGTGCCATGAGTTATGGTGACCAAGCCGTGTCTAAACGTATCCCTGCAGCTGCCATAAGCACCAATGCAGCTGAAAAATTAAGCAATCTTTTAAAAATTGAACCAGCGCTTAAGTTCTTGTTCCGTCAACAATGTAAAACCTATCCCGATGTCTGGTCGCATAATGTTATTGGCGAGATCACTGGAAGTGAATTTCCAAATGATATTATCGTAGTAGGTGGCCACTTGGATTCCTGGGATTTAGGCGATGGTGCTCACGACGATGGGGCAGGAGTGGTGCAGTCTATGGAAGTATTACGCTTATTTAAAGCCACTGGCTATAAACCAAAACGCACCATACGTGTTGTGTTGTTTATGAACGAAGAAAACGGACTTAGAGGCGGGAATGCCTATGCCGACAACGCACTGCTAGCAGGTGAACGACACATATTTGCACTTGAATCAGATGCAGGCGGATTTACCCCCCGTGGATTTTCATTTGATTGTTCTGATGAAGAATTTGCCCAGGTCGTGTCATGGAAGCCTTTGTTTAAGCCTTATCTCATTCATTATTTTGAAAAAGGGGGCAGTGGGGCAGACGTGCGTCCGCTTAAAAATAAATACAATGTTTTGGCTGGATTACGCCCAGACTCACAACGCTATTTTGACCATCATCATGCTGAAAACGACACCTTTGATGCCGTAAATAAAAGAGAACTTGAGCTTGGTGCCGCAACCATGACTTCACTTATATATTTATACGATAAGTACGGATTGGCTGTGCCATCCGATAATAGTTTTGCGCGCTAACACTCCCTAAAATGCTCCAACAATACACCAAAGAATTTAAAACCAACCTACGCTTAGCTTGGCCGGTAATGCTAGGTATGGTAGGGCACACTTTGGTGCAATTTGTCGATAACATCATGGTAGGGCAATTGGGAACTACCGAATTGGCAGCCATTTCGTTGGGCAACAGTTTTGTTTTTATCGCCATGTCTATAGGAATTGGATTCTCAACAGCCATAACCCCGCTTATTGCCGAAGCTGATGCTGAACAAAATCAGCATGCGCTTCAAAAGGTATTACACGAGGGTTTACGACTTTGTATCATACTTGGAGTAGTTTTGTTTCTTGGCGTTTACATCGCAAAGCCGTTGTTGTTTCAAATGGGACAGGAGCCCGAAGTAGTTGCATTGGCTTTTCTCTATCTAAACTGGGTGGCGGTTTCCTTATTGCCTTTGGTTATTTTTCAAGCGTTTAAACAGTTTTCTGACGGCATGTCGCTTACCCGCTACTCCATGTATGCTACGGTATTGGCCAATGTCGTAAATGTTGTCATCAATTACTTCCTCATTTTTGGGGTATGGATATTTCCCAAATGGGGTGTTACAGGTGCTGCTGTGGGAACTTTGGCGTCAAGGGTAACCATGTTGATTTTTGTTGTCGTATTACTCTACAGAGATCCTAGAACAGCCGCAATCATACGGCAGTTGGTTCCCAAACGTCTGTATAAAAAAGAATTAAATCAATTGTTACAATTGGGCTTGCCCTCATCTCTTCAAATGTTTTTTGAAGTGAGTTTTTTCACGTTCGCCATCTGGGTATGCGGATTTTTAAGCAAGGATGCTCAAGCGGCTAATCAGATTGCACTCAACCTATCTTCCATGACCTTTATGGTTGCCATGGGTTTAAGTGTGGCAGCGACCATTCGTGTGGGAAATCAAAAGGGTTTTAAGGCCTTTAGCGAATTGAAACGCATTGCATTATCTGTATTCTTACTTACACTTTTATTGGATATCGTCTTCGCAGGTTTCTTTGTCGCATGCAATGAATGGCTTCCTTGGTTATATCTCGACTCGGCTACTGGCTTAGATACATTTGCGGTAGCAGAACTGGCAGGATCCCTTTTATTTATAGCAGCCTTTTTTCAAATTTTCGACGGTGCGCAAGTGGTGGCTTTGGGGAGTTTAAGGGGCTTACAAGACGTTCGTATTCCTACTTGGATTACCTTTTTGGCTTATGTGCTGATAGGTGTACCAGTGATGCTTTACTTGAGTATAGAAGCAGATATGGGTGCAAGAGGCGTATGGATTGGCCTCTGCCTTGGCCTCGTGGTTTCTTCATTGTTGTTGTATCTTCGCTTTAGATACTTATCCAATAAACTAATACGTACAAATGGCTGACACTATTCCAACATTTTTACTTGCAGACAACGCAGAACACCCCGATGCGGTTTTTGTGGTGCACACACAGTTTCCACGCTTTATACTAAACTTAGCAAATGACGAACTCGAATGGTGGGAAACCTTTGCTAACGAGGACAAAGAAAGCGCTACAGAAGAAGTTGCCTTATGGATTGAACGTGCAACCGAATTCTATGACAATGAAGTAAATAAATATACCGACTGATGGACACGTTTTTGCTTTGGGATCAAGAACTTTTTTTATGGCTAAATGGCCTGGGCTCCGAGCCTTTTGATGGCTTTTGGATGACAATCACAGACAAGCGATATACCATTGGCTTTTATGCCATACTCACTGCTGTTATGGGGAAGTGGTTGGGTTGGAAAAACACACTCTGGATGTTACTTGCCATT
Organism: Flavobacteriaceae bacterium; assembly: GCA_965656545.1. Classification (GTDB taxonomy): domain Bacteria; phylum Bacteroidota; class Bacteroidia; order Flavobacteriales; family Flavobacteriaceae; genus UBA7446. Next base: position 10,342 of record CBFHKZ010000008.1, read on the forward strand.
GCATTGCTCATTACGTTCACCGACCAAGTAACCAATTTGTTTAAAGACGGATTTAAACGTCTACGTCCTTGTCATGAGGCCGAACTATCTGATATCATGCGTCGGGTTAAGCCAGGCTGTGGAGGTAAATACGGATATTTTTCTGGACACGCCTCAAATTCCTTTGCTATGGCTACTTTCTTTGTGGTGCTTTTCGCAAGACAGTTTAAACTGCTCCGATTGCTATTTGTGGTAGCAGCAATGGTGGCTTACAGCCGCATTTATATTGGTGTGCATTATCCGCTTGATGTCATCAGCGGAACTTTGTTTGGAGTTCTAGGTGGATGGCTCTTCGCTAAGTTGTACTTACGCTTTATTCCAAATCCGATTTAATCAACTCGGGATAGTTCTGTAAAAAGGCACTCACACGCGGTTTGGACACAGCTCTTATGTAGGGATTGTCAGGGTTGTTTTTTTCGTAATCTTGATGGTAGTCCTCGGCTTGGTAAAACACATCGAACTTCTTTACTTCAGTAACAATGGGATCGGTATAGCGTTTTGCAGCGGTTAATTTTTCAATGATTTTTTCGATGATTTCTTTTTCCTCTGCGGTTTCATAAAAAGCTATGGAACGGTAATGTGTTCCCCGGTCTGGACCTTGGCGGTTAAGGGTGGTGGGGTCGTGCGAACCAAAAAATACCGTTACTAAGGTTTCAAACGATACGACCTCTTTGTCATAAATTACTTTTGTAGTTTCTGCATGTCCTGTTCTTCCTGTGACTACCTGATTGTAGGTAGGGTTTTTGGTGTTTCCCCCTGCATAACCAGAAATGGCCTCTTGTACGCCTGTGACTTGCTCAAATACGGCTTCGACACACCAGAAGCATCCTGAAGCAAAATAGGCAACTTCGTGCCCTTGAGAGAGGGTGTATTCACTTGTAGCTACTGGCTTGGCGTTGTCAATGGGTTTTGGTGCTGAAAAAGAACATGAGAGCAATTGAAATGCGGCAATTAATGATAGATAAGCAGCAGGCATATGTTTATATTTTTATGAATGTATTGATAAAGTCCTTGCAAAAAGCAGTCCAGCTTCTCTTTTCTTGAAGCGATTTGTAAGCTTTTGCATCGTTAAACTGTTTTTTTTCTGTCAATGCCTTTGCTATGGTTTGAGATAGGGCAGTGGGGTTAGGTTCGCAAACAAGCCCTGTTTTGGCTGTAATGCCATCGGATAAGCTGCCGACATGGGTTACTACACTCGGTTTGGCATAGTGAATGGCCATAGGGGTAATACCACTTTGTGTTGCTGATTTATAGGGTTGGACAACCCAATCACAGGCACCAAACCACAGTGGGATTTGTGCCGTGGGCACAAAGCGATCGTGGAAAAATACCATGTCATCTACCTTAAGCGATGCTACCAATTCACGGTATTTACGCATGGGTTCGTAGGGTTCACCAACGACTAAAAGTCTTGCGTTGGGTTTGTTGTGTCGCAATTGCGGCAATGCCTTTATCAGTAAATCCAGCCCTTTGTAAGGACGTATTAAGCCAAAAAACAACAGGTACTCCAAACTGGGGTCTAAGGCCAATTTTTCTTTGGCAACCTCTTGGGCAATTGGCGTTGGAAGATCCATGTCAACGGGGTGAAAAGAAGTGGTTATGTTTTTTTGAGTGTGTTTTTTGAGTTCCCTTGCTACGGAAGATGACATGCACAAGACCTCGTCTACACTTCCTAAAAACGCATTGAGTAAAAATTTATCAGCTGTTTTACGTTCGTGCGGCAAGGCATTGTCAACCCAAGCCACTTTTTTTGCATTAATATTTTTTGCGATGGAGGCATAACACATCGCCAGCCAAGGCGTCCAGTAGCGGAAAACCACCAATTTCGGTTTTAGGGATTTGATACGCTTAGCCGTGCGTAACCAACTAAACGGATTTAGGGTATTGATCGTACTTATGGTAGCAAAATCGAGCTCCTTTTGATCTGATGCGTATTGTGTTTTTCCAGGGAATAATAGTTTTGGATAGAGCGTTGTGAAGGAAACGACACATACTTCTTCGCCCTGTTGGATAAGGCTTTGCGCAAATGCAGCAGTAGTGTCTGCAATACCGCCTCTAAGCGGATGGACTGGCGCAACTAAGACAACCATTTTAACTATCTTGAATAAGCATCCATTCTCCTTTGTCGAGTAGGGGTTCTGCTTGTTTGAACTTTACTGTTTTCTTCTCTCCGCTAACTATATGTTGAATTTCCACGCGCTCGTTACGTCCAATTTTTGGGCGTTCACGCACTACGGTTTCTTGTCTTTCGGCAGTGGGTCTTCCAGATTGTTGAGAAGCTTGACGCATGGCCTGTTGGTCTTGGTTAAGCACTTCTTCTTTTGAGATGTTCACGCGTTCTTTGCGGCGAGCACTCCTAGCCTCTCGAATGTTGCTGGCGTCTTGTGTTGGTAATGCACCCTTGAATAAAAACGAAATAATATCTCGGTTTACGTTATCCATAAAGACACTAAATAGCTCAAAAGACTCAAACTTATAGATAAGCAACGGGTCTTTTTGTTCGTGTACGGCAAGCTGAACAGACTGCTTTAGTTCGTCCATCTTGCGTAAATGATCTTTCCACGATTCATCAATAATGGCGAGACTTATGTTTTTCTCAAAGTCGCGAATTAGATTCTTGCCCTCACTTTCAAAAGACTTTTCTAAATCGCTCACTACGTTTAGTGTTTTTATGCCGTCTGTGAAGGGTACTACAATACGCTTAAACGTATTTTTTGGGTTTTGGTATACGTCTTTGACTACAGGGAAAACACGTGCTGCATTTTCCTCCATCTTTTGTTGATAATGGGCTAATGCTGCTTGGTATATTGTTTCTGTAAGCGCTGTTTCGTTTTGGCTTTCAAATTCCTCAGCACTGATTGGGCTGGTAAGTGAAAACAGGCGAATCAGTTCAAACTCAAATTGCTTGTAGTCTTTGTTTGCTAGGTTCACGGAACATATCTGATCGCAAGTATCATAAAGCATGTTGGCAATATCGAGCTGAAGACGTTCTCCGTTGAGGGCGTTGTAGCGTCGTTTGTAGATTACTTCTCGCTGGGCGTTCATCACATCATCATACTCCAGCAAACGCTTTCGAATACCAAAGTTGTTTTCTTCAACTTTCTTTTGGGCACGCTCAATAGATCGTGTCATCATACCCGCCTGAATCACTTCGCCTTCTTTGTGACCCATGCGATCCATCATTTTGGATATACGTTCAGAACCAAACAAACGCATCAAGTTGTCTTCTAGCGACACATAGAACTGCGAGCTTCCTGGATCTCCTTGGCGACCTGCACGTCCGCGCAACTGTCGGTCAACACGTCTTGAATCGTGACGTTCTGTTCCGACGATGGCAAGACCACCAGCCGCTTTAACTTCATCGTTGATTTTAATGTCTGTTCCCCGCCCAGCCATGTTGGTGGCTATGGTAACCACGCCCGCATTTCCAGCTTCGGCGACTACATCAGCTTCTTTTTTGTGAAGCTTGGCGTTAAGTACGTTATGCGCTACTTTTCGAATGTTCAGCATTCGGCTTAACAGTTCAGAAATTTCAACAGAAGTGGTACCGATAAGCACTGGACGTCCAGCTTGTGAAAGTGCGGTTACATGATCAATAACGGCATTGTATTTTTCACGCTTTGTTTTGTAGATGAGGTCATTTTCATCTTTTCTCGCAATGGGTCTGTTGGTTGGGATTTCAATAACATCCAACTTGTATATTTCCCAAAACTCACCTGCTTCCGTTATCGCAGTACCTGTCATGCCCGAAAGTTTGCGGTACATACGGAAGTAGTTTTGCAGTGTAATGGTGGCAAAGGTTTGGGTTGCTGCCTCAATCTTTACATTTTCTTTTGCTTCAATGGCTTGGTGTAAGCCATCAGAATAACGACGACCGTCCATGATACGTCCTGTTTGCTCATCGACAATCTTCACCTGATTTTCCATGACCACATAGGCTACATCCTTTTCAAATAGGGTATAGGCCTTTAGCAATTGGTTCATGCTGTGAATACGCTCACTCTTGATGCTGTATTCCTTGAAAAGCGCTTCTTTTTCTTTGGCTTCTTCTTCGGGTGATTTCCCTTGTTGTTCGATGCTTAGAATAGCACTTCCAAGATCGGGCAATACAAAGAAATCAGCATCGTCTCCGTCTTTGGAGAGCTGTTCAACGCCCTTGTCTGTTAATTCAATTTGATTGTTTTTTTCATCAATAACAAACAACAAATCGGCATCCACTTTGGGCATTTCTCGATTGTTATCTTGCATATAGAACCCTTCTGTTTTTTGCAATAATTGACGGATCCCTTCTTGACTTAAAAACTTAATTAAAGCTTTGTTTTTGGGCAACCCTCTGTACACCCGCAACAATAGGAAACCTCCTTCTTTGGCATCTCCTTCGCTAATCAGTTTTTTTGCTTGTGCAAGTACCGTGGTTAGGTGCTGACGTTGCTGCGAAACCAAAGTGGATATTTTGGGTTTTAGGGCATCAAATTCGTGTCTGTCTCCATCTGGAACAGGGCCTGAAATAATCAAGGGTGTTCGCGCATCATCAACCAGAACGGAATCCACCTCATCAACAATGGCGTAGTTGTGTGGGCGTTGCACGAGATCATCCATGGCATGCGCCATGTTGTCACGCAGATAATCAAAGCCAAATTCATTGTTTGTACCATAGGTGATATCTGCCTTGTAAGCATTTCGCCTTGCTTCTGAATTGGGTTTGTGGTAATCAATACAGTCTACCGACATGCCGTGAAACTCAAATATGGGCGCCATCCAAGCACTATCTCGTTTGGCCAAATAGTCATTTACGGTCACCAAATGCACACCTGCTTCTGATAAAGCATTAAGGTAAACCGGTAGGGTAGCTACCAAAGTTTTTCCTTCACCTGTTTGCATTTCGGCAATTTTACCTTGGTGCAATGCAATTCCACCAATCAACTGTACGTCATAATGCACCATGTCCCAAGTAACGGACTTGCCAGCAGCATCCCATGCATTGGCCCAAATGGCTGTGTCGCCTTTGATCTTGACGTTTGACTTGGTTGCAGATATGCTGCGATCAAACGGGCTTGCCGTGACTTCTAAATATTCGTTTTCTTTAAATCGTTTGGCTGTTTCTTTTACAACAGCAAATGCCTGTGGGAGTATATTGTCTAAGTAACCCGCTACTTCTTCGTGTGCTTGTTTTGTAAGGCTGTCAATTTCGTTGTAGTGGGTTTCTTTTTCATCCACATCAGCAGTTTGTTCAATTGTAGTCTTGAGCGCATCTATTTTGTCAAAAAGCGGTTTGCGTATTTCTGCAATTTCTTTTTTGAACGTATTTGTTTGCTCCCGAAGTTGGTCATGAGTTAAACCCTCTAATGCTGCTGTTGCTTGGTGAATTTTATCTACCAAGGGATACAACCCTTTTAGGTCTTTTTTGGCCTTGTCACCAACAAATGTTTTAAGAATACCACTAAGCACGCTCATAGAGAAGAATATAGGAATTCAAAAGTAAGCAAAAAAAGCGAAGGGGAAATCGAATAATTAGTATTCGTCCTCGTTCCAAAGATAATCTTCGTCTGTAGGATAATCAGGCCAAATTTCTTGAATGGATTCGTAGATTTCTCCCTCATCCTCAATGGATTGAAGGTTTTCTACCACTTCAAGAGGAGCACCTGTTCTAATAGCATAGTCGATAAGTTCATCTTTATTTGCCGGCCAAGGGGCGTCACTTAAATAGGATGCGAGTTCTAAAGTCCAGTACATGAAGTTTTTTTTAGGAGTTGCAAAAGTAAATTTTTATTGCATTTATGCAAATAAAATTTTACTTACTTGGAATCCACTTGATTTCGTCCTTGCCGTCCCAGAAGGCCAAAGCTCTTGCCAAGCAGAAAAGATAGTCTGATAATCGGTTTAAATAGATCAGTACGTTGTCGTCTACAAAGTCTATTCTGCTTAATTGAACGACGATACGCTCAGCCCTGCGGCAAACGCAGCGCGCAATGTGTGCGTGTGATGCACCCTTATTACCCCCGGGAAGAATAAAGTGTGTCATTCTAGGTAGTAATGCTTCGTATGCGTCAATATGCGATTCCAGTGCTTTTATGTCAGCTGCACTTACTTCTGGAAAAGGCCTTTTTTGTTCTTTGGACTTACTTGCCAGTTGTGCTCCCATAGAAAACAACAAACTTTGAATGCTTTGTACTTCTTCAATACGTTCTTGTGGGAGGAATTCTACAATCAAACCCAGCCAAGAGTTTAATTCATCTACGGTGCCGTAGGATTCAATTCTAAGGTCGCTTTTTGAGACACGATAGCCTCCAATTAGAGAGGTGTCTCCTTTGTCGCCGGTTTTGGTGTAAATTTTCATAATCGTAGCAATACATTACAAAAATACACATTTAAGTTGTGTGCCTAAACTTTATTTTATGTAAATCACTCATTTTCAATATAGTTCAATTTTTTCTACGTGAAAATGAGAATAGTAGCATCAGCCCAGCCACAAAACCACCAAGCCTGAATATATAATCACCATAGCGTACATATAGCGTGATAGCGCTTTGCGGATACACCGCTGCTGTTAATACCCCTTTGGTGTTATAGGCAAGCTTTTCCGACACCTCACCTAGTGGCGTAATAAATCCAGAAATTCCTGTATTGGCCGATCTTACAACAGCTCTCCGTGTTTCAATGGCGCGCAAGTTTGCGTATGCCATATGTTGTTTGTGTCCGGCTGTATCGCCCCACCAAGCATCGTTTGTCATGATGGCCAAAACCTCTGCGCCATTTCTAACATATCCCGTTACAAATTCACCGTACACAGATTCATAGCATATTACTGGACTTATTTTAATGGCGTTGTATAAGGGGAAAGCCTCTCGCTCTTCTTGGGTAGCTCTTGTTAAAATAGTCCCCCCAAAATCGAGCATGACATTGCCCAGAAGTGGCTCAACAATATCTCGAAAGGGTAAGGTTTCAACTCCTACAACCAGTTTGGATTTGTGATAGACTTGAACCCCTGTGGAGTCTGTCAAAAATGCCGAGTTATAAAAATCGGCCCAAACGCCATTATTAAGCCTGTTTGCTGTTTTGGTTCGGTCGTTCTCCGCATAAGTCTTATAAAACTGTATGCCGTTTAGTAGTTGGGTATTATTGCGGTTTGCGAAATTTAGTAGGTCTTGGTAAAGCTTACTTTCTTCAATTAACGACAAATTTGCACCAGCACCTTCTGAAAAAAAGGTTTCTGGCGTTATGATTACATCTGGGTTTTTGAGTAATTCAGGCCCGATTTGTTCCAACAAAAGTTCGTATTGCTCTTGGGTGGTCTGGTCATATTTTTCTGTATAAGGATCAATATTGGGCTGTACTACTGTAACCGTAAGCGTTTCTTCTGTTTTTTGCTCGAATTGGTTTTTGATAAAAAAGGATAAGCCAAGTGGAATAAAAATTAGCGCAAGCGGTCGAATCAGTTTTTTGCCTAGCTTTTTATTGACCAAATAATACTTAATCGTTTGATATAATGAAATGTTGACCACCCAGATCCACAGGGTGCCGCCAAATACGCCTGTATATTCATACCATTGTACCCAATCGGGATTGGCTGCAAACCCATTGCCGAGATTTAGCCAAGGCCAAGAAAAGTCCCAATTCAAATGTAGTTTTTCAAAGCAAATCCAAGCAAGCGGTAAAAACATAAACCCTGCTTTTCTACCCAATTTTCTATCTACACGGTGCCACAGCAATACGACCAACGTCATCAAGATCGAATTGACAATCATAGCAAAGAACATCCCAAAAACGGTGGCATTCCAAAGCCACCAAGTGGCAATGGCATTCCAAACAAAAAAGCCTAAAAATATACGCGAAGAAAAAGACCAAAACCCATCATTTTTTGTACTTTCAATGAGCCACAATAAGGGCACCAACGCCACAAAAAGTAAGGGAGTGAATCCTGCTGTTGGCCAAGAGAGGCCCAGCAACACACCGAACAACAATGATAGAATGATTTTTACAGGCATTTTGCTAATGTACAATTTTGTGTAGGTTTGTATTGCTTAACCAAAACGATAACTGATGAATATTATCAGATTTTTACCAAACACACTTACGCTGCTCAACGGCTTTTCTGGTTGTATGGCCTTGCTTTCTTTGTTCGAGAGTAATTATGAAAAAACACTTATGTGGGTATTGATTGGTGTCTTTTTAGATAGTTTCGATGGATTGGTGGCTAGAGCATTTAGCGCAACTACAGAAATTGGCAAACAACTCGATTCGCTGTGTGATGTTATTTCCTTTGGCGTAGTTCCAGGATATTTTATGTACAAGTATTTAAGTGACTTTTTGCCTTATGCATTGGTGCCGCTATCGCTCTTAGCATTTGTAGTTACGCTTGCATCTATTTACAGGCTGGCGCGTTTTAATATCACCCCCTCAAGTCAATTGGATTTTCAAGGGATGCCAACCCCAGCATTCGCTTTGTTTGTCATAGGGATTCCCTTTATTCCCTACGAAATTAACCCAATAATCATAATTGTTATTGTAGTATTACTTACTGTTTTAATGGTGTCGAAAATCATGCTTCCTAGCCAGAAGTTTGTCAACGGTAAACCATCAAATTTCGCTTGGATATTTGCTGTTATTTTTATCCCCACACTGTTAATCTTCAGGTCTCAAGCGCTGTCGTTAACAGTACTGGCCTACGCCGTTTTTGGAGTGTTGTATATGCGGCTTAAAGCGTAAGCTTCTTTTTTCGAAGCTCAAAGTTTTGTCCCAGATACACCTTGCGAACCATCTCGTCTTGTGCCAATTCTTCTGGTGTTCCTGTCTTTAGGATTTTCCCTTCAAACATGAGGTAAGTACGGTCTGTAATGGCCAAGGTTTCTTGCACATTGTGATCGGTGATTAGGATGCCGATATTTCGCTTTTTTAGGTGGGCTACAATTTTTTGAATATCCTCAACGGCTACCGGGTCAACTCCTGCAAAAGGCTCGTCTAAGAGCACAAATTTTGGGTCTGTAGCAAGGGCTCGTGCAATTTCAGTTCTTCTGCGCTCACCACCAGAAAGTAAATCCCCTCGATTTTTACGGATGTGGTTTAGGCCAAATTCTTCTAGCAAGGCCTCTGTTTTGTCGTGTTGTTCCTTTTTTGACAACTTGGTCAATTCTAAAACGCTTTTGATGTTTTGCTCAACGGTAAGTTTGCGAAAAACGGATGCTTCTTGCGCCAAATATCCAATGCCGCTTTGGGCACGTTTATACATGGGAAATTTTGTTATATCGGTATCCTCTAAATAAATATGACCACTCAAGGGCTTTATAAGCCCAACAATCATATAGAAAGAGGTTGTTTTTCCAGCGCCGTTGGGTCCAAGCAAGCCAACAATTTCACCTTGGTTTACAGTAACCGAGACCTCGTTTACTACTTTCCTACTTCTATAGGTTTTGGTTATGTTTTCAGCGTATAGCTTCATGCGTTGGTATTAGGGATTTTCTTGTGACCGTTGGATTCGTTTGTAAACAGATTTCGAAATAAAGATACTTACTTCATATAAAATCATGATGGGAATGGCCACAATAATTTGGCTGGCAATGTCTGGCGGCGTAATAATAGCCGAAAGCGTCAATACAATTACCAGTGATATTTTGCGGTACTTGCGCATCAGACTAGGCGTAATCAGGCCAATTTTAGTAAGGAAATACACCAAAATGGGTAACTCAAAAATAAAGCCTGCGGACAGCACAGATGCACGGACGAGAGCGGTATAACTGCTTAGGTCAAAGTCGTTGAATATTTCAGTACTAACACTATAGGTTCCCAAGAAGCGAAGGGACAGTGGCGTGATTACAAAATAACCAAACAATACACCTGTGAAAAACAACAGTGAAGACACAATAATAAATCCGCGCGCCTGTCTCCGTTCTGGCTTAAGCATACCCGGACTGATAAATTTCCACAACTGATATATCACATAGGGAAAAGCGATGATGAAACCAGCGGTTATTGACGTCCAAATATGCGCAGAAAATTGTCCTGCAACAGTTCTGCTTTGCACCCTAAAAGGCAACTCGTCTAGACAAAAGCCTTCGTCAAAGCCTAATGCTTGGGCTGCGCTACAAAGCCATTTGTAAGTAATGAAGTCTTGCTTTTTAGGACCAAACAGCAAAACATCAAAGATGAAGTCTTTTGCCAAAAAAGCAGCACCACCAGCAATGACAATGGCCAAAATACTGCGGATGAGGTGCCAGCGCAACTCCTCTAAGTGATCAAGAAATGGCATGGTTTTATTTTCCATACACTAATAAATACCTTCGTTTAGGATGTCGTGAATATGCACAATACCCATGTAGGTATCAGCATCTACAACTATGATTTGACTGATTTCTTTTTCTTGCATCAGCGTTAATGCTTCTTTTGCAAGGGTATTACTGCTTAAAACAATGGGTTTTTTTGCCATGATGTCTTGTGCTTTCAATGCTGAGAAATCGCCGCTCGATTGCATCATGCGTCGTAAATCTCCATCTGTTATAACACCCACAACCTCACTGTCTTGGATAACTGCTGTTGCACCAACAAGCTTGGTTGAAATCTCGTTGATAACTGCTTTTATGGAAGTATCGGGAGTAACTGCAGGCTTTTTATGAGGCTGTAGTAAGTGTCCCAATTGAATATTCAATGCTTTGCCCAGTGCACCTCCTGGATGTGAGCGCGCAAAATCTTCAGCCTTAAATCCAGTAAGCTCCATAAGGCAAATGGCCAGCGCATCTCCCATAACAAGCTGTGCCGTGGTACTTGTGGTTGGCGCTAAATTGTTTTGATCGGCTTCTTTTGGTATGCCAACATGCAAGACTGCATCTGCATTTTGAGCAAGAAAAGAAGTGGGGTTGGCTGTCATACCGATTAGCTTATTCCCTCTATTTTTTAGTAGTGGAACAAGTGTTTTTATTTCTGCACTAGTGCCGCTTTTAGACAGACAGAGCACGATATCTTGTTGTTCTATCATGCCTAAATCCCCGTGAATGGCATCGGCAGCATGCATAAAAATGCTTTTTGTACCCGTAGAGTTTAAGGTGGCGCTAATTTTCATACCGATAATGGCGCTTTTGCCAACACCCGTAAGTACCAAACGCCCCTTGCCTTTATGGATCCAATTGACAACGTGTTCAAAATCTTTGTTGAGTTGAGGAGCCAATCCAGCTATGGCTTCGGATTGCTGTTCAATTACAGAAGCTGCAACTTTTAATATGTGGTTGGATTTGTTCAATTATTGTTGATATATAAACAGTTTTGACGTATATTGTGGTTACAAATGTACAAAACCCACGATGAAGCTACAGGTCGATGGCAAAGAGGTTGATATAAAAGCCTCTTTAAAGAGTTTTTTTGGTTTTAACGAGTTCAGAGGATTACAAGAAGGCGTTATAAAAAGTGTGCTCAACAAAGAGAATACTTTTGTTATTATGCCTACTGGTGGCGGTAAGTCACTGTGTTATCAACTACCTGCACTTGTGCAACATGGAACAGCCATAGTGGTTTCCCCACTCATAGCTTTAATGAAAAATCAAGTGGATGCTATTCGTGGCATTTCCAAAAACGATGGTATTGCGCACGTTTTAAACTCCTCTTTGAGTAAAACACAGGTCGAAATTGTTAAGCAAGACATCAGTTCGGGGTTGACCAAACTGTTGTATGTAGCGCCAGAATCGCTTACAAAAGAAGATTATGTTGCTTTTTTACGCACGGTTCCCATTAGTTTTTTGGCCATTGATGAAGCGCATTGTATTTCAGAATGGGGACACGATTTTAGGCCAGAGTATCGCAACCTTAAATCCATCATGCAACGCATAGGTGACAACATACCCATCATTGGATTGACGGCAACCGCAACTCCAAAAGTTCAAGAAGACATACTCAAGAACCTTAATATTTCTGATGCCACTACCTATTTGGCTTCCTTTAACAGACCTAATCTGTTTTATGAAGTAAGGCCAAAAACAGAGCAAGTAGACCGAGATATCATTTCTTTTGTTAAGAGCAATAAGGGCAAATCTGGTATAGTCTACTGTTTGTCGCGCAAACGTGTGGAGGAATTGGCACAAATGCTACAAGTCAATGGAGTTAATGCCTTGCCGTATCACGCAGGTTTAGACACCAAACAAAGGGTTCACAACCAAGACAGTTTTCTCAAGGAAGATTGCGACGTTATTGTTGCGACTATTGCTTTTGGTATGGGAATAGACAAACCAGACGTTCGCTTTGTTGTTCATCACGATATCCCTAAAAGTATTGAAAGTTATTATCAAGAAACAGGTCGTGCAGGTAGAGATGGTGGCGAAGGCCATTGCTTGGCCTTTTATGCCTACAAAGACATCGAAAAACTAGAAAAGTTTATGGCTGGAAAGCCACTTGCAGAACAAGAAGTTGGCTATGCTTTGTTGCAAGAAATGGTGGCTTATGCCGAGACTTCAATGTCTAGGCGTAAATTCATATTGCATTATTTTGGAGAGGAATTTGACGCGGTAAACGGTGCAGGTGCCGAAATGGACGACAATGCCCGAAACCCAAAGCCAAGAGTGGAAGCACAAAAAGAAGTTGCACTCATCATTCAAACCATTAAAGATACCAACGAGCAGTATAAAATCAAGGAGTTGGTTCACATCATGGTAGGGAAAGAGACGCCAATTTTGGTATCGCACCGCATTCAATCAAACTCCTTTTTTGGCGCAGGAAACGTCAAGGATCAAGCCTATTGGAAGGCTTTGCTGTCACAGCTTTTGGTTGCAGGTTACCTCACTAAGGAAATTGAAACCTATGGCGTGATTAAGCTAAACGAAAAGAGCTTTTCTTTTTTAGAAAAACCGCACAGCTTTTTGATGACTGAAAATCATTTGTACGACAACAGTGTTGCTGTTGCTACACCTGCTAGAACAACATCTTTTGAGGTAAGGCTTCAAAAAATGCTGATGAAACTGCGCAAAGAAGTTGCAGAAAAGTATGAAGTTCCTCCTTATGCCGTCTTTGAAGAGGCATCAATTAATGATATGCTTATTAAGTATCCCATAACAATTGAAGAGCTAAAGAACATTCACGGAGTAGGTGAGGGGAAAGCCAATAAATTCGGCAAGCCCTTTATTGATTTAATTGACTCCTACGTCAAGGATAATGACATCACCAGACCAGAAGATCTAATCATTAAAACCACGGGTGCAAATTCAGCGCTTAAACTGTTTATTATTCAAAACATTGACAGGAAGTTACCTATTCGTGACATCGCAGATGCCAAAGGAATGGAACTCCCCAATTTTTTGGACCAACTGGAAACCATTGTTTTTTCTGGAACTAAAGTAAATATCCAATACGCCATCGACGATCTTTTTGATGAGGAACAGCAAGAAGAGCTTCATGAATATTTCATGGAAGCGGAAAACAACGACATACAAGAAGCCGTTGAAGAATTTGATGGTGAATATGAAGAGGACGATTTGCGTATTTTCAGAATTAAATTTATGAGTGAGGTGGCAAACTAATCTTTTTATGTCTATTTTCGCAGGCATCAAAAAGCACTTATGAAAGAAGGTATATTCGCTGTTTTCACAACACCAAAAGGAACAATCAAAATTCGTTTAACGCACAAAGAAACACCGGGAACGGTTGGTAATTTTGTTGCGCTAGCCGAAGGAAATCTCGAGAATTCTCACAAGGCACAGGGAAACCCTTACTACGATGGCATGACTTTTCACCGCGTCATAGAAAATTTTATGATTCAAGGTGGATGTCCAGAAGGTACTGGCGTTGGTGGTCCTGGTTATCAATTTGACGACGAATTCCACCCAGACCTCAAGCATGACAAGCCTGGCGTTTTATCTATGGCAAATGCTGGACCGGGATCCAATGGTAGTCAGTTTTTTATCACCCACAACGAAACGCCTTGGTTAGATGGAAAACACACTGTTTTCGGTTTTGTTATTGAAGGTCAAGACGTGGTTGATCAGGTTGCGCAAGGCGATCTTATTGAATCTCTTGTCATTGAACGCATCGGCGACGAAGCAGTAGCCTTTAATGCTGTAGAAACTTTTAGGGTTTTTGAAGGCAGTCGTGAAAAACGTTTGCGTGAGGCAAACGAGGCACAAGAAAAAGCACTTGAAAAAGTAGCTGCTGGTTTTGAAAAAACAGCTTCGGGATTGCGCTATCAGTTTATTCAACGCGGCGATGGTGTGGCTTCTGAAAAAGGGAAAACGGTTTCTGTTCATTACAAAGGACAGCTTTTAGATGGAACTGTTTTTGATTCATCTTATAAAAGAAATCAACCCATTGAATTCAAACTTGGAATAGGCCAAGTAATCCCTGGTTGGGACGAAGGCATTCAACTGTTATCTGTTGGGGACAAGGCACGCTTTGTTGTTCCTAGTGACTTAGGTTATGGTGCTAGAGGGGCAGGTGGTGTAATTCCTCCAGATGCGACCCTTATTTTTGACGTAGAATTGGTAGGCGTAAGCTAAACTTTCCACTTTATATTACAACCCAGACTTGGTTTTTGAAGCGTGTCAATGGTTTTTCCAGAGAGGAGGGCATCCATTGGGGCTCGCAGATCTTTTCCTGTTACAGGCAAATCGTTTTTAGGTCTTGAGCTGTCCATTTGACCGCGGTATACCAAATTTTTTCTTCCATCAAAAAGGTAAAAGTCTGGTGTACAAGCAGCATCATATTCTTTAGCTACATCTTGGCTTTCGTCATATAAATAGGGAAAGCTGAAGCCGTATTTTTCGGCTGTTTCTTTCATCAATGCCGGATCGTCGTCGGGATAGTTTACCACATCATTACTGGAAATGGCTACAAATCCAATACCCTTGTCTTGATAGTCTTTAGCCATAGCAGTGATGCCTTCCATCACATGGATGACATAAGGACAATGGTTGCATATAAACATCACAACGGTGCCACTTGCCCCGCTGCAGTTGTCAAAGGAGTATGTTTTGCCATCTATGGTATTGCGCAATGAAAAATCAGGTGCTTGGGTCCCCAAGGCCAACATGTTTGAAGGAGTACGTGCCATTTCTTTTTTTTCAAAAATAGCGATAAAATATCATCGAATAACCTCGTCTCCTTTTTCCTTTTTGATAAAGGAAATGGATTCGGCTAAAAGCGATTGAAATCCCTCGAGGTGCTCTTTGTAGATAAATATTTTGTGTTTGACCGTGGCATTGCTTGTCGGTGATTTTTTCGATTCGGTAATGACCAAGAAGTAATCGTTGGCTTTTGTTTCTTTCACATCAAAAAAATAGTGTCTAGCGCCTGCGTGCAAGCAGCCTTCTCTGACACTTTTTTGGTATTCAGTTTTGGACATAAATAAAGATTTGGTTTTACTAAAGTACAAATCTTTAGCAACTAGGTTTCTTCTTCTATGCGCTGTTCTTCGTAGAGTTCTTTATAGTATCCCGCTTTGCTGACAAGTTCTTTGTGTGTGCCGTATTGGACTATTTCCCCATCCTTAAGTATTAGAATATAATCTGCATTTTTTGCAGATGAAACCCGGTGGCAAACAATTATGGTAGAAGTGTCCTTGTTGTTCTCTTTAAGCTCATTTAAAATCGCTTCTTCTGTTTCTGTATCAACTGCCGAGAGGCAATCGTCTAGCAAAAGAATTTTAGGATTTTTAATCAAGGCGCGCGCAATGGATACCCGTTGCTTTTGACCGCCAGAGAGCGTTATCCCTCGTTCTCCAAGCATGGTTTCATACCCTGCTGTAAATTCGATAATATTATCGTGTACCGCTGCTTGTTTTGCCGCTTTTTCAATTTCTTGTTCAGTGGCATCGGGTTTGCCAAAGCGTATGTTGTGCGCTATGGTGTCTGAAAACAGAAAAGGCTGTTGCGGCACAACACCCATGATTTCACGAATGTCTTTTTGCGCATATTCTTCCAACGAGAAATTACCCAAAGAGACTTTGCCAGAATGGGGCAAATAGGTTTTGGATAATAGTTGTAAAAGCGTTGTTTTACCAGATCCTGTTGGGCCCATTACGGCTAGGGTTTTCCCTGACTCCAACGTGAAGGACACGTTCTTAAGCGCTTGAATGCCCGTATCGTCATACATAAAATTAACCTTGTCAAAGCTGATGTCAACGTTTGATAATTTTTTGTTGGCACTTACGCCGTCTTGAATATCGGGTTCTTGACCCAAAAATTCGTTAATGCGTTTTTGTGAAGCTTCTGCTTGTTGCACGATGGAGGTTACCCAACCCACGGTTGCTACTGGCCAGGTGAGCATGTTCACGTAAATAATAAATTCGGCTAAAACCCCCAACTCAATTTGCCCATTGATGTATTGGTTTCCACCGATAAAAATGACCAAGACATTACTGATACCAATCAGTAAAATCATCAGCGGGAAAAACCACGCTTGAACCTGTACCAATGACATGTTTTTGGTTCTACTTTCCTTTGATATGGATGCCATCTCTAGAGTTCTATTTGTCTCGATAGCATAAGATTTAATGACATTTATTCCGCTAAAAGATTCTTGGCTGAACGTGGACAGCTTCGACAGCATTTGCTGTACTAGGGTGCTGCGTTCGTGTATGGCTCTGCTCAGTCGGTATATGAGGAAAGACAATATGGGAAGCGGTAGAAGCGTGTATAGGGTCAATTTAGGCGCTACGCTTATCATATAGCTGATTACGATAACAAAAAGTGTCACCGTATTGATGCTGTACATCAGTGCTGGCCCAACATACATACGCACACGAGATACGTCTTCACTGATGCGACTCATTAAGTCACCAACGCGGTTTTGCTTGTAGAAGCGCAAAGAGAGTTTTTGATAGTGGTTGTAGACGGTGTTTTTTAGGTCATATTCAATATGCCTAGAAACATTGATGATGGTTTGGCGCATGCTAAAGGTGAACACTCCAGAAATAAGTGCTGCACCCACAATTAGCGCAATATTGGTTAAAAGCAGTTTTCTGATATCGGTCAAATCCGTTTCGCCACTTCGCACAAACTGCTCGATGGCCGTAATCGAATCTCCAACTAGGCTAGGGGCCAGTACGGCAAACACACGTGAGGAAACAGTAAACAGCAATCCTAACAGTAATAGGAATTTATATTTCTTGAGATAACGGTTAAGATATTGAAGCGCGCGCAATTAATTTTTTTACGAAGATAGGATTTTAGGCCTTTGCATCAAATCTTGTTTAGAATATCATTTAAAATCCCTTATTTTTGCAGTAACAAACGTTCTTATTCATGATTACTCGTCGTCATTTACGCACCAAAGTTATGCAGGCACTATACGCGCAGCAACTTGACCCAACAGACAACCTTAAAGCAGGAGAATCATGGATTTTAAAGAGTAGCCAGGACTTTTACCTTCTCTATATTACACTTCTTGATTTGTTTCGTGAGCTTCACACTTGTGGCTATGCCCTTTACGAGAAAAATACCAAGAAACACCTACAGGAAGATGAAAATGAAACGAATCCCAAGTTTTTTAGCAACAAAGCGCTTTTGGCATTGTGTGATAATGAAGTTCTAGCAGCACAAACCAAAAAGTACAAACTTAAGTATTGGAAAAATCACGACGAATATGTGCGTTTGGTTTGGGATGAAATTACTGCGTCAACAATCTATGACGAATACCTCAAGACTGAAACCACAAGCCTAGCGCAAGACCAAGATTTTTTGGTGCAGCTTTTCACCAAGGTAATAGCTCCTTTTGATCGCCTGGGCGAGTTCATGGAAGAAGTCAATATTTCTTGGGTTGACGATGCGCCACTTGCCAATACGATAGTGCGAAACAGTTTGAAACGTGTTGCTGAACCCGATACCATAATCACCGTTTTGTACAAAGACGATGAAGATCGGAAATTCTCACTGGAGCTTTTTAGAAAAGTGGTGCTCAATAAACCGGAACTTATTGAGGAAATCAAAGGACGAACGCCAAATTGGGATCCGGATCGTATTGCTGAATTGGATTTCACCTTATTGCTCATGGCATTGACTGAATTGCTTTATTTTCCTTCGATACCGGTAAATGTTACCATCAACGAATACTTGGAAATTGCGAAAGAATATGCCACACCAAAAAGCAGTATGTTTATCAATGGTGTGCTGGACAATGTGGTAAAAGACATGACCAAGCAAAAACGCATTCGCAAAAATGTACGTGGAATGCAGTAATATGTTTATTTTTGAAAAAATTATATAAAATGAAACCATTTGTTCTGGCCTTAGTTGCCTTATTTGCCTTGGGTTGCTCACAGAGCGCCTCAAAGAAAGTGAAACAAGAAAATGTTGCAGAAGCTGCAGCAAAACAAGAAGCCAATGGGGATTTGCCCGTGATGACATTCGACAGAACAGAACACGATTTTGGCACCATAAACGAGGGAGATGTTGTTGAGACTTCTTTTGCGTTTACCAACACAGGAAACAGCGACCTTATGATTTTGGATGCTCGTGGAAGCTGTGGATGTACGGTTCCTGAATACCCAAAAAATACGCCAATTGCCCCCGGCGAAACAAGAGATATAAAAGTAAAGTTTGATTCTGCCAACAAACCCGGCAACCAAACAAAAACGGTAACCCTAACCAACAACACGGAACGTGGTCGTGATATCATCCGTATCAAGACAATGGTTACTGCCGATCCTATAAAAGAACAACAACGCCAAGCGGCACGTAACCAAATGAACCAATAATGATGCAAATTTTTCAAGCCACTGGTGGAGGTAACTTCACACTATTAATCCTCATGTTTGGGGTCATGTTTTTGTTTTTGATTTTACCACAACAGCGTAGAGCAAAAAGAGAGCGTAAATTTAAAAATGAACTCAAAAAAGGAGATCTTGTTGTCACCAAAGGCGGGATTCACGGGAAGATTATTGAAGTAAACGACAGTAACGACACTTGTGTTATTGAAACCATGGCAGGTAAGGTAAAAATGGAACGCAGCTTTATTTCGAATGAGATGAGCAAGCAACGCACAACTCCTGCAAAAAAATAATATATCTAGTAGCTGCTTGTATAGTCTTAACAGGCAGCTGCTTTATTTCTTTTATGTACAAACGTCTAATCCGTCCTGTTCTTTTTCTTTTTGATCCAGAAGGCGTGCACTATTTTTCGTTTGCTGCCATACGCCTGCTGCATCGTATTCCTTTTATGGGATCGCTTATTCGCGCATTTTTTACTTCCAAAGACCCAGCACTGGAACGTGAGGTTTTTGGGCTTCGATTTCCTAACCCAGTGGGTTTAGCTGCAGGTTTTGACAAAGACGCCAAGCTCTATCACGAGCTTGCGAATTTTGGCTTTGGCTTTATTGAGATTGGAACAGTTACACCCAAGCCGCAAGGCGGTAACCCTAAGCCGCGTTTGTTTCGCCTAAAGCAAGACAAAGGCATTATTAACCGTATGGGTTTTAACAACGAGGGGGTAGTAGCTGCCGCAAAACGGCTTAAGAAAAACAAAGGGGTACTTATTGGCGGTAATATTGGTAAGAATAAAACCACACCCAACGATCAGGCACAAGACGATTACCTCATTTGTTTTGACGCCCTGTTTGATGTGGTGGATTATTTTGTGGTGAATGTGAGTTCGCCCAACACCCCCAACCTACGAGACCTCCAAGAGAAAGAACCGTTGACCAAGCTGTTAAACGTTTTGCAAATGCGCAACAGTGATAAAATTTCACGTAAGCCTATACTGCTAAAAATCGCTCCTGATTTAAGCAATTCGCAATTGGATGATATTATTGATATCGTGGCAGACACCCAAATAGACGGCGTTATTGCGACCAATACCACCTTGGCACGTGCTGGATTAAAGAGCAGCACTGAATTAACCGAGCAAGCGGGTGGGCTAAGTGGAAAACCACTGACAAAACGCAGTACGGAAGTCATTTCATATTTACACACACAAAGTAAGGCAGCTTTTCCTATTATTGGGGTAGGCGGCATACATACGCCTGCTGATGTGCAAGAAAAACTAGCTGCTGGCGCATCTTTGGTGCAGCTGTATACAGGCTTTGTCTACGAAGGACCTGCCGTGGTTAAGCGCATGAACCGCACCATTAAGTAGAACATCTTTTTGTTGAAGTAACTGCTAACAAAATAAATAATTTTGTATCTTAGTGCATAATTGTTTAACCCTAAATCATAATTATGAACGATTTATTATGGCCTATTATCGTAGGTATAGTCGCTGGTTTCCTTGCTGGCAAAGTCATGAAAGGAAAAGGCTTTGGTCTCATTTTTAACTTATTGGTCGGTGTTGGCGGTGCCATTTTGGGCGGCTGGCTTTTCGGTCAATTTGGAATTAGTATTGGCACTGGCCTTATCAGTACTTTAATCACTGCTTTTATTGGCGCAATTGTACTTCTTTTTATCATTAACCTTCTTAAAAAAATATAATTTAACCTTAGGGGATGGGCATGCCCATCCCTATTTTTTGTACCCCTAAAACTTACATATCATGAATAAACTATATACTTATATACTCCTTTTTCTGTGCATTAATATGTACTACGTAAACGCCCAAACATGTGCGGGTGCGTCAGATATTTACAGCTTTAATTACAACGGACACACCTATGAGGTCGTAAAAGAAAGAAAGAACTGGACTGATGCAGCAGCTTGCGCTGTAGCCCGTAAGGGTTATTTGGCTGAAATTAACGATGCCGCTGAAAACGCAGCTATTTTTAATCAACTGTCTAACAATGCAGGTATTACTACTAGCAATACCATACCTAATAACGGTGGTGGTGCTGCTTACGTTTGGATCGGTGGTAACGATATCACTACTGAGGGTACTTGGGTTTGGGATGGTGATAACACCGGAACTTCTTCCCAGTTTTGGTCTGGTACATATCTTTCCGGCACTGTCTCAAACAATGCTTATAACAACTGGGGAACAACTGGCGGAACACAAAACGAACCAGATGATTATCAAGCAGGGCAACCAGGGCAAGACGGACTTGCCATAGCGCTGACTAATTGGCCATATGGTGTAGCTGGTCAATGGAACGACATCACTCATACTGAAATAATTTTTTATCTTATTGAACACAACACAGTTTTAAGTAATGCTACCCCAGCACAAATAGAAGATAGTCGGGTTTTTGTTTATAATAATCAGCTTTTTATTGAAGCTGCGAACACCCCCATTGTTTCTGTTGCTTTGTATGACTTGACTGGAAAAAAAGTATTTACCACTGCTACGGAGTCTACTCCAAAACCAATTGATGTTTCACAATTTGTAAGGGGAATTTATTTAGCTGAAATCCATGCGCTGAATGGCAACACTTTTGTGCAAAGGGTAAAGATTTAAGACAGTGTGTTTTGAAAATAAATTCAGCACCTCAAGTTTTGTGGTTTTGAAGGATGTTAAGTAGGTAGCTGAAATATTTTAGTATATTTATTGTTTCCCTTATTAACCAAAAACACCCAAAAATGAAAATTTCAAACGCATACAACGCCCTTTTTGTATTTCTGGTTCTCCTTACATGTTCGTGTACTTCGGAACTGGGTCAGAACAAACTACTTAAATCATGGACAGGCCCATATATGGGTACGCCTGCTTTTGATAAGATGCAAGTAGCAGACGTAAAGCCCGCCATGCTAAAAGCCATGGAGCTTAACTTAGAAGAAATCGAAGCCATTGCATCAAATCCTGAAGCACCAAGCTTTGAAAACACCATTGAGGCCATGGAACGCTCAGGAAAAGTTTTGGATCGTGCTTTTGCGTATTATGGGATTTTCAGCAGTAATATGTCTTCACCCGAATTTAGAGAAGTGCAAACCGAATTAGCACCGCTCTTTTCAGAGTTTCAATCAAAAATCACACAAAACGAACAGCTTTTTCAACGTATCAAATCCGTTTATGAAGCCTCAAAAACAAATCCACTTGAAGCTGATCAACAGCGTGTGGTGGAGCTAACCTACCAAGGTTTTGCCATGAACGGTGCGGATTTAGACGACGAAAAAAAGAAACGCTATGCAGCCATAAACAAAGAACTTTCTTCGCTCTATACCAAGTTTTCAAATAATATTTTACATGACGAAGAAAACTATGTCACTTATCTTACGGAAAATCAGTTAGGGGGACTCCCAGATGATTTTGTCAAGTCTGCCGCTCGGATAGCTGAAGGAAAGGATAGGGCAGGAGCATATGCAGTTACCAATACCCGTTCTTCAATGGATCCCTTTTTGACCTATTCAACCGAACGAGATTTACGCAAACAAGTTTGGACGAACTATTATGCCCGTGCCGATAATGGTGATGCATACGACAACAAAGAAATCATTGCGCAAATATTAAAACTTCGCAAAGAGCGTGTGGCCTTATTGGGATATGATAATTACGCTGCTTGGCGCCTACAAAACCGTATGGCAAAGAACCCAGAGAATGCCATGGCGCTTATGGAAGCCGTTTGGCCTGCAGCCATTGCCCGTGTTGCTGAAGAAGTAGCCGATATGCAAGCTGTTGCAGATGCCAATGGAGATAACATTACCATAGCTCCTTGGGACTACCGTTTCTATGCCGAGAAAGTGCGCAAAGCTAAATATGATTTAGATTCAGATGAGGTAAAGCAATACCTGCAACTGGACAAGCTGACGGATGCCATGCACTATGTTGCTGGCCGTTTGTTTGGCTATGCCTTTTCACCCGTTCCCGAAGGAACGGTTCCTGTATTCCATGAGGATGTTAAGGTGTGGGAAGTAACTGACAAAGATTCGGGAGATCACATAGGATTGTGGTATTTAGATCCTTATGCAAGAGAAGGAAAGCGCTCGGGTGCTTGGGCGACTACCTACAGAAGCTTTTCAACCTTTGATGGGAAAACAAACGTGTTGGCATCCAACAACTCAAACTTTGTTAAGCCAGCCCCTGGTGAGGCCTTGCTCATTTCTTGGGACGATGCCACTACCTTCTTCCACGAATTTGGTCACGCCTTACACTTTTTTGCTTCCGAAGTGAGGTACCCAACGTTAAACGGAGGGGTGAGAGACTATACCGAATTTCAATCGCAGCTATTAGAACGGTGGTTGTCCACAGACGACGTAATTGATCGGTTTTTGGTACATCAAGAAACGGGTGCTCCCATGCCAGATGCATTGGTTGCAAAAATCAAAAAGGCAGCAACGTTTAATCAAGGTTTTGCCACCACCGAATATTTAGCTTCTGCACTGATGGATATGAAGCTCCATTTAGCCGATCCGACCGATTTAGATGTAGGTGCATTTGAGCGCAAAACATTGACTGCACTTAGCATGCCAAAGGAATTGCCCATGCGTCACAGGACGCCGCATTTTGGTCACGTATTTTCTGGCGAAGGTTATGCTACGGCATATTACGGCTATATGTGGGCAGATGTATTGACAGCCGATGCTTCCGAAGCATTTAGAGCGGCACCGGGCGGCTTTTATGATGAAGCCATGTCAGAAAAATTAGTGAAATATCTATTTGCGCCCCGTAACTCCATTGACCCCGCTGAAGCATATAGGTTGTTTAGAGGCAGAGATGCTTCTATTGATGCTTTGATGCGCGCTAGGGGCTTCCCTGTTACCCCATAGCATTTGTATAAAGCGTTTTAAACAGCAAAATATTGCACCATAATGTAAATAGCTGCACGATTAGCTGAATTATTTTAGTATTTTCGAGGGAAATTTATTTTTATGGATGATTTGGCGTATCGGTCAACAGCAGATTACAGACAAGCAAAAGAACAGGCTTCAGCACAACCCGAAGCTTTTTGGGAGGATATTGCAAATCAATTTGAATGGCATCAAAAATGGGATAAGACGCTGGAATATGATTTTCATAAACCAGAAGTAAAATGGTTTTTAGGGGGTAAATTAAACATTACCGAAAACTGCTTAGATCGCCATCTTGCAACGCAGCCAAATCACACGGCAATTATCTTTGAGCCAAACGATCCAAAAGAAACGGCACAACACATTTCATATAAGGAATTGCACAGCCGTGTTTGTCGCGTAGCCAATATGCTAAAAGCTAATGGTGCAAAAAAAGGAGACAGGATATGTCTTTATATGCCCATGGTACCAGAGCTGGCCATAACCGTTTTGGCATGTGCGCGTATTGGTGCTATTCACTCTGTGGTATTTGCTGGTTTTTCTGCTGCCGCATTAGCGGCAAGAATAAACGATGCCGATTGCGCCATGTTGGTAACTGCCGACGGCGGATTCCGCGGTGCTAAAGTCACCCCTTTAAAAGTCATTGCCGACGAAGCGTTAACCCACTGTACAAGCATAAAAACGTCAATTGTACTTAAACGAACAGGTCAAGAAGTTGCTTGGAATGATATTGATGTTTGGTGGCACGAAGCATTAGCGGAAGTGGACGACTACTGTCCAGCTGAAATCATGGATAGCGAAGATCCTTTGTTTATTTTATATACTTCTGGCTCTACTGGAAAACCCAAAGGAATGGTGCATACATGTGGTGGATATATGGTTTATACCGCCTACTCCTTTCAAAACGTTTTTCAATATGAAAAAGGCGATGTTTATTGGTGTACTGCCGATATCGGTTGGATTACAGGACATTCCTATATAGTTTACGGTCCTTTGGCCGTAGGCGCAACCACAGTCATGTTTGAAGGCGTTCCTTCATATCCTGCGTATGATCGTTTTTGGGAAGTCTGTGCCAAACACAAGGTCAATCAGTTTTATACGGCACCCACTGCCATACGTGCTTTGCAAAAGCATCCAGTTGAATTGGTTAATAAACACGATTTGTCGTCACTAAAAGTACTGGGTTCTGTTGGCGAACCGATAAATGCAGAAGCTTGGCATTGGTATGATAAGCATGTAGGTAAACACAATTGTCCCATTGTGGATACATGGTGGCAAACCGAAACGGGCGGTATTCTAATAAGCTCACTAGCGGGCGTAACAGCACAGAAACCTACCTATGCCACGCTTCCTATGCCGGGTGTTCAAGCGGTTTTGTTAGACAACGAAGGCAATGAATTGGCTGGTGAAAACGAAGGTATTTTAGCTATTAAACACCCATGGCCATCTATTGCCCGTACCATTTGGGGCGATCACGAACGTTATAAAAATGTTTATTTCAGTGCCTATCCTGGGTATTATTTTCCTGGCGATGGTGCCTTGCGTGATGCGGAAGGCAATTACCGGATAACAGGTAGGGTAGATGATGTGGTGATTGTTTCTGGGCATAATCTTGGAACGGCACCTATTGAAAATGCACTGAACGAACATCCTAATGTTGTTGAAAGCGCCGTTGTTGGTTTTCCACACGATGTAAAAGGGAATGCACTATATGCATTTGTTATCTCTAAAGATGCAGTAGATGATACCGAAGCGCTGATCGCAGCCTTACGTGCTTTGGTGGCTCAAACCATTGGACCTATAGCCAAGCCTGACCGTATTCAAGTGGTAAGCGGACTTCCAAAAACGCGAAGTGGTAAAATCATGCGTCGCATACTGCGTAAACTCGCTGCAGGGGAATACGATCAATTGGGCGATGTTTCTACTTTGTTAAACCCAGAAGTGGTGGAGGAGATTAAGCGAAATAGCTAAACTTCTCTCCGTTTTTGATGGTTTGTAGTGTTTCGTATATCAGTTTGATTACGTTTTCTACATCCTCTTGGTGTACCATTTCTACTGTTGTGTGCATGTATTTTAGCGGCAATGAAATAAGCGCCGAAGGCACGCCGCCGTTGCTATAAGCAAAGGCATCTGTATCTGTACCGGTATATCTTGAAGAAGCCAAACGCTGGAACGGAATCTTCTTTGCTTCTGCGGTATCAATAATGCGATCGCGCAATAGTTGCTGCACGGCAGGTGCGTAAGAGATTACAGGCCCTTTTCCAATCGTATTGTCGCCTTGTTTTTTTGGATCAATCATGGGTGTGGAGGTATCGTGACAAACGTCTGTTACGATAGCCACATCTGGTTTGATGGTCTGGGTAATCATTTCTGCGCCACGTAGTCCAATTTCTTCTTGAACCGAATTGGTTACATATAGCCCAAAAGGTAATTCAACCTTATTTTCTTTCAGCAAGCGTGCTACTTCGGCAATCATAAAGCCGCCTATGCGGTTGTCAAGGGCACGGCATACAAATTTGTTTTTGTTGAGTACTTGAAAAGTATCGGGGTAGGTAATGACGCAACCCACATGGATGCCCATTTTTTCTACTTCTTCTTTTTTCGAAGCACCAACATCAATGGTAATGTTCTCAAGCTTGGGTGCTTCTTCCTTTCCAGCCATTCGAGTGTGAATTGCAGGCCAACCAAACACGCCTTTAACGATGCCTTTCTTTGTATGGATGTTTACCCATTTAGACGGGGCAATCATATGGTCGCTACCGCCATTTCTGATAACAGAGATTAAACCCTTGTCCGATATATAGTTTACATACCAAGAGATTTCATCTGAATGCGCTTCAATCACCACTTTGAATTTGGCTTTTGGATTGATGACACCAACCGCAGTACCATAAGTGTCGGTGATAAACTCGTCAACGTATGGCTTTAGATAGTCCATCCAAATTTTTTGGCTTTCCCATTCATATCCAGTAGGAGCAGGGTTGTTGAGGTATTGTTCTAGAAATGCGTGCGATTTTTTGTTTAAAATACTATCCATTGCGATTTTTTAATTAAGTATGCTAAATTACAACATATAGGTAAAACAATCTTATTACTTTTGAATGCATGAACAAACTACTATATATAGGCGTTTTAATGTTGGCTTGCAGTCTATACGGACAGCAGAAACAACCTATATATATAGTAGCGGGCGATACGTTGACCAATCCCTATGTTGATTTAAGTGAAGTTGTGGTGCTTCCAAGCATTAAATTTAAGCGTTATGAAGACTATGTTGCCTATTATCGGCTGCAAAGACGCACCATAAAAGTCTACCCTTATGCCCAACTTGCAGCCGAACGCCTGACGGTTTTGAACCAACGACTGGCCAATATCAAGCGCAAACGCGCCAAAAAACGCTATGCAAAACAAGTCGAACGCTACTTAGAAGGTGAATTTAAGGACGAATTGAAGAAGCTTACGCGTTCGGAAGGGCGAATTTTAATCAAACTAATTCATAGGGAAACGGGTTTTACTGCCCACGCATTGATAAAAAAACTACGCAATGGATGGCGTGCTTTTATCTATCAAACCACGGCAAAAATGTTTGATATAAATCTTAAAACTGCCTATAATCCCACTGAGGTTGAGGAAGATGCGTTAATAGAGCATATACTGCAAAAAGCCTTTGCTGAAGGTGTGTTAAAACCGGGGGATAAAAAAAAGTAAATAAAGTTAGTCAGTGAGAATAAAAGGGTTGTATATTTGCAATCCGCAAAAAAAGCTGTGGACCACATTCAAAAAAAGAATTTTAATTTTTTTTCATTGTGGGGTTGTGTAAACCGAAAAGCAGCGTATATTTGCAACCGCTTTCGAAAAGAGAGCAATTAAAAGTTCATTGAATTATTGAGAATGACAGCGCGTATTAATCGCAATTGCGATTATAAATACGAATAGTAAAACAATCATGAGACAGCTCTAATTTGTCAATTTTTTTGTTGTTAATTTTATTTAAAGTTATACAATGAAGAGTTTGATCCTGGCTCAGGATGAACGCTAGCGGCAGGCCTAACACATGCAAGTCGAACGGTAACATAGATTGCTTGCAATCTGATGACGAGTGGCGCACGGGTGCGTAACGCGTATGCAATCTACCTTTTACAGGAGAATAGCCCAGAGAAATTTGGAATAATGCTCCATAATATCATGTATCAGCATTGATTTATGATTAAAGCTCCGGCGGTAAAAGATGAGCATGCGTTCTATTAGCTAGTAGGTGAGGTAACGGCTCACCTAGGCTACGATAGATAGGGGCCCTGAGAGGGGGATCCCCCACACTGGTACTGAGACACGGACCAGACTCCTACGGGAGGCAGCAGTGAGGAATATTGGACAATGGAGGAAACTCTGATCCAGCCATGCCGCGTGCAGGATGACTGCCCTATGGGTTGTAAACTGCTTTTATATAGGAAGAAACACTCCCACGTGTGGGGGCTTGACGGTACTATATGAATAAGGATCGGCTAACTCCGTGCCAGCAGCCGCGGTAATACGGAGGATCCAAGCGTTATCCGGAATCATTGGGTTTAAAGGGTCCGCAGGCGGCCTGTTAAGTCAGAGGTGAAATCCTACAGCTCAACTGTAGAACTGCCTTTGATACTGATAGGCTTGAGTTATTGTGAAGTGGTTAGAATGTGTGGTGTAGCGGTGAAATGCTTAGATATCACACAGAATACCCATTGCGAAGGCAGATCACTAACAATATACTGACGCTCATGGACGAAAGCGTGGGGAGCGAACAGGATTAGATACCCTGGTAGTCCACGCCGTAAACGATGGATACTAACTGTTCGACCTTCGGGTTGAGTGGTCAAGCGAAAGTGATAAGTATCCCACCTGGGGAGTACGCTCGCAAGAGTGAAACTCAAAGGAATTGACGGGGGCCCGCACAAGCGGTGGAGCATGTGGTTTAATTCGATGATACGCGAGGAACCTTACCAGGGCTTAAATGTAGTGGGACAGGTCTAGAGATAGACCCTTCTTCGGACTCATTACAAGGTGCTGCATGGTTGTCGTCAGCTCGTGCCGTGAGGTGTCAGGTTAAGTCCTATAACGAGCGCAACCCCTATCGTTAGTTGCCAGCGGGTAATGCCGGGAACTCTAGCGAAACTGCCGGTGCAAACCGTGAGGAAGGTGGGGATGACGTCAAATCATCACGGCCCTTACGTCCTGGGCTACACACGTGCTACAATGGTCGGTACAGAGAGCAGCCACTACGCGAGTAGGAGCGAATCTTCAAAACCGATCTCAGTTCGGATCGCAGTCTGCAACTCGACTGCGTGAAGCTGGAATCGCTAGTAATCGGATATCAGCCATGATCCGGTGAATACGTTCCCGGGCCTTGTACACACCGCCCGTCAAACCATGGAAGCTGGGGGTGCCTGAAGTTCGTGACCGCAAGGAGCGACCTAGGGTAAAACTGGTGACTGGGGTTAAGTCGTAACAAGGTAGCCGTACCGGAAGGTGCGGCTGGAACACCTCCTTTCTAGAGAATTTGTTTGCTTGCAAACAAATTAGAAAGACGACAAAAATTCTGACAAGCTATTTCCTTGATGTTTTGCTTGCTGTCATCTTAATAATAATTTAAGTCTCGTACCTGCCTGTCGTTAGACAGGGCTCAGCAGCTAAGTATTTAGTTGTTACATTGCTAAGTGACAATTTATTGTCATGTATGAGATGATATTAAAGTCTCGTAGCTCAGCTGGTTAGAGCGCTACACTGATAATGTAGAGGTCGGCAGTTCGAGCCTGCCCGAGACTACTAAATTAGTCAAAGGCGAGAGGTTTATGCCGAGCTATGCGAGGTAAGCCTGCCCGAGACTACTAATGATGCTTGCATCATACGATCTATAACATTGGGATTTATTAGAAGTTGAGTCTTCTACACCGGTTGCTACCGAACGGTCTATACCGGACAAAATCGCAAACTGGGGGATTAGCTCAGCTGGCTAGAGCGCTTGATTTGCATTCAAGAGGTCATCGGTTCGACTCCGATATTCTCCACAATTTTAGGCATTAGCTAATTAGTGATTAGTATTTATTTACTTTTTCACTTTTAAACTACTACCTCGAATAAAGTTCTTTGACATATTGAGAATGAATAAAAATACAATAGTATTTTTTTCATGAATAGATACATAAAAATAGTGTATCCCCAAAGTCGAGCCGACTAAGGGTGATACACAACAAGGTATATTATTCTAAATCTTTGATTTAAAATAATGTACGAGCAATAGTAATTACAATTTAAAAGAGAAAATCGTTACGATAGGTTAATTAAGAGCGTATGGGGAATGCCTAGGCTCTCAGAGGCGATGAAGGACGTGATAAGCTGCGAAAAGCTGCGGGGATCAGCACATATGATTTGATCCGCAGATATCCGAATGGGGCAACCCAGCATGTTGAAGACATGTTACCCGACTTTGTCGGGGGCGAACCCGGGGAACTGAAACATCTAAGTACCCGGAGGAATAGAAAACAATAGTGATTCCGTTAGTAGCGGCGAGCGAACGCGGAAAAGCCCAAACCAGTCTTGTTACGGCAAGGCTGGGGTTGTAGGACCACGATATTCAATGCTTTATGAACTGGAAACTGCTGGAAAGTGGTACCATAGAGGGTGATAGTCCCGTACAGGTAAAGACAGTTATTGATAGTGGTATCCTGAGTAGCACGGGGCACGGGAAACCTTGTGTGAATCTGCCAGGACCATCTGGTAAGGCTAAATACTTCTGAGAGACCGATAGTGAACTAGTACCGTGAGGGAAAGGTGAAAAGTACCGTGAATAACGGAGTGAAATAGATCCTGAAACCATACGCTTACAAGCGGTCGGAGCCCTTTGGGGTGACGGCGTGCCTTTTGCATAATGAGCCTACGAGTTACCGTTGCTGGCAAGGTTAAACACTTCAGGTGTGGATCCGTAGCGAAAGCGAGTCTGAATAGGGCGTATAGTCAGTAGTGGTAGACGCGAAACCGTGTGATCTATCCATGGGCAGGTTGAAGCTCAGGTAACACTGAGTGGAGGACCGAACCCGTTGACGTTGAAAAGTCTTGGGATGACCTGTGGATAGGGGTGAAAGGCCAATCAAACTCGGAAATAGCTCGTACTCCCCGAAATGCATTTAGGTGCAGCGTTGTATTAGTTTCCAAGAGGTAGAGCTACTGATTGGATGCGGGGGCTTCATCGCCTACCAATTCCTGACAAACTCCGAATGCTTGGAAATGATGTGCAGCAGTGAGGGCATGGGTGCTAAGGTCCATGTCCGAGAGGGAAAGAACCCGGACCACCAGCTAAGGTCCCCAAGTGTATGCTAAGTTGATTAAACGAGGTTTGACTGCCCAGACAGCTAGGATGTTGGCTTGGAAGCAGCCATTCATTTAAAGAGTGCGTAACAGCTCACTAGTCGAGCGGTCGAGCATGGATAATAATCGGGCATAAGCATACCACCGAAGCTGTGGCAACGAAAGTTGGGTAGGGGAGCATTGTAGCGGCGCTGAAGGTGAACTGTGAGGTTTGCTGGAGCTTCTACAAAAGAAAATGTAGGCATAAGTAACGATAATGCGGGCGAGAAACCCGCACGCCGAAAGACTAAGGTTTCCTCAGCTATGCTAATCAGCTGAGGGTTAGTCGGGACCTAACGCGAACCCGAAAGGGGTAGTGGATGGACAACAGGTTAATATTCCTGTACCTGCTCTCATTAAAAGTGACGGATCCCCCAGATGTTTACGTGGTGACGGAAATCCACGTTGAGCCTATCTGCTTGCAGAGAAGCGAAAACAAGTAAGGGGTCCCTAGAAAAGCGAGAGAAGCAGCCCGTACCCTAAACCGACACAGGTAGTTGGGATGAGTATTCTAAGGCGCTCGAGTGATTCATGGCTAAGGAACTAGGCAAAATCGACCCGTAACTTCGGGAGAAGGGTCGCCCACAGTAATGTGGGCCGCAGTGAATAGATCCAGGCGACTGTTTATCAAAAACACAGGACTCTGCTAAGACGAAAGTCGATGTATAGGGTCTGACACCTGCCCGGTGCCGGAAGGTTAAGTGGAGTTGTTATCTTCGGAGAAGCAATCAAATGAAGCCCCGGTAAACGGCGGCCGTAACTATAACGGTCCTAAGGTAGCGAAATTCCTTGTCGGGTAAGTTCCGACCTGCACGAATGGTGCAACGATCTGGATACTGTCTCGGCCATGAGCTCGGTGAAATTGTAGTATCGGTGAAGATGCCGATTACCCGCTACGGGACGAAAAGACCCCGTGCACCTTTACTATAGCTTCGTATTGACCTTGGATAAGTAATGTGTAGCATAGGTGGAAGACTTCGAAGCAGCGTCGCTAGTCGTTGTGGAGTCAACAAGTGAAATACCACCCTTTACTTATCTAGGGCCTAATTCCGCTTTGCGGAAAACAGTGCGTGGTGGGTAGTTTGACTGGGGTGGTCGCCTCCAAAAGAGTAACGGAGGCTTCTAAAGGTACCCTCAGCACGCTTGGTAACCGTGCGTAGAGTGCAATGGCATAAGGGTGCTTGACTGAGAGACCTAC
>CBFHKZ010000009.1:0-34646 GCA_965656545.1 Flavobacteriaceae bacterium
ATCCGCTCTATTATAATATGCTTCATTATTAGTAGGATTTAATCTAATTGAAGCGGTAAAGTCCAATACAGAGCCTTTGTAGTCTTTAAGGAAAAATTTTATTACAGCTCTGTTATAATAAGAGCCAGGAGCCATTGAATCCAACGCTATGGATTGGTTATAAGCTAATAAAGCCCCTTCATTATCTCCATTATTTTGTTTTTCAAGAGCTAATAAAAAATAGTCACTACTAGATTGACTAAAACAAAGCATTGGAATTAGAAGAAGTAAAAACAGACCTTTTTTCATATCATAAAGTTAAGGAAATTGGATTGGGTGTTAGCTATATATATATTTTAATGTGATACAATTTTAAAAACTCCTTTTGAGTTAATGAAATTGGCTTTTTTAACCTACCACACAGGGGGTAACACACGTTTAAGTTGTAGGTGGGGAGCAGTTTTATAGGGATCATTCACATTTTTAAATACACAATTTTTAGATGAACGATCTGTTAAGATCTATTGATATTTTGGATGATAAGAATCTTATAGTTCTTATATACAACACTAGATAAACCCTTTGGATCCTTAGACATTTCAAAGATCTTACTATCTCTAATAAGAACATATGCTACCAAGTAAATAATGGGCATAGACAAAGAAAAAATACTAAGCGTCCATACAGATGGATAGAATAATAAATAAACTTCTAATGCTTTTATAGACTTTAATAAAAATTCAATTCAGCAACGTGATTAGCTTCAAAAAAACTACTTGAAATAGTGGTTAAGTTAAATATCATTAAACAAACTGGATAAATATTTCTCAAAATAACGTCCTCTTTTAATGATATGGGGGTTAACAACATAAACCCTGGATTTAAATTCGGACCTTGTTATCTTACCATAATATAACAAACCAGAATTAACTAGAACATTAAGTTTTTTCTTTGTTGCTTGTTCAGAGTTATTAATTAGCTGCCCTATTTTTTTTGCTGTTAAAGGCTCTTCATTTTCATCAAGGCAAATATTACAGCCCATTTTTAAATTATTAGAGATGGTAATCAATAATGCTAGGTGAACTTGTTTTATTTCAAAGGAAAGAAGTTTAAATAGCTTTGTGGTGTCAAGAACAAAAAAACTAGGATAATCAAATTCAAGCTTATTTGTGCCTTTTCTTTTAATCAATGTAGAGTTCCTAACTTCATAAGTTTTCAATGTTTTTGTGTCAGCAATTTCACCACCACTAATGTGTATTATTTCATCTTTATATCTTTCAGTAATTTTAGCCATAATTAAGATTAAATGAATAAAAAAGATCAAAAAATTATGTATTTTTGAATTATTTCATACACAAATATAATCATAATTCACTAAAAATCAGTATATTAAATATTTATCTTATTAAAATTTATAAAATTAATACCATTTTATCTCATCTCCCTTAATTATATCATAATTAATTCCCAAAGATGAAAAGTGTTTTTTTGCAACTTTAACTTTATTTATTTCATGAACAAATCTTAAATTTTCAATTTCTGAGGTCCCCTTTGTTTCTCTAACAAGCTGAACCTTTAGTCCATTTTTATCTTTTCTTATTACACCCCAATCCGGATTATAGTTTCCAATTATTCTTGGAAAATCTATTTTGTATTTTGATGGAAACTTGAAGAAGAATAGCACATTGTCATCAAATTCAAGTTTATTGGTTACAAACTTTTCTTCTACTTCAGAATCTTTTTGAGATTTATTATAAAGCCCATGTTTTTCTGAATTCACAATTTCAGTTTGAACATAATTAATCTCTCTTGGAAAAAGCTCTTCAATCTCATGGTGCATTATTTCTGCAGATGGTTCAAATTCTATGTTTTCAGCAATATGAATTGCCAAAGCATTTTTTGTTATTTCAATTAGTTTATTTGTAAAGCCTTCTGGATTCCTAAATACTTTTCCTACTTCGTCATGAGGGACTGCTTTGAGAATTTTAAAACAAGTCTCTTTTGTTAAAGAGGTTGCTTGTTCAAGCTTATCTATGATGTTGAAAACTGGAAAACTCTTTAAATCAATTTGGGAGTCTTTTGATTTAATATCCTTATTGTCTGTTACAGTATAAACTTCAGATTTAAACTTTGAAACTTTAAATCCATTTTTGAACTCAACATCAGGGTTAGATTTATTTGGCTCAATACTGTTAACCTTAAACCCTCTCAGTTTAGGTTCACTCAATAAACGTTCTAAATCATCTCCTTCAGAAACTTGAACACCCCCATCAAATAGGGAGCCTCCCAAATTATTTCTATTTCCCCTAGTGTCTTCTTTAACTATATTTATTAAAGCTGAGTTATTATCAGCAAACGAGAGGATATTAAATGTAAAAGTTGTGATGACAAAATTACCTTTACTAATTACTAACTTAGGTACAGGAAAAGTGTTATTTTTCTTGTCTATAAATTTCTCTTTAATTTCCTCTAAAAGTTTTTCTCCATCCACATTGATAGTAAAATTTGACTTTTTAGTCAGTTTACTCCAGAAGTCTTTGAAGTCTTCACTATTGTAAAATTTGTCCTGTCTGGTTGCAGGAGCTCTTTTTGGTTTTGGTTTTGGTGGTGCCTCGCCTTCACTTTCAACATATTCTTGTTGGAGAGTGTTTGCAAAAGACTCATAGCTTTCATTAGCAACAACAGTCAAAATATTAACTTGATCATCATGTATTCTCTCCCCTTTTTGATCTACAGCTAATCTAAGTCCCCTTCCAATTTCTTGTCTCTTTTTATTAATTGAAACTGTTTGATTTAATGTACATATTTGAAATACATTTGGATTATCCCAACCTTCTTTAAGAGCAGAGTGTGCAAAAATGAAGCAAACATCATTTTCCAAAGAGAGGAGCTCTTCTTTATTTTTCATGATCAATTCAAATTGCTCTTTTTGTGCCTTTCTTTGATCATTATTTTTGGCTTCATCTTCATCAAGAAAAAGAGTTTGTCCGCTTTTTCTATAACTAGCAAAATATGATGCTTGTACCTGATCTGGTGTTTTATCTTTGAATAAATCTAGTCTGTCACGGTGTATTTTAAACTCTTCTTCAAATATCTTTTTTATGATTCCTTTATTTTCTCCGTCACCAAGAAAGTTAGCAACCTTATCAATAAAGAAAAGGGAAACCACCTTAATGCCTTGTTCAAATACTTTTTTTTGATGGGTTATGTGCTGTGCTATTGTCTCTTTTATTTGATGTCTGAAAATTTCAGGCCTGGAAATTCCATCTCCACCATGAAGAGTGAGACGTGTTCCATCTTCAAAAGCTACAAAAGGACTGTCCTTTGAAGATCCTATATTTTCAACAACCAGTCCCTTGTGTAAGTCCAAATGAGTTTTTTCATAAAGATCTTGACCTGTTTTTAAAATAACTTCTTCAATTTTTTGAATTCCATTTTTCTCAGTATAAGTTGCAATGGTGGCTTTGGCATTTCTCCCAGTACCACTTACTTTTTTAAGAGAAATAGGGATTTTTCCTCCCAACTCTCTTTGCTCAACCCCAACTACCTGAATTCGTTTAACCAGTGACCTTCTAAATGCTTCTACTGGGGTTAATCTATATACAAGATTTGGTGTCTCCTTATGAGTTGCTGAATATCTTAAAGAGAATAGTGGTTTGAGAGTTCTGATGGCTTCTTGTGACTTAGAAGAACTCATGTTTTGAGGCTCATCTAGAATTACAATTGGCCTTGTTTTTTGAATATACTCATAGGGCAGAAACTCACCAGGCAATTTATCTGTGGGTTTATAAAAATTATTTGAAACAGAGTTAAATGAAGCTAAAGTCATAAGCATGATCTCAACATTTTTTGCAGTTGCAAATGTTTTTACCTCTTGAATTCTGCTGCTATCATAAGGTCTCAAAGCAAAAAAGTCATTGCCATAAATTGTTTTAAAATGATCTTGAGTCATATTCCAACTCTTTTTCACACCCTCAAAAATTGCAACTGAAGGGACCACAATCACAAACTTGCTAAACCCATATTTTTGGTTCAACTCATAAATAGTCCTTAAATAGACATAGGTTTTCCCAGTGCCTGTTTCCATTTCTACAGAAAAGCTTGGGTATTCATGAAAATCATTACTTACTCCATCCAGTAATAAACCTCTTTCTTTCTCAAGTGAATTGCTTACTCCAATTTTCATTGTAGGAGTGTCTCTTGCATCCATTTGAATATCAAATTCTTCTTGTATAAACTGAAGATTATCTAAAAGGAAATCATCTTCTAAATCTTCATCTTCATGAAGGTTAGGAGTAATTTCACTACCCATTGAAAACTTTACATGATATTCTCCAATACCATCAAATATATCCACCACATTTTTAATGGCTTCTTTTTGAAAATCTTGATTTGGATTGAACTTGATTTTCATGCCTAAATTGTAAGGAGTTTACACTGATTGTCAATAGCTTGTTTCAAAGCATCATTGCTTTCAAAGGCTTTATCCAAACAAATAAAATGATCACTCCCTTGTAGTTGAAGTTGATCTAAATCTATATTTTTGAAGCTCTGGAGCATTGACACATAAAGCGTATATGGCACCCATTCATGAGTGATTTTAAAAACCCCAGAAATAGCTTCCTCTTGTTTAGCGGTTAAAGGAAAGCCCTCTTGTAAGATAACTTCAGTAATAAAATCTTGAGTTTGTGTTCCATCTAAAAGCGGGTTTTTAAACGCTAATTCCAATTTACTGAACAGATCAGGAATTATACCATCTTGTTGTGGAATAAAGTCTTGCCATTTGTAAATGGTGCTTTTGTCTAGTTTGAAGACTTTAAAACCCTTTGTCTTATCAATTGAACTAATAGCTCTTCTGACTCTTTCCTTCGTCAATTCAGAAATTAGTAAGGGCTTTTTTATTGACTCTAAAAAGTTTATAGCTTTCCTACTTATATCATCATTTGGTTTAATTTCCTCTGGAATTTGAACCCCAATGAATTTACAGTTTCTTGGGACACTAAAATTATCACTCAATAGTGCATGTAAACTGCTGCCTGAACCAGCAAAAAAATCCATAAATAATTCATCTTCTTTACCAAAACAAATATTTTGTAATGCACTCATCAATTTGGTTGGCTTAGGATTGTCAAAAACTTTTTTTCCTTCAAATAGCGTCTCTAATTCTGAAGATGCATCTTGGTTACTTCCAAATTTGTCAAAATTGAACCAGTTAATTGCAGTTTGTCCTTCAATCATAGCATCTTTTAGATATATTTTCGTTCTTGGGTAACCAGCTCCTCCATCTGTCCAATGAACTTTATTTTCTTCTAATAGTTTTTTAAATGTTGTTTCATTTCCATACCAAGTCTCATCATATTCAATTCCTGTAGGTGTTGTAATTTTATAGGTAGAACCACCTCTTCCTTGTGCTGCTTTCCATGGATTAGTGCTCCATTTCCCATTAGGGTCATCATCAGGATTTGTATAGTCAGATATTCTTTTTTCACTTAAAGGCACACCATAAAAAGTTGATTTACTTTTTAAGTATTGTAAGTTTTTAGTAAAAACTAAAATATATTCTGAAACTTTACCTATCACTTTGGACTTATCATTTGGTTGATTATGTCTTCTTCTCCAAGTGATAAAATTTTCTGAATTTTCTTCTCCAAAAATTTCATTCATTAATAGTTTTAAATTTTCTATTTCGTAACTGTCAATGGAAACAAACATTAATCCATCCTCTTTAAGTAAATCTTTTGCTAACCTCAATCTTGGGTACATAAAAGACAGCCAGTTGGCATGATACTTACCAGATGATTTTGGGTTAGAAACCAAAAGCCCTTCATCACTTTTGTCTCCAGTCTTTCTTAAATAATCTTCCGTGCTGTCAGCAAAGGTGTCATTATAAATAAAGTCATTCCCTGTGTTATATGGTGGATCTATGTATATCATTTTGATCTTGCCCATGTATGACTTTCTCAAAATCTTTAAAACCTCTAAATTTTCCCCTTCAATAAAAACATTTTCAGTGTTATCCTCATTTACACCTTCACCAGGGCAAGGCTTTAAGGTGCCAGTAGGTGGTTTGGCTGCAATTTTTCTTGCATCTTGTTTGCCAACCCAGTTCAATCCAAAGTGTTCTTTTATATTATTATCTGTACTGTATTCACCTATAAGAGTCTTTAAGGTAT
Organism: Flavobacteriaceae bacterium; assembly: GCA_965656545.1. Taxonomy (GTDB): domain Bacteria; phylum Bacteroidota; class Bacteroidia; order Flavobacteriales; family Flavobacteriaceae; genus UBA7446. The sequence goes on from CBFHKZ010000009.1 coordinate 6,153, forward strand.
CAACATTGAAAACTCCATCCTCCCATGCTTCTGGGAAAAGTTGTTTTAACTCATTGAGTCTATCATCAGTAAAAGTGTATTGGGGTTTAAATTCTTCTGCCATATATTTTAATAATTAGATGTTATCATCAATATCTATTGGTCCACTAGAAAGAGCATTTGTATTTGTTGTGTTTTCAACCTCATCTGTATTTCCTAGATCACTAATGTACTCAGCAAATCCCCCGCTAAATGAATTAGTTACTTGTGCATATTCTCTATATGCATCACATGAGAATCTTGCATCACAGTTTCTACACACCCTTGTTGCAAATCTTTGTTTGGTTCCTTTAATTCTTTGTTGGAGCTGTTGAAGTGTTGGGGGCTCAAACTCTCTTTCTTCAATTTTGTCAACTACACATGCGAATTTATTGATGGTGTTTTCAACCTTTTTTTGTGAAAATGGAATTGGAATCATTGGATCCCATTTTTTCATTTCCTTTGCCAACTTCAACTCATCATCTGCATCAATAGCTTTTTTTAAAGTTCTAGGAAATTGAGTTGCAATTATAGCTGTACCATCAAGTTTTTCATTCCTCAAATTTTGCCATATATGTGTGTATACGTTTAGCTGATCTTCATAGTCTTCTTTGTTAGCATTCACAAAATCTGCATCATGAGTTTTTATGTCATACATGGTTGTACTCTCATTTTCTCTAATGATGTCAACCACCCCCTCAATTGTAAATTTATTTCCGTGAGGTGAAACTTGTTCTGGTAATGTGAGTTTTACTTCTGTCTCTGAAACTGTTTCAGCAACTTCTCTCATTTTCCTAAAGTACATGATGATTTGTAAAAGACCTGCTCTTTTCACTTCTGGAGACAAAGCATGTCCTCCCTCTAACCTCAGACGTTCATAGTTCGTGTAATATTGATTCTCAATCCACTCTTCCATTTCAATGATGTATTGCAGCTCTTTAAGTCTCTCTTTATCTTTCTTTATTAAACTGTCTTGTTCATTCATTGCAATACCTCCTTTCTTGAAATTAATTGTTGGTGTAAATCTTCAATTGTACTATGCACCAAAGACCCAAAAAACATTGTTTGACTTCTTGATGGCACAAAACCATACTTCCTATAAATCATATATTGTCTAGGGCATCTTTCATAGGCCAAATAATCTGCGGTGTATGAATATACTTTGCTTAAAGCTGACTCTTTGACTTTATCAATTTTAAGCTGGCTGGTGTCATAGTTTTGTATGTCAATTGCGCCAACATCCGTTAGGGAATTATTTATATGTGAAATTGTTCCTGTGCCCTTTTTTGCTTTGATAGGGGTCAGTTTTGGTAAAATCAAAAGTTTTTCTGCTCTAGAAAGACCAACATAGAGAATTCTCATTAAATCAAACCTGCCGATCCTGTTTAAAGGCTCTCCGTCAACATCTTTTAAATCTCTTATTATTACCTCTTTAAGATCAGCATCTTTAAACTCCCTTCTTTTTGGATACATAAAAACTACAGGGAATTCCAAGCCTTTTGATTGGTGAATTGTGAGTGCTTGAATATTCCCTTTAGGAAATGGATCATCCTCATTTTCATATTCACTTTCACCCATTCTAAAAAGTGTATATAAATAAGAAGAAAAAAATAATCTTGTAAAACCATCTTCTCTGACAAAACTTGCAGAAAGAATTGGAGAATACAGTTCCATAAACCTTGAAATATATTCCGTTATTTTTGATAGGTTACATATTGGAGCTTCATTCCCTTCATTTTGAGCTAAATCATAGTAGTTTTTAAAGTGGGAAAATCCTGAAACCTGATAAAATAAATCCAAAACACTCCAGTCAAGCGAGGTTGCTCTATTTACTATTTGTGAAAGCTTGAAATTTTCTTGATTATTGTCTTTTTTCCGCTGATTCACTATTCTAGCTAAGTAAGGACTAACAATTGCATTTTTTGCATCATTAGATAAATTGTTTGCTTCAGAAAGCTTTCTTCTCATTAACTCCAAATCAAACTCATCATCCAAATCCCAATTATTTTTGTCTATTACTCTTAATAAAGATTCATAATCTTTAATAATGGTGTTGAGCTCAAGTTGTTTGTTTTCAGAAAACCTCTTAAGATCAGAGTCACTATCAATAATTTCTTTCCCTGTTTCAATAGCAAAGTTTAGCCAGCCTTTATATTGGTTAAACTCATAACCTGAGAACCCTGATAAATCAGCTACTCCAAAAATATTTGCAAACACCCCAAATAGTTCAGTAGCTTCATCACCTTCTAAAAACCTTCCTGCTCTTGGAGCATAGACGTTTAAATCACTTGCCCTCAATGCATCAATTGTATTTTGTGCATCTGTGTTGGAAAGGCTGGGAAACAAAAATGCTATTTGATTTGGATCACTTACAATTTTTGATTCAATGAGTTTTTTGCAAAACTCTACTGTTTGATCAATCCAGGTTTTGTCTTCATAGCTTTCAACAGAAATTACTGCAGTATCATTATCCTGAGAGAACGCATTAATCCCTTTATCATAAACTCTGAATTGGTCCTGAGGGTTTCCATTTTTTGTCCAATCTTCTTTTTCTATAAAGTTTGTGTAGAAGTTGACAATTTGTTTTTTTGATCTGTAGTTAATTGATAATGCTATTTTGGTTGTATTGATGTTGAGGTTTTTCTTTACTCTTTTTGGAAACTCAACAAAATTTTCAACAGTACTACCTCTAAATCTATACAATGCTTGATCATCATCCCCAACAACACAGATATTTTTATTTCCAGCTAAAGAAAAATAAAGTTGCTCTTGAATGCTATTTGTATCTTGATATTCATCAACAATTATGTATTTGAAAATTTTACTGGCAAGGCTGTAATCTTCCACTACACTAAGAGCTTTGTCCTGTAAGAGTGACAAATCACACTTATCAAACATTTCTCCTTCAATTAAGATATTTCTGTACTCCTGATACATTTTTAAGATAAAAAACAATCCATCTTTTTCATCTGTTTTGCTAATAGCATTTTGAATATTGAGTCTTTCCTCAGAAAACCTATTAAATAGTGCTATACATTCAATTACTGCTTTATGTTTGTTTGGATATTTAGGGATCCCTTTTTGAAAAAATCCATTCACTTCAATTGTCTCAACTCCTCCAGCAACTAAAAGTCTATTCCAAATAGAATTTCTTCTTATAAAAAAATACTGTTCTAGCTGGTCAATTGTTTTAACAGGCTTTGTTCTGGCTCTATCTTGAAAAAACCTTCTATCTCCAATTATTCTGTTACAAGCTGAATGTACGGTTCCAATAAACATACTAGCTAAATCATATTGTTTACCAGTATGATTACTTGCCATCCCTAAAAGAGCTTGTAATCCCTCCTTGAGCTGATGAGCTGCTTTTTCTGTAAATGTGGTTAAAAGAATCTCATCAGGCTTAATATCATGAAAGACAATGAGGTTAAGTGTTCTCCACAAGAGAACTCTTGTTTTACCAGAACCTGGTCCAGCAGTCAAGTAGAGTGCACCTTCTATATGCTTAATAGCTTTTTCTTGTGCCTGGTTGGGTTTAAAATTTACTTCATCCCATAAAGTTTCTATTGAAAATTTTTTAGTCACTATAACTGTTTATTGTCTCTGTTTATTTTTTAGCAATTTAAAAAAAACCTATAAATAAGACATATAATTAACTGTCTATTTACTGCCAGTAAAGTGGCTGTGAACGTGTTTTTTTACTAAATTTGAGGTAATGTATCAAGGCACAAAAAAAAGCCCTACATTTCTGTAAAGCTTTTGCTCCCCCTCTTGGGCTCGAACCAAGGACCCTCTGATTAACAGTCAGATGCTCTAACCAACTGAGCTAAGGAGGAAAATGTGCGCAAATATAATTTTTATTTAGTTGCTATCAAACGCATATATAGAAAATAATGTTCCCTTGCCTATGACAGTATAAAACGATAGATGTCATTACCGTTGGCAAAAACAAACAAGCCCAATAATAAAAACAAGCCTATCATTTGTGCATATTCCAAAACCTTTTGATGCGGCTTGCGTCCCGTTAGCATTTCATAAGTTAAAAACACCACATGACCGCCGTCCAAAGCTGGTATGGGCAACACGTTCATAAACGCCAAAATAATAGATATCAAGGCTGTGCGTTCCCAAAAAACACGCCAGTTCCACTCGGCTGGAAACAAACTTCCAATGGTGCCAAAGCCGCCCAGCTGACTTACGCCCTTTTTAGTAAATACAAATTTGAACTGGGCAATATAATCGTATAAGGTCCAGTAACCGTAATTAAATCCTTCTTTGACGCTCTGGCCCGCATCATAGGTATAGGTAGTCGCTTTAGGGAATGTCGCTTTATAATAGATGCCCAAAGTGTCTCCCGTGGCTACCGGAATTTCAATTTCACTAATGATGTTGTCTCTTGAGACTTGAATAACTACCTTTTCTGCTTGGCGTTGCTTAAAGGCATTGCTTACTTGAACAGGAGGTGCTGTTGTTGGATGCCAAGGGTTAATTGCCGTTCCGTCAACCCCTATGATTTGATCATTTGCCAAAAGACCCGCTACTTCAGCTGAAGAGCCTACCACCACTCGGTCTATTATAGCTGGTATATATGGCACAAAAGGAATCATTTCGCCTGCTGCGAAAAGTTGTTTGCCAAAATCTTCTGGAATGGCTACGGAAGCATTCGTGCCGTCGGCACGTACCACTTCTACTGTAGAAACATCACGTAAAAACAACCATTTATTGATGTCCATGGCATCGTCCAATGCTATGCCGTCAACGGATGATATCTTATCGCCAACATCAAATCCCAATGCAGCGGTTGTAGGCGTAGGTGCCAATCCGTAGGCCAAGGTATCGTTGGTGATTACCGTTTTCCCCCATACGAACATGACCATCATATAAATTAAAAAGCCAAGTACCAGGTTGACCGTAACGCCGCCCAACATGATGATTAGCCGTTGCCATGTTGGCTTGGCGCGAAACTCCCAGGGCTGGGCCGGTTGAGACATTTGTTCGGTGTCCATGCTTTCGTCTATCATCCCTGATATTTTCACATAGCCTCCAAGCGGAAGCCATCCAATGCCGTATACGGTTTCGCCTATCTTCTTTTTAAACAGTGAAAACTTGACGTCAAAAAACAGATAGAATTTTTCAACACGTGTTTTGAAAAGTTTTGCTGGGATAAAATGTCCTAGTTCGTGTAGAACGATAAGTAGGGATAAGCTTAAAATCAGCTGACCGCCCTTAATAAGGAAAAGCTCCATGGGAAAAATTTAGTAGACAAATGTAAGGGATTTGAGCGAGCTAAAAAACGTGGAAGTTGTATCTTTGTCACATGGAATTGCTCCGATTTTTTCAACGCTTTCGATTTGTAGCCCTCGTTATTTTAGGGCTATCGGTCATTATCATCGCATTCTTCTACAAGGCTTTGAAGCCAACAGCAGTGCTGCCAGTGTACCAACCCGCCATGGTGGATCCAGAGCTCGTTGACGAAAGCATACAGTACGTGAAGAAATACCACACCATTGCCCCCTTTTCCATGACCAATCAAAATGGGGAAACAATAACAGCAGAAGAGTATGACAATGCCATATATGTGGCAGATTTTTTCTTTACTACCTGTCCGAGCATCTGTCCCATCATGACCAAAAACATGTATGCGCTGCAACAAAAACTCAGCCCTTACCCCGATGTTAAATTGCTTTCTTTTAGCGTTACTCCCGAAATAGATTCGGTGGCACAGCTAAAACGCTATGCCGTTGAAAACAAGGTCAACGACAGCAGGTGGAATTTGGTAACAGGAAATAAAAAAGAAATTTATCAGCTTGCGCGCAAATCTTATTTGGTTGTCAAAGAAGATGGCGACGGCGGCCCGCACGACATGATACATACCGAAAACTTTGTGCTCGTAGACAAACAAAAGCGCATTCGTGGCTACTATGACGGTACGCAGGCCTCAGCCATGGACGATATCCTCCGCGATATTGCCATTTTAATCCAAGAAAAGTGACATTTATTATGTCTATTTAATGTGCTAAAGCTTACATTTGCTCTTTAAAATTGGTCTAAATAAATGGATTTAACGCTGGCAGATTTGGAAATTGGCGATGTGGCTACCATCGAATCTTTTGATGTAGAAAAGCTTCCCATGAAACTCATCGAAATGGGTTGTCTCCCCGGAAACAAGGTGAATTTACTGCAACTAGCACCCAGCAACGATCCCTTATACCTCAACATTTCCGGATCCTTTCTGGCCATAAGAAGAGAAACGGCATTACAAATCATTGTTCGTAAATAGGGTGAGTAAAAACATAAACGTTGCGCTTATTGGAAACCCGAATACCGGGAAGTCATCGGTATTCAACCAACTCACAGGCCTGAACCAAAAAACGGGAAATTACCCCGGCATCACAGTAGAAAAAAGACAAGGCGTTTGTCGCTTGCCCAGAGGTGTGAAGGCGCGCATATTAGACCTGCCGGGCACCTACAGCCTCAATGCCTCCTCTTTGGATGAGAACGTGGTGGTTGAGCTACTGCTCAATAAAAACGACAAAGATTTTCCCGATGTTGCTGTGGTTATTTCCGATGTGGAGAACTTAAAGCGAAACATGCTGCTGTTCACTCAAATTAAAGACCTTAATATTCCTACCATTTTGGTCATCAATATGTCGGATCGCATGAATCGCAAAGGCATCAGCATTGATGCTGAAAAAATGGAAGAATTGCTACAAGCAAAAGTAGTTTTGGTCAGTGCTCGAAAAAACGAAGGTATTGATACGCTAAAGCAACACATTACTTCCTATAAAAATATTTCAACAGCACCCTGTGTTTCCATCGCATCAATTGACCAAGAGTATTTTTCTTCGTTGGAACGCACATTTCCAAATCAATCGCTATACAAGCTCTGGTTGGTTATCACCCAAGATGTAAATTTTGCACGAATAGAACGACAGAAAATGGAAGCGCAAGATGCCAATCATATGCGCAGTCGCTCCTTCTTAAAACGACTTCAGCAGAAAGAAACCATCAAACGCTATCAGTACATTAACAACGTGCTCAAGGCGTGTTATAACAAAGACAGCGCTAAGGCAACCGACTTGCGGGGTAGGCTCGATCGCATACTCACCCACAAAGTATGGGGCTTTGTGATTTTCTTTTTAGTTCTGTTTACCATTTTCCAAGCTTTATATGATTGGAGCAGTGTTCCGATGGACTTTATAGACACCTCCTTTGCCCACCTCAGTGACTGGGCCAAAGTGAATCTCCCCAATTGGTTGGCACCTAGCCTCATTGCAGAAGGCGTCATTCCCGGACTGGGAGGTATTGTCATTTTTGTGCCTCAAATTGCCTTGCTTTTCCTCTTTATTTCCATTTTAGAAGAAACCGGTTATATGAGTCGTGTGGTGTTTATTACAGACCGTGTGATGCGGCGTTTTGGGCTAAGCGGAAAAAGTGTCGTTCCCTTAATTTCGGGAACTGCATGTGCTATACCCGCCATCATGGCAACACGTAATATTGAAAATTGGAAAGAGCGGCTCATCACCATATTAGTGACTCCTTTTACCACCTGTTCTGCACGATTGCCTGTTTACCTCATTCTCATCAGTCTGGTGATTCCAAACGACCGAATATTAGGCGCAAACCTGCAAGGCTTGGTGTTGATGTTCTTTTATTTACTCGGTTTTGCGATGGCATTGCTTGCCGCATTTGTGTTACACAAAACCTTACCAAAACGGCAAACCAGTCATTTCGTTGTAGAAATGCCAAACTATCGTATTCCGCTGTTAAAGAATGTTATCGTTACCATAATTGAAAAGACAAAATCCTTTGTGCTTGAAGCGGGTAAAATCATTTTGGCAATATCCATTTTACTTTGGGTAATGGCTTCAAATGGCCCAGGAGCTACTTTTAAAAACGCCCCTGAAATAGTGGCTGCGCAAGCGGAAGTTACTGATGCCAATTTTGATCAAAAATTAAGTGCTTACAAACTCGAGCATTCGTATTTAGGGTATGTGGGAAAAGGAATTGAGCCCATAATTCGTCCGTTGGGCTACGATTGGAAGATTGGCATTGCCATTGTCAGTTCATTCGCTGCACGTGAAGTATTTGTAGGAACCCTAGCTACCATTTATAATGTTGGTGATTCTTCGGAAGTAACCATTAAAAACCGTATGTCTGCCGAGACCTATGCCGATGGAACGCCTGTTTTTAACCTTGCTTCAGGTTTATCGCTTATGGTGTTCTATGCCTTTGCCATGCAATGTATGAGTACTCTAGCCATTGTGCGAAAAGAAACCAACAGCTGGCGTTGGCCCGCCGTACAGCTTGTTGTGATGACCGTAATCGCCTATTTGGGCGCATTGGCAACATTTCAATACTTTAGCCTATAATTATGGAAAACGTAATCATCATCGCAGCAGTACTTTGGTCGTTGTATTTTCTTATACAGCGTTTTCGTCCTAGAAAAAAAACAGCTGGGTGCGATACAAAAGGCTGTGGTTGTCACTAACCGCCTAGCGCTACGTCTAGCGTCATCATTACTACAAAACCGCCAATAAAGCCCAAGGCCGCAATATCTGTGTATTTGTCCTGTTGGGTTTCTGGAATTACCTCCTCTACCACAACAAAAATCATGGCACCAGCTGCAAAGGCAAGTGCATAGGGTAAAATAGGCGTGAAAAAAGTAACGGCAAAAGCACCAATTACAGCAGCTATAGGTTCTACAATGGCAGAAGCTTGCCCGTAAAAAAAGCTTTTTCGCCTGCTAAGCCCCAATCGGCGCATGGGCATGGAAACAGCAATACCCTCTGGGAAGTTTTGTATACCAATGCCAATAGCCAAAATCACAGCACCAGCAATAGATGCCTCGGGTAGTCCCGCTGCAACACCACCAAACAAAACGCCCACAGCCAGACCTTCTGGAATATTGTGAAGCGTAATGGCCAAAACCATAAGTGTGGTTCGGTGCCAAGGGGTTTTGATCCCCTCTGACTCCTTAAAGTTAATGTGTACGTGTGGCAAGACTTTGTCCAGCCCAAAAATAAATAAGGCCCCGAAGGTAAATCCAACAGCCGCTGGTATGACCTTGATAAAGCCTTCGCCCGGACTCATGTCGATCCCAGGAGCCAATAAGCTCCAAAAACTAGCTGCCACCATAACGCCTCCGGTGAAGCCTAACATGCCATCAAGAACAGCACGGTTCATTGCCTTAAATAAAAAAACAAATGATGCGCCTAGTGCAGTAAGTCCCCAAGTGAAAAGGGTCGCATAGAGTGCGCCCAATATTGGTGGGGTATTTTCAAAGAAATTAAGAATCGATTCAAACATGCTGCAAATATAATTGATTGAGCTGTTTCTACTGTTGTGCTTAATCGGCATATTTTGTACGTTTGGCGAGGTGGAAAAGGAGCAGGTTTACGATTTTACATTTGCAGGTGCTGGAGCGGCCACGCTTCAGATTGTTGAAAAACTAATGCAATCAGGTGACTTTACGGATAAGCAATTGCTTATTTTGGAACAAGATCCCAACAAAGAAAACGACCGTACTTGGTGTTTTTGGGAAACCAAAACCAACACACAATGGTCCGAACACATTGTCAAAGAGTGGGATAATATTTCCTTTAGGTCCTCAAAACTGTCTTTAAAAGAGCAAATAAGTCCATTATCATATAAAATGATGCGTAGCGGCTCCTATTACGCTTCCATGCGCACACTGATTGAACAGAGCAACAACATTACGCTTAAGTTTGAAGGGGTTGCTTCTTTTCAGGAACATGAATCAGGAGTGCGGATAACCACCAACAAAAAAACCTATAACACCAAACTCTTCTTCAACAGTATTTTCGATTGGCAGGTGGTACAACAGCAAAAACGCTATCCCGTACTTCAGCAACATTTTGTCGGTTGGTTTATCAAAACCCAAAAGCCTCATTTTGATGCAGATACTGCAACTTTTATGGATTTTACGGTAGCCCAACAGGACAGCACTCGGTTTATGTATGTATTGCCGTCTAGCGAAACGGAAGCCCTAATCGAATACACCCTTTTCTCAAAAGAAAAATTAAAACCCGCCGCTTATGAGCGGGAGCTACGTGCTTACCTAAGCGAAAAAGACATCCGCAATTATACCATCGAAGAACGAGAAGCGGGAAACATTCCCATGACTTGTTATCCCTTTGCCAAGCACAACAGCAAGCGCATACTGCATATTGGTTCTGCCGGCGGCTGGACCAAGCCAAGCACGGGCTTTACCTTTGCTTTTATAGAACGAAAGGCCACGGCCTTGGTTGGTTTCCTTAAATCTACCACAGACATGCGGCAATTTGAAAAACGCAATCGGTTTTGGTGGTATGACCTACTCTTTTTAGATGTACTGGCGCGGCACAACCACAAAGGAAGCTTTTTGTTTTCGCGTATGTTTCAACACAACAAACCTGCAAGAATTTTTAGGTTTCTAGAAGAACGGTCGTCTCCAAAAGAAGAGGTCCAGATCATGCGTAGTTTTCCGTTGGGCTTGTTTGTGGGACAAGTATTCCGCCGACTATTGCGTGCGTTTCATTAACCAATTCCCAAAATCCTTAAAGCGCTGCATATGCGCCGTTTTTAAGGGGATTCCATCCAAAACAGCAAAGGCATTTTTGGTATAACGTGCCACCTCAGCTAGCGTAGCCTTATCTGCCTTGGCAGCTTTAAACAGCTCGGTAACAGCCGTTATTTTGGTGCTGTCATCTTTGGGTGTGTCCGAAAACCAACGGGTCAATTCTTGCTGCTGTTCAGGCGTTCCATGGGCATGGGTAAGGTGTACCAAGATGGTTTTTTTGTTTTCAGCAATGTCTCCGCCAATGCGTTTGCCAAAAGTGGCCGCATCGCCAAAGGTGTCTAAATAGTCGTCTTGCAATTGGAAGGCAATACCTAGCTGCTCACCGAAGCGATACAACTGCTTGGCATCTGCCGGATCAGCACCGCCAATACGTGCGCCCATTTCCATGGCGCAACCCACCAACACAGCTGTTTTTAGGCGAATCATTTCCAAATACTGAGCAATGCTAACCTCAGAGCTGGTCTCAAAATCTACGTCGTGTTGTTGCCCTTCACACACTTCTAACGCGGTTTTACTCAAAAGTTGCGTAAGCGCTTTGAATTGCTCGGAAGGATATTCGTTTAAACATGCATAGGCTTGAATCAGCATGGCATCACCCGAAAGAATGGCCGTGTTTATATCCCATTTTTGGTGTACCGTTTGCTGGCCTCTGCGCACGGCTGCCTTGTCCATAATATCGTCGTGCATGAGGGTAAAGTTGTGGAAAATTTCCACTGCCTTGGCCGCAGCAAGTCCCGCCTTAGCCTCTTTTCCAAAGGCCTCACAGGCCATCAGCACCAAAACAGGACGAAGGCGCTTACCGCCCAAGGATAACAAATAATCAATAGGTGCGTATAGGCCTTGTGGTGCTTTGTCTTTATTCGCTGAAATAAGCGATGCGTCAAGAAGTTGTTGGTATGTAGTTAAAAATTCCATGCATGTAAAAATACGTTATGGAATTGTAATGATACCGTTAAGATTAAAAAAACGTTGGAAACTTTTTTGGTTTTTAAAGTTTCCTGTGTACTTTTGCCTGCTATTTGTTATGAAAAACATCCTTACCCCATGTACCGAAATGTTCCTTACGCTAGGTTTTAAAAGCGTAACCATGGACGATATTGCCCAAAAACTAGGGATGTCCAAAAAAACACTCTATGCGTATTATTCAAACAAAGAAGAATTGATACGGGCTTGTGTATTTGACTTTTTCAATTACGTTACTGAGGAAATAAACGGCATTTGCCAGCAATCCAAAAACCCCATCATTGAACTGCACGACATCAAAATGTTTATGATGCGGCATATCAAAAACGAAAAAATTTCACCCCAATACCAGTTAAAAAAATACTATCCGGAAATTTTTCATGAGCTCAGCGACAAGCAACTCGGCTTTATGATAGGATGTGTCAGTAAAAGCCTAAGCGAAGGCGTGGCCATGGGCTTGTTTCGTGATAACTTGAATGTTCCTTTTATAGCGCGCCTATACTTTAACGGTATGATGGGCATAAAAGACCAACGCCTCTTCCCTGCCGAATTGTTTCAACACAGCCAGCTTATGTCCGATTACCTAGAATATCATTTACGCGCAATTTGTACCGAGTCGGGAATTGCTATTTATAATACCCTTGAACTAACAGCCCATGAATAGAATAGTAACGCTAACAGTACTGTTATTTGTTTTTACTGTCAATGCCCAAGAACTGGATTTGAACAGCGCCATACAGTTGGCAAAAACAAACAACAGAACCCTGCAAAATGCAAATTCAGATATTAAAATCGCACGACAAAAGCGCCTAGAAGCCATAGCAACTGGGCTTCCACAAATATCCCTTTCCGCCAACTATAACAATGCTTTTGAGCAACCCGTATCTCTTGTACCCGGTCAATATTTTGGTGGCGTAGCTGGAGAATACAGCGCTGTTACTTTTGGTACCTCTCAAAGTGTTTCGGCAGGACTGATACTAAACCAAATGATTTTTGACGGCACCTATTTGGTAGGGCTGCAAGCCTCTGAAATATACCTCCGCATTTCACAACAAGCCTATGTCAAAACCGAACAAGCCGTTGAACAAGCAACTGTCGAAGCCTATACAAATGCCTTATTAGCAAAAGGGCAAATAAAAATACTGAAACAAAATCTTGCTGTGGCCGAAAGCAATCTCAACGAGGCAAAACAAGTTTATGCAAACGGACTTATTGAAGAGGAGGACGTGCAGCAATTGCAACTGACGGTCGCTGCTTTGGAAAGCTCCCTTAACTATGCCAAACAAATGCATGCCGTAGCCAAAAATGTATTGCGCTATGTAATGGGCATGGATCTAGACGAACCGCTAACGTTGAGCAGTTCGCTGGAAGGATTGGTGCTTGAAATGCAAAACACAGCCGATAGCCCCTTGTCGCTTACAGAAAACATTGACTATCAAATGGCGGAAAACGATGTGCGCTCCAAAGAACTCTTGCTCAAACTAGAACGCTTTAAGGCGTTTCCCACCATAAAAGCATTTTTGAGCGGTGGCTATGACGGCTTTGGCGAAGATTTCAATTTCGCAGAAACCAGCCAAGATTGGTATGGTCGTGCAATTATGGGAGTTAACCTCAGTGTGCCCGTATTTAGCAGTTTTCAATCTAAGGCGAAGCGGCAACAAGCAAAATTAGCTTTGGATCAATCTAAAAATCAAGCGCAAAATGTTGCCCAAGACATCTTGCTTGAAGAAAGTCGCATGAGAAATACGGTGCAGTTCCAATTGGAAAATGTTCAAACCACATCCGAAAGCTTAAAGCTGGCAGAAGACATCGCCCGTAAAAATGAAATTAAATTTAAAGAAGGCTTGATCTCTGGATTTACGCTCAGGCAAATACAAACACAGCTATACGAGGCGCAAAACAGCTATCTCAACGCCATGCAACAACTGGTTGTTTCAAAAACAAAACTATCCCTATTACTAAACCCTGTAACGCAAACAAAATGACACAAAGAACACTCATAACCCTACTAGCGGGCCTGTTACTTGGCTGCAGTTCATCTGAGACTCCAAACACCCAAACGCTTATCGCGCAAAAAGACGTGGCGGGGCTTCGTGCCAAGCAAGCCGAACTTGTTAAGCAAAACAACGCCATCAAAATGGAATTGAACACGGTTCTTGAAGCCATTGATGCTTTGGATGAAAACAAAAAACGGTCGCTGGTAACAGTGCTATCACTTAAAAAGGAGTTCTTTCAGCACACGGTAATCTTACAAGGAACGGCTAAAACAGACCAAAACTTAATGCTCAACGCTGAATTTTTAGGCAAGGTAAAAGCCATACATGTCAACGAAGGTCAGACGGTTAAAAAAGGAGATTTATTGCTTAGCATAGACGATGGTGGTCTTTCACAAAATGTAGCATTACTGAAAACACAACGCGATCTTGCCAAAACGATTTACTTGCGACAAAAACGCTTATGGGATCAAAACATAGGTTCTGAAATTGAATACCTACAAGCCAAGGCCGCTTTTGAAAGCCAAGAAAACAGCTATGAGCAGCTCAAAAAGCAGCTCGACAAAGCAAGTCTTTACGCGCCTTTTTCTGGACGAATAGACGACATTGTTGCTGAAGTGGGGCAATTGGTCACACCTGGCATCAATCCTTTGCTTCGGTTGGTAAACCTGCAAAGCATGTATATTGAAGTTGATGTGCCTGAACGTTATTTTACAGCCATTGAAAAAGGCACAACTGCAACCATTGAAATTCCATCTTTTAAGCACAGCTATAAAAGTCGTGTGACACACAAAGGAACGCACATAAGCCCTGGAAACAGAACCTTTAAGGCCACACTTGCCGCAGACAGCGATGTAACGCTTGCGCCCAACACCATAACCATAGTGAAGCTCGTAGACTATCAAAAACCAGATGCCTTGGTGATTCCGCTGGAGGTTGTTTCTGAAAATTTTGAAGGAACACAGTATGTCTATGTGGCGACCGAAAGCAACAAGGCCGAAAAAAGATTTATTGAAACAGGTCTTGTTGAAGGCGATGTCGTAGAAGTCATTAGTGGATTAAAGCCAGAAGACCGCGTAATTGATGAAGGTGCGCGCTTGGTTAAGGAAAATGAAAACGTTCGAATTACCAATGCCTTATGAGTTTAGAAAATAAATCCAACGCCTCTTTTGGTCTATCGGTTTGGGCCATAAGAAACAGCACCATTATTTACGTGTTGATGGGCATTTTCCTAATTCTAGGCGGTACGGCATATGTAACCATGCCAAGAGAGAACTTCCCCGAAATCACCGAAACGACCATTTTTATCAGTACGCCCTATCCAGGGAATACCGCCCAAGACATCGAACGTTTCGTAACCGACCCGCTTGAAGAAGGCATCAAAGGCATCAGCAACATAACGGAAGTTACCTCTACCTCTCAGGATGACTATTCCATTGTCTCCATTGAATTTGACGAAGACATTGACGTTGATCTTGCCAAACAACGCATAAAGGATGAAGTGGATGCGGTGGTTGCTTCCGAAGACTGGCCAACTTTTAACAATGCCAAACTAGAACCCGCTGTTTTTAATTTGAATTTCTCTGAAGAGTTTCCCATTCTAAACGTGAGCATACAGGGAGATTATCCCATAGACCGACTCAAAAGCTATGGTGAAATTTTAGAAGAGCGCATTGAGCAATTGGACGAAATCAAAGCAGTTGATATCAGGGGTGCACAGGAAAAAGAAATTGAAGTCGCTGTAGATATCCGAAAAATGATGGCGTCTAAAGTGAGCTTTAACGACGTGGTGCAAAGCATTGCCAACGAAAACATTACGGTTTCGGCCGGTAGCATGCGTAGTGGTGGACAACGCAGAAGTGTGCGTGTTGTTGGAGAGGTGAGCAAGCCCTCCGAACTTGAAGACTTTGTTGTTACCACCGAAAAAGGAACAGTCTCCCTTGGTGAGATTGCTACCATCTCTTTTAAAGACCAAGAAACAACCAGTTATGCACGTGATTTTGGCGTATCAACTGTGATGCTTGATGTCAAAAAACGCGGTGGTAAAAACTTGATACAGGCGGCTAGCAGCATACGCCAAATTGTATTGGAAGCCCAACAAAATGACTTCCCCGAAGACCTAGAAGTAACCATTTCAAATGATATGTCATCGCTGACACTCAACCAAGTTAACGATTTGGTAAACAACATTTTGTTTGGGGTGTTGTTGGTGGTCACAGTACTTACCTTTTTCTTGGGATTCCGCAACGCATTGTTTGTTGGTTTTGCCATTCCCATGTCTATGTTTATCTCTTTTGTTATCCTACAAACCCTCGGCTATACCATGAATACCATGGTGCTATTTGCCCTAGTTATGGGACTTGGGATGTTGGTAGACAACGGAATTGTGGTGGTAGAAAATGTATACCGCCTTATTGAAAAAGAGGGCATGTCACGGATTGAAGCTGCCAAAACAGGCGTAAGTGAAATCGCATACCCTATCATCATTTCAACAGCTACTACGGTGGCAGCCTTTATTCCATTGGGCTTTTGGCCCGGAATCATGGGGCAGTTTATGATTTATTTCCCCATTACACTATCTATTGTATTGGGCTCATCGCTGTTTGTAGCCCTGCTATTCAATTCCATGTTGGTGTCCAAGTTCATGGACGTAGAAGAAAAAAACATGACCCGAAAAGGACTTATTCGCTTGAGCATAATCTTAGGAGGCATAGGTTTATTTTTTATGTTTATTTCCGATGGGACTAGAGGCTTTGGTAGTTTTATGATTACGATTGCTGCGCTGTTTTGGTTGTACCGCTATTTTATCAAAGGGCTTGCCCATAAGTTTCAGCAGTTCTTCCTCAACAATTTGGAGCGCAACTACGAAAAGCTACTGCAATTTGCCATGCGGGGTTGGCGTGCCTATGCCTTTGTTTTTGGCACCATAGCCTTGTTAATTACATCATTTATTTTGGTTGGTATTGCTGGTCCCAAAGTGGAATTTTTCCCAGACAATGAGCCCAGTCAAATCATCGTATATATTGAGTATCCACAAGGAGCCGATATTGATAAAACCAATGCCATTACCAAAGGCATTGAGCAAGTGGTGATTGAAACGGTCAACATAGAAAAATACATGGACGGGGGCACCAACTTTATGGTGGAGTCGCTTGTTTCACAAGTGGGTGAAGGCGCTGGAAACCCGCAAACGGATGGTGGTTCTCAGGCAGAAATGCCACATAGAGGAAAAATTACGGCCACCATGCGCGAATACAAATTCCGCCGTGGACTGTCTAGTGAGGTGCTTCGAAGCGAAGTGCAGCAAGCCCTTAAAGGCAAGTTTTCTGGTGTGAGTATATCCGTAGAAAAAGACACCAACGGTCCGCCTGTAGGCTACCCTGTCAATATTGAAATTTCTGGCGACGATTATATTGAATTGATCAAGGTCGCGAACGAAGTGCGCAGCTTTATCATCAAAGAAAACATTCCCGGCATTGAAGAATTAAAGGTAGACGTAAACCGTAACAAACCCGGCATGGAGGTTACTGTTGACAGACGAAAGGCCGGTAGTCTTGGCGTAAGCGCTGGTCAGGTTGGGTTCCAATTGCGCCGTGCCCTTTTTGGTGAAAAAGCAGGGGTGTATAAAAAAGACGGTGAGGACTACGACATCAACGTGCGTTTTCAAGAAGCAGACAGGTATAACCCCTCTGCGCTTTTTAACCAGAACATTACCTTCCGCGATATGGCCAGTGGACAGATTAAAAGTATTCCAGTATCGGCAGTGGTGGAAACCAAAAATGTTGCGGGCTTTAGTGCCATCAAACACAAAAATATGCGTCGTGTGGTAACGGTTTATTCCGCCATTTTACCAGGCTATAACGCCAATGAGATTGTGGGGCAAGTACAAACCCAATTGCAAGGGTTCAGCATTCCAAAAGGAATCGATTATGCCTTTACAGGTGAAATTGCCGAGCAAGAAGAAAACATGCGCTTTTTGTCTAGTGCACTTGGATTTGCGATACTGCTGATCATGTTGCTGCTCGTTTTCCAATTTAATTCGGTGAGCAAACCCCTCATTATTTTATTTTCCATATTTATGAGTTTCACTGGGGTAATGCTTGGGTTGGTGTTTTTCAACATGACCTTTGTCATCATCATGACCATGATGGGGATTATTTCGCTGGCGGGGATTGTGGTAAACAACAGCGTGGTGCTGCTGGACTATACCCAATTGCTTTTGGACAGAAAAAGAGAAGCACTTAATATCACAGACGATAATTTACTTCCAAGAAAAGACATCTTTGACGCCATTGTTGCAGGTGGAAAAGCGCGTTTACGACCGGTATTATTGACTGCAATCACAACGGTTCTGGGGCTAATTCCGCTGGCCATTGGGCTTAACATTAACTTCTTTAGCCTGTTTGCTTCGGGAGACCCACAAATTTACTTTGGCGGGGAGAATGTTATCTTTTGGGGACCACTGGCGTGGACGGTCATATTTGGACTCACCTTTGCAACCTTTCTTACGTTGGTGATTGTTCCCGTAACCTTCTTTTTAAGTAAAAGGGCTGCCATTCGCATGAAGGCAACTTTAGGGCGTTAAATTGTTGGCTACCGCTTTTGCATCTGTTTCCCAGTAGGAAACCGCTGCAATTAAGTTGTCTTGATAGGTTACCTCAACAACTTGTTTGTCGATCCAAAACAACCAAGTTCCTGTTTTCTTGCCGTTGGTATACTCGCCAATGGTGATGCGGTTTCCTTGGTTATCGTAAGACTGCCAAATACCGTGATTTTTTCCTTTGAATTGATGACCCGATTGTGCCAATACGCCATTGTCGTGGTACGTACTTATTTTTACGGTTTTATCTGTTCGGACTACTTCTTTTTCTTGTGCAAAAACGGCTGTTCCAGCTAAAAAAACGAGTGTTAAAATGAATGTTTTCATGATATTTAATTTAGGTCTATTAAGACATTAGCAATACAAATATACAAAAAATTAACGTTCGCTTAACATTAAATTAACATTGGGCTTACACACGCCCCATTTGTCGCTGAAAAGGAATGTATTATTTTTAAGTTGCTAATCGCAGATTAGTCCTATTTTTGAAAAAATTTAAAGGATGTTCAGAAGCCATCATTGCGGTGCACTACGTGAAACACATATTGGAACAGAAGTTACCCTAGCAGGATGGGCAGCTAAGGTTCGTGACAAAGGATTTGTATTGTGGATTGACCTGCGCGATCGCTACGGGATTACGCAACTTGTGCTGGACGAAGAACGCTGTTCGGCAGCGCTGTTAGAAAAGGCACGTAAAATCGGTCGTGAAACTGTCATCCAAGTCAAGGGCACTGTTGTAGCCCGAGAGGCAAAAAATCCAAACATCCCTACTGGAAATATTGAGGTATTAATAACCGAGTTAACAGTGCTGAATGCGGCGCAAACCCCTCCCTTTACCATTGAGGACAAAACCGATGGTGGCGAAGACCTTCGTATGAAGTACCGCTATTTGGATATCCGCCGTACGCCTGTGCAAAACAGCCTGTTGTTTCGCTCAAAGGTTGGTTTATTGGTTCGCAACTATCTAGCGGAACAGGGTTTTATAGAAGTGGAAACGCCTTATTTGATAAAATCAACCCCCGAAGGAGCCCGCGATTTTGTGGTGCCTTCACGCATGAACGAAGGACAGTTTTATGCACTGCCACAATCGCCACAAACCTTTAAGCAACTGCTTATGGTAGGCGGTATGGACAAGTATTTTCAAATTGTAAAGTGCTTTAGAGACGAAGACCTTCGTGCCGACCGTCAACCGGAATTCACACAAATAGACTGCGAATTGTCTTTTGTGCACCAACAAGATATTATGGCTTGCTTTGAAGGCCTGTTGTCTCACCTATTAAAAGAAATTCACGGCATAAGCCCTGCGCCATTCCCTGTGATGCGCTACGAAGATGCCATGAAAACCTACGGGAACGACAAACCGGATATTCGTTTTGGCATGACCTTTACAGAACTCAATGCCCAAGCACAAAACAAAGGCTTTACCGTTTTTGATGCACAAGAACTGGTGGTTGGTATCGCTGTTCCAGGCGCTGCTAGCTGGTCCAGAAAACAAATCGATAAATGGATTGATTGGGTAAAGCGTCCGCAAGTTGGCGCCAACGGATTGGTCTGGGTAAAATGCAACGAAGACGGCACGTTCAAATCATCAGTGGATAAGTTTTTTGATAACGATGCGCTAGCTTCTTGGGCTACGACCTGTGAAGCGAAAGCTGGGGATTTAATCCTTGTCATGGCTGGAGAAACCAACAAAACAAGAACCCAATTAAGTGCCCTTCGTATGGCACTAGCCGAAGCATTGGAATTGCGTAAGCCAAACGAGTTTGCACCCCTGTGGGTGGTGGACTTCCCGCTGTTTGAGGAAGATGAAGAAAGCGGTGACTTACACGCCATGCACCATCCGTTTACAGCGCCCAAACCAGAGCACCTCTTGCTATTGGAAAGCGATCCAAAAGCCGTTGTGGCACAAGCATACGATTTGGTCTTAAACGGAAACGAAATTGGTGGTGGCTCTATACGTATACACGATAGAAGCACCCAAGAAAAAATGCTTTCCCTGCTTGGGTTTAGCGACAAGGAAGCCAAGGCACAATTTGGGTTTTTGATGGATGCCTTTACCTATGGCGCACCTCCACACGGCGGTATTGCCTTGGGCTTTGACCGATTGGTAGCCATATTGGACGGCAAGGAGACCATTCGGGATTATATTGCTTTCCCCAAAAACAACAGCGGCCGTGATGTGATGATTGATGCGCCAGCACCACTAGACACGGAGCAGCTTGATGCATTAGCGTTGATTGTAAAGCCAAAACCGGAATAAATGAAGTGGTTTTTACGCGTTTTTTTTGTGCTTGTTATTGCCAACATTATTGTGGGTTACGTCATACGTGAAGACGATATGGCCTTGGGCGAAAAATGGATTGGCCTAGCTGTAGCTACGGGTTTCTTTATCTATATGCCTATTTTTTTAGTACACCGCTGGAAAGGAAAACAACTTAAAGACTACACCCTTTCTCCAGAAAATCTTAAAAAGATGAAGGAAACGCTGGAGCCTGAAAAAAGGAGGAAGAAAACCTAGGCTTTTTTTTGTTTAAAAAACGGCAGCAACAGTTCTCGTGATTCCCCCGCTGGCCCACCCGAAGTTCAGGCGTTCGTAAGCTTGCCTACACTGACTGCCGTCAGGCAGGTGCAAGTAGGGCTGTGTCTATCCCGCTCTTTGGCGTTTTTAGAATGTGTTTAAATTAGTATTAATTCTTTCTTTCAAATCATTTCTTAATTGTGCTTGTTCGGCATAAGTTTTCCATGATTTTACGGTATCGTTTATTTCATAAATAATTTTCTTTCCTTTTTTAATGTTATTATCCTCAGCTATAGTCATTAAATCATCTTTATTGATGCCGATTCTTTTTCCGTTAACACTCAATGTTTGTTTGTTTACCCAATGATTGTTAGGGTCAAAAGCGAAACACAAATCGTAGGCTGGTGCTAATCTCCATTTTTCATCCTTTTTGAGTATAAATGAAAAATTCTTTGTGTGGTCATCATAATTGGTAGCCAGTACATTAAAGACCATTCTTCTAAACATTTGTTCAGCTTCGGGGTAAGTCAATTTTAGTAACCGCATTGTTTGGAATACTTGCTCATAACTGTAGCCATACATGTCATTAAAGTCGTAATGTTGTAAGCCGCACAATGATTGGATATGATGTTTGATGTTTTTCTCTCTATCAAAACGTTTGGTCATAAAATGAGCTCTTCCATTTTCTTCTAATAATTGGCATTCACTTATTTCTATTCCACTGTCTATTGCCATGAGGTAATATGCATATTCCACTCGACCCCAACCAGAACTTTCGCCAAACTGTTCTCCGCTAACGCCATCAAGTTTTAGTAGCCAATGCTCGAATCCTTTAGGAACATTTCCTTGTCCAGACCTTATTTCTTTAGTTTTTGGGTTATATCCAATTACAGCTTTTGGCCGAGCTCCACCAGCAGATGTTCCTATTTTCAATATTTCCATCATGGCTTTCTCCTCATCTTTATTAAGGTTAGTTAAAAATTCTTCACGTTTGTTTAAGATTTTTTTTGCAACCTCTATCAAGCTATTTAGTTCAAGTGAGAAGGTTCTTACTCCGGTTTTTATTTGTTCGGGTTCAAACTCTATTGCCCCCATTCCTCTTGTCCCAATAAAGCACAATTTCTCGACAGGGTTCATGCTGTTTTCTGATCTCCCTTGTTTAGATAGCCATGTGTTAATCAATTTATTTCCGTACTTGTCTGGTAGCGCATCGGATAACAATCCTGGTAGCCCTTTGAACGTATCTTCAGTTTCATTACGCCCTTTTCTTGTTTCCGGGAAGCTATATATTCTAGAGCCTTGATTAATTGGCATTTTAAGTGGGGATATATCCCAACCTCTTTCAATAAAACGGGTGTCATATTGAAAATAACCCAATTGTTGTGATTCATCCCAACGAATAGCTCCGGCTAATTCTCCCCATATTTTTACTTCAGCTACATCTACCATCCTAAATCGTCATTTTTACTAGTATCATTTTTTTTTGATGAGGCATGCTTTCTTTTCCTTTTCTTAAGTTTTGCATATTCGATTGGGCTTATTTGCTCTTGAATCTTGAATACATCCATTATGTATAATAAATCAAGAACTCTTAATACTTGGATAAAGCTGTCAATTCTTACTTTTTCTCCTCTTTCTAGTAAGCTTAAGGTAGAACGACTAATCCCTGCCATGTTCGCCACTTGATTTTGGGATTTATTTTGATTTAATCGATGTGATTGAATAAACCTTCCAATGGTTTCCATTAAAGATTTATCTGACATTTCTTCCCATTTCATGTATGATTTATCATTCATAGTAAGCTTATTTATATTGTTTTGAATGCTTTCTAATACAAATGTAATCAATAAAATTTAAATCACGAATCGTAATTGAATGATAAATCATACAAAATAAGGTAAAATAGCAATAAATGAATGAAAAGTCATTCATTTATTGAAATGAAAAAATAGCTATCTTATATATATCCGCACTTATCTTAAGCTTGAACATGCGTTTACTTCTTTTTGGTTGGCACTTCGACAAGCTCAGTGCCCAAGAATATTTATGCTCGCTTTTGTTTAAAAAACTGCAGCAACAGTTCTCGTGATTCTTCAGCCATAACACCCCAAACCACTTCTGTTTTTGGATGCAGCGGCGTTCCGTGTTGGCGGTAGCCACGCTTGGGATCGTCGGCAGCAAAAACCACCCTTGAAATTTGACTCCAATACAAGGCACCTGCGCACATGCTACAAGGTTCAAGTGTAACGTACATGGTACAGCCCTGTAAATATTTACCCCCTATGGCATTGGCAGCAGCCGTAATACCTTGCATTTCGGCATGGGCAGTAACATCGGTAAGGGCTTCGGTAAGGTTGTGTGCCCGCGCAATAATGCTGTTATTGGCTACTATGACTACCCCAACCGGCACTTCATCCTTTTCAAGCGCAAGTTGTGCCTCGGCAAGTGCCTTTTTCATAAAAAAAGTATCGTCCCAAACGTTTTCCATTAGGCCATTTTTTGATACCATTCCAGTGCTTTTCCATCTGTCAGACTGGCGACATAGCAACTGATGTTCAACAACAACTGATAGGTATCGTCTTGTGGAAGTGCAAGCGTATCGGGAAGACATTGAAGGGCAAGTTTGTCAAAAGCTGAAGCCTTTTCTGCTTGATTGCGAACAGCAGCCCCCACAAAAACATCCAGCAATCGGTGTATGACTTGATAGCCCTTGAGTTCTTTTTCAACGACCTCTTGTGCTTGGTAAATGTTACGGATACTTAAGTCGATGATGTCTTTGATTTGTGCTTTGTACTGACTTCTGTCTGTAAGCGAGCTTGTAAAAGTACCCGCCATAATTTCCTGTTCGTGCTGCATAAACAGCTGAGCCGCTTCTTGAATGAGCGTACTGATGGACAATGCGCGCAGATAGGCCAGTCGATCGGTTTTGGTGGTCAGTTGCTGGTACTTGTTGGTGTCTATGGTATCCTTTACCAGTTTAATCAAGTATTCCAAGGCATAGTCTTCCGATATCCACCCTAGGTTAATACCATCTTCAAAATCGATAAGGGTATAGCAAATATCGTCTGCAGCCTCCACCAAATACGCCAAAGGATGACGCATCAGCTTATCTCCTTTAACAAGCCCAAGGTCTGTTGCTACGGCTTGGTAATCGGCTTGTTGGGCATTAAAAAACCCAAATTTTTTATCGGCAACATGTGTTGAGGGTTTGTGCGGCAGAGATGCCTTGGGGTATTTGGTAAACGCACCAAGCGTAGCATAGCTCAAACGCAAACCGCCAGGAACGCCCTCTCTAGACTCCATCAATATTTTAAGCCCGTTGGCATTGCCTTCAAAATGGGTGAGGTCTTGGTATTGCGTTGGTAAGAGTTGATTTTTATAGTTGGCTCCTGCGCCATTGGCAAAATAATCGCCTATGGCCTGCTCGCCGCTATGACCAAAAGGTGGGTTGCCAATATCGTGGGCTAGCGATGCAGCAGCTACTATAGCGCCAAAGTCGTTGATGGTATAGCCGTGTGTGGTACTTAGCTCAGGATATTTTTCCAATAAACGTTGTCCGGCCATACGCCCCAAGCTCCGTCCAACAACTGAAACTTCAAGCGAATGCGTAAGGCGTGTATGCACAAAATCGGTTTTGGAGAACGGGATGACTTGTGTTTTATCCTGCAAGTTTCGAAAGGCAGCAGAGAAAATAATACGGTCGTAGTCTACCTCAAACCCACTGCGGGTTAGATCTTGCTCTGTGCGTAGTCGTTTTTGCTTATCGCCGTGTCGGCGGAGTGAAAGTAGTTGAATCCAATCCATTTAACATTATAACTATTAACAATAATTTAAAGTTGAAATATCTGTAATAAAAATCAGAATCGTTCTATTTGTGGATATTTAATTCAAATGAAAAAAATTATAATTCTTTTTTTTGTTGTGTTAACAAATGTAACGTTTGCACAATCTACTGGTACTATAGTTGGTAAAATTCTTGATAAAGACCTCAACAACGAACCGCTACCTTTTGCAAACATATTAATTCCTGAAATTAATCAAGGCACTACATCTGATTTTGACGGATTATTTGAATTTAGTGATCTCGAACAAGGAACATATTTAGTTAATTTTAGTTTTGTTGGATATGAAACACAATCTGTTTCTGTTGATGTAGTTTCTGGAAAAATTACAGAAATTAAAATTTCCATGGCTTCTTCCTCAGCTGCTTTAGACGAAGTTATTGTAACGACAGTAGCGCGAAGAGACTCACAAACGGCATTATTAATTGAACAAAAAAAGGCTGTTGATTTTAAGCAACAAATTGGAGCGGAGGAGCTAAGTCAAAAAGGAATAAGTAATGCATCTGATGCAATCGTAAAGACATCTGGTGTTTCTAAAGCTCAGTCGGGAACAATATATGTCAGAGGTTTGGGTGACCGCTATAACATCACTTCGTATAATGGTTTTCCATTACCATCTAATAATCCTTCATTAAAAAACATAACACTAGGCTTATTCAAGTCTGATATAGTAGAATCAATTTCAATTGACAAAACATTTAGTGTTGAGAATTTTGGCGACTATGCAGGTGCCAGCATCAATATTAATGCTTTAACAAAAAAATCTTCTAACTATATAAAATTTGGGTTAAGCAGTGGTGTAAATCAATCCGCATTGAAGCAAGATGTTTTTTACCTGAGTGATGGGCCAAATTATTTTGGCTTTTATGACAAAACTTATCCTAATGATCCTCTAAATGCATATCGTTTTGATACAAATTTCAATCGTGAGGAGGCTTTTCAAGGAGCCATTCCTTCAAATTTGGGGGGATCTTTAGAAGCAAGTTATGGTAAATCGCTTAATGATAGCACGCGCATCAATATTTTTGCAACGGCAAGCTTTGAAAATGACTTTAGTTTTCAAACTGGAGTTAATCGGGGTAGTATCAGTCGTGATGGTTTAGTATACAAGGATTTTGATTTTGATAGATACCAGTACGAAACAAATACAACTGGTATGTTTAACGTTGCCTTAAGCAATCCAACTTATTCAATAAATTTATCTAATTTAATGATAAATTCATCGGTACAAAACCTTCAAGAATACAATGGCGTAATGGATGTTTTTGACTTCGCCCCTGAGGGAGGTGGGTTTATTCAACGTTCAGAATACAAACAAACATTTCTGCTAACAAATCAATTATATGGAGATGTGAAGTTGTCAGAGAAACTTTTATTTGATGGGGGTGTTTCATACAGCCAGTCTGATAACTCTATTCCAGATCGTCGTCAAGTTACGTTATCTCCATCCGATTGGGATGACCCTAGTAGCCCTAAAACTTTTGCCAACAATTTAAGTAATGGTGATAGTCACCGTTATTATCAAAATTTGATGGAAGATGAATTAATTTACAGAGGGAAATTTATTTACGATTTTATGAATCGTGATGAAGATGAAAATTCAACTAAAATTACTTTGGGATATGTTAGTCGTCAAAAAGATGTTGATTTTGACGCTACTCAGATTAACCATGCCGTACGTAGAAATATCAGCCAACCATTTGTATTAGACCCTTATGATACGGACAGTTATTTTAATCAACAAAATTTTGAAGATGGGCTTTTTGAACTTACAACTTTCCGTGGTCGTAAAGAAATTCCCAACGTACTTGACCCTCAAACCTATGGTGGTTCCCAAAACATTAACGCTGGGTATTTTAGTTTAGATCACAATTTATCTGAAAAAACCAAATTCCAAATTGGTTTGCGTTATGAAAAAATTAAACAAACGATTTCATGGTCAACTACATTAGACCCTCAAGGTGATACCGCTATTCTTGACGAAAATCAATTGCTCCCTTCGGTTTTTATTCTTCACAAACTAAATGAAACTAACAACATCCGGTTTGCTGCAAGTAAAACCTATACACTTCCTCAATACAAGGAGAAAGCTTTTTTTCAATTTGAAGAGGTTACTCAAGTTTATTTAGGTAATCCAGCGTTATATTCGTCAACAAGCTACAATTTTGACTTAAAATGGGAAAAGTTCCCAAGTGCAGGAGAGTTGTTTTCTGTAACCGCTTTCGCTAGGTTTATCGAAGATCCAATCAACGATGTTTCCATCAGCTCGGCTAGTAATGACATTAGTTATGTAAATAGTGGAGATTTGGCAACGGTTGCTGGAATAGAATTTGAACTTATTAAGAATCTCCTGGACAAGCCTACAGAGTTGGAAAATCAAATACTTAAAAATAATTTGCGTCTAAACTTGAATGCTTCATACATGCACACAACCCAAGATTTAGATGGGGAAAAGGTTGTTAATGAAACGGCCGCTTCTGGACTTTTAAACCTCAGCGTTGATTTTACAGACAGTGAAAGTAGAATCACAGGGGCATCTGATGTTCTTGTCAATTTTGATTTAATTTATGAGCGTGATTTTTTGAATGGTAAATCCTTAATATCTTCTTTATCCACAAACTACTATTCTGATAAACTTTTCGCAATTGGCGTTTTAGGTAAGGGGAACATTGTGGAGAAAGGAGTTGTCACACTAAATTTTGTTTCAAAAATTCAATTGAATGAACGTATAGGGGTTAGCGTAAGTGCTAAAAATCTACTTGATCCATATTTTGAACAATACCAGGATATCCAAGACATAACTGTTTTAAAATTTAAAAAAGGACGAAGTCTTTCCGCCGGAATTAATTTAACATTTTAGTTAAATAGGAGCCAAACCTCAAGGCTTTTAGGTGAAATCTTAATGTTTTGTTAACTTTTTGTAATTAAGCTCTTAACTATTTGGGCTTTGTTATTAACTAATTTCGTATCAATTATTAAACAATCCAAAATGTATAAAAAAATAAAATTTGTAACCCTTTTAACATTTGCAAGTCTACTTATTGTAGCTTGTGAAAAAGATGATGTTACCCCTACTTGTAGTGATGGTATCATGAATGGTACTGAAACAGGTGTAGATTGTGGTGGTTCTTGTGAGCCATGTGCTGAACCATCTGAACTACAAGGCGATATTCTTGAAGATAGAACATTAGATGCTTCTATTCAATATTCTTTAACTGGTGCACTTGTAGTAAAGTCTCCTGCTACGTTAACAATTCCTGCCGGTACTGTTATCCGTGCTTCTGGAGGTACTTCTGCTTACATTGGAGTTGAGCAAGGTGCTAAAATTAATGTAAATGGTACTGCAACTAGCCCTGTTGTAATGACTTCAGGTGCTTCAAATCCTCAACAAGGAGATTGGGGTGGTCTTGTAATCGCTGGTAAGGCGCCAACTAACAAAGGAGCTACGCCAACTACTGAAGTAGGTGACCTTAGTTATGGTGGGACAACTTCTGACGACAACTCTGGTTCTATACGTTACCTTCGTGTTGAATATACGGGTGCTACTTTTACTAACGAAAAAGAATTCAACGGCGTTTCTCTATTTGGAGTTGGCTCTGGAACAACTTTCGAGTATGTTCAAGCATACGAGGCTGGCGATGATGGTATCGAATTCTTCGGTGGTACTGTAAGTGGAAACAATCTTATTGTTACAAATTCTGGAGACGATGGTATCGATTTTGCAGATGGTTGGAACGGAAATGGTACTAACTGGTACATTAGTGGTGCTGCTAAAGGTGCAATAGAAGGTTCTAATAATGGTGATGACGGAGACGCTACACCTACTACTACTACTACACTTAAAAACATAACCGTTGTAGGTCCTGTTTCTGAAGGTGCACTTTACTATAAAGAAGGTGGTGGTAAATTCACTATCGATAACTTCTACGCTTACAATGTTAACCTTGGCGTTAAATGGAAAAGCTCTGATACTCCAGCTG
>CBFHKZ010000010.1:0-8182 GCA_965656545.1 Flavobacteriaceae bacterium
ACAGTACAGATTACACAGAGTCTCAGCCAGTTGGTGACGACTATATGTTTGGAGCACAGTTAGGTCTTTACGGACAATACATCAACTTCCTTTCTGGTGGACTATCCAATGTTTCTCAAATTGATTTTACAGGTGGTATTGACATCTCGGACAGCTTCTTCTTAGGCGTAAACGCAACTTCTTATAAAGATGATGGCGTTGAGTGGTCTGGTGTTGCACTTTACCCGCAACTAACCGTATCTGACTCTTTTGCACTTGGTCTTAGAGGCGAGTCTTTTGACATCAAAGATTCAAACACCTTTACTTCTTTTACAATCACGGGTAGCTTTAACTCTGGAAACTTGACCATCAAGCCAGAAATTAGAATTGACAGTGCGGACGAAAAAGTAAGCACTTGGAGCGCTGATGGAGATGATAGCTTATCGTCATTCGTGTTGGCGGCTATTTACTCTTTCTAGTAGTAAACACCTTACAAATTTTGAAAAACCCGCATTAATAGTGCGGGTTTTTTGTGCTTTAAAATTAGATTCAAATAACGCTTTCTTATACTATTGGGTGCAAAAAAATAAAGACCAAATCCTTAACTATGATTTAAAATGTTGTAAAACAGTAGAGAAGGTTTTGTACACCCCATTGCGCTATTTTCGAAACAGTGGTTAATATTTTTACAAAACCTTAAAGATTTAATTTAAAACGCATTGACACGTTTTTGATTGCTTTTTTTTACTTTTCAAAGATGAAATATTTATGTATCAGCCTCGTCGTGTTATTCGTTATATCCCCTGCGATTTCTCAAGAAATTCAGCTTTTTGGACATAGAGGTGCTAAAGGTCATGCGCCTGAGAACACAGTGCTCTCTGTGAAGAAGGCGTTAGCTTTAGACGTTGATGGCATTGAAGTTGATGTGTTTCGTTGCCGATCAGGAGAAATTGTTGTTTTCCATGACAAATCACTTGATAAATTAACCAACGGTAGTGGAAAAATTGAGGAGAAAGCATTAAAACAACTTAGCACGTTAAAAGTACTGGGAAGTGAGCCTATTCCAACGCTTGACGAAATCATTGATGTTATAAATGGAAGCGCCCGACTTAATATTGAGCTTAAAGGAAAAAATACCGCAGAGGGAGTATTCAATATAATGAAGAAAGCCATTGAAAGTGGTCATTGGAAAGCGGATCAGTTGTTTGTTTCTAGTTTTGACTGGGATGAGTTACGCAATTTTAAAAAGCTTACAACTGAATTTGGCATTGCGGTCTTAACAGAAAAGAATCCCCTTGACGCAATTCCAGTTGCACGTGAGCTCAATGCGTTTGCAATTAATCCCAAGCATAGTCATTTGACGCAGGAAATAATAAACGATATTCACAGTGAGGGGTTTGAAATTCACACATGGACTGTAAATAAAAAAAATCGAATCGAAGAACTCATTTCTTGGGGAGTTGATGGGATTATCACCGATTTTCCAGATGTGATTTATTAAGAGTAAATAAAAAATATCCAAAAAACAAAAAAAGGAGCGTTAATTCCAGCGAATCAATACTACGATTGAATAGCGCTCTTCAATGAATATTATTTTATTATTGAGCTCCTCAGTTTTTCATAATAGGTGTTTTTATAACCCAAGTACAGAATTAGTTACGTGATCGTTTTGCAAATACCGCAAACCCAAAGATGATGAGATAACAGGGGATCAATATATAATAACTTTCTTGGGCAGAAATAGCCAATGTATCAGAAGAGGAAATCCCGGACCCTATTAGTGATTCCTTTGCTTTATCCACTAACCTTCCATATAAAGGGGGTATAATCGCTCCTCCAGCAATTGCCATAATCAATAATGCCGATGCTGTTTTGGTGTGTTTGCCTAATCCCTCTAGCGTAAGAGGCCAAACCGCGGGCCAAACTAAAGCATTGGCAATTCCTAAAGCAGCAACAAACAAAACAGATGTAAAGCCGTCTGTTATTAGAATCAAAATACTAAAAACAACACCTAGCAAAGCGCTGATTTGCAATGCTTTTTGCTGGCTGATGTACTTTGGGATTATAACCACGCCAAGGGCATAAGTCGCTACCATGGCCATGAGCGTAAATGTTGTAAAAAACTTGGCGGTTGACGCCGAGAAACCAAGAGCAATCCCATAAGCAATTATGGAATCCCCAGCAATAACTTCAGCGCCAACATATACGAACAGGGTTATTGTTCCAAGCCATAATTGTGGGTATTCAAATATTGTTTTTTGAGACTCTCCGTGTGGCTGCTCGTTGGCACCTAAAGCTACTTCTACATCAGGCAGCGGTGCTTTTCGCATCATAAGACCCAATACGAATAAGACAATAGCCATGACCATATAGGGGATAAATACACTATCAGCCATTTTATCTAATAATATTGCTTTCTCATCTGCTGAAACGCTGTCAAGTTGCGTATTTACCTCATCGATACCTTTAAGAAGTATTGCTCCAAAAATAAGCGAGCCCAAAGCCCCAGCCACCTTATTGGCAATACCCATAATGGCGATGCGTTGGGCGCCACTTTCGATGGGGCCAAGTATAGTGATGTATGGGTTAGCCGCTGTTTGTAGAATGGTCATCCCAGTACCTTGAATAAAAATCCCAGTTAAGAACATCCAATAGGTACGCGCTTCAGCAGCTGGTATAAATACCAGCGCACCAATAGCCATAATAAAGAGTCCAATTGACATTCCCATTTTATACCCCACCTTTTCAAGCAGGTAAGAAGCAGGGAGTGCCATAACCACAAAAGAAATGTAAGAGGCAGATGCCACTAAGTATGACTGAGATTCTGTGAGTTCGTTAATAGTCTTCATAAAGGGGATCAAAGCCCCATTAACCCAGGTGATAAATCCAAAAATGAAAAAAAGTGCAGCTATAATGGAAATTGCGGTTTTGTTTTTTGTGCTGATTTTCATTTGTTATATACTTTAATAATTAAATCATTTTTAATAAAATTTCCTTGCTAAAGCCAAGTCTGAATAAATGATTTAAAAATGATTGTTTAGAAACTATAGTTTATATTATGTATTCGATTTAAAAAAATTAAATACAGCAAAACAATGCAAAAAAATTTAATAACACAATATTTTGCAGCATTAGAATTTAATTATGAGCCTAAATCACCTGTAGACCTAAATCTATAATAAATTAATATTCTTAAAGGGTTCTAGAAGTAAATTATTGGGATCAAGTTCTGTTACCAGTGTATCTATTTCAGAAACATTAACACATTTGTAATTCTGTTGAGAATTAAATTTTTTCGATATACACAAAAGAATCGCTTTGCGAGATGATTTGACAATTGCTCTTTTAATTTGAACAACCTCCCAGTCAAACTCACTAAGACCATGGGACGGGTCGATATAGCCTGTACTAATAAAACTGTAATCAAAACGGATTTGTGAAAGCTCATTTACAGCCCCCACACTGACGCTCATATGAGATTCTTTTGAAATTTTTCCACCAATAAATATTAAGTCTATATTTGGCTTTTTAATCAGTTCACTTGCTATGGGTAAGCTCAAAGTAAAGCAAGTGATTTTTTTCTTTGTAGGAATCATTTTTGCAAGCTCCATGCAGGTTGTTCCACCATCGATAAATATAACAGACCCATCTGAAATAAAAGAAAGCGCTTTTTGTGCAATCAATTGCTTTTCATCAATATCAAAAACATCAACCGAAGGATTGTTAGAAACAAATCCTAATGATACAGCCCCTCCATGGACTTTCTTAATCATTTGATTTTTATCTAGCTCTTTGACATCTCTGCGTATAGTGTCAATGGAAACATCAAGCTGCTCAGCCATGTCAGATAGTAAAATACGATTGCGAAGCGAAACTTCGTCTAAAATCCTTTGGTGCCTTTCTTCTTTTAACACAAACTTATTTTTCATTAAAATAACAGTTTTTTATAAAATTCACGCAATAATTATTTTGAAAATTTTTAATACTGCAAATAAATGCATTTATTTGCATTTAACTGCAATTAAAGATTATGGGTGTATCAATATTACAGCATTCTGTAGAGGACTTTAGAAGCTATGCCAATCGTGAACGTATTCCCACTCAAATCTATTTTGATTCTAGCCAGGCCTGTCAAGTGATAGGTGATGAGATTATTAAACAAATAAATCAAAAAGATACAAGTCAACCATTTGTATTGGGTCTAGCTACTGGCTCTACACCCATCAAGGTGTACCAACACCTTATTCGTGCCTACCAAGCTGGCGAAGTCAGCTTTTCAAATGTGCATTCTTTCAACCTGGATGAGTACTTTCCAATGAATCCGCAATCAATTCATTCTTATGTTGAGTTTATGCATAAAAACCTCTTTGATCACATCGATATTCCCAAAGAAAATATTCATATTCCTGATGGTACTATAGCCCCTGACGAGATTGACAATTACTGTAAATCTTATGAAGAAACTATTGAATCCTTAGGAGGAATAGACATTCAACTGTTGGGAATCGGACGTACTGGCCACATTGGTTTTAATGAGCCAGGCTCTGCCATTCATTCCAAAACAAGACGTGTTTGGCTAGACCCCGTCACACGGAAAGATGCTGCCAGTAGTTTTTTTGGTGAACAGTTTGTTCCTAAACAGGCCATTACAATGGGTGTAGATACGATTATGAAAGCTAAAAAAGTCGTTCTAATGGCATGGGGAGAAGGCAAATCAAATATCATTTCTAGAACTGTTGAAGGAGCCATAAGCGGCCAAGTTCCCGCTACTTTTTTACAACATCACGATGACTGTGTATTTGTGCTGGATAAAGCGAGTGCTTCCGAGCTTACTCGTGAAAAAACCCCTTGGCTAGTCGGTTCCTGTCAATGGAATCCCGAACAAATCAAAAAGGCAGTTATATGGCTCGCTAGGCATTGTCAAAAATCAATATTAAAACTATCCAGAGAAGATTATGAGAACAATCACCTTCAGTCTTTGTTGGTTGCCATAAATTACGAAGTCTATCAATTAAACTACCAAATTCATGAATCGCTTCTTGAAGCGTTTGATGTTTGGAATTCCAATAAAAATTCAAACCAAAATACCACTTCTACAGCACTTGTTTTTAGCCCCCACCCAGATGATGATGTTATTTCAATGGGAGGTACGCTGATTCAACTCGCTGACAATGGATCTGATGTTCATGTGGCCTATCAAACCTCAGGTAATATCGCAGTGTATGATGATGACGTAATCCGCTTTATGCAGTTCTGTTTGGAAATGGATCCTAAAAACCAATCCAAGTTAAAGGAATACCAAGACATTGTTGGCAGATTTTCTAACAAAAAGGTCGGAGATATCGATTCATTGCGCATTCAAGAGTTAAAAGGTTTGATTAGAAAAGGGGAGGCCTTAGCCGCCTGTCGCGTTTGTGGTATTCCTGAAAATAAAGCTCACTTTATGAACCTGCCTTTTTATGAAACGGGCGCAGTCAAGAAAAAACCACATACCAGTAAAGACATTGAGCTAACCATAAAGTTACTTAGAAAAGTTAAACCGGAAAAGATATTTGCTGCTGGCGACTTATCCGATCCGCATGGAACGCATCGCGTGTGTTTGCAAGTTATTTTTGATGCTATCGACGAAATCCTAAAAGCTGGTGATAAGTGGATTAAGGACTGTGAAGTGTGGCTTTACAGAGGTGCATGGCAAGAGTGGGGTATTGATGAAATTCAAATGGCGGTGCCGCTTAGTCCAAAAAATGTATTGCGAAAAAGAGAGGCCATTTTTAAGCATCAGTCCCAAAAAGACAGAGCAATGTTCCCTGGACCAGATGCCAGAGAATTTTGGCAACGCGCAGAACAGCGAAACATACACACCGCCAATCAATACAATTTACTCGGACTTCCGGAATTCGAAGCTGTAGAAGGCTTTGTTCGATATATGCACCTTGTTTGAAAAGGTTTTTCAATAGTACTGTTCCACATTTATATGTCTTTCAGATTTATTGTTAGCCTTTGTTCTATTTTTCAATAAAATTTATGCTTTTTCTGTTGATTTTAATCATCTTCTTGTAAAGCCAAAGAAAAATCGATTGTGCTATTGGAATAATTATCCAATTATTTGGTTCCGTTAGCGTAGCTGACAACAAAGATTGTCTCATTCTCATTATAGTCTTAAATCACAAATAGATTTAATTGTACAAAAACTCTGAATCACAAGAGGAGTAAAATTAATAAAGTGGTCCTATTTATTTACTGAAACCTATACTTTGATTTGGAATAATAAATATTTTTTTATTTTGTTTAGAAACAAAATATAGCTTCTCATATGAAGCTGTTTTTTAACTATTCTATATAGACGTCTTTTTCGTTAATTTATACTATTGCTAATTATCTTGAGAAAGAAATACAATATGATTTAATCAATAAATTTCAGGCTGACGGTTTTTGAATCCATAAACTGCTATAAAAACAAAACAAATGATTGGTAATAGAAAAGAAAAGTTTATTTCGGAGATTCCTAATACCTTTATATCACTTACGCCATAACCACCAATATCTATTATCATTCCTTGAAGCTTAGGCATTAATGCTCCACCTACTATTGCCATAACCAGCCCAGCAGAACCAATTTTACTTTCCTCTTCTGAAAGTTTGCCAAGTGCAATTCCGTAAATTGTTGGGAACATAAGCGACATAAAAAATGATACTCCAATCAGGCAATATAGTCCCAGTACATTATTAATAACAACAACCCCAAGAGTGAATCCGATGGCAAAAAAAGAAAAAAGCATTAATAGCCTTCCTGCATTTATAAATCGCAAGAGATAGGTTCCAATTACACGCCCTACTGTAAACAGCACGAAAGCAGCCATTTGAAAATATCCAGCTGTCACACTATCCATTTCAATTCCTTCTGCATATTGATAAATATAAGTCCAGCACATGATTTGTGCTCCCACATATAATATTTGGGCAAAAACCCCTTGGCTATAAGACTGGTTGGCAAAAAGCTTTTTGAAAGTTTGTCCAATGTTGCTATTCTGACTGTCATCTTTACTATCAGGCATTTTACTTAGCGCAAATAAAACCAAAACTCCGATAATAACGATGCCAAGAATAACATACGGGTCTCTTATTACCATTAAGTCGGTGGTTTTAATAAGTGTCTTTGAAACCTCATCCAGAGCACTAAAATCTGTTATGTCATCAGATTGAAGTTTTTTTAATACATATTGTTGTGCTACAAATAACCCAAGTATTAAACCTACTGGATTAAATGCTTGTGCCAAGTTCAATCGTTGCGTTGCTGTTTCTTTTGCACCCATAGAAAGAGCGTATGGATTTGCTGCCGTTTCCAAAAATGCCAGTCCAAACGTTAAGACATATAATCCCAAGCAAAAAAACCAAAATTGCTCAGTAATTGCCGCCGGATAAAACAGTAAGGCACCAGAAGCATAAAGAGAAAGGCCAATTAAAATCCCAACTTTGTAAGAATATTTTCGCATAAATAATGCTGCTGGAAGCGCCATACAAAAATATCCGCCATAGAAAGCCATCTGTACCCATGCGGCTTGTGAGTTTGAAAGTTCCAAGACTTTTTTAAATGCTTGAACCATTGGGTCTGTAACGGCATTGGCAAAACCCCACAGAGCAAACAGGGAGGTCAATAAAATAAAAGGGATTAAAACAGTTTTTGAGACGATTGGTTGAGAATCATTTGATTTCATTTTTTATCTTTTTGTTTTTTTACTTCCTACAACTATAGTATATCGATTTGACAAGCATTAAGGTTTCCGAATATTCGCCACCAGCTCTTGTATATCTTTGCTCGGTGCTGGAGTCCTGCTGCTTACGATAAGGGTAACAACAAAGTTCGCAACCATAGCAACTGTTCCAAAACCTTCGGGAGATATCCCAAACCACCAGTCTGCTTTTTCACCTCCACCAAACCAGCCAAACTTAAATTTAAGCATGTAGAAAAGCATTAGTGACACACCCACAAGCATTCCGCTAATCGCACCTTCTTTATTGATACGCTTTGAAAATATGCCAAGCAATATGGCCGGGAAGAACGATGAAGCTGCCAGGCCAAAAGCCAAGGCTACCGTTGCCGCCACAAAACCAGGCGGATTGATACCAAACCAACCTGCCAAACAAACGGCTGCTGTTGCAGCTATACGCGCTGCGATGAGCTCGCCTTTATCGGAAATGTCGG
>CBFHKZ010000011.1:0-1504 GCA_965656545.1 Flavobacteriaceae bacterium
CCAAAAGCCAAGGCTACCGTTGCCGCCACAAAACCAGGCGGATTGATACCAAACCAACCTGCCAAACAAACGGCTGCTGTTGCAGCTATACGCGCTGCGATGAGCTCGCCTTTATCGGAAATGTCGGGCATCACCATTTTTTTGAGTAGATCGTGTGACACCGCTGATGAAATCACCAACAGCAAGCCTGCTGCTGTGGATAAGGCAGCCGCCAATGCACCTGCTGCTAATAGGGCAATAACCCAATTGGGTAAATCGGCAATCTCTGGATTGGCAAGTACCATGATATCCACATCCACATCCAATTCGTTGGTTGCAGCATCTGCCGTATATTGAATAAGGCCATCGCTGTTTTTGTCTTGAAAACCAAGCAATCCGGTGGTTTCCCACTTTTCAAACCAATAGGGCATTTGCTCGTACGGTTTGTCGCTTACGGTTTCAATTAGGTTTGTTCTTGAGAATACAGCTATGGCCGGAGCCGTAGTGTATAGAATGGCAATAAACAACAGGGCCCATCCAGCGGACTTACGAGCATCGCTGACTTTCTTAACCGTAAAGAAGCGTACGATTACGTGTGGCAATCCTGCTGTACCTACCATTAGCGCCATGGTAATGCAAAAGACATCAAACATCGATTTGCTGCCAGAAGTATATTCATGGAAGCCCAATTCCTTATGCAACCCATCCAGTTTATCCAAAAGATAAACCCCTTCAGCATCTGTAGCGCCAAAGCCGAGTTGTGGCACTACGTTGCCCGTTACCAAAAACGATATGAACACCGCAGGCACCATAAAGGCAAAAATGAGTACGCAGTATTGTGCCACTTGCGTATAGGTAATCCCTTTCATACCGCCGAGCACGGCGTAAAACAATACAATTCCCATGCCTATAAGTACACCCGTGACGATATCCACCTCTAGGTATCTTGAAAACACCACACCCACGCCGCGCATCTGCCCAGCGATATAAGTAAAGGATACAATAAGCGCACAGAAAACGGCTACCGAGCGTGCTGTGTTTGAGTAGTAACGGTCGCCAATAAAGTCAGGCACCGTAAACTTGCCAAACTTTCGTAAATAAGGGGCTAAGAGCAGTGCCAGCAGTACATAGCCGCCTGTCCAGCCCATAAGGTACACAGAGCCGTCATAGCCACTAAACGATATAATGCCCGCCATGGAAATAAACGAGGCAGCAGACATCCAGTCGGCTGCCGTTGCCATACCGTTGGCAATGGGATGCACCCCACCCCCTGCTACATAAAATTCTTTTGTTGAGCCAGCACGTGACCAAATAGCTATACCTATGTATAGTGAAAAACTCAATCCAACAGCAATCCAAATCCAATATTGAAGTTCCATCTAGTTTTCTTTATTTAATTTATTATCCAAACGATTCATAAGGAAGATATAGGTAAAGATGATGATCACAAATCCAAAAATGGAACCTTGCTGTGCAAACCAAAACCCGAGTTTAAAACCGCCAATTTGAATCGTATTTAATTGTT